>NZ_JAAVUT010000002.1 GCF_018449575.1 Sodalis sp. dw_96 | reverse complement strand
ATGTATTGTACAATTTTTCGGCGTGTTATACCGCGTTTTTGAGCTTCCTTCCATAATTGGGTAAACTGACATACATACAGTATCGGCCTATTCTGCTATCTTATAAAATGAATGATACCAAGACCTTAAAACGGTGAAGTGTTAATGAAAAAATTCAATAAATATAGAGTGATAGACCTTTTTTGCGGCGCTGGAGGATTGTCTGCCGGTTTCATGAAAGGTAACCAAGGTCAGCATTTCGAGAGTATCCTCGCCATTGATAATGATGCAGCAGCAATAAATACTTATAATGCAAATTTTGGCGGTCATGGCGTTACAGCAAACATCGACGAGTGGATAGCAGACAACGAAATTCCTCCAGCAGATATCGTCATTGGGGGGCCACCATGTCAAGGTTTCAGCCTGCTAAATAAAAACCGCGCTGGTGATCACAGAAGAGCTTTATGGGAACCATACATGGATATCATCGACAAATCAGGGGCTTCTATGTTTATCATGGAAAATGTTCCAGGTTTGTTAAGTAGCGATGAGTTTTCCGATATCGCAACAAGAGCAGCTCAGCTTGGCTTTACGCTTCTTAATCCGAGTATTTTGAATACTGCGGATTATGGGGTTCCGCAAACACGTAAACGAGTCATCGCAATTGGGATAAAAGCATCTCATTTTGATATGAAAAATTTACCTACTTTTCCTCCTGCTCCTACTCACAGGGCCCCGGAGGTTTGTAGTGATTTGCCTATTTGGAAAAGCGTTGAAAGTGCTATAGGGGACCTGCCTAAGCCTGTTGGAACAGATATAAGAGATGATGTCAAACCTCCCCTTGATCTTCATTTTGGCCGTAGCCCTACAGCCACCAGTTTAGAACGATATAGAGCTGTTCCGATGGGGGGTAATCGGTTCGATTTGCAGCGCAACAGGTTAGACATAACACCAGCTTGTTGGATTAAAAAAACATCGGGTGGAACAGACCTTTTTGGACGTCTATGGTGGGAACGTCCTTCGGTTACGATAAGAACTGAGTTTTTCAAACCAGAAAAAGGTCGTTATCTACACCCGGATCAGCATCGTCCTATAACTCATCGGGAGGCTGCACGACTAATGAGTTTTCCTGATGATTTTATTTTTCTTGGAACAAAAACTCAAATAGCACGTCAAATTGGGAATGCCGTTCCGCCTATTTTTGCGACTTGCATAGCGCAATTTGTTTCACAACTAATGGAATTTCGAAAAAACAATGGCGCGGAGATCGAAGAGAAACGAACCGGAAGAGCTGCGTAAGAATCTTCTTGACATAATTATAGATTTTGAAAAAAAATTAGAAGAAGAAGATTTACGTACTCAGGTAAAAGGGCTAATCCCCGCTAATTATGTTTTGCGGGATTTGGGCAGTTCGCTCTTACCTATAGGGGAGGGCAGTGATGGAGCGCGTGATCGAATTCTTGCTTATTTAAAAAAATATCCCAAAACTGTTATACATGGGGATGAACTAATGGTGGTGGCAGGCATTAGTGAATATGCAAGACGTATTCGTGAACTGCGTGGTGAACATGGCTGGAAAATTCTGAGCGGGACGGTGCTTCGTGAAATGGTGGATCAAGAAGCCGTCAGAATTGAAGATTTAGGGATAGTTTCTGTAGAAATTCTGAAAACTGATGTATATTTTCTGTTTGATTTGTATCAAGATCGAGACGCAGCACACCGATGGAACCAAGCACATAATATCCGAAAAAGTAATGCTTCCGTAAAAGACAAAATTTTAAGATATATGCGTGAAAATGTCGGTCGTTCTATTTCAGGGGAAGAACTTAGATATTTAGCTCAAAATAACAGTGAGTGGGCTCGAAGGACAAGGGAATTGCGTACTGAAGATGGTTGGCCTATCTCGACTAAATATTCAGGAAGGGCGGAGCTTCCGGTCGGATCTTATTTTTTAGAAGAAGATCGTCAAGCGGCCCCGCATGACAGGCGTATTCCTGATTCAATCCGTGCAAAGGTTTTGGATAGGGATCATCATTCATGCCGTAAGTGTGGTTGGAATCACGAAAACAAAAATAAAAATGATCCCCGACATTTTTTAGAGTTACATCATATTGTTCATCACGCCGATAAAGGTGAAAATACGATGGAAAATTTAATAACACTTTGTAATGTTTGCCATGACGATGTTCATAGTAAAAATATCACTCAAGAAGAATTGATTCATCTTATCAGTTATAATGAGCAAGGATAATTCATTATTATGCCGAAAAATAATAACTAAGATCCGTATTAAAATTTACAACATATACTACAATAGTTGATCATAGTAATGAATATGCAGGAGGAGCTAATGGATATTTTCGATAAAGAAAAACGTCATTCTATCATGCACTCTGTTCATTCGAAAAACACTTCTCCTGAACTCATTATCCGACGAGGTTTATATCGCCTTGGCCTAAGATACAGATTGCATAGGAAGGAGTTGCCGGGATGTCCGGATATAGTCTTTTTTAAGTATAAAACAGCTATTTTTGTTAATGGATGTTTTTGGCATGGTCATAATTGTTCCAGAGGTAAAAATTCTCAGACAAATAAGAAGTTCTGGGCGCATAAGATAGCTAAAAATAAAATAAGAGATAGTAATAATATAATGGATTTTATGTTAATGAAATGGAAAATTCTTATTGTTTGGGAGTGTTCTATTAAAGGAAAAGGAGAATTTAAAATAAATGAAGTAATAGTAAAATGCTATAATTTTATTTTATCAAATGATACATATTCTGAAATTTATAATTCAAGTTAATTAATATAATTATTTTAATAAAACTATGAAAAGTATTATACAGATCGCTAATCCGCATATGTTGGAGTTGATTATCGATCGCGCCTCAGCGCTAAATTCCCGCGAGTGCCAACCAATAACCAACGCCACTTATTACCTCATCGCTTATTTCTTCACACCAGCAATTCCGTATCAATTATCAGTTGCCCGTTTTTTACCGTAACGGTCACCTGCTTTCCGGTAGTAAAACCGCACTGATGTAGCCAGCGACCTTTCAAATTCAGGGCGGGCCGGGCATTGGGCATGCCGCCATTTGGAACGTAGCCAACAGTATAATAACGGGTTTCAACTTTTGCTTGGGGTGAACGGGGTTTTGACTTAATATGCTTTTTAGCCATGGTGACTACCTTGTATAGTTGCTGATGGTGAGCGGCGGTAGGGCGCTTCAACGTCTTATTGCCGCGCTAATACTGTTTAATAGAATACTGACTTCACTTATAAACCGGAAAAGAATTAAAGCGACCGAGTTTATACTGGATACTTTATCAGTGAAATGAGGTAAAATCCATCAATAAAAAGAAAATAAATAACACAACGGAACAATAATTTCATATTTTAAATAATGTAGGCTTTGTCGGCCAAAATATACCCTCTCTGGAAACAAATTTGCATTCTTTCATTAGGTGATGACCTAATAGCAATGTCGCGCACAATTTGATAGTCAAATAAATAATGACGAGAACCAATTACGCCATTTATGATAATTTAGAGACAGTCGTTACTGTTGTATCAGCGCACGTTGCACCAATATATATCTCTCTTCTATGACGCCAGGAATGAGCCGGCGCCTCACGGCGTCGGCCTAGCACCTGATCAGGCGCAGCCGATAATGGCACCGGCCATCATTCGCTGAAATCCGTGGCTTGCGAAGCGTCCCTCCAGGCCGCGAGATCCCCGCTGACGGCCTTCAGCTTCTCTTCGGCCAGTTCATTGGCTATCTGGCCTGCGAACAGATGTACGGGCGGTTGTGCCGCACCGGCCGCTTGGATTATAAGCAATGCCAGTTTTTCCGGGTCGCCCGCCTGCTGGCCGTCCAGTCCGTTCAGGTGCAGATCCAGCGATGCTTGGGCGGCGGCGTAGTCGGCAATGGCGTGCTGGGCCACCACCAGGCTTTCCCGCGACAGGAATCCGGTGCGCACCGGGCCGGGATACACGACAGTGGCTTTGATACCCAGCTCAGCGACTTCCGCCGCCAGGGTTTCGGTCAGCCCGGCCAGCGCGAACTTGGTGGCGACATAACTGCCCCAGCCCGCATAGCCGCCCTGAAAACCTACAATCGACGCCACGTTGAAGATGTGTCCGCTGCGCTGCTGGCGTAAGTGCGGCAATGCGTGGCGAAGCACATGCAGCGGCGCGAACACGTTTACGTCAAAATTTCGGCGGAGTTCCGCATCCGTCAGGGCTTCAATCGCACCTTGCTGACCGTAACCCGCATTATTTACCACCACGTCTATACCGCCGAATACCTCGATGATTTTTTCGATAGCGGCCTGCACGCCGGGTTCGGATACCAGATCCACCTCAAGGGCGAGGAAGCGGTCGCTATCCGCCCCCAGCGCCTCGCGTAAACTCTCCAGGGTGCGCGAGGTGGCGGCAACCGCATCACCCCGCGCCAGTACCTGACGCGCCAGCGACAAACCAATGCCGCGAGCCGCGCCGGTAATCAGCCAGGTTTTATTGCTCATGTCTTATCTCCTCTGAAGCAGACTGAAAAGTGAAAATCTCGTTAACGCCACCATGCTAAACAGCGCGGGGCAGTTAAAATAGGCGTATTCTTATCCTATGATTGCCTGTTTCTATTCAGAGGATTCGTTTCTCGGGAGATAAACGGCAACATTATTGCTTGATTGTAGCGGGCAGTAAATAGAGGAGATGTTGGGTGTTCGATGAGATGGTGTCACTGATTTGCGGTCTTGCCCCGAACGAGGGCTATACCCGCTCATTGCTGGATGATGTGCGTTTCATGCGTTCCAACCGTCCCTTGGGCCGCACGCCGGTGGTGTATGAACCGAGCATTGTGATTGTCTGCCAGGGCCATAAGCGCGGCTACCTGGCGGACAAGGTCTATTTTTATGACAAGCAGCATTATCTGGTGCTTTCGGTGCCGCTGCCGTTTTACACGGAAACGGAAGCCAGCCCGCAGGAACCATTGCTGGCGGTGGCGGTATCCCTGGACAGGACGGTGTTATCGGAACTGGTGATGTTGTTGGACAGCCCGGATTCGCCGCTGCACGCCGCACCCGAAGGTATCATATCAACGCCCCTTGATGCCTCGCTGGCGGATACGGCATTACGCCTGCTGCGAGCGTTGTCCTCGCCGCAAGAGGCAAAGATAATCGGCCCGCAGCTGGTGCGTGAGCTGTATTACCGTGCGTTGGTGGGGGAGCGCGGCGGCGCGATAAGGGCGGCGCTGGCAAATCAGGGGCATTTTGCCAACATCGCCAGGGTGTTACAGCACATTCATCTGGATTTCCCGCAGCCTTTGCCTATTAGGCGCCCTGGCAAATGACGCCGGCCTGAGCGTGCCCGCTTTCCATAAACACTTTAAAGTCGTGACCGGTACTTCGCCCTTGCAGTACATCAAGTCCGTACGCCTGAATCAGGCGCGTTTATTGATGATTCGCGATAATTTGACGGCGGCTTCGGCGGCGTTCAGGGTGGGGTATGAAAGCCCTTCGCAATTTAATCGCGAGTTTCGGCGTTTCTTTGGCCGCAGTCCGGGAGAAGAGGCTCGGGAAATGAAAGCGGCATTTTCCCTATTGCCGCCGGTATAAAGCCTGGCTGCTGACCTGGGCGCCTTATTAAAATGCTCTAATCAATCGGGCTGGGTTGCCGGCATAAATCCTTTTGCGGATGGTTATGGTTTTACCACCGTAATTAAATCGGTATGATTTATGAACATTTGGATTGATGTCTTTTTTGATGTGCATTTTTCATGTACGCTTAAGCATACATCCAAAAAGCGTTATAGAATGTATTCTTGCGGAAAAGTCAGTAAATAATACCGATTTTCAGTAAATTAGGCAGCGCTGAACACATTCAACATATCAGGATGTTTTTCAATTACCCTCAGAAGTTTCAGGCTGCTTCCGGTAGGCGTACGCTTGTGCTGTTCCCAGGCCTGGACAAGAGAAGGGGAAACGCCGACTACCTGTGCGAACTCATCCTGTTTCAGATGCGCTTTGGTCCGGATAGCTTTAACATCCGGTAAAGTCATGGTAGTTATCCTGGCAGCTTTGATCTCTCCGTTTTTGATGGCAACCGCTTCCTGAGCACTGGCAAGTAATTCGTTAAACAGTTCTTCTTTCATTTGTCCCCTCGATAGCCTCTATGACTTTTTTGAGCTGGTTTTTTTCGCTGTTCGTCAGGCTATCCTTTTCATTTTTCGGATAAGCGATCAGCAGGTATATTTCGCCGTCTCTTGTCAGGTAATAGTAGATTACCCGAATGCCTCCGCTTTTGCCTATTCCGGGCAACGCCCAACGGACTTTTCTGCATCCGCCGGTACCGGCAATCGTATCGCCTACTTTTGCATCTAAACCGAGGAATGCCTGAAATTTTTGGTATTCATCGGCGCTCAGTAATCCATCAATTTTCCTTTGGAAAATTGGGGTTTCAATGAAATGAAGAAGATCCATTTGCCTCACTTACTCTTACCCTGTATGACTTTATCTTACTCGTACATCGTAAGACTTGCAAGCGCTTTGTGCCGAGAAACCACCATTTAAAAAACAGGCTTTCTCACCTTCAAAGTAACAGCTATTCAACTGTTATTTATACCAATATTAGTGCCGATGTTCTTTCGTTTATATTCAATCCAGAAATGGCAAAATATCTGAAGATGTACTGCCTACGTTATACTCGAACCTCACGAATGGGAGGTTTTATGAAAAATAAACAAAAAGCGGCTTCGTATCGCATGCCTTCAAAGGAAAGTATTGTCCACTCCATCATGACTTCAACTTCCATCGAAACGGGTCAAACCTCGGGACAGGTTGAAGTGTCTCTGATAGAGAGCCGGAAGAAATATGCTTATCTACGGCTGGCCGATTGATCGTTGTTCATCGCATTTCCTCCGATTTTTCATAGGATCATACGTTGTAAGCATCACCACCGTATAACTACGCTTTTTTGAGATCAGTTTTATTGATGCGTTCGATATACGCACTCCGTGTCGCTGTGCCGGGTTTAATAAATTCAAAGCTCACTTTCCGTTGTCCCATACATTATGCCAACGTCAGGTGCCACGACTCATTCCAACTCGCGCCCAACCCGTTCCCGGATCCTGACGATGCGCTAGGCCGTCAGGTCGAAATCGATCTCTATGGCCAGACCATCCTCTCCAAAAATGACTGATTTGCTGACGGCTGAACCCACTATCCGGTTATTAGCATTAAATTAATCTCATCATTGTATTTAGCGTTGCCGATCACATTCGAAAACATTGAATCGGCCAACAATCTTTCAACCCTGGAATTCAAAGCGCGAATGGATTGATGTATGTTGGACGAAATTATCATTAAACAGCTCCACGCTATCGTGGGGAAAGATAATGTATTGATTGGCAGCGTTAATTTAACGACGTATAGCTACGATGCCACTGCCGATGTGCCCCATGCCATGCCTGAAGTGATTGTTATGCCTACCAGCACGGCGCAAGTGCGAAAGGTGGTGCAATTGGCCGCCTGGAAAAGTATTGCCATCTACCCGCGCGGTGCGGGAACCAATTTAAGCGGCGGAACCATCCCTCTTGACCATGGGATCGTCCTGTCATTGCAAAAAATGGATCAGATTCTGGAAATCGACGCGGAAAATCTCACCGCCACCGTGCAGCCCGGCGTCGTCATCCAGGATCTCAATAATGCCATCGCGTCCTATGGACTGATGTATCCGCCCGATCCGGGCACCGTTACCACCGCCACCATGGGGGGCTCGGTGGCCGAAAACTCGGGGGGACTACGCGGTTTGAAATATGGCGTCACCAAACATTATGTCATGGGTATGGAAGTCGTTTTGGCCAATGGCAAGAGTGTGCGTTTTGGCGGCAAAACGGTGAAGAACGTCACCGCGTATGATTTTTCCAACCTGTTTGTCGGTTCTGAGGGCACGTTGGGCATTATTGTGGAAATCACCTGCAAGTTACTGCCCGAGCCGAAATTTCATAAAGCGATGCTGGCCGCGTTCAATATTATGGAAGACGCCGGTAAAACGGTTTCCGGTATTATCAAGGCGCAGGTTATTCCCGCCACCCTGGAAATTATGGATAACATGACTATCCGCACGGTGGAGGATTTTGCCCATGTCGGATTGCCCACGGATGCCGCGGCCTTGCTGTTGATTGAGGTTGACGGCATGGCCGAACAGGTGGTGGCGCAAGAAGCCGACGCGGTGATAAGAATTGTCGAAGAAAACCACGGTACCTTGCATATCGCCAATTCGGATGAAGAGCGTGACAATCTCTGGTCCGCGCGACGGGCGGCATTGCCGGCGTTGGCGTCACTTAACAATACGGTGGTGCTGGAAGACGCGACCGTGCCGCGCAGTCGCGTCACCGACATGCTGCTGGCGTTGGCGGAGATCGGGCGCAAGTACCGGCTGGTGCTCGGCACCTTTGGTCACGCCGGCGACGGGAATCTGCATCCCACCATCCTTGCCGATAAATATAACGCTGACGAGATGTCCAGGGTGCATCAGGCCGTCGAGGAGATCTTTGCCACCGCCATCAAGTTAGGCGGCACCTTATCGGGCGAGCACGGCATAGGCATTGCCAAAATGCGTTTTTTAGGCAATGAGATAGGCGATTCAGGCCTCAAACTCATGCAAACCATCAAAAATGCCTTGGATCCCACCCATATGTTAAATCCTGGCAAGCTCGTTCCCAGGGAAGAGAAAACGCATGTTTCCCGTTGAAAAGCTCATCCCGGTCCAGACCGTATACGACGACCTGGCCGCCATCCAGACCGAACTGGATAAGTGTATGCACTGTGGTTTCTGCATGGCCGTTTGTCCGATTTATAAAACCACTAAAACCGAATCCGGTGTGGCGAGGGGAAAGATCGGCGTTGCTGAAGCCATCCTGGCCGGCAGTTTGCAGATCGAGGATAAAGACGTCGTCGATATGCTGTTCAATTGCCTGGTTTGCAAGTCCTGTATGCAAAATTGCCCCACCAAGGTTGATTTTGGCCGGATCATTCTGGCGCTGCGGTGTGCCGTGGTGCGGGAGAAGGGCTTACCCTGGGTCAAAAAGGCGATATTCAGCACCCTGAAACGTCAGGGAGTATTTGACCTGGGCATGAAAACCGGCGCGCGGCTAAGCGGCGTGTTATTTCGTCAGGCCGGACAACAGGCCATCGCCCCCCGCGCTCCGTTGGCGTTGTTGGGAAAATCGGCGGGCTTTGACCAAAACCGGCGACTGCCGGCGTTAGCCAAAAAGCCGCTACGGGATCGCCTGCCTGATGTCCTTCCTATGGAAAATCCTGTTGCCAGGGTGGCTTTTTTTACCGGGTGTTCGTTTAATTATTTGTACCCTGAGGTGGGTGAAGATCTGGTGTCGGTTTTGCAAGAAAATAACATAGCAGTGGTGATTCCCCGGGAGCAGGGGTGCTGTGGCGTGCCGGTGTTGGTCCATGGAGATATAGAATCCATTCGCCAGCTTGGCCGAAAGAATATTGACGCGATGGATAGCAGTGACGTTGATTATATCGTTACCGGTTGCGGTTCCTGCGGGGGCGCCTGGCAGCATGATTACCCGGAAATATTCAAACTCGATCCGGTGTATGGGCCAAGGGCGGATTTTTGGCGCAGTCGCACTTTTGATATTTCAACGCTGCTGACTGACGTCATCGGCTATCGCATCCCGAAAGGTCAAGTAGATGCCGTCTTAACCTATCACGATCCCTGCCACCTGAAAAAAGTAATGAAGGTTTCCCGTGAACCCCGGGAGATCCTGAAAAATATACCAGGGGTGATATTCAAGGAAATGGCCAGGGCTGACGCTTGCTGCGGCAGTGGCGGTTCGTATGTATTAACGCATTTTAAAACCTCGGTAGCCATCGCCGAAAGAAAAATTAACGATGTCAATCAAACTGGCGCGGAGACTATTACCACCGGTTGCCCGGCCTGCATGATGCAATTATCCGATAACGTCAATCGCTTCGGTCACCAGCAAAAAGTCAGGCATTACATTTCTATTCTTGCTGAATCGTACCGCAAAGAGAAAGAGACGGGTTGATGTGTGGACAGAGGGCAAGGTTAAATTTCAGAAAATTGAGGGGACACTCTGTGGACTCTGATTTCCGATAGGGCGCAGGCCACTACATTCTGCTCCATGGCGGCGGACCAAGCTGCTAGCTCATCGAGATATAGCCTAGAATATTATCCAGGAATAAAAAAGCCCGGCGCGTGGGCAGGCCGTTAGAATCGGGGCAGGGGCTTAGTTTGGGTTGAATCGGGTGTAGACGTTAAAACCGTTCTCGCCTTCTTCATGCAGGCGCCAACCGGATTTGTAGTGGGCAATCCAGTCGTTGGCCTGGCGGGGCGAGAAATGGTGATTCACTTTCTCTAGTTCGTGGACAAAGTCAAGAATTGAACCGGTATAGCGCCCTTGCTTGTCGCGGGTCATGGTGTTTTCGAACGCGGCGGGTAAATCGTACATCCGTGGCATAGTGCATACTCATAGACTTTCATGCCTGGAGTATACCAACTGATGTATATAATTACAGTATCATTCTTTAGATTTATGCTTTTTCAGTAAATCCTCGATGGCCTCATCCAGCAGCCTGCTTTTCGGAATACGCGTTTTTTGCGCCAACTCATTAAAAAGTGGCACTAATTTATTGTCTAGGGAAGAGGTAAACCGTGTTCTGTTTTTCAAAAAAGGCTCAGCCATAACCAACCCTATATGTCTGCTAAAAACCATAGTGTAAACAGCTACCAGATAGATTAAACTGGTTTAAGATAGTGCCTATATAGTGTTTATTAACTTGCGGGCGCTGGTAAGCCTACTGACAAAAATAGGGTTAGCTCTTTTTTAGCAAGATTGATTATTTCACTGAGTGATCACAGTTTTTTCAAATTATTAATTTTGCTATTAAATTTTTTCACTGTTAATTGTTGATTTAAATATAGGTTATATAATTAATATATGGATATACAAATATGTGCCATTACAAATTAACCGGCGAATCATCTCTGGGACCCGTTGAAGTTCTGATAGGCTGGAATCCTGCATTTTCTTTTTTCTATATGTTTATAGAAATCAGTTATTGCCCACCGCTTTATTCCTGTATTGATGATGAGGATTTGGGGTCGGGCGCGCTTGAGCACTATCAAATGGTGCTTGATAGTTTCGGTATAAATAATATCAGTTTGACAAGAGGTAGTGAGCTATACGATAAGCTCATTTTGGATAGCGTGAAAATTGATCTGTTACCAGACGCAGGAGGATGACTTCAGACAATGCGGCCAGTCATATCGGCACCCGCTCATAATTCGTGCCGTGACTGGCTTACACCCCAAATCATTGAGCCAGACCAGCACATGGGGACACAGAGATGCCGTAACCAAATAGATAAATTAAAATTGAGAGCTGTTATTTGTTGATCGCCGAAAAAGAATAGTATTGTTAAATAATGCCCTCGAATATTTACCGAGAATAAAATTATTTATCAAAGACCGATACAGAAATGTGCTCTGAATTAAATCCTTCTGGGATCTTTCGAACGAATGGTCGCAAATGCGGGCAAGACGTTTTGATTACATGTTTGTTGTTCCGGCCTTTCGTCGTTTAGCAACAAACATCCAGCGGCATATCAAATATCTTGCCCAGACCTAGGATTATTTCTGCGCGTTATTCGCCGCCAGTTCGATAAGTTTAGCAACTTTGGGCGCTTGGGAGAGATAAGCAACATGGCTGGACTTCACGTCGATGGTGGTACTGCCGGCGCGCTTGGTCATAAAGCGTTCGAGATCGGGGGAAATCATGCGGTCGGCCGTGGCGACCAAGGCCCAACTCGGCTTGGTCTTCCAGGCAGCGGTGGTAATCGGCGTGCCAAATGTTTGCCCGTTTGGCATGACTTGGGAAGCCGCCATGAAACGGGCCTCGGCGGCGGGAATATCAGCGGCGAAATCCGCATGGAAACTCTTCGGATCGATATACAGAAAACCGTCGGCGGTGGGCTTGATGGCTTGACTCGCGGAGGGAATTTTTTTCGCTAAATCCATCGCGCTTTCGCCGGCATCCGGTTCGAATGCGGCGATATAGACCAATCCGGCCACCTTCGGGTCATTGCCCGCCTCTGTTATCACGGCGCCGCCATAGCTGTGGCCCACCAGGATACTCGGGCCATCATGGGCGTCGACCACGCGGGTTGTGGCTTTCACATCATCCGCGAATGACGTTTCCGGTTCTTGCACCACCGAGACGGTATATCCGTCATGGGATAATATATTCGACACGGCTTGCCACCCTGACCCATCGGCAAAGTAGCCGTGGACCAGCACGATGTTTTTCACCGGGGCGGCGCTCGCCGCGGTGGAACCGAAAGCAACGAGGGAGAAGGTGATGGCTGAAGCGATACGGGTAACGGTCGAAGAAAGTTTCATGTGAATCTCCTGAGGTGGGTCGCCCAATGATGTCGTTGTGAAGCGATGTCGCCATCCCGTGAGTAGGGTGGTTGCTCAAAAATTATCAGAAAATGATTCCCAGGAATCCTCAACATCCGGAAATTAACAATTTTTAACGAATTTTTAACGCAGCTACAAAAAAGTAAAAGTGTAATGCGTACTGACTCGTACTCTATATCTCTTTCTGGGAGGTTTTGAAAATCCAGCCTTGAAGTCAAACTTGACAAAACTTGACTGCTGTATATACTTAGTGCATGCAAAAAAGACTAAATACTGATAAAGCGCAGCAGGCAATCGACAGGGCTGGTCTGACACAGACTGCCGTGGCTGATGCTTTAGGCGTAACCAAAGAGGCTGTTTCCCAGTGGCTTTTGCACAAGTCTTTTCCTCGTCCCAATAAGCTTCTTCACTTAGGCAAGTTACTGAATCTTTCTTTTGATGATTTAGTTATCAAGGAAGACCCGCACGCACCGAAAGTGGCATTCCGCAAAATGCGCGGGACCAAGACAAAGAGCCATCATATCGAGAAGGCGCAGGAAATGGGTCGTTTTTTGCGCCATCTTGTGCCTTATTTGCCGTTTGATACTTTTGAAATGCCGCCGGTGCTCAAGTCACCTAGCTGTGATTATGACTATCTTCGCACTGTAACAGCGAAAGTCAGGGAGGATATCAATCTTGGGTCGGCTGAGTGCGTGGATTTTACGCACCTCATCCGTCGTTTTAGTGAGTTGCAGGCCGTTGTGGTGCCGGTAATGTGGGGAGCCAAACAGCGCCATGAAAATGCAGTGCACATATACCTTCCAGATTCAGGAAGTACTTGGGTATATCTGAATCTGGATACCAATATCCACGACTTCAAATTCTGGATGGCTCATGAACTGGGGCATTGCTTGTCGCCTAGCTTGGACGGCGACGAAGCTGAAGACTTTGCCGATGCCTTTGCTGCGAGCTTGCTCTATCCGCATAAGCTGGCAGAGGGAGCGTATGTTTCCATCAGATTGCAAGCTTCTCCTGCCGCGAAAATCGCCCATGTTATCGACTTGGCAGATCAATTAACGATCTCTCCTTGGACAGTGATTGGGCAAGTGAACAAATATGCCGAATTCACAGGAAAGCCTGAAATACAGCTCAGCAAGACATCTTTCCCCGGCGCTGTCACCAATTTTAATAAGAGATATAAAAGCCTCAGCGAAGCTCTGTTCGGCGATACTGAGCTCGACCTGCACGGTAGGCCGAGTGCTCGTGACTATATCGAGAAGACAGAGGGCGCTTTTGAAACGTCATTTTTCGACTTGCTCCGAAAATACTTAAAAGAACACGATAAGGGGCCGGGTTATGTTCAAACTGTGCTGGATATACCTCTACTTGATGCACAGAGTATCCACGCTGAGTTGACCTAATGCCTCAATCGAAAATCCTCGTTGACACCAACGCCTACCTAAGGCTGGCCAAAACCATACGCCCCTTACTGTTCGTGCCCTTTGGTGACAACGAGTATTGCCTGTACATTCTGCCGGAGCTTAATGAAGAACTGGCGGGAAGGAAACTGCAAAGTAAATTTCCTTGGGTAGATGAAGATGCGTATTTCGGTGATTCCGATCGCACTTTTCTCGCGCGTTTTTTCTCTTCTTAGTTTTACTCGCCATGATCGGATTGCGCCACTTTTCTCAGTGACTCTCCGCTCAGTTCTAGTCGATGACTGTTATGCACCAGCCGATCCATTAGGGCATCCGCCACCGTCGGATTACTCACCATTTTGTACCATTCAGTCACCGGCAACTGGCTTATCAGGATGGTGCTTCCTCGTCCATATCGGTCTTCCACCACGTCCAGCAGATCCGCTGATTGCCGCGGTGACAGCTTTTCCAGACCCCAGTCATCCAGGATGAGCACCGTTTTTTTCGCCAACTGTAGCAGTTGCTTGCGGTAACTGCCGTCCGCATGCCCCGTGTTCAGGTCATCCAGCAACCGGGGCAGACGCCAGTAACCCACCGCCACATGCTGCTGGCAGGCTTGTTCACCCAGTGCGCAAGCCACATAGGTTTTCCCGCTGCCAGTGGGGCCCGTTATCAATACGTTTTGTTGCCGCTAATACCAGCCGCCGCTCAGCAACTCCGCTATCTGCTGGCGTTTGAGTCCCCGTTCTGGTCTCCAGTCCAGCCCTGACGCCGGTGCCGACAGCCTCAGCCGCGCTTGTCGTCGCAGTCGGGCAACTTTGCTCATTTCCCGCTGCAACAACTCATGTTCAAGCAGCAACCCGAGCCGCTCCTCGAAGCCCAGCTCCTGATAGGTCCCCGGCTGGGTACGCTGAAGCTCCGAGGGCTGTGGCATGGGTTTACAGGTTCTTTAATCGTCATTTCGGTATAACCAAGGGCTTGGGAAACGTCTAGAGTTAAGAGATATCCATGAACCAACAGCGGTTACAGGAGAAGCGTGATGACAATTCTGGTAACGGGCAGCACCGGCATCATTGGTCAGCAAGTTCTGAAAAATCTGGTGGGACGGCAGGTGAATGTTAGGGCCCTGACTCGCGCCCCTGAACGAGCCTCTTTTCCCGAAGGCATAGTTGCCGTCAAAGGAGATTTAACCGATCCGCAAGGTATGCGCGCCGTTATGGAGGGAATTGAAACGCTATTCTTGCTGGTTTCCAACGTGCCCGATGAACTGACCCAGGCCATTCAGGCGGTGAATATCGCCCGGGAAAAAGGCGTCAAGGGACTGGTGTATTTTTCCGTCATACGAGCGGATGAGTTTGTGGATGTTCCGCATTTTACCAGTAAGTATACGGTGGAGCGGATGATTGAATGCTCCGGTATTCCAGCCACCATTTTGCGGCCGGGTTATTTTATGCAAAATGATAGTCGTCAGCGAAGCCTATTGCTGGATAAAGGATTATATGCAATGCCGGTAGGTGAAAAGGGCCTGTCCATGGTTGATGTCCGTGATATTGGCGAAGCCGCCGCCAACGCGCTGATAAGCAGGGATAGCGATACACAACCCGCACCGAATGAAATAGTCGAATGTGTTGGTCCCGATGCGCTGACGGGACAGGGGTTGGCAGGCTTGTGGAGCCACGCGCTTAATAAAGACATTCATTATGCCGGTGACAGCCTCGATCAGTTCGAACAGCAAATGGTACAGGCCGGGCAGCCCGGCTGGCTGGCATATGATATGCGTCTTATGTTGCAACGCTATCAACAGGATGGCGCAGTCGCTGATATGGCGGCTCTTGAGCGTTTTTCCCGGTTGCTGGGCCACCCTCCCCGGCGTTATGCCGATTTTTGTCGGGAAATGGCCGCCGATTGGTCATAATGGTTTCTTTAAAGAGAGTTTACCGTTAACCTCGGACAGGCTATTGGAAATCCCTTGTAATTGTGTAGTAATTGCCGCGTTGTCGGATTTTGATTCAAGCCGGGTCGCTGCAATATAGGCGCTTGTCTGGGCGGTAAGACTGTCAATTTTACCGTCAAATTCTAGGCGAGAAGCGTCAATCTTTGATTCTGTGGTGGTTTTATACGTATCTAGTTTATTATCGAGATGGGTATAAATAATCCATGCTCCGATATAGGCAAGAGCAAGGAAACCTAAGCCCAGCCACATCGCTGATTGAAACGTAAGAGGGGCTTTCAGGTACTGCGCTGGCGTTACGTTCATATCGTTCCCCTTTATTTCAAGAGTTTCTCAGCAATATACGTGGTATTGCCGTTTGCTTCTCAAGCCTGGCATCTATTTTAACATCTTTCTTGCCTTTCACCGCGCAGTCCGCTCCACGATCACCTGGTGCCCGGGACCGAACGAAAGGATCGAGCCGTCGCCACCGTTGGCCAGCACCTTCACGTCCCGGAAGTCGGGGATGATGAATTTTGCGCCGCAGGGCAGCAGGTCTTCATCGCCGATGCCGACGCAATAGGCGCCGGCGGCCACGGCGGAGATCACGCCGCTTTTAGCGTCTTCGAATACCACGGTTTTCGCCGGGGGGAGGCCCAGACGCTCAGCGCCGAGCAGATAGGGATCGGGGTAGGGTTTGCCGCGAACCACGTCATTCCGTTCGACGATAACCGAGACGTAGGGCTGTGCCTGGAGCAATGCTATAACGCGATCGATCTTCAGGCGCCAGCCGCTGGTGACGATGCCCACCGGGATGCGGGCCGCGCCAAGGGAAGCGATAAGCTGCGCCACGCCCGGTATGGGCGCGCAGTCGGCGGTATTTTCCACATGGATGATGTGCGCCTGAATCCTCGCCTGGTCGGCAAGCGGCAAATCATGGAACAGGGCGCGGATGGTGTGGGGGCCGGGCTGGCCGTGGACGTATTTGTTGATTTCTTCGTTGGTTATCCGGCGCCCGTACATCTGTGCCGCCTCGCGCCAGGCTTGCTCAATGACCGCTTTGGAATCGATCAGAACCCCGTCCATGTCGAACAAAACCGCCGCTACCCTCGTTACTGACTGATTCATCTGTTTCTGCTCCAATATGCAATAGCGCTTCGCGCCTGATAAGGGCGGCAGCTACCGCCCCCTGGTCCAGGGGAATACCGCCATCAATGGGCGGGTAACAATCGACGTCAAGAATCCTTGAGGATCCGGTAACCTTCCCCATGACAAATGTGAAGGGAATGCCAATTTCGCAAACTCCTGCCACTATCTCCTGAATAGCGCTAAGCTGTATAATTCCGATTTCTCCCTATTTGATTCCCGAGCGGAATGGATATAAAGCTGTTGCGCGCATTCGTTACATTGGCTGAGCAGGGGAATTATCACGCCGCTGCGGAAGCCCTGTACCTGACGCAATCTGCTTTGACCAAGCAAATCCAGGCACTGGAGCATTTGACCGGGGTGAGCCTTTTTCATCGTGGCAGACACGGCGCAAAGCTCACCGTCACCGGCCGGCAGCTTTATGGCAGAACCTGCGAGTTGCTGAAACATCACGAAGAGTTTCTGGAATATACCCGAAGCATAGAGAAAGGGAATGCGGGTAAGCTGGCGCTTGGGTTTGGCATATCATCATTTCGGCTTGCCCCGGCCCTGGTAAATCTTTTTCGTGAACAATTCCCCGAGGTGGAAGTCTCCCTTAGCGACATTCCCTCCAATGTGCAGTGCCGCATGTTAACTGAGGGGCAACTTCAGGCAGGCTTTATCCGTTTGCCGATGACCGAACCGCTGCAGGTCAAGGTTTTGATGGATGAGAACCTCGTGTTGGCCGCCCCGTCAGGCGCTAACGTGGATCCCGCTGATATTCGGTCTTTGTTCAAGAAGCACCCGCTGTTGCAAATCAATCCGCGCCGCGGGCCCTGCCTGGCGGAACAAGTCACTCGTTTTCTTGAGGTCAATCATCTGAGCGCCAAACCAGCGTCTGCCGCTGATGATATTCATGCCCTGCTGGCATTGATCGCCGCGGGAAATGGCGTGGCGTTGCTGCCCTCGGGCATCAGCCATTTTTTGCCGGCCGGTGTGACCGTTGTGCGGCCAGAGGGAATGCACACCCTTTGGCAAATTGGCGTCGCCTGGAATCCGAAGATAAAGGATGCGCTGCGGGATAAATTTTTGCAGATGATGTCGGAGGCGACCTGAGCCTGGTCTGGCGGTGTGAATAAAACCGCCCTTTTGCCGTTATAATAAATGGGTATAACAATTTCACTTATAAGTTTTAACAGCAATCTCTTTAATTAACGAAAACGCTTTCCTAAACGGCTTAATTCTTTCACTATTTTTCCAGATGAACGCTCGACCTCATTTTCTCCGCTTACTATAGCACGAGGTATCTCTTGTTGTATTTGTTCGCCAATACGCTTTGCCTCTTTTTTTAGTTTTTCTTCAATGGATAAAGGTGCTTTTTCATTGGTCTGAATGCTAATATCCCGCTGTAATCGATCCTTCAGTGATTCCAACGCCCCCTCCAATTTACCTTCTTCCTGAAGGATATAGGGCATATTGCCATCACCTACATTAATTTCATCTTTAATAATCAGGCATAGACGAGAGGCTTCTTGTATCAACTCCACCACCTCTTGCGGATTACTTACGCTCATAAGTGAAGAATTGATTTTTTCATGGTTTTCTTTTGAAAAATTAATAAATTCTTTAATGCTGGCTTTATCGGTATGATTACTGACTGATTCCAAATTTGAAATAAGCGCTGCAAATCTTTTGGGCAAATGACCGTTGAGGCTGATTATGGCGCTAGCTTGGCCTGGCGCATTGTTGCTAGTGGAACAATTATTGATGTCCATAGTGTTATTTTCCTGAATTAAAGTGGCTTATTGAAAATAACAGAATGCGATTAAATGTGACCTATACCGTTATGATGTCGCTTAAACTTCCTGAACGATAAGCGTCCGGCGAACCGGACGTACTCTTTTTTCCCGTGGGTCACTGCTGTGATACGGCGCTGAATGCCGAATCACTGTCACCCGCGCTGTGTGTCTCATCCTCCGCGGCCGGAGCGCAGGAATCACGCCGAATAAACTGGGTTGGCATCATCAGCCGCCGGGGATCCAGTTCAGGATTGGCGATGCGCTCCAACAGCAGCTCCGCCATGTGCCGCCCCATCTGCTCGGGGAACTCGCGGATGGTGGTCAGGCTGGGATAAAGCAAATCCCCCACCGTATCGTTGCAGCCCACCACGCTGATGTTTTCCGGGATGCGCAGTCCCTGTTCCCGCAGTCCCTTATACACTCCGCAGGCGGTGGAGTCGTTGCCGGCGAAGATGGCTGACACGGGTTCATTTGTGGAAAGCAGGTATTTGGTTCCCAGATAGCCTATTTCGGTGTCATCTTCTGAATCGATACTGCTCAGCCTGGGGGTCAGCGACGCCTCTTCCATGACCCGGCAATATCCCTCGTAATAGCGGGCAAACCAGGGCAGGCGGGTATTGCCGACAAACCAGATATCCCGATGACCGAGGCTGGTGAGATAACGGGTCACGTCTTCGCCGCCGCGCATCTCATCGGAGAAGACCACGTCGTTTTTCAGCGTGGGAAATTCACCGAGAATGTTGCTGCCGAGCACCACATAACTGATGTTCTTTTGCTCCAGCAGTTCGATGAGGTTCGGCGAGGGGTTTCCCGCCAGGATGACGCCACGCACCATTTCGCGGCGTTGCAACAGCTTGGGCAAGTGCAGCTCCCGTGGGGTGGCGTTGGGGGGATAGCTCAGGGAAACAAAAAACAGATCCCAGCCATGGGCGGCGCAATAGGACTCGGCGCCCGCCAGGATGCAGGCATGGAAAGGCGGCAGCATCGTCCGGTTACTGAGAAGAAAAACCAGGGCGCCGGTCTTTGCGGGCTGTGGGGTGTCGATATTCAGTCTGTCAGCCGCTTCAAGAACCTGTTTGCGCATGGCCGGGTCGACGTGGGCATTGCCGTTCAACACCCGTGACACCGTGGCGATACTGACGTTTGCCTCGGATGCGATCTGACGAAGGCCGGGACCTCCATGTTTGGACTTACGCGTTTTGGTCATGACTCTACATCCTTAAGCCGTTTTTTCCCCAATGAATGATTATGTGCGGGTCTGCTGCATTTTGAGAAATATTACTTATCGTGAAAGTAAATTGCAAACGCAAACATACTATGAATTTCTTATCAGTCGTGCGGTAAGGACGTATTGCGTAGGGCGTACAAAAGTTCTCGGTCCTTTTGATACCGGAATATGTGCCAATGAAATGGCGGGTTTAATTTTTAAGTCTATGAAACGAGTCGTTTAGTGATGTTAGTAATATTTATCATGTAAATTTACTGAATATGATAAGAAAAACGTATCTTAAATGAGTAATTTTACCATTGACGACTTCTGTATCCGATCATACCTTAGTTTAAAATTCACACAAACGATCCTTTTCAGACCTGCGTCCCTAACAATTCAGTCGGAAAACAGCGGTGTTAACCCAAAAGAGGAGCGAATGATTAAAATCCATAAATTTGCCACCAAGGAACAAGCCGCCATCGAGGCCGCATCGGCCGGGGCGAGGGCAATCGTCGAGGCCATCGGGAAAAACGGCAGGGCGAACATTGTGCTGGCCACCGGCGCCAGCCAGTTTGAGGTGATCGCGGCGCTTATCGGGCACGAGATCGACTGGTCCCAGGTGACCGCGTTTCATCTCGACGAATATATCGGCATGCCGGAAACGCATCCCGCCAGCTTTCGCCGCTATCTGCGGGAGCGTTTCGTCTCCAGGTTGCCAACGCTTGGGGCCTTTCACTTCATCCGGGGCGACGCTGCGGATGTGGACGAAGAACTGCGGCGCATTGGCGGCTTGCTTGATAAACATCCCATTGACGTCATGTTCGCCGGCATCGGCGAGAACGGCCATCTCGCATTCAACGATCCGCCGGCGGATTTTACCTCCACGATGGCATATAAGGTGGTGGATTTGGATGAGCGCTGCCGCCGGCAGCAGTTTGGCGAGGGCTGGTTCGCTACCCTGGAGGAGGTGCCCTTGCGTGCCGTCTCCATGACGGTGCGGCGCATTATGGCCAGTAAAGTCGTCATCCTGACGGTCCCGGACGAACGCAAGGCCGAGGCGGTGCGCGACGTTCTGGAGGGGCCGGTGACCAATGCCTGTCCCGCGTCCATTTTGCAGCAGCATGAGAATTGCCAACTGTTCCTTGATGGTCCCGCGGCAAGCAGGCTGACACGCTAACCTTGGAGCAGCCTGACCGGACCTGATTATGACGTATCAAGCTTGATCGTGCTGACAGTCCTCCCTGTACCTGACTAAGCCGGACTGTGCCGGACCAAGCCGCACCAAGTTGAACTAAGCCGCACTAGGCCGGGTCCCGGCGCGGAAGAAACGAAGAACCTGATTTAACACTGATAAAAGGAGTGGAGTCGTGAAAAAAAGCAGCATTGCCATTTGCCGTCTGGCCGCACTGACGGCTACCGTGGTTCTCTCGTCTCTCGCCGGATCATTTCAGGCTTTCGCGGAACCCGTCACCATCAATGTCATCGATGTGGCCGGCGACCTGCAGATAAGCCAGCCCGCGTTCGACAAGTTCAAGGCCGAACATCCCGAGCTGGTGAAGAACTTTGTCTTTACGCAGGCCACGGCTCCCGAACTGGCCGGCAAGCTGAAGGCGCAGCAGGATGCCGGACGCGTGGACATCGACTTTGTCCTGACCGGGAACGATGCCCTGGCCGCCGGGATGGGGCAGGGACTGTGGATGCAGATCCTGCCGAAATACCAAAGCATGTTTCCGAACATGGAGCAGCTCTATCTCCATGGTGCCTACCTGATGCAAGAGATGGCACGGGGACAAGCGTTTGTGGTGGATTGGACGCCGTCCGGCCCGCTGCTGGAATACGCGCCGGATCGGGTGAAAGTTATGCCGGACACGGCGGCAAAATTGCTCAGCTGGTGCAAGGCCAATCCCGGCAAATTCATGTACGCCCGGCCGTCCAATTCCGGCCCGGGCAGGACCTTTGTGATGGGGCTGCCCTATTTGCTCGGGGACAAGGACCCCCTCGATCCGGTCAACGGCTGGGACAAGACCTGGGCCTATCTCAAGCAGCTTGACGGCTGCATTGAATACTACCCCGGCGGCACCACGGCAACCATGAAGGAACTGGCCGAGGGCACCCGCGACATCATCGCCTCGACGGGGGGCTGGGATATCAATCCCCGTTACCTGGGCATTGTCCCCGCGGAGTATAAAGTCGGCACCCTGAAGGGATTCCATTGGGTAGGCGATGCTGATTACATGGCGATTCCCAAGGGGATCGCGAAAGAGAAACTGGATGTGGCGCTGCAATTGATGGCGTTTATCCTGAAGCCTGAACAGCAGGCCCTGATGTACGATCACGGCTATATGTATCCCGGTCCGGCCATCAAAGGCGTCACCCTTGCCATGGCCCCGGCCGACAGCCAGGAGACGATCAAGACCTTCGGCCGGCCCGAATACGCCGGGCTTATCGCCAACAATCCGACGGAACCGCCCCTTGACGCCAAGCAGCTGGTGGCGATGTTCGATAAGTGGGATCGCGACATCGGCGCGGCAAAGATGCAGAAATAAGGAAAATGCGGGAGCCGGCGCGGGTCCGGCGACCGCATGATGTGGACATCGTGCTGAGGCAGTGAACAATGGCAATAACATCCAGGGATTTTCGTGAACTGCGGCTGGAGCATATCAGCCGCGCCTTCGGTAGCCATAATGCGCTGAGGGATGTGACGCTGACGGTGAAACGCGGGGAGTTCATCGCGCTGCTCGGCCCGTCGGGCTGCGGAAAATCCACCGCCCTGAATTGTCTGGCGGGCCTTTTGTCCTTGAGTGGGGGCGGGATCTGGCTCGACGATCGCCGTATCGACATGCTGAAGCCGGAGGATCGGGGGTTCGGCATGGTGTTCCAGAACTATGCGTTGTTCCCCCATATGACTGTCCGGCGCAATGTGGGTTTCGGCCTGCAAATGCAGGGGATGGCGAAAGCCAAGATTGACCTGAAGGTGGAGGAATCCCTGAACGTTGTCAGGCTGGCGCAGCAAGCCGATAAATTACCGGCCCAGCTCTCCGGCGGGCAGCAGCAGCGCGTGGCCATTGCGCGCGCCATCGCGGTGGAGCCGCCGCTGGTTCTGATGGACGAACCCCTTTCAAACCTGGATGCCAAGCTGCGGCTCGAAATGCGCGGCGAGATCCGCCGTATACACCGTTTACTGGGTTCCGCCACCATCTACGTGACGCACGATCAGGACGAGGCCCTTTCCCTCGCCGACCGGATCGTCGTTTTGCGCGATGGCGGCGTGCGTCAAATCGGCACGCCGCACGATCTCTACAATCGGCCGGCCCATCTTGATGTGGCGGAGTTCATGGGTTTTCGCAACGCGCTGCCCGCGCGGATCCTGCGCAAGCAGGGCGATGAAGTGGAAATGTCCCTTTCGGGTGCAACCCTGTGGGGCCGGGGCATGGATGCCACGGATGCGGGAGAGGTGGTTGCCGCCATCCGTCCTTCCGACCTGGTTCCGACGCCGGATGGCGCCATCGGCGCAACGGTGACCGGGATGGAGTATTCCGGCGAACATTTTCTCGGGTCCGGCCGCACCACTGACGGATACGAGGTCTTTTTCCGGGCGCGGGACACTATTGCCCCAGGTGCTACGGTGCGTCTGGGGGCGCCCGCTGACCGTGTTCTGGTTTACCCACGGGAGACCGGACAATGAAGCCGGTCGGCGCCGAAATAGTGCACACCCACAGACGTCGCAGGCTGGCGGACTATGGTTTTGACGGGGTGACGCTTCTGATATTGCCGGCGGCGCTGTTCCTGCTGCTGCTGTTTATTTACCCGTTTTTCTATGGGCTGGTACATTCTTTTATTCCCAAGAGCGGGCAATGGTATGCCAACTACGCCAGATTTTTTTCCGATCCCTATATTTATGAAACGATTTGGCTGACCTTGCAGCTCGCGCTGCCGGTCACGCTGGTGAACGTTGCGCTGTCGGTGCCCATCGCCATGCGCGTGCGCCTGATGCGTCATCAGCGGGTGCTGACCACCATTCTGGTGATTCCCATCACCCTCGGCACCGTGCTGGTGGCCGACGGCCTGTTGAACTATCTCGGTCCGCAGGGCTGGTTTAACCGGGTGCTGGTGACCGTCGGCCTTATCGATCATCCGGTGCGCCTGGTCCACAACTATACCGGTGTCTTCCTGTCCCTGATCATCACCGGATTTCCTTTTACTTTCCTGCTGGCCCTGTCGATGATTTCCGGCATCGATCCGGCCCTGGAGCAGGCCGCCGCCACCCTGGGCGCCCGTGCGCGCCAACGCTTCCGGCATGTGATCCTGCCGCTTATCCTGCCCGGGCTGGCGGTTATCTTCTGCCTGTCTTTTGTGGATGCATTTTCGGTCTTCCCCTCCGCCGTGATTCTGGGGGCGCCGGCGGGAGAAACGCGGGTTATTTCCATTGCGGCCGCGCAGGCGGCGTTCGAGCAATACGACTACTCATTCGCATCGGCTATCGCCATGATTATGGCCATCGTCCAATTCGGTATCGTCGGCATCATACTCACGGCGCGCGGCCTGTTCTATAAAGGGCCGGCGGGCGGGGGCAAGGGATAGACCATGCACCTGGAAACGTCATTTGGCTTGGAAACCATACTATGACTGTGGAAACCGTCATTTGCCTTGTAAGCCATAACATAAGCGTGGAAAGCATAATATGAACCTGGAAAATATCCTGGACCGGCTGTGGAAGATTGCCATCTGGGCTTTTGTGATCTTCTTCATCCTTAATCTGTTGGCTTTGATCGCCACCGTAGTGGTGAATTCATTCGGCACTCGTTGGCTCGGCACCTGGCTGCCGGCCGGCTACACATTCCGCTGGTACTTCTCCGCCTGGCGGGAGTTCCAGTTGGGGGACGTGTTGATAGTGACGTTCCAAATCGTCGGCACGGTGGTTGTGCTGTCGGCGCTGATCGGTGTGCCTGCCGCCTATGGGCTGGCACGACGTAATTTTCCCGGCAAATCATTGGTGATGGCGCTGTTTCTGTTGCCGCTGCTGGTGCCGCCCATCACCTTCGGCATTCCCCTCGCAACCTTGCTTTATCGCCTTGGGCTGGCCGGCACCATGAACGGCGTCATTCTGGCCAATCTGGTGCCCACCGTTCCTTTTGTCGTGGTGCTGATGATACCGTTTATCGAGCAGATCGATCCGCGAATCGAGGCGGCGGCCCATGTCTTCGGCGCCAACACGGGCAAGCTTTTTATTCATGTGCTTATCCCCATGCTGTTGCCCGGCATTCTGGCGGCAACCCTGCTGTCCCTGGTCAGGACCATCTCCATGTTTGAACTGACCTTCCTCACCGCCGGCCCCAGCAGCCAGACGCTGGTGGTCTCCCTGTATTATTCCGTTTTCGCCGCCGGGGTGCGGGCCGGCCAGTCCATTGATGCCATGGCGGTTATTTACACCGTGAGTTCGCTTATCTGGCTTATCGTGGCGCTGCGCTTCGTCAACCCGACGCAAATCGTGGCGCGCGCCCGTAAAAGCCCGACGGTTTAAAACCAGGATCCCCTGCGCTGATTAACGATAATGGCGGCAGCCTTCAGACTTCAGCATTCAGATCTGATTATCCCATGCCGCCAGTCGCTGGGCCTTCAGCATTCAGATCTGATTATCCCATGCCGCCAGTTGATGGGCCTTCAGCATATTCTCGACCGCCAGGGGTACAACGTTGCGGAATTTGCCTGTGTCGGCGGGGACTAACTCGATCATGCAGTCAATCATCTCCTGCGCGTCGAGGTGACCGAGAGGCGACGCAAGCGCCTCGTCGAACTGCGCGCGCAGGTCATCGCGGCGGGTGATATTTTTTGCGTCGTCGAGCCAGCGGAACGGCGTGTCGGCCATGGTCTCGTTAAAGCCGGTGTAAAAGGCGCCGGGATTGATGGTTTGGACCTTGATGCCGTAACCGGCCAATTCTTGCTGC
Source organism: Sodalis sp. dw_96 (assembly GCF_018449575.1). GTDB lineage: Bacteria > Pseudomonadota > Gammaproteobacteria > Enterobacterales > Enterobacteriaceae > Acerihabitans. Next base: position 501,221 of record NZ_JAAVUT010000002.1, on the reverse strand, counting down.
AATGCTTCAGCAACCGATTCGAGAGCGTGCTTGGTGGAGGCGTACACGCCCCAATTGGCCGGGGAGAACAGGCCGCTCATGGACGAGGTGAAGACCACTTTTGCCTGTTTCTTCTGGCTGATCCACTTTTTGACAAAGCCTTGCGTCAGGGTGAGGGGGAGAAAAACGTTGACCTCATAGTTCCGGCGAACGAGATCGAGCGGGATCTCAAAGACCGGGCCGCCTTCGCCCATGCCGGCATTGTTCCAGAGCACGTCGATATCCCAGCTCTGGGCAAAAGCCATGTCGTGGGCATCGAACAGGTCGAGCTTCTCAACCCGCAGATTGGCGAGCCCGAGCGCCTTGGCTTTCTCTCGCAGCGGCGTGACTTGGGGCGAGCATTGCACGGTGGCAATAACGTTGTGGCCCTTGCGGGCGAGGCCGATTGCCGCCGCCTCGCCGAACCCGGAGCCCGCGCCGGTGATGAGGATAGTCTTTGACATTTAAAATCCCTCCTGATGATAGGTTAGCGCAGGAAGATTGGGGCAGGAACGCCGATGCCCTGTTCTTTAGCGTCGATGTGAACTTTCACGGTTGAAGCCTTTATAAGGTTTATTCCAATGACCTGCCCATGGCAGCTTTTTGCGACGCGTTAAACATCCCCATAGCGGAATCCGTGTTTATCGTCACAGCCACAACCGCAGCGGGGTGCAAACGATGGCCCGCATCGCCTGAATGCTGTATGGTATAATCCTAGCTGTTGAAATAGGTCCATATCCAACATTTGTCATTTTATGAAACTAACATATGTCAGATTTTGATGCAAGCTCCGCCAAGGAAAAGCGTACCCGCCGTCCTATTCAGGAGCGTTCACTGGAGCGCATGACCCGGGTTATCGAGGCGGCCGAGCGCATGCTCGAAGAACTCGGCCCTGAAAAAACCTCGATTCCCGCTCTTGCGGAAGTTTCGGGGGTGCCGCGGGCCAGCATTTACCCCTTCTTTCCAGATAAGTACGCGCTGTTCGCCCATATTGCCCAGATCCATATGCGGCACCTCAGCGAGGCTATCGCAAATTCAGGCGCTGCGCGCACGCGCACGCTGCACACCTGGGTGCGTACCGTGCTTGATACCTGCGTGGAGTATTACAATGCTCATCCGGCAGCGGGCGTGCTTCTGCTAAACGGTTCTTTTAGCGACGCCGACCGTGCTGCCCATGCCGGCAAGAACACCTCCATCGGACAACAGTTACGCGACGCGGCCGTGGGATTTGGCGAACTTACGACGTTGCCGGTGTCACCAGACGTTGCGACCATTGCCGTTGAAATAGGTTTTGCCTGCCTGAAATTCGGCTACGCACAAGAAGGACACATTGATAACGCGGTTCGGAACGAGGCATTCCGGGCGGTCATGGCCTATCTGGATCACTGGCGAGAGGCCCGTGAACCAAGGTAGTTCAGCGGCGCGCATCGCCACTTCAACCACTTCAATTTCATCGTGCCTGATGTCCGTATTGCCGGCCTGGCACGATAACTTCAACATTATCGTGCCCGATGTCCGCATTGCCGGCCTGGCATGATACCTGCCGTTACACCGCGGGCGAATCCGCCACCAGCCGCAGGAGAGTGACTTCAGACGGCGCGCCCAGCCGTATCGGCGGCCCCCAATAGCCCGTGCCGCGGCTGGTGTACACCCAAAGATCGTTGAGTTTGCCCAGCCCGTGAACAAACGGCTGCTGAAACCGAATGAAGAACATCCACGGCAGAAACTGGCCGCCATGGGTGTGGCCGGATAATTGCAGCGTGAATCCCGCCTGCGATGCGGCGGCGGCGCTGCGCGGCTGATGGGCAAGCAGCAGCCGGAACGGGATATCACTCGGCGCGCCGTGCATGGCTTTCGCCGGTGAGCTCATGTGCGCCGGGTCTACGTTGCCCGCGCCGTAATCCGTTACGCCCGCGACGACGGCATGCGCGCCGTCGTGGTTCACCACCACATGTTCGTTCATTAATACGTTGAAGCCCAGCCGGCGAAACTCGACAATCCATTCATCCGCGCCGGAATAGTACTCATGATTTCCGGTGACGAAGAAGGTGCCGTGCCGCGCCGATAACGCGCCAAGGGGCTGCGCATCGGCCGCCAGTCCAGGCACTGTCCCATCGACGACATCGCCGGTGACGGCTATTAGATCCGCCTTGAGCGCATTCACCGTCGCGACGATTTTCTCCACATAACCGCGTTTAATGGTCGGGCCGATGTGGATGTCGGTGATTTGCACGATTTTGAAGCCATGCAGCGCCGCCGCCAGTCCCGCGATGGGAACATCGATAACCTTCACCGGCGCATTCCGGCGCGCGTAATAGACGCCCAGCAACGTGAGCAGTATGGCCAACACCGGCACGCAGAGCGCGCTCAAGGAGATTAAATCGTAAGGGGCCGAAGCTACGCCCCGCAGGCTGTTCACGGCGTAAAGCAACAGCAGCAGGATATCGCGCAGCACGGTCAGTACCAGCAGCGACGAGAATAAGCCTATGGCGAGATAGCCTATCCACGCCAGCAGGTCCGACAGCGGCTGCTTTTTGATAGTGCGCGCGGCCATGCCCAGCGGGATCAGCAAAACCGATACAACCAGCAGCAGCGCTCCCAGCCATTTGAACGGGGCGCTGATCGGCAGGTCAGAAATAAGCCGCACGCCGATATACACATGCAAAAGAGTGATGATGCTGATGAGGCGAATGAAAAATGCGGAGCGAAGCATAGGTGATTTAACCTTAAAAGGTATCCTGGTAAGAGTTTATGTGCCCTGGACTGCAATTGGTATCGTGGAAACTCCGATGTTATGGCCGCGCACCGGTGGCTACATTGCTCGATGGAAAGACATCGTTTTCTATGTCCTATGCTTGATCAGCAGCAATGCGTTAACCAGGTGAGACTTGTCCGTATCGCTTAAATTAGGCGCATTCAATAAGCTAGAAATTTCCAATTTATCCTTTTCGCTGAAACTACCGGCACGTAAGCGCTGGCTGATGGAGCTCAGTATCACCCTGTCTTGGTCGGAAATCGTTTTCCTGACGTCATCAAGATGTTTAGGTCTCCAGTTCTGCTCAGGGCTGGATAACCAATCAGCAAGGTAACGGTATTGAATCGCCTTTGCAACGTCCATCTGTGCCTGTATAAATGGCACCACGGAGTGTGGATCCAGACCTGTGTCCTTCGCCTCTTCCTGTGCCAAGGAGACGACTTTCTGTTCCCTAACCAAATCTTCCACCGGTAAATGATGTTCTGCCTTGTAGCCTGCTACATCTTTCATTATAAGCATGCGCTCATTCAAGGCCGACGATAGAGATAAAATTGAATTAGCCAAGACCGGGCCGGCAAAAACCGAGCCGGCTAAAAATAACGATGACAATAACAAGACGATTTGACGCATCACTTCCTCAGCAACAGTTCACAAAAAGGGAGAGTATAATCAAGATATCGCTGAATTTAAAAGATATTTAGCGTTCTGTTCTCCATGTTTGAAAAATTAGATCGGCTATGGTTGTCGTCTAATGAAGCCATAACGCGTAATTATTAATGCCAAAATATGTGTAAGCTACTGAACCGGGTTGCTCAGTTTATGAAAGCCGCATCACCGTTTATTAATCACTTTATTATCAGGTAGACTATAAATTTTGTCTGCAACCGCGATTGCATCCGGCCTGTGTGCGGCGAAAATACGGGTTATTTTCATTGATTTTATCGCCTCATTAATCTTCCGTTCGTTTTCCACATCTAGTGCGGAGGTTGCCTCATCAAGAATTAAAATAGTCGGTTTTCTATAGAGCGCGCGAGCCAAAGATATCCGCTGTTTTTGGCCGCCTGATAATGAGCTACCCAACTCACCAATTAATGTTAGATAGCCAAGAGGCATAATCTCTACTTCTTCATGAATGGATGCCGCCTTGGCGCACTTTTTCATATGTTCAATATCAGGTCTATCAGAAAAAGAGGTGATGTTTTGCTGCAATGTGCCGGAGAGAAGCAAATCTTCTTGCATAACAAAAGAGATCATGGAACGATAATCATCAAGACCTAAGCGTTGAAGTGGAACACCATCAATCAAAATAGAACCTGAAAGACTTTCGCGTAGCGATGCCAGCACTGAAAGTAAAGTGGATTTACCGCAGCCGGAACGGCCAACGATTGCAAGACTTTCGCCCGGTGAAACGCTAAAGGTCACGTTTTCGAAAATGGGCGGCTCGGAAGGTGAGTAAGTAAAACAAAGATCTTTCACTTCTACCAAACCTACAGGTGCAACCATGCAATAATTATCTTCACCAGAAAAATTCTCGCTTTTAGCCAACGCGATATCACCCAGTCTTCTTGTGTGGGCAGGCACGAGGCGGAATTGATAAAGTGCATCACTAAAATTGATTAAACGCGACATGAATAGATCGGAAAATTGCATAAAAGCAAATATACCCCCGGTCGTAAAGCCGCCGGTATCGACGACATGAGCGCCAACATAAATGACTATGCCGGCAGTTATCCCGGTAATGGTAAGAGAAAGAACCTGTGAAAAAAAGTCTATCTGAAATAAACGAATATTCGCTGAAGCCGTATAGGTACAAAGATTAAGCCATCTCAATTTTCGTATATCAGCAATTCTCAGGATTTTGATAACAGAAATAGCTTTTACTGTTTCCATGTAAAAGCTATATTGCGCGGCTGAACTTATTATCATTTCATTAAGCGTAGAGCGGTATCGCGAAAAGCTAAGTACCTTAAATGAAATATAGATTGCAGCCAACAACAGCACAAGGACAAAAAGTAGAGTGTTATAGGAAAACATTATAACTGAGAGAAGAATGATCAGTACCAAGTCGAGAATGGCTCCTATGGTCCGCGCGGTGAAAGTCTCTTTGATTTCATCAAGAGAGTGCATTCGCGACGCCATTTCGCCGAGGTTTCTTTTTTCAAAAAAGTTCACTGGTAGGCTAACAAGCTTCGTAAATAACCCTTCAGACCAATGCAAGCCGATCGCATATTTTGTTGACGCAATAGCCCATGCTCTACACCAGGATAGAATAGAACGGATGAATACAAGCGAAATAAAAAGAGCCATTAATAACGTTAGTGATCCTATTTCACTGTTTTGTAACACGGTATCAATGACAAATTGAATGAATATCGGTATAAGTAAGGTTAAGCTTTCTACGGCGCAGGAAATCAGCAACACTCTGAACAAAAGCCGCAGTTTCCCGTCTATGCCAGAAAACATGTCTCGCAACGTGAAACATTGATGGGTCCGTTTTTTTTCAAAGCGAGCCCCCGGCTGCAATTCGATAGCAATGCCTGTAAAGCAATCTGAAAGTTCAGCTAGGCTAATCTTGCGACGACCGCAGGCAGGATCATGTATAATGGCATAAGTGCGTTTAATAGTTTTGAGAACGACAAAGTGGTTAAAAGACCAGTGCAAAATGCAAGGAGCCTTGACATTATATAGCTCCTGTAACTGAGCACGAAATGGCCTACCTGTAAGGCCCATTTTTTCAGAGATTTCGATTATCTCTTTTACGCTAAGCCCTGCGGCAGGAATATTAAATTTTTCACGTAAACTATTAAGAGTGATTAGGTGGCGATGATAGTTAAGAATCATCGTTATACAAGCGAGCCCGCACTCTATAGCTTCATCTTGTATTATGTCGGGCAGTCGAGGTTGTAGATTCAAATTTTTTAACTTTTCCATTTTGCCGCAATGAAATTGTAAAGCAACTGATAAACGCGTTTTTTGTCCGTCGTGATATTGGCGGTAACTTCCATACCTTGGCGTAATCGAAAATTGGGGTTGTGTTCGGGTTCAGCTGTCACAGCAAAAAACATACCTTCTGGTTTACGTATTGCCGCGGGAGATACAGTTTTAACGATACCGTTAAGTTTCCCATATCTGCGCCATGGAAATGAAGAAACACGGATTTTTACGGTTTGCCCCGCGTGAATTCCACCCATTGCAGCTGAAGGAATGTTAAGCGTTATCGTAGGCAGCGCACCTTCCGGCAGAATGAGCGCTATTACGTCACCTTCTTTGACAGCATCACCGGGGATTACTGTTGAGTAACCGAGTATTCCCTGCGAAGGAGCGATTATATCAGCAGATGCCGAGCTGGTGGCTTCCAAGAGTTCTTGATGAGCATCTGCTAACCATCGGGTATATTCCGCTTCTTTTGTTTTGAAGGCTTCCAGCTCTTGGTTTAGGGATATGTAAAGCATTTTTATTTCATAGTTAATCTGCGATATTGACACCTTTATACGTTGAGTTTCTTCCTTACCCTCCAGAAGTTGCCGCGCCGCTTCTTGCAGCTCAATTTTAGAAATAATACCGTTTTTACTGTGCTTTAAAAACAAAGCGTTGCGTTTTTCTGCAAGCTCAAATTTCTTTCCTTGAGTAGTCAAAAGTTGCTGATAATAAGAAAGTATCTCTTTTTTTAACACTTTTTTTTGCCCATAATCGCTTTTAATCCTTGCTATTGACATCGTTATGTCTATTTTGATTGCCTCTAAGTTGGCTATTTTTTCACGAATAAGAAATTCTCTTTTCAAATGTTTTTCTACGCCGCCGAGAATTATTTTTCTGGCTATTGTGTAAAGAGTTTCACCTCGGCTGACCTGCTCCCCCCCGACATTCTTTGCAAAAGTCACCACGCCTTCCAGAGGAGAAGTTAAGGTGTAAATACTCGGACGAAATGACACCTGGCCTGATGCCTCTACATTGATCTCATATGAGCAGAAAATCATGAGTCCGGCAATCACCCCAATAGTTGCCAAACTAGCAACTAATGGAGATAAGGGTGGCTTAGCAAGCGTTAGAGAATGCCTGCCTATCCAATCCAGGCTGTGACTTTCAATCGCCTCTTTGCGGAAAATATTCAATTTAACCCCAAGTGTGGATTAACGGGTTGATACATAAATATTTTTTTTGTCTATTATTAACCGTTTACCTTTAAAATAATCGCATCCAATTACGCCATCTATACCCCCTCTAGCTAGCTCGGGCGCATCAAATCCATTACGCATAACTTTAATTACCACGTTTTTTCCGGTTACCACTTCGGTTATACTTTTCCTATTTTTTCCAGACTCCTTCGCAAATAATACACTTCGGTTTGCACCTGTATCTAAAACTAGTCTCAAACGCCTGCCAGCGTCACCGATGGCATAAAGCTCTATACCATATTCAGTGCGTGTAATTGGCAATTCATCCCATTCTCTTTGCTTGTCAAGCTTGACTCTGGTGGTGACTTCGAGCGTCAATTTTTGCAGGTCAATGATGAGGACATTATCGCCAAAAGTATCAAGCCCGATAACGCCATTGATTGGCTCAATATTCTGCCGCTCATGCTGATTGCCCCACAAATTGAAAGTGGTTAGGGGAACATTATCCATACGAGCGCCATTTATTAGCAGCTGTGGTGCTAGGAAAAATTTCGCATGCCTGACAATTCCAAAGGCGTCTGAATATCTCTCTATTTTTACATAGTTAGCGGGATGGCCTGGCAGGCTCTTTATGACACTTTCTCTGAGGTGAATGCCGCCCGTGGCACCGGTATCAATAAGTAAACGCTCAACTTTTTTGCCATTGATATTCAACGAAGTTAATGGTTCACAAGTATCAGTAAGCCTTATTTTGCTTGTCAGAGCATAACTATCATGCTCTATGAATAACAACATTATTAGCAGGGTAATTTTCATGCATTTATTTATCATTTTCTATTCCTAAATTTATTACCAGCTCTTCAATACTGACGCCCATCTCGTTGAGTATTGACGCGCAGCGGCCTAAAAACATCTTCATAGCATCGCAGTAAATGGTTTTCCCTGTGAATCCATCGATAGACGAATAACGATTTATCGGCCTGCCACCCGCGCATATGTTACGCCAAACACATTCTGAACATTCTCTTGGTATTGTGTCTTGTATGATATTGAGTGCAATAAGCTGCCTGCTAGCGAAAATCTCTTCAAGAGAGGTATGCGTGATATTACCTATAGATGTGAAAATATCTGAATGGGTAGAGCGCAGCGTGTCATCAACGTAGATCTCGCCTTGCGAGGTTACGGTAAAAGCTAAAGCCAGGGCATTTTTATTTACATTAGTAACTCCCAGTACAACGTTTTTTTTATTCCCGGCCAGATGCGCCATATGGGCGTTTACAATACGTACGACACAGTCGGGATCGTTTTGTGCATACCATTTATCGCATATTTCAATCAAACTGCGTCCGATGGCTGCAGTATCAATCGGATTATCGTAGTTGCAATCAGGCAACAGGAAATCAAAGTTGCGGCATCCCATCACATCATATAGGTGGCTGAAAAGTTCTGAACCGTTGGCCTTTGGTGTAAGAACAGACAAGACCGGAGCGTTTATCTCTTTTTTGCCGTCGGTAGAGCGTGTCGAAAGTAACTTATATCCGCGAAGTGTTTTTTCATAACTGCTGCGGCCTTGATGATCGAGCCGATGAATATCGTTAACGTGTTTCGGGCCATCTATTGAGATGCTGACGGAAACATGATATCGAGAGAAAATTTCAATCCATTCCTCATCAATCAGTGTGGCATTAGTCTGAATTCCTATTTGAACGGAAGCTCCATTATAATCACCCTCGCGTATTAATGCGCAAAGAACTGCCATTCGCTCTTTTTTAAGCATCAGAGGTTCACCGCCGTGTAAATCTATTTGAATAACATCAATGCTGTATTCTCTGACTGATCTTTCGAGGAAATTTTTAAGGGAATTAATTGTTGCACGTGATATTACTGGTGCGCTATTCAATGCCAAATCGCTGCCCATATTAAATACATAACAGTAGCTACAATTCAGGTTGCAACGTTCACTCACTTTAAGAATTATTTCAAGATGTTTTGGCTGCTTATCCTTCATATTATACTCTAGAATGGAGTGTGATAAGGGCAATGAATTAAAAGCGATGCGAGGCATCGCTTTGGCTATTAATTTTTCCTAGAATTTCTTTTTCCAACCGAATTTAACCCAGCCGTCGTTACCTGCTCCACCGCGAATAGATTTCAGTAAATCGCCGGTGTCTTTTGCCAGTGGTGTTTTAGTGTTATTTTTTATTGCATCTCGCAATTTATCCATAGTATAGCTCCTCCTTTAAGGCTGTATTTTTAACCATTTAGAACATAGAATAGTGCATTTATTAAAAAACAAATTAATTGGCAATGAATTAATTATAACCTACAGATCGTTAGCGTTGTGGAGCATTATGTGTCCAAGTCGAGGTGGCCGCTTATTTACACTACATAATTTAATTTTTAGTTAATATTCTTTGCTAAGAAATATCTAATATCACCTAAAATCATAGAGCTTTCTGGAATGCTTGCAATTTTACACGAAATTTCCCTATAGTAAACTACACTTTATGCCAGTATACAATACGCATTCGTTGATATTAAGTCCTTATAATCCTGTGATGGTGATGTGCTTCTTTAGATGTGACCGATTTGCTGTTATATATTGACTAACAGTGCAACAATTGATGCGATGAATAATTGGTTACACACCGATGTATTAGGTTTTTTCAACGAATTTAAAAAACTCTCTGCATTGAATAGCGATCCCTATAAAAATTTATTATCGCATTCCGCTAGCCTAATGATGTTTATACCTAGAATGTTTTGGTGCCATTTTTTGCGCCAATGAAAGCTATGAAAATGGCAGGGGTATGTTTATTATTGGCTAATGCCGAGCGCCTCAGACAGGTGGCATTGGAGAGGGCACATCGCGCAAGTGGGAGAAATCACACTAAAGGGGCCGGCGTTGGGGCTGGTTCTCACTACCCTTGAATCCCCCCGGATCGAGCAGTAAAGAACCGGCCGCCCTGGAAGACCCGTCGGCGGCTACTGCCTCTTTAGCGCAGCTTTAAACGCATCAGACACGCTCCAGAAACAGCAATCGTCACCCGCCAGCCACGCTGAACCGGCGATGCGCAACAGGTCCCGTAGATCGTCCTTGACCCGCGCCAATAAGAGCGTTCGCCCGGTCTTTGCTAAACGCGCCTGGAACTCAAGCAATGCGTCAAGAGCGGTGCTGTCAAAATCCTGGCTCTCTTCAAGGGAAAGAATGACCACCCTGGTGACCGAGTCCGCTTCGGCCCACTGTGCCACCACCGCCAGCACCCGCTCCGCATTGGCGAAGAACAGCGGCTCCATCGGTCGCACCACCAAAATCCGCGGGTCGGTCTCGGTTTTCAGGTTTCTGGCCAAATCGACAAAATCATGGGTGTCGGGGATTCTCCCAAGTCGGGCGATACGCGCGGCGGAAAATCGTTGCAGCAGGGCCAATAAAGATAAGCCAACCGCTATCAGCATGCCGTTGAGAACGCCAAAACCAATCACGGCCAGGGCGGCGACCGTGGCCACGACCTCGTCGCGCCGGATATGCCATAAGCGCACGACGGGGCCTGGATTGAGCGCGTGGAACAACGAGGCGATCACCACGGATGCCAGCACGGGTGCCGGCACCAGCGCCACCAGGGAACGTCCCCATAGGCTGAGAATAATTAACACCGCCATGGCGGCGAGGCCGGCATATCGGGTGCGCGCTCCGGCGGACTCCGCCGCCGAGGAGGCGGAAAACCCCGCTCCCACCGGCATGCCGTGCAGCAGCCCGGCGGCAACGTTGGCGAAGCCCAGCGCCACCAGCTCGCGGTTGGCGTTGACCTTGTCGCCGTGCAGCAGCGCAAGGCCACGTATCGACCCCCAGGACTCGGCGAAAAGAATTAAAAACAACGGCACCGAGAGTTCGATGACCCGAGACCAATCGTCCAGGGAAAGTCCAGGCCAGGAAAGGTGGGGAATCGCGATGGCGATGCTTCCCACTAAACCGACGTGGTGCGCCGGCAGGTCCACCAATGCCGACAACAACACGCCGGCGGCAAGCACTAGCGCCGAGGCCGGAAAGCCACGCCATCGCCGCAGTATCGCCAGACTCAACAGCGCCAACGCGCCGATGGACACCGACGCAATCTGGAATTGCGGCAAAGCCTCAATCATATGCCAAATTAACGGCACAATACCGCTATCTCCGCTTGGGGGCAGGGTGATGCCGGCGATGGCGGGGATTTGCTTGATGGTGATGGTCAATGCAATACCAAATGAAAAGCCGCTCAGCACCGGGCGTGAAATAAAACTTGCCAACGCGCCGGCACGCAGCGCGCCGGCGATAAGAAAGCAGAGTCCGGCGGCAAGAATGGCCGCATCGGCCACCAGGGCGCCTTGGGGTATCTGGCGCTGCATTGAAACGATGAGCGCGGCCAGAATCGCCGCGGATGAGGAGGTGGGCGCGACCATTGCGAACCGGCTTCGTCCCGTCAGGGCATAAATGCCCAGACCGACAATGGTGGCGATGATGGCATGGTCCGGCGAAAGGCCGGCAATGGCCGCATAAGCGATGGCCGATGGCAGCAAGAGACCGGCCACGGAAACCCCCGCTAAAACTTCCTGCTTCATTTTGACTCGGCCAGATGGATACGCGGTTCAGGTGCAAATGCCATGCTACCCTCATTTTTTCAGGAATTTTTTGCCAAAAAGGGAGATTTAGTGTTGCCGGCCAATCCCAACAACCTGATCCAGGGGCAGACTGAAACTATCAAAGTGTGTATCACATCGCGGTATATGAAGCCATCCGATAATGGTTTCCAGACCGCAGAACCCTATCCTATACCGGCGTTTCATTTACCGTCTATAAAGGTATAAAGAGGCGCTCGAAAACGGCTTGGCAGGATGTGGAAAAGAATTGCAGAAGGGAAAAGGGGCATTCAATCGCCCCGGGATATTATTTGCGGCCAAGTATGAAACCCAGCAAAAGACCGATAGTACCGATTGCGGCAAGTCCGACGAGCGGGTATTCACGGACTTGGTCTCGGGCGCCGGTGACCGCGTCGTTAAAGACTTCGGAGACCTTGGCGGTAGCCTGCCTAGCCGCGCCTTTGGCCTGTTGGTCAGGGGAATCCACCGCTTCGCCGAATTTTTTCTGCGCGGCGCCGGCAAGTCCTTCTGCTTTGTTTTTTGCAGAGTTGGCAAAATCATCGAATGCTTCGTCATTTGGTTTTGTAATGTCAGACATAACTATTCCTCTTTTTATTATTCACAAGAATAAGGATAGTTAAGATTAGCCAATTGTACTAATTGACAATATATCCGGGCCATGGAAGGATAAAAAAAACGGCCTAGTAAGAGAGGAAAAAAATAAATGGCTGATTACTCTTTGATTTATGAGCCTGATCCTCTACTGCGGGCCAAAGCCCTGGCGGTCACTGCCTTCGGGGCGGATTTGCAAGAGCTTGCGGATAATATGGCGCGGGTGATGCGCCAGGAAAAAGGGGTGGGATTGGCGGCACCCCAATTGGGCGTACTGCGGCGCGTGATCGTTGTGGAAGTGGCGCAGGCCATAGAGCGTGACGGTGATTCCATTGACCCGCTTCCCTTGACCGTGCTGATTAATCCGGAGATCTCACCGGTAGGGAATGATAAATCCGAGGGCTGGGAGGGATGTCTCAGTATTCCCGGTTATCGCGGCTATGTTGAGCGCTGGCAGCACATCGCCTATACGGCGCAGGATATCAATGGCCGCCCATTGCAAGGCCGGGCCAGCGGCTTTCATGCCCGTATCATTCAGCATGAAGTTGACCATTTAAACGGCATATTGTACACCGATCGAACTGACCGGATAGAAACCTTCGTTCGTCCCGAGTCCTGATCTACCACGAGGGAGTGTCATCTTCCGGAAGGGGGTAGCGTGACGTGTACGGTGGGAATCCCTCACCAAACGTCAATAACCTTTACGCGTTATGCTTAACCAGGAAGTGAAAAAGGATAAGTCCGACGGCAATCCAGAATGTGGCGGATATCAGGAAAACCGCAAGCCACGCCTTGCGCTTGAGTTCATGGTCGGTTTTGTTATCCATTAAGTCACCTGATGAGTCAGAAAGCCATACTGATTTATCGGTAACTGGCTGAAAAACCTTTAATGTGAAGGCAATTATGCCGATTTGAGGCAGAAAAAACCGTCCAAGGTAGGAGCCCAGACGGAGTTTGGAGGAATAACGCTCTCAGAGCCAACCTTGAGCATTATATAATTAGTATAGTAATAATTTCGCAATGTAACAAGTTTCAGTGTTCGCATAAAAAAAACCGCCAGAGCGGTTTGTTATCATAACAAAATGCTACAAAGGGACTCCGTATCAAGAGGTTTTCTCCTGACGGTATGTTTAAGGCTAGTTGAGCTAAGAATTACTAAACATATAATTGTTAATAAATTTAACAAAAGGCGAAAAAATGCCCGCACTAAGCCGAAAAAGTCAAAACAAAGATAATGACGACAAAAGCAATGGCGGCTGCGATTTCAAGATCTTCAATTGTCCATGTCTTGATTAAATACTTAATCTCGTTCATCGTCTCCCCCGCTTATCTGGTAAGGAGGGTGAGCGCTTTTGACCTGAAAAATTGTGACTCGCCGTTCAAATTCAACAGGACGCGAGCAGATGTGTTGTTTGCGCTTGGTCTCCTCAAACCATGGGGCAGAAGATAAGTGCTCCCCGGCATCAGCCTGGACCGCCGTGATTACCGTTAGTCGGCTGGTTCACTTGTCCCGGGTCGGGGCCGAGTTCATCGCTCCAAAACGCGTTGTTCCAACCGCAGCCGCTCAAGGCCACGCTTAGCGAGATAATGCTGAAAATCTTGATAAAACGTCGCATATAACCTCCAATAAATACACCAGAAGCGCCACGGTTAATTCGACAACTCTTCGGCCGCTAGATTCCCGAAAATTGTGGAGCCGCTCTTGGTGAGTATGAATATAGATCTGCAAAGATTCATTCAGAATTTTTTTCAACACATTGCTGTCAGTGCCATTAACGTCTTTTTGTTTGATCACACTGGCTGTGTCTTTAGAGTGGCTAATATGAATGGACTGAACATCTCTTTTTTCCAGTTTTGGCGGGGGCTAAGGTTGGATTGAATTTCTGGGGAAATAGCGATGATTAATATGAACTTTTAACGCAACTTTTCACCCAGATTACAGTAAGTAAAGATTTTCTGGTGATTTTCAATTCTACGGCTAATATTAGTTAAGCTAATGTCAGGCTGTAATTAAATGCCGCCGTTAGCGATAAGGCGCAGGGTTTTGCTTTAACTGAACTGCGATTCGACGATATCAAGTCTGGGATTATATGGAGATTTCAATATGATCGAAAATTCAACCACTACACCCGGAAATTACCACGAATCATTGGTTGAGCCGTTAAATGGCATTCCGCTGAAGCGTATTTCGTGGAGCGCCATTTTCGCAGGTGTCATTATTTCAATGGTAGTTTATTTACTGTTGTCCATATTAGGTACCGCCATCGGCGCCAGCACCATCGATCCGTTGAAAGAACAAAATCCCCTCGCGGGTTTAGGAACCGGCGCAGCCATCTGGACCGGCGCCAGTATGCTTATTTCCATCGCGGCGGGTGCTTACGCCAGCGGGCGTTTGGCGCAACGCGAAGGGGCGTTGCACGGTCTGTTGATGTTCGGCGTGAATACCTTGATTTGCGCCTGGTTCCTTATTGTGGTGGTCAATAGCGCCATGAGCGGCGCAATGAGTGTGGTGGGATCCGGATTACAGATTCTCGGCAAAGGAATATCCGCCGCCGCGCCGCCGGTCACTCAAATGGTTAAAGATAAACTCGGGGAAAATAATATTAACCTCGACAGTTTACAGAACCAAATCGAAACCACATTGCGCCAGACCGGTAAACCGGAACTACAGCCGGAGAATCTGCAAAATAAGGCACAGGGAGAAGCCGATAATGCTCAAAATCAGGCATCCGATACTGCCAAACATCCCCAGACCGCTGATACCGATGTGGCTAATTTTATTCAAGGCCTGATTCAGCGTAATCAAGATACCTTCCAGGCCGCCGACCGCGATGCGTTGAAAAATATCATCAAGGCGCGAACCGGTAAGAGCGATCAGGAAGCCGAGCAGATTGTCGACCAAACTGAAAAAAGCTATCAGCAGGCCCGTGCGCAATATGAACAGTTGAAACAACAGGCTGAGCAAAAGGCCCGTGAAGCGAGTGACAAGGCGGCGGCCGCTACCGCGAAAGCCAGCTGGTTCACCTTCTTTATGCTGATTGTCGAGGCCGTTCTGGCCGGCGCAATGGGCATGGTGGGACGTCGTACCCAGCCCAGTCCGGTAGTTGCTCAGCAGCGTCCGCTGTAAGTTTTCATCGCCACGACAAAGGGGGGAGATAACAATATCTCCCCCTAATGATTTTAGCTTTGAATAATGGGCAACAGGATGCTGTTTGTGGCGTGATCGATCTGTTCCGGCCCTCCGCGGGGCGGCCACAGTTTCAGGGAGTAATACTTCTCACGCAGCCTGGCGCGCTCTTCCAGTGATTCAAATGCCCAAAGATGTACGATGCGTGGTAAACCGTCCAGGGCATACATGTTGATAATAAGGTGCGAGGTATATTCCTCAGCGGGCCGCAGCGCTTTTTCCCAGGCGTCAATGGTGGGCTGAAGTCCGCCGGGTTTAAGGTAATAGGTGCGCAGCTCGAAATAATTTCCCGCAGTGAACGGTTTGACCTCCGGCAAGAACGGAAATTTTTTAAAGCTTTCCCTGGCTACCGTGATGCCTTGATTGTCCCCGGCAAATTCACCTGGTCCGGTCAATGCCCGTTCCCGGGCTTCAACATGCCGATTCAGGTCAGGATAGGCCCGCAACAGGATGACCTGAAAAAGATCGCCGATTTCTGTCCGCCATGCTCCCAGTAACTGACTTTCCCCGCTATTGTCACGGGCAGACTGAACGCATCGGTCCGCCGTTTGTTTCAGATTCAGTGCCGTCGCGCTGATTCGGCAGAGTTCATACATCATATGCGCCTCCCGTATTATAGGGTTCTGGTAAACTATCTTGCATTCAAAGTGAGCTCTTGCACTGCATGTATTGCACTTTATTTATTACACCGGGCGTGGTTATTTACCGCCATCCTCTTCAAAAAGCGCACGCAATTCTTCAGGTGGAATTTTACTGGATATATCCGACAGCAGGCCAAAGAGGGGATCCCATTCCTGAATATCAAGCCGCGCAATAAGATTTTCCCGGGCGAAGGGATCGCCGGCCACCAAGGCTTTTACCTCCTCTAACTGGTCTGTCCGAAAGATAAGAAAACCGGCGCGCAGGGGTGTCCCTTTCAGCGGACCCGAGGCAATGAGTTTCCCCTCATCGATCAGTTTTTTCAAATACAAGACATGTTCCATCACAAAGGTATTCCACTCCGGGCCATCAGGATGGTCCATTCTTACCACGTAGGTATTCATCGTTTCCTCTTTGCCATTGGCTTATCTTAAGTTTTAAAACATACTTCAAATTTCACTGTAATAACTCTTGCAGGTATTTAAAATGGTCCACCAGTAGATTGAGTAACAACCAGGAGTTGTTAATGCTGGATAAAATCACGGGCATGAAGGTTTTTGTCACGGCGGTGAAAGAGGGCTCTTTTGCCGCCGCGGCGGCAAAACTGGCAATATCGCCACAGATGATAGCGCGTCATGTGGCGACCCTTGAAACAGGACTGGGGGTTCGTTTGCTGAACCGTACCACCCGGAAACAAAGCCTGACCACCACGGGCATCGACTACTACAAGCGCTGCCTGCACATTCTCGGCGCGATAGAGGATGCCGAACGTATCGCCATGGATAACGCATTGCAGCCGTCGGGAACACTGCGGGTAAATGCGCCGGTGGCCTTTGGACGCTATGCGCTGATCCCTTTTGTGACTGATTTCTTGCAGCGCTACCGGGAAATCCGCATTGAGTTGACGCTTTCCGATGTGCTGACCGATCCGCTGGAGCAGGGATTTGATGCCGTCATCAGAATCGGGGCGCTCAGCAATGATTTGCGCCTGGTTGCCAGACCGCTGCCGCCATACCGTCTGGTGGTCTGCGCCGCGCCGTCTTATCTGGAGAAAAATGGCACCCCGGAGAGTCCGGTTGATCTTGCCAGGCATGAGTGCCTGGAGTTTTCACCCTGGCACGCGGGATTGACCCGTCATTGGACTTTCATCAGGGAGCAGGAAATGACGGATGTGGACGTCAATGGGCGCTTTGCGGTGAATGACTGGGGGGCGATGCTGGAAGCCGCTTTACATGGCGCCGGCATCCTTATCGGTTATGAGAAAGCGGTGCGGGAAAACATAAGCCGCGGGGAGTTGCTACCCGTTATGCCAGGCTATCATTTCATCGAAAGGCCCATGCATGTGCTTTATGGGGAAGAACGTTTCACTGACACGAAAGTGCGCTGCTTTATTGATGATCTTGGCAAATGGTTCCACCGGGCCCTTTAGCCACAGAATCCCGAATCATCAATTCCGCGATGAAGGTCTGACGCTTGTTGATTTCCCCGCCGTCCAGGATGTCGACGAGTTTATCAACGATGGCGGTGATCATTTCGGATACCGGGATGCGTACGCTGGATAACGCCGGCCGGCAATAAGGCGCCATGGGGATATCGTCAAAGCCCAGCAGGGAGACCTGATGGGGTACGTCGATACCGGCATCGCTCAGCGCTTTTAGCGCACCGATGGCCATATCATCATTGCTGGCCACCATTGCGCTGAAGGACACCTGTTTGTCGAGCAGGCTGCGCACCGCCGCGGCGCCGCTGGCGGGGGTCCATTTCCCCTGGTAAATGCGATCGTTGTTTAACGGGATACGATGCCGTTCGAGGGCCTCTTTATAACCGGACAGGCGCTGCAGCCCGGTGGGGGAATCCAGCGAGCCGGTAATAAACGCGATATCGTGATGGCCTTGCTCAATAAGATAATTCACCGCGCGGAAACTGGATTCTTTATGGTCGGTATAAATACAGTAGCTGTCATTTTTAAGCAGCTTGCGGTTAATCACCATGATGGGCTGTTTGTGCTGGTGAATAATCTCATCCAAGGCATCAATACTGATAAAACGCGGATAAATAATAATGGCGTCGCAGCGCAGATCCAATAAGAACTGGATCGCCGCCCGTTCCTCTTCGGCGCTGTGCTTGCCATCCGCCAAAATAAGCTGGCGACCGTGATCTTCCGTCATGCGCGCCACCTGGAACAGCAGTTCGCTGAAATAGGTGCCATGGTAAAGGGTGTTGGTCACCACCAGGCCGATGCTCTGCGATTTGCGGGTGGCGAGGTTGCGCGCCAGCAGATTGGGGCGATAGCCGCTCTCTTTGATGGCGTTGAATACGCGCTCTTTGGTGGCCGGACTGACATAACCGTTGCCTGACAATACCCGCGAAACCGTCGCTTTGGAAACACCCGCCTTGTGCGCCACTTCAAGCATTGTCGTCATATCGTCTCTTTCGCCATTTCGGGCATTGTCGTCATATCGTCTCTTTCGCCACTTCAGGCATTGTCGTCATATCGTCTCTTTCGCCACTTCAAGTATTGTCGTCATATCGTCTCTTATGCCACTTCAATTATTGTCGTCACAGGTATCGCTTGCAGCCGAAGACATGCGGCTCAGTTTACGTGATTTATGTCAGTGTTTCAGTACGCTCGTCATATCGACCCGTTTGCTGCATTCAGGGTACATTGCTTTTAGCGTACTGTTTTTTAAAGTAAAAATACAATCCAAGGTGCAGGTCGTTAATTTAGTGATTATGTTCACAAATTTAATATTTAGTGAATTTTTTCTATTGCCAATCTATAACTAATTAATCATTATTTTGTGAAACCGGTTTCTTATCTGAAACATTTCATATTGAATCTTTCATCGAGAAATCTCCTGCCACTGCGAGATAACAATTCAATGGCGAAGAACTACGCAGCAACCGCAAAATCCATTATCGCTGCCCTTGGCGGTTTCAATAATATCGAGGCGTTAACCCACTGTATGACGCGCCTGCGTTTTGTGGTGAAGGATCAAAACCAGGTGGATGCCGCGGCGCTCAAGACCATTGACGGGGTGATGGGCGTGGTGCATAACCAGCGGCAGTGCCAGGTGATTATCGGCAACAACGTCGCGCTGGCCTACGCCGAGGTGCTCAAGCTCGGTCAGCCGGGCGGGAGCGGGCCGGCGGCTGGGCCGGAGAAAAAAAGCAAAATCACCCTGAAACGTATCGGCGCCGGCATACTTGATGCCTTGATCGGCACCATGTCGCCGCTGATTCCCGCCATTATCGGCGGCTCGATGGTCAAACTGCTGGCGATGATCCTGGATATGGCCGGGGTATTCGGCAAAGGTTCGTATACGCTGGCCATTCTGAATGTCATGGGGGACGGCGCTTTTTTCTTTCTGCCGATTATGGTGGCCGCCTCCGCCGCGGTGAAATTCAAAACCAACCTGTCGCTGGCGATAGCCATTGCCGGCGTACTGGTTCATCCGGCGTTTATCGATCTGATGGCCAAAGCGGCGCAGGGGCAGCCGGTGGAGTTCGCGTATATCCCGGTAACCGCGGTGAAATACACCTATACGGTGATCCCGGCGCTGTGCATGACCTGGATACTGTCTTATATCGAAAAAGGCATTGACCGCATTACGCCGGCGGTGACCAAAAATTTCCTGAAACCAATGCTTATCGTGCTGGTGGCCACCCCCATCGCCATTATTATCATCGGCCCGCTGGGTATCTGGATTGGCAGCGGCATTTCCGCGGTGGTCTATACCGTGCATAGCTATCTGGGCTGGCTGTCGGTGGCCATTATGGGGGCGCTGTGGCCGCTGCTGGTGATGACCGGCATGCACCGCGTTTTCACCCCGACCATTATCCAGACTATCGCGGAAACCGGCCGGGAGGGGATGGTCATGCCGTCGGAAATCGGCTCCAACCTGTCCCTGGGCGGCTCATCCCTGGCGGTGGCTTTTCGCACCAAGAATCGAGAGCTGCGTCAGACCGCGCTGGCGGCGGCCGCGTCGGCGATTATCGCCGGCATCTCCGAACCGGCGCTGTACGGGGTGGCGGTGCGTCTGAAGCGCCCGCTGGTTGCCTGTCTCATCAGCGGTTTTATTTGCGGTGCGGTGGCCGGCGTCGGCGGGTTGGCAAGCCATTCCATGGCGGCTCCCGGCCTGTTTACCAGCGTGCAGTTTTTTGACCCGGCCCATCCCATGAGCGTGGTCTGGGTGGTGGGCGTGATGATACTGGCGGTGGTGGTGTCTTTTATTACCACGCTGCTCCTCGGCTTTGAGGATATCCCCCAGAGCGAGCCTGCGCAGGCGCCCGCCAACCCACCGAGGACTGAATCGGAAGTGAATGCGCTGAAAGGCCACGCCTCCTGAGCCGGAACAGGCAAAACGCGAAATTGACCAAAAAGAGGTATTGCATGTCGGACAGCAGGTTTCCTGAGGGGTTTTTATGGGGGGGCGCCCTTGCGGCGAACCAGTGCGAAGGCGCGTATCGCGAAGGAGGAAAAGGCCTGGGGACGGTGGATGTCATTCCCCACGGTCCTCACCGCATGCCGGTAAAGCTGGGGCTGGAAAAGCGTTACACATTGCGCGAGGATGAGTTTTATCCCAGCCATGACGCCATCGATTTTTATCATCGTTATAAAGAAGACATCGCCCTGATGGCGGAGATGGGGTTCACCGTCTTTCGCACCTCCATCTCCTGGAGCCGTATCTATCCGAAGGGGGATGAACTGGCCCCCAATCAGGCCGGCATCGACTTTTATCGCGACCTGTTCCTTGAATGCCGTAAGTACGGGATCGAGCCGCTGGTCACCTTGAGTCATTTTGATGTGCCGATGCACCTGGTCATTGAGTATGGATCCTGGCGCAACCGGCGGATGGTGGAGTTTTTCACCCGTTATGCCCGCACCTGTTTTGAGGCTTTCAACGGGCTGGTGAAGTACTGGTTGACCTTTAACGAAATCAACATTCTGCTGCACAGCCCTTTTTCCGGGGCCGGATTGGTGTGCGAAGCGGGGGAAAATCCGGAGCAGATGAAATACCAGGCGGCCCATCATGAGCTGGTGGGCAGCGCCCTGGCGACCAAAATCGCCCATGAAGTCAACCCCGCCAATCAGGTGGGGTGCATGCTGGCGGGGGGCAATTTCTATCCTTATTCCTGTAAACCGGAAGATGTCTGGGCGGCGCTGGAAAAAGATCGGGAAAACCTGTTTTTTATCGATGTGCAGGCCCGCGGCGCCTATCCGGCCTATGCCGCCCGCCTGTTCCGGGAAAAAGGCGTCAGCATTGTGAGCGAAGAAGGGGATGCGGCGATTTTACGCCAATACAGCGTGGATTTTGTCTCTTTCAGCTATTACGCCTCCCGCTGTGCGGCCGCGGACATGAACGACCGCAACAGCAGCGCCGCCAACGTGGTGAAATCGCTGAAAAACCCTTATCTCGCCGCCAGTGAATGGGGCTGGGGCATTGATCCCCTGGGGCTGCGAATCACCATGAACATGATGTACGATCGTTACCAGAAACCGCTGTTTCTGGTGGAGAACGGCCTGGGCGCGCGGGATGCGTTCAACGATCAGGGGGAAATCATCGATGACTACCGCATCGGCTACCTGCGCGAGCATATCAGCGCCCTGGCCGATGCCATCGAAGACGGCGTTCCGGTGATGGGTTATGTCACCTGGGGCTGTATTGACCTGGTGTCCGCCTCCACCGGGGAGATGAGCAAGCGTTATGGCTTTGTGTATGTGGACCGGGACGATAGCGGCCACGGCACCCTGGCCCGCACCCGGAAAAAATCGTTTTACTGGTATAAAAAAGTCATCGCCTCCAATGGCGGCGATCTCACGTGATGCCGGCCCGCGGCAGTTTGCTGCCAGGCTGTCACCCTTTCAGCGCGCCCCTAAGGGCGCACGATAATCATTATTTAATGACGGACACCATGGCATCGCCACGGCCACCGTGACCACCGTGATGGCCATGCCACCAAGGACAACCATTCAAGGACACGGTGATTGCAATAATACCGATACACATTAGAAAACGTCGCATAGTTAACTCCTTTTAAAGGTAGTTCAAGTATTATCCATAAAGCGGATTAATCAATGCGACCCGCTTTTTTATTAAAGAATTGTAACGTGACCAGCGGCAACAAGCCGCGCGGATGTCCGATATAATCTTCATTCAACGGCGGATTTACTCGAGACATCGGCCTCCACGTCATCACTCTCCTCGCGGTTTTGCAGGTAATGATAAACCGCATATTGCCCGCGCACCTTGCGCCGCCCGCCACGGGGGACATAGCCGTTACTCATGTCCTTATCCAGGATGCGCGCCTTTACCGTGTCGCTGAACAGCAGGTCGAGAATATCGCTCACTTGGTTGCGCAATTCTTCACTGAGCAGCTCCACGCCCACCTCGATACGGTTATCGATATTGCGGGTCATCCAGTCGGCGGAGGAGAGGAACAGCCTGGGAACGCCTTTATTCTGGAACTGATAGACCCGGTCATGTTCAAGGAATCGGTCGAGGATGCTGATCACCCGGATAGAGTCGCTGACCCCCGGCAAGCCCGGCACCAGAGTGCACATGCCGCGCACCAGCAGGCTGATGGGCACGCCGGCGGCGGAGGCGGCATACAGCCGCTCTATCAGTCCGGTGTCCACCAGGTTATTGACTTTGAGCCGGATCCCCGACGGCAGGCCGGCGGCGGCGGCGGCTATTTCGGCATCGATTAATCGGTACAACCGAATGCGGGCATTTAACGGGGAAACGATAAGCCAGTTGAATTTCACCCGCCGGTAGGGGTTCTCGATAAAACTGAACACCTGTCGCACCTCGTTGGTGATGCGTTCATCTTTGGTTAGCAGCGCATAATCCGTATACAGCCGGGCGGTGTTTTCATTAAAATTCCCGGTGCCCAGATGGGCGTAGCGCACCAGCTTGCCGGCCTCGAGTCGGCTGATTAAAAACAGCTTGGAATGGATTTTCAGCCCCGGTACCGAAAAAATGACCTGCACGCCGGCGCTTTTCAGCCGCCGCGACCATTCCAGATTGGCCGCTTCATCAAAGCGGGCCTGGAGTTCCACTACCACCGTCACCTTTTTGCCGTTGCTGGCGGCGTGGATCATGGCGTCCATGACCCGGGAATGCCGCGCGACCCGATAGATATTAATTCGGATGGTCACCACAAACGGATCGAACGAGGCATGTCGCAGGATCTCAAGGGTGTGTTCAAAGGTATGGTAAGGGTAATACAGTAGAATATCCCGCACGCTGATGGCGTCGAACATATTGCGGTAGCCGGCGAAATGCGGGTGCTGCAACGCGGGCAAGGGTTCATTCACCAGCCGCCGTTTCCCCATATCGGGAAAGCGGATGAAGTCGCGGAAATTGTGATACCGCCCACCCGCGATCACCGAGTCGTGATCTTCAATGCCCAGTTTGTCATACAGCATCTTGAGCATATTCGGCGGCATATCGCGCTGATAGGTCAGGCGCACCGGTTCCGCCTTGAGACGCTGCCTGAGTCCGGAAGACATCATTTCGGGCAGGCTGGTGTCGGTCTCCATGGACAGATCGAATTCCGCATCCCGGGTCATTTTCATCGAATAGGCTTGAACAGTATCGTAATCGAAGAAAACGCCGAAAATATCGTCCAGGCACAGGCGCATTACGTTATCCAGCAGAATAAGCGGCTTGCGGCGCCGCGAGCCGGGATCGGCAGGCAGGGAAATAAAGCGCGATGTCTTGTCGGAGGGAATTTCCAGCATGGCATAGCGCACCGACGAACCCTGGATCATCTCCACCACCAGGTAGGTATATTCATCCCGCAGAAAGGTCACCAGACTGGTGTCGGGTTCTATCAATATCGGGAAAAGCAGCGTTCGCAGCGATTGGCGAAAATAGCCTTTCAACCAGTGGCTTTGCGCTTCGGAAATCTGGCTTTCATTCAGCAGGTATATCTGGTTGCGCGCCAGCTCGCGAAGCAGGTCATTATATAACGCGTCGAACTTTTCATTACTTTGCCGGATACGTTGTTGCACTTCGTTTAAAAGCCATATATCGGTATCCACCTCAAGGGCCTCGCTGATGAGCCGCCGCCGCCGCAAATCGGCAAAGCGAACCTTATAAAACTCATCGCGATTGCTGGAATAAATGCCTAAAAAACGTATGCGCTCCACCAGCGGATTGCTGGCATCCTCGGCTTCCTGTAGCACCCGTTCATTAAAGGCGAGCCAGCTTAACTCCTTGTCCATATGAATGTTATGGGGCACGGTAACTCCTTGTATATACCCTTCAGCGTGAAATCTATTGGGTATAACAGACAATAATCATGGCTTAGTATGGGAGCTGTTGATGACAAATATTCGTGCCTGAGCTCAGATAAAGAGAATTTTTTCCCTTGAGGCGTCAGAAAGACGTTTTGGGCAAGGACGTTGTCATCACGGCTTTCTTGCCTATCCGGCGCGTGATTCGGCTCTTTCGTGGGCACGGTTCAATAAATGGCCAGACGCACCACTTCAACCACCACGCCCCAATCCTTGGCTGTCGCTGCGTCCAGCTCCTGCCGGGTGAGCAGGAAATAATAGCCGCGTATGCTGCCGATGATTTCCGGTTAAAGCAGATTGACGCCATCGCCTGGCACGATGCCGAATTCAAAATGGGGCGTATCCTGAAATTCCCCACGGGAGGGTAGGTCAATAAATTGGTCAATCCTGTATTTGAAGCTGATTAATGAATTGTCGGCTTAAAGTTTATTGGATAATTGCCATATTGTTTATGGGCAAATGTACAGGAACCTCAGCACCAAATGACCTAAAGAACCCGGTGGAATTGCCGATAGCTATGCTGAGCATATTTCTCACGTATTACACATTTGGAATAAGTGAATTTATATATGGAAAGTCATTATGATCAATATAAAAAGTAAAATAAACAGCATTAAATTATCCCATAAACTTTACTTAGGCTTTGGCATCATTTTACTGCTGGTGGTTATCTCATCAGGTCTGAGCGTCCAGCGGTTTAAGTCGATACGTGATATTTATGAAAAAACCAATTTAATTTATAATATAAATATTGATGTTTTTCAGGTTAAAGTCAATCGCGTTAAATATCTCTATTCATCCGATGACAGCGTGCGCAAAGTGATGGCCGGGTTTATCGATCACGCCACCACGCTGACCCACCAAGCACAGGCGTTGCCGTGGGATCAAAGTTCCCGCGCCAATCTGGATGATATTGCCCGCTATCTCGGTGATTTCCATCGATCGCTGGAAAATATGAGCGTTTACGCAAAAAAAATGGTTGGGATTAAAGCTCAATTAAACGATCTGTATAATGAGAATGCCCTTGAGCCCTTTAGAACCGCCTTGCTCAGCCAGACGCTGAATGCGGATCAGGAAAATAAGCTGAACGACTTCGCTTTATCCTTTATCGAAATGAAAGAAAGCACCTACAATCTGCAGCTGAACGGCAGCGACGATGCCTTGGCGCTGCTGCAGAAAAACTATGCCGCAGATGAGAAAAAATACCACGATTTGGCCGCCAGCTTAACCCCGGAACAAAAACCGCGGCTTGATACCCTATGGGGCTATTTTGGTCGATATAACGATCTCAGCGAAACTTATTATACTAATTTTAAAAATTTAAATGCGGCGGAAAACGATGTTAAGACCGCCGGTGATAAGAGCAGTGCCGCGGTTAAAGTGATCATTAATACCGTGCAGGCAAAAAATGATGCTCTGGCCTATGGCTCTGCGAGTATTACTATTATTATTGGATTAATCGCGGTCATTTTTGGCATTGTGGTTTCCTGGTATATCACCCGACAAATCACCCGTCCGGTACTGCGCAACCTGGCGGTTTCCGAGCGCATCGCCGATGGCGATCTCAGCGGGTCCATAACAACCGATCGTAATGATGAGCTGGGCCAGCTCACCGCCTCCATGGCGCGCATGAATGCCAAACTGCGCACGATTATTTCCGATGTGCGTGACTGCGTCGGCACCGTCGCCTTGTCGGCGGCTAAAATCGCCACGGGCAATAACGATCTTTCCTCGCGCACCGAGCAGCAGAGCGCCGCCGTGGTGGAGACAGCCGCCAGCATGGAGGAGCTGACTTCGACGGTGAAAAACAATGCCGACAACGCCAAACATGCCAGCCAAATCGCCGGTGAAGCCACTCAAAATGCCCATCAGGGCGGTGAAGTGATGAAAAACGTGGTCAAGACCATGGACGATATTTCATCGAGTTCAAAGAAAATCAGCGATATCACCGCGGTCATCAACAGCATTGCTTTCCAGACCAACATCCTGGCGCTTAACGCGGCAGTGGAAGCCGCGCGTGCCGGTGAACAGGGGCGCGGATTCGCGGTGGTGGCCAGCGAAGTGCGCAGTCTGTCGCAGCGCAGCTCCCAGGCGGCGAAAGAGATAGCCACGCTCATCGGGGAATCCGTTTCACGCATTGACGCGGGTTCCGCGCTGGTGGCCCAGGCCGGCGATACCATGCAACAGATTGTCGCCTCGGTAACGCGGGTCAATGACATCATGGGCGAGATTTCGTCGGCCTCGGAAGAGCAAAGCCACGGTATTGAACAAATCGCCCGTGCCATCGGCGAGCTGGATAGCACGACCCAACAGAACGCCGCCCTGGTGACCGAGTCCTCCATTGCCGCCGGCACGCTTGAAGATCAATCGGCGGTACTGGAAAAACTGGTGGCCAGCTTTATTTTATAATGGCCGCCCTTTCAGAGCGTAAAGTCGCCGGAGCGGCTTTGCGCTTCGGGCGCTGGAATAGGGCGATACTGGTGTCCTACAGAATCATATTTTTGTACAAAAATGGGCTTCGGCAAGCTCACTTTTGACCCCATTTTAAGAAATACAGGTGTATCAAATTATCAAGCTTAAAATTGATGTAATCGCCGTCATTTTTTTTGACAGGAGGTAACTCACTAAAAATGAATAAGTATAATGGTTTCAGTGGTTTAGCCATAGCGATCTTGTTTAATGTTTCTCTGGAAGTTCTTTGATAATCAGAATGATCGACAAGGCGTTCAGGTATAAAGAAAGAGGGTTTACATTTCAGTTTTCCTATGCGCATTTCATTATCGAAACGGACGAGATAATAATTTTTCTTAATATAAAGCCAGGCTTTACCAAAATAAACCCTCGGTTCATCCAAATATTCATCCAGATTTTTTTTATCACTGATCTTGATAAAAAAATCTCTAAGATGGAGATTTCCCTCGACAGTATTAAGGATTAAATTTTCTTTGGCTATAAACGCTTCCACGAGTCCGGATAAACGCTTTCGGGAGTGGCGGCGTTTGCTGTTTTCATCATCATCTTCCTTATCGGCCCGTTTACCTCGTTTTGTTGAATCTTTATCCTTCTCGGTAGCGAGGATATCATGCGTGACGCGCTTATTCGGAGCAGATAAATCAAGGTCGACAATATCTTCGCGTATAAACGGAAGGGCTTCTGGATCAGTTTTTGAGTTTTGGATTCGGCGAAATTCTTCATCAGATTGCTCTTCCAAGGGGCATCCCTGGGCGTGTTCGGAGACAAATTTAAAGTAAGGCTCTCGTTTGCGCAGGCGTCTGGGCTTGTCAAGATTGGCGCATGTCACTTGAGCATGACAGTTCGGCCCGGGACATTCGAAAAGGTGCTTAGATAAGAGAATCCCCTGAGCATATAACCTGTCCGCTTGTTCCGCCGAGATCTCTCTATTAAGCGACAGACTTAATGCCTGCTCTAATTTCATTACTCCTCCTATTTCAAGTTTGGAATTTTTCTTGTTTCGATAGCACTTTGGCTTGGGTCAGCATAATGGTTCCCGATTCCGTTGAATGTAAGCATAAAGCGCGATGGCTTTTCGCTCTAAGCAAAGACAGAGCAGGGTTTTGGATTGCCATGATGCAGCATTAAACACCCACCGGAACCTCGGCTTCCTGTGTTGCTACCAATGAAGGCAGTCGCGACAGCAACGCATATGCAACATTGAAATAGTTACAGCTAGACCAGATGTCCGGATCGCCTATGATATAGATTCGCTTTTGTGCACGGGTCACCGCGACGTTCAACAGATTAGGTTTTGAAGACGCCCACTTTGCCGCACCACGGCTTTCATCGGACAGTCCAAGAACAAAAATAACATTCTTTTCTTCTTTCCCTTGAAAGGTATGAACGGTGCCGATGCGATCCCTTAACCATTTATCGCCCCCGTCAACACCCGTCAGCTCCTCTTTCAAAAAGTGCCTCAGTCTATTTTTAACTTGTTTGAACGGCGTGATGATGTAAGCATCCGGTAACTTTTGATAACGATCGATATACGCCTGGAGTAAGTGCAGAACATGCCGGGCCTGTGCGGGAACAAAATGTTTTCCTTCCGTTTTTCCCCGGACATCGAACCAGCAACTCGGCCCCCAAATAAAATTTTCGTCACTCACTATATCATCCCGGCCGTGCAGCATTTTGTTGTTGTAGGCAATGGCATTTGCAATGCTGAACATCGGCTCATCGCAACGACGGTGAACACGTAACGGACTTCCCAGCCAGGTTCCTTTAGCAATCTGATAAGTACCGTACGGGTTCGCTCGGTCAGCCAGGTTTTGAACTGATTGCACCGTTGGAGACCAGAGGAGCCATTGCTTGCCAAACTCACGCCGTGCGATGGCCTCGACGAAAGTCGGAGGAACGGTGAACACCGGTTCTATTTGTAGCGGATCTCCCACGACGACTGCACGTTTTGCTCGCCAAAGCGCGCCGGCAGCTTGCTGTGGTGTGGCCTGGCCCGCTTCATCAATAAACAGCCAGCCGATGTCTCCAGACCCCAACGCGGCGAACTGGCGTGCCACGGAGGCAAAGGTGGAAGAGATGACGGGCACTATCATAAACAGTAAATGCCATAACGCTTTGGCGGCTTTTGGGTCTGCCACTACTCCGTTTATGGCGTGCATGAGAGCAAATATTGATTGCGACAGATAGCTCTCTTTGTAGGCAGTGGCAAGCCATGCCTGATGCAGGTCAAGAGCTTTGACCATAAGATGAGTGCGAGCTTCATTCAGTATTGGACATTGGCCGAAGGCCGTACGCTGAATGGCAGCTGCTTCAAGGTCGGTTTCCCATGTCGGGAAAATAACGCCCGCATACTTTTCTTTAAGCGCCGCGCAGGAACGCTGTTCATCAATCCACGCCGAATGGAGAAGTTCCCATTTATTAAACTCGATTTTGTATTGAGCTTCAGCTGTATTTTGACGCAGGTTTAAGCCCTTGATAATTGAATGTGCACGGCACCATTGACGGATATTTATGAACCGCCATGCGGGTTTATTTTCTCGCCGCTTTGCCAAACGGGCATCCAGTCTGAGAAGACGAGCGTGTTTTTGTTCCGATTTGCGTTTTTGTAGCCAACACTGCCCTTCATGCTCGGCCAATGTTTCAAGTTTAGATAACTCTTTTAGCCGTTCTTGATACTCAGTTTTGGCTTTGATAAAGGCTGATTTTGCATCGGAGAATGAGGGAACGGCTAAATTTTTATCTTTAATAGCGTCTGCCAGGGTAGCGTAGTCATCGGCGGGGGGAGTGGCAAAGCAGTCTTTCATTGTGTGGTAAAACACTCGACCTCCAAAAATATCCCGATTTTCTTGTTTGCCCAGTGCAGCGGCAATCAACCCCCAACACTCCGTTTCTTTCGTTAGTGGCTCGATTTTTCTTTTTTTCCCCTCGGCCTTTTCCTCTGAGTGCTCATGCTCTTTCAACGGCCTATCCACCGCAGCCAGCTTTTGTGCGACAGGTTTTAGATAGTTGATGCCTTCCCAGGATTTACCGAGACTTTTCAGCTGAGGCAATTCTTGGGATATATTCTCCACGGCCGCGTTATTGCTGGAAACCACCACCATTTCAAAACCTGTCAGCATCGGCGACAGACATTTCACGTTATAGAGTTTATTGCCCAATGTAATGGTTATTTCGCCGCTAAAAGCATCGCTGGCGTTGTCAAGACCGGCCAATACCCCAGCGCGTTTCACTAGATTACCGGCGATAAGATCGCGAAGCATGGTTGTTTTACCCGTCCCCGGAGGCCCGTTGACGGAATAGAGACCGCAGTGCGCTAATTCTTCTTCGATATTATTAATTGCAAACTGTTGCATCAGGCTCATCCCATGCGCTGTTTCTGCCGGCCAGCGCCCGGCGGGGAGTTTGCTTAACCGAAGCATCTTTATGAGGATAGGTTTTCCTTCGGGAGCCAGCAGGTCCGGCTGCTTTTCTCCTTCACCGCAAAGATAACGCCCTAAAGGCGAACAGAGATCTATCCCTTCTTTTTTTATATCTTTAATAACTCGTTCGATATCTCGAATATAAAAGCTATTTAGAATAGTAATTTTATTATTTTCATAGGGTTCAGTAATTTCATTTTTAGCCGTGATCGGTTTTTCGGTGTTTAGTTTGTGAAATTCTTTTTTTGTGATAATTTCCGGTAATCGGCTTAGGTGATAGAGTGAATCAAGCTTCAATTCAATTTTTTCTTGGAGTTGGCCCTTTACTTTAGGCTTAGCCTCGGTGAGCTTTACGTAAAGGGCGGGTGTTGAGATTTCAGGGATAAAATCGGTCCATGCCGCCATGGATTTTAAAAACTCAATAATTTCGTATCCTGTCAATACCGGCTGTAATCCATGCTGCTGCTTCAAATTGCCAGCCACCATCATGACTTCCAGAAAACGCTGGCGTACATTTTCCGTCTCAACCTCATAATTATCCAACGAGATGTTTTCCAACCCGCTTTTTTCAAGTTGTCCCAGGGCCCAGGTGACGGTGGAGAACTCGAAGCTTTCGCCATCAGCATGCCCATCTTGATCGACAAAGAGCGTAATTGAACACGTCCGCCCTTCGTCTTGGTTTTGTTCCTGTTTGTCGTTGGCGAGTTCCGGATAGGCTCGTTTCGCCCGATCAAAGATTTCGTTACGATCAAAAATGCCGAAATAGAGCTTGTAATTGTATTTCTTGGAAGGCAAATAATTCTTCCCCGCGCGTCTGATTTGCTCGGGATCAATCCATGGAAGGCAAGCGGGCTGCTGTAACTGCTCGGCGGTGTATCTCAGGACGCCTTCAGCCCCATCTTCCAGGTCCTTGATATCGGTGGATTCAAAGAATTCAATCTTGTGCCAGTAATCCAATACCTGTAATGCCCCATCGATTGTGCTGCTCAATAAGGCGTCGTTGTTATGTTTATCATCCATTGAGTTAAGCTGCCCTTGGCGGAAAATGTAGAAAATCTATCTCATAGTAACTCTATAGGTGAAAGGCGTTCAATGGTAAAAATAGGGACTAACTAACTTATTTATAAGGTAATGATCTAAAGTTTTCCATTAAATGTTAAATGATTATCCGCCGGTGGAGAAAGCCGGCCAAACTGATAACAAATGCTCAAAATTCACATTAGGCGAGGCCGGCCTCCCCTTCATGTAGCGGCGCATAGTGGCGCACATCGCGGTCAATCTCATCACGTATCGAAAAACTTCCGCACGAAAGTTTCGTAATCCTCATCCAGCATTGTCGTTAGGTTCGAGGCATAACGCCTATAGCGAAAATGAGATCACGATCAAATATAAATTAGATTCATTACTGTATCGTTTTACTAAATCGATACAGTCATCCGCTAAAAGTGAGCTGCTTATGGATAACTAAAAATGATTTTTGAAAAAAATTGCTAAAAATTAATTTTATCTTTGATCTAAAAGTCGAAGCGGGTGCCTATTCCCGGAAAAATCTATTTATAAGGGTAAGCATGAAAATAAGAAACTTAAGATGGTTCATCGTAATGCTGATGGCGTTCGGTGTCGTTTTAAATTATATCGACCGTAATGCGTTAGCGGTCGCGGCCTCAACAATTAAACAAGATCTGAATATTACCACACAGCAATATTCTTATATCATAGCTACGTTTCAAGCCTGCTATGCCATTATGCAACCCATTGCCGGGATAGTCATTGATTCGCTGGGGGTAAAGATCGGTTTGGCGATATTTGCCATCGCCTGGTCTGTTATAAGTCTGGCTCACGGTTTTACCCATGGCTGGCTTTCGCTCGCTTTTCTTCGCGGTGCGCTGGGATTGAGCGAATCGGCGATTATCCCTTCCGGCGTCAAAGCCGTGCAGGAATGGTTTCCCGCCAGAGAACGTTCCATTGCCACCGGCTGGTTCAACGTCGGCACATCGTTGGGGGGCGCGGTGGCACCTCCCGTTATGGTTGTTCTGATCCTGTCTTATAACTGGCGTATCGCGTTCTTTATCATCGGTTCACTGGGTATACTCTGGTCCCTGGCTTTCTTCCTGTTGTACCGCAAGCCCGAACAAGCCAGTGCCCTGACCGAGGATGAAAAGAACTACATCCTGGCGGGACAGGAACCGGATAAGCGCCTTGATTATCCCAAGCCGAGCTGGAAAGACATCCTGACCTGCCGGCAATGGTGGGCATTGGCCATACCGCGTTTTCTGGCCGAGCCGGCACAGGGGACCTATAACTTCTGGATCCCGCTTTATCTCATGACGGTCAGGGGGCTGGACATTAAACAGGTGGCCATGACGGCGTGGGTCCCGTTTGTGTGCGCCGATTTGGGTTGTATCGTGGGGGGCTATCTGGCGCCGTTCTATCAGCGGATTTTCCGGATATCCCTGATAACCTCGCGCAAACTGGTGGTTTGCACGGCGGCGGTTCTTATGACGGCTCCCGCTTTTATCGGCATGGCGGACAATATCATTGTCGTGGTCATGCTGCTGGGCATGGTGGGGTTCGCCCATCAGATGCTGGTAGTAGGCGGCATCTTGCCACTCAATACCGATGTTTTCGGGCATAAAGAGGTAGCAACCGCCAGCGGATTGAATGGCGGCTTGGGCTGGCTTGGAACCACCCTTTTTACACTTGTGGTCGGCGCCTTGGTGACAACCATCGGTTATAACCCCATGTTTATTTCCATTGCCTGCTTTGATGTGTTGGCGGCGATTATATTATGGGTATTTCTGAAGGATCAACCCGCCAATTTGGGTACAAATAAAACTGAAGGAAAAATTTCCCCCATTATATCTCATTAGCCAATATATTAATAATTGAGAATGACGATGAACTTTAAAAGCAAAACATTTCTAATATCGCATATAAAAGATATTATGCAATTTTATGAGCCTCGATGCGTGGATCCTGCGGGCGGCTTTTATCATTGCTATATGAATAATGGCGAAGTCTATGATGCTAAGACGAGAACGCTGGTCGCTTCCTGCCGGTTTATTATTAACTATTGCCATGTTTATAAATTGTTTGGTGAGGATATTTATTACCAACGAATCATTCACGGACTGGATTTTTTACGCCAGCGCCATTTTAACCCGGATAATAAGGGGTATACCTGGCGTTTATCGGAACATCACCGCGCGGACAACGCCAACCACTGCTACGGTCTGGCGTTTGTTCTGCTTGCTTATGCCCGCGCCTGGCAGTGCGGTGTCCCTGAGGCCGAACGCTGGATGGAGGAAACCTGGCAGTTGATGGAACAACGCTTCTGGTTGCCCCTGGAAAGCAAGTACGCCAATGAAGCCGATGAATATTGGAACGTCAGTGATTATCGTGGCCAGAATGACAATATGCATGCCTGCGAGGCGCTGATCGCCTGCTTCGAAGCCAGCCATGACGACAAATACCTGCATCGGGCCATCCTGATCGCCGAGGGTATTACCGTGGTATTGGCCGATAAGTTGAACGGACAAATATGGGAGCACTATCATCGGGACTGGTCGTTGGATTTCGACTATGCCCGGGGAGAGAAGGAAAACAATATCCGACCCTGGGGCGTGCAAACCGGACATCAGACGGAGTGGGCGAAGCTGTTATTGATATTGTCCCGCCATTCGGAAAGAGACTGGTATTTACCCAGGGCGGAAGCGTTATTTAAAACGGCGGTTGAAAAAGGCTGGGACTCTCGGTTTGGCGGTTTGATTTATGGCTATGGCCCCGACGGCGGAATTTATGACACTGATAAATATTTTTGGGTTCAGGCGGAAAGTATCGCCGCCGCCGCACTGTTGGCTAAACGCAGCGGGCATGATTATTATTGGCAGTGGTACGACAGGCTGTGGGGCTATGCGTGGGACCATTTTGTGGATCATGAATATGGCGCCTGGTTCCGGGTTTTACGGGAGGATAATAGCCATTACGACCAGCGCAAGTCTTATAACAACAAAGCGGATTATCACACCCTAGGTGCCTGTGTGGAAGTGCTCCAGGATCTTTGAGAGCCATGTGAATTTGCCGCCTTGCTGTATCCGGGCGGCATTTTACCTTGCGTGTCAGTTAACGTCGTTCAGCAATGGGAAATATGACCCATAATTACGGTTCAAACGGAAGGCAAGGACAAGGCAAGGGGTTTGGCTAGTGTAATGCGTGAGATTTATGCCGATGTGATGATCTGGCTTGAGTCACGTACGATCAATTTGGGGCTGATTTTGATATTTTGTATGGGCAGGGAAGGGTTATCGATTCTTTTTAGCAGGATATCCATGGCGGTTTCAGCAATCTTATCGAAAGGCTGGCGCATGGTGGTTAATGTGGGTGTGATCAGGCTGGAGAAATGGATATCGTCAATGCCCAAAATGGAAATCTGCTGAGGAACGCTGACGCCATTTTCCCGCAGGCGAGTCATGATGCCGATTGCCACCATGTCATTCATGCCAATTACTGCCGTGGGGAGGGTGGGTAAAGAAAGAATGTGCTCCGCCGCAATGCCGCCCATTTCAATCAGATCCGCATCCCCGTAATAGGAATGGTGTAAATGACCGGTGTTGATTTTCAGCAGATTTTCATCCAGCTGATGCGCGGCGATGGCGGCGCAATAGCCACTGATACGCTCTTTCCGGCTTAACGTCAGCGTATCTGAGCACACATACATGACAGCCCGGTGGCCCGAGTTGATGAGATATTCGGTCAGCATCTTTACACATTGGTAGTTATCAATAGTCACCACGTCGGTAGCTGAGCTGTTTTCCGCGGCATCAAACGCCAAAAAGGCAATGCCGTCCCGAATGAATTGCGTCATGGTCTTCTTGCTTAACTGCCCTGAGACGGTGAGGATTCCGCGCACGCCGTGGGCAATCAGATCCTGGATACAGCGCTGTTCCGTTTGGGCGTCACGCAGTGTATTGCATAGGATTAAACGATAGCCCCGATTATTCGCCGCCTGTTCAACGGCCAGCGACAGTTCACCGAAGAAGGGATTGGCGACGGTGGGAATAAGCAATCCAAGCATGGATGAATGGCCAATCTTGAGATTCCGGGCGGCGACATTCGGCACATAGCCCAATGTTAAAATCGCATCAGCAATTCTTTTCTGAGTATCGTTGCGCATCAGGCCGCGACGATCGTTGAAATAATTTGAGATGGTTGATGCGGATACCCCTGCCAGTCTGGCAACGTCTTGAATGGTTATTTTTGACAAAATGATTCCCTGTATGAGTCTCTACGCGATCTGATACCGGACTGTACAGGCGGGGCATTGCCGGTTTTGCAAGGGACGGCCAAATCCTTGTTCAAAACACCATGCCGCCCTCCTGTTCGTCCTCACTATCCTATCATCAAACACGGGTCATGATTCTGCAAGGGCAGCTGTTTTATTGGTGGCCGGACCCAGAAGTTTGGCTAAGCTTCCTTTACAACGCCACCGGGTAGAGTTCGGCATGGCTGCCGACATATGCCCGTCCGTCAGGCAATACCCAGCCCCTGAACATCCCCAATGTATTGAAGGGCGCGGTGATATTGCCTTTTGCATCAATGGCGACGGCGCCGGCGCCAACGCCCAGCTGTTTGAAGTCGCCCATGATATGAAAGGCTGTCGCCTGCTCGATGCTTTCTCCGACGTAACGTATCCTGCTGGCGATATCGTGGGCCAGTACGTTGCGGATGAAATATTCTCCCTGGCCGGTGCCCGATACTGCGCAGACGCCGTCCCGGGCGTAAGTTCCCGCGCCGATTAACGGGCTGTCGCCGATGCGTCCGACGGGTTTGTTATTGTAGCCTCCCGTGGAGGTGGCGGCGGCAAGGTGGCCTTGTCCGTCCAGGGCCACCGCGCCGACGGTCCCGTGCTTTTCAGCCTCTTTCGCCGCTTTATAGGTGCCCGCAGTCTGATGGCGGCGCATGGCAGCAAGGGCCTCGACCCGGCGCGGGGTGGTAAAATAATCGGCATCGACACAGGCAAGCCCATTGGCCAGGGCATAGTTGTCCGCGCCGTCGCCGGCCAGTAATACGCTGTCGCCGGCGTCCAGCAGATGGCGGGCCGCCAGGATGGGATTGCGGATATGCCGCGCCCCGCATACCGCTCCGGCGGCAAGGGTGGCGCCGTACATGATGGCCGCGTCAAGCTCATGCCCGGCGTCGGCATTCAGGGCCGCGCCGTAACCGGCGTTGAACCAGGGGGAGTCTTCCATGACCACCACCGCGGCCTGTACGGCATCCAGCGAGGAACCCTGACCTAGCAGTACTTGCCGGCCGGCGGCCAGCGCCTGTTTGAGCGCTTCGCGCGCGGCACGCCACTCATCCTCAGTCATTTCATGTTCCGCCATAACGC
Organism: Sodalis sp. dw_96; assembly: GCF_018449575.1. Taxonomy (GTDB): domain Bacteria; phylum Pseudomonadota; class Gammaproteobacteria; order Enterobacterales; family Enterobacteriaceae; genus Acerihabitans. The sequence continues at coordinate 464,697 of NZ_JAAVUT010000002.1, read as the reverse complement.
CGCAGCCGCCGTGGAGGGCCAATGCTATCGGGGAAACCGTCTTAGCCATTCTGTTCACCTTATTTTTGCTTCAATAGCTTCACGCCCTGTGATGAACGGATTCATCATGCTTCCCGCCCAAAGACAGAAGAATTTATTATGCTTCGCACCCCGTGGCGGGCGTAATCATTGTGGTTCAAGCCCAGTGACAGGCGACCTTTAGCCCCGATGATTTCACCGCCAGTATCGGGCGTTCGACCCGACAGAGATCGGTGGCCTTGGGACAGCGGGTATGAAACCGGCAGCCGGATGGGGGAGACAGCGGACTGGGCAACTCGCCGGTCAGGCTGACATTTTTACCCCGGTCGGCGGGATCCAGGGTCGGGGCGGCACGGAGCAGTGCCTGGGTGTAGGGGTGAAGAGGGGACTCATACAGGGTTTCGGTATCGCCCACTTCCACCACTTCCCCGAGATACATCACCGCCACGCGATGTGAAATATGGCGTACCAGCCGCAGATCGTGGGCGACAAACAGCACCGTCAGGGACAGCTTTTGCTGCAGATCCAGCAGCAGGTTCACCACCTGGGCCTGGACGGAGACATCCAGCGCCGACACCAGTTCGTCCGCCACCAGGACTTCCGGCTCCACCGCCAGCGCGCGGCTGATGCCGATACGCTGGCGCTGTCCACCGGAAAATTCATGGGGATATTTGTCTATGGCATCCTCGGGCAGGCGTACCAGTGCCATCAGTTGCCGGATCCGTGCCGGGATATCTTTCTTCGGGCAGACATGGTGCACCGAGAGTGCTTCCGTCAGCATCTGGCCGACGGTCATTCTCGGGTTCAGCGAGCCATAGGGATCCTGGAAAATCATCTGTACCTGGCGGTTGAAGCTGCGCCGGTATTGACCGCGCAGTTCGGCGATATCCTGGCCCTTGAAACGAACGCGTCCGTCGGTGGCATTTTCCAATCCCACCAGCGTACGCGCCAGGGTGGATTTTCCGCAGCCCGATTCACCGACAATGCCCAGGGTCTCACCGCGTTTTATCTCGAGGCGTACGCCGTTCAGCGCCTGAATGTATTTCTTCGGCTCGCCTTTCAGATATTGGGTGAGGGACTGTTTAACCGGAAAATGCACCATCGCATCTTCCACGCTGATAATAGGTATCTCGCGAGGTGGATTGCTCATTTCAAACTCCCTCCAACTGCTCGGCCAGCTGTTGCTGAATATGCTGATGGTGATGGCAGGCTACCTGTCTGTTGTCAGACAATCGGATCAGGGGCGGAACCTGTTGCCGGCACACTTCAGTGCTGTAGGGGCAGCGGGGATGAAAGCTGCAGCCCGCGGGTAAATTCAGCAGCGAGGGCGGCGTGCCTTCAATGGATTGCAGCGAGGTGCGCGCGTCACCGGCCTGTGGCACCGACGCGATAAGCCCTTGGGTATAAGGATGCCGAGGGCGTTGAAGAAGGTCGGCCACCGGCGCGGTTTCAACGATGCGTCCGGCATACATCACGGCCACCCGATCGCAAAGCTGTGCCACCACGCCGAGATCGTGGGTGACGAAAATGATCCCCATGCCGAGCTGGTCACGCAGATTAAGCAGCAATTTGAGAATTTGTTCCTGGATGGTGACATCCAGCGCGGTGGTGGGCTCATCCGCCAGCAGCAGCTTGGGATTACCCGCCAAGGCGATGGCGATCATTACGCGCTGGCGCATCCCGCCGGAAAACTGGTGCGGGTAGTCGTCAAGGCGGCTCTCCGGCGCGGGAATGCCCACCTGATTCAATAACTCTATAGCGCGCCGCCGCCTGGCTTTCCGGTTCAATGTGGTATGGGCATGCAGGCTCTCTTCAATCTGCCGCCATACGGTAAGCACCGGATTGAGCGCAATCATCGGTTCCTGGAAAATCATGGCGATTTCACCGCCGCGCACCGAGCGCAGGGCGGCGGCATCGAGTTCGGTCAGCTCGCGACCCCGCCATTTTACCGATCCCGTTACCTGAGCCGAGGCGGGCATCAGCTTTAACAGAGAGCGTAGGGTCACGCTTTTTCCCGAGCCGGATTCCCCCACCAGTCCCAGAATTTCCCCCGATTGCAGCGTCAGGCTCACCTCCTGGATGGCGGGCAGCTCGCCACGGGAGGTGTGGATGCGGGTATTGAGGTTGGTGACCTCCAATAGCGCTGTGCCGCGGCTGTTTAATGGCGTGTTCATCATTGTCGCTCCGCTGTTTGGCTAACGGCTGCCGGGACGTAAATATTCTGCCAGGGTATCACCGAGCAGGCTGAAGCCCAGCCCGGTAATCACGATGGCAAAGCCGGGAAATATGGTGATCCACCAGGCGGTATCCATGAAGTTTTTACCCGAGGCGATCAATACCCCCCATTCCGCCGTGGGCGGTTGTGCCCCCAGACCGAGATAGCCCAGGCTGGAACCGAGCAGAATCGCCAACGCCATGTCGGTCATCCAGTACACCAGCGTGGTGGTGACTACGTTAGGCAGTAAATGGCGAAAGATGATGCGCAGGTGGCTGTATCCCATGACCCTGCCGGCGGCGACATAATCCAGGCGTTTTTGCACGCTGACCTCTCCGGCAATCAGGCGGGCGTAAAACACCCAATAGATGATCCCGACCGCGATATACATGCTGTTCAAGCCAGGACCGAGAATGGCCACAATGGCAATCACCAGCACCAGCAGCGGGAAGGTAATCACGGCGTCCACCACGCGCTGGAACAGGGTTTCCACAATACCGCCGTAAAAGCCCACCAGTAGTCCCACCAGGGTGCCGAAAATCATCGGAAACAGCGTGGTGAACAGGGCGATTTCCAGATCGATGCGCCAGGCATAAATCACCCGGCTGAAGACATCGCGGCCGAAATTATCGGTGCCGAACAGATGCTGGACGGAAGGGCCCTTGAGTATGGCCCGGTAGTCGAACCGCAAGGGATCAAAGGGTGCTATCCAGCCGGGGAAAAACGATGCAACCAGACCGAAGGCCAAAATCAGCAGGCTGAGCAGGGAAGGCCACGGCAGGCGGTTACGCCATGAACGGGTCAATGAGCGTCGCAGCGGCAGAGTTGTCATCGTGCCCTCCTGGGGTCGAGCATGACCTGAATGATATCGGTAACAAGAAAGATCAGCGAAACCAGCACCGCCAGGACAATCACCAGTCCCTGCACCATGGGGTAGTCCCGGCTGAATATGCTGTCCACCATAAGCCGGCAGATGCCCGGTACGGCAAAAACCGTTTCGGTTATGACCGCGCTGCCGATAATGGTGCCGATATTAAGCGCGAACAGGGAAAGCATGGGAATCAGGGAGTTGCGCAAGACATGACGTAGTAGCACAACGCGGTTGCTCAGACCCTTGGCGCGGGCAAAGGTGACATATTCGGCATCCAGTACGGCAATAATGGATGCCCGCAGGCTGTTCATCAGTACGGCGGTAAGGCTCAGGGCCAGGGTCATGGACGGTAAAAAAAGGTGCCACAATTTGTCAATGAACGTATCGCCGTAGCCGCCCACCGGAAACAGATGCAGGTGTGCCGAGAAGATGGTCAGCAACACCAGACCGATATAAAACGGCGGCATGGACAGCGTGACCTGGAAGGAGCCGCGTATCGCCATGTCCCCCGCGCTATTGCGCCGCAGGGCGGAGTAAAAAGCCAAGGGGATAGCCATGATCAGGGCAAAAAATCCCGCCATGGCGGTGAGCATCAGCGTTACCGGCAGACGTTCGGTGAGCACGGCGGTGACCGGCGCATGGAGGGCGAAGGAGTTACCCAGGTTCCCCGTCGCCACTTGTCTTACAAAAAGAACAAACTGCACCGGCAGAGGCTTGTCGAGACCCAGCTCGCTGTTGATGCGCGCCACATCGGCATTGGTACTGCGATCCCCTATCATGGCGCTGGCCGGATCCCCCGGCAGCAGACGCACGATGGTAAACGTCACCACCAGAATGACCAGCAGCGTCGGGATAATCAGCAGAATGCGTTTCAGTATATATGTCAGTTCAGGCACCCGGCCCCCCAATGTCGCGATACCCTTCGTCTTTCACGCCGCAGCTGTGTTGGCTGCGCCCGCTCACCCCAGTCACTTAGCTATCTAAGCTCCTGGGGACTCACGGGCTTGCCGCCTTGCTGCAATGTGAAAGCTCTTGGGTTATACCCTTCGTCTTTCAAGTTGCAGCTGTGTTGGCTAGCACTCTATCGGCTCTATACGATACCAAGGGTTACTTCTTGCTCAGCCAGGTCGCGGTAAAGATATTGTTACCCAATGGGATCTGCACAAAATCATGCACGCTCTTTTTCAACGCCACCGGGTAGGAACTTTCATACAGCGGAACGGTGGGTCCGGTGCTGTTGTAGATATCCTGAATCTGCTTGTAATCCGCCGCGCGTTTAACCGGATCCATCTCTTTTTGCGAGGCTTCAAACAGCTGGTCGACGGTATCGTTCTTCCAGCCGGAATGCAGCGCATCGATATTTTTCGAGTAGGCAAAGTAGGAGGCGATTTCGTTCGGATCGGCAATGTCGTCGGTCCAGGGCGACAGGCGCATGTTGAAATCCCCTTTGCGGTAGCGTTCGGTACGGGTGGCGTTGTCCACCTGGCTGATGGTGACCGTCACGCCGATTTGCGACCACATCTGCTGTAGCGCGGTGGCGATACTGATGTCGTCTTCGTTGCCGGCCAGGATCATCAGGCTGGTGCTGAAGCCCGACGGATAGCCCGCTTCCTTCATCAGGGCCTTGGCTTTCGCCACGTCCACCGGATAGAGCGGCGCGGTGCCGGAGTTCAGCGGCGTTGAGGTGGACATAAAGGAGGTCATCGGTTTGCCGATGCCGTAGGTCACCAACTGGATTACGCCCTCTTTGTCGGTGGCATAATTCAGCGCCTCACGTACCTTGGGTTGTGCCAAGGGGTTGGGTTTGCCGTCGATTTGCGGGCGAACGTTCATACTGGCATATTCCACGCGGGTTGAGGGGTACAGCATCATATTCAGCGACGACTGGCCCTTTAATTCATTGACGCGGGAGTAGGGGATAAACTCGGCGCCGTCCAGTTCGCCGGATTGCAGCTTCAGGATCCGGGTGGCATCGTCAGGCACGATTTCAAAGGTGATGCTGTCAAGGTAAGGCAGCGCTTTACCATCCTCGCCTTTACGCCAGTAGTAGGGATTGCGCACCAGCGTCATGGTGGAGTTATGTTGCCAGGCCTTCAGCATAAACGGCCCGGAGCCCACCGGATGTTCGGCAAAGGCGGTGGCTTTATCATGATCGGTAGCGCCCGGCGTCGTCTCAAACGCTTTCTCCGGCATGATGGAGGTATTAAAAACGGTGAGGGCGGTCAGGATGGCCGGATCGGGTTGGGACAGGTTGATCACCACGGTCTGCGGATCTTTGATGGTGACGCTATCGATTGCGCTGACCATGAACTGCCAAATGCCATTGCCGGGTTTACTGGCGCGTTCAAGGGACCATTTGACGTCTTGTGCGGTAATCGGCGACCCGTCGGAAAATTTGGTGCCGGGACGCAGGGTCAGGGTGACGCTCTTGCCGTCGCCGGCGACTTGCCAGGCGGTGGCAAGGCCAGGCTCGACGCCTTTGCCGTCACGGGTAGGCTCCAGCAGGGTGTCGTAAAGGTTGGAGAGGATCCAGATGTCGTTATTGCTGTCATTAAACACCGGCTCAAGGAACGTGCTGTCGGCATAGCGCCCATAGACCAGCGTCCCGCCACGTTGAACAGCGTCGGCGGCCTGGGCGGCCGTTAAGCCCAATGCGCTTGCCGTCAGTAATGCTATCAGGGTTATTTTATGTAATGCCATCATTGCCACGCCCCTTTTGATCGTCGAAAAATGTGATCGTTACGCAGCGTCAGGCTGCGGAATAGAATGCTGCTGCTGATCTGTTCTAGTGTACTGGTACAATATTTGAGTTATCTGTCACAAAATGTCAATAATTCGACTGAAAAAAACGAGATATTATTTTCATATAGCTAGTCAAATCGGTTCTTTAGCTTTTTCAAAGTAATTCAGACTTGCATTTCAGTAAAAATCAATATTACTGTATTAGTGCGCTATAACACCTTAAGGCAGATTATGGATTTTCATCTGGATCGCAGTTCCCCTCTCCCCTTGGGAGTACAGCTTCGCGGATTGATTGAATATGCAATCACCTTCGGCGCGCTGAAAGCGGGTGAGAAACTGCCTTCCGTGAGAGTGATGGCGGAAATGGCCGGTGTGGCGCCCATGACGGTTGCCCAGGTTTATCGAGAATTGCAAGAGGCGGAGCTGGTGTTCAGTAAACCCGGTTCCGGCACGTTTATCGCCGATGCAAAACAGCCGTTTTCCCTGAGCGTGCAAGACAGCGGCCGGCTGTATCAGCGCATAGATGAACTGCTGGAATGCGGTATCGCCATGGGGCATACCGCCCAGGACTTGGGGCAGCTTATTATCGGCCGATTTAACGACCGGCAGCGGAAATTCAGTCAAAAACGCGTGTTTCTGGTGGGGAATTTTATCGCTTCCGCCCGTGATTATGCCCAGAGCGTTGCCGAAACACTGGGGGATAGGGCAACCGTGGAAGCCACGACCCTTACCGATCTCAAGGGTGATGAGCTCCTGCGGCGGCGGGTGGCGACGGCGGATTTACTGCTGACCTTTGCTCATCGCCGTCGAGAAGTCAGCCAGCTTTTGCCGGGTTTGCGGGTGATGAATATCAATCTCATCCCCTCCGAGAATACGCGCCGGGCGCTGGCGTCACTCGATCCGCTGACCCGTGTGCTGGTGGTGTCGATCTTTCCCGAGTTCACCGCCTTGATGAGCGAAGGGGTTAAGCGGTTTGCGCCGCATGTGGACAATATCCAGGTGATTCAACGGGACTCCCCTTCGCTTGCGGCACAGTTGCAGCAGGCGGGCACGGTGGTCTATGCCACCGGCGCCGAGGAGCTCGCGGCCGGGCTTAAGCCGGGCCAGCAGGCGTTTGAATATCGTCACGTTCCCGATACCGGGGATATCCAGCGGGTGGTCCTGCCTCTGCTAGAGCAAAAACTCGGTAAGGCACTTGATAATAAGGAATTCAATGAAAATTAGTGAAATGAATTGGCCGCAGGTGGAAAGCTATCTCACCACTGACGATCGCGCCATCGTGCCTTTGGGCAGCACTGAGCAACATGCGTTTCTGAGTCTGTCGGTGGATTCCATCCTGGCGGAGAAAATTGCCGTTGACGCCGCCGAACCCTACGGCATTCCCGTCTTTCCCGCGTTGCCCTTCGGCATGACCCCGACGTTCAGCGATTTTCCGGGCACCATCAGCCTGAGCATGCAAACCTATACCCGGTTGTTATACGACATTCTCAACAGCCTGAAACGGCAGGGATTCCGGCGCATTCTGCTGGTGAACGGTCATGGCGGCAACTCTCCCGCGCAGAACATCATCAGCGAATGGATGGTGAATAATCCGGAGGTGACGGTACAGCTGCATAACTGGTGGAACGCTCCCCTGGTTTGGGCGAAGGTCGCGGCCACCGATCCCGTGGCGTCCCACGCCTCGTGGATGGAAAACTTTCCCTGGACGCGGCTGGCGGGCGTCGCACAGCCGGAGACCCGCAAGCCGATGGTGAATCTCGTTGAATTGCGCAAGATGAATCCGACCCAGGCGCGCGCCTATCTGGTAGACGGCAACTACGGCGGGTATTACCAGCGGCCGGACGACGAGATGCTGGCTATCTGGCAAACCGCCATCGATGAACTGCGCCAGATTATTGAATCACTGTAAATCAGGTTTCCGACAAACCAGCCCGGTGTTGGTAAGGCGAGAGCGGATGTGCCCTCCGCGCAGGGGGCGTAGATGAAACAATACCTTCAGGCGTGATCCGACCAGACACATTGTCAACGCGATCACATACTTTTCATGGCAGGAGATCTTCAGCATGTCCGCATCGCTTTCTACGCTTCCGGTAAATGAACATCAACGGGCTCCCTGGGTGATATGGGGCGCCGGCGCCATTGGCGGCGCGATCGGCGCAGCCTTCATCAACGCCGGCGAACAGGTGATTTTTGTCGATAACGTTGCAGAGCATGTTGCGGCGATCAATCGCGACGGGCTTCGCATTACGGGACCGTTGGGGGAGCGATGCGTGCGTGCACCGGCATTTTTGCCCGAAGAGATGGTGGGGCAATTTGCCGGCAAGCTGGGTGCGGTTTTGCTGGCGGTAAAATCCCATCATACGCGCGGCGCCATGGAAACGATGACTCCTTTATTGACTCCCGAAGGCTATGTGGTTTCTTTGCAAAACGGCCTTAATGAGACGGTAATAGCCGAATTTATCGGTGAACAGCGGACCGTCGGCGCCTTTCTCAATTTTGGCGCGGATTTTCTTGAACCCGGGGTTATACACCTCGGCGGTCGCGGAGCGGTGGTGATCGGAGAACTGGACGGCGTGACGCGCCAGCGGACGGACGCGTTATTCCAGCTGCTGCAAAAATTTGAACCCGATGCCATTCTCACCGCGAATATCTGGGGGTATCTCTGGTCGAAAATCATTTACGGCGCGTTGCTGTTCGCCACGGCGCTCACCAACGACAGTATTGCCGATGTGTTGGCCATGACGGAATACCGTCCGGTCCTCACCGGGCTGGCGCGGGAAATCGGCGCCGTGGCCGCTGCCAAAGGCATAGCCCTGTTGCCCTTCGACGGTTTTGATCCGCTGGCGTTTTTGCCTGACGCGACCCCCGGTCAAACGGCAAAATCCTTTGACGACATGGTGGCGCATAATCGCCGCTCGGCGAAATCCCATTCTGGAATCTGGCGCGATCTGGCCGTACGTAAACGGCAAACGGAAGTGGATGCGCAAATCGCGCCGGTTATTCCTATTGGCGCCGGTTGCGGCATTTCGATGCCGTTGACCAATCGACTGGTGGAGCTTATCCATCGTTTAGAAAAAGGCGAGTTGCCGCAGGCCCTGTCTACGCTTGCACTGCTTGGGAAGAATTCTGATGCCTGATAATTTTGATTTTTCTCACCGCCGCGTGGTGGTCACCGGCGCGGCGCAGGGATTCGGCCGCGCCATATGCCAAGCGTTTGCCAACCGGGGCGCGACGGTTTACGCCTGCGATATCCAGTCCGAGGGGGTGGAAGAGACCGCCAGGCTGTGCGGCCCCTCCTGCCATGCCTTTACCCTGGACGTGGCCGATAGCCACAGCGTCTCGACGCTGTTTATGCAGTTGAATAAAGCACACGGCCCCGTGGACACCCTGGTGAATAACGCCGGCGGCGTGGCGGGTCAAATAGGCCAACCCATCGAGCAGGTCACTCTGTCGCAATGGCGGGCGATTGTGGATGTCAACCTGACCGGCGCGTTTCTGATGTCACAGGCCGCCGCGCCCGCCATGAAGCAGCAAAAATTCGGCCGCATCGTCAACATCTCCAGCCGTGCGGGGCTGGATGTCAGCCTCACCGGCATACAGGCCTATGCCGGCGCGAAAGCCGGACAAATTGGCCTGACGCGCCAACTGGCCCATGAACTGGGCCCATGGAATATTACCGTGAATAACGTTGCGCCGGGCTTTATCCGCAGTAATCCCTCTACCGAAAAGCAGTGGCAGGCCATGGGAACAGAGGGCCAGTCGCAGCTTATTGACCGCATTGCCCTAAAACGGCTTGGCGCACCGGAGGATATTGCCCATGCGGTGCTATTTTTCGCCTCCCCCTGGGCAAACTGGGTTACCGGCCAGGTGCTGAGCGTGGATGGGGGGAGATAAATTGATGTCGCTGAAGGGGCATGAGTAACCAGGAAGGCCAGTAGGGTATAAGGAGCCCCCGCGTTTAAACATTATAAATGAGTCTACAAATTTACAATAAAAATTGTTTTGGTATCGACTGCTGATGTGATCCTATTCTGACTGAATAGCCCATATCCCAGTTTTCCTTCTTTAAAAGATTCCATGTCTCCCTGTTTCTGCCGGTATTTTCTCACAGCCAATCTGGTCATTGACAAACAATATTAATTGTAATGTAATACATTTAAGAATGTTAACAGGATCATGCTGCTGATTGATGATGCGGCCGATACCAGCGGGGAGAAAACGCAGTATGACCAGCTACGAGAAAGAAATTGCCCTGGCGGAGAAATTGGAAAGCCTGTACCGATGGCGCCGCGCCGCCCGCCAATGGCTAGTGGTTCTTGATATGACGCCGACGTCAGACTGGCATTTGCGTGACCGGATCATCAGTCGACGGGAAGTCTGCATCACCTATGGAAACGTGTATTGCGGCGAATATGCGGGCATCAATGAAGCCCGGCTGGCGGATTTCGCCGACCAGAGGGGCGACGCTTGAGTGCCTTGGCGTTGATGAACACGGGCGGCGGCATCCACGGATATATAACGACAGTGGGTATAGGGAGGGAATGATGACTTTAACCAGGATGAATGAGACGTTATGACGATCACTTTAGAGCCTTCCGGACGTTAATAACATCCCTCCAAACCGGGTCATAAAAAAGCCCTATGGCCCGTCCGGTGCCTGACCCGTTAACTGTGATATAACTCTCGTACATGACTTTGGCGTCATGTTAGGTTTAATTAATCCCTATATAGGACTAATTTGTCACTACATTAGCAGTTATAAATCTCAATTTTAGACAATTAGTCCTAATTTAGGATATATGAGGATGCCAGGCGCAGACAGGCCACCCTCACCGGGCGGCGAAAATCTGAATTAACTACCGGAGCGTAAAATGAACGGGATAGACTATGTGGTCATGGCGCTCTACGCCTTGATGATTGTGATCATTACCCTGTGGGCGATGCGCAAGGTGGGCAGCACCAAGGATTTTTTTGCCGCCGGCGGCAACATGCCCTGGTGGCTGTCGGGCATTTCCCATCATATGTCGGGTTATAGCGCGGCGGTGTTCGTTGCGTACGCCGGGGTGGCTTACAGTTACGGCATCACGATTTACTTCTGGTGGGCGCTGCCTATTTCCATTGCGGTATTTCTCGGGTCGTTTATCTTTGCGCCGCGCTGGGCGCGGCTGCGCATCCATATGCATATTGAATCGCCCATGGAGTATCTCGCCACCCGCTATAACGTCCCGACGCAACAGCTGCTGGCCTGGAGCGGCGTGTTGCTGAAAACCTTCGACGTCGGCGCCAAGTGGGCGGCCATCGCCATTATCATCAATGTCTTCACCGGCCTGGATACCGTCTATGGCATCGCTATCTCCGGCGTATTGTGCCTGTTTTACACCGTGATGGGCGGTCTGTGGGCCGATGCCTGCAACGACTTCGGCCAGTTCGTGGTGCAATTTATCGCGGCCATTGTCATGGTGGCGGCGGTGGCGGCCCATTTGGGGGGCTTGCACGGATTGCTCACCGTGTGGGACCGGTTGCCGCCGGCCCACACTCAGATTATCCGCGAGCCCTATACCCTGGGATTTATGCTGGCCTATTTCGTGATCTATACCCTCAGCTACAACGGGGGCACCTGGAACCTGGCGCAGCGGTTTATCGCCTCGCCCCGCGGCAGGGATGCCCATAAAGCCGCGCTGCTGTCGGCGGTGTTGTATCTGTTGTGGCCGCTGGTGCTGTTTTATCCCATGTGGGCCGCGCCGGTGCTTTTTCCCGGTATCGCCGATCCGTCACAGTCTTATTCGGTCATGGCAATGCACCTGTTGCCCAACGGCCTGATCGGCCTGGTGCTGGTGGCCATGTTTGCCCATACCCTGTCAATGACCTCTTCCGACTCCAATGCCATTACCGCCGTGGTCACGCGGGATATCCTGCCGGTGCTGTTTCCCCGCCGTTTCGGCAACGGCCAGTCCTCGCTGGTGGTGGCTCGGGTGACGGTAGTGGCGTTTATCGTCACCACGCTGCTGATTGCGGTGAATGCCGGCCGGTTCGGCGGCGTGCTTACCCTGCTGATCGTCTGGTTCGGCGGGCTGGTGGGCCCGATCTCAATCCCCATGCTGCTGGGACTATTGCCTTGGTTCAGAAAATGCGGGCCCCTGGCCGCCATCGGATCCTGGGGGGTGGGTATCGTGGCATTCTTCGGGGTGAAGTTCGCCATACCGGGCATGAGCACAACGCAAATCGTCGCCATCCCCGTCATCTCTTCGTTGATTGTCTATGTGCTGGCCGGCGTGTTCCGGCGAAGCCCGGTCAGCCCGCAGGTTGATAGCCTGTTGGCCGCGCTGAACCAGGATCAGGCGGCGGTATCCGCCGGTCGTCCCGCCGTTGCCCTGCGCAAGTCGTAAACAGCTTTATCCAAAGGAGTTTTATATGTCATTGCCACTGCTGACACGCCGCTGTGAACAGCTTGCCGTCGAGGTGTTTGCCGACCGGCTTGCCCTTGGCGAGTATTCCGCCGCGGCCGCGGCCGATTATCTTCGCCAATGCCTTGGCAAGCAGGAGAACGTACGGATTATTTTCGCCGCCGCGCCGTCGCAGAATGAATTTCTGGCGGCCCTGGCGATGGCTGAGGGAATCGACTGGTCTCGGGTGACGGCGTTTCATATGGACGAATACATCGGCCTGCCGCCGGAATCGGATCAGCGTTTCAGCCACTATCTTAATCAGCATCTGTTCGAAAGAGTGCATCCTGGCACGGTGCATCTGATCCCGGCCTGGCAGGATGCGGAACGGATCTGCCGCCATTACTCTGCTCTTATCCGCCAGGCGCCCATTGATATGGTTTGCCTGGGCATTGGGGAAAACGGTCACCTGGCGTTCAACGATCCGCCGGTGGCGGATTTCCAGGATCCCGCCGTGATGAAAACGGTGGCGCTGGATCCGGTGTGCCGCCAACAGCAGGTGAACGATGGGTGCTTTACCACCCTGGACGCGGTGCCCACCCACGCCGTGACCTTGACTATCCCCGCGTTGATGGCGGCCGGGCGGCTGTTTTGCATGGTGCCCGGGACGCAAAAGCGGGCGGCAATAACGGCCATGCTGCGGCAACCGGTTTCCACCGTCTGTCCGGCCACTATTTTGCGTACCCATGGCGCCTGTACGCTGTTTACCGATTCGGATGCCTTTGGGGAAAATGTCCATGGATAAGGTTTGCCTGCGGGGCAGGGATTACCGCGATTTAACCGCGCTGGAGATCCATGGGGAACAGGGCGTAATCAGCCGCATCCGTCCGCTGTGCCGGGACGATGCGCTGCCCATCATCGCGCCGGGATTGGTGGATTTGCAGGTAAACGGATTCGCCGGGGTAGATTTTAATCATCACCCGATCGGGGAGGAGTCGGTGCTGGCGGTGACCCGACGTTTATGGCGGGAAGGCGTAACGACATTTCTGCCCACCGTCATCACCCATAATGACGATGACATCGAACAAATGGTCCGGGGAATAGCCAATGCCCGTCGACAGTTTGCCGAGGTCGGGCAGAGTGTGGCCGGCATTCATCTGGAAGGGCCGTTTATCTCTCCCGAGGACGGGCCGCGCGGCGCCCATGACCGGGCCTTGGTGAAAGCACCGGACTGGTCCTTGTTTCAGCGTTGGCAGCGGGCGGCGGGCGGCAATATCCGCCTGCTGACCCTGGCGCCGGAGTGGCCGGGCAGTGAGGCGTTTATCCGGCGCTGCGTGCGGGAGGGGGTGACGGTTTCCCTCGGCCATACCGGCGCAGGGGCGGAACATATTGCCGCGGCGGTGGCGGCCGGCGCGTCGATGTCCACCCATCTGGGCAATGGAGCGCATCTGCTGTTGCCCAGGCATCCCAATTATATCTGGGAACAGCTGGCGCAGGATAATCTGTGGTGCGCCATGATTGGCGATGGCGAGCATTTGCCGGTGTCGGTGCTCAAAGTGTTTATGCGGGTAAAGCGGCAACGGGGATTTTTGGTGAGCGATGCCACCAGCCTGGCCGGCATGCCCCCTGGGCGTTATCAACTGCATATCGGCGGCGATGTGGTGCTTACCCCGCAAGGACGGCTGTCGCTGGCGGATAATCCCGGCCTGCTGGCGGGATCGGCGCGTTCGCTGCTGTACGGCGTAAACACCTTGATAAGAGAGGGTCTGGCGAGCCGGCGCGAGGCCTGGGATATGGCATCGATACGTCCGGCGGCTATGCTCGATTTGCCGACGCAACGGGGTTTGGCGGTGGGTTCCCCGCTGAATGCGGTGCTGCTCGGCGAAAGCGGCAAAGGGGAGCTTAACGTGCAGTCCGCCTATGTGCGGGGCGAATGCGTGTGGCGGGAGGAATAGTTTTTACAAGGGCCGGGTTATGCCATAATGCCGGCTTGTTCCCCGCCGAGAGCCAGGTCAAAGCAATAATGAAAGAGCCAGGAAAGGGACCCGCGCTGCTGCGTCAGTACAATGAAAAACATGTGCTGTCTTTTTTACGCCAACAGCGAATCAGCTCACGTCTTGATATTTCACGCGCCCTTTCATTAAGTAAAAATACCATTTCCCTTATTATCGACGATTTTATCGCCGGGGGGTTGGTGGCCGAAATCGGCGTTGCCCAATCCAGTTCCAGCGGCCGTCCGAAAATTCATATCGCGCTCCAGCCTGATAAAATGAAAGCCGCCGGTATCATGGTGGAGCGTCAGCACCTGCACTGGGCGGTATATAATTATTTTTCCGAGCTGCTGGAAGAAAAAACCCTGATTATCGATACCGCCGATCCCCGTAAGGTGGTGAGTGAAATTGCCGGTCTCTGTGGCTGGATGCACCGGCGTTATCCTGAACTTATCGGTATCGGCGTCGGTTTCCCCGGTATTATCGATCCGCAGAGCGGTTATATGCATGTCTCATCCCATCTCGGCTGGCAGCAGGTGGACATTCTGGCGGCGCTTCGCCACAGCGCGCCTTTGCCGCTGGGGGTAATGAATATCGTCAAGGCGGCGGCGCTGGTATCGCGCCAGCATGAATCCGCCGCCCCGGTCAATGAACCCACCTTTTACCTGCGGATTGCCGAAGGCATCGGCGGCACGCTGATTACCGGGCAGGGCGTTTATTACGGCGGCAGCTGGACCGCCGGCGAAGTGGGCCATCTTAACGTGGCATCCGACGGCCCCGTTTGTACCTGCGGGCAGCGGGGTTGCCTGGAATCATTGATTGGATTATCGGCGATTAACGCACAGCTCAACCGCTTGCAGCCGGGATTGCAGTGGGCCCATCGGTCTCAGGCGCCGGATCTGGTGGACAATGTCATCGCCCGGGCGGGCGAATTATTGGGCAAAGCCTTGAGCCAGATAATTCATCTGG
The DNA here is from genome assembly GCF_018449575.1 of Sodalis sp. dw_96. Classification (GTDB taxonomy): domain Bacteria; phylum Pseudomonadota; class Gammaproteobacteria; order Enterobacterales; family Enterobacteriaceae; genus Acerihabitans. The sequence continues at coordinate 449,508 of NZ_JAAVUT010000002.1, read as the reverse complement.
TCAATCCAAAAACGTTGCTCATTGACTGTGCCTATAACCTGTCACCGTTATTCACCGAACAGGTATTAACCGTGGCGCGGCGGCATACCCTCCCTTTCGCCTATAGCCATACCCACATCCGTTTCCTGTCTCATAGCTACGATCCCGCCCTCGGCCTGGCCCTGGCGATGATACAGCGCCACGAGCACATCGAACTCTAATCCGCGCTTTTTATTCAATCCGCCGACGTCGCCGGTATTGAACACCGGGCGCCGGCCGCCACGCTGCCAATAATCCGCCCCGAGCCAATGCGTTAGGGCAGGTAAATAACGTTGTGGAATATTCAAGTCTGATAGGCCTCGCCGGGGGTCAGTAATGCTCGGCAACTAAAAGCAGGAGGTGGTGGGATAGACTAAGTGGTTCCATATCGTTTCCATTTTTGACAAAAAAACGGGCCAGGGTAGGCCCAAAAATGAAGACATGCAGACTTTTTTTATGTGATTTAGATTAAATAATCGCTGCAAGCAATGCAAATTGAAAACAAATGCTTGGAATGCGCCTCGCAAAAAATTAATTTACACTTATCTCAATGAGCTACGTTAATTTTCCGTTTCGTTCCTTCATGAATCCTATTCAGATTGACTTGCTGACAAACATCTCCCCTATACTGGATTTACGTCATAAACATAGGTTTTTATCGCACCATGACTATTCAACCTTTTACCCTCAATATCCCGCAAACCGAGTTAAACGATTTAACATCGCGCTTGGCGGCAACCCGCTGGATTGAGACCATCGATGAAGACGACTGGCGCGAGGGAACCTCGTTACGCTTTATGCGCAATTTGGTCGGCTACTGGCGGGACGGTTTTGACTGGCGGTTGCAGGAATCCCGGCTGAATACCTTTTCCCATTTTATTACCGAGGTTGACGGCCAGCGGATCCATTTTATACATCAGCGCGGCAAAGGGCCTGCTCCCATGCCTTTGATCCTGACCCATGGCTGGCCCGGCTCATTTGCGGAGATGCTTGATATTATCCCTTTCTTGACGGACCCGGCCCGTTTCGGCGGGAGTGAATCCGATGCTTTTGATGTGATAATCCCGTCATTGCCCGGCTATGGTTTCTCGCCCCCACCGCGCAAACGTGGCGTGGGGGCCCGTCAAACCGCGCACTTATGGGCCGGATTAATGGATCGGCTTGGTTACGGCAGATTCGCCCTGCAGGGCGGCGATCTGGGGGCAGGGGTCTCGAGCTGGCTGGCAAGGCTTTATCCGGACAGGGTGATTGGCCTGCACCTGAATTTTATTCCAGGTTCTTATCTCCCCTATATTGAAGACGACCGGCCGATAACCGAGGAGGAACAGGAGTTCTTGAATCGACGCGCCGCCTGGTCCAATGAACAGGGTGCATACGGGCATTTGCAGGGTACCCGGCCGCAAAGTCCGGCGTTTGCACTGAACGATTCGCCGGCCGGCCTCGCCGCCTGGATTGCGGAAAAATTCCAGGCGTGGAGCGACTGTGAGGGACAAATTGAAAACGCCGTTTCGCTGGATGCCCTGCTAACCAATATTTCTATTTATTGGTTTACCGGCACCATTGGCTCTTCGTTTCGTATGTATGTCGAAGGGCGTTTGGACCCTTTGCAACTATCAGCCGGCGAACGTATCAGCCCGCCGCTGGCGATGGCGCACTTTCCAAAAGAGCTGCCCATGCCGCCCCAGAGCTGGGTAAGCAGAGGGTACAATCTGGCGCGCTGGACCAGCATGCCCCATGGCGGTCATTTTGCCGCAATGGAACACCCACGGGAGTTGGCCGCGGATATCCGGAGTTTTTTTAACACGCTGCGCTGACGAAAATAGGGCATGGCAGATAGCCTGTATATCCATCGACGTGGGGCTCACACCGAGTCCGCGATAAATCCCCGCAGCCATTGATGAGCGGGATCGCGATGGACCCGTTCATGCCAGAGCATGGATATTTCGAAGCCCGGCACGGCAATGGGCGGCTCCACCACCCGCAGTGCCGGCCGGCCCTCCACCAGGCGCGAGGGCAGCATCGCCACCAGGTCGGTGGAGGCCAGTACCGAGCTGACCAACAGGAAATGGGGCACGGATAGCACCACCCGGCGCGTCAGCCCAAACTGGGCCAGGGCGGTATCGGTGACGCCGTAAAATCCTCCGCCGTCCGGCGAGACCATGACATGATCGAGTTCGCAAAACTCCTCCAGGGTCGGTGGTTTTTTCAGCCGGGGATGATCGGCCCGGCCGGCCAGCACATAGCGCTCGGTAAACAGCGGTCGGCTATGCAGGCCGGGAGGCGCCCCTTCACTGGTATGAAAGGCAATATCGATGTCCCCCTGTTCCGCCTGCCTGGCGATGCCGGAGGGAACGGATTCAATAAAAGCGAACCGGGCGCCTGGCGCCGCAGAACGCAATCCTTTCAACGCCGGCAGCAGAATGGTGGACTCGCTGTAATCGGAGGCGGCGACACGCCAGGTATGATCGGATACGGCGGGATCAAAGGGGCTGGCGGGAGACACCGCGTATTCAAGGGCTTTCAGCGCCTGCCGTAAAGGTTCGCGCAGCGCATCGGCCCGGGCGGTAGGCCGCATCCCCCGGGGACCGGGCAATAATAGCGGATCGCGAAAGATATCCCTGAGTTTGGCGAGATGGACACTCACCGACGGCTGGGAAAAATTCAAGCGCTCCGCCGTGCGGGTGACATTGTGTTCCGTCAGCAGCACATCCAGCGTTACCAGCAGGTTAAGATCCAGTCGGCGCAGGTTATTCATATTTTTAATACCTGTAATAATAGAAATTCATTTCTACTATACCTGACAAGCTTCTATGCTGCCCTCATTCCAACCATTGAGGTCCAGTCATGAATGTTCTTATCGTCTATGCCCATCCGGAACCCCGGTCATTAAATGGTTCTTTGAAAAACTTTTCCGTCAAACACCTCGAAGAGGCCGGGCATCATGTCCATGTATCGGACCTGTACGCCATGAACTGGAAGGTCCCTCTTGACGCGCACGACAGTACGGCGTGGCAGGCCGATAGGCGTTTCGACGCTTCCCTGGCATCCAAACAGGCGTTTGAAACAGGCACCCAAAGTCAAGACATCGCCCTGGAACAAGAAAAGTTGCGGTGGGCGGATGCGGTTATCCTGCAGTTTCCGTTGTGGTGGTTCTCCATGCCGGCAATCCTCAAGGGCTGGGTGGAGCGTGTGTATGCCTATGGTTTTGCTTACGGCGTGGGGGAGCACTCCGACACGCACTGGGGGGATCGTTATGGCGAAGGCGTTATGGCGGGAAAGCGGGCGATGCTACTGGTCACCACCGGGGGGTGGGAATCACATTACAGCCCCAGGGGTATCAACGGCCAGATAGAGGATATGTTGTTCCCCATTCAGCACGGTATTTTGTATTATCCCGGTTTCGATGTGGTGCCGCCGTTCGTTGTCTATCGCACCGGCCGCACGGACGAAACACGATTTTCCCAGATCCAGGAAGCGTTGGGGCAGCGGCTTGACCAGCTTTGGACCGCCGCGCCCATCGCCTTTCGTCCGCAGAATGCGGGTGCCTACGATATCCCGGCATTAACGCTGCGATCCGATCTTGCGCCGGGAGATGTAGGGTTCGGCGTGCACCTTGCAAATGAATAACAGTGGCAACCCGCATGAGACTTTTCAAAAGTTGCAGCGGCGATAACCACTACGCCGCGGCATCTTAGATAGCATTCCCCTTATGATTATTAATCAATGACTCTGCAGTGAAGGTGTTGGCTCAGATGTTTATTTGACATACATTGAACTCCTTCCTAAGGTTTGAAGGCCAAGGGTGGAAAAAGGAAAATTTTAGTTCATTACCATCGCTAATGTTTTCCTTTACCCTTACTATCCGAGGCAGTTTCCTTCATCGATTGTTAGGATTGAGCTCATGGGCGGTCTTTTCTTGTTTTATGTCGCTTGTTATCTGGCCGGGGTGCAGCGTGAAATTTAAGCTTATTTACGCCGATCCGCCCTGGCAATATCGCGACAAATCCAAGGATGGCGAACGCGGCGTTGAATTCAAATATCCCGTGATGAACATTACCGATATATGCCGGTTGCCGGTATGGGATTTAGCCGACCAGAAATCCTGTTTATTGGCAATGTGGCACGTCCCCTCTATGCCTCTTGAGGCGTTAAAGGTGGTTGAAGCGTGGGGATTCCGCTTTATGACAATGAAAGGTTTTACCTGGCATAAAACCAACCCGCACAAAGGTAATTCCGCTATTGGCATGGGCCATTTGACGCGCGCTAATTCCGAGGATTGTCTGTTTGCCGTACGGGGCCGCCTGCCCGTGCGAATGGATGCCGGCATCTGCCAGCATCAGACGGCGCCGCGCGGTGAGCACAGCGCCAAGCCTGATTTGTTTCGTCATCTGCTGGTCCAACTGGTAGGGGATGTTCCGCGCATTGAACTCTTTGCCCGGACTCGGATAGCGGGATGGGAGAGTTGGGGCAATCATTGTGAAAAATCCGTCGAGCTTTTAGCCGCCGCCGCTGAAAGATGCCAACCGGACCACGTTTAACATTCATGTTTAATAATTAGCTTTATAATGAAAAAGTTTTCCTATTACGTTTAAATATTGATTTTGAGATAAACGTCATATTTTTTTAGCACAGGGTCCCCCAAAAAAAAGAATAAGGCTCACTCTTCGGTGAAAAAAACCGTTTCAGATCATTAGTGGTCTCTGGTGATAAATCTTGTTCCCGCTCTTAACTTTCCCGCAACGATAAATCCTACTTATAGCTACAAACGAATCTTTTTTTTTTTGCGATAGAGCAGATCGCGATTGATTTACAAATTAAAATGGCTATTTAGACTTTTTATTAGCCGTTTTTTTTAACCCGTCCGGTGCTCATTTGTCACCAAAAAGAGCATGGTGAAAGCTGGCGAATTCATTATCGGTGAACTAAAGTCAAAATGGATTTTTTGCTATTAGTGGCAAAGCCTTCCAGGCAGTAGTTCAAAAAAAGAGAACCAGTATGTGAGTGGACACATTATCGTCTGCTTTGGAGTAATATGACCGAATCAACGGGCTTGGAAGGGGTTGAAGTTCAACCCGGAGAAAATAAAAACGATCCGCCGAAATCCTGGTTGAAAAAACTCGGTCCGGGTTTAATCACCGGCGCCGCCGATGACGACCCTAGCGGTATTGCCACCTATTCCCAGGCCGGCGCACAGTTTGGCTACAGTATGCTGTGGACGCTGCTGCTCACCTATCCGCTTATGGTGGGTATTCAGGTAATCAGCGCCAAAATCGGTCGGGTCAGCGGTCATGGACTCGCCACCAATATCCGCAGGCACTATCCCAAGTGGCTGCTCTATGCCATCGTGAGTTTGTTGCTGGTGGCCAATACCATTAATATCGGCGCTGATATTGCCGCAATGGCGGGGGCGCTGAACTTATTGGTTAAAGGTCCTGTTCATTGGTATGTGTTAGGGTTCGGCATAATATCATTGCTATTGCAAATATTTATCCCGTATAAACGCTATGTTCGGATATTAAAATGGCTGACGCTGGCATTGCTTGCCTATGTGGCCACCATTTTTATTATCCACATACCCTGGACGCAGGTATTGATAAATACCTTTTGGCCTCATCTATCCTGGAAGCCGGCTTATATCACCACCGTAGTGGCCGTATTCGGCACCACCATCAGTCCTTATCTGTTCTTCTGGCAGGCCTCGCAAGAGGTGGAAGAACAGCAGGCCGACATGCAGGCAAAAGCGATTAAACATGCCCCCGAACAGGCAAACATGAATTTTCGTCGTATTAAAATCGACACCTTTATCGGCATGGCGGTTTCCAACGTGGTGGCATTCTCCATTATTTTAACCACGGCGGTGACGCTGCATATGCATGGCGTGACGGAAATTCATACCTCGGCGCAGGCGGCAACCGCGCTGCGTCCCATTGCCGGCGATTTTGCCTTCTGGCTGTTCAGCGCCGGCATTATCGGCACCGGCATGCTCGCTATTCCGGTATTGGCCGGCTCGGGCGCTTATGCCACCGCCGGGGCGTTCAAATTGCCTAATAGCCTGGAATTGAAATTCAAGTATGCCAAAGAGTTCTATACCATTATCGCCGTCTCTACCCTGATTGGCATCGGAATTTGTTTTACGCCCATTGATCCCATCAAGGCCCTTTATTGGAGTGCGGTGATCAATGGCGTCATTTCCGTGCCGATCATGGTGGTGATGATGTTGATGGCGGCGCGTCAGGATATTATGGGCAAGTTTGTCATTTCCTCCCGTCTCAGCGTGCTGGGCTGGATATGCACGATGGTCATGGCCGTTGCGGTGGTGGCGATGTTTGTCACGCTGGGCAAATAAAGCCTATCCCGGTGGTGACGATGTTTGCCACGCTGGGCAAATGAAGCCTACCCCGGGATTGGACATATTTGTCATCCCGGGCAAATAAAGCCTATCCCGGAATCGTCGTTATGCGCCTTTGCGGCGTTTCATATGGACGGCCATTGGGATGCCGATGGCACGCAAATGGCGACGGCCATATCCAAAGTCGTGGCGCGCCACGGAAGTCAGCCGACACTGGGCACCTTCCCCTGGTGGTTGGTGCCACTGCTTTTCCCCATTTTGCCTACCATGGGGGAATTGTGGGAAATGCGTTATTTATGGCGTCGGCCTGTCAGGTTGGATAATACACGTCTGACGGCGATGCTGGGCAGCGAACCCCATACCCCGTTGGAGCGGGCCTTGGAGGAAACCCTGGCGGGACTTGGGTGCCTTCCGACAGGGTAGGTAATATGCCTCGCCGGCCGGGAGGATGACGGCCCCGATCGTTGTGTTATCCGCGGTCGGACAGAGTGTCATCCAGCCAATCGAAGATGGTTTGATGGGCTAGGGACATGGCGCCCATATGGCAGTGTTCTCCCGCCCCTTCGGCTTCCGTGAGCGTCACCAGTTTTTTCGGCGCGTTCAGCAATGCGTAGATGGCCTGCGGTTGTCCTTTGAGGAACTGATCGTTTTCGGCGTTCAGCACCAGCGTCGCCGTCCGGATGTCGTCGGCAATACCGGCCAGCGTATAACGCCGGCTCTGACGGACGAACTCGCTGGGGGATGTGACGCCGAAAGTCCACATACCGTTTTGTATTGCCCAGCGGGCGCCGGTTTTCATGGACATCAACAGTTGCAGCACGGCGTCGGCGCGTTCATCTTGCCGCTCATCAATCCATGACAGCAGGAACGGCGGCAGCATATGTTCAAAGGCAAAATGAAAATCCAGCAGGCCGTCGTCGAGAATCAACGCGGCGGGCCGGTGGTCAAACGCGGCGGCGCGAGCCACCAGATACCCTCCCAGGCTGTAGCCGAACAGGGCGATTTGGTCCCGCGCAATCTCTTTGCGCGTCAGCGCGAAGTCAATCACCGGGCTTAACACGTTTTCCCAGTCATGACGGAAGGTGATTTTTGCGGCGCGCAACGCGGCGCCCTGGCCAGGACCGTCAAACGCGAGAACATTATAGCCCCGGCGCAAGGCGGCGGCGCCGATGGCAAAATAGGATTCTTCCTGCGTGGAATCAAAGCCATTGTTGTAAATAATCGTCGGGCGCGGTTTACCGCTATTATCCACCAGGAACAGATAGCCCGGTAACGTGGTATTTTCGTAAGGAATGTCGACTATCTCAAAGGGGCTATCGAGCAGTTGAACGGCCTGAATAAACGTTTGGGTCGAACGGCCCGACAAACGCGCCACATCTATATCGCCGATAGGAGCGGCCCGTTTGAAAAATTCAGCGGTGCGATAATAATTCGAGGCACGGAGAAATGCTTCCCGCGCGCTGATCAGGTGTCCTGCCGCCAGAGAACGCTCGCCGATGGCGGCCACGCGATTGGCAGTGGCTTCCCACTGCTTCAGCCAGGCCGTTTCGTCCCCTTCGGGAATGCCCCGCGCCGTCACAATGACTTCGCCTAGATCCGCTCCGCCATAGTTGGCAAAGCCCGCCGTGCGTAGCGTCTCGAAGGAAAATGATTCGTTTTCAAATAAAAATTTCATGCTGATCTCCTGGAGATAACTGAAGACGGGGCTTCGTGGCTTCGCTGCCTAATGGCCCGCGGGCTGTGGTGATACACGCACCAGGACCTTACCCGCCACATGGCCGGAAGCGACCTGTTCCAACGCGTTGCGGGCCTGCTCTAACGAATAGGAGGTATCAGTGATTACCCGCAGCTTTCCGGCGCAAACCAATAGCGCAATATTTTGCAGCAACGCGGCGTTCGTGGTGAGCTGGACAAAGGCGCCACGGACTGCGCCGTTATTTGTCAACGCCCGATCAATGGATGTCACCAATATGCCGCCGGGACGAATAATTCCCCAAGAGCGCCGCAGGGTGTCTCCGCCGATGAGATCCAGCACAATATCCGCATCCTTGACGCACCGGGTAAAATCCTCTTGCCGATAATCAATAACTTCATCCGCCCCCAGGTTTTTGAGCAGGGCGTGGTTTTTCTCCGACGCAGTGGCGATAACGGTGGCTCCGGCCAGTTTGGCAATCTGTATGGCGAAAGTGCCCACACCGCCGCTGGCCGCATGAATCAGAACGCGGTGCCCTGTTCGAACCCGTGCGATATCGTGTAATGCCTGCCAGGCGGTTCCTGCCGCCGTGGGCAAGGCTGCGGCCAGGCCGGCGTCAAGGCCCTCGGGAATCGGGCTCAGATGATGTGCGGGCACCACCGCGTGGTCGGCCAGGGCGCCCCCACGACGAGGATCCATGCGCCCGAACAGATTATCGCCGGGCTTAAACCGTTGTACTGAATTACCCACCGCTTCAACCACACCGGCTACATCGGTACCCAGGATATAAGGGAACTTAAGCGGAAAAATAGCGGACATCCGGCCGGAGATGAGTTTTAGATCCAGTGGATTTATGCTGGCCGCGACCACCCTTAGCAAAACTTCATCAGGCCCCGGCACAGCGGGTTCACATGCCAATAAGGCGGCATTATAAATGGAATCATATTGATTGATGCATAACGCTTTCATGCTGTTTACCGGCGGCTCATGGATTAAAAAGAGAGGTCTATAATATATTTCTCCCATTGGTATGATAATCTGCTCAGTAATTAATTCAGCTCTTACTCTCAGTGAGAAATTAATGCTTGATCGAATTACCGGGATGCAGGTATTTTCACGCTCCGCACGTGTCGGCAGTATATCCGGCGCGGCACGCCAGCTCGGCCTGTCGCCGGCAATGGCGACCAAACATCTCGATGCGCTTGAGACACGCCTGGGAGTGAGGTTATTCCAGCGGAGTACGCGTAAGCTAAGCCTGACGGAGGCGGGGCAGCAGTATCTACAGGTGGTAAACCGACTGCTACCGGAACTGGAAGAGGTTGAAAATTTGCTGGCATCGCAGCGGGTTGACGCCCGCGGTGTATTGAGGCTCAATGCGCCGTTGTCTTTTGGCAACCGCTATATTGCGCCATTGATAATGGATTTTTCCCATCGACATCCTAATGTCACGGTGGAACTGGGATTAAACGATCGTATCGTGGATCTCATTGACGAAGGCTGGGATTTGACCATTCGGATCGGGCCGTTGAAAGACAATCGCTTAGTGTCGCGCAAGCTGGCCGACTGCCCGATGGCAGTGTGCGCCGCACCCGCGTACTGGCGGCGCTATGGCCGGCCGGAGCGGGTTGCTGAACTGGGCCGGCATAATTGTCTGGGTTCGACGATTTCCGCTGCCGCCCATACCGATGAGTGGTTTTTTGGCGCCAAACGGGACATTAAAATCGAGATAAAGGGAAACTTGTGGGCGAACAATGGGGATGCTCTGCTGGCGGCGGCCGTCGCCGGATTGGGGGTTATTTATGAACCGGCATTCATCGTTGCTGGCGCGATTGCTCGCGGCGAACTTGAACCTGTCATGCTGGATGCCGAGCCTGCCGATCTGGGCGGTATACATCTGGTTTACTCAACCCGCAATGCGTTCCCGGCCAAGACCCGCGCCATGGTTAATTTTCTTGTGGACGCCTTTCAGCCACGACCTCCCTGGAGCGGGTAAGTTATAGCCAAATGGCGGGACGGGTCCCGCCGACGGGATATAAGCACGATAACCTGAGTCTTGATCGAATAGACGGAGCATATTGGCTTCAGAGCTTCAGAGCTTCAGAGCTCATGGTTTAGAAATCAGAACTCAGAACTTACGGATTTAATGGTATTCAGTGAACAAACAAACTCAGCAACATCACCATTGCCAAACCCACCACGGAATTCACCAGCTCCAATAATCCCCAAGTTTTAAAGGTGTCCTTCATGGAAATTTTGAACGACTGCTGGAATAAAAGAAACCCGCCGTCATACATCAAAGTCATGGTATTGCTGCCCACGGCGCAGGCGATCACCATCAATACCGGATTGACATGGAATGCATCAATCATGGGCGCCACAATGCCTGCGGCGGTGATGGCCGCTACGGCGCCTTGCCCGGTGAGGATGCGGATAATAACGGTAATAATCCATGCCAGAATAAGCGGAGAGACCGGAATATTTCCCACCATGCTGACAATGGCGTTGCCCACACCGGTGTTGATAATTACTTCTTTCATGATGCCGCCGGCGGCTATCACCAATAACACGTTTGACACGCCGGAGATGGCAACGCTCAACGTATCCGTAATCTGCTGACCGCTTTTTCCCCTTAAGACGCCTAGGGCGAATATACCCACCAGCACTGCAATCAGCATGCTGATTTCAGCACTGCCGAGAAAGGCCGCAACTTTAAACAGCTCGCTGTCTTTATCCACCATCAGTCGGATAATCGACGAGAAAATCATCAGGATCGCGGGGAGCAACGGCACCAGTATGCTGATACCAAAGCCCGGCAGTTCGTTGGCAGGTTTGAACTCGGGGGGCGCCATAATGTCGCCCAACGGCATTTTATCGATACCCGGAATGAATTTTGTCAATATGACGCCGGAACAGATAATTGATGGGATGATGACAATAAGACCAAAGATATAGACCAATGAAATATTGGCATGAAATGCGGTGGTTAATGCCATCGGCCCGGGCTGTGGCGGGAAAATGCTGTGACCCATGGTTGCGCCGGCCACCAGGGGCACAATCAGTTTCATATAGGGAATATTGGCTTTTTTAGCGATGCTTATTACCAGCGGTGCGGTAATTAAAAAAGCCACCTCATAAAACATCGCCATCCCAAAAATGGTGCCGATGATCAACAATGCAAATTGCAGGTAGCGAACGCCCAGCAGGTTAATTATAGTATCGGAAATTTGCTGCGATGCGCCTGATTCCGTCATTAATTTACCGATGACGGCACCGAAAATTACAATCAGGGTGAGTGTGCCTAAGATACTGCTTAACCCCATTTGTATCGTGGAAACAATTTTATCGATGGGCATCCCTTCGGCGAATGCTAGAAAAATTGCCGAAATCATCAATGCCAAAATAGTGTGCATTTTGACTTTGACAATCAATATTACCAGCAGCGCTATCCCCACTAAAACCCATAACAACGGCATTACATGTGCCATACTCTTGACCTTATTATAAACACTATGGATATGATATAAATCTCAGCATGGCCCCGAAAATAACCTCTTTTATATATTCAGCGATCGTGTCATTACCGCGGTATATGCTATTCTACAGGTGATGAAGATTGCCGGTATGCGTCAACGCCGGACAAAGATTTTTATAAGCAATAAATGGCCCATTCTCCACCGTATCCCTTGAACCAATTACTACCTGATAATGATCCTCATTACCTTTCCATACTACCATACTATGCTACCACCCTTTAATTCTGTGAAACCGATCACAGAATTTCCACCAACATGGTCAACTGATTGTGGGAGAGAGGATATGGGGAATGTTTCAATGGATTTATTAACCTTGCTGCGTTCAACCGTTGAGGGTTAGATCGAAACACCCGCACTATTCATTATGCACCATGCCGATAAACAGATCTCTCAGCGGGTCCGCCAGGGCAGGGTTCCAAAACATTCCCGTATCCCAACTGGCATAGGGGCCCTCCAGCGGGATCATGTCTATACCCTCGGGTGCGATATATACCGTGCTTTCCGGCACGATGGCGATACCTACGCCCGCCACAACCAATGCCAGCAGGGTTTGAAGATCCCGCGTTCGTTGTACGATATTGGGAACGATGTGGTTGAATTGCAGAAATTGTTCTATTTGCCGGTACAAGCCTGGCCCTTTTTCCGCTGACAGCTGAATAAAAGGCTGTGAAGCAATGAACCGGTAATCCTGGGAATTTAATCCATTCGCCGGTACCGATTTTTTCTTTACCGCCAGCACCAGTGATTCGGAAATGAGTTTGAGCCCGATCAGCGGCGGTTCCACCGGCATGCGTATAAAAGCCAACTGCAGTTTGCCGGATAACAATTGGGCGGTTTGTTGGACAGACGAAATGTCCTCAAGGCTGACGATGACATCCGGATAAGCCCGACGAAAACGCGCTACCCATGCCGGGGCGATTTTGATGCCCGAAATTCCAAACCCGATGGAAAGATTGCCTTTGGTGCCTTTCGCCATATCCTGGGCATTATGTTGCAGGGCTTCCGCCCCCTCCACTAGTTGCCGTGCTTGATCCAGCAATGATTCGCCGGCATGGGTCAACTGGGCGCCGTGTCTTCCCCGGACAAAAAGGGTCAGCCCCAGCTCGCTTTCAAGCAGCTTGATCTTTTTAGACAGCGCAGGCTGGGTAATGAATAGCCGTTGTGACGCCTCACGGTAATTCTGTGTCTCCGCCAAAAGGACAAAGGCACGCAATAGTTGAGTATCCATTCCGGTTGGTTATCGAAAGCAGCGAATAAGTGATTATATTTAAATCGCTTTTTGCTATCTACTCTTTCGAAGCGACAGCTTGCATGCATGTGACCACCGTCACGTCCCGCACTGTTTAACGAGTAATCTTGCTCAGGAGATAATGATGGCCAAACAACGCTTTGTATTTTTACTGAAAGGGGAAGTGGTGACCCCGCAGTCGTTGGAAGACCCGGATGCGGGCGAGATTATTCGCGCGGCATTAAGTCAGAGCTTCGCCATTTCGCCTATGCACGTGCTGGCAAAAAATAATCATGAAGCTTTTGACAAGTTTCAACTGTTAAGCGAAGGATATTCAAGTGAAAAAAAAGTGGAAGTCAGACTTTTTTAAGCCCGGGAAAACCTTGGTTAAGCTATAAAAAAACGCCCCTCCCGCTTAGCTATGCTAAAAGGGAGGGGCGAGTAGGTGAAATTTTTTGTATCAGTTAACTAAACGTGCTTTTATTCAGCGGTGTTAACATGATGTGCGTTGCCTTGGCTTACCGGATAAGTGTGGGCATAGTCCTGGTAATCGTTTTGAGCCGCCATTGAGACTGCCGGTGCAAGGATGGCTGCGATAAGTGCAAGTGCTGCGATAGTTTTTTTCATGATGTCTATCCTATGATTCAGTTATCAGGGTGAAAGCTCTTCGCTTTCGATAAACTAATATTAACGCCCATTAATAAATTAGTCCAGAAAATTTTTTTGCACTAATCATTCAAAATAACTGAATTATTCTGTCAAGGTATGATCCTCACCCTTCTCACGTAAAAAAAGACCTGTCCCCGCGCGGGCTTGTCCTAGAGGACTGCTCGGGGGAACGTTAGCATTAGGGCCGGCAACCACGGCCGGCCAGCCGCAAGAAAAGACACGAAATTGCGTGATTTAACAGGAGACAGCCCTGTATAAGGCTTCGGGGACAGGTTATGGCGAGCGGCCAGCCTGAGGCCGCTTTTACCGAGTGTCAGGTGGACGGTACCCTGGTGGGGCTGCCGCTTATCTTTACGGGGTCAAGGCCGGGCTGGTGCTGTTCCGGGAACGGGCAATGGGTATTGGAAGAACGTTAAACGGGCCGAAATTCGCCGCCTCCAATCTAATATTTAGCATTTAGCTGTCTTATTCGGCAATTGACAGAGTTCCCCTGTACCTATAGATTTCAAATTGAAGTTCATGATAGGAGATTGTACTAAGCATATCTGTATGATGTAGTCTCAGCAAACTATTACGTGGCTCCGGCCATTGAATCATTAACTTATAGTTATGCTAAAAAAAAGCCGGGCTGACATAATTTATTGTATTTTAGATGCATTAATAAATTTTTTTATTAGAACAATGCAGCAGCCAGATAATGCTTATTTTTATACAAAAACTACCATATGTATTTTTTAATTGGATCATTAATTGACATGTGTATGAGATAATTATATTTATCTGATTCAAAGAGGAAATTTTATGACAAATTCCATTTCAGAATTCAATAACCCGTTTCCTAATGCTCCCGGGGGGTCCTACAATCTTCGGGCTGAAAATATCTCTAAAAACAGCGTTCTTTTAAAGTGGGATGTTGCAGATAACCCTTTAATTTCTTATTTTCAGATTATAAAAAATGATCCCTATAATGATGATACTCATCCTATTTTGGTAGGGGAGACTCAAACATCCTCCTTTTTGGCTACGGGTTTGAATCCTGGGTTGACCTATTATTTTTATGTAGATGCCATTGGAGCAAATGACTATTGGATTTCACGATCGAATAAATTGGATGTTACTACGCTAAGCGGATTGCAACAGCCTTGTAATCCACCACGGCCGCCTTATTATCCGGCTCCTCGTCCGCCGTATAATCCGCCGAACCCGGAATGTTGTCCGCCGCCGCGTCCGCCTTATTATCCGGCTCCCCGTCCGCCGTATAATCCGCCGAACCCGGGATGCTATCCACCACCACGGCCGCCTTATTATCCGGCTCCCCGTCCGCCGTATAATCCGCCGAACCCGGGATGTTGTCCGCCGCCGCGTCCGCCTTATTATCCGGCTCCCCGTCCGCCGTATAATCCGCCGAACCCGGGATGTTGTCCGCCGCCGCGGCCGCCTTATTATCCGGCTCCCCGTCCGCCGTATAATCCGCCGAACCCGGGATGCTATCCGCCGCCACGGCCGCCTTATTATCCGGCTCCCCGTCCGCCGTATAATCCGCCGAACCCGGGATGTTGTCCGCCGCCACGGCCGCCTTATTATCCGGCTCCCCGTCCGCCGTATAATCCGCCGAACCCGGGATGCTATCCGCCGCCACGGCCGCCTTATTATCCACCTTCGGGATGTTATCCGCTTCCATGGCCGCCTTACAAACCGCAGCGGCCGCATGATGGATGCCATAAGGGCCCGAACTGGTAAAGGCTGTAGCGTTATTCTTGCCTATCACTGCTGCCCGATCAGCGGGCAGCAGTTTCGTACTTTATGTTGATACGTTATTGCCGAGCTGGAAGGATCGTCAAATGAGACCGCCCCGGCCTTGCACACCTGCGTTTTATCCCTCGCGGGGACCCCAGCCACCCCCCAGCGCCCGCACCAGCGAGACGGACATCTCCATTTGCTGTCCCTGAATCTGCACATCCTGGCGTTCAGCGGTCAACAGCGATTGCTGGGCGGTAATCAGGTCCAAATGCGTCGCCAGACCCGCGGCATAGCGATCGCTCGCCAACGATAAAAGATGCTTGGCATCTTCAACCGCTTCCTGTGATTGGCCGGCGGCTTGATCCAGTGCTGCAAGGCCGGTTATGGCATCCTGGGCCTGTTGGAATGCGGTCAATACCGTTTGACGGTAATTCGCCTGGGTCCCCCGATAACCTTCATTGGCATATCGCACGTTTGCGGCGCGTCTTCCCCCATCGAACAGTACCTGCTGAAATGCCGCGCCCAATGACCACATCAGGCTCGGCGCGCTAAGCAGGTCGGCAAAGTTGGTACTCTCATAGCCAATAGTGGGATTAAGAGCAACACTGGGAAAATACGCCGCCTGCGCCACGCCGATTTGCGCATTGGCCGCGGCCATCGCTCGTTCGGCGGAAGCAACATCCGGGCGTCGTTGCAACAGATCGCTCGGCAAAGCATGAGGGATGGCGGGCGCCTGCATGGCAATCACCTTCGGGGCGATGGTAAAACTCGGGGCCGGCATGCCCACAAGCGTCGAGAGGGCATTTTCATAAGACGCTCGGGGTGTTGCCAGCAACTGCGCCTGGACGCGCGTGGCGTCGAGCTGCGATTTCTGTTGCAAGAGATCAAGACCCGAGACGGATCCGAGTTCGTGTTCCGCGCTGACAAAACCCAACGCCTGCTGTTGCAATGCAACCGAACGACTCAACACATCAGCCTCGGCATCCAGCTCCCGCAGCTCATAATAGTCGGTGGCGATCTCGGTGGTCAGCGCCAGCCGCGCGTTGGCCAAATCATCTTTTGACTGCTCTTCGGAGGCTTTGGCGCCTTGAATCTCACGTCGGATGCGGCCGAACAGATCCAGGTCGTAATTAATGGTGGGTGCCAATGCCACCTCGTTTTGCACTGTCGACTGGTTTTCCGTGCTATAGGACGTCACGGGCCGATTCCGGGAGATTTTCAGTCGTTCAACGGTCGCGCCGGCATCCACTTCAGGGACACGTTGCGCCGATATATTGGCAAGCGTGGCTCTTGCCTGCTCGTAGTGCGCCGACACGCTGGCGAGGGTCTGGTTTTCCTGTAATCCCCGTGTTTCAAGTGAATTGAGCACCGGGTCGTTAAAGTCTTGCCACCAGGTAAGGGAGAGCGCCGCGTGAGACGGCTGCCCCACATGCCATAACGACGCGTCTTTCCATTGCGCAGGCGCTTGCGTTTCTGGAGGATGGTAGTCCGGTCCCACCGTACAGGCACTCAGGCCGACGGCGGAGAACGCCACACAGCTGCGCACGAACGGCATGAGACGTGGTGTCTGTCTTCTCACTTCGCCTCCTTCTTCCCCGGGGCGGGCTGGGCGATTTGCACGCGATCGCCGTCCGCAACGGAATCGCTGGGGTTGATTATCACCCTGTCATGGGCATCTATCCCGCTTTCAAGCGCCAGGGTTTGTCCTAGATCCTGGGCTATCCGGATAGTGCGCAAATGGACGATACCGCGGTTATCCACCGTCGCCAGCTGTGGGCCTTGTGACCTGAAAATCAGCGTATTCTCCGGCACCAGCATGGCGGCGTGGGCAATGGCCGGCACGGAAACCTGCACGTACGCTCCCGGCCGCAGCAGGTTGTCGTGATTACTCAAATTGACTTCCACCTGCAGCGATCGCGTCGGCACATCGATGGCGCCGGAGATATGGGTAATGGTGCCTTGAAAGGTTTTCCCCGCCAGTTCAGCCAAGGTGACGTCCACCTGCTGCCCCACCTTCACATTTTGAGAATAGGCCTGCGGCAGTTGGACATAGACCCGCAGCGGGTCGGTCTGCGTGAGTGAAAAAAGCGCCGCGCCCGATGCGCTGCCGGCATCGATAAGTGAGCCCACATCGACATTGCGCTGGGTAATCACACCGTCGAACGGCGCAACGATGCGCTTGAAAGATTCAAGCTGACGCAGGCGTTTGACGTTGGCGTCGGCGGCCGCGAGGTTCGATACGTCCTGCAGATAAGTACTCTTTCTTTCGTCCAGCTCCTGTTGCGATACCGCATCCCTTTTACGCAGCGCCGACCAGCGATCGTATGAACTTTTCGCCAGCGCAAGGCTTGAACTAATCTGGCCGCGCTGGGCCACGGCTTGCAACAGTTCCTGGTCAATCTCGGGCGTGTCAAGCTCCGCGAGTAACTGTCCCTGCTTGACGTGAGTACCGATATCATCATACCAATGCAGCAAATAGCCCGTGGCCCTGGCATAAATGGGCGACTCGACGTAGCCGCGCAGCGTACCGGGCAGCAAGGTATTCCCGTTGCCCGCGGACTGTTTGGGCGTTACCACTTCCACATAATCAACGGCGTTTTCGCGGGTCGTTTTCTTTATTGATCTATCCGCGCTCAGATTGGCCAAAACGGTTCCCGCCGCCCCCAGCGCCAGCATGATCAATAGGGCCGCCACGGTGAACTTGGCGTGCCGCCACTCCTTACCGCGCGTGGGCAAATGCTCCTCGCCGTCTGAACCGCTCTGAGAAAGCATCAACGAAGAATGGTTTTTCTTTGCCATCGGTTATGACCTTTTCAGCTGTTATCTGGATGGGTGGAATCTGACGGGTCAGCGTCATCCTGGATCGATGTGGGTTGGTGACGTTCTCTGCGTTTCTCCAGATGCATGTGGATCGCGGCGAATGTCATGGGCACAAAAAAGAGCGTGGACACCGTGGCGAACAGCAAGCCGCCTATCACGGCGCGCCCCAGCGGCGCGTTCTGCTCCGCGCCTTCCCCGAGACCCAGCGCCATGGGCGTCATGCCGATGATCATGGCCAGCGCCGTCATCAGCACCGGCCGAATACGGGTCGCGCCGGCTTCCAATGCCGCGGCAAGCGGCTTCAGCCCGCTCGCCAAACGTTCGCGGGCGAACGCAACCAGCAAAATACTGTTCGCTGTCGCCACGCCCATCGTCATGATGGCCCCGGTCAATGCCGGCACGCTAAGATGCGTGCGCGTGAGAAACAGCATCCAGGCGATCCCCGCCAGCGCCGCCGGCAATGCGCTGATGATGATGAGCGGGTCGACCCAGGATTGAAAGTTCACCACAATCAACAGATACACCAGAACGATGGCCATCGCGACGCCGATGCCGAGGCCGATATAGGAACTGTGCATGGTGGCCACCTGGCCCCGCACGAAAATCTGGCTTCCACGCGGTAAAGACGGACGAGCCTTGTCCACCAACTGATTGACCTTACTCGCCACCGTGCCCAGGTCGGTGTGCTCCACGCTCACATAGAGATCGATGACCGGGCGGACGTTATAGTGCGATACCTCGGCGAATTGACGCTGTGGGGAGGCCTGAACCAGGTTTGCCAGCAGTTGCGACGGCCCGGAAACCGATGCCGATACCGGGATGCGCATCAATTGATCCAGGGAGGATATTTCGTACTGAGGCGTTTGGGCGGATACCTGATATTCGACGCCGTTTTGGTCATTGAACCAAAATCCGGGGGAGGTTTGCGAACTGCCCGACAGCGACAGCAGCGCGTTTTGCGTCACGTTCTGCGGCGTGAGGTTGATCTGCTGCAGCCGGGTACGATCCATCTCCAGATTAATGACCGGTTCATCCGGCCGCTGCTGAATATGACTGTCCACCGTCCCGGGAATCAAACGGATCTGCTTGTAGAGCTTGCTCGCCGCGTCAAAATTCTTTGATTGGTTGGTGCCGGATATCTGAATGTCAATGGCCGCCGGTGAGCCGAAATTCAATATCTGCGTAACGATATCCGCTGGCTGAAAGAAGAATTCCACGCCGGGAAAGCGCTTGGGCAACTGGTGACGCAATTGGTCAATGTAGACGCCGGTGGGGTGATGGTCGGCATTCAGGGCTATTTGAACTTCCCCGTCAAGGGTGCCGATGGTGCCCGCATTGCTGTAAGAAAGGTTAATGCCGCTATAGGGCAATCCGAGGTTATCGACAATGGTATTCAGCTCTTTTTTGGGGATGATTTGGCGCACGACCTTTTCCACGTCATCCGCGAGCCTGGCGGTTTCTTCAATTCGGGTGCCGGTGGGGGCGCGAAAATGCAGACGAATATCCCCCGAATCCACCGTTGGGAAAAAATCTTCGCCGAGAGCGAACGTCAATCCGGTGGATAAGAGACAAAAACCGAGGAACAGACTGCCAAACAGACGTCGCCGAACCAGTACCGTACTCAAGATCATGATATAGGCGGCGCGAACGCGCTCGAACCCGGTATTAAATCGTTTATACAGCCGTTGGAAAATGCCGTGCTTTTTTTCCTCCTCGCCGCGGTGCGCATTTTTCAGCAGCATCATCGCCAAGGTGGGCACCAACGTACGGGAAAGCACATAAGAAGCGAGCATGGCGAAGACCACGGCTTCCGCCAAAGGGACAAACAGAAAACGGGCGACCCCTGACAAGAAGAACATCGGGACGAACACGATGCAGATACAGAGCGTGGAAACCAGGGCGGGGATAGCAATCTCCCCGGCCCCGTCCAGTATGGCGTCGTGGAGTTCCGTGCCCAGATGCAGGTGCCGCTCAATGTTTTCGATGGTCACCGTCGCATCGTCCACCAAAATCCCCACCGCCAGGGCAAGACCGCCGAGGGTCATGATATTGATGGTCTCCCCCAGGGCATGCAGCGCGATCAGCGACGTCAGAATGGAAAGGGGTATGGATACGGCAATGATCAGCGTATTTCGCCAGTTTCCAAGGAACAGCAGGATCATTAATGCGGTCAGGCCGGCGGCGATCAATGCCTCTCTGGCAACGCCACCGATGGAGGCTTTGACGAACAGCGACTGATCGAACAGCGGCGTGATCTTGAGATCGGCCGGCAATACGGTCTTCGCCACCGGCAAGATGCCATACAAGGCGTTGACCACTGAAAGCGTGGAGGTATTGCCGGTTTTGAGCACAGACACCAGTATCCCGCGGTGGCCGTCTTGCCTGACGATATTGGTTTGTGGCGTAAAGCCGTCCCGGACATGGGCGACTTCCCTGAGATAAATGGTCGCGCCGCCAAGCGTCCGGATAGGAATATTGTTAAGACCGTCCACCGTGGTGGGCTGTCCATTCATGTTGACAGTGTATTCCTTTGTCCCCATCTTGGCCGTGCCGGTGGGCAGTATCAGGTTTTGCGCGTTGACCGCGCTGACGACATCAGTGGGCGTCAAGCCCTTCTCAAGCAGGGCGCGCGTGTCCAGATCAAGGGAAATGACGCGCTGCTTCCCGCCGTAGGGATAAGGAACGGAGGCGCCGGGAATGGTAATCAGCTGCGGACGCAGAAAATTGAGCGCCGCATCGTTAAGCTGCTGCTCAGACTCCGCGGTGCTTGATATTCCCAGCTGAATCACCGGAATGCTGGATGCGGAATAACTGATGATAAGCGGCGGCGTCGAGCCTGGCGGCATTTGCCGGAGCTGGGCCTGTTCCACCGCCACCGTTTCCGCGATGGCCTCTTGTATATTGGCCGAAGGTTGCAGGAATACTTTGATAATGGCGATGCCGGCGACAGACTGCGACTCCACGTGCTCAACATTATTCACCGTGGTGGTCAGGCCCCGCTCATTTACCGAGGTGATGCGATTGGCCATATCCTGCGCCGACAGTCCGGTGTAGCTCCAGATAATGCTGATGACGGGTATATTGACTTCGGGCAGCACATCCACCGGCGTGGTGAACAGCACAAAAGGTGTCAGCAATAAAATCAGGATTGCCATCACGATAAACGTATATGGCCGCTTTAGCGCTATGTTAACGATCCACATCGATAACGGCCCTCAGAGACGGTTTTATAAAGGCCCCTGGGGGCGGTTAACTTTTCGGCAAACCTTTGGCATTCGGTACCGAGACGAACCCTGCCGCTTCGAGGCGCTTGCGGCAGGTCACTTGAAATAGTAGAGCAGAATCAAATGTGGCGGCAGGGGGGGTATAAGCCGGTTTAGCCGACAATATACGACGTCGAGGGAGCAGAATAATGCATCGCGGAAGGGGGGTAAGTTGAATTAGAACAATAGCTTGTTGGTGTAAGGATCGACGGCCCGAACTTGGTCTGGCGAGATAAGACGGGGTCTGGAAAACTTTATGCAAAAGACCGCAAATTTGTTTCTTGAGGTTACTGTCAACAGATGAAACCGTTTATCGGCGGATTTTGGACAACCCTGTAGGGTCATGGCAGACGGCACCCATAACATTCTTCACCAAAGGCGTCAGGCACGGCGGCAGATCGAGAAAATTGGGGTATACCCGATCTCCCAGTGTGTCACAGGCTCATTCCACCCCCTGTTCTACACCTTGCCCTTCACATACACTCCAGTATTTTTTGCATGAGGACCATGTCTGAACGAGGTTGTTTATCCGCCTCGGCAAAGCCAAGGGACAGATATAACCCCATGGCGTTTTGATTATCCCGATACACATAGAGAGTCAGTTGCTGCACTCTGCTGACAGCGGTTGCTTTGGCGATAAGCTGTTGGCAAAGAACCCGGCCAAGGCCATTACCCCGGTATTTCGGGGATATGATAATACGGGCCAAATGGCTAATGCCGGATTCCTTTTGTACCAACTGGCCAAATCCGAGGGGATCGCCTAGACGCTCAGAATTGTACAGTATATAGCTGGTTCTGGTCGCTTCGGGTCCATTCAGTAACTGTGGCAAATGTTCCACATCCAGCGGAAACGGTAGATTAGGCCCTGCCCAGCGCATACAGGTTGTTGCATCCTCCACCCAGGTGGAAAGAGCCGTATAATCCGACGGAGTCGGCAAACCTAATATAAAAGCCATAAACTATGCCAATTGATTAATTATTTCCGGCAAGTATATCTAAAGATAAATGGCTACAGTACCCATGACTAAAAATTTCCACCTTGCGTATCCATACGCGCATCCTGCTCAAGATCGCTGAGAAGTCCCGGACCGGTGGGGTGCCACCCCAGGCGCTGCCGGGTCAGCAGGCTTGACGCAGGCATGTCCATGCCGGCGAACATGGCGAGCCAGCCGAAATGGGATTTGGCTTCTTCCACAGAGAGGCTGACCACGGGGATCTGCAAGATTTTGCCAATCGCTTCCGCTATCTGGCGCAGGGGTATGCCTTCCTCAGCAACCGCGTTATATCGGCTGCCCGGCTCATGTTTTTCGAACGCCAGCCTGTAGAGACGCGCAACATCCAGAAGGTGCGCCGCCGGCCAGCGATTGACGCCCTCACCGATATAAGCCGAAACTCCTTTATCGCGAGCCAGGCCAATAAGCTGAGTGATGAGGCCCTGCTTGACCTTATTATGAATCTGCGGCAGGCGGACCACCGACACATTCACGCCCCGGTCGGCAACAGCCGCTCCCGCATTTTCCGTAGGGGTACGGGGGATCGGATGGTTGGGAATATAAAAATCCTCCGTGGCAATCTGACCTGGCGCCGCCGCACCCATAGCGGTCACCGAGGTGATGACCAACGGGCGAGCCGTGCCGATGAGCGCGGTACCCAGGGCCTCAATGGCCCGGCTTTCCTTTTTGCCGCTCTCCTCGAACTTCGAGAAGTCATGGTCATAAGCGCAATGGATCACCCCATCTGAGCCGGCTGCACCGAGACGCAGGCTGTTTAGATCCTCCAGGCTGCCGCGATGCACCTCCGCCCCGGCGGCGACGAGCCGTTTCGCCCCCGCATCCGATCGCGCCAGCCCCAGCACCTGATGACCCGCGTTGATGAGTTCGGGCACCAGGGCGGTGCCGATAAACCCGGTTGCGCCGGTTAGGAAAATTTTCATAGCTGTTCCTTTGATGTGAGTGGATGAATTATCTGAACCAAGGACGCTTGCGCTTCATCATTATCAATAGCTTTCACGATAGCAAAAGGGAGTCGTACGATGTATTCTTTAAGTTCGTATTACTGGTTTGATCGTACGGATTTCAATGGACCCACTCTCAGAAGTGTTATCGCTGCTCAAGCTCAAGACCTATGTGTCGGGGGGCTTTGTGGTGAACGAAAAATCCTGTATTCAATTCCCGATGCATCGGGGCTTGAAGTGCTACTCAGTAGTAGCGGGTTCATGTTTCCTGGCGATGGAAGGGGTTACCGAACCGGTACTCATGGGGGAGGGTGATTCTATCCTGCTTCCGCGTGGCCGGCCGTTTTGCCTGGCGACGGACCTGTCTTCTCCCCCTGTGAACTTTACCGTGCAAATGGCCGCGCGCAGGCCGGACGTCCCGCTCTTTTCCGACGCCGTGGGGGGATGCTCCATTCTTGGCGGGCACTTTCTCATGACCGGCGGGCATTCCGACATCCTGCTGAACGCGTTGCCTCCCATCGTCCATATTCGCAGCGAGTCGAGCAAAGAAGTGATGCGATGGTCGCTGGAATCCTTAAGGGATGAATTACGCGATCCTCAGTTGGGGGGATCGCTGGTGGCGCAACAGCTTGCTTACATTTTGCTGGTGCAGGCCCTTAGGCTGTACCTGCAAAGCGAGGTGACCAGGGGCGTAGGTTGGCTTTTTGCCCTCGCCGATCCGCAGATGAGGGCCGCGATAGCGTGCATGCACAACGATCCGGGGCATCCCTGGAAAATACAGGAACTCGCTCATCACGTTGGCATGTCACGCACCGTCTTTGCCCAACGGTTCAAGGAACGGGTCGGAATGACTTCAATGGAATATCTTACGCACTGGCGAATGTTGCTTGCCAGCGATCGCCTGCAGATGTCGGATGACCCCGTTTCCAAGATCGCCTGGTCAATCGGCTACGGAACGGAAAGCGCTTTTGGCAAGGCATTCAGACGGGTCCTGGGGTGCTCGCCGAGAGAACATCGCCAGCGGTATCAGGCCGAACAGCTGCCCGGCACAGCCGATGAGTGATGGCGGCTGGCGACGACTAGCGCCTGGCTGAGGGCAGCTTTTTTACATTTGGATAAAAGGTTATCAACCAAGGCGAATCCCCCGTCCGGTCTCTACCCGTTTTTTTATATAATGCTCGAATGCTTGCGTTAGTTTAAACGGCGTCGTTCTCACTTCGGGTTAATAGCGCTTATGCAATGGACCGCCCTGGCGATTCACTGATTTCCCCACTTCTCGCAAAATGCCTCAACGTTTTCATCCTGGAAATCGGCCAGGCGTTCAATAATCGTATCCAATGACCAGTCCCACCAGGCGATCAGCTGTAACCGGCGCCCCAACTCTGGTGAGAACCGCATACGAATGGTTTTTGCCGGTACGCCGCCTACAATCATATAAGGCTCAACATTTTTGCTGACCACCGCTCCGGCAGCCACTACCGCGCCATCGCCGATGGTGACGCCAGGCAGCACAATCGCGCCATGACCCATCCAGACATCGTTGCCGACGATCACGCTATCTCCGCGACGGCGAGAAAAAAAGTCGCGATCGCGCGCGGCATTGGCCGAATAGTATTCCGGACAATAAGTGATGCGATGCTGTGACGGGCATGCCATCGGATGATTGGATGCGCCAATGCGTACATTATTGGCAATAGCGACAAATTTACCTATCTGCGCGTCGGCAACAGTACAGTATTCGCCAATGTAGGAGAAATCACCCAGCGAACTGTGTTCCAGCGCACTGTTAGCGAGTACCTCGCACTGTTGGCCAATTTTACATTCGCGCATGCGCACGCTTGGGTCGATCCAGGTTTCTGCTAATTTAACCAGTTTCATCATTTTTCTCTCATCATCGATAGCGCTACTGTAAAACGCATCTGTGTAAGAAAAATGACGAAAGGGTGATGTCAGCTATTTGCCAGGCTAGGCAAAGACATGCTTGAGCTGACTGAAAAGATCAACACCCAGAATTTCCGCATATCTGAATACAACGTCGAGTGTGGGTGAACTATTACCGCTTTCAAATTTACTGATAGCCTGCTTACTCACGCCGAGTCGATTTGCAATCATCGCCTGAGTCATCTTATTTTGCTTACGTTTCTGGGCCATCGCGGCAACAAGCTGCTTTCTCATCAACACTACTTCCAGAGCCTCTGACGTCGCTTCATCACGCAGCAATTCGGCGCGGACATCGTCCCAGCTATGCAGGGTCATGTTTATGTTGTTGCTCATAAAATATTCTCTGTCAGGGTGAGTTTACCGATTTTGTTGTTCCATTTGAGGCGCTTGTTCCTTCATCGCTTCCCTAAATGCTTTGTATCTGACCGTCCCCAGTTCTCTATTGGCTTTTGGCGTTTTGTTGGTTTTCTTGGCGAAAAGATGGGTTACAACATACAGCCCATCCTTGAAATGAAAATAGAACCCTCGCAGCCAGTGGCTGGACGACTCTGTTTTGAGCTCAAAAAGGTCACCCTCAATCTTTTCAGTATCTACCATCGGATGTGAGGGACTATACTGTTCGAAGTCATCCAGCGTTGAGACGAATGCGGCCCGGTTTACAGCATTTAGAGCGAAAAGTTCTTTTCGTGCATCGTCAATCAACCTTACAGGGTACGCTTTCCCGGCCTTACTTGGGTTCGGGCATTTTTGTTTTGATACTGTCATCATCCCTGCCTAACAATTTACACAATGCTCAACTGCTCCCTTTCAAAATGATATGTTTTTTATAGGAAAAGTCAACGTATTGGTTGACTTTTACTGACTGCAATTGGATCACGAATGCGTGATATCGACAACATCCTTCCAAAAATCAGCTAAGGAAATGGATATGAAATCTTTGGGGGAACAGGTCATGCCGCCATCGGTGCAAAAGTGATGAGATGAACAAGGTAATTTTTTGCTCGGCGTTTTTGCCCGCGCCACCTTGCTATAGCCTGGCCTTAATCGCTTTATAGACCTCTGAACGTTCACGTCTGCCCACGGCCAGAACCAGCACGACCACCTCGTCATCGTTTACTTGGTACACCAACCGATACCCGGCAGACCTGAGCTTGATTTTATAGCAATCAAGCATGCCAGTGAGCCGATTGGCTGGAATATGGGGCTCAACCAAAATTTCTTTTAATTTCTATTTAAACTGTTCTCGTAACGGCGCTCCAAGCTTTTTGAATTCCTTAAGGGCGTGTTCTTCAAATTCTAACTCATAGCTCATCCAGATCGACCTTTACGCGTTTACCTCTCATCCGTGAACGGGCGATTTTGCCGAGCTCGATATCTTCCAAGTAGTCGGCCATCGCTTCCCATGTCTCAGGGGAAATGTAGTAACCGGAGATATGGCCGTTGGTTAACACCGCCACAGGTTGGCCGTGCGACTCTTTCAGGGCGCCATTGGGCGACGCAACAATTTTCGGTTTACCACGCAGGTATAGTTCATACTAAAAGCTGTGCATTCCTGTCTTGAAGCGACTGGCGCAATGTGTCTATATACACAGTATTGCCCACGGTTGCTGCCACTGACTTCTGACATTTTTGGCCTACCGCGCACGGAAGTGACCGGCGTTTTCCCCAGGAGCAACGCCCGGTATGGGCAGATGACACCGGTGCGGTTTAAGCTCGGACATCCTGCTGGCTGGCTGAGTAAATTAAACTTCATCATAAATTACAGTGAGTTGCGTTTGTGTCAGCCATAAATATCGGTTTCTTTTCGAGGTTTTTTTGTGTTAAGAAAGTCAGGTAAATAAATTTTTCATAAACTCATGTGCGTTAACCATTAATCTGCAGATAACCGAGAAGACAACGGTTACTGAATTTTTATTACTGTTCTGACAACTAAAGGTTGTTGGTTGAATATAAGGGAAAAAAATGCCAATGATATTCGGTGAGTTATCTGGTGCTCCATCATGGGTGCCTGCTGTATTGCTTGTCACGCTCTCATTTGCATTGGGTTTCCTGGCCCGATTTATACTTCTCAGGTTCATCCGCTACTGGCAGAGTCGTGACAGAAAGCTATTCAAATCATTAGAAAAACATCTTCGTGGATCAATGTTTCTTTTCATTCCCTTACTGTTAATAAATGTAGGGGTTAATTATATTAACATTCACCCGGACTCAGTCGCTCTTATTACAACAACCGTTAATATATTTATTATATTATCATTTTGCTCCGTTTTGATTCGATTGACTCATGTTGCGCAGGATATGCTTTTTATACGCTATGACATTAATCTTTCAAATAATCTTCGTGCCCGTAAAATTCGCACTCAGATAATGTATGTAAAAAAGGTCGCTATCGTACTACTCGTGTCATTCTGTCTTTCTCTGATTCTACTCAGTTTCCCTGGCGTTCGAAAATTCGGCACTACAATCCTGGCCGGTGCTGGGGTTGCCGGAATAATAATCGGGTTTGCCCTTCAGAAGTCGCTTGTCAACCTGTTTGCCGGAATTCAGATAGCCTTTACGCAGCCTATAAAAATTGATGATGCTGTGGTCGTTGAAAATGAATGGGGCTGGATTGAGGAGATAAACCTGACTTATGTTGTTGTGCGTATCTGGGACCTGCGTCGACTGGTCCTGCCCATTACATACTTTACAGAAAATGCCTTCCAGAACTGGACGCGTAATAACGCACAAATATTAGGCTCTGTTTTTCTTTACCTTGATTATTCCATGCCATTAGATCCTCTTCGTAAGCATTTTGAAAAAGTACTCAGTGAAACAAAACTCTGGGATCAACAGACTCAGGTGCTCCAGGTTACCGATGCTAATGATAAAACCATGACTATCAGATTATTGATGACTGCACAGAATTCCCCCATTGCCTGGGATTTACGCTGCCACGTGCGGGAAAAAATGATTGAGTTTATTCAGCAAAATTATCCGCAGAGCCTTCCTCATGTGAGGGCTACACTGACCGATTCCGGTGTTTGATCGTCCGAGAGGTCAGTAGTTAATCGCTCTCATTTTTTCTGGAGATATGCAGTGGAACGTACAGATACTATAAGCGTGCTGCATAAGCATCAGGATAACTGTACTTTCGCTCTTAGCCGACAGTCAGATTGAGCAACGACTAATCCCTAAGAGCAATTATACAAAACGGATTTGCAGTTTTTTCCCTACCGCAGCGGCATATTTTTTCAGCGTGTTATAAGACGGTCCTTGTGTACCGGAGGCTAAACCACTTTCCAACCGTGTAATCGCCGTTGCTTTGGTCCCCATTCGCTCAGCGACTTGCGCTTGGGTGAGGCCGGCTTTTTTGCGTGCGGCCAACAGCTCATCAGGCAGGGCGAATTCCCCGTCCAGCTTTTCGTATTCAGCCTTAAATTCCGGTTGCTCCATCCAATCAGAGACCATTTCGGCATGGGTTTTGGTTGGCGGTATGCGTTTAGCATTCATTTTTTACCTCTCTCAATCTGGCTTCAGCGATGCTGAGTTCTTTGCGCGGCGTTTTTTGGGTTTTCTTGATAAAGCTATGCAGCATCACAATTCGCTATCCCACTACCGCGCAAAAGAACACACGTCCAATCCCTTCGTTACCTTTAACTCGAAGTTCGAAAAGTCCATTTCCACCAGGGGGTATAACACCGCGGGAATCCTTATCTTACTCCCGATTAGACGCATAATAATGAGCAACATATAATTGAATAGTAGAGATCAACGTCAGACTGATCGGTTATAAAACTCTTAACCCTTTTATTCCTTCGCTCATCACGCTTCCGCTATCCGCGGTCGACACAAATTCGGCCCACCATTGCATCATTGGGCGTCGTTGTTCAAGGTAATCACTGCGAATGTAGGCGCGGCGTACTTCGTTTTTATCCACATGTGCCAGCGCGGCTTCGATAACGTCTGGTGGAAAGCCTTGTTCGTTAAGCGTGGTGCTGGCGATTGAACGCAGCCCATGGGATACCAGGACCCCACCAAAACCAGCGCGTTTCAGCGCTGCATTCACCGTTTGGCTGTTCATGGGTTGCCTCGGTTTTATGCGGCTGCGGAAAACGTATTCACGCTGGCCGCTCAGTGGCTTCATAATCTCCAGAATAGATAATGCCTGCGCAGAAAGCGGCACTATATGCTCCCGGTTCATTTTCATGCGTTCGGCCGGTAAATGCCATTCTTTCGCTGATAAATCGAGTTCTGTCCAAGGGTACCCGCTGGATGGGTACCTGCCTCTCGGGTACCTAAGAAGGTACCTAAAAGTTGTGGAAGCCACAGGATCGCCATATTATCCCGCAGACGTAAAAAAACCCGCAGGGCTTGCGCCATGCGGGCTTCTTGGACTTACTTGACGTTCTATAGAACAGAATTTGGTGGAGCTGGGGGGATTCGAACCCCCGTCCGAAATTATTACGTCCTCGGCACTACATGCTTAGTCCAGTCATTACATTCACCTGCCAGCTGCGGACGGACACGCCACTGACAAACTAGCCTGATTAGTTTTAACGCTTTAACCCCAGGCAGGATCTCCACGCGAGCTCTTTTGGGTTTGACCTCTCTTGATCCCCGTCCTAAGAGCAGAGGCTGGGGAGAAAGGGGACCTTCAGTTTATTAAGCTGATTAAGCTGCTAAAGCAGCAGGTTCGAACGAGTTATCGTTTGCAATTATATTTTTGAGGCTGTTTAACGAGGCCTACCTCACCTCGGCATGCACCTTGGGTTTCACAAATCCCGTCGAATCCAGAATCAGCCCCAAGTTGTTAATTTCATTATAGCAAAAACGCGATGGCGGGGCAAATCCTAACGGTTGGCGTGCTTCATTATGCGCGCTTTATCTACCTGCCATTCACGTTCTTTGATATCCGTACGTTTATCGAACTCTTTTTTACCCTTGGCGACACCGATGCGCACCTTGATCCAGGCGTTCTTCCAATAAAGGGAAAGCGCCACCACGGTATAGCCTTCGCGGTTGACCCGTCCGAACAGAGTGGAAAGTTCCCGTTGGTTAAGCAACAGCTTGCGGGTACGGGTGGGATCGCACACCACATGGGTGGAGGCCACCGCCAACGGCTGAAAAGTGGCGCCAAAAAGAAAGGCTTCGCCGTCTTTAAGCAGCACGTAGCTGTCACTGATGTTGGCTTTGCCAGCACGCAGCGATTTGACTTCCCATCCCTGCAACGAGAGTCCTGCTTCGAACTCTTCCTCAATGAAGTATTCATGTCGGGCGCGTTTGTTCAGCGCAATGGTGGCGGAGCCTGGTTTTTGAGCTTTTTTCTTTGTCATGATGCTAAATATTATACAGTTTTATGGCGGGAATTAAATGCTTTGATCGCTTGGCTGCTGGGTTTTCGAGCAAAGGACGATAAACGACCGACAACAGTTTTTTTATCTCATGACAGATAAATGATAATATTAAGAAGTTAACGACATGACAGGAACCCTTATGCCTCATATTAGTCGTTCCGCCTTGGTGCCTTACAGCGTGGAACAAATGTTTGCCCTGGTGAATGACATCAGTGCTTATCCGGAATTCATACCCGGCTGCACCGGCAGTAGAGTGCTGGGGAAAGAAGGTAACGAACTGACCGCCGAGATGGATGTGTCTAAAGCAGGCATCAGCAAAACGTTTGTTACCCGCAACGTTATCACCGATAACGAAAGCATCGTCATGCGTCTGGTGTCGGGACCGTTTCGCACGTTTGCCGGTGGCTGGCGGTTTACCACCTTAAGTCCCGAAGCCTGTAAAGTCGAGTTTGAACTCAGTTTTGAATTCAAGAATAAATTAGTCGAACTGGCATTCGGCCATATCTTCAAGGAGATGGCTAATAGCATGGTGCAGGCGTTTAGCCTGCGGGCGAAAGAGGTCTACAGTGCCTGATATCCGGGTGGAGGTGGTCTACGCCTTGCCGGAGCGGCAATATCTCTACCCGCTCACCCTGCCCGCGGGCAGCACGCTTAAACAGGCCATTGATGCTTCAGGTATCCTGGCCCTGAGAACCGAAATCGATCTGGACAAAAACAAGGTGGGCATTTTCAGCCGGTCCGCCGCGCTTGAGGATATTTTGAATGACGGCGATCGGGTGGAGATATACCGTCCGTTATTGATGGATCCGAAAGAGTTGCGACGTCAGCGTGCGGAGCGCACCAAAAAGTAAGACGGAGCGGTATGTCCGTCTTCTTGTTCTAATACCACCCTTTCCGGCGGCATAAACTCCAGCCGCCCTATAGTATTCCTGGCTACCGCCATGTTGGCTCT
The DNA here is from genome assembly GCF_018449575.1 of Sodalis sp. dw_96. Classification (GTDB taxonomy): domain Bacteria; phylum Pseudomonadota; class Gammaproteobacteria; order Enterobacterales; family Enterobacteriaceae; genus Acerihabitans. Next base: position 418,012 of record NZ_JAAVUT010000002.1, on the reverse strand, counting down.
GCTGTTAAGGTTCTCACCGCTGAGACGCTTACCGTTAGGCCTTTTGCCGTTTAAGCTCTTATCGTTAGGAGCTGGGGGTATTCAGCGCCGCCCGGTTGTCGATGTGGGTCAAGGTACCGCTATTATCGAACGTCAAGGTAAGGGTTTGCTGGGTCACTGGTTCATGGCCGGGCTGACGGCGGAACACATAAAACCAGGTATTGGTGCCAAACGGGTCATGTAGCATTGGCGTGCCTAACGTATAAGCCACTTGTTGCTTGGTCATGCCGGTATGAAGTTTCGCCACGTCAGCTGCTGTCAGATAATTTCCCTGGTTGATATCGGGACGATAAACCAATCTTTCCAGCGTAGAGCAACCGGCGGTTAACATCAGAAGAACGACGGCAGCGGCAGTCAACGTCTTACAGCTCATAATAATCACATTCCTTTTGGGCATAGGATGCCGATGATAATAGACCTTGCCGACATTGGGAACCTCTAGAAGGCCCATCTATGACCGCGGGAACGTAAAAAAGTTGAGCTTTTCTATGCTGCGAGCAGTTCTTTAGCATTTGCCAGCGTATTTTTAGTCACTTCGCTACCGCCCAACAGACGCGCCAGCTCTTGCAGACGGGCTTTTTTATTCAGCGCGAGCATCTGTGTTTCGGTCTCATTGCCATCGGTATTTTTGCTGACAAAAAAGTGATGATGACCCGAGCCGGCTACCTGCGGTAAATGGGTAACGCACATCACCTGGGTGGACTCACCCAACTGACGCAGCATTTTACCCACAATCGCCGCCGTGGGGCCACTGATGCCGACATCAACTTCATCAAATATCAAGGCCGGGGTATCCATCTTACGGGCGGTAATGACCTGGATTGCCAGGGCGATACGGGACAACTCGCCGCCGGAGGCCACTTTTGCCAGAGGTTGTAGCGGTTGTCCAGGGTTGGTGGTCACCAGGAATTCGATGCGATCCCCACCGTCGACGCTGAGCTGTTCTTCATCAAAATGGGTGGCGATAAATAATTTCCCATGGGGCAACGATAATTCACGGATGCTGCGGGTAATCAGTTCGCCAAGTTCGTCAGCATGCTCCAGCCGCTTCTCGTGAAGCTGGCGGGCGGTGTGCAGCGCCTGTTCATGAAATCGTTCCACCGCCTCCGACAATCCCTGAGCCTCTATATCCTGCTGTTCGCTTGATTCCTGTTCCTGCAGCAGGCGTTGATGAAGCTGCGGCAACTCTTCCGGGGCGACATGATGCTTGCGCGCCAGGTTCGTCTGGCGCGACAGCCGCTGCTCAAGCTCAAACAGCCGTGCCGGATCCAAATCCAGATTATCACCGTAGTGGCGCAGCTCATCGCTGGCCTCGGTGAGCTGGATGGTTGCTTCTTCCAATAATTCCATGACGGGGGAAAGGGCGGCGTCCATACCGGTAAGTTCCCCCACCCTCTGCTTGACGCCGTTCAATAAGCCGAGCAGGTTTTGATCTTCACCTTCGCTCAGGATATCCAGGGCCTGACGGGTGGTGGTAATCAATTGGCCGCTGTTGGAGAGGCGCTTGTATTCAATATCCATTTGCTCATATTCATCGGGCACCGGCATAAACTCGTTGAGTTCCTTCAACTGATACTGCAGCAGTTCTTGCCTGGCCGCGCGGTCGGCGGCGTTCTTTCGGGACGCGGCAAGCTCCAGGCAGCTTTGATGCCATTGCCGGTAAGACGCGGCCATGGTCTGGTGCAGCGCTTTCTCATCGGCGTAGGCATCCAGCAGGTGCTTTTGATGATCCTGCCGCATTAACAGTTGATGAGCATGCTGTCCGTGGATTTGTATCAGGTGATGGCCCAGATCGCGCAGCTGCGACAGCGGCACCGATACGCCGTTGATAAAGCCGCGTGACCGCCCGTCCTGGCCCACAACACGACGCAAAAGACATTCATTGCCATTGTCCAGCTCATTGTCGGCCAGCCATAAGGCGGCCAGGGGAGTATCGCCGAGAGCGAACCGGGCGCAGATATCCGCTCTGAGCGCGCCGGGCCTTACCATGGCGGCGTCCGAACGACTGCCGAGGCAAAGGCCGAGAGCATCGATGGCAATGGACTTGCCCGCCCCGGTTTCACCGGTTATCACGCTCATTCCCGCTTGAAAATCGATGGTTAATTCACGCACTATGGCAAAATTAGCGATGGTCAGTTGAGACAGCATGGCGATATTCCTGTACAAAACAACATAGCTGGAGTTAAGCACAGTATAAACTGGTTTTTTATACAGTAAAGTGGTAGTGGACTCTTTTTAAAATAATTTTTTCGACCAGCCCAGTTTGGTGCTCAGCGTATTGAAATAGTTGTAATCAAGCGGATGCACCAGGTCGAGATGATAATCGCTGCGGCGGATGAAAATCTCTTCCCCTTCCTGGATGGGCAGGGCTATCTGGCTGTCGCAGCTGATTTCTAGTTCGCTGCTGATTTGGGAAAATTTCAGCCGGATGGTGCTGCTGCCGTTGATCACCAGCGGACGGGACGAAAGGGTGTGGGGAAACATCGGCACCAGTACGATGGCATCCAGCGGGGGAGTGAGGATGGGGCCGCCGGCTGAAAGCGAATAGGCGGTTGAACCGGTGGGAGTGGCGATTATCAGTCCGTCGGATCGCTGCGAAAAAGCAAAACTGTCGTCAATATACACCTCGAATTCAATCATATGCGCGACTTTGCCGGGGTGAAGCACCACTTCGTTGATGGCGGTGCTGAGCCGCCCGCACTCGTTGTCGCGGCAAACCTGCGCTTCCAGCAGGAAACGCTGTTCGCAGCGGTAGTCTCCCGCCAGCACATCCGACAGCTGCTGCAGGGCCGAATCCGGATCGAGATCGGTGAGAAACCCCAGGTTGCCGCGATTTATGCCAATCACTTTGGTATCGTAACGGGCCAGGATGCGCGCCGCGCCAAGCATGTTGCCGTCCCCGCCCACCACCACCGCCAGGTCGGCCCGTTGGCCGATATCCGCCAGGCTGCCGGTGGCCGCGCCCTCCAGATTGAGATCCCGGGCGATTTGATGCTCGACGATAACCTCATGTCCTTTCGCGATCAGCCAGTGATACAGCATTTCGTGGGTTGCCAGGGCGTTTGGATGACGCGGGTGGCCGACAATGCCGATGCTCTGAAAGGGTGTATTCATGTTATTGTTTTTCCTCGCCATGTTGTGCTGACTTTACCCTTTGTCTTTCAAGTTGCAGCCGTGTTGGCTTCACTCGTTCACCCGAATCACTTACAGGAGTAAGCTCATCGGGGTTCTCTCGCTTGCCGCCTTGCTGCAACTTGAAATCCATTGGGTATACATTATGCGACATCCCTTGAATCCCCGCTATTCATCCCCATAATAAGCGGAGTAGCAAGATTAAAAAGGCTAAAACGCGGAGAAACTCATGATGAGTAGTAAAGAACAGAAGACCCCTGACGAGCAAGTCTCACCGGAAATGGATATGGAACCAGAGCAACAGTCGGAAGCTGTGCCCGAGACGGCAGAAGTCGTGGATCCGCGCGATGAGCAAATCGCTGTTTTGCAGGCCAGGCTGGATGAGTTACAACAACGGGAACGCGATAGCATGCTACGAGCCAAAGCGGAAATGGAAAATGTGCGTCGCCGTGCCGAACTGGATGTTGAAAAAGCCCATAAATTCGCTTTGGAAAAATTCGCCGGTGAACTGTTGCCGGTCATTGATAACCTTGAGCGTGGGTTGGATACGGCCGATAAATCCAACAGCGAACTGACCCCGCTTATCGAAGGCATCGAATTGACGTTGAAATCCCTGCTGGACGCGGTGCGTAAATTCGGTATCGAGGTGGTGGAGGATACACATGTTCCTTTCAACCCCGCGGTGCATCAGGCCATGACCATGCTGGAATCCGATGAGCATGAGCCTAACCAGGTCATGATGGTCATGCAAAAGGGCTATACCCTTAACGGGCGCCTGCTGCGTCCGGCCATGGTGGCGGTGTCCAAGGCCCGCGGCTGAGGGCATCCGCCAGTATAAAAAGCCATTTCACGTAACATTATCATCGATTTTTTCCCTGCCGGTTGGCGAGTCGTCAGCCTTGGCGGGGTTAGCTACGCCTGTAATTATGTATATAGTTATGCCTGTGGTTAGATCTAAAGGGTAAAATTCTCGTCCCTCAATGCCGTCGCTGCGTTTCGCGGCACGGATCATTGAGACGGCAAGTGCGGCTGCCAATCAATGGGCTCCTGACCTTGCTGCGTGAGAAACCCATTGGCCTGGGAAAAATGCTTACAGCCCAAGAAACCCCGATGGGCCGACAGCGGCGAGGGATGGGGGGCTTTAAGGACACAATGGCGGCGAGGATCGATAATGCCGCCTTTCTTTTGCGCATGAGAACCCCAAAGCAGGAAAACCACTCCCTCGCGGCACTCATTCAGCACTTCTATGACTTTATCGGTGAACGTTTCCCAGCCCAGGCTGGCGTGGGAATGGGCTTTTCCCGCTTCCACGGTCAATACGGTATTGAGCAACAGCACGCCTTGCCCGGCCCAGCTCTGCAGGCAACCGTGGTTCGGCGTGGTAAAACCGGGAATGTCCGCGCTGAGTTCTTTATAAATATTCACCAGGGAAGGCGGTGCGGGCACGCCCGGCCGGACGGAAAACGAGAGGCCATGTGCCTGATTGGGCCCGTGGTAGGGATCCTGCCCGAGAATGACGACTTTCACCGCCGACAGCTCTGTATAACGAAATGCATTGAATACGTCAGGTTGCGGCGGGTAAATGGTTTTTCCCTCCGCCCGTTCCTGCGCGACATAAGCCAGGGTTTGCCGGAAGTAGGGTTTGGTTTTTTCTTCGGCGAGGGTATCCCGCCAGGTCGGGCTCTGCGTCATAGAGAGTACGCTCCATGTTGGAAAATGACTTAACCGGTAGCTTACCGGGTATCGACCGCCGGCGAAACGCTTTCTGTGAATGAGATGCATGGCAAATTAAATTGTATTATTTCAAATAAATTTTAAAAACCGTGATTGGAGTTTAGTCTTAAAATTGATATAAAACAAAAACATGTCTTTTTGGTGAATAAGTTATTGCGGCAAAAATTGATTTGGATCAAAGAAAGCCACTCAATTGGCTGGTATATAATCGGACAGACGAATTGGTTTTACCAAATGTCCACAAACGCAAAACATGCAATATGGACATGACTTGAAAATTTTGTAAGCCACACCATGGAGGCATTTATGATTATCGGAACTCAAATTACCCAGGCTGACAATAAAGCATTGGTTAATTCTTTCTGGCTGCTGGACAACAGCGTGGAACAGGCCCGCTGCCTGTGTGCTGTTGCCGGTTATGCTAACGACCAGGTCGTGGCGTTAAGCGAACTGGGCAATATTGAATATCGCCAGATCCCCATTGAGCAAAAAGAAGTCGTGCGCGTTGAAGGCGGACAACATTTGAATGTGAATGTGTTAACCCGTGAAACGTTGGAAGACGCCATCGCCAATCCGGATAAATATCCTCAATTGACCATTCGCGTCTCCGGTTATGCTGTGCGTTTTAATTCGTTGACGGCTGAACAACAGCGCGACGTTATCACCCGTACTTTCACTTCTGCCATGTAATGGTTTGTGTCGTGCATTAAGGGAGCCTAGGCTCCCTTTTTCAATGGGAACGCTTTGAATGTTTTTAAAAATAACCATTAAAATCAATGGATAAAAAATTATAAATCTCGAAAGGAGGTTTGCATCAAAAAGGAGAATTGATCCGCTGTAACTATTTTGAACAAAACCCGTTGCAAATCATTTGTCAGATAACTAATTGAAATATTGAGAAAATTAATTTTTATATAATATAATCAAAAATAGAAATTTTAGTTAAGTATCATAAATGCAATCATTCCCATTCCGATTGCATCAAACCTCTAAAAAAGAAGCATCAACATACAAAAAAGCCACCTCATCGGGTGGCTTCGTTAAGGGTGCGATGCATTATTCATCAATCGGTTTTGCAGCCGATTCCGGCTGGGTATCAACCGGTTTTCCCGCCCTGCGCTTGCCGATATTTCTTTTATCACGCAGACGCACCTTGACCTTATCTTTCACCTGGCCCTGCTGTTTTTTCTCTTTCCGCTTCGCCAGAACTTTTTTCGATGGCTTGCCGGTGACTTTTGGCGACGGAGCCCGGGTGGCGGGACGCAGTTCATCCACAATCCGTGCTTTTAACGGTTCGTTCAGATAGCGGCTTATCTTGCCCAACAGCAGATGATCATGAGCTTCAATCAGGGAAATCGCGGTCCCTTTTTTGCCCGCCCTGGCTGTGCGGCCGATGCGGTGTAAATACACGTCGGCGGTGGTGGGCAGGTCGAAATTGATCACGTGGCTGACATCGTCTATATCCAGCCCGCGCGCCGCGATGTCGGTGGCCACCAGAACCGACATGCGCCCGTCGCTCATGCGTTTTATGGCTTCGTTGCGTTTGGCCTGCACCATTTCCCCTTCCAGATAGCAGGAGGCGATGCCCGCTTCATGCAGCCAGCCCACCAGTTCATGAACGCGTTCGCGCTTGCGGACAAAAACAATGGTTTTTGTCACGTCGGGCTGTTTTAGCAAGTGGCAGAGCAGGGCGGTTTTATGCTTGAGATCGTCGGCGCGATAATACCACTGGACGATTTTTTTGCGTTCGCGCCGGGAGGAAGCGGCATCGATTTCCACCGGATCGTTAAGCAGGCGTTCGGCAAAATCCTTCACCGCATTGCCTTCCAATGTGGCGGAAAACAGCAGCGTCTGCTTGCGCCAGCGGGTTTCAGCGGCAATCACCTCCACGTCATGGGCAAATCCCATTTCCAGCATCCGGTCCGCTTCATCCAGAATCAGCGTTTCCACCGCGCGGCAGTCGAAATTCTCTTCTGTGATGTACTGCAGCAGCCGGCCGGTGGTGGCCACGACGATATCCTGATTTTCGCTGAAGACTTCCATATGATTCATATACGCCACGCCGCCGGTGATGGTGGCGACGTCAATCTGGGTATGGGCCGCCAGTTCCTTGGCTTGTTCCGCTACCTGCATGGCCAGTTCGCGGGTGGGCGTGACAATCAACACCCGCGGCGGCCCGGATTTTCTGCGGGGAAAATCCAGCAGATGTTGCAGCACCGGCAGCAGGTAGGCAGCGGTTTTACCGGTTCCGGTAGGCGCCGAACCCAACACGTCGCGTCCCTCCATGGCCGGCGGGATCGCCTCGGCCTGAATGGCGGTAGGGCGCTCATAGCCTTTATCTTGCAAGGCGGCGAGCAGGCTTTCATGTAGATCGAGTTCGGTGAATTGAGTTACAGTCATGGTCTACCTCTGGTTGGGGCGCAGATTATAGACGGATCCCGACCAATCTTCATCTGTTTCCGCATGGATGGTTATTTCCACCCCGGGCCTGTTTGACATAAAGTAACCCGATTGTTCGCCGGGAGCCTAATAATGATGGAATCGCCAGGTCAAAAAGCCCTGTTACGTCGGGATGGCTTTACCTTTAAACATTTTTTTGCCGCCCACGATCGCTGCGCCATGAAGGTAGGCACCGACGGCGTGCTGCTGGGGGCGTGGGCGCCGCTCTGTCCCTCCCCGCGGCGAATATTGGATATCGGTACCGGCTGTGGTCTCATCGCCCTGATGCTGGCCCAGCGCACCGGTGAGGGGGTGATTATCGACGCCCTGGAACTGGACGATGCGGCTGCGGCCCAGGCGGCCGAAAACTGCGCACTGAGTCCCTGGGGAGATCGGACGCGGGTGATTCACGACAATATTCTCACCTATGCCCTGAGCTCCACGGAACGTTATGAACTGATTGTCAGCAATCCTCCCTATTTTCCGGTGGGCATCCCCTGCCGGGATATCGGCAGGGATCGTGCCCGCTCCACCACCACCCTGACCCATGAACATTTGCTGGATGCCGCCCGCAGATTGCTGAGGCCGGAGGGTCTGTTCATGCTGGTATTGCCCCTGAGTATCGGCGAGCAGCTGATATTCCAGGCCCGCCGGCAGCGGTGGTTTGTGCGCTATCGCACCGAGGTGGCCGATAACCCGGGCAAATCCCCGCATCGGATTTTGCTGGGATTATCACCGACGGAGGGGGAAACCTGTTATTCGGCACTTACGCTGCGGGATGGGGATCGCGCCTATTCGGCGGCGTACCGCGCCCTGACCGCGGATTTCTATCTTGGGTAATAACGCTCGGGTTATGAGGTTAGGCTATCTACCGATGAAGTAAATTTTCCGGAAGGTCCCATGCTTGCACGGCAAGAAGTGGCCTTGGAGTAAAACTTCCAGACCGGCGCCATGATGAGAGCGGGTCTTTTCCCAAAACCGGCACGGCTGAGCGACACCGGCCGGTTTCAGGAGGCAGGATTTTTATCAGGGGTGCAGAATGGTGGGCTGCGGGTTTTCCTGCATATCCGGATAGTCGAGGGTGTAATGCAGGCCCCGGCTCTCTTTGCGTAACATGGCGCTTTTCACGATCAGTTCGGCAACCTGTATCAGGTTACGCACCTCAAGCAAATTATTGGAAATGCGGAAATTGGAGTAATACTCGTCTATTTCCCGCTGCAGCAAATTGATGCGGTGCAAGGCTCGCTCCAGCCGTTTGGTGGTGCGCACGATACCCACATAATCCCACATAAACAGGCGCAGCTCGTGCCAGTTATGCTGAAGGACCACTTCCTCGTCCGAGTTGCTGACGCGGCTTTCATCCCAGGGGGGCAACTGTTTTGCTTGCTTGACGGTGGGCAGGCGCGTAAGGATATCCTCCGAGGCGGACCAGCCATACACCAGGCACTCCAGCAATGAGTTGGAGGCCAGCCGGTTTGCCCCGTGCAGGCCGGTATAACTCACTTCGCCAATGGCGTATAGCCCGTCCAGATCGGTGCGTCCCCGCTGATCCACCATCACGCCGCCGCAGGTATAATGCGCCGCCGGTACGATGGGAATGGGTTCTTTGGTTAAATCGATATCAAGGGTAAGCAGCTTTTGATAAATCATCGGAAAATGATGCTGGATAAATTCCGCCGGTTTATGGCTGATATCGAGGTACATGCAATCGGCGCCGAGGCGTTTCATCTCGTGGTCGATGGCCCGGGCCACGATATCCCGCGGCGCCAGCTCGGCCCGTTCGTCGAAATCGGGCATGAAACGCGAGCCGTCGGGACGCTTGAGCAGCGCTCCTTCGCCGCGCAGGGCTTCGGTCAGCAGGAAATTACGCGCCTGCGGATGGAACAGGCAGGTGGGATGGAATTGATTGAATTCCAGATTGGCCACCCGGCACCCGGCGCGCCAGGCCATGGCGATACCGTCGCCGGAGGAGATATCGGGGTTGGTGGTGTACTGGTAGACTTTTGACGAGCCGCCGGTGGCCAGCACCACGGTTTTCGCCCGGCAGGTTTCCACCCGTTCCGCTTCACGATTCCAGATATAGGCCCCTACCACACGCCGGGTACCGGTCAGCCCGATTTTATTGGAGCTTATCAGGTCCACGGCGTTACAACGCTCCATGATGTGGATATTCGGATGGTTTGCCGCTTTTTCCACCAGGGTGGTTTCCACTTCCTTGCCGGTGGCGTCCGCCGCATGCAAAATCCGGCGATGGCTATGGCCGCCCTCGCGGGTCAGATGATAATGCTCCTTGGTGCCGGCGGTGGTTTCGGTATCGAACAATACGCCCTGATCGATCAACCATTGGACACAGTGACGGGCGTTGCCGGCGATAAACTCCACCGCTTCGCGATCGCATAGCCCGGCACCGGCGATAAGCGTATCTTCCACATGGGAATCGATAGTGTCGGTTTCATCAAATACCGCGGCGATCCCGCCCTGGGCATAATAGGTGGATCCTTCGCTGAGCGGTCCTTTGCTCAGTACCATGACCTGACAATGTCCGGCCAGGCGCAAAGCCAGGGAAAGACCGGCCGCACCGCTGCCAATGACCAGTACATCGGTTACATGTTCAGTTGAAGGTTGCATTTGGATGGTGGTTACCAATATAGAAATTACAGTTTTCCGATGTTAGCACTCAATGATTTAGGGCTAAACCGCTAATTGCTGATATTTTACCCATGACAATTTTCTCTTCTTTACTGACAGTGGCCGCAATACCGGGTAACCTGCGCTGTTGATACGGTGCCGGGCCGGATTTTATGATCTGGTCGAGTGATTTCAGGAATCTAACACTAAAAAACTTTTTTTCATGATAGTCTGACTGACACCCGGCCCGAGAGCCGGTGCACCGATAGCCGTCTCCCATTGAATACAAAAAATAGAGGTGGGACGGAACTTCATGGTTAGCATAAACTCCAAGCGGGAGCTTGCTCGTGTTATTGGTTTAGTGGCTGGCGGTACTATTTTTTCGCGTGGAGATAAATTTGGGGAGAATTTACCTCGGATGAGCGAGCAGTTAACGGATCAGGTGCTGGTTGAACGGGTTCAGAAAGGCGACCAAAAAGCGTTCAATTTACTGGTCGTTCGTTACCAGCATAAAGTGGCGAGTCTGGTGTCGCGTTATGTTCCTCAAGGGGACGTACCGGATGTGGCCCAGGAATCGTTTATTAAGGCCTATCGCGCCCTGGACTCATTCCGCGGGGACAGCGCTTTTTATACATGGTTGTATCGTATCGCCGTAAACACGGCGAAAAATTATCTGGTTGCTCAGGGGCGGCGTCCGCCGGCAAGTGATGTGGATGCCAATGATGCCGAAAATTACGAAAGTGCCGGCGCATTGAAAGAAATATCGAACCCTGAGAATTTAATGTTGTCTGAAGAATTGCGACAGATAGTGTTTCGCACTATCGAGGGGCTTCCCGAAGATTTACGTATGGCCATTACGCTTCGGGAACTGGATGGGTTGAGCTATGAAGAGATAGCGTCCATCATGGATTGCCCCGTGGGAACGGTGAGATCGCGTATCTTCCGTGCGCGCGAAGCTATTGATAATAAAATTCAACCGCTGATTCAGCGATAACGATGGCGGCAGGAGAAGGTGCCCACGCATGCGTAATGAAAAGCTTTCGGCTCTTATGGATGGCGAGCTATTCGATAATGAACTGATTAACGCGTTATCCAAGGATGACTCGTTACAACAAAGCTGGCAAAGGTATCATCTGATCCGTGACACAATGCGCGGGGATATTGGTGAAACCCTTCATATTGATATCGCCGACCGCGTTGCCGCTGCTATTGCCCGCGAACCGGTACGCCTGGTACCTGTTTCGGTAAAAGAGTCGCAGCCGCAGCCTGAAACCTGGCACAAGCTGCCGTTCTGGCGCAAGGCGAGCCCCTGGGTTGCCCATGTGACCCAAATCGGTTTGGCGGCCTGCGTGTCGCTGGCGGTTATCGTCGGCGTGCAGCATTACAACCAGCCAATCAATAACAACGACGCGCAGCCCGAATCGCCGGTATTCAACACCCTGCCCATGATGGGCCAGGCGTCGCCGGTCAGCCTGGGGGTTCCTTCTGGCGGTGCGGTTGCCGATACCGGCACGCAGCAGCAGCAGGTACAGGAACAGCGTAAACGCATCAATGCTATATTGCAGGATTTCGAATTGCAGCGTCGGGTGCATTCAACGCAGTTGCAATTCGACCAGCATGAAACCCAGCAAGCTGCGGTTCAGGTCCCGGGAACACAGTCATTAGGAATGCAGCCTCAGTAATGAAGCAATTTTGGTGTGCTGTTTGTTTAATGACAAGTGGCTTGCTCTATGCGACAAACGCCCCGGCCGAGGCTTCTGCTCCCGCTCCCGCTGGGGCAACAGCCCAAATTACCGCCCCCGGGGTGTTGTTACAGCAAATGAGTCAGGCAAGCAAATCATTAAGTTATGAATTTGCTTATGTCAGCGTCAGCAAGCAGGGTGTGGATTCATTACGTTTTCGCCATGCCCTGTTTGAAAAACGCCCTTTTGCGCAACTGCTGCAGATGGACGGCCCCCGTCTCGAAATTCTTCAGCGCGGCGACGAAATTAGTTATTTTGAACCCGGCCTCGAACCCTTTACACTCTCCGGCGATCATATCGTTGATTCTCTCCCTTCTATCGTTTACGCTGACTTTGGGCGTCTGGCGCAGTTCTACGATTTTATTCCCGTAGGGCGGACGCGAGTCTCTGATCGCTTATGCGACGTAGTGCGCATAGTGGCACGGGATGGCACCCGGTTTGGTTATGTAGTGTGGATCGACTCTGAAACAAAACTGCCTTTACGCGCCGATTTGCTGGATCGTGACGGTGAGGCGCTGGAACAATTTCGGGTGATTTCATTTGTCGTGGATCCGCAGGTCATGGCCATGATGCAGGGTTTGCAAAAAGTGAATTTACCTCCGTTGCTGACGGTGCCGGTTTCGGAAAAAGTGGAGTTCGATTGGAATACCAACTGGCTGCCGGCGGGGGTTGCCGAAGTCTCTCGCAGCCGACGTACGCTGCCGGGCATCAATGTGCCCATTGAAGCGAGGTTGTATTCCGACGGATTGTTCAGTTTCTCGGTGAATATCAACCCGTCCACCGACAGCAATACGGAGCGGTATATCCGCACCGGTCGGCGCACGGTCTATACCGATATTCGCAACAATAAAGAAATCACCGTGGTCGGTGAATTGCCTCCGGCAACTGCAAAACGTATCGCCGACAGCGTGGTCTTTAAGGCGCAACCATGATCAAAGAATGGGCAACGGTTATCTCCTGGCAGCAAGGTATTGCGCAACTGCGCTGCGAGCAAAGCTCGGGTTGCGGCAGCTGCCATTCCCGCAGCAGTTGCGGCACCAGCATCCTTAATAAAATGGGGGCCGATTCGTCGCACCAGCTGCATGTGGAAAGCAAGCATCCCTTGGTGCCCGGTCAACGGGTGGAAGTGGGCATTACCGAAAGCAGCCTGATCCGTTCGGCTTTGCTGGTGTATATGCTGCCCCTGGTTGGCTTAATTGGCTGCGCGTCCATTTTGCAGGGCCTGTTCCATACCGATATCGCCGCCGCGCTGGGTGGTTTGTTCGGCGGTGCCGCCGGTATGCTGCTGGCGCGTTTTCTGGCCCAACGCATCGGCAATCAGCGTGAATATCAACCCGTGATTTTGCAAATCGCCCTGCCGCCGGCCTCCCTCTCGTTCCGTCGGGAAAAAGAGTAGTTTGTGACGGGCCGCCGCTGGCCCGGTTGCCCGTTAACGGGCCGTTGTCTGGACGGTATTTTCACGTTTCCGGACTGTTTCCCCTCTGTCAATGGTCTGCCTTTGTCGGCCTGTATCGTACCCTTTCCCTTCACGTCAAAGCGATTTTCATCCTCCCGACCGGTTCGCCGGGAAGCGGCTAGCTGTGGAAGCGGCGTGCGGACAAGTGTATGGAAATAATCCGGTGCCGGGACCCACGTGGTATCTTCCTCGGCTGCCTTTCTTGGTTTCCGCTTTCAGTGTAAGATGCGACGATGTTTTTACGGGTAGTGTTGTTACGATGTCCATCCCCGTTTCCATTGAACTACTTTTTAGCGTTAAAATTAGAGAAAAATTCATATAAATGAAGCATATAAGAAACTTTTCAATAATCGCCCATATCGACCACGGTAAGTCGACACTCTCCGATCGCCTGATCCAGACCTGCGGTGGTTTGGCCGAGCGTGAAATGGAAGCCCAGGTTCTTGATTCCATGGATTTGGAGCGGGAGCGCGGCATTACCATCAAGGCTCAGAGCGTAACGCTGGATTACAAAGCCAATGACGGTGAAATCTATCAACTGAATTTTATCGATACCCCCGGCCATGTGGACTTCTCCTACGAAGTATCGCGCTCCCTGGCTGCCTGCGAAGGGGCATTGTTGGTGGTTGACGCGGGGCAGGGGGTGGAAGCGCAAACGCTGGCCAACTGTTATACCGCCATGGAAATGAATCTGGAAGTGGTGCCGGTCCTGAACAAGATTGACTTGCCAGCCGCCGATCCCGATCGTGTGGCGCAGGAAATCGAAGATATCGTCGGCATCGACGCCACCGACGCGGTGCGCTGTTCGGCCAAGACCGGCGAGGGTGTTCCCGAGGTGCTGGAACGCCTGGTGCGCGACATCCCGCCGCCCCAGGGCGATCCCGAGGGGCCGCTGCAGGCGTTGATCATCGATTCGTGGTTTGATAACTATCTTGGCGTGGTGTCGCTTATCCGGCTAAAAAACGGTACGCTGCGCAAAGGCGATAAAATCAAGGTCATGAGCACCGGGGCGAGTTATAACGCCGACCGGCTGGGCATCTTCACGCCGAAGCGGGTGGATAAGGACATTCTGAACTGCGGCGAGGTGGGCTGGCTGGTCTGCGCCATCAAGGATATCCTGGGGGCGCCGGTGGGCGACACCCTGACCCTGATGCGCCAGCCGGCGCAAAAGGCCCTGCCGGGTTTCAAAAAGGTGAAGCCACAGGTCTATGCCGGTATGTTCACCATCAGTTCCGACGATTATGAAGCCTTTCGCGACGCCCTGGGCAAACTGAGCCTGAACGATGCTTCGCTGTTTTATGAGCCGGAGAGCTCCACCGCCCTGGGTTTTGGCTTCCGCTGTGGTTTCCTGGGCTTACTGCACATGGAAATCATTCAGGAGCGTCTGGAGCGGGAATACGACCTGGAGCTTATCACCACCGCGCCGACGGTTATCTATGAAGTGGTGACCACGGATAACCAGACCCAGTTCGTGGACAGTCCGTCCAAACTGCCGCCCCTGAACAATATTCTGGAATTGCGCGAACCCATCGCGGAATGCCATATGCTATTGCCGCAGGAATTCCTCGGCAATGTCATCACCCTTTGTATCGAAAAACGCGGCATGCAGACCAATATGGTCTACCACGGCACTCAGGTGGCGTTGACCTACGACATCCCTATGTCGGAAGTGGTGCTGGACTTCTTCGATCGGCTGAAATCCACCTCCCGCGGCTATGCTTCGCTGGATTACGGTTTCAAACGTTTTCAAACCTCCGATATGGTTCGGGTGGATATCCTCATTAACGGCGAACGGGTAGACGCCCTGGCGTTGATTACCCATCGTGACAATTCACAGCGTCGCGGGCGCGAAATCGTGGAGAAAATGCAAGAATTAATTCCCCGGCAGCAGTTCGATATCGCCATTCAGGCAGCTATCGGCAACCACATTATTGCCCGTTCAACTATTAAGCAATTGCGTAAAAACGTACTGGCGAAATGTTACGGCGGCGATGTCAGCCGTAAGAAAAAATTGCTGCAAAAACAAAAAGAAGGCAAGAAGCGCATGAAGCAGGTTGGTAACGTGGAGCTGCCGCAGGAAGCATTTTTGGCTATTCTGCACGTCGGCAAAGACAGCAAATGAGTTTGAGGAGTTAGCATGGCGAATATGTTTGCCTTGATCCTGGCAATAGCGACCTTGATAACAGGTATTATCTGGTGCGTGGATCGATTTAAACTGGCACCGGCACGCCGGATAAAACAAGCGCAAACCACGCTTGACGCGGGCGTTCCGGTCACTGGTAAAGCCGTGCCGAAAAAAGCCGGTCAACCCGGCTGGATTGAAACCTGCGCATCGATTTTTCCGGTATTGCTGGTGGTATTCGTAGTTCGTTCTTTTATTTATGAACCGTTTCAAATTCCGTCGGGCTCAATGATGCCGACGTTATTGGTAGGCGATTTTATCCTGGTGGAAAAATTCGCTTACGGCATCAAAAACCCCATTACCCAGACCACGCTGATTCCCACCGGCCATCCGCAGCGCGGCGATGTGGTGGTTTTCAAATACCCCCTGGACCCTACGCTTGACTATATCAAACGTGTGGTAGGCCTGCCCGGCGACCGCGTCAGTTACGATCCGCTGTCAAAAACCGTGACGGTGCATCCGGGGTGCGGCAGTAGCCCTACTTGCACCAGCGCACTGCCGGTGACCTATAGCGAAATGTCCCCCAGTGATTTTGTCCAGACCTTTGATTCCACCGGCAGCGGCGAGTCCTCTTCCGGCTTTTTGGAAGTGGCGCCGGACCAGTCGGTGGATGACGGAATCCGTCTGGCGCAGCGCATCGAGACCTTGGGGGATGTGTCCCATCGCATCCTGACGGTGCCGGGACAGCAGGATCAGATGAATCTCTATTATCAGCAGCGGATGGAATGGGTAGTGCCAGACGGGCAGTATTTCATGATGGGCGATAATCGCGATGATAGCGCCGATAGCCGTTATTGGGGTTTTGTACCGGAAAGAAATCTGGTGGGCAAGGCGACGGCGATTTGGATGAGTTTTGAAAAACAAGAAGGTAAATGGCCTACCGGCGTTCGTTTAAGGCGTATCGGCGGTATTCATTAATCAAATCTCTTTTTAAGCGAAGCATTATTGCGCCACCCGTTGTAGAATATACCTAATAGACCTCGAGTTGCGGCCTACACAGCCGCAGCTTGAAAGTGAAGGGTATAATGGCACTAAAGACTGGCTCCCGGCTCGGGAGCCACTGCAAACGAAACAGTTTTGGCATGGCCTGGCTCAAGCAGACCTGTTCCGTATGCTGTAGTTATTTGACGCATGGTTGAGTTATTGGTAACGCATGAACCCCATCTTAATTAATAGGCTCCAGAAGAAACTGGGCTACACTTTTCAACAGCACGAGCTCTTGTTACAGGCTCTGACACACCGAAGCGCCAGCAGCAAACATAATGAACGGCTGGAATTTCTCGGTGACTCCATATTAAGTTTTGTCATCGCCAATGCGCTCTATCTCCGTTTCCCCCGGGTTGACGAGGGTGATATGAGCCGGATGCGCGCGACGCTGGTGCGGGGCAATACCCTGGCGGAAATGGCGCGCGAGTTCGAACTGGGGGAGTGCCTGCGCCTGGGGCCGGGAGAATTGAAAAGCGGCGGGTTTCGTCGTGAATCTATTCTCGCGGATACCGTGGAAGCGCTGATCGGCGGGATTTTTCTCGATAGCGATATTGAAAATATCGAGCGCCTGATCCTCAACTGGTATCACAGCCGCCTGGAGGAAATCAGTCCCGGCGATAAGCAAAAGGACCCAAAGACCCGTCTGCAGGAGTATTTGCAGGGGCGTCATTTGCCGTTACCTACTTATCTGGTGGTTCAGGTTCGTGGCGAGGCGCATGATCAGGAATTTACTATTCACTGCCATGTCAGCGGCTTGTCGGAACCCGTGGTGGGTAACGGATCCAGCCGCCGTAAAGCCGAACAATCAGCCGCCGAGCAGGCGCTGAAAGAGCTGGAGCTTGAATGAGCGAAGATATCACCTATTGTGGATTTGTGGCCATCGTCGGACGCCCTAACGTGGGCAAGTCCACCCTGCTGAACCAGTTCCTGGGCCAGAAGGTTTCTATTACCTCGCGAAAACCGCAGACCACCCGTCACCGCATCATGGGCATTCATACCGAGGGGCCGTATCAGGCGATTTATGTCGATACCCCGGGGCTGCACATTGAAGAAAAACGCGCCATCAACCGTTTGATGAACCGTGCCGCCAGCAGCTCCATGGGGGATGTGGAGCTGGTTATTTTTGTGGTGGAAGGTACCCACTGGACCGATGACGACGAGATGGTGGTGAACAAATTGCGTGACGTTCATTGTCCGGTGGTGCTGGCCATCAATAAAGTGGATAACGTCACTGACAAAAGCCGGCTGTTGCCCCATATGAATTTCCTTAGCCAACAGCTGAATTTCCATGATGTGGTGCCTATCTGCGCCGAAACCGGCATGAATGTCGACACCCTGGCTTCCATTGTGCGCAAGTGCCTGCCCGAAGGCGTCCATCAGTTCCCTGAGGAGTACATTACCGACCGCTCCCAGCGTTTCATGGCCTCGGAAATTATCCGTGAAAAACTGATGCGCTACCTCGGCGAAGAACTGCCTTATTCGGTCACCGTGGAAATCGAGAGTTTCGTCACCAACGAACGGGGCGGTTTTGATATTCACGGACTGATTCTGGTGGAGCGCGAAGGCCAGAAAAAAATGGTCATCGGCAACAAAGGCAGCAAGATCAAAACCATCGGTATCGAAGCCCGCCAGGACATGGAAACCATGTTTGAAAACAAGGTGCATCTTGAGCTGTGGGTCAAGGTGAAATCCGGCTGGGCCGATGATGAACGGGCCCTGCGCAGTCTGGGTTACGGCGAAGATCTCTGAGGGGATTGCCGATGGAAGGCTGGCAGCGCGCGTTTGTCCTGCATGGACGACCTTATAGCGAAACCAGCCTGCTATTGGATTTTTTTACTGAAAACGACGGACGGGTGCGGATCCTTGCCAAAGGCGCGCGCTCACGCCGTTCCGCTCTGAAAGGGGTGCTTCAACCCTTCACACCGCTGCTAATCCGCTGGAGCGGGCGCGGCGAAGTCAAAACCCTTCGCAACGCCGAACCCGTTTCCCTGGGGTTACCGCTAACAGGCCTGATGCTCTACAGCGGGTTATACGCCAATGAGCTGCTGTCCCGGGTGATGTCCTATGGCACCGACTACTCCTCCCTGTTCTTCGATTATCTGCAATGCCTGCAATCCCTGGCGGCCGCTACCGGATCCCCCGAGCCAACCCTCAGACGATTTGAGCTGGCGCTGCTTCACCACTTGGGTTACGGCGTGGATTTCCTGCATTGCGCCGCCACCGGCTTGCCGGTGGACGATGATATGACTTACCGTTTCCGGGAAGAGAAGGGATTTATCGCCAGCGTCGTCATTGATCACTACAGCTTTACCGGGCGCGAACTACAGGCGTTGGCCACCGGCGATTTTCCCAATATGGAGACCCTGCGCGCCGCCAAACGGTTCACTCGCATGGCGCTTAAACCCTATCTGGGCGGTAAGCCATTAAAAAGCAGGGAACTTTTCGGCCAGTTCATGGCAAATAAAATCCCGCCCAAGCCGTTGCCCGACGATGGTCCATCCAGTTAAACTGGCTGTGGCCGGTCCGGTGCCGGGATAAGTCCCCCGCTCTATGTCTCAACAGAGAGATGTAGACTGATAAGGGCAGACTGATAAGGGTAGACTGAGTACAGAGGAAAGTTATGTCTGGTTTGCTGTTAGGCGTGAATATTGATCACATTGCTACTTTGCGCAACGCGCGGGGCACGATTTATCCCGACCCGGTACAGGCGGCCTTTATCGCCGAGCAGGCGGGAGCGGACGGCATCACCGTTCATTTGCGCGAAGATCGCCGTCATATTACCGACCGCGATGTCCGTTTGTTGCGCCAGACCATCCAGACCCGGATGAACCTGGAAATGGCGGTCACCAACGAAATGGTCGGTATCGCCTGTGAACTGCGGCCGCATTTTTGCTGTCTGGTGCCGGAAAAACGCCAGGAGGTGACCACCGAAGGCGGCCTGGACGTGGCCGGCCAGATTGCCAAAATGAAAGATGCTGTGGCCCGGTTAACGGCGGCCGGCATTCAGGTGTCGTTATTCATCGATCCGGATGAAGGACAAATTGCTGCTGCGGCGGCGGTGGGCGCGCCTTATATTGAAATCCATACCGGCGCATACGCCGATGCCGTTGATGAAGCCGCCCGGCTGGCGGAATTCGAGCGTATTCGCCAGGGGGCGGTGTTTGCAGAGCTTCAGGGGCTTAAGGTGAATGCCGGGCACGGCCTGACCTATCACAATGTACAGCCCATTGCCGCGTTGCCGCAAATGCATGAATTGAATATTGGTCATTCCATTATCGGCCGCGGGGTAATGAGCGGTTTGGCCGAGGCGGTGTCCGAAATGAAGCGGCTGATGCTTAAGGCGCGTATCTGATGCCGATCCTGGGGATCGGCACCGATATTGTTGAAATAGAGCGTATCGAAGCGGTGGTGGCACGCAGCGGCGACCGTTTTGCCCGTCGTATCCTCAGCGAAGCCGAATGGGCGCAATACCTGCGGCATAAACAACCCATCCGTTTTCTGGCCAAACGCTTTGCGGTAAAAGAGGCAGCGGCGAAAGCGTTCGGCACCGGCATTCGCAACGGCCTGGCGTTTGCGCACTTTGAAGTCGTCAACGATGTATTGGGCAAACCCGGCTTGACATTGCATCTTCAGGCCGCCGAACTGGCGGCTAGCCTCAAGGTAACGCAAATCCACGTGACGCTGACGGATGAGCGCCACTATGCCTGCGCCACGGTCTTAATCGAATATTAAGCCATGTATTTCAGCGGATCGCACTGCGGTCGATAGCGCTACAGCCGGTCGCCGTGGTGCATCACGACAAATTTTTCCCACAGCTGCTCGTTGCTTTCGACAACCGCCGGGTCCGTAATGATAGTGTTATCGATGGGGCACACCTTCTGGCAGGTGGGCGCCTCGTAATGCCCTACGCATTCAGTGCAGCGGTTCGGGTCGATTTGATAAATATCCGGCCCCATGCTGATGGCCTGGTTCGGACACTCTGGCTCGCACATGTCACAGTTGATGCACTTCTTGGTAATCAGTAATGCCATATCACTTTTGCGCCCCATTAACGGCCGGGACGTGTTGTCCGACCGCATCACCCGCGCACATTACCACAAAGCCGGGCAAAGACCAATAATGGCCTTTTGCCGGGCACTATTCCCCCGCCGCTTTAATCGCGGTTAAAATCCTCCCAACGTATTCAACATTATATGACGAACGTTAAATGATAAATCGAAAACGGTATACAGCATATCGGGTTTATCATAACCTTGATGAAGACCATTTTAGTATTCTCACCTGCTTAATCATGTTAAAAGAAATAAAATTCCGCTGAGTTATATAGAGCTTCACTGCATATTTAACCATTGATGTAATGATGATTACAAAAATAACATAACTGTGTTTTATATTATTACCTAATGGGGCCGGCAATGAAATTAAATGAACAGGCTATTTATCGCCGAAATATAGGAATATACCATAATAATACTCATAAATATTTTGGCGATGGACAGTTAACGGAAAGATTAAATCAGTTAGCCCTTTATCCTGGGAATGCCGCTGCCCGTTGCCGGGCAAACCTGATGCTGCATGTGCTGCTGCTGGTGGCCAATGCGGCGGATACGCAGGCGTATGCCCGCCATGGCCGGCAAGGGGGACATGCTGCCACGGGTGACGGGCCAGCGCACAGCTACCTTAGACAAATACGCGCCGAACAAAACGAGTTGCCGTTACCTCTGGCGCAGTGGTCAGAAATAACGGGCTCTATTTGCAATGGGAAAATATCGCCAGCACCAATAAGCAGCTTATCGGCGGCGGCCAACGTTGATCATAAAGCCTGGGTAGAGAAGGCAATCAGCCACCAGACGCGGCGGGCGCGGTCCGCTGATGGAATTAATCATCATGACCGTATCGGCCGGTTGCGTGCCGGCACGGATACTACGGCGCCGGCGGCCAATCATAGCCTTGTCATTGAGCCTCATGGTGCTCTTTATTATCCCCAGGAGAATGGAAAAGTCGCCGTAGACAGGCAAAACGCGGCGATGTCGGTTTTTCTTCGCGATTATATTATAAACGATAGCGCTATTATTAATCCCATTACTTACCTGGTTCGGGGCGTAGTGTCGTATATTGCATTGGATGAGAAAAATATCCATAAATTAGCCAAAGTGTTATTAGAGTCTGTGGCTTATTATGGCGGCGGTAAAGGGGAGAGTATTCCAGACAACGTCGCCGGCATGGTCGTTCGCCGCTGGCTCCATATCAATGTTTTAAAAAAGACTTTTGAAAATTTTTTCACTGAACTTTTATCAATCTACCAAGACCTTGAAAGCGTATCATTATTATCACTGGGGACTCGCCTGAACAATGTTCTGGCGGACTTTTCGGCTAATATTTCCACGTGGGACGGAGCGGCGGATGAGGCACTGTTTACGGAACGATTATGGGCTAGGGCTATCATCCCTGAGCTACCGGTATTGGAATATTGGCAGGAAACGCCGTTCAATAAAATCAGTATGATGGATTTTAAGCTGGGGGAAATGCAGGCTGGTTTGATTTTTGCCCGGCAAAGCGGCATTGACATCAATACATTGACCCGTGAAGAAGCCGCCGAATTAGGTGAGTTTATTCAATTGCAGGTTGAAGCGGGCATTGCTCCCCCGCAGTGGCTCATGTTTTATCAGTTTCCCGCCTTGGTGAGGTTTATGGCATCACAGAAAGGAGATTATCAAGAAACTGTATTTTATACATCCGCTGTACATGATGCTTTGCAATATTATTTTAAGGAAAAAGAACGTTATCTTGAGGCTAATAATCCTTTTAATGAGCTAGCAGGCGCGATGGCAAATTATAAATCGCGAACGAAACTCGCTGGGGAGATCATAGATACATTCTGTCCCCAGGTTTCCGTAAGTGAGTATTTGATAAAAATTACCCCCACCTGCCTCTCTTCCGCGGCTCAATCTGCTAATAAATACATACCTATTTCCAAATTTGGCCGCGATGCCGGAGCACCGAGCGCTACCATGCTATTTTTTCATCCAGATCAGGTAAGTGAGGTTGAATTACCAGATATAGATAATGTTTTTATTGTGCAAAACAAAGCTATCACTGAAAAATTCAGTGTGGTTGAACGTCTTTTACTGAATTCCGCCTGGAGTGCCTATTTTGATACCAACAATAGCTATTGGCGAGGTGTCACTGTTGACAAATACGTGGCTTCTATACCCTCTGTCAATCCAAAGTTTGGTTTCAAGTATTGCCAAACGAGGTGGTTCCGGGAGAGTCCTAATTCCTATGTCTTTTCCGCTGAAAATGCAAAAATTGTCATGGATCCTGATACTGAGTTATTTACTGTAAACCGGTTCAATCAGGACGTCTTATATGCATTATCCCGGAATAAAGAGGGTTATCGGATAATCTATATCTCTCCCTTAGAAAATGATTCGTCATTCAAATTGACTAGCGCTAAAGTTTCAGTCTGTTTGCTGAAAACGAGAAATCTCTTAAGTTCTTCTCAGGATTTTGAGCAGCTGATTGACTCCTTGGTTGCGGATCATGCCGCGCAATTGATGAGTAAACTGTATGACGCGGGGTATGATAAGCATTTTGTTCATGTGGCGAAGGATTTTTTCCTTTCATTGGTTCCTTTTTATTCCTGTATTGATGGTATCACCGAAGATGCTGCGGAAGAGACTATATTCGATTGCGCGGTGGACATTGTTTCACTGGTGCCGGTTCTAGGTCAAATTAACCACCTGATGGCTAAAAGCAGCACGCTGCTTTTTAAAGGTCTGCATACGGCGGGGCGAAGTGCACTTACCATGGCGGCGTCACGCTATACCTTGAAGGAGATAGCGGCCAGGTCGGCTAAACTCCTCTTCTTTCATTCTCTTCAGCCTGCGTCGAAACTCGTCTCTCTCAACGAAATGATAGCATTCGCTAAAGGAGCGGCCCGCTTCATAGATCCCGGCTTTGAAATTATTTATTTTGTCGGTAAAAAATCTTTCCGACAGGTTACGTCAGTCAGTAAACATATGGGAAAAAACCTGCCTACATTAAAAGCCTTATTTGAACGGACACCGTATACGCCGTCGTTATTGCAGCAACCGGCGCGTTTTAATGCTATGTCCTTCGCCATTGAGAAAGGCACAGGGAGAAGAATTGGTGTCCAACTGCTGGATGATCAAAAATATCGCGGTCGCGAGGTCTATGCCATGAGTAACCTGGAAACGGGCATCCTGTTTGGTCCCAAACTGTTCCTTACCAAAAAAAATCATTTCAGGGCCATTCCGGTTAAATTCAGCACGAAGGTAAAAATCATCCGCCATCAAGGCTTGGGCGGAAAAGGCGGGCCGCGGGCCGCGAAAAAATGGGGAGACGATTCCCCAAGCGCCGCCGGCCATTCAAGCGCCTCCGGCTCGTCGAATGCTGCCGCTTCTGTCGTTCGCCCGGAGTCTTCATCCTTTTCTCATGTGATCCATCCCTTTAAGGCAAAACAGTGGGAGTTTAACGAACATGGATTGTTTGCTGATAATAATGTCATTCGCGCCAAGATAAACGATAAATCCGCCTCTGTGATATACGATCTTTCACGTAATGTGTTTTACCTGCGGCAGGATAAAAGTAAGGTCAATACGATAATCGAACATATTCCACAGGAGAGTTATTCGCTTAATCCTGCCGGCAAGCTGGAAAAATCAAATACTTTGGCACTGGCTTCAGCAACGTTTCAAGAGCAATATGATGGTATCAAAGCGTTAGGAATTGATTTGGCGTGGAATAGTTCCCCCATAAAAATATTGGCGGATTTTAAAAAGCCTATTCCGCGAAAAATTACGTCTATTTGGGTAGGCAAAAATGACATACCAGTGGAGATTATCAAAAATCTGCAAAATAATGCGGCTAAGGCAAAAGAATTTCCACGCCCCTACGATTTTAAACTCTATCTCTCCAGTGATAATAGCGACGTCTATTTTCGCAATATGGCGCGATTGAATGAACTGGCAAAAGATGTAGTGGTCATCAATTTAGAATTTACGGATTATTACCATGTTTTCTCGCAAACGAAAAATTATGAGCATTATCTTGCCGCCATTGAGGGCAATCGGGGCAGGGCAACAAATTTTGCTTCCGCCTGCGATGTCCTTCGGTTGGATCTCCTTAATCGCCGGGGAGGGTTATATCTGGATGCGGACGATACGCTTTTTCTTCCCCCCGGCTTATTTGAATTAAAAACCAACCCTAACGGTCTCATATTATCTACGCCAGTTTATCATAGTGCACTAAATTTGAAGGGAAAATATCCCAATAGTATTTGGGGCACCCATGCCAATAATCCGACATTAGACTCTATGTTGGAGGAAAGCTATCAGCGATATATGTCTCATAAAGAGCTCTATATGCAAAGACCTCCTATCGAAGATGAAGTTGCTTTCGCCCAATTTTCCTCTACTTTATCCTATGTCACCGGGCCGGATCTTTTCAACCATGTCATAGATCAATATCTGCCCAATGAAAAACAGACCCGGGAAGCGCTAAAATTATTTAATTTGCCCATCGTCATGGACCGGCCTACCTATGCCAAATTGGAAGAGTATTGGGACCTTGAGGTTTGCGCACTAAAGAATATCGCACAGGTTGGTAATGCGCATACCTGGCGGCACTCTCGTTAGGACAATGGCTACCGTTCAGGCGGGAATCATTAACATGCATACACAGCCGTTATCCTTTCGGCTCCCATCTGCTCTCAGATTGAAAAGACCGATTCATATCTCTTGAAGAGAAGGCTTGTTTACCACCATTGTGATCTTATTAAGGAGATTCTATGCCGTTATCGCCAATAATCTGTCAAACTAATAATATGGGTAAATACCGCGTCGATAAGAATAATGATAGTAATGTATCATTTATACAAAAAGAAGCTCGGGTGAAAAAAACAGGCGGCATGCTTCTCAGACTGGCGCGGAACGTAAATGAAGAAAACATCAGCAATTCAAGCTTCGCCTTTATTCCTGTCGTACCGGCAAAAGCGCAACTATTACTGGCTTCAGCGACTTTTTTGTCCATTGCTGATGTTAAGGGATTTGATGCTCGGCATGGAAACCGGCAGGGGGATGCCGCGTTGGCGGTTATTCGGCATCCTGCCAGCCATTTCAACGCCCTATCCGCCACCATGATAGGAGCCTTTAATAAGGTTTATAATTTTATTACTAATATAAAGGACCCCATACGATTCCCTCTTGCTTCCGCCGCCGTGTTGCCGGAGAACCGCTTATCCGCCGGGTTTGGCAACGATAATTCATTCAGTAATAACAAAGGCAGCAATGAAGTTTTAGATGATAAAAATCGCTACGTTGCTCAATTGGTGGCGCAGGGCTGTGATGACCATAGAGATGTTAATTATACTCAACGAGCTGTTTTGGTAAAATCAGTCATAAACGCCCTGGCGGGGAATACCCTGTCTGAGGAAGAAGTTGCCCTTTTTATCCAGGCGGCTACCGGCGGTTATGGTATCAATTCCCAGGAAACGATGCCCGCGACTATGACCACTCCGATTATCAATACTTGGATTAGCGAGAATATATTTGGCGCCGGCATGGTTGATTTTATCACCAATACGATTATAGATGGCCGAAAATCAGGGGAAAACAGGCTTATATTTATCAAAAGCCGGCTTGATGGCGCTATTGAACTGTTTTTTGCCGGTGAACGCATCGAAGCCGGCAATGTTGTCAAGGGGTATATCATGCGGCATATCGTCGCGCCGGTGCTCCCGTTGTTGGCAATACCGCTGCTGTATAATGGACATATCGAAGACCCCCAATGGGCCTATATGCACGCCGGGGCATCTTTTGCCCTGGCGGCGGGTAGCGATACGCGGGCACTCACGGCCCGGGACGCCGCCGCGCTGGGACGGATGATCTACCTGCAGGTGAAGATCGCTGCTGCCCCTGCTCATTGGTCCGGATTTTTTCTTGTTCCCGCACTTATGAATTTCAGCGCCGATAATGCCGACGGGATAGAGCGGGACGGGCGCACGGATGCCTCCCTGCTTAAAGAAACGGCGCTGGAAAGGTTCTTTCACGCCCCTGACAGGGACAAAGAGCAGATCAATCCCTTGGCTCGGTTTTCTGAACGCTTTGATGCATACCAAACCCGGCGTCAACTGGCGGAGGCTAACCTGCATCACCATACAAAATGGCTGGATGACACGTTCAAAAAGCAAAACGAAGACATTACCGATGCCTTTCATACCGCGGACCTATTGCTAATCGCCAGTGCAATAAGCCGGCTGCCGGAAGATGAACTGGAATTTATCAATACAGCCGATATTTCCCTGCCCACCTTCGCTTTAATCAAAGAACATCAGACGCGTGCCCATGTGATGTTGCCGGCATTGTCCCACGACCCGGATCGGGTGACCATAATCCCTAATCCTGCCGATGTCGATCTTGTTTGCGCCGATCGGGAAGGCGAAAAGCGTTTTTATGCCCTGGCGATAAAACAGCAGCATTATTCACTGGATCGGGTAGATTCAGATATCGCCCGGTATAAGGCCCTGCTGGCAAAGGAAGACCGGCAACGCGTAGTGAACGGTTTTTCCCTGGAAATAACTCAGCGGCCGAACCTTGAACCCACAGCGGGAGAAACCGCCGACGAAATGCTTATCAATACCCTCGCGCTAAATCATAAAAACGCCTTATACCAACTGCTGTACAACTATGGTAATGCAATGACCCCGGTTGAATCGGTGAGGGAATTCCTACTCTCCATGCTGCCTTTATATTCATGTTTAACCTCGGCGGACAGCGGGGAGAAAGGCGAGCAATTTTATTACTGCACCACCGATGCTTTAGTTTTTTTGACGCCGATTGCCAAGGCCGGGGCCAAAATGACGCTACGAAGCGGAAAAAAAGTCGTGCGCCTGGGCGTCAAGCCGGCGCTGAAACTGCTGGGCCGCGGACAGGCTGCCCCGCTGGCGAAGATGGCGGTACATGCCGCGGACCCGTTGCTGAGCCGCCTGCCATCCGTATTGGGCAGTACAGTCCTCTCTCAATCATCGCGGTTAGGGAATTATTTGCAGGAGCTGATTCCCGGCATCAAGGATGCCTTGCGCAGAATGGGCACCGGTCAACCTATGAAAAAATTGCCGCTGGAGTTCATTCCCGACAAGACCATTACCATAGACGGCGCCAAAACGCGGGTGGCGTTTATCAAGCCAGGTGGAGATAAATACCTTGGCCAGGAGGTTTACCTGCGGCTTAACCCGGAAAAAACCGGCGTCCTGAGTAACAAGTATACCCTTCACCAACACCATATTGCCGTTATCCCGCCGCAGGAGGCGATATTGCTCGGCAATCCCATACGTTATCAGCGACGGCCTTTGCAAACGGTTATGGCGATGAACGGCGCGCAGCCGATCGCCAGCACCTCGTCGGTTATGCGCCGACCGGTGCCCAACCACCCGCTGCCGAGCTTCAATTCCTTTATGCCGATGCGCAGGATAGCACCCTTGGTAGACGGGTACGTTTCCGCACATATCGATGATGAGATCACCCGTGTATTCGGCGAAATCAAAACCGTTCAGGTGACCGGCACAGTTGAAACCGCCTTGAGTAAAAGACATCCCTACCTCGCCGGCGCGCAACTGTCGGTCAGCGTCCAGTTTGGCAACGTTTTTGATGAAATAGGGCAGGTCAGTAATTTTTTAGAGCGTGCTAAAACGAACGCCCTGGAAAGAATGATGATTGATAATTATTTTTCAAGCGCTTTAATGGTGAAAGCCCCTTTTATTGTCGGATTGGCGGTCAACAGGTTTCGAGGAATTATAGACGCGGCCATCAATCTCAAGAGGGATGTGGTAAAAAACGTCCTTATCGTGTCCACGGTCAGGGAAAAGAATACGCTTGGCGTATACCAATCAGCGTTAGCCTCACCCTCGGACCCCTTTGCCGGAAATAGATTGCTGCCCCTTGAAGGTGAAATCTTGGGATTTTGCGTGCCGGGGGATGGTCGCAATCGTGTGGTTGTTATGGCCGACCGGTTGGTGCAGAGCTTGGACAAGCAGGAACATCTTGCCATAACCCTGATGCATGAAGTAACCCATTTAGCCGAATATACCGACGATATTTATTATCTTAGCGCCAGTAGTATTAAGGATTTACCGCCAGCAAAGCATGTTTCCACGCTGCAAACTATGCTGGACCAGGGCAATGTGATTAACTACAGTCAAATCGCGCCCCAGATCAGGAGTCACTTGGGTTGGGAGAAAAACAATATGATAAACATAGAAATGATCAATCAAGCCATTTCTCATGATCCTATGTTTCGGGCGGATATTATGACCAGGAATGCCGACAGCGTGGTTAAATTTATTATGGATATCGCTAAAATGGAGCGTTCACGGATGAAAAGGGATATAACGGGCCGGCCAACGCGCGGTCCCCTGGAGCAGACACTGCAGCATTTGACGATCAAATTGGCCATCGATGCCGTTGCAGAGGTATCTGTCCCCCCGCACGCCAACAAGGCGACGGAGAGATAATCCGTGGCGCGAAACAGGGGGCCAGATAAACAGCGTGACGTTCTCCGTTAAGGTTATTCCGTGGACCTGCTGAGTTTTTTGACCAGTTCCTCGCTATGGCGAATGCGCTGCGGCGCATGCTCCAGATCCCGCTGTACCAACGCCATAAACAGCAAATCGGTCAGCGACAGCTGCGCCACCGTGGAAGAGATGGCGCCGCTGTGCTGGGCTTTCTCTTCGGCAACGGTATATAAAGAGATATCGGCGTGCTGTTGCAGGCTGTTTGGGGAGAAATTCGTAACGGCCATGACCCCTGCGCCGACCCGGTGCGCTTCCTGGGCCGCCAGATTAATTTCGCGCCGGGCGCCGCTGTAAGAGATGGCAAGCAACACATCCCGGGGACTGAACGCCTGTACGGTGGCCAATAAAACGTGCATATCGGTTTGGGCCACCGCTGTCATGCCGATCTTCATGAGTTTGTATGAGAAATCCCTGGCTACCAGCCCCGATGCGCCGATGCCGACAATAACAATCCTGCCGGCGTTTTTCAGCAGCGCCACCCCAGCCTGGAGCTTGTCCTCACTATTGATGTCCAATGTCGCCCGCAGGGCAGCCAGCTTTTCCGTCAGCAGTTTCTCGCCGACGGTTTTTATGGGATCGTCGCTGAGGATCTGGTTATGCACCGGGACGGACAAAGGCATATGACCCGTGGCGAGGGCGTCACTAAGAGCCAGCTTCAAGGCGGTAAACCCTTTGTATCCCAGCTTCTGGGCGAATTTCACCACGCTGGACTGGCTGACACCGGACTGTGCCGCCACCTGTTGCGAGCTGAGATGTCTGGCGGCATCGGTAGAGGCCAATAAATAATCCGCCAATTTGCGATCGTTAGCCGATAGGCTGTGATAAATCTGGCGGATGCGCAACAGGCTGCTCATAAATGTTCCCAGTACACCGGTAAATGTGAAAGCTGATGCAAATTGTGGCGGACCTGGAGATCGGGCTTTGTTCCGCTGTTGGCCTGAAAAAGGCTAACGCTTAGCGCTTTTAGAAGAAGTGCCCGGTCCAGACAGGCTGCCAGATCGTAAACACGTCCCTGTGGGCAAATACACTCGCCCGCGGGAATTAAATATTCAATAATAGTGTTCATTATTTGAATTAAATATTCAACGGTGATGTGATGAATTTAGGTACTCTCGTATCGGAAACACGCAATGCGGCCTCCATGGAGCTGGACAATCTCACCACCCTGGACATGGTGCGCTTATTCAATCAAGAAGATCATAAAGTGCCCGAGGCGGTGGCGCGGGAGCTGCCGGCCATTGCGGCGACGGTGGATCTGGCGGCGGCGGCGTTGATGGCCGGCGGCAGATTGATTTATATTGGGGCGGGTACCAGCGGTCGCCTGGGGGTGCTGGATGCAGCCGAATGTCCTCCCACCTTCGGCGTGGCGCCGGAGCGGGTCATCGGCCTGATTGCCGGCGGTCCCGGCGCGTTACTTAAGGCGGTGGAAGGGGCCGAAGACAGTTTGACCCTGGCGGAAGAGGATTTAAAGGCGCTGCGTCTTACGCCGACGGATATGGTAATCGGGCTGGCGGCATCGGGGCGCACGCCCTACGTGATCGGCGGGCTGCGTTATGCGCGCCGGCTGGGTTGCGCCACGGCGGCGATTTCCTGTAATCCCGGCTCTGCCATCGCCCGCGAAGCCGCGGTTGCCATCTCCCCGGTGGTCGGACCGGAAGTGCTTACCGGTTCCACCCGGATGAAATCCGGCACCGCCC
Source organism: Sodalis sp. dw_96 (assembly GCF_018449575.1). GTDB lineage: Bacteria > Pseudomonadota > Gammaproteobacteria > Enterobacterales > Enterobacteriaceae > Acerihabitans. Next base: position 387,384 of record NZ_JAAVUT010000002.1, on the reverse strand, counting down.
AAAAACTGGTGCTGAACATGATTTCCACCGGGGCGATGGTAAAACTGGGGAAAGTCTACCAAAATCTGATGGTGGATGTGAAAGCCACCAATATCAAGCTGGTGGATCGGGCATGTCGAATTGTCGCCGACGCCACGGGTGCCGATATGTCCGTGGCGAAAAACACTCTTGCGCAAACGCATTATGAAGTCAAACCGGCCATCCTGATGATACTTACCGGCCTGGATGCCGCCGGAGCGCAACGGGCGTTGGAACGGCACCAGGGCTATTTGCGTCGGGCGCTGGATGCTCCAGACTGAGCCTGTATTCGCTTTTTTTTTCATAGGATTTTTGAGCCGGAGGACGTGTTTTGAGTCGCTCAGCAGCATCGCGTATTATTTTTTTCGATTTGGACGGTACCCTGCACCGGCAAGATATGTTCGGGTGTTTTTTGCGTTACTTACTCTGTCATTCGCCGCTGAATATTATCCTGGTACTGCCGGTATTACCCGTCGTGGCGATCGGCCTGCTGTCAAAAGGGCGTTCGGCCCGATGGCCGATGAGCCTGCTCTTATGGTCCATCACCTTCGGGCATAGCGAGGCACGCCTGCTTGAGCTGCAAAACCGCTTTATCGCCTGGTTTCGCCGGCGCGTCACGGAATTCCCCATCGTGCTGCAAAGGCTCAATGAGTATCTGGACAGCCAGGATACCGAAGTCTGGCTTATTACCGGTTCCCCTGAGCCCCTGGTGCGCGGCGTATACAGCGACGCGCTGTTTTTACCCCGGGTCCGTCTTATCGGCAGCCGGATGAAACGGCTCCATGGCGGCTGGGTTTTGACCTTACGCTGTCTGGGACATGAAAAGGTTTCACAGCTGGAGCGCGAACTGGGCACGCCGCTTAAATTATTCAGCGGTTACAGCGATAGCCTGCATGACAGCCCGCTGCTTTACTTTTGCGAGTATCGCTGGCGCGTCACCCGCGAGGGGAACTTAAAGCAGTTGGATTGACGGCTATTTACTCCGCGACGGACTACGCGACGCATTTTTTACGGGATGGCGATGATGAGCACAGAACAGGGGGACGAATACTGGATGCGCCATGCCTTGCGGCTTGCCGGCCGTGCCGAGGCAGAGGGGGAGGTGCCGGTGGGCGCCGTGCTGGTGTTGGGGGATCGGGTGATTGGCGAAGGTTGGAACCGTTCCATCGGTCATAACGATCCCACCGCCCATGCGGAGATCATGGCGCTGCGGCAGGGCGGGACGGCGCTGGGCAACTACCGGCTGGTGGACACCACCCTGTATGTCACCCTGGAGCCGTGCGTCATGTGCGCCGGCGCGATGATTCATGGCCGGGTAGGTCGCCTGGTATTCGGCGCCCGGGATGAGAAGACCGGCGCGGCGGGTTCCCTGTGCGACATATTGCGCCATCCGGGGATGAACCATCTTATGGACATCACCTCGGGGATACTGGCGCAGGAGTGTTCAAGCCGGCTCAGCGCTTTTTTCCGCGACCGCCGGGAGCAGCATAAAGCCCGGCGCCAGGCGCTGAAAACCCCGCCGTTTGCAGATTGTTGATAAACTTGCTCGGAATTAATGAGGCGGGACGGGATGCCAGAAGAGTAAACCGTCCGCACCGAGGACCAAAACGCCGTCAGGCGTTGGCCTAAAGGGCGGCTCCAGGGATGATAAGTGCCGTAATCCCACGGATCGAGCCGCCATGGATGGATTCACGGCAGGTTTGTCATATCGTTACGATCTAGTATTCTGACCCGACCTTCCTTCGTTAAGGGGCGGCTTTGGCCAGGACCGGCGCCGTGCCGGACGGAACCGGCGTCAGCCCGGAAAATTGGCTGCTCACCACCGGATATGAGGCTGGCGGTTGAGGGATGTTTTGCGCCGCCAGGAGCGCGGTTTTTTTCTCTTTTTCCTGTAAATACCCCACCAGGCTCATTTCGTAGCGGCGGATATTCTCTACATAATCATACGCCTGCTGGCCGCGTGCATAACCGTAGGTGGTCTGCTGGTAATAACGCGGCTGGCTGAGCATCGGCAGGCGGAGCTTCACATCCACCCAGCTGTCGGGATTACCCTGCTGTTTGGCCGTGAGCGCACGGGCATCCAGCATATGGGCATAGCCCATATTATAGGCGGTGAGCGCAAACCAGATTTTCTCATCTTCCGGAATGGTATCGGGCACTCTTTGCATCATGTGGGATAGATACAGGGCACCGCCGCGAATACTCTGTTCCGCATCAACCCGATCGTTGATCCCGAGGCTATCGGCCGTGGCGCGGGTCAGCATCATCAGGCCGCGTACCCCGGTGGGAGAGACGGCCTGAGGATCCCAATGGGACTCCTGGTAAGAAATGGCCGCCAATAATTTCCAGTCGACTTCAGTGGCATACTGTTGGAATAGGGATTGCAATGCCGGCAAGGTCGCATCAATGGAGGAGAGAAAGGTTTTGGTGTCCACGTAATCGAAACTGCCCACATGGCCGAGGTATTTCTCCTCTAACCGGACAAGGGTCCCTTCCTGGTTCAGTCCATTGTAAAAATCCAGCAGTGCGGCGGACAGATTATCGCTGTGTTTCTTTGGCAAATACCAGGTTACCGGTTCTTCGTCACTGACATCAAACGCCACCGCCAATTTGGGGTGGATGCGCTGCAGCAAACCGATGGTGGCGGAATCCGCCAGGGTATAATCAAGCTTGCCTTCCGCCACTTGCTCCAGCAAAGCCTTACCGCTCAGATCGGAAGACGCTTCCCATGCCAGATGGGGGTATTTTTTTTCTTTCATGGCGCGCAGCAACGAGATGTGGGCCGACCCGGAAGCAACGACTAGCCGTCCCTGCAGGGACCCCAGGTTTTTCGGCTTGGGCTGTCCCAGGCGATACACCAGCTGCTGGGACACATAATAATAGGCCGGGCCGGTGGCGTAACGCTGTAATCGTTCGTTATTGTAGATGAGGCCGGCGGCCAGCATATCGGCGTCGTCGTTATCCAAATCGTTGAATAATGCATTGAGGGTGTCGCGCTGGCGTATGACCAGCTTCACCCCTAAATAATCGGCGAAGCGTTTCGCCAGTTCATAGTCGAAACCGGATGGCTGATGGTTGGTAGTGGTGTAGCTGAGAGGAGCATCGATGGTGCTGACACGTAAGATTCCCCTGGCTTTGATTTGACTGAGCTTATCATCATGTATCCCATGCCAGGGCACGTTGAACCACAGTGCCCAGGTCAGCAATACGGTGATGGCGCCAATCACGACATAATTTAATTTTAAGCGCTTCAAATAGTTATCTCTTGCCGGAGTGCAATCCTTACTGTCTCGAACGGCAAAATCGTTATCATTTTCTCCCTGGTGTCGGGGCATTTTGCGCAAGAAAGCGTCAGGGCGCAACTAAAAAGCGTAAAGACCATTTTTTTAATAAGGTTATTCTCGTTGCAAGAATAACCGCGCAAACGGTTTCGTCCGTCGCCGGGATTCTCTATAATGGCGCGCGTTTCCCCCTGAAGTTGCGCCCCATGGCAAGCCGTACTCCACATTGGCGGACGGCGGTTCAAAGACGAGAGATCTTTATTATGGAAATACTGCGTGGTTCGCCCGCTCTGTCGGCATTTCGTATCAACAAACTGCTGGTTCGCTGCCAGGAAGCCCGCCTTCCGGTAAGTGATGCCTACGCTGAATATGTTCACTTTGCCGATTTGAGTGCGCCCCTCAATACCGACGAACGCGCAAGATTGCAACGGCTGTTGAAATACGGTCCCTCCCTGGCTGAGCATTCGCCTCAAGGACGCCTGCTGCTGGTGACGCCGCGACCCGGCACCCTGTCCCCCTGGTCGTCGAAAGCCACGGATATCGCCCATAACTGCGGCCTGGCGCAGGTGAAGCGTCTGGAGCGGGGACTGGCGTTTTATATTCAGGGGTCCACCCTCAGTGAGGAGCAGTGGCGTCAATTGGGGGCGCTGCTCCATGACCGGATGATGGAAATCGTATTCGACGAATTTGAACAGGCGGCGGCGTTATTCTCGCATCAGTCGCCGGCGCCGGTAGGGGAGGTGGCCATGCTCTCCGAGGGCCGCGCCGCCCTGGAACATGCCAATCACGCGCTGGGTCTGGCATTGGCCGACGATGAAATCGATTATCTGCAGGAGGCGTTCACCCGTTTGGGCCGCAATCCCACCGACGTGGAACTGTACATGTTCGCCCAGGCAAACTCCGAACACTGCCGCCATAAAATATTTAACGCCGACTGGGTTATCGACGGCCAGGCGCAGCCGAAATCGCTGTTCAAAATGATTAAAAACACCTTTGAACAGACGCCGGATTTTGTCCTGTCTGCCTACAAAGATAACGCGGCGGTCATGGAAGGTTCGGCGGTGGGGCGATTTTTTGCCGACCCGGGCGATTACCGCTACGATTTTCACCAGGAACCGGCGCATATCCTGATGAAGGTGGAAACCCATAACCATCCCACCGCCATCTCTCCCTGGCCGGGCGCCGCCACCGGTTCCGGCGGTGAAATCCGCGATGAGGGCGCCACCGGCAGGGGCTCGAAGCCCAAGGCCGGCCTGACCGGTTTCTCGGTATCCAATTTGCGTATACCCGGTTTTGAACAGCCGTGGGAACAGGACTTCGGCAAGCCGGATCGCATTGTCTCCGCCTTGGACATCATGACCGACGGTCCGTTGGGGGGCGCGGCGTTTAACAACGAATTCGGCCGCCCGGCGTTGACCGGTTATTTCCGTACTTATGAAGAACGGGTCAACAGCCACAACGGCGTCGAACTGCGTGGTTATCATAAGCCGATTATGCTGGCGGGGGGCATCGGCAACATCCGCGACGGCCATGTGCAAAAAGGGGAAATCTCCATCGGCGCCAAGCTGATTGTCCTGGGCGGGCCGGCAATGAACATCGGCCTGGGCGGCGGGGCGGCATCGTCCATGGCGTCCGGACAATCGGATGCCGATCTGGATTTCGCCTCGGTGCAACGGGACAATCCGGAAATGGAACGGCGCTGCCAGGAAGTGATCGATCGCTGCTGGCAGCGGGGAGACGACAATCCGATACTGTTTATTCATGACGTGGGAGCCGGCGGCCTGTCCAACGCCATGCCGGAGCTGGTGAGCGACGGCCATCGCGGCGGACGTTTCCAACTGCGGGATATCCCCAATGACGAGCCGGGCATGAGCCCGCTGGAAGTCTGGTGCAATGAATCCCAGGAGCGTTATGTCCTGGCGGTGGCGCCGGAACAGCTCTGGGAGTTTGATGCCATCTGCCGCCGCGAACGGGCACCTTACGCGGTGATCGGTGAAGCCACCGAGGAAATGCACCTGAGCCTGGCGGATAGTCATTTTGACAACCAGCCCATCGATATGCCGCTGGATGTGTTGCTGGGCAAAACCCCCAAAATGCTGCGTGATGTGACGCGTTTGACGGCGGCGGGCCAGCCGCTGGTCCGGGAAGGCATCCATCTGGCCGAGGCGGTAAAAAGAGTACTGCATCTGCCGGTGGTGGCTGAAAAAACCTTTTTGATTACCATCGGCGACCGAACGGTGACCGGCATGGTGTCGCGGGATCAGATGGTTGGTCCGTGGCAGGTTCCGGTGGCGGATTGCGCGGTCACCACCGCCAGCCTGGACAGTTATTACGGTGAAGCGATGTCCATTGGCGAAAGGGCGCCGGTGGCGTTGCTGAACTTCGCCGCCTCGGCCCGCCTGGCAGTAGGTGAAGCGCTGACCAACGTGGCGGCGACGCAGATTGGCGATATCAAGCGTATCAAGCTGTCCGCCAACTGGATGGCCGCCGCCGGTCATCCGGGGGAAGACGCCGGATTATACGATGCGGTAAAAGCGGTGGGGGAAGAGCTTTGCCCGGCGCTGGGCCTGACCATTCCGGTGGGCAAAGACTCCATGTCAATGAAAACCCGTTGGCAGCAGGGGGCGCAACAGCGGGAAATCACTTCCCCTCTGTCCCTGGTAATTACCGCCTTCGCCCGGGTTGAGGATGTGCGCGGCACCGTCACGCCGCAGCTGCGCGCCGCCGGGGAAAACCGGCTGCTGCTTATTGATCTGGGTGCCGGTCATCAGGCCCTGGGAGCCACCGCCCTGGCCCAGGTGTACCGCCAATTGGGGAACGAGACAGCCGATGTGCGCGATGCCTCACAGCTGGCCGGTTTTTACCGCGCCGTGCAGGAGCTTGTGGCGCAAAGACGGCTGCTGGCTTACCACGACCGCTCAGACGGCGGTTTGCTGGTCACCCTGCTGGAAATGGCGTTCGCAGGGCATTGCGGTCTTGATGTGGATATCGCCGCCTTGGGCCAGGACCGGCTGGCGGCGCTGTTTAACGAAGAGTTGGGAGCGGTGATTCAGATTGCCGCCGAAGACAGCGAACAGGTGGCGGAAGTCTTCGCCCGGCACGGATTGCGGGATTGCCTGTTCTTTATCGGCAGCGCCGTGACCGGCGACGAAGTGGTCATCCGGGCCGGCGATCGTCCGGTTTACAGTGAAAACCGCACCACATTGCGGACTTGGTGGGCGGAAACCACCTGGCAAATGCAACGTTTACGCGATAATCCCGACTGTGCCGACCAGGAGCACGCCGCGAAACAAGACGATCTCGACCCGGGCCTGAACGTCAAGCTCACCTTTGATCCCGCCGAGGATGTCGCGGCCCCCTTTATCGCCAGGGGCGCGCGCCCCAAGGTGGCGGTGCTGCGGGAACAGGGCGTCAACTCTCATGTGGAAATGGCGGCGGCGTTTTATCGCGCCGGTTTTGATGCCGTGGACGTTCATATGAGCGATTTGCTGGCGGGTGAAAGGGATTTACAGGAGTTCCATGCGCTGGTGGCCTGTGGCGGATTCTCCTATGGCGACGTGCTGGGGGCCGGCGAAGGCTGGGCTAAATCCATACTGTTCAACCCGCGGGTGCGTGATGATTTCGCCGCTTTCTTTAATCGCCCGCAAACCCTGGCGCTGGGCGTTTGTAACGGTTGCCAGATGATGTCCAACCTGCGGGAGTTGATCCCCGGGGCCGAACTGTGGCCGCGCTTCGTGCGCAATAAATCTGAACGTTTCGAAGCCCGCTTCAGTCTGGTGGAAGTGACGCAAAGCCCGTCGCTGCTGCTGCAAGGCATGGTGGGGTCACGTCTGCCCATCGCGGTTTCCCATGGGGAAGGGTTGGTGGAAGTGCGCGATGCGTCACATTTGGCGGCACTGGAAAGCGCGGGCCTGGTGGCGCTGCGTTTTGTGGATAATCGGGGTCATGCCACCGAAGCCTATCCGTCAAACCCCAACGGTTCAGCAAATGGCATTACGGCGGTGTCCAGCGCCAACGGGCGGGTGACCATTACCATGCCGCATCCGGAACGGGTCTATAGAACCGTAAGCAACTCCTGGCATCCGGAAGAGTGGGGCGAAGACGGCCCTTGGATGCGTGTTTTCCGCAATGCCAGAAAGCAGTTAGGTTAAGCCGTTACGGCGATCGCGGGTATAAGTGTCGCTTTTTTCATGAATCTAAGAATTATCTGTCTCTAATTGGAGACAGATAATTAGTTGTATTTTATGAATATTTTTTTTGAAGCGGCTTTGTGTCTCCGTAGAGCGACAAATGGCCCGCGTTTTTTGGCGACGACTGGCATTCACAAGGAAGTTCGGGAGATATTATCTATATTTTTCATGTAGTTAATAAATACTTTTATTTGTGGCACGATAGCTGCATAATACTACCCAGTTGCTCATTCACCTCGATATGTCGGCCCTGCTCCCTAAGAGCGGATATTGCTCCATAACTACCGAATGACGCCAAAGAACGGTGCCTATCGTCCAACATACCGATAATTGTCTTACGACTTTATCAAACATCGGGCGACACGTTGAGTGAGGCACCCCCTATTCTGGAAAAAGCACCTGCCGTTTGGCAGGTGCTTTTTTTTTATGGTGGTGCGCCGGGCATGGCGGCCGTGAGTTTGTGCCTGGCGATAAGGCCCTGGCGGCCGCGATTTTATTCCCGCTGATAAAGCCATGGCGGCGTTTTATCGCCGGCGGCCATGATTTTGTGCTTTCGTCATGACCGCGAGTCGGATAGCATCGGCAGGGTTCAGGCCGGTAATCACAGGATGATTTCTTTGAAAAAGTGGCGTCTGTTTCCCCGATCCTTAAGACAGCTGGTTATTCTCGCCTTTACGCTGGTGTTGCTGCCCCTGCTGTTGCTGGCCTATCAGGCCTGGAAAAGTTTGGACCATCTGAGCGAGCAGGCGGCGGATATCAATCGCAGCACCCTGGTGGATGCCCGGCGCACCGAGTCCATGAGCAGCGTGGCGCTGGAAATGGAACGCAGCTATCGTCAATACTGCGTTCTGGATGACCAGACCCTGGTTACGCTATATCAAAACCAACTGAGCCAATACGGCCAGATTCTGGCGGCGCACGGCGGTATGCCTCCCGATCCGCGCTATGTTCAGAGACTGCGTGATTTGCTGGGTCAACTACAGCACCTTGAGTGCGAAAACAGCGGGCCGAGCAAAGCGGCGTCAGACCAGCTCAGGAATTTTTCCCGCGCCAACAGCGATATGGTGCAGGCCACCCGAACCAGTATTTTCGCCCGCGGCCAGCAACTGCAAATGGCTATCGCCGAGCGCGGTCGTTTTTTCGGCTGGCAGGCCCTGCTGCTCTTCCTGTTCAGCCTGGTATTGGTCACCCTGTTTACCCGGATGATTATCGGCCCGGTGAAAATGGTGGAAAAAATGATTAACCGGCTGGGGGAAGGACGTCCGCTGGACGGCAGCATTACGTTTAGCGGACCCCGTGAAATCCAGTCGCTGGCGCAGCGGATACTGTGGCTGAGCGAACGGCTGTCGTGGCTGGAATCCCAGCGTCATGAGTTTTTAAGACATATCTCCCATGAACTAAAAACGCCGCTGGCCAGTCTGAGGGAAGGCACCGCCCTGCTGGCGGATGAAATCGCCGGGCCGCTCAGCGCCGATCAGCGCGACGTGGTGACAATCCTCGACAGCAGCAGCCGGCACCTGCAACAGCTAATCGAGCAACTGCTGGATTACAATCGCAAGCTGGCCGACAGTCCGGCAGAGTTCGCCGATATCGCCCTGCGCGACATGGTGGATTCGGTTATCGCCGCCCACAGCCTGCCGGCCCGGGCCAAAGACATTCATACCCTGGTTACGCTTGAATGCGAACATTGCCGGGCACAGCCGCTGTTATTAATGCAGGTGCTTGATAATCTCTATTCCAATGCGGTGCACTATGGGCAGGAATCCGGTAACATTTGGATCCGCAGCCGCCAGACGGGGCAACGGCTCTATCTGGACCTGGCCAATAGCGGCGAGCCGATACCGGCAGCGGAGCGGAGCATGATTTTCGAGCCGTTCTATCAAGGCCGCATTCAGCGCAAAGGCGCGGTAAAAGGCAGCGGACTCGGGTTGAGCATTGCACGGGATTGTATTCGCCGGATGAACGGCGAACTTAATCTGGTGACGGTAGATTACGCCGGTGTTTGCTTTCGTATCGAATTACCCCTAACCGCCGAGAACGCATAACAATGAATTTACGGTTTTCACCGTCGAACCACGGACCTGCCGGCTGTGTTAAAAGTCTGTTCCATCTGGCGTGGCCCACCGGCGCTGCCCTCGCGGCGTTGGGGCCGCTATTGATGCTGCCCCTGGTATTAACCGGCTGCGGCGGCAATTCGGACGGCCGGCACTCCGCAACGCCATTGTCCATGGTGCGGCAGAACGCGGCGCCGGGCCGAAATGCCGCCGAATGCGGGCAGCTTTGGCAAACCCGTGGGGAGGACCGCGTCCAAGACGCCACTTACTGGCTTCGGGCCATGGAGTGCGCCGAGCGCATGACGCCGTCGCAGGCGCGGCTTGAGGCCGAAAACCAGGGGGGAGACACCTGGGATGACTCTTTTCGGGAGAGTATCCTGCTGAATTCCGCCAACATTTCCGTTACCGAACGGCGTCAAACCTATCAGCGCCTGCTGGGATTTCGTTCCCAGTTTCCGCCTTCGGTGTATCCGGTCTTTAAGATGTGGCGTCAGCAACAGGCGCTGCGTCTGATTCTGGCGGATGAGCGCAGCAGTAACCAACGGCAGCATGAAGCCGACGCTGCGCAAATCGAGCTAATACGCCAGCAGCAGGTGGAATTGCAACGTAAACTGGATATAACCACCCGTAAACTGGAAAATCTGACGGAAATTGAACGACGCCTGTCGGCCCGGAAACAGGGCATTTCGGACGGTGGCGACAGTGACGCCGGCGACGCGCCGGCATCCGATGTTCCGCCGTCGGGGGGCAGTTCAGCCGCCGGAGTTAAAACGGCGCCGGCCGCAAAGCAATGAAGCGAAAGGAAGCGGTAACCCATGAGCCAGCGTAAAAGCGCCAATCTGTTATTGGTGGACGATGATGCCAGTTTGCTGAAATTACTGGGAATGCGTCTGACCAGCGAGGGTTTTAACGTCACCACCGCCGAAAGCGGGCAGGAAGCGCTGCGCCTGCTGGCGCGGGAAAAAATTGATTTGGTGATTAGCGATCTGCGAATGGATGAAATGGACGGGCTGGCGCTGTTCGAGGAGATCCAGCGCCACCAGCCCGGCATGCCGGTGATTATTCTCACTGCCCACGGTTCCATACCCGATGCGGTGGCCGCCACGCAAAAAGGCGTGTTCAGTTTTCTCACCAAACCGGTGGATCGGGATGCGTTGTATAAAGCCATTGATGAGGCGCTGTTGCTGTCCATGCCGGCCGGCGACGAGAGCTGGCGGGAGTCCATCGTGACCCGCAGCCCCATCATGCTGCGACTGCTGGAACAGGCCAAAATGGTGGCCCAGTCAGATGTCAGCGTATTGATTACCGGGCAGAGCGGTACCGGCAAGGAGGTGCTGGCGCAGGCGATTCATGCCGCCAGTCCCCGTGGCAAAAACGCCTTTGTCGCCATCAACTGCGGCGCGTTGCCGGAGCAATTGCTGGAATCGGAGCTGTTCGGCCATGCCAAGGGCGCGTTTACCGGCGCGGTCAGCAGCCGGGAAGGATTGTTTCAATCCGCTGCGGGCGGCACGCTGTTTCTCGATGAAATCGGCGACATGCCGATATCCTTGCAGGTAAAATTATTGCGGGTATTGCAGGAACGTAAAGTACGCCCCCTGGGCAGTAACCGGGATTTGGATATCGATGTCAGGGTGATCTCCGCCACCCACCGGGATTTACCAAAAGTGATGGCGCAGGGAGAGTTTCGCGAAGATCTTTTTTATCGCCTGAATGTGGTCAGCCTGAAATTACCGGCTTTGCACGAACGGGCCGAAGATATCCCGCTGTTGGCCAACCATTTGTTACGGACCGCGGCGGAGCGGCATAAACCCTTTGTGCGCAGTTTTTCATCCGACGCCATGAAGCGTTTAATGGCGGCCGGCTGGCCCGGCAATGTACGCCAGTTGGTTAACGTGATAGAACAGTGTGTGGCCTTGACCTCCGCCCCGGTCATCAGCGAAGCGCTGGTGGAGCAGGCTCTGGAAGGTGAAAATACCGTATTGCCGACCTTCGTCGAGGCTCGGCTGCAATTTGAACTGCATTATCTGCGCAAACTGCTGCAGATTACCAAGGGAAATGTGACTCAGGCGGCGCGTATGGCAGGCCGTAACCGGACGGAGTTTTATAAACTTTTGTCGCGCCATGAGCTGGACGCTAATGATTTTAAAGATTAAGTTGGCTCTCTTTTATCCGATGATGAGCGGCGCAGGCCGCAAATCAGCTTGAGAAAGGTTGTATAATGAAAAAGATCGATGCGATTATCAAACCGTTCAAACTGGACGATGTCCGCGAAGCGCTGGCGGAAGTCGGTATCACCGGCATGACCGTCACCGAAGTGAAAGGTTTTGGACGCCAGAAAGGCCATACCGAGCTGTATCGCGGCGCGGAATATATGGTGGATTTTTTACCCAAGGTGAAGATAGAACTGGTGGTGTCGGACGATATCGTCGACAGCTGCGTGGAAACGATTATGCATACCGCACAAACCGGTAAAATCGGCGACGGTAAAATTTTTGTCTTCGACGTGGCGCGGGTAGTGCGAATCCGTACCGGCGAGCAGGACGAAGAAGCGATATAAAGCGACCTTGCGGCTTCGTCCCGGCGCGTTATGCCGCCCGGGCGTTGGCCGTTGTCGGTCAAAAATTGTCCGCCATGAAATTCTTGATCATGAGAAAGTGCCCCGCCGCAATGAAAAAATATCCTGAAGGTTCTCCGGACCCCATCCCCCGCGCTCTGCGGCGGGACAGCACGGAAACGTTTGCGTAAAAAGCCGGGTCCGGGCCTATCGGAGCAGGGGCAAAAAAGTTTACACTATCGCCATACCCCCTCGGAATCTAAATCGCCGAATTACGAATTACGTCAGCTGAGTCAGGAGAACCGGATGTTAAAGCGTGAAATGAACATTGCAGATTACGATGCCGAATTGTGGCAGGCAATGGAGCAGGAAGTGGTGCGTCAGGAAGAGCACATTGAGCTGATTGCGTCGGAAAATTACACCAGTCCGCGCGTCATGCAGGCGCAGGGTTCTCAGCTGACCAATAAATACGCCGAAGGGTATCCGGGCAAACGTTATTATGGCGGTTGCGAATTTGTTGATATCGTCGAGCAACTGGCTATCGATCGCGCTAAAGAATTGTTCGGCGCCGACTATGCCAACGTGCAGCCCCATTCCGGTTCCCAGGCCAATTTTGCCGTCTACACCGCCTTATTGCAGCCGGGAGATACGGTGCTGGGTATGAATCTGGCCCACGGCGGCCACCTGACCCACGGTTCGCCGGTGAATTTTTCCGGCAAGCTGTATAACATTATCCCCTACGGCATCGATGAAACCGGCCATATCGATTACCAGGAATTGGCGGAGCTGGCGTTAACCCATAAGCCGAAAATGATTATCGGCGGTTTTTCCGCCTATTCCGGCGTCGTGGATTGGGCCAGAATGCGTGAAATCGCCGACAGCATCGACGCCTACCTGTTTGTGGATATGGCTCACGTGGCGGGGCTGGTTGCCGCCGGCGTCTATCCCAATCCGGTTCCTCACGCCCATGTAGTCACCACCACCACCCATAAGACCCTGGCCGGACCTCGCGGCGGGTTGATCCTGGCAAAAGGCGGCAGCGAAGAGCTGTATAAAAAACTGAACTCGGCGGTGTTTCCCGGCGGCCAGGGCGGCCCGTTGATGCATGTTATCGCCGGCAAAGCGGTGGCGTTGAAAGAAGCCATGGAACCGGCATTCAAGATTTATCAGCAGCAGGTTGCCAAAAACGCCAAGGCCATGGTGGCGGTTTTCCTGGAGCGTGGTTATAACATTGTCTCCGGCGGCACCGATAACCACTTGTTCCTGCTGGACCTGGTGGAGAAAAACCTTACCGGCAAAGAGGCTGACGCCGCATTGGGCCGTGCCAATATCACCGTCAACAAAAACAGCGTGCCCAACGATCCGAAAAGCCCGTTTGTCACCTCCGGTGTCCGTATCGGCACCCCGGCGGTCACCCGTCGCGGCTTTGGAGAAAGCGACGTACGTGAGCTGGCCGGCTGGATCTGCGACATACTGGATAATGTTCACGACGAAGCGGTCATTGAACGCACCAAGCAAAAAGTCCTGGCTATTTGTGCCCATTATCCGGTCTATGCCTGATTAGCCGAATTATTTTCCCCCCGCAAAATGCTATTGCGGGGGGAAACGTCAATTAATATAGAAGTATTTCCCTTTTTTCCGTGGTGATATTTTTTTTGGCGCCGCTGCGTTGAGAAGATACTACAAATTTATTATTATGAAATTTTATGTTAATTCTATTTCTTTTGTGCTCTGTTTTAATGTAATACCTATTGCGTTTATTCTTGTTTTGGATTAATTCCACATAGCGCCCCTTTATCCTTAAATAGCTTTTATGGTCATGGGTCCACTGTAATCCCCGCTCATCGGGCGCGGATATTATGATTATTGCTCTTGTTTGCCTTGTCAGTCCTGCGCTCCACCCCATCGTTCTGTGACCCTTTGCCTTGACCGGACACCGCGCCGGAGACAATCAATTCGGCATTAGCGTTCGGGCCCGTCGGTCTGTTTTTGATGTGCCGCCTGTGCCCTGATCGGCCTTTAAGCGGCGCGTGCCGTGTCGCATCGGATGGCTCCGTCGATGGGTGCGAAAACATTTGCGCCAAATCTTGAGGGTCCACTACATAGTGGAGCCAGGAATCAGTAGTATGACTGCGATGCTCTTTCAACAGCACCATGGAAGAGGGATTATCGCTATCTCCCGCTATCAGATAATGCTCATTGGGATCAAAGTGGGGTAGCTGCCTGATGCTCCATTCTGTTGTAGCGGCAAGGGCCGAGGAAGAGGGCGCGGCTGAATAGGGCTTATCATCCGCCCTGTTATTTTTCAGATGCGAAAGCTGTTCACTATAATGACCGTGTGAAGTTAATGCAGAGTACTGATAAAGACCGGCTGTGATAGCCTGCGGTATATTTTTAATCCGCATGTTTCCGTTAGATTGTTTTGGGTAGTGAATGTTTTTTTCCTGCTGTAATAGCGATGATGCCTGGTGGAGCTTTTTACCCGAGGTTTTATAATCATCCTGCTCATTTTTTTTCCAACAACCGGTAGATTTCGCGCTTGGGTCAACGGCAGCGAAAAAAATAACAGGGCGGGAAGGCATTGCGTTAATGTCGAGACTGAACGTTTTATTGCCTCGGCAAAGCCAAAAGTAATATTGGAAACCTCGTTCAACGGCTTTGGTAGGCCCAGGAAATGATGGTTTTTATTTTTTTTGTACTGAATAATTTTTACCAGAAGAGTTTATATGAAAATGAAAAGGTAAGGCATTTTGATTTATTTTAACTGAATTCATTAATATACTTAATCAATAACAAGGGGGTGACGCATATTAGGGAACCCACTAATCAAAATAAAGCCATGATTTCCGGTAATGAGCGTTTTTTTCAATTTTTAACATGATATAGATTCCAAATTAAAGTCCGGTATCGATGGCATTTCCTGCTATTTACAAAGATTCGTTCAGTCATCTAAAAGGTTACGCTTCCAACAGTTGACGGATGCGCTCCTGCTGGGCCTGTGCCAGCGGCAATCGCACCAACATTAACGGTGGCGAAAACAGGGGTAACGGCAGGGAAAACGGCGAAATAACCAGGACGGTGTTTTTAGGCGCGCCGCGCACCTGGAATTCGGCGAGGGACTGGAATTTGATATTCAGCGGCAATAGGGTCAACTCGCGAATTTGCAGTTCCAGCGTTTTTTCCTTGTCTCCCTCGCTGTTGGTCAGAATCACCACCTGTTTTTCCTGCAAATCGTTATCCTGCATCAGCCAGGCACCGAAAATAACCGCGATAAGTCCCAGCTCCTCGCGGGGAAAACGGATCCGGTATGCCGCTTCCAGAGGCATTACCGCCGCGCGGGTTGTGCGCATCAGACGAGGGTATTTCTCCTCCACCTCCAGTTGCAGGCTATTGTCGATGCCGACATGGAAATGACAGCGCTCCAAAGCGGCGCTGAGGTGGGAAAACAGCTGTGCTCCCAGCATTTCCGGCTGATGAAAGCGCATGCTCGCCACCTGCTCGAACCGCCGGATGATATTCATTACTTCCAGCAGGAGACGTCGGTCATCGTCGGAACGGACCCCGGTCTGGTTGGGTGTCTTCAACAGCCGGGCCAACAGGGTGAAGCCAATCAATTCGCTCTCCGGCAGGGGCCATAAACGAAAAATGTCCAATACCTGCCGGTATTCGCACTTTTGCCGCAACCATTGCAATTGATGCTGATTGAATTCCGGCTGCTCCCGTAAATGGCATTGCATCAGAACATAACGCAGATAGAGATGCAGAAAAGCCAGATCGCTTACGGACGGCGGTCTTTCCAATAACGAGGTGTAACCGGCGATGGCTGCATCCAATCGTTCGGCGGGAATTTGAAAAGCGGCGGGCAGCCGTAACCACTGATGCTGTTGCAGCGGCCAAAAGTAGCGGTTCACTTTATCCGGGCAAAGACGTAGCGTACGGCGCATACCCTCTATGAGGCAAAGCCGTTTGTTTAAAACGTTGCCCTCGATCCGGTAATTGCCGTCATGCCCTACCATCAGAGAGAGATGGTAGATACGTCGCACCTCACTCTCGATATGGACAAGGTCACGCCGCGTCGTGGGTAAATCCTCGCCGTTATATCTTGAAAGCGAGACCAGCGACAATGATGGCAATGGCGCGAAAAGCATCAATAGCAAATGGCTGCGACGTTGCGGACCGGAAAGCGCTGGCACCTGAGGGGTGGGCAGGCTCATGGATATCATCGTCCTTACGTTGATATTATTGCTAAGCATAGCTAATCAATTCCCCCCTGCGAGAATAGGTAAAATTTTGTTTGCGAGATTTAAGCGCGGTCACACTTTGCAGAGACCTTCAGCGACGATAAGGAGTTATCGCAAGCCTTTGCAACAGTTAATGTCTTGCGGTGGCGAATGCCTTTCCGCTAGCATCGCCGCTGATGGATTAATCGATTCTGAAAGGTGAAACAACGTTGAGGTGGCGAGGTGGTGCGAGGAGTTGTCTTGGCGTTATATCGTCAAAAAAGTGATCGGCGGCAAAAACCGCCATGGCTGCTTTTGCTGGGGCTTACCCTGGGTATAAGCCAGGGGGCGTTCGCTCATCCCCACAGCTTTATTGATATGAAAACTGAAATCATCAGCCGGGATAACCATCTCAGCGGCTTCAAGATGACCTGGACCATGGATGAAATCACGTCCGCCGATGTCTTTTATGACGATGCCAATGCCAAGCCGGATTCGGTGGCCTGGAAAAAGCTGGCGGCGCAAGTGATGGCCAATGTGCTGGGCCAGCACTATTTTACCGAGGTATATCGAGACGGACAGCGGGTTAAATTTGAGGATATGCCGGCGGAGTACCATTTGTACCGCAACGGACAAAAGGCGGTCTTGATGTTCGTATTGCCCCTGGCTCATCCGCCGCTGCTGGCGGGCGGCCCCATCCAGTTCTCGACCTATGATCCCACCTATTTTGTCGATATGACCTATCATGACGAGACCGCCATTACCTTGCCCGCCGCGCTGTCCGCGGGCTGTAAGCTGACCTTGATGACTCCCAAGCCCAATCCCTCCCTGCAGGCCTACGCGCTCTCGCTGGATAATCCCGGTTCGAAGGGGATGGATACCAGCCTGGGCAAACAATTCGCGCAACAGGTGCAACTGCAATGTCACTGATGACCGCTTCCGGGCCAGGCTCCCGCAATGTACGCTATTGGTTGGCGGGGCTCTGGCCGTTTTGGCTGTTTCTGTTCGCCGCATTGACGGCGATACGCTACCTGGTCGCCTACTGGCCGATGATCCTGTTGAAAAGCGTGGTATGGCAGGAGCAACTGCACCAGCATTTGGCGCAACTGCTCTATCAGGTCCGGCAAGACCCGGGGCGGGCCGGTTTATCGCTGCTGCTGTTCAGTCTGGTTTACGGTGTATTGCACGCGGTGGGACCGGGCCACGGCAAAGTTGTGCTCACCACCTATCTGGCTACCCATCCATCCAGATTGAAACTCAGTATCGCCATGACGCTGGCGGCATCCCTGCTGCAAGGAGGCATGGCTATTATTCTGGTGAGCGTGGTCTTGGTGGGGCTGCACCTTTCTTCCCGTGTACTGCATCTGGGGGAGTTCTGGCTGGAAAAGAGCAGTTATGTTCTGGTGGCTTTTCTGGGGGCGCTGTTATGCCGGCGGGCATTGCTGAAACTGCGTGATATCATCCGGCGTTTCAGGCACGGGGGGCAGCGATATTTCGGGTCCATCACGTCACTGCGCTATGTGGCGGACGAACCTTTAACGGCGGGGCGTCAGTACCGGGCCGGCTTGGCTTATCCGCCCCTGGCGGCGCGGCAGCGTTTTTCGTTACCCCCGGCCAGCCCGGATCATCCAGCGGATTGTGGTTGCGGGCACCACCATCTGCCGGATGAATCGGCGCTACAGGTAGCCGCGGGCTGGCGAACCCGCGTGGCGGTGGTGTTGGCGATGGGATTTCGTCCCTGTTCAGGCGCGGTGCTGGTATTGCTGTTCGCCAAAGTGATAGGGGTTTACGGCTGGGGGATGGTGTCCGCGCTGGTGATGGCCGCCGGGACATCGATGACCCTGCTCACGCTGGCTTTTCTGGTGTTTTTCAGCCGCCGGGTTGCCGAAAATCTCACCCGACGCCATACTCCGGGGGCATCGGCCGGTGTTGCCTGGGCAACATTATCGCTGGCCGGCGGTTTGCTGCTGATTGCCGCCGGGGTGGTACTCTATATCAGCGCCCAGCCGCTGCTTATGGGCGCTGTCAGGCCGTTCAGCCATTAAGGGCTGATGTTAGCGCCGCAGCGCGTCGCTGAGCTCGTCACGCATGTTGGAAAGCATGGCTTTCACCACCCTGGGATTGCCCGCCACCAGGTTGCCGGACTGCCAATAGTCATGGCCGCCGACAAAATCGGTTACCAGGCCGCCGGCTTCGCGCACCAGCAAATCACCGCCGGCGTAATCCCAGGGTTTCAGTCCGATTTCGAAGAAGCCGTCCACCCGTCCGGCCGCCACATAGGCCAGATCCAGCGCGGCGGAGCCGCTGCGGCGGAAATCGGCGCATTGGGTAAACAGTTTGCCCAGCAGGTTGATATAGGTAGCCGCATGCTGCTTGGCCTTAAAAGGGAAACCGGTGGCCAGAATGGTTCCATCCAGATCGCGGGCGGTGCTGCCGCGCAGGCGGTAACCGTTCAACTGGGTGCCCTGGCCGCGAGAGGAGGTAAAGAGTTCGTTGCGCATGGGATCATACACCACCGCCACTTCGGTACGGCCTTTAATGCGCACGGCAATGGAAACGGCGAAATGGGGGAGGTGTTTGATGAAATTGGTGGTGCCATCCAGTGGGTCGATTATCCATTGTACGTCCTGATCCTCGCCGGTCAGTTCACCGCACTCTTCGCTGATAACGGTGTGCTGCGGGTAGGATTTACGAATTACCTCGATGATCAGCCGTTCCGCTTCGCGATCGACGTTGGTCACAAAATCGTTGTCGCCTTTCTGGCTGGCTTCGACGGCATCAGGAGTTTCATAATGTTTGGCTATTAAATTACCCGCCTTTCGCGCAGCGCGAATGGCGATGTTAAGCATCGGATGCATGGATATCGTCCACTAAGATGTTAAAGAACTAAAACGGCGCGGAGTATAGCAGAGCTTCGGTAAAAAACCTACGATTGTGATAACATATTGCCCACTTTCCCATTAGCTTTGAAAGACTATGCTGCACAATATTCGCGTTGTTCTGGTTGAAACATCCCATACCGGCAATATCGGGTCCGCCGCCCGGGCCATGAAAACCATGGGGTTGAGTAATCTTTATCTGGTTAACCCGTTGACCAAACCCGATTCACAGGCTATTGCCCTTTCCGCCGGCGCCAGCGATATCATCGGCAACGCCACCATAGTCGACAGTCTCGACGAGGCGCTGGCCGGTTGCGGCCTGGTGGTGGGTACCAGCGCGCGCTCCCGCACCTTGCCCTGGCCGATGCTGGAACCCCGGGAATGCGGCGTTAAAAGCGTCGAGGCCAGCGAGCACGCGCCGGTGGCGCTGCTTTTCGGCCGCGAGCGCGTAGGCCTGACCAACGAAGAGCTGCAGAAATGCCATTTTCACGTGATGATCCCCGCCAACCCGGAATACAGCTCGCTGAATCTGGCGATGGCGGTGCAAATCCTGGCCTATGAGATCCGTGTGGCCTACCTGGAAGGGCAGAATGCCGTCGCGCCGGCCCATGATGAAGCGTCCCCTTACCCGCTGGCGGATGAACTGGAGCGGTTTTACCAGCATCTGGAACAGGTGTTGATCCGCACCGGCTTTATCCGGGCGGCACATCCCGGCCAGGTGATGAACAAGCTGCGCCGGCTGTTTGTCCGCGCCCGTCCGGAAAGCCAGGAACTGCATATCCTGCGCGGCATCCTGACCTCGATAGAACATCCGCCGGTGGTAAAAAACGAGTCGGATCCCGGATAAGACTTTGCTCAATCGATGAAGTCGGATCGCGGGTAATACTTGAGTAAATTGGTTGGTTAAATAGTTGACTAAATTACTCAGGAATGGCAGACTTTTGACATATTTCACCAAACGGGAATTATTATCATGAGACTTACTTCTAAAGGCCGTTATGCGGTTACCGCCATGCTTGACGTTGCACTGCATTCACAAGAAGGGCCCGTTCCACTGGCGGAAATCTCCGAACGCCAGGGTATCTCCCTCTCTTACCTCGAACAACTCTTTTCTCGTTTGCGTAAAAATGATCTGGTTGCCAGCGTACGCGGTCCCGGCGGCGGTTATCTGCTGGGTAAAGCGGCGGATCAAATCGCCGTCGGCGCCATTATCACCGCCGTGGATGAATCGGTGGACGCCACCCGTTGCCAGGGCAAAGAAGGCTGCCAGAACGGCGATCGCTGCCTGACCCACACATTATGGCGTGATCTCAGCGTGCGCATCAGCGATTTTCTCAATAATATTTCCCTGGCCGAACTGGTGCAGAACGAAGAAATCCTGGATGTGGCCGACAGGCAAGATAACGATACCCGCCGCACCGCCACAAACGGGCGCATACAAGAAACCATTAATGTTAATCTGCGCGCATAAGCAGAAATACGGCATCTGGCATAGTTTGAAGTAATGTACGGAGCGTAATAGCAATGAAATTACCGATTTATCTGGATTATTCGGCCACCACACCGGCCGATCCTCGGGTTGCCGAAAAAATGATGCAGTTTTTGACCCTGGACGGTATTTTTGGCAACCCGGCTTCCCGTTCTCACCGTTTCGGGTGGCAGGCGGAGGAAGCGGTAGATATTGCGCGCAATCACATCGCGGAGCTGGTGGGTGCGGACCCGCGTGAAATCGTGTTTACCTCCGGCGCCACCGAATCGGACAACCTGGCGATAAAAGGCGCGGCCCATTTTAACCGGGACAAAGGCAAACACATCATTACCAGCAAAACGGAACATAAAGCCGTGCTGGATACCTGTTCCCAGTTGGAAAACGAAGGATTCGACGTCACCTATCTCTCGCCGCAGCGCAACGGCCTTCTCGATTTGCAACAGTTGGCGGGTGCGATGCGCGACGATACCGTCCTGGTATCCGTCATGCACGTCAATAATGAAATCGGCGTGGTGCAGGATATCGCGGCCATCGGTGAAATGTGCCGCAGCCGTGGCATTATTTTTCATGTGGATGCCACCCAGAGCGTCGGCAAGCTCCCTATCGATCTCACCGAGCTGCAGGTGGATTTGATGTCCTTTACCGCCCATAAGATCTACGGACCCAAAGGTATCGGCGCACTGTATGTCCGCCGTAAGCCCCGGGTGCGTATCGAGGCGCAGATGCACGGCGGCGGCCATGAACGCGGCATGCGCTCCGGCACCCTGCCGGTGCACCAAATCGTCGGCATGGGCGAAGCGTACCGCATCGCCAGGGAAGAGATGTCCATTGAGGTGCCGCGTCTGCGGTCGCTGCGCGACAGGTTATGGAACGGCATCAAGGATATGAAAGAGGTTTATCTCAACGGCTGCCTGGAGCGGGGCGCGCCGAATATTCTCAATGTCAGCTTCAACTATGTGGATGGCGAATCCCTTATCATGGCGCTGAAAGACCTGGCGGTGTCATCCGGATCCGCCTGCACTTCCGCCAGCCTGGAGCCTTCCTACGTGCTGCGCGCGCTGGGATTGGATGACGAGCTGGCGCACAGTTCCATTCGTTTTTCCCTCGGGCGTTTTACCACCGCCGAGGAAATCGACTACGCCATCCAGCAGGTACATCAAGCCATCGGCCGCCTGCGTGAACTCTCCCCGCAGTGGGCAATGTTCAAGCAGGGCGTGGACACCGGCAGCATCGAATGGACCCGGCGCTAACCCTTCACGTTTTATGCCTGCACCGGGTCGAAGGCTTGTACTGTCGCGGCGGGAAAAGCATCGGATGATACCTGCCCGGACTGCCGGTAAGCGGGAAAATGCCGATAAAAACCCTGACTTCCTCTTGCGCAATATGCCGTTAAGCCGATATTTTAGCGGGCAATAAGCCCGATTGCGGGAAGTTGCTGCTGAATGTCATCCCATTGTCATTAGCTTTAGAGACCATCGGCGGGCCTTATCCTGCCAAGTCAATGAGGCGGGGCACTTGGCAAGCAATTGAAAGCGGTGCCCGGAAGTGGGCGAGAGAATTTGTCACTGTACCGGATACGTACAGAATTGCCTCACACAAACAACTATTATAGGAGTCATAGCATGACAACTGAAGCGATGCCGGTCACGCTATCAACGGTAGCGGCGGATCCCCGTTGGGGCGAAAAAACGCTGTTGAGTGCCAACGATCGGGGAATGACCCTTCACCTGACCGGCGAGAATGCGCTGATGGAAATCCAGCGCGGGGCACGTAAAATTGACGGGCAGGGCGTGAAACATGTCCGCCTGGAAGGCGACGGTTGGGATCTTGAACGCTGCTGGTCTTTCTGGCAGGGCTACCGGGGGCCGAAAGGACAACGGACCATCGACTGGCCGGAATTGGCGAACGACGCCCGACAAGAGCTGGATAACCGGCTGAAAGTGATCGACTGGGTGCGCCATACCATCAATACCCCGGCGGAAGAATTGGGTCCGGAGCAGTTGGCCCAGCGCGCGGTGGATATCATGTGCCACGTTTCAAGCGACATCAATTACCGTATCACCAAGGCCGAGGATCTGCGCGAGAACAACTATATGGGCATCCATAGCGTCGGTCGCGGATCGGAAAGGCAGCCGGTTCTGCTCTCCCTGGACTACAACCCGAGCGGCAACCCGGATGAACCGGTGTTGGCATGCCTGGTGGGCAAGGGTATCACCTTCGACAGCGGCGGCTACAGCCTGAAAGGCAGCAGCTTCATGGATTCGATGAAATCCGATATGGGCGGCGCGGCCACCGTCACCGGCGCATTGGCCCTGGCCATCGCCCGCGGTCTGAAAAAACGCGTGCGCCTGTATCTGTGTTGCGCAGACAACATGGTCAGCGGCAACGCGTTCAAGCTGGGCGATATCATCCGCTATCGCAACGGTAAAAGCGTGGAAGTCATGAATACCGATGCCGAGGGCCGGCTGGTGCTGGCGGACGGCCTTATCGACGCCTCGTCGAAAAAACCCCGCATCATTATCGATTGCGCGACCTTGACCGGCGCGGCTAAAACCGCCTTGGGCAATGATTACCACGCGTTGTTCAGCTTTGACGATGTCTTGGCCCAATCACTGCTACAGAGCGCCGAGCAGGAAAACGAGCCTTTCTGGCGCCTGCCGCTGGCGGAGTTCCACCGTTCCCAATTGCCGTCCAACTTTGCCGATCTCAGCAATGTGGCGGGGGCGTCATATACCGCCGGTGCCAGCACGGCGGCGGCTTTCCTGTCCCATTTTGTGGAAAACTACCGGCAGGGCTGGCTGCATATCGACTGTTCAGCCACCTACCGCAAGAGCGCGGTGGATCAATGGTCCGCCGGCGCCACCGGGTTGGGGGTACGTACTCTGGCTAATCTGCTACTGTCACAGGCGGCCGAATAATCTTTTTTGTCCATGAACCGATGTGCCGGTGTGTTCAATCTATTGCCGCTCGGGACAACACGTCTCGGGTCTGCGCCATGGATGAAAGGCGCCGGTAACGGGGACGTCAAGATTAACGGAGAATATCATGACTCAAAATAATGCGGCTCAGGTGAATGCGCTGGATATTGCCCTCAAACAGGCGGCCGGCGAACCGGCCCACCGGCCGGCTTTTTTTCGCCTGCTGATGGAATCGACGGTTTTTGTGCTGGGGGATGCCGGCGACGGCTGGATAGCCGGAGCGGCCCGCCAGGACGGCGAGCAACCGGTTAATCTGCAACATTGGGAAAAACCGGACGGCACCACCGCCATTCCGTTTTTTACCTCAATGGAAGCGCTGCAACAGGCGGTCACCGAACCCCAGCCGTTTATGGCGCTGCCCACCCGGACGCTGTTCGCCATGACGGCGGGGGCGGAACTGTTCCTGAACCCAAAGCTGCCTTACGGCAAGTCTTTTGGGCCGGATGAAATTGCCGCCCTGATGATGAACGGCGGCGATGCCCTTACCGAGCGTGAAATCCTCGAGGGCGAGATGCGTTTCTCGCTCACTGATACTGAGCAAAAACCGGCGCAGATGGTTAATTCCCTCACCAGGCTATTCGCCGATTACAAACAGGTCCGCCGGGCTTTTATGGTGCAGATTCGCGACGAACCCGAGGATCCGCCGCATTGGCTGATTGGGTTGGAATGCGAGGGGGATGCCGAGGCCGCTATCGAAGCGGCGGGACAGGTGGCGACAGACACCGCTCCCGACGAACAGCCGGTGGACCTTTGCCTTGTGGGGGAGGACGAACCGGGCATCAGTCATTATTTTATCCACCACATCCAGCCGTTCTATGAGCGTAAATGGGGCAGTTGGCTGCGGACCCTGCGGGAAGGGAATCAGTCCTGAGGGCCGGCCGCAATAGGCACATCGTCGCGACCGCCCCATTCGCTCCATGAACCGTCATAGAGCGCCACGTCATCCACGCCCAGCGCGGTGAGCGCCAGTACAGCCACCGCCGCGGTGACCCCCGAACCGCAGCTGGCCACCAGAGGCCTGCCGGTATCGATTCCCGCCTGCTTTAACAGCGATTGCAGTTCTTCCGGGGTTTTCAGCTCCCCGTCCCGTACCAGTTCACTCCACGGCAGATTGCAACTGCCGGGAATATGGCCGCGATGCAGACCGGGCCGCGGCTCCGGCGCCTGGCCGCTGAACCGGGCGGCGGGGCGGGCATCAACTATCTGCGCCGAGCGGTCGGCGATAATCCGGCGGATATCCGCCAGGCTTTTCACCTGCCCCTCCGCCATGCGGGGACGGAAGGTCCGCGGGGCCGGGACCACCGGTCCCTCGGCCAGGGGCAGACCGGCCCGTTGCCAACCCGCCAGCCCGCCCGCCAGCAACGAGACCTGCTCCACACCGGCAATGACATGCAGCATCCACCAGGCTCGGGGAGCGGAAAACAGCGAACCGTCATCATACACCACCAGATGCTGCCTATCGCCCACCCCAAGCGACTCCATGGCGGCGGCGAACGTCCCGGCGGAGGTCAGCATGTGCGGAAGCGCGCTGTGACTATCGGACAAGGCCTCGATATCGAACATCACTGCTTCCGGCAGGTGCTCCGCCAGATACTCCACCCGCAAATCGCGCGGCCCCTGGTAACCGGGCGGCAACATACGAGCATCCAAAACCCGAAGCGAAGGATCGTGAATATGGGCCTGCAGCCAGGCCGGGGAGACAAACAGCGAAGAGGTCATAACGGTGCTCCGTGGTTGCGCCGCGGCGGGTCATTTAACCGGCGCGGCCCATAAGATGAGGCATTGTCGATGATTTTTATCCTGCGGACAAGGGCATTGCTCAGGAGAGGACTCACCGGACGGAATTTAATTTTTGAGCGATTTGCACGTAATTTGCGCTGGTATAAAACTTTTTTTTATGGAAAATAGAATAGCCCCTTGAAAAGTAGGGAATAAGCTAAATATTTTTTAATGGAATGTTGCATTTCTGATAGGCAAAAGCCTATACGATCCCTATAATTTGCGCCACTTGAACAGGTCGACACAACAAACGATTAACTCGGCCATTTATTAATTTGTTACAAAGAGGTCTTTATGACGATAGAGCGTACTTTTTCCATCGTGAAACCCAATGCGGTGGCAAAGAATGTCATCGGCGCCATTTATGGGCGCTTCGAAAGCGCCGGCTTGAAGATTATTGCCGCTAAAATGCTGCAGTTGACCCGCGAGCAGGCCGAAGGCTTTTATGCCGAGCATCGGGGAAAACCTTTTTATGACGGGCTGGTGGGGTTCATGATCTCCGGTCCGGTAATGGTCCAGGTTCTGGAAGGTGAAGATGCCGTGCGCCGCAACCGTGAAATCATGGGCGCCACCAACCCGGCCAATGCCCTGGCCGGCACGCTGCGCAGCGACTATGCCGACAGCCTGACGGAAAATGCCGTGCATGGTTCCGATGCCCATGAATCCGCCGCGCGTGAGATCGCTTATTTCTTCAGCGAAGATGAAATTTGTCCCCGCGCGCGCTAATCGCCGCCGCACTATAGATAAAAAAGCGGGACTGCTGCTTTTAAGCAGCGCCGCTCTGCGCTAAAATCTATACCCAATGCGCCCCGGATGAGGTGGTAATACGCACTCGGACGGGGCATTTCTTTATCTTTTCCGCGCCATAACGTGTAATAACGAGGCCTTCATCACAATGTCAGAGCAATATGTACCTGAAATACCGCCAGTGGCGGTGGAACTCGCCGAGCCCGCATCCCTCAACCAAAAGCTGAATTTGCTGGATATGAATCGCCAGCAGATGCGCGAATTTTTCCTCGGCCTGGGCGAAAAACCCTTTCGTGCGGATCAGGTCATGAAGTGGATGTATCACTATTGCAGCGACGATTTTGATCAGATGACCGATATCAATAAGAATTTGCGCGGCAAATTAAAAGCATTGACCGAAATTCGCGCGCCGGAAGTGGCCAGCGAGCAGCGTTCCAGCGACGGCACCATCAAATGGGCGATTAAAGTCGGCGATCAGCAGGTAGAAACCGTTTACATCCCTGAAGAGGATCGCGCCACGCTGTGTGTCTCCTCCCAAGTGGGCTGCGCTCTTCAATGTACGTTCTGCTCCACCGGCCAGCAGGGATTCAACCGTAACCTCCGGGTGTCCGAAATCATCGGCCAGGTCTGGCGCGCGGCGAAGATTATCGGTGCCGCCAAGGTCACCGGCCAGCGGCCTATCACCAATGTGGTGATGATGGGCATGGGCGAACCGCTGCTCAACCTGTCCAACGTGGTGCCGGCCATGGAAATCATGCTGGACGATTTTGGCTTTGGCCTGTCAAAACGCCGCGTCACCCTGTCCACCTCGGGTGTGGTGCCTGCACTGGACAAATTGGGCGACATGATTGACGTGGCGTTGGCCATTTCGCTGCATGCCCCTACCGACGCCATCCGCGACGAAATCGTCCCCATCAACAAAAAATACAATATCGAGATGTTCCTGGCGTCGGTCCGCCGCTACCTGGATAAATCCAATGCCAACCAGGGACGGGTGACGGTGGAGTATGTCATGCTGGATCATATCAACGACGGTACGGAACACGCGCATCAGCTGGCGGAGTGTTTGAAAGACACCCCCTGCAAGATTAACCTGATTCCCTGGAACCCCTTCCCGGGAGCACCCTACGGACGCAGCTCCAATAGCCGGGTCGATCGTTTCTCCAAGGTATTAATGGATTATGGTTTTACCACCATCGTGCGAAAAACCCGGGGTGACGATATTGATGCCGCCTGCGGGCAGTTGGCCGGGGACGTGATTGACCGTACCAAACGCACCCTGAATAAGCGTATGGCCGGGGAGCCTATCGCGGTGAGAACCTTGTGATAAATCGCCGCCGGACCGGCGGTGACTGAAATTAACCGAATCTTCAGAGGATAAAAGGGAACAGGCATGACGCTGAGACGGTTAACTGGAGTATTATTGCTATTTGGGTTATTGAATGGATGCGCTGGTGACAGACATGATACCGAGATATCATCGAAGTCGTCTCAAACCCGGCTGCAGTTGGGTATGGAATACCTGGCGGCCAATAAATTGGATGCGGCGCGGCAAAATCTCGACAAGGCGGTAAAAGGCGCGCCCGCGGATTACCGCACCCAGTTGGGCATGGCGCTTTATGAACAACGGGTCGGCGAAAATGACGCCGCGCAGAACCGTTATAACCTGGCGCTGAAATTGGCACCGCAAAACGCCACGGTACTGAATAATTACGGTGCGTTTTTATGTAGTTTAGGGCAGTATGTATCGGCGCAACAACAGTTTGCTGCGGCGGCACAGTCAACGGATTATGGGCAGGTTGCCGATAGTCTGGAAAATGCCGGTTATTGTTTTTTCAAAGCCGGTCAAAACGATGAGGCGCGGATATTACTCGGTCGAGCGCTGAAATACGACCCGGAAAAGGGCGTAACGTTGCTGGCGGAATCAAATCGGCAATTCAGTGAAGG
This sequence comes from Sodalis sp. dw_96, assembly GCF_018449575.1. Taxonomy (GTDB): domain Bacteria; phylum Pseudomonadota; class Gammaproteobacteria; order Enterobacterales; family Enterobacteriaceae; genus Acerihabitans. The sequence continues at coordinate 359,248 of NZ_JAAVUT010000002.1, read as the reverse complement.
GAAAGGCGATAAAGCACAACAATTATTGGATGTTTATCAGCATATTCTTCCGGCAAGTGCTGAAAGTTTATGGTTACAGATTCGTTTCGCTGCGTTAGCGGGACGCCACAATGACGTTCAACGTTATGGCACACGGCTTGCGCGAAGTTTTCCACAATCTAAACAGTACCAGCAGTTCCTAGCTAATGAATACTGAAGCCCTCCAAGATCAGACAGCATCAACAACGACAGGCGGACGCCTGCGTCAGGCCCGTGAACAAATGGGACTCAGCCAGCAGGCCGTGGCCGAAAGGCTATGCCTGAAGGTCACTACCGTGAAGGAAATAGAGGAGGATAGAGCCAATCCCAATCTGGCCTCGACCTTCTTGCGGGGTTATATCCGCTCCTATGCCCGGTTGGTTCACGTTTCCGAAGAAGAAATTTTGCCGATGATGGCGAAACAGGCGCCGGTCCGAGCCTCGAAGGTCGCGCCGATGCAGACCTTCGCCCTCGGAAAAACCCGCAAAAAGCGGGACGGCTGGTTAATGGGATTTACCTGGCTCATTTTGTTCGTGGTGATAGGCCTGACCGGCGCATGGTGGTGGCAAAACCACCAGGCGCAGCAAAAGGATATCTCCGATATGGCCGGTCAATCCTCCACGCGGCTAAACCAGGGAGGCGGTGATAATGACAATACCGCTTCCGGCGGCCAAGCCGGCGACGATAATACCGGCGGCGATGATGCGGGCCAAGTGACGGCGGATCAGTCCCACGGCAGCGATGCCGCCGCCACGGGCAGCACCCCGTCTGCCACACCGGCCCAGCCGGGTACGGCAGCGGCGCCCGCCGATAACGGCGCCAATGCCAATGGCGCGACCTCACCGGCGACGGCGCAAAATAACGCGCCGACGGCCGTGTCGACTTCTTCGGCAACCCCGCCGCAGCCTGCAGCTCCGGCTCCGGCGGCAACTGAAGGCGAGGCCGGCACCAACGGCTTGGTCATGAATTTCACCGCCGATTGCTGGTTGGAAGTCTCCGACGCCACCGGTAAAAAGCTGTTCAGCGGTACGCAGCGTCCCGGCGGCAAGCTTAATCTGGCCGGGCAGGCACCGTTTAAATTAAAAATCGGCGCGCCTGCGGCGGTCACTATCCAATATCAAGGCAAGCCGGTGGATTTAAGCCGTTATGTCAGGTCAAACCAGGTTGCACGACTCACCATAGCCGCTAATTAGGCTGCATTGAGCAATTATGGAGAGAATGTAATGCATAATAACGCACCCATTAAGCGCCGGAAATCTACTCGGATCTATGTCGGCAAGGTGCCGATTGGTGACGGGGCGCCTATCGCCGTACAATCGATGACTAATACCCGCACCACCGATGTTGCGGCGACGGTGCGGCAAATTCAGGCGCTGGAGCGTGTGGGTGTCGATATTGTCCGTGTTTCCGTGCCGACCATGGATGCGGCGGACGCTTTCCGCCTGATAAAACAGCAGGTCGGCGTTCCGCTGGTAGCGGATATCCACTTTGACTATCGCATCGCGCTGAAAGTGGCCGAGTTCGGGGTTGACTGCCTGCGGATTAATCCGGGCAATATCGGCAGCGAAGCGCGTATTCGATCAGTGGTTGACTGCGCCCGCGATAAAAATATTCCCATACGCATCGGCGTCAACGCCGGTTCGCTGGAGCGTGACATCCAGGAGAAATATGGCGAACCCACGCCGGAAGCCCTGCTCGAATCCGCCATGCGCCATGTGGACATCCTGGATCGCCTCAATTTCCACCAGTTTAAAGTCAGTGTCAAAGCCTCGGATGTATTCCTGGCGGTTGAATCCTACCGTTTGCTGGCGGCGCGCATCGACCAGCCCCTGCATCTGGGGATCACCGAAGCGGGCGGCGCGCGCAGCGGCGCGGTAAAATCCGCCATCGGCCTAGGCCTGCTGCTCAGTGAAGGTATCGGCGATACCCTGCGGATCTCGCTGGCGGCCGACCCGGTGGAGGAGGTCAAAGTGGGATTCGATATTCTTAAATCCCTACGGATCCGCGCCCGCGGCATAAACTTCATTGCTTGTCCCACCTGCTCGCGCCAGGAGTTCGATGTCATCGGCACGGTCAATGCCTTAGAACAGCGGCTGGAAGATATCGTCACCCCAATGGATGTGTCCATTATCGGCTGTGTGGTTAACGGTCCGGGGGAGGCGCTGGTGTCGACCATCGGCGTCACCGGCGGCCACAATAAAAGCGGTTTTTATGAAGACGGCGTACGCCAGCGGGACCGCTTCGATAACGAACAGATGATCGATCAGTTGGAAGCAAAAATCCGCGCCAAGGCGGCCATGCTTGATGACAGCAATCGCATTGTCGTTAATTTGATTGATAAGTAATGCTTTACCCTAAATAATTCGAGTTGCAGGAAGGCGGCGACGCAGCGAATCCCCCAGGAGCTTACTCAAGTAAGTGACTAGGGTGAGCGAGGAAAGCCAACGCACCTGCAACTTGAAGTATGACGGGTATATAACTAAAGAGAATCGACATGGCGAACAACATCCAGGCCATTCGCGGCATGAACGACTATTTGCCGGAAGAAACGGCAGTGTGGCAGCGTATCGAAGGCATATTGAAGGATGTACTGGCCGGCTACGGCTACAGTGAAATCCGGTTACCGATCGTTGAACAAACTCCTTTGTTTAAACGCGCTATCGGTGAAGTGACCGATGTTGTGGAAAAAGAGATGTATACCTTCGAGGATCGCAACGGCGATAGCCTGACGTTGCGGCCGGAAGGTACGGCGGGTTGTGTCCGCGCCGGCATTGAACACGGCTTGCTTTACAACCAGGAACAGCGCCTGTGGTACATTGGGCCGATGTTCCGGCATGAACGCCCGCAAAAAGGCCGTTATCGTCAGTTTCACCAGCTCGGCGCTGAGGTGTTCGGCCTGCAGGGGCCGGATATTGATGCGGAGCTGATTCTCCTTACCGCCCGCTGGTGGCGGGCGCTGGGTATCGACAAACATGTGGCCCTTGAGCTGAACTCCATCGGTTCTCTTGAAGCGCGCGCCGATTATCGCGACGCGCTGGTTGCCTTTTTGGAACAGCATCAGGAGAGGCTGGACGACGACTGCCGCCGTCGTATGTATGTCAATCCATTACGTGTTCTTGATACCAAAAACGAAGATATTCAGCTTTTGCTGAAGGATGCGCCGGTATTAACCGATTATCTTGATGAAGAGTCCCGTAAACACTTTGCCGGCTTGTGTGAACTTTTAGAGCAGGCAGGTATCCCATATACGGTTAATCCGAGTTTGGTTCGCGGCCTGGACTACTATAACCGCACGGTTTTCGAGTGGGTGACCGCCAGCCTCGGTTCGCAGGGGACGGTGTGCGGCGGCGGACGCTACGACGGATTGGTGGAACAGCTGGGCGGACGCGCCACTCCGGCGGTGGGTTTCGCCATGGGTCTGGAGCGTTTGGTACTGCTGGTGCAGGCGGCGAATCCGGACTTTAAACCTCGGCCGACGGTGGATGTCTATCTGATATCCTCCGGCGAGGCAACCCTGAGCGCGGCGATGGCCTTGGCGGAAAACCTCCGCGACGCTTTGCCCGCCCTGCGGTTGATGACCAACTACGGCGGCGGTAATTTCAAGAAGCAGTTCGGCCGAGCCGACAAATGGGGTGCACGGTTGGCCTTGGTTTTGGGAGAGAACGAAGTGGCCGCGCAGCAGGTGGTGGTGAAAGATCTGGCCACCGGCGCCCAGGAAACGCTGGCGCAAAGTGATGTGGCTGCACGGCTGGCATCGATTTTAGGTTAAGGAGAAGGACCACGTGGAAGTTTACAGCTCGGAAAACGAACAGCGCGAAGCGCTGGTGCGGTTTTTTGCGGATAACGGTAAGGCGCTGGTTATCGGCGTGATTATCGGTATCGCCGCGTTGGTGGGCTGGCGTTATTGGCACAACCATCAAAACGATTCGATGATGAAATCGTCGGCCTCCTGGCAGCAGGTCAACACGGCGCTCACCAGCGATGCGGACCAGCAGCGGGTCGACGCCGCGCAGAAGTTTGCCGACAGTAATAACAATAACTATGGTGCCTTGACCTCTATGGATTTGGCACGTTTTTATGCGGAAAAAGGTGATTTCACCACCGCGGAACGACAACTGAAGAAATCCTTAACCCAGACTAAAGAAGAAAATCTTCAGTCGTTGATTAATCTCCGTCTGGCTCGTGTTCAGCTTCAAGGGAAAAACGTGGACGGCGCGCTCACGACCCTGGCCGGCGTTAAACCTGCAGCCTGGTCGGCGCTGGCGGATGATATCCGCGGCGACGCCCAGCTGATCAAGGGTAATAACCAAGCGGCGCGGGACGCTTATGACAAAGCGCTTAAAGCGAATCCGCCGCAGGCATTACAAGCCTTGTTGCGCATGAAACTGAATAACTTGTCCAGCTAAGAGGGACCCCATGCAATTGCGTAAAACATGTTTCGTCGGACTGATTTCATTAGCTTTGCTTAGTGGCTGTTCGTGGTTTAGCGGTGAAGAGGATGTGGTCGTCATGTCACCGCTGCCTAAAGTGGACAATCAGTTCCAGCCGACCGAAGTCTGGAGTAAATCGGTCGGGAACGGTACCGGCGAATTTTATTCCAATCTTCACCCGGCCTGGCAAGATAACCGCGTATTCGCTGCGGATCGTCACGGTACGGTGAAAGCGTTGGATATTGATACCGGCAAGGAAATCTGGTCGGTGGATCTGTCGGAAAAAACCGGCTTTTTGTCCAGTAACCTGCCGGCATTATTATCCGGCGGTTTATCGGTGGCGGACAATCGTGTCTATGTCGGTAGCGAAAAGGCGGTGGTATACGCCCTGAGCGCCGACGACGGCACGGTGGCCTGGCAGACGAAAGTCGCCGGCGAAGCCGTCTCGACGCCGGTTATCAGCGACGGCCTGGTGCTGATTCATACCGGCAACGGCATGCTGCAAGCCCTCAACCAGACCGACGGCTCAATAAAATGGACTGCAAACCTGGATATGCCGCCGTTGACCCTACGGGGCGAGTCCGCACCGGTCACCGCCTTCGGCGCGGCGATTGTCGGCGGCGACAACGGCCGTGTCAGCGCCATCATGCTGGCGCAGGGCCAGATGATTTGGCAGCAGCGCATTTCACAAACCACCGGCGCGACGGAAATCGCCCGACTGGGTGATGTGAACACCTCGCCGGTGGTGGCCAATAACATGGTGTACGCCCTGGCTTACAACGGTAATTTGGCCGCATTGGATCTGCGTTCCGGCCAGATTGCCTGGAAGCGTGAAGTCGGTTCGGTTAACGATCTGATTGTGGACGGCAACCGGATTTATGTGGTGGACCAGGATGATCGGGTCCTGGCGCTGGATATTCAGGGCGGCGTCACCCTGTGGACGCAAAGCGAACTGCTGCACCGTAACCTGACATCACCGGTTTTGTTCGACGGTTATTTGGTGGCGGGCGACTCGCAAGGTTATCTGCATTGGGTAAATACTGACGACGGGCGTTTCGTGGCGCAGAATAAAGTGGACAGCTCCGGCTTGCAGAGCAAACCCGTGGTTGCCGGCGGTAAATTGTTGGTACAGGCCAACGGCGGTGAGGTTTACGCCTTTACCCGCTAAAAAATAGGTTTTTGCCCGTCTGTTTCTCAGTTTGCGGGTTATCAACGGCTCCTGACGTGTTCAGGAGCCGTTTTGTCTTATATAATCAGCCCAATTTCGTGCTGAAATACTTTATTACCTTATGAGGTTGTAACAATGATACCTGTCGTCGCGCTGGTTGGGCGCCCCAATGTAGGAAAATCCACCCTGTTCAATCGGTTAACGCATACTCGCGATGCGTTGGTGGCGGATTTCCCGGGGCTGACGCGTGACCGCAAGTATGGTCGTGCGGAATGGGAAGGCCACGAATTTATTGTTGTGGATACCGGCGGTATCGACGGCAACGAAGAAGGGGTTGAAACTCGCATGGCCGGGCAATCGCTGGTGGCCATTGAAGAAGCCGATATTGTGCTGTTCATGGTGGACGGCCGCGCCGGATTGATGCCTGCGGATGAAGGCATCGCCAAGCACCTGCGCAGCCGGAAAAAAACCACGCTGGTGGTGGCCAATAAAACCGACGGCATAGATGCCGACAGCGCGGTGGGTGATTTTTACTCCCTCGGCCTGGGTGAGGTTTATGCCATCGCCGCGTCCCACGGCCGCGGTGTCAACAGCATGCTGGAAGATGCCCTGTCGCCGCTGGTGGTGGAAGAAAAAGACGAAGTGGTAGTGGAGTACCCGGGCCAGGAGCCCTGGCCGGAAGATGAAGAGGGGATTCCCGAAGACGAAGAGGAAGAAGCCTTTGATCCCCAATCCCTGCCGATTAAGCTGGCCATTGTCGGTCGTCCCAATGTCGGTAAGTCCACACTGACTAACCGGATACTGGGGGAAGACCGCGTGGTGGTTTTTGATATGCCTGGCACCACCCGTGACAGTATTTATATTCCCATGGTGCGGGATGAGCGGGAATATATCCTCATCGACACCGCCGGCGTGCGCAAACGCGGCAAAATAACCGAAACGGTGGAAAAATTTTCCGTTATCAAGACGTTGCAGGCTATTGAAGACGCCAACGTGGTGTTGCTGGTCATTGATGCACGGGAAGGTATTTCCGATCAGGATCTTTCTCTGTTGGGTTTTATCCTGAATAGTGGGCGCTCACTGGTCATTGCGGTGAACAAATGGGATGGTCTGTCGCAGGAAATCCGCGATGAAGTCAAGGAGACGTTGGATATGCGCCTGGGCTTTATCGATTTTGCCCGGGTACATTTTATTTCCGCCCTACACGGAAGCGGCGTGGGCAACCTGTTTGAATCCATTAACGAAGCCTACCGCTGTTCCACCAAACGCATCAGCACCTCCATGCTCACCAACATCATGCAAATGGCCATCGAAGAGCATCAACCGCCGCTGGTGCGCGGACGCCGGGTAAAGCCGAAATATGCCCATGCCGGTGGCTATAATCCCCCCATCGTGGTTATTCACGGCACCCAGGTGAAACATTTACCGGATTCCTATAAACGCTATCTGATGAATTACTTTCGACGCTCGCTGGAAATCATGGGCACGCCGATCCGTATTCAGTTCAATGAAGGGGCTAATCCGTTCGCCGGCAAACATAACACCTTGACGCCCAATCAGATGCGTAAGCGTAAGCGGCTGATGAGCCATATCAAAAAAAGCAAGTAAGCCCACTCAGGCCCTTAAACGGGCCTGTTGTCCGCTTTTTGCCGCTGCAAAAGAGTTCTGTGGAGGTAAACATCACGGCGACAAGCGCGTTTCATCTCGCAGCGCATGGGCGGTGCCTTTTTTCGTCCCAAAACGGGCTAACATCCTTTGATAGCTTTATATAAACCGCAAAGCCCGCTTAAGGAATAAAAATGGATCAAAAATGTCCGGTTTGCCAGCATGAACTCCAACGGCAGGAGGCGGATTTTTACTGCCCGTCCTGTCAGGGCCGTTTTAAGCAGGAAGTGTTGTGCCCGGATTGCGGTAAACCATTGGAAGTGCTGATGGCCTGCGGCGCGGTGGACTATTTTTGCCCCCATGGCGATGGGCTGATCTCCAAAAAACGCGTCACTCCGCGATATAGTGCTTTATGATGGGTGCTCCATGGCGCTGTAGTTCCGCTATTGGCATAAAAATGGCGCAAAAAGGAAAAAGCAGTGGTACGGAGCGGGGCTGAGACCGGGTTATTGCGAATTAACGCTGATATTTGATGAAATCGGTCTTCCTGGCGATTTTATCGTATAACGCCATAGCGGTCTGGTTGTTGGTTTGGGTCATCCAGTAAACGCCGGCCTTGCCGGTTTTATCCGCGTGGGAATAGACTTTCTCAATTAATAACCGACCGATGCCCTTACCACGCATACTCTCATCCACATAAAGATCCTGCAAATAAACCACCGGTTCCTGGCACCAGCCGCTCTCATGCACAATACAATTTACCAATCCCACAATCTGTCCCTGGCTTTCCGCCACAAAGGCAAACATGGCCGGATGGCTGTCATCCACCAGGCGCTGGAAGGTATAATCGTATAGCGCATCATCGCGTATGGTGGAGTAGAAACTGAGATAACGGCGCCACAGCTGTTTCCACTTGTCTTTATCTTTAAGCGCGATAGACCGAATAATTGTGACGTTATTGGCCGGCATGTAAACCTCTCCGGTTAAAAGCCTGTTCCAGTGGTTCGGACGCCAATGTTATGCTGGGCAATGGACGTAGAGAGACGGTAGCGATAAACCGGTCTCGATGTCAATCGTTAACCTGTACAAAAACAACTATATTAGCCGCTGGTTGTACCTGCAGCCTGGTGGAGGACGAAGTCTCGCCGGAAGCGTAAGGAATAACGGTATTCCCTGTCTTTTAGCAGGTACTTTTCGTGTACGCTCGGGCTCCAGGAATCATCGCCCCCCACCCCCATATGACGGCAGTCCAGGTTCAGCCATACCCCTGGCTCCGGTTGCAGCAGATGCCGGTGCGTGGTTCGGGTCAATTGCCCGGTGCTGTACGGGCCGACGGAAAAATGGAAATGACCGCTGATATGCCAATCCCCCAGTTCCAGCCGGCGGGTAAAGCAGCGCAGGCCGTTTTCACTGGGAAAGATATAGGGAGTGTGCATCTGCTCTAGGGGCAGGCGCCAAAGAGAGAAACGCGCCCCAGTGCACCGGTCCGGATAGTTTTCATGGGGCCCCAACCCCAGCCAGCTCACTTCTTTCACTTCGCCATACAGCTGACAGACCGCGCCGACTCGCGGCAGTGGCGGCAGGTTGACGGACGGCGTTACCTGGATATCGGTTTCCAACTGCCCGCTATTATCAACGGTGATATGCCAAACGCTTCGTATCAGCAGGTTGTCTTCACGGAAATAGCCGTGTACGGCCCGAAAAATAACCCGATCCGACAGCTGTTCGGCCTCAAGAGACAGGCAGCGGTGTTCAAGATCAAACAGGCCGGCGGCTTTCCAGCGTTCCGCCCAGGCATGGGGATCGATATGGTCCACCTCGCTAATGCCGATATCGTTATCCAGCGGCGCGCGCACGAACTGGTCGGTTAACGGGGACAGCAAGCCCGGCTGCTCGTCGATGTACCACTGGCTCAGCCAGCCGCTGTGTTTATCCAGCTTCCAGCGTTGTTGCCGATGGCAAACGAAATACTCGCCTTCGCTTTCGTGCAGGCGAGGGGCTTCGCCTGCCTTGGACTCCGGGATCTGGGCTGATAAACATTCATAGGGCAGCGGCCATTGCTCCCAGGCGACGCAGTGTCCGGCGGGAGACCAGGGGGTTTCGGCCGGTTGCAGGATGCGCACCTGCAAATAGATTTGGCCTTCACCGTTCAACGGCGGCAGAGTATCAGCAAGCGTCAGCTCGGCTGTTTGTCCGGGAGCGAGTGTCAGGGGAGCTTCCCCGTGCCGCAGCGGGGTACCGTCCAGCTCCAGCGACCAGTGCAGCACCTCGTTATCGCAGTGGCGGAACAGGTATTCGCTGGCCACTTCAATACGTAACGGCTTTGTTTCCAGCAGGCGGAACTGAAAAAACTGTTGCTGTTTTTTCGCTTCGACCAGCGCTGGGTGCGGCGTGCGATCGGGGAAAACCACGCCGTTGAGGCAGAACTGGCGATCGTTGGGCCGGTCGCCGAAGTCGCCTCCGTAGGCCCAATAGGTCAGGCCCTGGTCGTCGGTGCGTTCAAGGGCCTGATCCGCCCAGTCCCAAATGAAGCCACCCTGCAGGCGGGGATACTCACGAAAGGCCCGCCAGTAGTCGGCGAAGTTGCCCAGGCTGTTGCCCATGGCATGGGCGTATTCACACAGGATCAACGGACGCCGCTCGTTGGGCAGGCTTATCCATTTTTTTATCGACCATTTCGGCACCGCCGGGAAGGGTTGATCCTCGTCCACCCGCGCATACATTGGACAAATAATATCCGTAGCGCGGGTATCGGCACCGCCGCCTTCATATTGTACCGGGCGGCCGGGATCCCGGGATTTGACCCATTGATAAAGGGCGTCATGGGTTGCGCCGTGGCCCGATTCGTTGCCCAGGGACCAGATGATGATACTGGCATGGTTGCCGTTGCACTGCACCATGCGGCTCACCCGTTCGCTAAATGCCGGGAACCATACCGGATCGTCCGACAGCCGATTCATGGGTTCCATCCCGTGGGTCTCAATATTGGCCTCGTCCACCACATACAGGCCATAATGGTCGCACAGGCGATACCATAACGGGGTATTGGGATAATGAGAGCAGCGCACCGCGTTAAAGTTATTCTGTTTCATCAACAGGATATCTTGCCGCATGCTCTCGGCATCCATCACCTGGCCCCGGGCCGGATGATGCTCATGGCGATTAACGCCGCGAATCAGCAAGGGTTTGCCGTTAAGCTGCAACAGGCCGTCTTTGATTTCCACCTGCCGGAACCCCACGTCGTAGGCTTCCACCTCAAGGATCGCGCCCGTTGCATCTCGCAATGTCACCACCGCACGGTGGAGATGCGGAATTTCAGCGCTCCATAAGCGTGGCGCCGGTATGGGCATATGGATATCGACCCGCTCCGGGTATCGTCCCCGCTCATCGATAATCTGGGATCCGAACGGCACCCGGCGCTCGGCGATATTTTCATCGCCCCACCATAATGAGACACCCAGGCTATAACCGCTTAACTTGGCATCCGGCGGCGTGAGTGCGACGGCGACATCCAGCACGGCGTCGGTATATAACGCGTCCAGCCGGGTGCGTATACAGATATCATGAAATCCCGTCGCCGGTTTGTGCAACAGGGATACGGAGCGGAAAATGCCGCTCATGCGCCACATATCCTGATCTTCCAGGTAACTGCCGTCGCACCAGCGCAGCACCATGACGCACAGCCGGTTATGGCCGCTTTGCAGGTAGCCGCTGAGATCGAATTCCGCCGGCAGCCGGCTGTCCTGGGAATACCCTACCCACAGGCCGTTGCACCAGAGATAAAACGCCGAATTCACGCCGTTAAAGATAATGCGGGTCCGCCCCTGGTTCAGCCACTGGTCAGGCACGGTGATGTCACGGGAATAACAACCGGTGGGGTTGAGCTCCGGCACCCGCGGCGGGTCCACCGGGATGGGATATTTTACATTGGTATAGATGGGCAAATCGTAGCCGGCCATTTGCCAGTTGGAGGGGACGGTTATCCCCTTGTCATCCGCCAGATCTTCTTGCAGCCAGCTTTCCGGTACGGCGTGCAGTTCCTTGAAATAGTAAAAACGCCATTCACCGTCCAGGGAGAGAAGGCTGGGAGAGTCGAGATCCCTCCGTGCGCCATCTTCGTCGCGCCAACTGTGGAAGGGGGGATGGGCGGGCAATCGCCGGTAATGCGTGCTGACGGGATTTTCCCAGTCACGCCGTGATAAAACAACGGCCAGGGATGAAAACGAGGCCGCTTCCTGATGGGTCGGACGGGTGCTATTCATGGTTAGCCTTCATGATATGCCTTCATCGTTTTATCGCGTCGTAACGGGTAACGCCATTAAGATAATAAACAATGTTATAGGAAGATAAACCACGAAGTATTAAACCTTCGGCGGCGATCGCAATCTATGATCGCCAAGGCGGGTTTCAGCAGAGGAACACCCCCACCGGCACAAATATCACCGACCGATTCAGATAACCTTGGGCAGCGTTCCCCATGTATCGGTTGCCCCCGGCTGTCCGGCTTCTGCATAGTTCAGGTGCAGCAGGCGGCTGGTATAGGCGTGGATCCGGTTGGTCAACTCCGCATCGCCGCTTAGGGGCCGTCCATAGGATGGGATGATCTCTTGCAATTTGTCACGCCAGGCCGGCGATGCCGCGCGGTCCTTAAACATGCTGTTCATCAATTCCAGCATGATTGGCGCGGCGGTGGACGCCCCCGGCGATGCCCCGAGCAACGCCGACAGCGAGCCGTCGTTCGCGCTGACCATCTCGGTGCCGAACTGTAGAATGCCCCCCTTGACCCGATCTTTTTTGATGATCTGTACCCGCTGGCCGGCATCGATTAATTGCCAGTCCTCCAACCGGGCCTCGGGATAATAAGCCTGCAATGCCGCCAGGCGATTTTTATCCGACATCAGCGCCTGGCTTATCAGATAACGCAGCAGATTCAGATTATCCCAACCGACGCGGAACATCGGCAGCAGATTATGCCGGTTCAGCGAGGAAAACAGATCGAACCAGGATCCCCGTTTCAGGAATTTACTGCTGAAAGTGGCATAAGGCCCGAACAACAGGGAACGTTCTCCATCCAGCATTCGGGTATCGATATGCGGCACCGACATCGGCGGGGCGCCAACCGAGGCTTTTCCATACACTTTTGCCAGATGGTGATCAACGATATCGGGCCGGGTGGTAACCAGAAATTTGCCCCCCACCGGAAAACCGGCATAACCCCGCGCCGCCGGAATGCCCGATTTTTGCAATAGCGTCAGGGCCGCACCGCCGGCGCCGATAAACACATGGCGGGCGCGGACGCTCGAGCGTTTGCCGTCGTTGTTCAAATCGGCGACGGTAATCTCCCATGTCGCGTCTTCTCCGCGCGTAATATTCACCACCTCATGCTTGAGGTGCAAATCGAACCCATCCCGTTGCGCCAGCGACGCCAACATCTGGCGGGTCAATTCGCCGAAATTGACGTCGGTGCCCATTGCCATCCGGGTGGCCGCCACTTTTTGAAAAGGTTCGCGGCCCTCCATAATCATGGGCGCCCACTGTTTAATCACATGGCTGTCTTCCGTATATTCCATGCCATGAAACAGCGTGCTTTGCTGTAATGTCTCATAGCGCTTGCGCAGGAAATTCACATCTTCTTCGCCCCAGACAAAACTCATATGCGGGACATTATTTATAAAGGTTTCCGGTGCGCCCACCCGCCGGTTTTTAACCAGGTAGGACCAGAATTGGCGGGAAACTTCAAAAGACTCGTTGACAGAAACCGCTTTGGAAATATCAATAGAGCCATCTGCCCGTTCCGGAGTGTAATTCAGCTCGCAGTACGCCGCGTGGCCGGTGCCGGCATTATTCCAGCCGTTTGAACTCTCTTCCGCTATTTTATCCAGGCGTTCATACAGTTGAATAGTCCAGTCGGGCTCAAGCTCCTTGAGAAGGGCGCCCAGCGTGGCGCTCATGACCCCGCCGCCGATAAGGATCACATCCACCGGTGGGTTGTTCGCGGCCTTTTGCCGTTGGGCAGACGCCAACAGATTCATGCAAAGGCCCGCGACGAAATGCTCTTTCATGCGCAGTGTCTCTATATATGAAAAGTAAGTATACGGCAGGGCAATATTATTGAGATTGCTTTTGGCCCAATACTGTCTGCTATTCCATCTCGATTCTATTAGCCGACCGCCGCTATGTAAACTAAAAAGTGATGTTATAGACTGGTTAAGATAAATAAAGCTTATGTCTGTTATCTTACTGTTTTAGCAAGATAATATTACTACATTTTGTAAAAAACAACTTTTTGATAACAAATCGTTACCATCTTTTTATGATGATAAAAAAGCTTTTTCAGGTTGATTCTGCCTTAGAATATCCGTCGCGCAACCGGATCGTCTTTAATCCGGGAATAAATAGCAGCTCGTCTGTTCTGATTTATTTATCTTGCCGGTAGAAGTTGTTTTCATTGGTATTTGATTGGTATTATTTTTGCTTCTAATGGCTATAAATCCCTTCTGGATAAGCGGATATTGCCTGAGTATTTTGGCGGTTAAAGGAATTATCATGGTAAATACCTCGGCTGACATCGCTGACGGCAGTCGTTTTTGGCAACGCAATTTATTCGTCTGTGTTTTCGGTTCCTTTACCACCATTATCGCCATGACGCTATTGCTGCCTTTCCTGCCACTCTATGTGGAACAGCTTGGGGCGGTAGGACATGCCGCCATCAGCCAATGGTCCGGGGTGGCCTATGGCGCCACGTTTTTCAGCGCGGCATTTACCGCGCCGCTGTGGGGACGCCTGGGGGATCGCTACGGCCGTAAACTGATGCTGATCCGCGCCAGTCTCGGCATGGCGGTGGCCATGACGCTGCTGGGTATGGCGCAAAGCGTCTGGCAACTGGTGGCGCTGCGCCTGCTGGCAGGTTTGCTGGGAGGATATGCCTCGGGATCGATGATCCTGGTGGCGACCCAAACGCCGAAAGCCCGTACCGGCTGGGCGCTGGGAGTCATGTCGTCCGGTATCATGGCCGGTAACTTCGCCGGTCCGCTGATCGGCGGTACCTTACCGCCGTTGATTGGCATTCGCGCCACCTTTATTGTCGCCGGAGCGGCTATATTCGTCTCATTCCTTGCCACCAGCTTTTTATTAAAAGAAGAACCGGGCGCCGCGCAAAGGCGGGCCGCCGAACCGGCGCCCGACGCCGCGATGAGCAAACCCGTAGTCGCCATGTTGATTACCGGTGCGCTGCTGATGATCGCCAATATGTCCATCGAACCGATTATTACCCTCTATGTGGGGCAGTTGGTGTCGTTTTCACGGGTGACGCTGGTGGCGGGATTCGCCATGTCCGCCGCTGCCCTTGGCAGCATTTTATCCGCGTCCAGGCTGGGCAAGCTGGCGGATCGCAGCGGTCACTGGAATGTCATTATCGGTTGCCTGCTGGCGGCGGCGCTATTGCTGATTCCTCAGGCATTTGTCACTCAAGGCTGGCAACTGGTGGTGCTGCGGTTTTTCATGGGGCTGGCCTTGGGCGGCCTGTTGCCCTGTATCGCCAGCGTTATCCGTCACAATGTCCCGGACAAGATTGCCGGTAAAATGCTGGGGTATTCCACCTCGGCTCAATATGTCGGCCAGGTGGCGGGGCCGCTGCTGGGGGGCGTGATCGGCGGCCATTTCGGCATGCGCCCGGTTTTTCTCGGCACCTGCGTTTTATTGTTTATCGGGGCGTTGTATAACGTCGTTGCGCGGTCGGCGGCAGCGCGCTAGCGGTTTTTACCAGTGGTCTTCTTCGATATCTCCTCTTCCGGCGTAATGCGCACCACCTGGCTATCCACCCAGCCGTCCTGCAGACGGGTGGTCAACGCATCGCCGGGCTGCAGTTGCCCGGTGCGTTTGATAAGCTCCCCCCCGGCACCGGTGGTGACGCTGAAACCGCGTGCCAGCGTCTTTAGCGGACTGACCGCCTCCAGTTGGGAACATAACATGCCGAAGCGTTGCTGATGCCCGTTAAGGCGGCGGGTGATGCTCTCGCGCAATTGATAATTCAATGCCTGTAGTTGCTGCTGCGCCCGGCCGATGCGCGGCAGCGGCGATTGTTGCGCCAACCGTTGCTGCGCTCGCTCGTGGCGGCGTTGCGCCAGTCTCAGCTGCGCCTGCACGCTATCGTCCAGCCGGCGCCGCAGTTTAATCAATGCCGTTTGCTGACGCGCCAGCCGCAATTGGGGGTGTTGCTGCTGCAAGCGATGCTGAAGGCGGGTAAGAATCTGCTGTCGTTGGGCCAGATAATAGTCCATTGCCATTTCCAACCGCTGCTGCTGTGACTGCAATTGGCGCACCAGCTCCAGCTGATTGCGGCTTACCAGCTCCGCCGCCGCCGACGGGGTCGGCGCACGGAGGTCGGCGACGAAATCGGCAATGGTCACATCGGTTTCGTGTCCGACGGCGCTCACCACCGGCAATATGCTGGCAAAAATGGCCCGCGCCACCCGCTCGTCGTTAAAACTCCATAAATCTTCCAGTGAACCGCCGCCGCGCCCGACGATGAGGACATCGCACTCCTGCCGGCGGTTGGCGGTTTCAATGGCCCGCACGATCTGCGCCGGTGCGTCCTGTCCCTGAACCGACGTCGGGTAAATCACCACCGGCAGCGACGGATCCCGTCGGCGCAGGACGTTCAGTATATCGTGCAACGCCGCGCCGCTGGCGGAGGTGATGACGCCCACCCGGCGGGCCGGGCTAGGCAGCGGCCGCTTATGGATTTGATCGAACAGTCCTTCCGCCGACAGCCTCTGCTTGAGCTGTTCGAACTGTTGCTGCAACAAGCCGTCGCCGGCGGGCTGCATGCTCTCGGCAATCAGCTGATAGTCGCCGCGGGGTTCGTACAGTGTCAACGAAGCCCGCACCAGCACCTGCTGCCCGTTGCGCGGGGCAAAGGTCACTCGTCGGTTGCCATTGCGGAACATGGCGCAACGCACCTGGGCGCGATCGTCTTTCAGGGTGAAATACCAATGGCCGGAGGCGGGCTGGGAGAAGTTGGAGATTTCGCCGGTAAGCCAAATCTGGCCCATCTCGCTTTCCAGCAGTTCGCGCACCTGCTGGTTCAGGCGTGAAACGGTAAAAATCAGTGACGAGGCGGGTGCAGGCATGTGAGCCGGATCAACTTAGTTAAAAAAGACTTAATCGATTGATATTACTTATCGCGGAGCGGTTATCAAGGTTTTTTTTAAAAAAATAGCTGGAGGCAGGGGTTTGGGTTCTGTATAATGCCACGGCAATATTTTATACATTCACCCTGGTGAGATATTGCTATGCTACGTATCGCAAAAGAAGCCCTGACATTCGACGATCTCCTCCTTTTACCTGCACATTCCACGGTTCTGCCCAACACGGCCGACCTGGGAACTCAACTGACCAAAAAAATCCGTCTCAACATTCCACTGCTGTCCGCCGCCATGGATACGGTGACCGAAGCGCCCCTGGCTATCGCACTGGCCCAGGAAGG
Organism: Sodalis sp. dw_96; assembly: GCF_018449575.1. Lineage (GTDB taxonomy): Bacteria > Pseudomonadota > Gammaproteobacteria > Enterobacterales > Enterobacteriaceae > Acerihabitans. Next base: position 342,540 of record NZ_JAAVUT010000002.1, on the reverse strand, counting down.
CGGTATCGGCTTTATCCATAAGAATATGTCCATCGAGCGCCAGGCTGAGGAAGTCAGCCGGGTGAAAAAACATGAAAGCGGCGTGGTGACCGATCCCAAAACCGTAACGCCTTCAACTACCCTGTCCCAGGTCAAGGAAATGACCGCCCGCAACGGTTTCGCCGGTTACCCGGTGGTCACCGACGACAACGAACTGGTGGGTATCATCACCGGCCGCGATGTGCGGTTTGTAACCGATCTTTCCCAGCCGGTCACCGCGGTAATGACGCCGAAGGAGCGTCTGGTGACGGTAAAAGAGGGCGAAGCCCGCGAAGTCGTGCTGCAAAAAATGCACGAGAAGCGCGTGGAAAAAGCGCTGGTGGTGGACGGCCAATTCCATTTGCTGGGCATGATTACGGTAAAAGATTTCCAGAAAGCCGAACGCAAACCCAATGCCTGCAAAGATGAACACGGCCGGCTGCGGGTGGGCGCCGCCGTGGGCGCGGGCGCCGGTAACGAAGAGCGTATCGATGCGTTGGTGGCCGCCGGTGTCGACGTTCTGCTCATCGACTCCTCCCACGGCCACTCTGAAGGCGTATTGCAGCGCATTCGCGCCACCCGCGACAAATACCCCGATTTGCAGATTATCGGCGGTAATATCGCCACCGGCGCCGGCGCCATCGCGCTGGTGGAAGCGGGCGTGAGCGCGGTTAAAGTAGGTATCGGGCCGGGGTCCATTTGTACCACCCGTATCGTGACCGGCGTCGGCGTACCGCAAATCACCGCCATATCCGATGCGGTGGAAGCGCTGGAAGGCACCGGCATTCCGGTTATCGCCGACGGCGGTATCCGTTACTCCGGCGATATCGCCAAGGCCATTGCCGCCGGCGCTTCATGCGTCATGGTTGGCTCGCTGCTGGCCGGTACCGAGGAATCCCCCGGCGAGATCGAACTCTACCAGGGCCGTTCGTTTAAATCCTATCGCGGCATGGGATCCCTGGGGGCCATGTCCAAAGGTTCCTCTGATCGTTATTTCCAGACCGATAACGCGGCGGACAAATTGGTGCCCGAAGGCATAGAAGGGCGGGTTGCCTACAAAGGCCGCCTGAAAGAAATCGTGCATCAACAAATGGGCGGCTTGCGCTCCTGCATGGGACTCACCGGTTGCGCCACCATCGATGAACTGCGCACCAAGGCTGAATTTGTCCGCATCAGCGGTGCCGGCATCCAGGAAAGCCACGTCCATGACGTCGCCATCACCAAAGAATCGCCGAACTACCGCATGGGCTAAACGCACGGAGCGGCGCGCTGCGGGCTAGTTGCGAAATAGTATAGTGCGTTGCTTATTTTCCCGTAGCCCGCAGCTTGTCGCCAAAAGCTCGTTCAGCGCCGGGTGGCCGAGGATTGGCCATCCCAGATTTTTTCTTCCCGGCCGCGGCCGGGTGGTGTTTTATTTTGACCACCGCTCTTGGAATACGCCTTCTATGACAGACAATATCCATAAACATCGCATTCTGATTCTGGATTTCGGCTCGCAGTACACGCAATTAATTGCCCGCCGTGTCCGTGAACTCGGCGTCTATTGCGAACTCTGGGCCTGGGACGTGACGGAGGCGCAAATCCGTGCTTTTGATCCCAGCGGCATTATTCTTTCCGGCGGTCCTGAAAGCACCACCGAACATAACAGTCCAATTGCGCCGGCGTATGTTTACCAGGCCGGCGTCCCGGTGCTGGGCGTATGTTACGGCATGCAGACCATGGCCATGCAGCTGGGGGGCCGGGTTGAAGGCTCTTCGCAGCGGGAATTCGGTTATGCCCAGGTTGAAGTGGTAAGCGACAGCGCCCTGGTGAGGGACATCAAGGATTCCCTCAGCGTCAACGGCAAGCCGTTGCTGGATGTCTGGATGAGCCACGGCGATAAGGTTACCGGTATTCCGGCCGGGTTCGTCACCGTCGCCAGCACTGAAACCTGTCAGTTCGCCATTATGGCCGACGAGGAAAAACGGTTCTACGGCGTCCAGTTCCACCCCGAAGTCACCCATACACACCAGGGACAGCGGATACTGGAACGGTTTATCAAGGATATTTGCCGCTGCGAGGCGTTATGGACGCCGGATAAAATTATCGAAGATGCCGTTAGCCGTTTGCGCCAACAGATCGGCAACGACCATGTAATTCTCGGACTGTCCGGCGGGGTGGATTCTTCGGTTACCGCCATGCTGCTTCATCGCGCCATCGGCAATCGCCTGAGCTGCGTGTTCGTGGACAACGGCCTGTTGCGGCTGAACGAGGCCGCCCAGGTACTGGAAATGTTCGGCGAGAAGTATGGCCTGAATATCATCCATGTCCCGGCGGAAACGCGTTTTCTCAGCGCCCTGGCCGGTATCGCCGATCCTGAAATCAAACGCAAAACCATCGGCCGGGTGTTTGTGGAAGTGTTCGATGAGGAAGCCGGCAAACAGACCGACGTAAAATGGCTGGCCCAGGGCACTATTTATCCCGACGTGATTGAATCCGCCGCCTCCGCCACCGGCAAGGCCCATGTCATCAAGTCCCATCATAATGTCGGCGGCCTGCCGAAAGAGATGAAGCTGGGCCTGGTGGAACCGCTGAAGGAGCTGTTCAAGGACGAGGTGCGCCGCATAGGCCTTGAGCTGGGCCTGCCTTACGATATGCTTTATCGCCACCCATTCCCGGGGCCGGGCCTCGGCGTGCGGGTGCTGGGGGACGTGAAAAAAGAGTACTGCGATCTGCTGCGTTGCGCCGATGCGATTTTCATCGAAGAGCTGCATAAAGCGGATCTCTACAATAAGGTCAGCCAGGCGTTTACCGTATTCCTGCCGGTGCGTTCGGTTGGCGTGATGGGGGACGGCCGTAAATATGACTGGGTGGTCTCCCTGCGCGCGGTGGAAACCATCGACTTTATGACCGCCCATTGGGCGCATCTGCCCTATGACTTCCTGGGACGGGTCTCCAATCGGATCATCAATGAAGTCGATGGGATTTCAAGGGTGGTTTACGATATATCGGGTAAGCCGCCGGCGACGATAGAGTGGGAATGATTTACAGCGCTTTTATAGCTATTGTTATCAATTGAGATCTACACATAACCCCATGATAATAAGTGGGGTTTTTATTTATATTTATCTATATCTATTGTCCAAAGCAAGCATTTTTCGTCGGTACTATTGTCGGTATTGGCTTAAAGGTAGTAATCTCGAACAACATAATATCGTACGCTGTCAGCCGATTTTGACGGTATTGGGATGCTACTCCTTGTGCTCACCGACACGAAGCTCAAAAGCCTAAAACCCCGCGATAAGCTCTATAAAATTGCCGATCGGGATGGCCTCTATGTGGCCGTCACCGCCAGCGGTACCGTGTCCTTCCGCTATGACTACCACATTAACGGCCACCGGGAAACCGTCACCCTTGGCCGGTATAGCCTTGACGGTAGTTCCTTGGCAGTGGTACTAAAAACCGGAGGGACTACACAACGACTTTGCCCGCGCTCATGATAACAGCTATCGAATTGAACTGGGCGGAAAGTCACTGGGAAATGTGGCGCAATCCGATCATGGCGAGTAAATCTAAGAAGAGAAAAAAACCTGTGGATGAAGCGCGATTGGAATCACCAAAACCAGTGGTCGCATTCAGCGAAATAAGCAATGGTCTGTCCTTGATATTGAAGATGCTTCACCGCATATCTGGTCAATGTGGGCATGTCGGTACCCCGGTAATCCCCCAGCCATTGCTACTCAGCAGGTTCTCAGTTATTCACCCAATCTAGTCTCCGCTATGTAGAGTCTTTGAGCGACAAGTGAAGTTACCGCTCTCTCGATGTCATTTGCACTAACGACCATGGCACCGCTTGTACTTTACGCCGCTGCCTCACGGGCAAAGATCATTCCGCCCCGGTTTTTTTGATCTTCACAGGCAGAATGACATTTTTCGGTTGGTTGAGATTCACCGCCCGCGTAGGCTGAGCCATTCGCGCGGCGTCTTCGTATATGTGGGCGTTATCTTCCGTTTGCCCGGTCGGTATGTTGATCGTGAAAAACTGCGCCTGGTAGTATGTTTCATGGGCGTCAACTTCTGCCACGTCGCCGATGACATTAGAAGCCTTGACGGCCAATCCAGCTGCGCTGGCCTTGTCATTCACCCTAGTCCAGTCAATTTGGTAGTCGTGTTGTTGAAGCCAAACAAATAGCGGCCCACCGTCCCCAAACAGAAGAAAGTATCGAGCGGGATGCTGGTATTACCTGTGCACCAAATTGGCCGGTTTTGAGAGTGAAGTTTTCGCGTTTCTGTTCTTAGATACGCAACATCGGTTGATTGAGTACGCCGAGATGTTCTACGGCACGATTACCAGTACCGCGGTCCATCCGCGTGAAGTCGTCAAAAAGGCCCCGCGGAACAATGCGGCAGTAGTCATCCTCGCTTACAACCATCCCAGCGGGAATACCGAACCGAGCGATGAAGACAGGAGGCTTACTCAGCTACTCAGGGAGGCTCTGGAACTGGTGGACGTGCGGACGCTCGACCATATCATCATTGGCGGTAACGATACCATGTCGTTCGCGGAGCGCGGGTGGTTGTGACATGAGGGGCTACGGCCCCTTTTTTGCTGCGTCTGGGTGTCTAAGCGAGACCGCCGGGTGTTGCATTACGGCGTAGTGGGAAGTGGTCACAGAGCCGATCTAATAACCTAGCAAAGATTTGGATTGCATAATCCAAAATGCAGTTAAATGAACAGAATGCTGAAAAATCAAACCATCTGCTGGCTAAGCTTCATGGCATCACCCTAGCCTCCAGCCGTTGGTGGCACGCCGCCGGGCAGGCTGACGCTGGCATTCAGCCGTAAGGCTGATAGCATTGAGGCCGCCAATTCTAAGTGAGATGGCAGATGTCGGCCGCACCGTATTGTCGGCGAAGCTGAATAAAGCAGCTATAAGTCCCTACCACAATTAATCTTGCTGCTTGAAAACAGGTTGGCAGTCAAAAATCTTTAAAAATCGAACAAGGCTTTTAGCGGAATTCCCAAACCGTTGGCAATCACTGCTATCACTTCCAGCGTGGGGTTTCTGACGCCTCGCTCAATCCCACTGATATAAGTGCGATCCAACCCGCATTTGTCGGCGAAAGTTTCCTGTGAAAGTCCTGCCTGCAAGCGGAGCGTTTTTACTCGTAGCCCGAAGCGGACGGCAATGTCAGTTGATTTTTTCATGCCGATAAGCATTATCTTTTGTTGCCTATCAGACCACGGACTATTAGTCACAATCGTTAATTTTTATGCTAGCATTATGACTCATAGTCAACATCTTATTAAGGAATGGTATGGAGCAACATGATTGGCATCCTGCTGATATTATTGCAGGCGTAAGGAAGAAGGGGACATCGCTGGCGGCGATTTCTCGTTCGGCGGGGTTGGCTTCGTCTACATTGGCGAATACTTTGACACGGCATTGGCCAAAAGGTGAACGCTTAATCTCGGAAGTGCTAGGTAAACGTCCCGAGGAGATCTGGCCTTCCCGCTATCAAATTATAACAAATGGGCAAGTCACGGAGGGAGGACCGGATTGAAAACTTGCTGCCAGACAGAGTTGGCAGAATTTTGATGATGCTTTTAGCCGATTTCAGTGCTCCTGGCGGGTTTTCCAATCAGTGAAGATTCCGTCAGAGTCGATAAGCGCTTCACTTCAACGCTTTATTATAGTGGCAGCTTTACAAGGCAAGCATCATCCAAAGAATTATGCTGTTGACCGAAGGCGCTTTTTCAAGGCGAACAAATATCCCGTTCGCTGGCACGTTGCCGAGTATCATTTTCGCTGCTCAAATACGAAGAGATCCATCTGGAATTCTATGCCCGCCTGCCGGCCCTGAGATCTTTCAGTATTGACTCTTTCCGACATCCATAGTTTACTTTATTATGGATAGTTACACTTAAAGTGAATCTATGTCGTCGAAAATAAACTGGCTTTTACAAAACACAGCTCCTGGTTCTCTGGTGGCGCAGTCTTGGCTGACAAAGCATGATATCAGTCCTTCCCTGGCACATAGGTATGAGCAGAGCGACTGGCTGCATAAACTGCGTTCGGGATTATACGCGCGTACCGGTCGAGAACCTGATTGGCATGACGCGGTATTGTGCCTGCAAAACCAGTTATCTGTGCCGGTTCATCTGGCAGGTCTTACCAGCCTGACCTATCAAGGCCGTGCTCATTATCTCCAGCTAACCCACAAAAGCGTCTGGCTGTATGTAGAAGACAAAGCGGCGTTGCCAAAGTGGTTTAAAGAATTCCCCGGAGTTGACTGGCTTTTTCTTACGAATCAAAAGTTGTCTCTTATTGGCGAGCAATATCTAACCGATATCGAGATAAAAGGGAATATATTAAAAGCCAGTGTGCCTGAGTTAGCTGCCTACGAACTGGTAAATGCTGTGCCGGCGGAGATCGCTTTTGAGCATGCGGCCGAGCTGTTTCAGGGATTGGTTAACCTGAATCCGGGCAAAGTGGAGAAGTTACTTAACGCCAGCGGTGCAGTGCAAACGAACCGCTTATATCTATTTTTAGCCGACTATTATGCCCATGCCTGGGCTAAACGGATCGATAAAACTAGCATCGACCTAGGATCAGGAAAACGGCAGGTGGTATCAGGCGGTAAGCTGGATAAACAATACCAGATCATCGTGCCTGAAAAATTTATTAACGGAGAGTCATCGCATGGATAAGCAATCACCCTATTACAAACAGTTAGCGCTATTGATAAGCGCGCTACCGGAAGTGGCAAAGGAACGTTGTTTTGCGCTAAAAGGGGGAACCGCAATCAATTTGTTTGTACGCGATTTTCCCCGCCTTTCAGTGGATATCGATTTGGCCTATATCCCATTGGAAAATAGGGAACTGGCGCTACCGAATGTTCGGGCGGCATTGACGAGAATAGCCGCCGGGCTTGAGCGGGAAGCCGGCGTGTCGGCGCTCCTGCAAACCAATAATCCCGATGAGATACGCTGGATAAGCTGGAAACGGTACTTAGGGACTGGCTGAAGTAGTTTACCAAAATAGCGATAGAGTCACTTAAAGTATCAGTTTATTAATTTTTTTAAACTAATTGCCCAGGCTTAATAAGCAGCCAGTTCGACATAGAGAGTCTGCTTGATCATAGTTTCAAATACGTCAATCTCCGCAAACAGCTCCATCATCCGCGACAGCAAAAGAACTCCTCTGATGACGGTAAAACGACGGTATCGGCCCCAGGTCAATCATCAAAAAAATCTTTAATCACGAGGGCTTGTGTAGTTTTTTGAAAATCGAGTGGAGATGCTGAACTGAAGTAGCACGTAGTGAAGTTGGCCACCTGAATAGAGGTGATATCGTCACATCACAGTACATGAACAGGTGACACAATGATCGGAGCTGACAAAAGAACGTTCAGGCCGAACACATCCAAAAAGAATACTTGAACCCAGGAGTACTCCATGCCTACTACTGCCAAGATCGTTCGCTTTCATAAGACCGGAGGTGCCGAAGTCCTGCAGTTTGACGAGCTCCCCCTTCCCGCACCCGGTCAAAACGAAGTGCGTCTGCGAGTTAAAGCGCTTGGACTGAACCGCGCGGACATCATGTATCGTTCCGGTCACTATTTGGAAACGCCGATTCTGCCTTCCAAGAGCGGCTATGAGGCTTCAGGCATCATTGAAGCCGTGGGACATGGGGTTGATTCGAGCTGGATTGGGAAAACCGTCAGCACTGTCCCGGGAACTTTCAGTCTTAACGAATATGGCGTCTATGGCGAAGTCGCCGTTGTACCTTTTCGTTCAATTGCTGAATACCCATCCAATCTCTCCTACGAAGAAGGGGCATCCATCTGGATGCAGTATTTGACTTCGTACGGTGCGCTCATCTGGCTAGGTCAGGTAAGTAAAGGGGACTTCGTCTTAATCACTGCAGCCAGCAGTAGCGTAGGAGTGGCCAGCATCCAGTTGGTAAAAGTACAGGGTGGCGCCAGCATTGCCGTAACCCGTACAGCAGCCAAGAAAGCCCGACTCCTCGAACTTGGCGCCGATCACGTCATCATAACTGATGAGGAAGACCTGGCCGGTAAAGTCAATGAAATCACTAATGGCAAAGGCGCACGCGTCAGCTTCGATCCTATCGGAGGCAAGATGCTGGAGTTGCTCGCAGCAGCAGCGGCCCATAAGGGACTCATCGTCGAATACGGGGCGCTGGCATCCGAGCAAACGCCCTATCCGCTTTTCACTGCGCTCGCCAAGTCCCTCACTATCCGCGGCTATGTGGTAAACGAACTGACGCAAGAGAAAGAGTTCCAGGACGCGAAGCAGTATATTTTCGATCATCTTGCATCCGGCGCTTTCAAGCCTCTGATCGATAGGACGTTTCGCTTTGACGATATCGTTGAAGCCCATCGCTATATGGAAGCGAACAATCAAGTGGGCAAGATCGTTGTAACAGTCTGACGCATACGGATCAGGCCCGCAATCGCGCCCCTTGTCGCGATTGCGGCCGGCCGGGATGATCCCCGCGCTGCTCCCGCCAGTGACCGCCAGTCAGATCGGTGATGGTTCGGGCGAAAACCCCTGACAAAACGGTCTAACAAGTCGCGGAGATAGTGGGCAAGCATCAAACGATCTTGATCGTTATTGCGGCTCCCGATGTCGACCGCGAGAGCCGCCATCGGGCGGCGGCTGATGGGGTGGCGTTCTCGGTGCCGCGCATGCCCCTCATACCTTTTAACATAATTAGTAGGGTTATTACCTTGATTTACCTTGCTCCGGTTATATTCTTAATTAACCGTAACGAAGGAGTGTGCTATGAAAGGCGACGCCCAAATTATTACTCATTTAAATAAATTGCTCGGTAACGAGTTGGTTGCCATCCATCAATATTTTCTTCACGCGCGAATGTTCAAAAACTGGGGCCTGAAGCGTCTCGATGATGTCGAATATCATATTTCACTTCATGAAATGAAGCATGCCGACCATCATATTGAACGAATACTTTTTCTCGAAGGGCTGCCTAATCTGCAACATATGGGTGCCTTGAACATCGGCAAGAATGTGGAAGAGATGCTGCGTTCGGATCTGGATTTGGAACTGCAGGGTGCGCGGGATTTACGAGAAGGTATCTCATACGCCGATAATGTTCGGGATTATGTCACTCGCGATATGCTTATCGAGATCCTGACGGAAGAAGAAGAACACATCGATTTTCTGGAAACCGAATTGGATTTAATCACCCGTATCGGTGTGCAGAATTATTTGCAGTCCCAATTAAAAGACGCCTCTCAATAAAGACCGGTCATGGACTTTTTCCCTGTCGCTGGGATTAAAGGCGGCGGAATTTCCCGAGCCACACAAGCTATATACAATATGATCTATCCCCGCAAGCTCGCTTCAGTTCATAGCCGACCGGGACGGTATGTATGTCATGGTATTGGCAGTCTATATTAAGGGCGATCGCCGCGAATTTGAACAGGTGCGGGAGCGGATCGCGGGGCAATGCGTCGGGAAGCAGTGAATTTCTTCAATAATCGAACAACATCACTAGTTTAATATCCAGTCCACCGGCAATCACCGATCCCGCGCGGTATCCCATGCCGTCATAATGCGGTCGATAGCGGCATTGAGCACCGGGTAACCCACGCCATCGCGCGCAAGAGTGGACAGGCCCAGCAAAAAACCGTCGAACACCGTGGCGAGGGCTCGAGCGTCTGTTGTCGGAGCCAATTCGCCGTCGGCGATGCCGCGCTCGATACATCCGGTGATGCCGGCACGGGTGCGGGTGCGTGATTGTGTCAGCGACTGCGTCACCGCCGCGTTTTCGGGCGAGGGAGCGCTCATCACCGCCAAAGCCACCATGCATCCCTTGGGGTGCCCGCGTTCGCACTGCATTTTTGCCGAGGCACGCAGGGCTGTCTCCAAGGCTGGCCGGGGAGCCAGACCCGTGTCCCACAGGTATTCCGTGACCGTTGCGTATTGGCTCAGGTAGCGCCGCGCGCATTCTTGGAATAGCGCCTCCTTGGAGGCGAATGCGGCATAAAAGCTGGGTGCGGAAATCCCGCCGCCGATCGCGGCTTTGAGCTGGGTCAAAGAGGTGGCTTCATAGCCTTGCTCCCAAAACAGGTGCAAGGCTTGGTCGATAGCCTTGTCTCGATCGAACCTACGGGGCCTGCCCATTTGCGCCATGGCGTCCTCCTTTCGATTATCACCTTCATCTATGAAATAGATACTAATCGATACATAAATTGTTGACAATCGGTATTGCTCTTCTCTATATTTATATCGATCAGTACATAAGTGAACGAAACGGAGGGAGCAGGCTTCCTGTTTTGATTGTCACTGCTGTTGTCCCCACTTTCAGGAAACGCTGTATGAAAACCGTTACTTATGCTTCCTCTTCAGAGCTAGCCAGCGCGCCGCTACCCGTCTTCGCACTGCTGGCGTTGGCAATGACAGGCTTTATCTGCATTTTGACCGAGACGCTGCCGGCGGGCCTGCTGCCGCAAATCGGTGAGGGGCTTGCCGTTTCTCCGTCGCTGGCCGGACAGATGGTCACCGCCTACGCGGCGGGCTCATTTCTGGCGGCGATACCGCTGACCATCGCTACACGCACCTGGAGACGGCGAAGCGTGCTGCTGTTGACCATCGTTGGCTTTCTGCTCTTCAACTCGGTTACGGCACTCTCGTCCAATTACCAGCTGACGCTGGCCGCGCGTTTCTTCGCCGGCGTTTCGGCCGGATTGGCATGGAGCCTTTTAGCGGGCTACGCGCGGCGGATGGTGGCCGTGCACCAGCAAGGCAAAGCGATGGCGATCGCGATGGTGGGAACGCCCATCGCATTGTCATTGGGCGTTCCGCTGGGTACCTGGCTCGGCGCTCTGGTGGGATGGCGTACCGCATTCTGGATCATGTCAGCGCTTACCTTGATGCTCATCATCTGGGTACTGGCCAAGGTGCCGGATTACCCCGGCCAGGCGGCTCACGAGCGCATGTCCTTGCACAAGGTGTTCATCACCCCGGGGGTGCGACCGGTGCTCGGCACGGTGATTGCCTGGATGCTGGCGCACAACATCCTCTACACCTATGTGGCGCCATTCGTGGCGCAGGCCGGACTGCTTGGTCGTGTGGATCTGGTGCTGCTGGTCTTTGGTCTGGCTGCGTTGCTGGGGATTTGGGTCACCGGCTGGCTGGTGGATCGCCACCTGCGCAACATGGTGCTGACCAGCCTGGCGACGTTCAGTGTGATTTCGCTACTGTTTGCCTGGTTCGCCAGCGTGCCCACAGCGATCTACCTGGGTGTGGTGGTGTGGGGAGTGACGTTCGGCGGGGCGGCCACGCTGCTGCAGACCGCCCTGGCGGATACCGCCGGCGACGGGGCTGATGTGGCGCTGTCGATGAATGTGGTGGCGTGGAATGGCGCCATTGCCGGAGGAGGGTTGCTCGGCGGCGTCCTGCTGGACGCTTGGGGTGCAAGTTCGTTCCCATGGGTCTTGGTCCTGCTGTCTGCCCTGGGATTCGTCATCGCTTGGTCGGCAAGGGCACATGGCTTTCGGCCCGGACCACGACTTCACCGACCTGATGCCTGAATGTTGGCGCGCTGCATGCGTATTGATACAATTTTTCCCTGGCGAGATTTTTCATTTTCACTTCACACATGATATCGAAATCGTCAAAGGATAAAGCCCAGTCATTCAGTGTATTATTAAAATAGTACTTTGAATGAGCGCGTAATGTTGGTTTTGACAAACCCAACGTATCTTGATCCGGAAAGCCATGCTCCGGGATAAGACCTTCCTGAGAAATGGAATAATGTAAGACAGGTCTTATTCCTCTCCAAGATTCCTTTATTATTTTCATTCGATCATCGGCTGGTTTGATAAATTTATTCTCTTTCACCCAGTGATGATGAATATCCAAAACGATCGGGCATAAGCTTTTTGCCTGCAATACGTCATCCACTGAACAGGAAATTTCGTCATTTTCAACAGTCACCATCAGCCTTGCTTCGGGGCTGAGCTTTAGGAAAGCGTCCTTGAAACCGGCAAAACCTTTCTTCCCGTTCATATGAATATTTATTTTAAAGTCCTGGAAACGTTTGCCATATCCCATCGATTTCGCACACAGGGCATGATATTCAATGTCTTCAATAGATCTTTCCACTACTGATGGATTGTCTGATGCCAGGACAGTGTATTGTCCGGGGTGAAAGGATAATCTTATATCGTTCTGCTTTGCAAAATCCCCGCTGTTCCTGAATAGAGGGTATAAATCGGGTAAAATTTCTTTGTACAGAATAGTAGCTTCGGGGACAGTATATAATGGCAGCAAATCACTTCCAATCCTTATCATTCTCAGATTTTTAGGAAGTAAAGCCAATTGCTCAAAAATCAACAGAAGGTTGGTTAAGTTTTCTCTCGAACTTTCCCAAAGCAAAGCGAGTCTTTTATCATTATCCAACGTCAAAAACCGTTTACGCGTTGGGGATTTAAAGGGGAATGGCTGTAGTGTTTCTGAATAAAAATATTTGCAGGCGAATCCAAGTTTCATAATACCTCCCTTAAATGCGGTTTCTACAAGTGTAACGGCTCACTGAGATTTTGCCTCCCTGACAGCCGCATTCGGTTTCAGCGTAAGTGTGAAGGGCAGCGCGCCTAACGTGGATAAAGAAACTTCATCTATTGGTTGAGCATAGATTGATTGAGGGAGAACAGCGAGATTGAGGGTAAAGCCCTAGGACCGGCTTAAGACACATATGCTGACCGAAAGATCTATGCTCGATCTTGCTTATGTTTCAGCGAGAAGCTATTTTGAATCACGCCATGACAACTAACGGGGATGGATTGCAATACACCCTGTAAGCAAAGCAACGAGAATATGAAAAACGCTAATAACATATATATTGATGAGATGTTTAGAATTTAGTCAGTTTTACTTACTATTGTTCTGATAAACTTACTCTTTTCAAAAGGAGGATCGTTATGCCTATTCCCGCTTACCTATGGCTTAAAGATGATGGCGGTGCGGATATCAGGGGTCAGTAGATGTGCAAGACCGGGAGGGCAGTATTGAAGTTATTGGTTTTAACCACGGCCTGAATATCCCAGTAGATAGAAGTAATGGTAAAATCACGGGTACTCGATCACATTCACCAATAATGATTGAAAAGGAATTTGATTCGTCAAGTCCGTATCTTTATAAAGCTGTAGCAAAGGGACAAACGTTACAATCGGCAGAGATCCGCTGGTATCGGATAAATTTTGCAGGACAGGAAGAGTCTTACTTTGTTATGTTACTGGAAGGTGTAAAAGTGACTGGAGTTAATCCTGGGATGCCTAACACTAAATTATCTGGTATGTCCGCAGTCAATCATATGGAATCCGTTTCATTGATGTATAACCGAATTACTTGGTGTTATGTTGATGGAAATATTCGTTATACCGATGACTGGAATGAACGATAAATTGTCATCCGAGGAATGTACCCGGATTTTGTCTTTGAGACCAATACCACACTTTTTTTATAAAGTTATATACTATTGTTGTTAAAAGTGTATTAAATGTAAAAAAAGTAGCAATCAAAATTAATTCTGGATCTCTTGAACCAAAAAAATGAGTTGCTTGTAAAAGTATATTTTGCTGTACTGCTGTCAAGTCGTCCGGATACGGAAATGAACGACCAATAGCAAAAAAAACGACAAAAAATAGTAGTGAGTTACCCATCGACCGGGCAAATGCCGCCATAAACTATTACCTCAATCATTCCATGAGCATCGATTCCAGTGCTATAGACGGGAACCTTAATAGTTCTCAATAGGGCCGAGCGTATTGCCGCAAAATCGGATTTGTGTTGTAGTGTAATACATCCAAGAGAAATCCCGCCGCCCCCTATTGGATGCAAACGGAAATTGCCCCTTCTTACACCGTCAATCCAAGTATAATCATCTATTTTCCCATCGTCTCGATACAAGGCAAACCATTCTGTATGATTTGAAGCGCTGCCTCTTACCACTGTGTTCCAAGTGTCTTTAAAGTAAGTTATAGCTTGCGATCGTATACCTCCGGCTGGTCGGTCAACAATCCAATAGCGTCCCGAGGGTATAGGTCCGGCTTCTGGAACCCTCACACACCCGCCTTGGTTTCGATATCCTTTATTCCCAGAAAAAGCTAGGAATGTTCCGACCCCATAAATAGTTAGTGGGGAAAAACTAGAGTTATTAACAATAAACTTTCCCTGTAATGACATCCCAAATCCTTTCTGGTCTAACGAGTGAAGATACAAATTTCACATTACAGATCTGAACTTATACGTTTCATAAATAGCCTTTTAAATGCCCTCATGTTATCGTTTTCCAAGGATCTTATTATTTCAGTATCATTTTCGCGGCCCCAATACAGGATTTTGCCTTATGCAGGTTGGCTTCAAGGTATTAGAACGCCTTTACGGCATCATGTTGGCGCAGCTATTGCGTGTCGAGTCAGCTATTGGCACGGGTCGCGTCCATCAGGATGAGGGCGGACTGATAAAAAATCAGTATCCGGCCAGCTACCGGCCGGCGAATGACTTCGCGGGGCATTTCGAATTCGGGCTCAAATACGAAGAGATCCATATGGAGTTCTTTGCCCGCCTTTTTGCCGCCATCGGCCCCGAGCCTATCGCGGCATGGTGTCGACGCGAGCCTTTCGGCCAGTACGCGCGCCGTGCGGGTTTTCTGTACGAGTGGCTGACCGGAACGCGGCTGGATGTGCCGGACCTGACCAATGGCAAATATATTGATGCCATCTCCGGTCAGGACTATTTCACCAGGGTCGAACCGCTGCGCGAGCGTCGCTGGCGGATCAATAATAATCTGCCGGGGACGGTCGCGTTTTGCCCTTTGATTCGTCGGACTACAGCGCTTCAGGACGCGCTGCATTTTGATCTCACTGCCGCGCTGGTTGAACTGGACAAAGCGTTCGGCGCCGATCTGCTGATGCGTACCGCCGGCTGGCTGACGTTTAATGAGTCCCGTGCAAGCTTTTTGATAGAAAAGGAGTCTGACCATACCGATCGGATCCAGCGGTTCGCCCATGTTATTGAACAGTATTGTGGCCATATTGAAGACCCGCTGGGCAGCGACAGTTTATATACCTTGCAATCCGGTATTTTGGGCCGGGATGCCGTGGGACTGGGCCTGCGTCGCTCGCCGGTTTTTGTCGGGCAGTCCACCCTGCGTCAAAATCTTGTCCACTATATCGCTCCCCACTTCGAGGCAGCGGTGGGCATGCTGGAGGGCCTTAAAGCATTTGAAGTTGCGACCCGAGGGGCCGAGCCTATGGTGCGTGCCGGGGCGTTGGCCTTTGCTTTTGTCTATATCCATCCAATGAGAGACGGTAATGGCCGGATCCACCGTTTTCTGATAAATGACGCACTGGTGCGTGATAGGGCGGTCCCTGACGGCATCATTCTGCCGGTATCTGCCACGATCGTCAGTTCTCCCCATTTTCGCGCGGCTTACAATCGCACGCTCGAGGTGTTTTCCCGCCCGTTTATGCGGCGCTATGCAACGGCTTACCGGTTTGGCGAAGTGGTGGCATGTGAAGATGGCACCCGCAGCAACTTTATTTTTGATGACTATGAGGACGCTTGTTTTGCCTGGCGCTATCCGGATCTGACCGAGCATGTGCTGTTCACCGCGCGGGTGATTAAGCATACGGTAAGATATGAGATGGCAGACGAGGCGAGGGAATTGGCCACCTTTCAGCTCGCGCAGGAAAACCTTAAGGATGTCATTGAGATGCCAAGCCAGGACGCGAACAGGATTATCCGTTCTGTCAAACAAAACGGCTGGCGCGTGTCCGGCAAATTGAGAGCGGAATATCCGCTCCTGGAGGATGTGCTCACGGCGCAGCATGTCGTGGAGGCTGTGCGCTCCGCGTTTGAGGATAGCAGTGCCAAACCTTAATATTGCCCTCACGCTGGGTCAGTCGATGGGAGAGGTTATTTTGTCTTAACCTGAGAACTCCGATAATACGCTGGTTAAGTTAAAGGCTACAAATCTACCCCGCATTGATACCCTTCCTCATCCCTAATGGCAAAAAATCGTCATCTCACAGAAGAAAAAATTTCGATACTCACCGGCATCGCCCTGAACAATCTCACCTCTATCTGGCAGATAGGCCAAATTTGCAACAGTGCTTCCAGCATCGCTAAAGACCTTATCGGCTGCCTGAACTCACTGTCTACGCTGTTGCCGGAGAGTATGACGGACCCGTGTTAAAGACGTCACTATATGCAAGTTCAAGATAGCAAGGTTGTCACTTGACAACTCACATGCAAAAATCTATTCTGGAGGTCAATGATGACACGTCCCTCGCATTCAAGGAAAGAGGTGGAAGAGGCACTCAGATATGCTGAAGAGCAACATTGGCGAATCGACGTTGGCGGCAGTCATGCCTGGGGGAAGATCTACTGCCCTTATAATGAAAATGAGTGTCGCTACGGAGAGTTTTGCATTACCAGCGTCTGGAGCACGCCTAAGAATCCCGGCAACCATGCTCGCGCCCTGCGCCGGGTCGTGGATAATTGCACAACGCATCGCAAATGGTGTGATCCTGACGACAAGGAGAAATGATGGAATTTACCTTTACCTTAAAGTACCAGCTTGCCGCTGAGGACTGCGAAACGGATGCGATTGTCGAACGTCTGGGCGAAGCCGGCTGCGACGATGCTCTGGTGGGCATAGGGCTGCCGGGCAGGCTGGCGTTGGAATTCACTCGGGAGGCTAAGAATGCCGAGGCTGCCGTACGCAGTGCGCTGGCGGATGTTCGTCGCGCCGTACCCTCGGCGACGCTTATCGAAGCGGCGCCGGATCTGGTGGGACTGACTGATGCAGCTGAGATTGTAGGCGTGTCGAGACAGAATATGCGCAAGCTGATGCTGGCCCATCCGGGCAATTTTCCGGCGCCGGTCCATGAAGCCAGCGCATCGATTTGGCACCTTGCGGATATCTTGTCCTGGTTGCAGGCCAGAGGAAACTATCGGTTGGCGCAAGATATGTTGGAACTTGCTGAGGTGGCGATGCGGGTTAATGTGGCAAAAGAGGCCCACCGCTTAGCGCCCCCATCGGCAAAGGAATTGAAAGCCTTGGTCAGTTGATATCGAATATGGGCATGGTTACCAACGAGGTAAATGTTGCCTTACTTGAGGGGGCGTCTTCGGCTCAGCGCTCCCCCTTGTCATAACCCTCTCTCGCTTGCTTGATGGCATCCCAATTGCCGCCAATCCACTGAACCAAATGCTTCATCGGCTCCAGCAGGCTAAGGCCGAGCTCAGTCAATTCATATTCCACTCTCGGCGGCACCTCGGGGAATATTTCACGGGACAGAAGGCCATCCCGCTCCAGGTTGCGCAGTTAGCCTTTGATTCAATGAATCAGCCACAGTGCATTTTACGAGTAGGATGACAGTTTAAAAGCATGCCCCGTTTGCCACGACCTTTAAGACAACGCACAGGGCATGCCTGTATGATCACAAAGGTAAAGGCAAAGCGGATTAACGACCGGTAATCGTCCAGGAGGACGCAAATGACGGATAACCGACATCGCTGCACGTGGGCGAATTCAGGACCTTTGATGCAGCATTATCACGATACGGAGTGGGGCGTGCCGCAACGGGATCCGCGTATGCTGTGGGAGACGCTGATGCTTGAGGGTTTCCAGGCCGGTCTGTCATGGGACATTATTCTGCGCAAGCGGGACGCTTTTCGCCTGGCCTTTGACGGCTTTGATCCACGGGTTGTGGCGGCTTACGGCGCCGACGACATTGATCGCCTGCTGGCAAATCCGGGGATCGTGCGGGCGCGGGCAAAGATCCAGGCGACGATTCGCGGCGCGCAGATTTTTAACGACATGCGGGCGAACGGCGAGGACTTCGCGGATTATTGCTGGTCTTACACTCACGGCGAACCGCTGATGGGAAAGGGCTTTGCCACCGAAACAGAGCTGTCCGGCAAAATTTCAAAGGACCTGAAACGAAGAGGCTTCAAGTTCATCGGGCCGACGATTGTCTATGCCTGGATGCAGGCGGTGGGCATCGTCAACGACCATGATCGCGCTTGCTTCCGTTATCAGGAGAGCATCAAATAAGCAGGGCGTTCTGTATATTGACTCGTCATTAACCGCGTGAAGTGGTGTGGGCTTTCAACCTTTTTTCTTGGGCGCAATTGCCGCGATGGATATTAAAAATCCCGTTAACGCAGCCGTTATTAAAAGGCGGGCTTGTTTCGGATAAACAGTCCCAAATTAAGTGTATCGCCATATATGTTAAACAAATCAAAAAAGAGAAATGGGTTAAATATTCCGCATCTTGCGGTAAATACCATGGTTGTTCCCGCACTTTAGCTAACAAAGTGTTTGTCCCTTATCAAACGTGACGGTATTGTGCTGGGGGAATAGCTCACCGCCACACATGTCTGTAGCGCCCGTATCAACACATTTTAGTATATGACTATGTAATTGTTATATTCATCATATATGCAAAAATGTTTATTTGATGCGAAATAATGGATTGTGGGCTTTCATAATAAATACTGTGGAAAAAATATTTTGACTCGGCGGCTATTATCGTAAAGTATATCTATATTGATGGATCAAAATTTGGGATGTACTGTAAGAATGAAAGAATAATTATTTAGCTGATCATCTATTTCAATGCAAAAATGGCTCTACTGTAACGCTCGCGCAACAATCGTTTACCAAAAATAGATGATTAAGCAAATCACTCTGGCCGCGAGATGTCCTGTATTTTTCAAAAGACTATAAATTATTCACCAATGCATTAATTTTATTATTTTTTTAACGAAAGTTATGAGAACTTTATGAATACAAAAAATATATTTCCCTCGATTGCAATATCATCCATGTTGGCAACATCCGTGGGCGCTCAAGGCGCACCTAACAAAGATGCGGATATGTATCGCGCCAAGGTAGATAGTTCAATCCTTCCCCTAATGAAGGCACATAACATCCCCGGAATGGCTGTTGCTTTGACGGTTGATGGCCGGCAGTATTATTATAATTACGGGCTGGCTTCGGTAACACCTGAAAAGAAAGTCGCTGCCGATACGCTGTTTGAACTGGGTTCGGTGAGCAAAACCTTCAATGTGACGCTGGCCGCCTATGCCGATTTGCAAAAAAAGTTATCCTTGGTGGAAAAAGTCAGTAATTACCTGCCTTCATTGAAGGATACGCCTTTCGGCAATTTATCCCTTGTCAATCTGGCCACCCATACCACGGGTGGGATGCCGCTGCAGGTTCCGGAGACGGTGACCAACGAGGCGCAACTGATGGAGTACTTGCACGCATGGCGTCCGGAAAGCGCGGGCCAGGGGCGTTCATACTCCAATATCAGTATCGGTACCCTGGGGCTTATTTCCGCCAGGGCGATGGGAGATACCTATGTCAATTTGCTGCGCAACGTTATCTTGCCGGGGCTGGACATGCGCCATACCTGGATCAACGTGCCTGATGGAGAGATGAAAAACTATGCCTGGGGATATAACAAGCAGGATAAGCCGGTACGCGTCAATTCCGGCATATTGAGTGATGAAGCCTACGGCGTAAAGTCGACTTCCGCCGATATGATCCGGTTTGTGGAAGCCAATATGAAGCAAGCGGGGGAGGGAACTGCCGTGCAGCAAGCCGTGACTGAAACCCATCGGGGCTATTTCTCCACGGCGAAATACACCCAGGATATGCTCTGGGAGCAATATCCTTGGCCGGTGGCGCTCGGCGCCGTTATTGAGGGCAACAAGAATGAGATGACGTATAATATCAATCCGGTTGAATCCATCACCCCCGCCACGCCTCCCCTGCAAGCCGTTTTGTTGAATAAAACCGGCGCTACCGACGGCTTTGGCGCCTATGTGGCATTTATCCCGGAGAAAAAAATGGGTATCGTGATGCTTGCCAACCGAAATTATCCGAATGTTGAGCGGGCCCAGGCGGCATGGCAAATCTTTAACGACATCGATAAACAGACCGCATTGTCTCGCTGAATCCGGCCGGACTTAGTCCCGAGGCCCTGACCGGGCCTCGGGATGTGGAGGTTGATCCGCGTTTTTGGCCCGTCCATTAATGACGGGTGGCAAATTTTGTGCTTTCCACCCAACGCTGGAGCCACTACACTAACAGCTGGTTTGACCATGGTGTCGCAAGTATCGTGCCCCGCAAACTGTTCCCTCTCCCGCCTCATCACCTGTCATTTTTGTAAAGCTTTATAGCAAAATCTTCTGAGAGGATTAGGCTGAATATTCAGCCAACGCATATTAAGCCGGCAGACTAAGGACATATGATCTACCTCAAAACCTTCATTATCGGTTTTCTCTGTATCATGCTGTTATCCTTTGGACAAAGCTGGTCCAAGGCCAAGCAGAGCGGTGAAGTCTTTACAGGGCAGCACTGGTGGACAGCCCGGCAGGATTCCGCCGGTATTGCGCCGGATCCGGTACAGCTTCGGGATACGGCGATCGTTCAAATCTATGCGGCACCCACTTATGGGTGGCGAGGTCTGGTGGCGGTTCATCCCTGGATCATCTTCAAAAAGGCGGGGGAAACCCAATACAGCCGATACGATGTCATCAGTTGGGGCAGCGATGACGTGGTTCGCCGCGACTACGCCATCCCCGACGGATACTGGTACGGCTCACGGCCCAAACTATTGGTGGATCATCGCGGCGCTCGTGCCGAGGCCATGATCCCGCGCATTGAAGCCGCCATCAATAGCTATCCCTATCCACATACCTATCACGCCTGGCCCGGCCCGAATAGCAATACCTTTATGGCCCACATCGGCAGGGAAGTGCCTGAACTGCGGCTGGACCTGCCGGCCAATGCCATCGGCAAGGATTACCGGACGTTGCTGCACCCTATTGGCTTATCCCCGTCGGGCAGGGGCGTGCAGGTATCATTGCTGGGCGTGCTGGGAGTGACGCTAGGGGTGGAAGAGGGGGTCGAGATCAATATCTTGGGATTTAATGTGGGCGTTGATGTCATGTCCCCGGCGCTGCGTTTGCCTTTTATCGGCCGGCTCGGCTATGACAAGGTGGCAAGGGATAAATCCTGAGCATTGATCTTACCCGTGCGAGGTAGGTGGCGTAGTTGTTCGCTTCAATGTTTCTTATTCGAATAATTCCCGTTCACCGGCAAAGAGTTGAATCAGGAAATCCACCGCCGTTTTGGTGGGCGGGTCCTGACGGACTTTCCGTCGGGTAATGAGCCAAAGCTCTCGCGGCGGCGGCACGTGATCCAGACTGCAGTGGTTGAGCGCCATATCGCCGCGCCCGATAAAATGCGGAAGCAGGGCGACGTCGGCGCCGGCTTTTGCCGCGACAAATACTATGGAGCGGGGCCGGCCATTGCGGTTTGCCTGGTGATAAAAAACGACGATGGCCTATTGGGCGTTTATCGCTTCGGTGGTATATGTGTGCTTGATAACAAACTGACCCCATAAAAAAATGCAGTGATAGCGGGCAAGACTAAAAAAGGAACATTAAATATGTTTTCTGGTTTAAGCGCTTTCCCGCTCACGCCCATGAATGAGACGGGCATTGATGAACAGGCGTTCCTGCGCCTGATAAAACGCCTTGTGGAATCGGGAGTGGATTCCATCGGCGCCCTCGGCTCAACCGGCAGCTATGTTTACCTTAGCCGCGCCGAGCGTGCCTATGTCGCCAGGCTTGCGATAGAGCATGCCGAAGGTGTGCCGGTGATGGTGGGTATTGGCGCGTTACGCGTTCGCGATGTGCTGGATCTGGCCGAAGACGCGCAGAAAGCGGGTGCGAGCGCGGTTCTGCTGGCACCGGTGTCCTATCAGAAACTGACCGATGATGAAGTGTTCGGGCTTTATGAATCGGTGTCCCGTTCCCTCTCCGTACCGCTTTGCGTATACGACAATCCCAGCACGACGCATTTCGTGTTCAGCGATGAGCTCCATGGCCGGATTGCACGGTTGCCGCAGGTGCGCTCCATCAAGATCCCCGGGGTGCCTGAAGACCCGTTGGCGGCAAAAGCCAGGGTCGAACGGCTGCGCGCCCTGATCCCTTCCCACGTGACGGTGGGTATTAGCGGGGATGCTTTCGGCGCCGCGGGCCTGAACGCGGGATGTGACGTCTGGTATTCCGTTATCGGCGGACTGTTTCCCAAAACCACGCTGGCTATCACCCGCGCCGCTCTGGACGGCCAGGGGAACGAGGCCGTCAGGCTGTCGGCGCGTCTTGAATCTCTATGGGCGCTTTTCCGTCAATACGGCAGCCTGCGCGTCATTGCATCCGCCGCCGAGATCCAAGGACTCGTCAATCCCCCTTGTCTGCCTTTACCTCTGACCACCTTGAACGGCAATGCGCGGCGACAGCTGGCGGAATTCTTGACCGATGGGGGGATGGACGAATGAGCCCGCGCTTCCTCCCAGGTTCAGGTTAACGTTGATTTATTGACGCATGAACGCGCGTTCGGTTATGAAAGCGAACGCCAGTTATCAGCGCTCCAGGGGAGTTGGATGACGAACGACGTACATAAGCTCCTTACCGGGTTGCAGGGGGTGTGGGCCATGTGCTCAACACATGCTCGGCAAGTTTTTCCAGGGACTTCCGGGAAACCCCCGCTTTGGCTTGTACCGCCATACCTTGTGAAACGATCATCACGTACTCGGCAAGGGTGGCGCAGTCCGCCGACGGCAAGAGATCTCCCTCCCGCTGTGCACGCTCCAGCCGGCGGCGCAGCGCAAGCTGTGAAGCTGCGCGGCGCCTGATGAGCTCTTGCCTGACGGACTCCGATTCGTCGGAACATGCCAGGGCGCCGTTCAATCCCAGGCAACCGGGATGGTTGGCGGATAGGGTATGCAGCACGGCGCAACCGTGCAAGGTGCGTTCCACGACCTTGTAAGATGTCGGCTCATCCAGCGCCTGGCTCATGAAACCCAGATATTTTGCACCGTAAAGATCCAGCGCCTGGAGGAACAATGCCTCCTTATTGCCGAAGGCTGAATAGAGGCCGGGACGGGCGACGCCGGTGGCCTGCGTGAGATCCTCAAAAGAGGTCCCCTCATATCCCTTCTGCCAAAAGACGGACAAGGCCGCCTCCAGCGCCTGGTCCACATCAAACTCTCTGTGACGGCCCATAACAAATCCTGGTGGTACCGCAAATTCGGTAACGTTCATTATAAAACCCTTGACGCCTCAATCTCAATACAATACTGTTCGTTACAGTAACGATCATTCTTAAATTAAAGCAATAAACGAATCGGGGGCGGCCGCGCGGGCAACGGAGAGGGAGCCGGAGCGGGCCGACCGGGGTGGTTCTTTTACCTCTATGAATTCACAACGTTTGTAAAGAGGCATCGTCATGCATGACAGCACAGCAAAAATGAAACCAGGCCTTAGCGGGAGAATAGCCCTGGTCACCGGAGGGGCGCGCGGCGTTGGCCTTGAGATATGCCGGCAACTGGCGGTCCTTGGCGCGGAGGTCATTATTGCCGCCCGAGACGGAGCACAGGCGGATGCCACAGCCAATGAATTGCAAAGCCGGGGGTATCGCGCCATTGGCCTTCAGCTCGACGTGACGGCGGAAAAAGACCGGGAAGCGGTTTTTGCGTTTTTGTCAGACAGGTACGGTTTGCTGGATATTCTTATTAACAACGCGGGCGTCTGGCTGGACAGCGCCAATGCCGCCACGCCGCCGGATCTGCCGCCAAGCCGGGCAGCGGAGAAGTCTGTACGCAGCACCTTCGAGGTCAATTTCTTTGCGCCGATATTCCTGACGCAGCGACTGCTGCCGCTTTTGCGCCGATCCCCGGCGGGGCGCATCGTCAACGTGTCGAGCATTCGCGGCTCTTTGACCCATCTGTCCGATCCCGCATCACCGGTCTACCCCATCAAGGCGCTGGCCTACGATACGTCGAAGGCGGCACTGAACGCTTTTACCATCCTGCTGGCCGAAGAGCTTCGCGACAGCCCCATCAAAGTCAATGCCATCCATCCCGGCTGGGTACGCACGGCTATGGGTAGCGAGCATGCCGACCTGAGTCTGGAAGAAGGTGCCCGCACCGCGATCCGCTATGCAACCTTGGCGGAAGACGGCCCCACGGGGGGATTTTTTTACCAGGGCCAGCGGCTGCCCTGGTAAGGGCCGGCGCATCGTTCAACATAGTGAGGAGTAGATTATGAGCAAGCGTTTGGCAGGCAAGGTTGCCCTGATTACCGGGGGTTCCAGGGGATTGGGCGCGGCCATCGCTACGACACTGGCGGAGCAGGGCGCGGACGTAGCCATCACTTATGTGGCATCGGCGCAAAAGGCCGCGGCTGTGGCGGTGGCGCTGGAAGCGAAGGGCGTACGGGCATTGGCCATCAGGAGCGATCAGGGTGACCCGTCCTCTGCCAAGCCCCTGGTTGACCAGGTCATCTCGCACTTCGGGCGGCTGGATATTCTGGTGAACAATGCGGCTCTCGCCATCCAGGGCAAGCGCATTGACGATCCGCAGATAGATAACGCGGCGCTGGACCAACAGTGGAGGGTAAACGTCCTGGGCGTTGTGGCGACCATTCGTGCCGCGGCGCCGGTGATTACCGACGGGGGCCGGATCATTTCAGTCGGCTCCGGGCTAGGCACCCGGGTTGGTTTCGCCGGGACGACCGATTATGCGGCAAGCAAGGCTGCCATCGTCGGTTATGCCAAGGGCGCCGCGCGGGATCTCGGTCCCCGTAATATTACCGTCAATGTCGTCCAGCCCGGCGTCATGGCCACAGATATGGCGGCAGGATCGGCGGACAAGTTGCCGCCTTCGTTTATGGACACCCATGCCATCGGCCGTTTTGCGACCGTGGAGGAGGTGGCTGCGGTGATCGCTTTTATCGCCGGGCCTGACGCCGGTTATATGACCGGCTCGGTTGTCGACGTAAACGGTGGGTTTACTGCCTGAACCCCGACGCGATCGGATTCTCCATGGACGCTTGAAGTCTACACCTTTACCACGTCCAGCATGTATTGCGCCAAACGCAGACTTAACGCCGCGCCGGTCAGCGTGGGATTCATACAGGACGTGGACGGCATCACGCTGGTCCCGGCGATGAACAGATTCGGGTGATCGTGGGATTGGCAGTGGCGGTTGACAACCGAATTCTTTGGGTCATCCCCCATGATGGTGGTGCCCATAATATGCTGGCGATCCTGATAACCGGTATCAATATTCACGATATCGGCATCCAGCAAGCCGGCGATTTTTTGGAAATCTTTCAGCGCCACGTCTTTTCCTGCCTGCCAGTAATCGGTGACGCTATAGTAAATTTCCGGCACCGGTATGCCAATGGCATCGGTTTTGGTTTTACTCGGCACCACGCGGTTTTCTTGCAACGGCAGCGTCTCAAAATCAACGGCGAAGTTAAGGGAACGCGCCGACTGGCGATGCAGTTCCTCATCCAGCTTCGACCCCAGAATGCCTTTCTTGATCAGTGAAGCCGCGTAATCGGCGGTGGGCACGGTATTACGGATTTTGGTTTTGTAGCTTGGGAAATCCTTACGAAATTCACCGTCGCGATTATTGAGATAGACCAGCAATTCAGTGGGTCCCTGGCCCGGCCAGACATCCTCTTTCATCATAATGTTCATGCTGATGCCGGTATGCCCCATCAAATTACGTCCCACCTGGTCGGAACTGTTGGCGATACCGTTAGGATAGCGTTCCGAGGTTGAGAGGAGCAGCAATTTCGGCGACTCGATCCCGTAGGCGGCCAGCACGAAATAATCAGCGGTCAGATGATGTTGCGACCCGTCGGGCTTTTTGTACCATACGCCGCTGATTTTACCCTGATCGTCAGCGTCTATTTTGTAGACCACCGAGTTATCCAGTAATTTTGCACCCAGCCGTTCAGCCTGATCGATATGCATCGAACCATCATACTTGGCCCCAATCGGACAGACGGGGTTGCAATTGTTGTTACCGGCGCAGACCGGACGATTGCCGTAAGGGCGGGTTGCTCGGCCATTGGGCTCCATCACCGGGTTATAGCCGCCTTTGCCCAATAATTCCGACAACCGCGTAAACAGATAACTCGGCGTCAGTCCTTTCATCGGAAAAGGGGTAGAACGCGGTGGCCATGGCCTTTTACCCTGGCCGCTCTCATCCTGCCCGTCGACGCCGGACACACCCAGTTCATGCTCGGCCAGGCCATACCAGGGTTCAATTTCGTTATAGTCGAACGGCCAGTCTCTGCCGTGGCCATAAAGGGTTTTTAATTTGAAATCGTTGGGAATCATCCGCCACAGCGCCGAGCCAAAATGCCAGGTCGTGCCGCCCACCACGCGTAAATACTTGGCGGGATATTTTACCGGACCGGTTTGCTGCAGGTAGCTGCCATAGGTCGAAGGGACATGAGGCAAATCGGGATAAGGCGAACCCACTCCCTGGAGTTTCATGTTGGTCAGCGACATTTTGAACGGGGAATTACGGAAGCGCTCAACGATATCCGCGCGCTTGATGCGTGGACCCGCCTCAAGAATAATCACCGACTTTCCCGCTTTTGCCAGTTGGGTAGCAATCAATCCACCCATTACGCCGGCGCCGATGATGATGACATCGGCATCAATATGTTGATTGCTCATAGAAGAGGTCCCTTATCCGACGGTGGATCAATTGGCTTGCTGCCCCATGAATCAGGCCCCCCACCGTAGGTTGGCACAACCAGAATGCCTTTGGTCGGCAGATACATCATCGCCTCCGCGTAAGCAATCAACTCAAGATGCTCGTCTTCACCGACAACGCCGGTATACCAAGCGGAAATGATCAGAGTCGCGGTTTGCCTGAGGGCATCGTCCTGGCTCAGGCTGGCGAGAAAATCATCCACATGGGCAAAATGGTGGCTGTTGATATAGCCGCCGAGCGCGGTGAGCCTGGCGGGAAAGTCTGGGTAGTGTTTAATCAGCACGTTGTAATAACGTCGGCTCAGTAAAGGACTGACCTGGCGGCTGACCAAAAAAGAGGACACCGGAATAAAACCGCTTTCCTTTAACTCTTGCGCACGCACCTTCAGGATGGGAAACAGGGACGAACATAACGCGCCGAGGGATAAAACCCCTATCCCTTGCAAAATCCGGCGCCTCGTCACTGAAGCCGGCGGATTATTTTTTTCCGTCATGTTTCCTCCTTC
The DNA here is from genome assembly GCF_018449575.1 of Sodalis sp. dw_96. GTDB lineage: Bacteria > Pseudomonadota > Gammaproteobacteria > Enterobacterales > Enterobacteriaceae > Acerihabitans. Next base: position 315,371 of record NZ_JAAVUT010000002.1, on the reverse strand, counting down.
TTTTGGCGAGCAAGACCAGCACAATAATCAAAACGAGTAGCAAAATAATCGCCGCGGCAAGCAATGACGCCGGGCTGGTAAGCTTGGCCAGCAGCGGTTTCTCGCCACCTTCACGAATAATTTTCACCTGGTCGGCGGTGACGCCGACCTGCGGATTGCCGTAGTGTTTAAGCACATAATTGCTGACATCGGCAATCTGTTGGTCGCTAAGCCGTTCACTGAAGGGGGCATCCGGGCCAAAGGCGGGCATGGCTACCTGTTCGCCGCTCACGTCGCGATGCACGCCATAGAGAATGGCGGAGACCAGGTTATCCGGCCTGTCCGCGCCGGTTGCACTGTTATGGAAAAGCGGCGGGTAATAACCGTTGCCCTGTCCGTCCGCCTGATGGCAGTTGGCGCAGCTGCCGCTGAACACCTTCCAACCAGCATCGGCATTGTCCGTTTGACCGCGCATCAGCAATTCGCTTGCGGAAGGTTGACCATAGCCGTCCCGTGGCTTGGCGGAGCCTGTATCTACCGCGGGTATCTGATGCAGATAGGCGACTATCGCGTGGATATCATCATCGGAAAGAAATTGCAGACTGTGCTCGACGGCTTCAGCCATCGGACCCGCGGCCTGTGCTTTGCCGCCCAGGTGCCCGGTTTTCAGATATTGCGTGAGGTCTGCGGCTGACCATTCACCAATGCCTGAATTGCGGTCAGGCGTAATATTCGGCGCATACCAACTGCCCAGACTCCCGCCGGATAAGGCTTTGCCGTTGTCCTGCCCCATTAATGCGTTACGCGGTGTGTGGCATGTATCGCAATGTTCCAATGCATTGACAAGATAATCGCCACGGTTAACGTCATCTGCGACCTTGGGAGAGGATGTAAAAGGTTTATTCCCCGCAAACAGCGCGTTCCACACCGCCATGGACGCCCGAATGTTGAAAGGGAACGGTAAATGGGTTGGCGGCGAGGGTTCATCCACAGGTTTCACGCCATGCATGAAATAGGCATAAAGCGCGTGAATGTCGGGATCGGTGATACGTGAGTAAGAGATATAAGGCATGGCCGGATACAGATGCTGACCCTGTTTATTGATACCTTCTCTCACAGCGCGGGCAAAATCCCGCTCGCTGTAATCACCGATACCGGCCACCTTGGATGGCGTGATATTACTGGCAAAAATAGTGCCCAACGGGGATTGAATCGCATACCCGCCCGCCATGGGCGCACCTTGATGAGGTGACGTATGGCAGGCGCCGCAGTCCGCGGCGGTAGCGAGATATTTTCCTTTCGTGATGAGATCCTCCGCACCGGATTTATCCGCGGCCATCGCGGTGAGTCCGGTGGAATAGAGTAGGCCCATCACGAGAGGCAGATAACGACGCCTCACAGTCTTCTTCCTTTTAAATAATTAAAGTGTAAGTATTTTTTATAAGTTTTTATGTTAAGTCCCGAAAGCGGCGGCCTGCTTTCGCACGCCAGGCAAAACTCGCCGCCACAGTAGGTGTCGCTAAAGCGAATTTTGACGTTTAAAGATTAAAGAAGTTTTACAATAATTCAACATATTTTTAAACCATTGTAGCCCAAGCGCCATTATGGATTCCGCTTTTCAGCTATGGTTAGCACCTGGTCCGACATTCGTTCCGCTATCGCCCCGGATCAAGGGACGGTATGATGATCTTTACAACCTTCTCAAGATGAAAGGAGTATTGAGCATGAGCAATTTGTCCGATTACGTGCCGCCGAAGGTATGGACTTGGAACAAGGATAACACTGGCCGCTTTGCCAACATCAACCGACCGGTTTCGGGGCCGACCCATCACCAGGAACTGCCGGTGGGTCGTCATCCGCTTCAGCTCTACTCGCTGGCAACGCCGAACGGCGTGAAAGTTACGGTGATGCTGGAGGAACTGCTGGCGCTTGGCCACAGCGGCGCGGAGTATGACGCCTGGCTTATCAGGATTGGCGAAGGCGATCAGTTCGGCAGCGGCTTTGTGGCGGTGAATCCGAACTCCAAGATTCCGGCGCTGATGGATCGCAGCGGTCCCGCGCCTATCCGGGTTTTCGAGTCCGGCTCGATACTGTTGTACCTGGCGGAAAAGTTCGGCGCTTTTTTGCCGAAAGAGCTCGCCGCGCGTACTGAATGCCTCTCATGGCTGTTCTGGCAGATGGGAAGCGCGCCCTATCTGGGCGGCGGTTTAGGCCATTTTTATGCCTACGCCCCCACCAAGATTGCCTATGCCATCGACCGGTTCGCCATGGAGACAAAACGTCAGCTCGACGTGCTCGACAAGCGGCTCGCGGATAATGAATATATAGCGGGCAGTGAATATACTATTGCCGATATGGCCATCTGGCCGTGGTATGGCGGCCTGGTGAAGGGCTGGTTATATGAAGCGGCGGAATTTCTCGCCGTGCAGGACTATAAGCATGTTCAACGCTGGGCCGACGCCATCGGGCAACGCCCGGCCGTGCGGCGCGGACGGATGGTCAATCGTGTTTTCGGCGAACCGTCAAGCCAGCTGCACGAACGCCATGACGCCGCCGACTTTGATACCAACACCCAGGACAAGATTGCCGGTAACAGCTAGCCGAAAGACTATCTAACACATTTCGTTGTCAAGGGTTCTGTCCGGGGCGCATCGTCAGATGCCGCGCCGGCGGGATTATTCAACTCTCCCAGGAGAAGACCATGGATTACATTAAACTCGGCCGAACCGGCCTCGATGTGTCGCGGCTGTGTCTGGGCTGCATGACCTACGGCGTGCCTGACCGTGGCGGCCACGAATGGACGCTGGATGAGGAAAAGAGCCGCCCGCTTATTCGCCAAGCGGTGGACGCGGGCATCAATTTCTTTGACACCGCCAACGTCTATTCCGACGGGACCTCGGAGGAAATCGTCGGCCGGTTGCTGAAAGAGTTTACGCGCCGCGATGAGATTGTTATCGCCACCAAAGTACACGGCCGCATGCATCCGGGACCGAACGGCGCGGGCCTCAGCCGCAAGGCCATCATGCAGGAAATCGACAATTCTTTGCGCCGGCTCGGCACCGACTATGTCGATCTCTACCAGATCCATCGCTTCGACTACGGCGTGCCCATCGAAGAGACGCTGGAAGCGCTCCATGACGTCGTGAAGGCGGGCAAGGCCCGTTATATCGGCGCTTCATCAATGTATGCCTGGCAGTTCGCCACCATGCTCCATGTCGCTGAAGCCCATGGCTGGACGAAGTTCTCCACCATGCAGGACTATGTCAATCTGCTGTATCGCGAGGAGGAACGTGAAATGCTGCCGCTGTGCGAGGCCAAGGGTATTGGCGTGATCCCGTGGAGCCCCCTGGCTCGCGGTCGTCTGACGAGGCCATGGGACGATAGCACGAAACGATCCGAGACCGACAAGTTCGGCAAGACGCTTTATGAACATACCGCCGATGCCGATCGCAAAGTTGTCGAAGCGGTGGCGGCGGTGGCCGGGGAGCGTCACGTTTCACTCGCCCAGGTCGCACTCGCCTGGGTGTTGGCCAAATCCGCGGTTACCGCCCCCATCGTCGGAGCATCCAAGCCGGGTCATCTTGACGACGCCATCGCCGCCCTCGATCTGGTATTGAGCGCCGAAGAGATTGCCCGGCTCGAGGCACCGTACATTCCACATGGCGTGGTGGGTTTTTCATAAACACCTTAACCGGTCGTGCCAAGGGTGTCCGTCGATCGCCGGTCGGCACCCTGTTACCAGCCGGGCAGTGAGGCCCGTTATTGATTATCGCGCAGGTTTCCCTGCTGCTCCCCGTGATGACATCGAAGACGAAAAAACGCGCAGGCCCGGCCGGACGGGTTTTTATGATCTAAAAGGATCAATGCTGTGTTTAACGGCGGATATCTCTATACTGTCCGGCCATGAAGGTTATCGGGCGATGAGGGACACCGGTCATGATGAATAACGATGTATTGCGCAGCGTACGCTATATGCTGAATCTGCATAATGAACAACTAATTGGCATAGTGGCGTTGGCGCAGTGCGTCATTACGCCGCAACAGATGGCCGGCTTCGTCAAAAAAGAAGATGAAGAGGGCTATCAGCCTTGCCCTGACATGGTGATGGGCTGTTTCCTTCATGGCCTGGTGATCCATTTGCGCGGCCGGGATGAAACGATGCCGGAAGCAAAAATTGAACGAAAAATCACCAATAATATTATTCTGAAAAAACTTCGCATCGCATTTTCGCTGAAAACCAACGACCTGCAGGACATTCTGCTGTCCCAGGACTTCCGGATTTCCCTGCCGGAGGTGACCGCCATGCTGCGGGCTCCGGGGAATAAAAATTACCGGCTATGCGGCGATCAGGTCATGCGCTACTTCCTGAAAGGACTTGCGGCCCGGCTGCGTAAGTCATAGCGCAAAATATTGAACCAATGCGACTATCTCATTATCGAAAGAACAATTTGTTATGCTCAATGGTGTGATGCATCAGGAAATATTCCCCGTGTTCAGCGATGCCCGATGAGATGATTTTCCAGCCATGATGCTGATAAAACGCCAGGGCGCGACGATTTTTAGTCAGGCACTTAAGCGCCATTTTATCGCCGCACAGCGGATAACATGCTTCCAGCAGGGCGGTGGCGACTCCCTGCCGCTGCCAGGCGGGATCGACAAAAAGGTTGTGCAAGAAGCTGTCCGGCAGCCACAGGGAGGCAAAACCGACGATATGATTTTGCTCTTCGGCCACCAGAATCTTTTCGCCAAAGGTGACACTGTCGAAATCTTCCAGGTGCCATTGGCTACCCTCCAGCCAGGTCCAACCCTTTCTGCGGGAAGACAGGTACAGGGTGCGTAAAAAAGGTCGGTCCGATTCTCGATAAGTCCTGACAAACACAGCTTCTCCTTACTGCAAACAGCCGGTGCAGTTAATGGAATTTTAGGGGAACGTTCGGCGGTTAATTATATCAGACAATTTGCCAATACTTTGATGCTTGTGGCCCTCTGCCCGAACCCGCGGCCCCGGCAGGTTAAAAAGACCGCCCCGGGGGTTGCCGGGGAAGATAAAGCGCCGTCATTCCGGCATCAAAGGGCGGCAATTCTCCGAACAGACAAGGATGTCCGTTGTTCTATTAGTAGTTGCATCAACGGCTAGCCTCTTATATTATCGAAAAATTCCCATGGAATTAACATTTCAGTCAGTCATTTATTACCTGACAAGGATAATAAATAATGAATATTAGTTAATATGGCAGGCATAGATTATGGAAAAATTCGTTGAAACCAGTCAAGACGTTTTTATCAGTGCCATGAAGAAAGAACTCAAGCTTTATCTAATACAAATCTTCAGGAATACGCATGTTTTTTGTTTTGCTTACTTAATGATGAACAAATCACACAATTCCCCGGCCTCTATAATATCTGACTATCCGGCAGGCTGGATTAATCAATATAAAAATTATGGCTATCAGAAAATTGATCCGGTCATGATCATTGCATGCCGAAAATTTTCGCCTTTTAACTGGCCCGACAATCCGGCGATAATCCATCAACATAGTTTTTTTAACATGTCGAAATTCTATCGTCTGAACAGCGGTTATACCTTTACTTTGCATGACAGCGACGACAACCTGGCGACATTGAGCCTTACCAATCGCACCGGCAGTGCGGATTTTTACCGTATCATCGAGCAAAACAAGGAAAAATTCCAGATGCTGCTGATAACCACCCATGAAAAAGTGACAAATTTTTTGCGTGCCAATACGCCCGGCATACAGTCTTGTGGTGGTCCGCCCCAAAGCGTCCTGCTGTCGCCACGGGAGAAGGAAGTGTTATTTTGGGCCAGCGCGGGTAAAACTTATGGCGAGGTGGCTACTATTCTCACTATCAGGGAAGGAACGGTAAAATTTCATATAAGAAATATTATTGATAAGCTTGGCGTTGTCAATGCCAAGCATGCCATAAGCCGGGCCATGGAGCTGAAGCTTTTCAATTAACACCTCATTTTATGATAAGGCTGGATAATATTCACCCTGTTTTCACAGCCCGTATTATTTTACTTTCAATCAATAAAGATTGTCTCTGAAATATTTTACTTCGTTCATTGATTGATGGTTTATCATTATTCAATGCCTTAAGGTTTTCCGTCGAAAAAATATAAAATTCTGTCTCTGATTGTCGTGGCGTTGATATCTTAACGTTTAATTTAATCAGACAGGATACCGGCACCGCAAAAGACGCAGACTGTGTGAGTATCTGAATAAGGAGTTTAGTAGAGGGCAAATAGGATATATATTATAACATGTGTAAAAAAATTGTCTTTTGTCTGTTTTTTTTATTCCCTTTAACGGCATCCGCCTCCAATGTCGTTGCTAAAGAGGCGTTGCAGCACATCATCACAACCGTTTCCTTTGAGTGTCTTGGCGAGCCTGTCTGGCCCATCTCCGTGCCGATGGAAAACGATTCCTGGCTGTTGGGCCGCCTTGGCGTTTTGGCCGGCGCGGGACTGGTCCGCCCGGCCTGGTCAAATAACCGGCCGGTCTGGCTGCTGACCCCTACCGGCACCCCTTCCTCGTCCGGCAGCGGCGACGGCTGTATTAATCGTATGCTGTTGCGACAAGGCTCTCAAGAAGCATGCATCGATCGTTGATCTTTTCCTCCCGCACCCGGATAATCAACAGACTTGACTCGGGGTGTCCGTTGTTGTGCGACGGACTGAGAATTAACCCGCATAACCTGATCTGGATAATGCCAGCGTAGGGAAGTCACGGTATCCCTTCCTCCGGATCCGTCTTCTTAAACGCCGGTTGGGAGAAATATGACTATCCAACCTACCGAATTTCCCGGCCTGACCGCCGCCGCCTCCCTTGATTTGCTGCGACAGCATGCGCCGTTGGTGCATTGCTTGACCAATGAAGTGGTGCAGGCTTTTACCGCCAATACCCTGCTGGCTCTCGGCGCCGCGCCGGCAATGGTCGTTGAACCGGAAGAGGCGGCGCAATTCAGCGCCATGGCCGATGCCCTGCTGGTGAACATCGGCACGCTGTGCCACAGCCGGGCGCAGGCCATGCTGGCCGCCGTCCAGGCCGCTAACGAGGCCGGCACCCCTTGGGTACTGGATCCGGTGGCGGTGGGGCCCCTCGCGTATCGAACCGGGTTCGCCCATAGCCTGCTGCCGTTACGTCCGGCCGCTATTCGCGGCAATGCGTCCGAGATCCTGGCCTTGGCCGGCGAGAGCGCGCTGGGCCGCGGCGTGGACAGTGCCGATGATTCCCTTCATGCCCTGTCCGCCGCCCTGAAGCTTGCAACCGACTATGGCACTCTGGTGGCGGTGACGGGCCGGGTGGATTTTGTCACCGACGGAGAGCGTATATGGTCCATAAACGACGGTCATCCGCTGATGACCCGGGTGACGGGAACCGGCTGCGCGTTATCGGCTGTGGTGGCGGCATTTTGCGCTCTGCCGGGGGATCGTTTGTTGCATGTGGCCGCCGCGTGCAAGGTCATGGCCCGCGCCGGCCGGCTCAGCGCCGGTGAGGTCAGGGGCCCCGGCAGTTTTGCCGTGGATTTCCTTGACCGGCTCTACACTTTGCAAGGGGAGCATCTGCAATGAGCCGCATCCGGAATCTCTTGTCCATCGCCGGTACCGATCCCAGCGGCGGGGCCGGCATCCAGGCCGATTTGAAAACTTTTTCGGCCCTCGGCGCTTACGGCACCACGGTGATTACCGCCCTGGTGGCGCAAAATACCCGCGGCGTGCAATCCATCTATCCCATCACGCCGGCGTTCGTCGGTGAGCAGCTGGACTCGGTGCTGAGCGACGTACGTATTGATAGCGCCAAAATAGGCATGCTGGGGCAAGGGGAAATTGTCCGGGTGGTGGCGGAAAAACTGCGGCGCTATCCGATCCCCTTCGTGGTGCTGGATACGGTGATGGTGGCAAAAAGCGGCGACTTCCTGCTGGCGCCGGATGCGGTATCGGCGCTGCGGGATGAATTACTGCCGCTGGCATCCATCATCACCCCCAACCTACCGGAAGCGGCGGCATTATTGAACTGCCCGCCGGCGGCGGATGAAAAGAGCATGCGTGAGCAAGGCCGGGCATTGCTGGCGTTAGGCTGCCGGGCGGTGGTGATGAAAGGCGGCCATCTGCATGGGGAATCCAGTCCCGATTGGCTGATTACCGCCGATGACGAGCAGCGGTTTGATGCCCTCAGGGTAAATACACGCCACACCCACGGCACCGGCTGTACGCTGTCCGCCGCGCTGGCGGCGCTCCGCCCGCAGTATAATGACTGGGCGCAAACCCTGCGGGCGGCGAAAGCCTACGTGCAGCAGGCATTGCTGCGCGCCGATGATTTAGAGGTCGGGCAGGGGATCGGGCCCGTTCATCATTTCCACCAGTGGTGGTGACATACCGGTTAACACGCCTTCGGCGTAGCTGAGCAGCGAACGGGCATACTGCAAATGGCGGGCGTCGAAGACGTTAAGCGGATAGTGTTTCTCGGCGCGATGAGGGCGAATGCGCAGCGAAGGCACCAGTTTGTCCTCCTTTTTATGCGGCACCGCCGTAAAAATATACCCCGGCTGCAGGTGGTTCTCTTCATCGCGCCATAATAGCTGCAATGACGGATAGGGAGGCTTGGAACGGGCTATAAAGACATTACCGGACCAAAAACCTTCGAACGGACCGTCTTTTTGCAGCCGCTTTTCCTCGAACACCGGTGCGTTGATCCATGCGGTCAATGCCGCCGGGGTAATGGATTGTTCCAGATGTTGCCACAGCGGGCAGCCATTTTCCAATTGCCAGCAGGCCATGCCGATATAGTCGTTAAGCGCCCGCCAATCCTGTTCCAACTTGAGTTTTAACGCCTTGTCGAACAAGTTGCGGTACTGGACGATGGGGCTGCGCAGTTCACCGACGGTATCATAGGTGATCAAGGTAGTATTGCGCGGCTTGCGGCGCAGCGATAACCAAAGAATGAATTTGGGAACGCGAAAGGTTATGGACTGTACGCTGAGGCGATATTGATTCTCTTTGGTCAGCACGAAGCCATTGGAGGTACCGCGCTTTTCATGATAGTTGTGAATCACCACCACACTATCTTCACCCATCCACCCGGTGACGTAATGTTCTTTGTTACTCTGGTTGATTTTCAGGTCATCCACCATAGAGCAAAGGTTCTTTTCGTCTAAGGTCGACAGGGGATGAGCCTCTTTGCCACTGTAATACAGGCTCTCTGGCATGGGTAGGTCGGGTGAAAAAGCGTGCATTAAATTTTCCTAGATCATCAATATGCCGGATAGCTTACCTTAAGTTGTTATACAAATTCCTCACCCTTGCGTTTATGACGGTCAATACTGTGCGTGAGATCAAAATCCCTATTCCAATAACGGACATTGCGGCGGCAAACGGCATGAGAGTGCCGCCGGCAAGACTTTAATCAGGAATTTTTTGCCTTTCAGCGGTTCGCCGTCCAGATTGAAGGTGACTTCGTGGGGAGAGATTATCTCCAGCCAAGGCAGCGCGGCGGAAACAATATGCGGATTGTCTTCATCGGTGGACAGGCTGTTAAGCAGGATAGGCAGCCACTCTTCCACGGCGAAGATCCGCAGTTGCAGCTTGTTGTCGTTGATAAGCGCTCCCGGGCATAATACCTGACCGCCCCCGGCCTGCCGGCCGTTACCGATACCGATCACCAGGGCGTCGCCGGCCCAGCTGAAATCCGGCCCGCGGATTTCGCAGCTATCGGCTTTCAGGGTGTCCATGCGCAGCAAACCGTGAATAAAATAGGACGCGCCTCCCAGCACCGATTTCAATTTTGCCGGTGTTTCGCTGGTGATGCGGGTGCCGAAGCCGCCGGTGGCCATATTGATAAAAAAGCGATCCTGGTTCACCTGGGCGAGATCGATATCCGTGGCCTTCCCCAGTATGGCCAGCATCAGCGCTTTATCCAGTTCCGCCGGAATGGCGCAGCTTTGGGCAAAATCGTTGGCGGTGCCCAGCGGCAGGATGCCGAGGCTGGGACGCCGCGCCGCCGGCAGCAACGCCAGCGCGCAGGCCACTTCGTTAATGGTGCCGTCGCCACCGCCGGCAATCACGGTGTGCACCCCAAGCTTAACCGCTTCCTCCACATAGCGGTGGACATCGCCGTGTTCCCAGGTGACGCGAACATAGAGCGGGTAGCCGGCCTGCCGCTGCTGCTGCACGGCTTGCCTAAGCTCTTCATTGGCCGCGTTCTTGCCGTTCAAAATAATCAATGCAGCGGGTACGGGTGGCATGGCTGGTTCCATTGATTCTGTCTCTTGATCCGGATATGGAGGGATTGATGCCGTCTTCCCGGGGTGCGGAGGCCACGGCGGGCCTCATGATTTACATGTATACCCATCATACTTCAAGTTGCAGGTACGTTGGCTTTCCTCGCTCACCCCAGTCACTTACCGGAGTAAGCTCCTGGGGATTCACTGCGTCGCCGCCTTCCTGCAATTTGAATTATTTTGGGTCGAGTTTAAATACTAGCGTCAGTGCCGGTAAAGTCGAGGAACAATAAAACGTTTTGCCGGGGCGGGTCAAAAACAGTAAAGGGACGTTAATACAAAATAAAAAGCCAGCTCAAGGGAGGATGAGCTGGCGAAAGAGGTGGTTCCTGGTGTAGCTGGGTCGTTATTATTCATTTGGTTTCAGCAAGCGCATGATACGCGTTGCGGCCAAAGCGTATTGTGACCCAATTCTAACTTCCGGATATTTCATGACTCTGGCGCGGCCGGGCAGCGGTCTTGCCATGAGGATCGCGGGTGGTGGTGCCGTCCAGGTTGCGCAGTAATAATGCATAACCGATATCCAGGGCTTCCGGTACCGGTAAATAGACGGTATGGCCGTTGCCGGGAGCGACCTGAACGGGGTTCCCTTTAATATCGATAATCTGTTCGAGGGTAAAGGTGATATTGCCTTGAGGTGTCATCAGTTCGACGCTGTCCCCCAGTGAGAATTTATTTTTTACCGCCACTTCCGCCAGGCCGTCTCGGCGGTGACCGGTAAATTCTCCCACGAACTGCTGGGTGTCGGATACCGAATAGCCGTAATCATAATTCTGTTGATCTTCATGGACATGGCGGCGGAGAAAACCTTCGGTATAGCCGCGATGCGCCAAGCCTTCAAGGGTGCGCAGCAGCGTCGGATCAAAAGGTTTGCCCGCCGCGGCATCATCAATCGCCCGGCGGTAGACCTGGGCGGTACGGGCGCAGTAATAAAAGGATTTGGTGCGGCCCTCGATCTTCAGCGAATGCACGCCCATCGCCGTCAGGCGTTCCACATGGGCAATGGCCCGCAGATCTTTCGAGTTCATGATGTAGGTGCCGTGCTCATCCTCGAAGGCGGTCATATACTCCCCGGGACGCTGTTTTTCTTCCAGCATGAAGACCTTGTCGGTGGGGGCGCCGATACCCAGCGTCGGCTCGACGGTGGTAACCTGGATGGGTTCATACTGATGGACAATATTCCCGATATCGTCTTCCTTGCCTTCCCGAACGTTATATTCCCAGCGACAGGCGTTGGTGCAGGCGCCCTGGTTCGGATCCCGTTTGTTAATATATCCCGAGAGCAGGCAGCGGCCGGAATAGGCCATGCACAGCGCGCCGTGGACAAACACTTCCAGTTCGATATCCGGTACCTGCCGTCGTATTTCGTCGATTTCTTCCAGGGACAATTCACGGGAAAGAATCACCCGGGACAAACCGGCCTGCCGCCAGAATTTTACCGTCGCCCAGTTTACCGCGTTGGCCTGCACCGACAGATGAATCGGTATCGCAGGAAAAGCCTGGCGTGCCATCATGATAAGGCCGGGATCGGACATGATCAACGCATCGGGTCCCATCTCCACTACCGGCTGCAGGTCGCGGATAAAGGTTTTCAGTTTGGCGTTATGGGGCGCGATATTGACCACGACATAAAATTTCTTCCCCTGGCTGTGGGCCTCACCGATGCCGATGTCCAGGTTCTCGTGGTTAAATTCATTATTGCGCACCCGCAGGCTGTAACGCGGCTGGCCGGCATAAACGGCGTCGGCGCCGTAAGCGAACGCGTAGCGCATATTTTTCAATGAGCCGGCGGGGGACAGGAGTTCCGGAATAAACATGTTCAATCTCGTCTGATGTCAAGTCAGTTTGCCCGGCCCCCGGTCAAATACCGGGAGCCTATGGGAAGGACGCGATTTTAGACCCGGACGGGGGAAAAATCAGCAAAAAAAGCAAACCAATCGCCGACAGCTAAAACCCGCAGGGAATGTGTCGGCGTTTTATTGTCAGGACAGGAGACAGACAGAGGAAAAGACCTTTATCGCCGGTGTCACGGATGGCGCCGGCGAAGCTATTATCAGAACGTCAAATGCTCTCAGAACGTCGTATGTCTTCAGGACGTCAAATCCATGATTTCTTCCGTGGCGGCGCATTCCATGGCCGCCTTAATCCCTCGGCGAGCATCGGATTCGCTGCTGTAAGGGCCGCTTAATCCGAGAATTTGTTCATTTTTACCCCGCAAAATGAAATAGGGGTGCTCGTCAGTACTCTGCTTCAACTCATAGTTGTGTTCGTCCGGAGCATTATAACGGGCGAAGGTGATGGCATTCTCCGCTGACGCTTTACTGCAAAACGTTTCGCTGGCAAGAATGATTTCACCATCTCTTCCTTTTAGTTTGAAAAGATAATGTCCGTTCCTTATTTTTTGCAGCTCATAATGCACTGTAGCCATAGCGGGCCTCCTTTTAAACCGCTTGATCGCACTTGCGCTCATTGATCAGTATAGAAGATGCCTGCCGATGTCACCGTGGCTGAATCGGTTAAATTAATTCACAGGGCTCGGCTTCCCACCGGTATCCCATGCCGTAGACCGCCCGTATGAAAGGGACGTCCTCCGTCAGGCTTTCCAGCTTGCGGCGCAAGTTTTTGATATGACTGTCGATGGTGCGATCGGTGACCACGCGATAATCGTCATAAAGCTGGTTGAGCAGGGTCTCCCGCGAAAAGACCTTACCCGGTTCACTGGCCAGGATTTTCAGCAGCCGGAATTCCGCCGGGGTTAAATCCAGCGGCATGGACCGGTAACTGGCTTTGAACCTGTTTTCATCTATCAGCAGCGGGCTGGGGGTGGGTAATGCGGCAATCGGGCGGTAGCTGCGGCGGATAATGGCTTTGACCCGGGCCACCACTTCCCGCGGGCTATAGGGTTTGCAGATATAATCGTCCGCGCCGATCTCAAGACCCAGCAAACGATCGATTTCTTCGGTTTTGGCGGTCATCATGACAATGGGCACATCGGAAAAGTGCCGGATATCGCGGCACAGGGACAAACCGTCGCGGCCGGGCAGCATCAGATCCAGCAGAATCAGCGCCGGCGGAGATTGATGAAGATACTCCACCACCTTATCACCGCGGGTCAGCCACTGGGTTTGAAAATCCGCCGCCTGCAGATAATCCACCAACAGTTGTCCCAGTTTGGGCTCGTCTTCCACAATCAGTATGGTCAACGGTAAGGCGTCATGTTCAGTCATAAGATCCTGGCAGCTCTGGAATCCAAGGGTAATACTACCGCGATTTGCAAACCGCCTAAAGTTGAATGTGCGGCGGTCAGATTGCCGCCGTGGGCTTCGACGATATTCTGGCAGATGGGCAGTCCCAGGCCGGAACCGCCGCTGGAGCGATTGCGTGAACCTTCGGCGCGATAGAAACGCTCGAAAATCTGCGATAGCTGCGATTCCGCCACCCCCGGCGCGCTGTCTTGCCAACGCAGGGTCAGAGACTCTCCCTGAATAAGGCCGCTGACCACCAGCCGTCCCGGCGGGTCGGTATAACGCAGGCTGTTTTCCAACAGGTTATGGAACAGCTGGGTCAAGCGGTCCGGATCGCCGAATATCAAGGCCTGTTCGGGCAGCGACAGCGAAATGTCCAGCCCCTTGAGGCTAAACCGTTCCCGACAGGCCGCCACGGCTATCTGCAGAAGATGTATTACGTCGACCCGGCTTTTGCGGTAGGCCAGCGCCCCCGAATCCGACAGCGACAATTGATGTAAATCGTCCACCAGCTTGGTCAGGATTAAGACTTCCCCCTGCAACGAGGACAGGGAGTCGGCGGTAGGTTTTCTGACGCCGTCTTGCAGCGCTTCCAGTTCGCCGCGCAATATCGCCAGCGGGGTGCGTAATTCATGGGAGATGTCGGCCATGAATTCCCGCCGCATGGCGTCATTTTTTTCCAATGATACCGCCAGCTGATTAAAGTCACTGGCCAATCGCCCCAGTTCATCCTGGGAATCGGCCATGACGCGGGCGGAAAAGTTACCGGCGGCCAGTTGATGGGTGCCTTTTACCAGCCGTTTGACCGGCGCCAGCAGGCCGCGGGCGGTGAGCCAGGCCACCGCCGCCGCCAGCAGGCCGGCCAGGGCGACAATCAGCCAGCTGGTGCGCTGCTGTTGCTGATCGAAACTGATATCCGCCTCCCGCGTCAGCCGTTCCACCGGGGTCGACATCACCCAACCCACTACCTCGTCGTTAACGGTAATAGGCAGGCGCGGCCCTTCGTCGGGCAAGGGCCCGTCCGGACCCACCAGTTTATGCATTTCGCCGTCCACCACCCAAATTTGAGTGCGCAGACCGTGGGGAGGATAATTTCTTCCTTCATCGGGATTTTGTTCAAAAGATCGCAGCAACTGGTATACGAACCGTTCATTGTTGCGCAGGAAGCCCCAATTGCCATGTAGTTGATATTGCTCGGTCAGGGCATTGTCCAACAGCGCAATCCGCTGGCTGTTGGTGCGTTTTATGTAATCGATAAAACCCCGTTCGAAACTCAGCCTTACGCCCCAATGCATAGTGATGACCACCAGCATGCAGGTGGCGAAAATGGCAAGGAACAATTTTGCGGTAACGCCGAATTTCATGATGGCCTCGTTAGCTTTTGTCTTCCTGTTCCGTCAGTACGGCATTTTTCACGGTATCGGGCGGTACCCTGAGAAAGACCAGCGCCGGCAGGGCGATAACCACCGCCATACAGAGATAAGTGGCGATAAACACCCCATGCATATTGGCGGGGCTGGACGATGGGGCGTGTGAAGCGACAAACAGGCCGAGCAGAATCCCCGCGGTGGTCACCCCCAGGCTCATGGACAGCTGCATTACCATGGACAATAAACTGTTGCCGCCGCTGGCCAGGGTGTCCGGCAAATCTTTCAACGTTAAGGTATTCATCGACGTAAAACGCATGGCGTTAACCACGCCCTGGAAAAACAACACCACCGGTATGGCGTAAATCCAGCCCATCAGCGCCACCAGCGGAAAAACCAGGTTGATGGCCGCCAGCGCCAGCGTCGCCCCGGTCAGTACCGCGCGGTAACCGAAGCGGTTAACGATCTGCACGATCATGCGTTTGGTTCCCATGCTGCCTATCACCATGGGGATCATCATCAGCCCGGCATGAAACGGGGCGAAACCCACGCCCAACTGCAAAAACAGCGGCGTCATGAACGGCAGCATCCCGCTTCCGATCCGCCCCAGCAGGCTGCCCAACAGGCCGAGGGAGAAGGTAGGCGTTTCAAACAGTTTGAGATTGAACAGGGCGTCCTCGTTGCGCCGGGCATGCAGCCAGTAACCCAGCAGCGCCAGAACACCCACTCCCGCCAGCAGAGCAATATACAGGGGACCGAGATCCAGGCTGCGGCTCCCCCCCAGGGCCAGCGTCAAGGTAGCCATGCCCACCGCCAGCAGCGCAAAGCCGAAAAAATCAAAGCTGCGGGTCTGCATGGTGTAATTGGGCATCAGCAGCCAGGTTATCACCGCGCCGACGGCGCCTACCGGTAAATTGATCAAAAAAATCCAGTGCCAACTGGCATATTCCACCAAAAAGCCGCCCAGGGCCGGTCCCAGCAGCGGGCCGACCTGTCCGGGCATGGTAACAAAGGCCATCGCCGCCATATATTGTGAACGGGGTACGATTTTCATCACCGTCAGACGGCCAACGGGCACCATCATCGCACCGCCGATGCCCTGTATCACGCGCGATATTTCCAGTTCATACAGGGTGGAGGAGCGGGCGCATAACAGCGACCCCAGGGTAAACAGCAAAATCGCGCTGAAAAAGACCTTTTTGACGCCGAAACGATCCGCCAGCCAGCCGCTGGCCGGCAGCATCATGGCCACCGTCAGCACATAAGAGACGATAACCGAATGCATATGCAGGGGATTTTCATGCAGGCTTTTAGCCATGGAGGGCAGGGCGGTATTAACGATGGTGGTGTCCAGCGTTTGCATAAAAAAGCCGAAGGCGACTGTCCAAAGTTGCCAGTGTACCGACGCGGAAGGGCGGGGCTCGGCGGTCGCTACGTGGTGTTGGAAAGGATGCCATCTCATGCGATCGTTACTCTTCTGTGGGGGTTAAAAAAGGTGGAGCGGTACGGCGCTTGATCCGTAACTTATCGAAAAACAGGTAAATGACCGGCGTGGTATACAGCGTCATCAGCTGGCTGACGATCAATCCGCCGACAATGGTAATGCCCAGGGGTTCACGCAGCTCGGCGCCGTCGCCCCGGCTCAGGACCAGCGGCAGCGCGCCGAACAATGCGGCCAGCGTGGTCATGATGATCGGACGAAAACGCAGCTGGCAGGCCTGAAAAATGGCGTCCTGGGCGCTGATGCCGCTTTGCCGCTGGGCGGTAAGGGCGAAATCCACCATCATGATGGCGTTCTTTTTCACGATGCCTATCAGCAGCAGGATCCCTATCAGGGCGATTAAGCTGAACGGTGCGTTAAACAGTTCCAGGGCAAGCAGTGCGCCGATCCCCGCCGACGGCAGCGTCGACAGGATGGTCAGCGGATGGATATAACTTTCATACAGGATGCCGAGCACGATATACACCGTGGCCACCGCCGCCAGAATCAGCAGCAGCTGGGTTTGCTGGCTTTGCTCGTAAGCCTGGGCGGTACCGGCAAAACTGCCGCGGACGCTGGCGGGTACCCCCAACTGCGTCATGGTCCGCTCGATGGCCGCCGTCGCATCAGATAACGCCACGCTGTCCGGCAGATTGAACGCAATGGTGGATGCGGCGGACAGCCCCTGATGATTCACCGCCAGCGGCGCATTGGCCGGCTGCCAATGGGCGAAGGACGACAGGGGAATCGGTTGCCCCGCGCTGTTATTGAGAAACATGTGTTCCAATGTGCTCGGATCCTGGGTATAGGGCGAGGCGACTTCCATCACCACCTTGTATTGATTCAGCGGCTGATAAATGGTGGAGATCTGCCGCTGCCCGAACGCGTTGTTCAGGAGGTTATTCACATCGGACACCGACAGTCCCAGCCGTGCCAGCACATCGCGGTCGTATATCAAATCCAGTTCCGACCCTTTATCCTGTTGATCGGAGCTCACATCCGCCAACTGCGGCAGCGCCATCAGCGCCGCACGGACCTTCGGTTCCCATTCGCGCAAATCCGCAATATTGTCCGCCAGTAAACTGTATTGATAGCTGGCGTTGGCCTGGCGTCCGCCGACCCGGACATCCTGCACCGCCATAAGAAACAGGCTGGCGCCGGGTTCTTTCGCCAGCTTGAGCCGCAGGCGGTCGATAACCTGTTGCGCGCTGTCCCGGCGTTCGGCCAGCGGTTTCAGTGAGATATACATAGAACCGCTGTTGGTGCGCGAGCCGCCGGTATAACCGGTGACATTGTCCACCGCCGGATCCTCCCGGACGATGCCCATGAAATCCTGCAGCTTACCGCGCATGGCCTGAAACGAAATGCTTTGGTCCGCCTGGATAAAACCTAACACCCGCCCGGTGTCCTGCTCCGGCAAAAAGGTTTTTGGAATGGCGATATACAGCCAGATATTTAGGCCCAGGGTGGCGATAAACAGCAGCAATACCCAGCGCGCATGGGTCAGGACCCATTGCAACGAACGGGCATAGCGCAACTGCAGGCCTTGCAGCACGGCGGCGAAACTATAGCGCCGGGCGGGGGCGGGGGGCTGATTGCGCAACAGCCGGGCGCACAGCATCGGTGTCAGGGTCAGGGAGACCACCAGGGAAATCGCGATGGCCACGGACAAGGTCACGGCGAATTCCCGAAACAGCCGGCCCGGCAAGCCGCCCATCAATAACAGGGGAATAAACACCGCTATCAGCGACAGGCTCATGGACAACACGGTGAAACCCACTTCCCGCACCCCCAGCAGGGCCGCCGACAGGGGTTTGATGCCGTTCTCCACGTGGCGGGCGATATTCTCCACCACCACAATGGCATCATCCACCACAAAACCGGTGGCGATGGTCAGCGCCATCAGCGAGATGTTATTCAGACTGAAGCCGCACAGGTACATGGCGGCGAAGGTGCCGATTAACGACACCGGCACCGCCAGCGCCGGTATCAGCGTGGCGCGCCAGGAGCGCAGGAACAGCAATACCACCAGAATCACCAGCGCCACCGCTATCACCAGAGATTGTTCCACCTCCGCCAGGGACGCGCGAATGGTGGGGGATCTGTCCTGGGCGACGGCCAGATCGATACCGGCGGGTATGGAGGCGCGCAGCGCGGGCAGGGCATCCCGGATGGTTTTCACCGTCGAGATGATGTTGGCATCCGGTGAACGCTGGATGGCAATCAATATCGCCGGCTTGGCATCGGCCATGCCGGCGTTGCGCACGTCCTGCACCGAATCCTTCACCTGCGCCACATCCTGTAACCGCACCGCGCCGTTATTGCCGTAATGCACGATAAGCGGCTGATATTCTTTGGCGGTATGCAGGGCATCATTGGTGCGGATTTGCCAGCGGGACTGCCGGTCTTCCACCACGCCCTGGGGAAGGCGGACATTGGCCAGGCTGATGGCGTCGCGCACCTGATCAAGGGTCACCCCCTGGTTGAACAGCGCCAGAGGGTTCAGCTCCACCCGCACCGCCGGCAGCGAGCCGCCGCCCACCGTGACATCACCGACGCCCTCCATTTGCGAGATGTTCTGCGCCAGCTCGGTGGAGGCGATATCATACAG
Organism: Sodalis sp. dw_96; assembly: GCF_018449575.1. Taxonomy (GTDB): domain Bacteria; phylum Pseudomonadota; class Gammaproteobacteria; order Enterobacterales; family Enterobacteriaceae; genus Acerihabitans. The sequence goes on along the minus strand of NZ_JAAVUT010000002.1, from coordinate 296,390 downwards.
TTGGCCCTGGCTATAGGTATCCGAGGTCAGGGTCAGGATCATGATGGGGGCGTCGGAGGGATTGACCTTACGGTACTGCGGCCGGTTGGGCATCCCGCTGGGCAACAGATTCTGCGCCGCGTTGATGGCCGCCTGCACGTCCCGGGCGGCGCCGTTGATATCACGATCCAAATCGAACTGCAGGATAACGTGCGTCGTGCCCAGGGTGCTGTTTGAGGTCATTTCATTCACCCCGGCCACATGGCCCAGCGCCCGTTCCAGCGGCGTGGCCACCGAGGAGGCCATGGTGTCGGGGTCGGCCCCGGGCAGCGAGGCCGATACCACTATCACCGGGAAATCCACCTGCGGCAGCGGCGCCACCGGCAATAACCGAAAGCCCAGCACCCCGCACAACGTGATGGCCAGCATCAGCAATAACGTGGCCACCGGGCGGTAGATGAACAGGGCTAAAAATTTCATACCGACTCCGGCGTTTCGACCACCGGACGGTGGTTACGGGACAGGCGATCGAACAGCAGATAAATCACCGGCGTGGTAAACAGCGTGAGGATCTGGCTGACCACCAGGCCCCCCACCATGCAAATCCCCAGCGGGCGGCGCAGCTCGGCGCCGACGCCGGTGCTGAACATCAACGGCAAGGCGCCGAACAGCGCCGCCAGGGTGGTCATCAGAATCGGCCGGAAACGCAGCAAACTGGCCTGATAAATGGCATCGTAAGGCAGCATGCCCTTCTCGCGTTCGGCGGCCAGCGCGAAGTCTATCATCATGATGGCGTTCTTTTTGACGATACCTATCAGCAGGATAATGCCGATGATGGCGATGACGTCCAATTCGTGTCCGGAGATAATCAACGCCAGCAGCGCCCCCACCCCGGCGGTGGGGAGGGTGGAGAGAATGGTGACCGGGTGGATAAAGCTTTCATACAATACGCCCAGCACGATATACACCGCCACGATCGCCGCCACAATCAGCCAGACGGTGCTGTTCAGCGCTGCCTGGAACGCCATGGTGCTGCCCTGGAAGCGGGTATTGATGGTGGCGGGAAGCTGTAGCGACTGCTCCGCCTGCTTGATGGCGGTTACCGCTTCTCCCAGGGAGTAGCCCGGCGCCAGGTTAAACGAGACGGTGGCGGCGGGGAACTGCTCCAGATGATTTATCGACAGCGGCCCCAGGCGCTGCTGTACGCTGGTAATGGCGCTCAGGGGCACGATGTTGTTATCGCTGCCTTTCAGGCGGATATCGTTCAGCGCCGCCAAGCCGGGACTGGCGTCGGTATCATGTTGCAGCACCACCCGGTACTGGTTGGCCTGGGTATAAATCGTCGAGATCAAGCGCTGGCCGAACGCGTTATATAAGGCATTGTCCACATCGGTCATGCTGATGCCCAGGCGGCTGGCGCTGTCGCGATCGACCTTGATATAGGCTTCCAGGCCCCGGTCCTGTAAATCGCTGCCCACATCCCGCAGTTGCGGCAGGGCCTGCAAGCGTTCCAGCAGCCGCGGCATCCATTTACCCAGATCCGCCAGGGACATGGACTGGAGGGTAAACTGATACTGGGTATAACTGAGCTGGGTATCGATGGTGAGATCCTGTACCGGCTGCAAATAGAGCCGTATACCGGTTAAACCGTCGGCGGCCCGTTGCAGCCTGGCAATCACCACATCGATACGATCCGCCCGTTGGTCCAGCGGCTTAAGATTGATCTGCAGCCGGCCGCTGTTCAGCGTGGCGTTGGTGCCGTCCACGCCGATCAGGGAAGAGACGCTTTCAACCGCCGGGTCGCGCATAATGGTGGATACCACCTCCTGCTGGCGCTGGGCCATGTTGCTGAACGACACGCTCTGCGCGGCCTGGACCGTTCCCTGGATGACGCCGTTGTCTTGGGTGGGGAAGAATCCTTTCGGGATAAACAGATAGAGCAAAATCGTCAGTGCCAGCATGCTCAGGGCCACCATCAACGTCTGCCAGGGGTGGCGGAGCACTTTTTCCAGCCAGCGGCCGTAGCCGGCCACCAGACGTTCAAACAGACGCTCGCAGGCGCGGGTAAGGCGATTTTGCTTACGCAGCGATTCGTAGCTCAGCATACGCGCGCACATCATCGGCGTGAGGGTCAGCGATACCACGGCGGAAATCAGTATGGCGATGGCCAATGTGACGGCGAACTCCCGAAACAGCCGTCCGACGATGTCACCCATGAACAGCAGGGGGATCAGTACCGCGATCAGGGAAACGGTTAATGAAATGATGGTAAAACCGATTTCTCCGGCGCCTTTCAACGCCGCCGCAAGGGGCTTTTCCCCCTGTTCGATATAGCGGGAGATATTTTCAATCACCACAATGGCGTCATCCACCACAAACCCGGTGGCGATGGTCAGGGCCATCAGCGTCAGGTTATTGATGGAAAAGCCCAGCATATACATCGCCGCAAAGGTTCCCACCAGGGAGAGCGGCACCGCCACCGCCGGGATAACCGTTGCCGCGGCGTTGCGCAGGAACAGGTAGATCACCATCACCACCAGGGCAATGGACAGCAGCAGTTCAAACTGTACGTCGCTCACCGACGCGCGGATATTCACGGTGCGATCCGCCAGCAGCGACACGGTAACGGATTTGGGCAGGCTGGCGGTGAGGGCCGGCAATAAAGCGCGGATATTGTCGGCGGTGGTAATAACATTGGCGCCGGGCTGACGCTGGATATTCATCACGATCGCCGGCTGGCGATTGGCCCAGGCCCCCAGGTAAACGTTTTCCGCACCTTGTTCGATGGTGGCCACATCCCCCAGCCTGACCGGGGCGCCGTTCTGCCAGCTGATAATCAACCGGCGGTAATCATCGGCGGATTTCATCTGGTCGTTGGCAGACAGGGTCACCGATCGCTCGGGTCCGTCCAGGCTGCCCTTGGGGGTATTGACATTGGCGGCGGAAATAGCGGTGCGCACCGTTTCACTGTCCAGTCCATAAGCCGCCAGCGCCTGGGCGTTCAGTTTTACCCGTACCGCGGGACGCTGCCCGCCGGAAATCGACACCAGGCCCACGCCGGTGACCTGTGAAATCTTTTGCGCCACCCGGGTTTCCACCATGTCTTCCACCTGGATCATCGACATGGAGGTGGAGGTGACCGCCAGGGTCATGATCGGCGGGTCGGCCGGGTTAACCTTGCTGTATATCGGCGGATTGGGCAAATCGGACGGCAGTAGGTTGGTGGCGTTATTGATTGCCGCCTGCACTTCCTGTTCGGCCACGTCCAGTGGCAACGACAGCTGGAATTGCAGGACAATAACCGACGCGCCGCCGGAACTTTGGGACGACATCTGCTGTAATCCCGACATTTGGCCGAACTGGCGTTCCAGCGGCGCGGTGATGGCCGAGGTCACCACATCCGGACTGGCGCCGGGGTACAATGTCACCACCTGAATGGTGGGATAATCCACTTCCGGCAGCGCTGATACCGGCAGCGCCCGATAACCGATGATACCGGCCAGCAGGATGGCGATCATCAACAGCGTAGTGGCCACCGGCCTTAGGATAAACAGCCGCGAGGGGCCGCCGTTGTGGCTGGGCAAGACCTCCATCAGGGTTTTTCTCCCTGGCGTTTCGGCTTATCGGCAGGGGCCGTTTGGGTCGTGACCGGGGTGACCACTTCCACCTTGGCTCCTTCGGTCAGGCGGTCGATACCGTCGGTAACGACCCGCTGTCCCGCCTCCAGCCCGGCGGTAATCACCACCTGTTGGCTGTCTTCCATACCGGTGGTGACGCGGTGCTGGCTGACCTGATTATCATCATTCAAGACCCAGACGAAATGCCCGTCATTGTTCATTTGCACGGCGGCGGAGGGTATCACCACCGCATTTTGCAGGGTATCCACTTTCATCCGGATATTAACGAATTGGTTGGGAAACAGGCTGTCGTCGGTATTGGCAAAACGCGCTTTAAGCTTTACCGTGCCGGTGGTGACATCAATCTGATTATCCAGGCTCAGTAATTTACCGTCGGTGAGTTTTTGCTTATTGGTGCGATCCCAGGCTTCCACCGGCAGTGGAGTACCGGTTTTTTGACCTTTGATAACCGTGGGGATATCGCTTTCCGGCAAGGTGAACAGGACGTCGATGGGCCGGGTCTGGGTCATTATCACGATACCGGTGGTATCGGTGCTGGTAATATAGTTACCCACGTCCACCTGGCGCAAACCCACCTGCCCGTCGATGGGCGCGGTAATACGGCTGTAAGCCAACTGCAGCTCGGCGCTGGCCATCGCCCCTTGATCCATCTGAATCTGTCCTGCATATTCATTCACCGTGGATTGCTGGGTATCTAGCTGTTGGCGAGAAACCATATTGGTTTTCACCAGGTTCTGATAGCGGATCAAATCCTGTTGCGCGTTAACAAGGGTGGCCTTGTCTTTCGCCAACTGTCCCTTGGCCTGCTGCAACGCCACTTCGAACGGGCGGGGGTCAATCTCGGCCAGCAAGGCTCCGGCCTTCACCCACTGCCCTTCGTCAAAATGCAGCGCCATGAGCTGGCCGTCCACCCGGCTGCGGACGGTCACGGTTGCGGCGGCGGTGACCGTGCCCAGGCCGGAAAGATAATAGGGCACCGATTTTTGTTGCGCCTGCCCCGCCTGCACCGGCGGCAGGGCCTGCTGTTGTCGACGCCCGCCGCCGGAACGGGCACCCAGCTGGGCGGAGTGCTGCCGTTCGCCGCCATGGTGGCGTCCGCCGGCCATCGTTGCCGATAGAGACGGCTGATGGAAATGACGCCAGACAACCACGGCGCCAATGACAATAATCAATAGCACTAATGTTAAGCCAAGTAAGCGTCCGATGCGTTTACCCTTCATTGATATCATTACCTTTAAGTCACGCGTGCAGGGCACAAGGATCGCATGTCCCCGCGAAAAGGGAAATTCTTATAGTTATTTTAGTCAGAAATAGGTCGGTAAATATGGAGGAAGTATGGAGGTACTGTCAGGGGGAGTGTTATTCTGTCATCGACGCGCCGCAACCGCTGACAAAGGCGTTTATTACCGGAACGGCGTGTTGTTTCGTCAACCGAACCGGTGGTCACGTTTTGGCTAATGGCTTCGCTTTCATCGTAGTATTATTTTGGCTTTGGTCGGTTCTAGGCGCTGATGGTTTCACTTTTCTGTTTGAGCAAATCATCAAATAATCTCTCGATTTTTTTCATTTGCTGCAAAAACTCACCCGGAGATAAAACATGTTGTTTACTGCTCATATAAGCTAAGGCCAGTTCTTTTGCCTGATAACGAGAGAATGTGTACATATTCCAGTCCTTATTAAATTTTGACATTAAATTCAGTAAGTTACAAATGAGTATGCTCATTCATATCAATGCCGACCCGCAAAAAATTCGCCATCGACTTTCATGTATCCATCCTAAGACACTTATTCCTTAACCGCAGGATTGTCGATGTGATCCCTCTTCCGTGCAGCAAATGTAAGATCAAAGGCATTTTTTTACTAACTGGTTATACAAATGGATTCGATTGCTGGAATATTACATTGATGATTGCATCACACTAATGATGGCAGCACATAGGCCGCGCGGGTTATGCATTTCAACTGGGTTAAATGCGAGATCAGGAGCCAACCTGTGGCTGCAGATGAGCGCATGGGAGGCGTAACCAGGTCTTCGATATGATAGACTTCTCCTAGAGAAATCACCCGTCTTCCTTGTAGATATCCCACCCCGATAATATGCCCTCCGGGCAGCTTGACGGATTTACTCTGCAGATAATAGGCATGATCATTTACTAAAACCGCAATGAAATGCTCTCCATATGCTGCTGATAGTGAATCCGGATAACGCTTTAATTCAGCTACGCAACCAAACAGCCGGTCGGCCTGCCGATCTTCATTAGCGATATGCTGTGGATTGAAAACGTTTCGATTGTAAAAATGCCAAAAAGACCTGGTGCGTTTTTTCCCGGCATTAGTCGGCCTGTATTGTTCTGTGAATAAAGTACTTTGTTCCGCGGTTATGCTGGTATTCCGGATGCAATAAGGCAACGGATGAGAGGGTGCTATATTATCTTCAGAATATTTTTCAGATGTATTGATTTTTGTGGGATATATTTCGAATGATAAAGAACTATTTCGTAGCATAATGTTGTCTCATGATTTCTAGAGAAAGCAATGATGATTTTTATGACAATTATTAATATATTTATTACGGATAAATTAATATTATGTCAATGTGACCAATATGAACTGTTTAATTTTTATTTTTTATAGGGAATGGATGAAAAAAGCAATGTTTAATGGCGGTAAATTTTTAAATAACAGCGATCTTCTGATGTAAGCGATCCTCCCATGAGATCGTGAAGCCAGCTTGGCCAGCATTGGGTTGATGTTAGTAAAATATCACAATTGTTTATATAAATCTGCCGGTGGGAAATAAATACATGCTATTAATAATTGCTGCCTTTGATGCTGAAAAGGGTATATACGCGACGCGCCATCAGCAAAAAAGGAGGATATGTACTCATCGCCAGGGTCGGGGACCGGCGATGGGTACCGGGCGAGATGGCCGGGGTATTATTGCGGCGCCGAGACGTCGATATCGCCGAAATACTTATGCGCCAGGGTTTTTATCGTGCCCTGCGCTTTTACTTTGGCGATAGCCGCGTTCAACTGCTGTTTCAGAGCGTCATCGCCCTTGCGGATACCGAAAGCAATGCCGCTGCCGAGAATTTTATCGTCGCTGACCGCATCTCCCACAAAGGTGAAGCCTTTACCCTGCGGCTGGGCCAGGAAACCGGACTGGCCGGCCGGCGCCAGCACCAGCGTGCTGTCCAACCGACCGGAGGTCAGATCCATATACACCTGGTTTTGATCCTGATAAGACACCACGTGGATGCCCTGCGGCGCCCAATGGGCATTGGCATAGGATTCCTGGATGGAGCCCTGCAGGACGCCGACGCTTTTGCCTTTCAGTCCTTCGGGGGTGGCGGTTAATCCGCTGTCGGCGAGGGCAATGAGTTTGGTCGGGACCCGGTAGATCACATCGGTAAAATCAATGGCCTGCTTGCGTTTCTCCGTGACGTTCATCGCCGAATTGATGGCGTCGAATTTACGGCCTTGCAGCGCCGGGATCAGACCGTCAAAGGAGGTATCCAGCCATTGGCATTTCGCCTTGGCGGCCTGGCATACGGCATTGCCCAAATCGATATCGAAGCCCTGCAATTCGCCGGTGGGGGATTTGGACTCAAATGGAGGATAAAGGGCTTCGAGGCCGAACCGGATCTTTCCTTCATCGGCCAAGGCCGGCAATACAGCTAATCCACAGGTAATGAGCACTAAGGCGGAAAATTTATTCATTTTAAATCCTGTTAAAAGTCAATGATCAATGATGAATGTGAAGCTGCTCCGCCAACCGAGGCGCGAGATGCGACACAGATTGTTTTTATTATGAAATGAGGCCCCGTTCCGACGAGGCCTTTTTACCTGGCCTAAAAATTGCGATTCCTCAGGCGTGGCGCCAGGCGCATAACCGTCGCGCGCCTTCCAGTAATGTTTCGTCGTCTTTGGCGAAGCTCAGCCTTAACATGCCGGTTTCGGTACCATCGCTGTAAAACGCCGACAGGGGGATAGACGACACTTTAGCATCCTGAATCAGTTGCACGACCATATCGTTGTCCTTCATGGAGGTAAAGTGACTAAAGCGCGCCAGCAGGAAAAAACTCCCTCCGCTTGGCATCACCTGGAAGGGGGAGGACGCCAGCGCCTGCGTCAGAAGATCCCGCTTGCGCTGGTAAAAGGCCGGCAGGCGCAGATAGCTTTCAGGGTTTTCCAGCGCCGTGGCAAAAGCGAATTGCATCGGCGTGTCGGCGGCAAACACCATAAACTGGTGCACTTTGCGGATCTCCCACATCAATTCCGCCGGCGCCAGGCAATAACCGACCCGCCAGCCGGTCACGCCGTAGGTCTTGCCGAAAGACGATACCACCACGCTGCGCGCCGCCAGAGTCGGATAGGCGGCCATGCTCCGGTGGGGCTGGCCGTCAAAGACCATGTGTTCATACACCTCATCGGAGAGAATCAGGATATCGGTATTGTCGGTCAGGGCCGTGAGCCGCCGGATATCCTCTTCGCTAAAAGCCATGCCGGTGGGGTTGTGGGGACTGTTGACGATGATCATCCGGGTGCGGGGCGTGACGGCCGCGGCCACCGCGTCCCAATCGATGCTCAGGTCGTCCAGGGACATTTTCACCGCTACCGGTACCGCCCCCTGCAAGCGGGTTATGGGGGAGTAGCTGTCAAAGGCCGGCTCAAAATAGATGACATCATCTCCAGGATGAACCAGAGCGCTGATGGCGCTGTACAATCCCTGACTGGCGCTGGCGAGAATGGTTATTTCCCGGGCCGGGTCATAATGCGCGCCATACAGCGTCGCCACTTTTTGCGCCAATGCTTCGCGCAGCGCGGGCAGGCCGGTCATCGCCGAATACTGATTATGTCCGGCGCGCATGGCTGCGGCGGTGTAATCCACCAGCAGGGGATCGCAATCGAAACTCGGCGAGCCGGCGGCGAGATTAACGGCATTATGCTCGGCGCTCAGCTGGCCGATAGTGGTAAAAATGGTGGTGCCGACATCAGGTAACTTAGAGCGGGCTGAAATAACGCTCTGCATGGGAGAGTTCCTCTATGAGTGCCGGCCGGGTTGTAATCCCCGGGGCAGCGCTATGTTTATGGGAAAGTTTACGGTAATGTTCACGGCAATGTTCACGGCAATGTTAAGGAGAGTGTTCAACGATTAAGCAACATAACCCGATGGCCGACAATTGATAATTCGTCATGGTTGCCATGTTGTACGATCATGGCGGCCGTGGCAGTATTACCCCGGAGCGGATGAACGGTTTCCCATGCGCTCCGATATCCCGGTTTGCATAGTGTGGATAACAGGCACGGTGTTCGGACTGGACCTTCCGAGCCAGCCGTTGCGCAGACGGTTAAATCAGCCGGGACCGGTGTGATCATCTTTGCAATAGAAAAATTATAGTGGGTATAACCATGGGTGCACTCCCTTCACTGGACGTATTAAAAACCTTCGTGGTTGTGGCGGAACAGCTGAACTTCACCCATGCGGCGCAGCGGTTGCATATCACTCAAGGGGCGGTCAGTCGGCAGATTGCCGGGCTGGAGCGGCATCTTGGGGCCGCGCTGTTTATCCGTTTGGCCCGGGGCCTGGCGTTAACCGAGCGTGGGGGCGCGTTATTGGCCCCGCTGCAGCAAGCCATCGGGCAAATCGATACCGCCCTGGCCGCGTTCAACGCCAAACCGGATACGCTGCGGGTAAAATGCCCCACCTGCGTTATGCGCTGGCTGCTGCCGCGGGTTATCCAATTGCAGGCCCAGCATCCGGAAATCGACATCGCGTTGACTACCGCCATTACCCACGGGGTGGATTTCAGCCATGAGCATTTCGACGCGGCGGTGCTGTATGGCCGCCCGGCGGATAAACAGCTGCGGGCCATCCATCTGTTCGATGAAGTGCTTACCCCGGTTTGCGTGCCGGAAATCTGGCGTGATAACGCCTCGATTACGGACGGGCTGGCGAATAAGACCCTGCTGCATCCCACCCGCGACCGGCGTGATTGGCTGGCATGGCTGAAGGCGGCCGGATGTGAGGCAATGCCGGCCACCAAAGCGCAGCATTTCGATACCCTCGATTTGGCCATGACCGCGGCCATTCAAGGATATGGCGTTGCCATCGGCGACCTGTGCCTGATTGAATATGAGCTGCAGGCCGGTCGTTTAATCGCGCCGTTTTCCCAATGCCTGCGAAGCGGCGCGGCCTATTATCTGGTCTTTCCAGAACACTCCGTGCTGTCTCCGGCCCTGGTGCTGCTGATGGAGTGGCTGCAGCAGGAAGCGCGGCACAGCCGCCGGCGCCAGCGGGATAATATGCCGGATGCCATGGCGCTTGATTCCATTGCGGGTAACACTTGGTAAAAGAGAAAAACACCCGCGGGCATATTAACGTTTTACACTTGGCAGGGATGTCTATGGAAATTGGAGCTTTTTGACAAAGTGCCTGGTCGAGACAGGCTGCTAGATCGTAAACACGCCGTGAACCCTTCCCTGGGGGCTCGATCCGCGCCATCCCTGGCGCGGGCGGTTTACTCTTCTAGCTGCCTGTCCGGCCTTATAGACTCAAAGTTCGTTTGCCAGCGGTGCCCCATAGGCACATGACGCTTTACATTGGGAGCGGATGTATCCCGCAATTCCTTCTCCCATACCAACATGATAGACCAAGGAGATAATATGAAAACCAGAATGCTGGGCCGTACAGGCATTGCCGTACCCGAACTTTGTTTCGGCGGCAACGTCTTCGGCTGGACCATTGACCAGGCCGCCTCCTTTCGTATCCTTGACGGGTTAGCGGAAAGGCGGCTGAATTTCATTGATACCGCCGATGTATATTCCGCCTGGGTCGACGGCAATCAGGGCGGCGAATCGGAGACCATCATCGGTCATTGGCTGAAAAAGACCGGCAAGCGCGACCAGATTATTCTTGCCACCAAAGTGGGCAAGCCGATGGGCAAAGGCAAAGAGGGACTGTCGGCCGCCTACATCAAACAGGCGGTAGAGGCGTCCCTGCGCCGGTTGCAAACCGACTATATCGATTTGTACCAGTCCCATTCCGATGATGAAACCGTGCCGCTGGAAGAGACCCTGGGCGCGTTCGACGCGTTAATCAAAGAGGGTAAAGTGCGGGCCATCGGGGCATCCAATTACAGCGGCGTGCGGCTGGCACAGGCGCTGCGCATCAGCGAGCAGAACGGCCTGGCGCGCTACGAAACCCTGCAACCGCAATATAACCTCTACGATCGCCAGGACTATGAACATGATTTGGAGCCTATCGTCACCGCCCACGGCGTCGGGGTTATTAACTACTACGCCCTGGCCAGCGGTTTTCTGTCCGGGAAATATCGCGCCAAAGAGGACGCCGCAAAAAGCAAACGGGGCGAGAAGGTCGTCAGCACCTATCTCAATACCCGCGGCCTGCGTATCCTGCACGCCCTGGATGCGGTGAGCGAGCGCTACCGGGCCACGCCGACCCAGGTGGCACTGGCCTGGCAGATACAGCGGCCCGGCATCACCGCGCCGATTGTCAGCGCAACCTCCCTCGAACAGCTGGATGAAGTGGCAAAGGCGTTAACACTCACCTTGCATGACGATGACTATGCTTTGCTTGAGCAGGCCAGCGCCTGGCGGTAAAACGTTTAAAACGTTCCTTTAAACCGTCTCTTTTAAAATCATGGTAAGGACGAAATGCATCCTGGCGCAGCGCACGATGATATCCCGGTGAATCAGGCAGCCGATAGCGAGGCAACCGGCTGGCTTGGTCGGCTGGACCTGACTTTTGCCCGGCGGAACCGGCGTACGGCGATGGTACGGTGCTCCCACAGCGGCCCCTTTACCGTACAGCGCGCGTTTTACCCGGAAGAGGATCACCCTCATGTTTACCTGCTGCACCCGCCGGGCGGTGTGGTGGGTGGCGATCGCCTTGAGCTGTCGGTGCGACTGGAACAGGGCAGCCATGCGGTACTGACCATGCCGGGGGCGACCAAATTTTACCGTAGCGCCGGAGCCGAAGCGCGATTAAGGCAAAAATTCCTGCTGGAGGAAGACAGCGTTCTGGAATGGCTGCCGCAGGGAAATATCTTTTTCCCCGCCGCCAATGTCGCGATAAACAGTGAATTTACGCTGCACGCGGGCGCGCGTCTGCTGGGATTCGAGACCCTTTGCCTGGGGCGTCCGGTGATGGGTGAAGCATTCGAACAAGGGCGATTAAATAGCCTGCTGCGTATTCACTGTCCCGGCTCGGCGGGGCTTTACGAGCGGCTGGAAATCCAAGGGGGCATGTTAAATAAACTGGCCGATTATCCCTTGGTGGGGACCTTTTTCGCCACGCCGGCCAGCGTGGAGATGCTGGATAAGGTCCGCGCGTTGCTCGCCCGCTTCAACCCGCCGGTTGCCGGCGCCACGCTGTTGGATACGCTGTTGATGGTGCGGCTGCTTGACGATGACAATCAGCGTTTGCAGGAGATTCTGCACGGGGTTTGGGCCCTGTTGAGGCCGCAGATGCTGGGGCGGGAGGCGGTGCCGCCGCGTATTTGGTCCACCTGAGGGAGTGGGATAGTCGGAGTTGATGAGCCTGGCAAATGCTTCCCGGATGTGTTTCGTCAGGCTTTTTGATTGAACTGTTCCTGAACGCTGCGCTTCAAGCTGGTGCGGATTTGCGCCGCTGTATCGTCATGGTGCGATGGATGATCCAATAAGGTGCGTTAAGGGACGGCGAGCGCCCGTTACCCCTGGCGTGATATTTGCAAAGCAAAGATTCGCGAAGAGCCGGCGTCCTTCCCCCTGACAACGTGGGTCTTGATGATACCCTGGCTATGCCACAATGGGCTGGAGCATGCTATGGTTTCGGGTAGGCTTTTGACCACAGGTTTTTCTCATAAAGCAAACGTTTGGGCGACTTAGGAGTGAGATATGGAACTGTCCCCGAGAGAAAAAGATAAATTGCTGCTGTTTACCGCGGCGTTACTGGCGGAACGCCGACGTGCCCGCGGCTTGAAACTCAACTATCCGGAAGCGGTGGCCCTGATAAGCGCGGCAATCCTTGAGGGCGCAAGGGATGGTTTGACGGTGGCCGAGCTGATGAGCGCCGGACGCGAGGTCCTGACCCGTGATGATGTGATGGAAGGGGTGCCGGAAATGATCCCCGATGTTCAGGTTGAGGCCACCTTTCCAGACGGAACCAAGTTGGTGACCGTTCATGATCCCATAATCTGACAGGATAATTATCATGATTCCAGGTGAAATGCGTATCGCGTCCGGCGATATCGAAATGAATGTCGGTCGCCCGAGAGTCTCGGTGACGGTGGCCAATCACGGCGATCGGCCGGTGCAGGTGGGTTCCCATTACCATTTTTTTGAAGTCAATCCGGCGCTGCATTTTGATCGCGGACCGACGCGGGGTTTTCGGCTGGATATCGCCGCCGGTACCGCGGTGCGCTTCGAACCGGGCCAGTCAAGGGATGTTGTGCTGGTGGCCTATGACGGACGGCGCGAGGTGTACGGCTTTCGCGGCGAAATAATGGGCAAGCTGGAGCCATCCTCATGAGCAAAATCTCACGGCGCGCTTATGCCGAAATGTTCGGTCCGACCCAGGGCGACAGAGTTCGGCTGGCGGATACCGAACTGTGGATTGAAGTGGAAAAAGATTTCACCGTTTACGGCGAAGAGGTGAAGTTCGGCGGCGGCAAGGTGATTCGCGACGGCATGGGCCAGGGGCAGATGACCTCGGCTTTTTGTGCCGATCTGGTGCTGACCAACGCGCTGATTATCGATCATTGGGGTATCGTGAAGGCGGATATCGGCGTCAAGGACGGCCGCATCATGGCTATCGGCAAAGCCGGCAATCCGGATGTGCAGCCGGGAGTGACCATCGCCATCGGTCCCGGTACCGAAGTGGTGGCGGCGGAAGGTAAAATCGTTACCGCCGGCGGTATTGACAGCCATATCCATTTTATTTGTCCCCAGCAGGTGGAAGAGGCCATTTGCTCCGGTGTGACCACCATGATTGGCGGCGGTACCGGGCCGGCCGCCGGCACCAATGCCACCACCTGTACGCCGGGGCCGTGGTATCTGGCGCGTATGCTGCAGGCGGCGGACGCGCTGCCGGTGAATATCGGCTTTACCGGCAAAGGCAACGCCTCCAGGCCCGAGGCCCTGGCGGAGCAGGTAGAGGCCGGCGCCATCGGGTTGAAGCTGCATGAGGACTGGGGCTCGACGCCGGCGGCCATAAACTGTTGCCTCGGGGTGGCGGATGAGTACGATGTTCAGGTGGCGATCCATACCGATACCCTGAATGAAGCGGGTTTCGTGGAAGATACCCTGGCGGCCATCGGCGATCGCACCATTCATACCTATCATACCGAAGGGGCCGGGGGCGGCCATGCGCCCGATATCATCCGGGTGTGCGGCTACGGCAATATCCTGCCGTCCTCCACCAATCCCACCATGCCCTATACCGTCAATACCATCGACGAACATCTTGATATGCTGATGGTCTGCCATCACCTGGATGCCGGTATCGCCGAAGACGTGGCCTTCGCCGAATCGCGCATCCGCCGTGAAACCATCGCCGCCGAAGATATCCTGCACGACCTGGGGGCGTTTTCCATGCTGTCGTCGGATTCCCAGGCCATGGGCCGGGTGGGGGAGGTTATCCTGCGAACCTGGCAGGCGGCCCATAAAATGAAGGTGCAGCGCGGTCCGCTGGCGCCGGATACCGAACGCAATGATAACTTCCGGGTAAAACGCTATATCGCCAAGTACACCATCAACCCGGCGATCACCCACGGCATCTCCCATGAGGTGGGTTCAATCGAACCGGGGAAGCTGGCGGATCTGGTGCTGTGGTCGCCGGCGTTTTTCGGCGTCAAACCGAGTTTGATCATTAAAGGCGGCATGATTGCCATGGCGCCGATGGGGGATGCCAACGCCTCGATTCCCACGCCGCAACCGGTGCATTACCGGCCGATGTTCGGCACGCTGGGCAATGCCCGCCACGCGACCCGTATGACCTTTTTATCCCAGGCGGCCTGCGGCAACGGGCTGGCCCAACGCCTGGGGCTGGCCAGCCTGATTGGCGAAGTGCGCGCATGCCGGCAGGTCAGAAAGGCCGATATGATCCATAATCATTGGCAGCCCACCATCGATGTGGATGCGCAGACCTACCAGGTGCGCGCCGACGGGCAGCTATTGGTGTGTGAACCGGCCAGCGTTCTGCCGATGGCGCAGCGATATTTCCTGTTTTAAAGGAAATTGTTCTAAGCGGTTTTTATTGATGCAGGCTGTTCCAAAAGAATTTTTACTATTGCGATATTCTTAATGCAGTCTGTTTTGATTCGGTCTTTTCAAAAGCAGCCTTTTTTAACGCGGTCTGTTTGATTCAGTCTTATTGATAAACCAGAGAACCCGGATGATAGTGTTAACGAAACGTCTCGATCACGCCCATGATACCACCGCCACCTTGACCATTGATCTGGATACCCGGTTGAAAAGCCGGGCGCAGGTGATGCTTGATGACGGCCGCGAGGCCGGTCTGATGTTGCCACGCGGGCAGATCCTGCGCGGCGGCGAGCTGTTGTCCACCGAGGACGGCACCGAAGTGGTGCGCATTATCGCCGCGGTGGAAACCGTCTCCACCGCCTATGCCGCCGCCCCGCTGCTGCTGGCGCGCCTGTGTTATCACCTGGGCAACCGCCATGTGCCGCTGCAAATCGAACAGGGCTGGGTGCGCTATCAGCATGATCACGTGCTGGATGACATGGCGCGCGGATTAGGGGCCAGCGTGAGCACCGAGCAGGCGCCGTTTGAGCCGGAGGCCGGCGCGTATCAAAGCGCGCCGCACGGGCATCATCATCACTGACATGCCGGACCTGGCGCTGCTGCGTCTATTGCAATTAATCAGCTCCAGCCTGCCGGTGGGGGGATTCACCTATTCCCAGGGGCTTGAATACGCGGTGGAAATTGGCTGGGTCGCCTCGGACACCGATTTTGTCCGCTGGCAGCAGCAGATAATCGAGGATACTCTTGGTCGTGTGGATTGGCCGGTCCTGATGCGTTTGTACCGCGCCTGTGATGCGGACGACAGCCGTGGCTTCGCTTACTGGAGCGATTTTTTACTGGCGAACCGGGAAACCGGCGAGCTGCGTGGCGAAGAAAAGCAGCGGGGGCAGGCCCTGTCCAGGTTAATCGCCGAATGGCCGGATTTGCCTTTCACTCCGCAGTGGCAACCGGCGGTGCGTCAATGCCAACTGGCGGGGTTCGCCTGGCTTGGATGCCGGTGGGGGATAACGCCTCAGGCGCTGGCGCTGGGTTATGGCTACAGTTGGCTCGAAAGCAGCGTTATGGCGGGGCTCAAGCTGGTGCCGTTCGGCCAGCAAAAAGCGCAAAGCCTGCTGCGCTCGCTCTCGGCCACCTTGCCCGAGGCGCTTGCTAGGGCCGTTACCCTTGAGGATGATGAATTAGGGGGGAGTTTTCCGCTGCAGGCCATTGCGTCGTCCTGTCATGAAACGCAGTATTCCCGCTTGTTCCGTTCCTGATGGTTCAAGACCGCTCATTGTTCGAATAACCCGTTTAGGAAAAGATGATGCAACAGTACAAACAGCCGTTACGTGTAGGGGTGGGCGGTCCGGTGGGATCCGGTAAAACCGCATTGCTGGAGGCGCTGTGTAAATCTCTGCGCCATCGTTATCAGCTGGCGGTGGTCACCAATGATATTTATACCAAGGAAGATCAGCGCATTTTAACCGAAGCCGGCGCCCTGGAGGCGGATCGTATCGTCGGTGTGGAAACCGGCGGCTGCCCCCACACCGCCATCCGTGAAGACGCCTCGATGAATCTGGCGGCGGTGGACGATTTGGCGAGAAAATTCGGTAACCTGGACATCATTTTTGTGGAAAGCGGCGGCGATAACCTCAGCGCCACCTTCAGTCCGGAGCTGGCGGACCTGACGATCTATGTGATTGATGTCGCCGAAGGGGAAAAAATTCCGCGCAAAGGCGGCCCGGGCATCACCAAATCAGATTTCCTGGTGATCAATAAAATCGATTTGGCGCCATATGTGGGCGCCTCCCTGGAAGTGATGAAATCGGATACCGACCGGATGCGCCCGCATCGGCCCTGGGCATTTACCAACCTCAAGACCGGTGAAGGACTGGAAACGCTGATAGCCTTTATCCTCAAACAGGGAATGCTTGCCGACAGCCCGGCGGCATAAGCCCGGGCGGCACGGGATTATTGGGCAAATTGCCGCTGCCCCCAGCGTGCCAAACCGGCGGTGACCGAACCGAAATCATCGCCGCCGGTGAGGGGAATGCCCGGCAGGCTGCGTTCCACCGCCGCGCGCAGCAGGGGAGAACGCGCGCTGCCGCCGGTGAGATAGACCACATCCGGACGCGGCGCGCCGCTTTGCGCCAATACTTCATCCACCTGCTGGGCAATCCGGTTCATCGGCTGCCGAATGGCTTCCTCCAGCTCTGTCCGGCTGATGGTGACTTCCATGCCGCCACGGATAAAATCCAGCGGCGCCACCGTGCTGGGATCGGAGGAGAGGGCGATTTTGCTCTGTTCGGCGCTGCGCACCAAACGGTAGCTCAATCGCTGCCGATACACCTGCAACAGCCCGCGCAGGCGATCAGGATCGGCGGCCCCCAGCATCAGTTCGCGCAGAAAGCGCCCGTTGGCGGTGCTGTAAAACTCGCTTTGCGCCGGGATATCATTGATGGCCACCGCTTGCCAAAAGGGCAACGCCGGCAGCGCCAGTCCCTTGGTGGTCATGCCCCCCATACCGATGCTCGGCGTCAGGTGTTTAAACGCCAGCATGATATCCAGATCGTTACCGCCGACCCGGCAACCGCTATGCCCCAGCAGGCTTTGGCGGCGGTCCCGCTGTTTAAGCCACTCCGGTCCCATCAACAGTAACGAACAGTCGGTGGTCCCCCCGCCGATATCCACCACCAGGACGATTTTTTCCTCCACCAGGGTGGCTTCGAAGTCAAGACCCGCCGCCACCGGCTCAAACTGAAACGCGACGTCGGAAAACCCGGCGCGTGTGGCGGCGCGTTGCAATATGCCCTGCGCCTGCCGGTTGGATTCTTCTCCGCCGGTGCCCTGGAAGTTCACCGGCCGGCCGATCATGGCCTGGTGGATGGGGGCCGATAGCACCGTCTCAGCCTGTTTTTTGATGTGGCACATCATGGCGCAGACCAAATCCTCAAACAGGGCGATTTGCTGCGATTTGAGGCCGTTGGCACCCAGGAAGGACTTCGGTGATTTTACAAAATAAACATCTTCCGGGTCAGCGATGTAATTGGCCAGCGCGCGTTGGCCGAATTGCAGACTTTGATCGGTGAGGATGATATCGTCCTCGCGATTGGCGTTAATTGCCCGGCGCAGCAATTGCTGGTTCTCATCGCTGCCGGCGGGCACCTGCCAGAAGCGGTGCAGGTATTCACTCACCGCGTCCCGCGTTGGCGAGCATAACATTGACGCCATATAAGGCGAGGCGCCTTCCAACGGCAGCAAGCGCGGCGTTGAACCCTCCATCACCGCCACTGAACAATTGGCGGTGCCGTAATCGAATCCGATAAACATTATCATCTCCCCATGCCAATGAGGCGGCAAACTTTACAATAATGTAGCAAGGCAGGCAATGGATAACGGCTTATGGCGGCAAATTCTGCTGGGCGGAAATGCGTCAACATTATAAAGAGGGGGAATCCTCGGCACCCGATAGAAGGGGGTTGATGGCATGTTCAGCCGATGGCGGCATAGCCGTTATCCAGCATAACGGCCAGGGGGATGGCGCGGCTTACGCTGGCCCCCTCCGCCAAATCGATACCCAGCAGGCGGAGTTTGTCCAGAACCGGCGACAAATGAGCCGGTCCGGCAATGGAGCGGGCGTTGAGGCGGTGAATATGTCCATTGATAATGGTCACCATCATCTCGTCCATTTGACTATTGTGCAGCGAGTGGATAAATCGGTTCGGCAGTTTTATGTAATCGATGATGCCGGCGGGCAATTTATTAAAAGAGCTGAAGTTATCGCCGAATTGATCAAGCATAAGCTTGTTGCCCCGCCGGCGCAGCAGTTGCAACGGCGCTTCGATGGCCGGATAATTTTCCATAAACGCCGCGCCGTTAAGGCTGATGATCAGGGATTTGACCCCCGGGCAACCCGGAAAGTCACGGCGGGCCAGCAGTTTGTCCATCAACTTTTGGTCCATCAATCCCGCCGGGGAGAGGGGAATGGCCAGGGTCATTCCTTTTTTTGCGATGGCGGCGCCATATGCCCCCAGGATTTGATCCACCAACCAATGATCCAGCTGCAGCGGCAAATCCTGCTGTTGCGCCGACTGGTGAAATTCATCCAGGCCCAGGGTCTGAAGCTCCTGAGGCGTAATGGAAAGCTGATAAAAACCGATGGAGAGCGGCGTTTGCGGCGGCGCCACCGGGCTTGCCATAATCCGCAAATCGCCGTTTTGCAGCATCGCCATAATACGGTCGTGGTTAACGGTGGGATCCGACTGCTGGACCAGACCGGGATGCTTCAGCTCCGGCTCGAACAATATGACTTGCCCCCGCCCGCTGTGTTTGGCGGTATAACAGGCAATATCCGCTTGGCCCATCACTTCCTTGGTATGGAAATTTTCTTCGGTTATCCAGGTAATACCCGCGCTGCCGCCGATCGCGTATAATTTATCCTCCCAGTGGAAAGAGTAGCTGTTGATGGCATCGATGATCCGCTGGACCTGTTTTTTGGCATCCGCCAAGGTACAGTCGGGCAGGATCAGGCCGAATTCGTCGCCCCCGAGCCTGGCCAGGCAATCGTATTGGCGGATATTTTTTTGCATCAGCAGGCCCAACTCCAGCAGCAAAGCATCCCCCGCCGCATGTCCGGCCCGATCGTTAATTTCCTTGAAGCGATCCAAATCAATGAACACCAGGGCATGACGCCGTTTTTGGCCGATGGCGGTGTGTAACGCCTGGTCCAGATGCTGGGCGAAATTGGCGCGGTTCGGCAGGCCGGTTAAATCATCATGCAGCGCGTTGTAGCTCAGTTGCTGCATTAAATGGCGGGACTCGCTGATATCTTTAATGACCAATACCGCCCCCAGTATGGCGCCATTGATATTGTTCAGCGGCGTGCAGTTGTGTTGAATGTCGAAAAATTGCCCGCTGCGGCTATGCAGCACCACCGAGGGCTGCAGGGCAGACGCTTTTTGCCGGAAACCGGGCTGGGACTGCAGCAGCGTCGGCAGGGCCGGGCCGTCGTGGCCGAGGGTGAGCTGCAAAATACTGTCGATATGCTTGCCGTGGGCTTCCCGTTGCAGCCAGCCGGTCATTTTTTCCGCTACCGGATTCATGAAATTGATGCACATCTGTTTATCCATGGAAATAACCGCGTCGCCGATCGAGTCCAGAGTGATATGCAAGCGTTCTTTCTCTTCATGCAAAGCGTCGGTGAGCCGGGCCTCGCTGGTAAAATCAAGGCTGATGCCCAGCATCCGCACGGCCCGATCGTTTTCATCCGCCAGCACATTGGCGTACAGGCGAATATGGCGCAGCTCTTGGCCCGGACCCTGGATACGGAATTCAAAGGAGAAGGGTTTACGTTCGTCCATCGCTTTATAGAAGTATTGCAACGCCATATCCCGATCTTCATCGATGATGCAGGCCAGCCAATAGTCATAGGTGGCTTTCTGGTCCGGCGGCAGGGAATAGATTTCCTCCATGCGCTTATCCCAGTTCATCACATCGGAAATGATATTCCATTCCCATATGCCCATGCCGCCGGCTTCGTTCGCCAGCGTAATCCGCTCCATCAGCCGGCGGTTGATAATCTCGCTTTGTTTGACCTCGGTAATGTCTTCAATCTGGGAGATGAAATATAACGGAACCTCATGCTGATCGCGAACCAGGGAGACCGCCAACAGCGCCCAGACGATTTCGCCATCGCTGCGGATATAGCGCTTTTCCAGGGTATAACTTTCAATCACCCCGTTAACCAAATCACTGAGCTGTTTCAGGTCGGTGGTTAAATCGTCCGGATGGGTGATTTCCTGGAAGCTGAGCTGCTCCAGTTGCCGGGGGCTGTATTTCAAAAAGCGGCACAGGGATTTATTGACCTGCAACCAGGTCCCTTCCAGTGAAACCAAGGCCATGCCGATAGCTGAATATTCCATGGCATAGCGAAAGCGGGTTTCACTTTGCAATATATTGCTGCGTTCTACCCGAAAGGCATGCATGACAATTGCCATGGCGTTGGCGGGAATCAATATTATCAGCAGCGGCATTTGCGGTAATAACCCCGGGTTGATAATTTGCGGGATATTGAGATGGAGAAAACCCGCCGTGAGGGAGAAATATAGCGCCAGGGTGACAATAAGAAACAGGCAAAAGGCTTCAAACCGGTGCAGGCGTATGGCACCGATAAATAGCGGCAAGGCAGCGAAGGTAAATGGAAAAGGTAATAATTTTATCGCCAAGTAGCTGACAATAAGGGAAAGTATCGCCGTCAGGGACATCTCAATCCAGGTTTTTTGCTTCAGCATCTTGATCAAGGCTGGACGTCGGCACAATATTCCCACCGGGGTGAGGGCAAGGATACCCACCCCTTCCGCGGTGAGCCAGTGCATAACAAACGGCAACAGGCGTACGGCGGGCACATGAAAAAAATAGGCGACCGTTAACGCTCCCACGGCGGGAACCGCTACCACGCCGATGAGAAAAAACTTCAGCCAGGAGAGGATGCCGTTCAGGGGATCCAGCGGATCCAGGACGTATCTTAATAGCCAGGCGCCGAGCGCGGCTTCTAGCAATGTGACCACCGTTAATGGCAGACTAGTGGACAGTGCGGCGCCGGCCAAAAGGCTTGCGGCTATCAGGGCCAGGGCGCTGCCGAGTAAAAGCCCGGTCCAGCAGCGAAACGGCAGGATAAACAACGCCGCCAGCAACGCCGCCGTGGTAAACCATAAAGGTGAAAGGGACTGCTCTATTGCCATCTGGGACAAACTCATCAGGGACAATATAAACACCAGCAGGGCGATTGCCGTTATGATAAGCCAGTATTTCTTATGATTAATGGAGAACTCTTTACCGGCAACCATAATTATATCCTGAAGATTCTTATATTTAGAATAGCAGTTCACTAGCGAAACGAGTGATTATCTCTTATGATTAATGTATTAAGAATAAGGTCGCCAAGCCTAGAAATATAATATACCCGCCGGTGCCGGTTATCGCTGCGATCGTTACACCGGAACCCGCCGCCGGATCGCGCCCTAGCCGGATCATGGCGAGGGGAGCGGCATCCATCACTTCAGCCACCTTCTTACCGGGCGGGTTAAGTAAAATCGCGGTCAATGCCAGCTCACCCACCAACTGGTTATTCCGATCCACCACAAACAGTTTATCGCTGTTTTCCGGCAACCTTCCGCACCGGCGCAAATAGCGTTGCACCACGGCCAGCGTCACTTCGGGTCGAACCGTCGCCTGCTCGAAATCCATATAACGACCGACGCTGTCCCGCTCGGCATTCATCATCGCCCGTACCTGTGCCCGTTGCCGGGGCTCCAGGGCGGTGAGCATCCGGCTGACGATGTCCCGCGGCAAATAATGCGCCAAACAGGCCTGCTCATCCACCTCCAGCGGTCTGACGGCTTTGAGGATATCGCCGGGGTTCATGTCGGCTATCAGGCCGTGGCGAACGACCAGCGAGATTTCCACCAGTGTTTTACCGCGTTTGTCATTATCAATCAGGCGCCAGAACGCCAGCCGTTTGTCCAGCGGCAGGCTTTCCAATATATCCGCCACGTCCGCGGCGCGCAGTTGTCGTTGTCTATCGGCCAGTCGGGTGGTTTGATCCAGGAGTTTCGCCGGCGAAACGGTGGATTTGCGGCCGGGACGGCCCAGGATGTTGTCCACCAAGGGACGGTTGGCCAGTAACAGCGAGAAGACCTGATGTCTTGATTTCGCCAGTTGCGGGGCATTATGTTTCACCACGGACATAACGACAACATTCCTTATGTTACAAGGTTGACAAAATTGGCTAATGATATGGCTAAACACGGGCCAAACCCGTTCCTAATGGCAAAGCCGGTGCGGTTGCCGTTTTACATAATACCAGTGCCGCCGCCATGATTTTGGATTTATTGCCGCAACGTGCATTGAAAACCCGCTGGGCTTCATAATCATGGGCTCCCAAAAGACAGTCATCACAAAAAGTGAGTGGTTGCACATTCACACCCGTACGGAAAAAACATTAAATGCGATTTACATAAATAGCTCATTTAATTATCAAGAGCTATTTCTTAAAGAAATTATGACGGCGATATTATTGTAATTGTTTTAATAAGAGATGCTATGATGAATACGACCAACCCGCTATCGACCAGTGACGTTGCAAATTATTATTTGCCACCGGAGCCGCATCAATGTGATTTTCGCCGTGAAAATGAAAGTAGAAACTTAATTGGCGATATATTGATGGCGGACAATGTAGCCATTTGTCCGACTAAAAAAGAATTTGATGATAAAAACGCCAAAATAATCCAACGCTTCTTTGGAAAAGTAATAGCGGCTCGAAGCTATTACAACATGTTTTCCATTGGAACCTATTTTAAGGAAATAGGTAATGAGCTGCCTACGGTTTCAGGGCAGCCTTCTTTTGCTTCTTTAACGCATCTCGATAGGATTTCAGCGGGATATCTGGCACAGATAAAAGCAAAAACGCCTGATTTAAGCAGCGAAGAACAAGCGTTGCTCAAAAAAGTGCTCGGCGCAAATATGATGTTGAGACACCAGTCAAATGCCTATCTTGCTGAAAGCGGATTGCTAAAAATATATTCCAACGATTACTTAATCAATCACGGTATATTTCCCGGGGGAAACACATTCACTCAAGACAAAGAATATTTACATAATCAAGGGTTTGTCTTTTTCGGCGTTGAATTTTCAGCAGACTTGTCTCAGGCACCGCTAAATACGAAACATTCAACATTCGACTTTGGGGCGAATGCATACCTGGTAGAGGAGCGCTATCCGCATGGTTACCTGACATTAACCGATCACTTTGATAATTATCATTTTCGATTTCTTACACATGAACATCAAGATTTTATAAAACAATTTCCGAAAGCTGAATTTGAAGCCTCCCGTCGTATTCATGGAGATAAAGGCGTTCATGATGTCCCCATATACAATAGGCAAGACATGAAGCTGGCTTTGGGTTTACACTTGATTAATTTCGTAAGATCTTCCGAAGATATAGTTTTCAAGGAATTTTCCCTAAAGAATGACATGACGGATAAAGAACTGGACAGGCTAATTAACTTCGTGTTTCAGCCCGAATTTCATGTGCCTGGGATGGTAATTACACCTCGCTTTAGTGAAAAGAAACTCAGGGATATTCCCCTGAAAGATGCCGTTACCGCGTCAAATTTAAAAAGAATGAATGAGTTGGTTCAAAGCAAGGATGTTGCCTGTCAGGCTATGATTACAGCAATTAAAAAAGCTAAAGTAGACATCGTTGATATGCTATTTAAACAGTGGGAGTTCTCTTCCGTTGACCTTAAAAAAATGAGAGGCTATAACATGGGAGATATTGAATATTCGCTCAGTGATCATTCCGCCAGCACTGAGATTTTGGCTATGTTTTTAGAGCGGGGACTGGTTGATGCCAACACAATTTTTTACAATCCCAACAGGGGTGACACTATGCTTGATAATGCTATAAAATATGAAAATGGGGAAATGATTTGCTTGTTAAAACGATTCGGGGCTTTAACCGGAGCAGAACTGAAGAAAAGCTCACAGTAGCGGTTTTTAAAATGCGCCAAGCAAACGTCGTGATATTCTTTCTCGTCCCCAGCAATGCTTAACGCTGACGGGCAAGTGTAAATATTGTCGGCCGATGTTGAAGAATAGGGCGTTCGGCCTTGTCACCCCGACTGAACACCCTGCCATTCGCTGAGGTAAACGCCAGGGCTTAATTATCCGGACGGGAACCGTCGTTAACCATCTGCTCCGCGGGTTCGGCGGGTTTAACCTGCTGATGCTGCCAGGCGCCGATGGCGGCGAAGATAAAGCGACCAAATAATATAATAAAACTGATAAGTAATATCCAGCGGGTCATCCGGACCGAGGTTCGTCGTCGTTTATGCATGGAATAAGCCAGTTTCATTGAATGCTTTCGTCCTTCAGGGGGCGGCGTCCTCTGTAATATCCAGCTGCCAGCCAGGAACGTCCGACCAGTAGCTTTGCTCGCGTTCCAGATCAAGCTGTACCAAATTATTCTGGGCAAAAAAGCCGGCCGGGAACGTCAAGGTCCAATGGTTCTGATCGGTAGTGAGCCGCAATTGCATGGGCGTGGTGGCCTGCCGTTGATTATTGAGCAAAACCGCTAGCCGGAGCAACTGCAGACAGGGCAAAAAGTGTTTTTTGCGAAAAAGATTCAGGCGGGGCATTTCTTCAAGCTTGATGGCCTTGCGATGAAAACGCACCAGTGTGGCCAGCAACAGCTGTTGCTCCTGGTTAAATCCCGGCATATTGGTCTGCTGTAAAATATAGGCGGAATGGCGCTGCAACCCGCTGTGGTTGATGCCCAATCCCACTTCATGCAGCAGGGCCGCCCACTTGAGCAGGGCTTCCAACTGGGCGTTGCGCAAATCTTCGTTTTGGTTGTACCACTGCTGATATAAATCTTCGGTGGTATCGCAGACCCGCTTGGCCTGATCGCTGTCGATATTATAATGCTCCGCCAGGCTGCGGGCGGTGCGGCTGCGGATGTCCTGATGGCGGAACCGGCCTTCCATTTCATACAAGACCCCTTCGCGCAAGGCGCAATCGGAGAGCTGCAGTTCACTGATGGCCAGGGTATCCACCACGCCGCACAGGATGGCCAGCCCCGGCACGAAAACGCTTTTGCGTTCTTCGGACAGGCCGGGCAGGCTGAGCGCACTGAAACTTTTGAATTTCATCACTTTATCGTACAGTAACTGCAGGCGTTCCGGGGTGATGCTGCCGTCTTTTTCCCCCAGTTCCACTAAAACCTCGCAGGCGGCCTTGATGGTCCCCGAGGCGCCCAGGGCTACCTGCCAGCCCAACAGACGGTATTGCCAGGCAAGGGTTTCCAATTTCTGCGCCGCCGCCAGCCGGGCGCGGCGAAAATGCACCGGGCTGATAACACCGCCGGGGAAAAATTGGTTGCCAAAGCTGACGCAACCCATACGGCGGCTCTCCACCAGTATGGGTTCAAAATTTTCACCAATCACCAGTTCGGTGGAACCGCCGCCGATATCCACCACCAGCTTTCGGCCTTTTTCCGATTGGGTGTGTTCCACGCCCATAAATATCAGCCGCGCTTCTTCATGTCCGGAGATGATTTCGATGGGGTAGGGGATGACTTTTGCCGCCCGGCTGAGAAACTCCTCGGCGTTAACCGCCTCACGCAGGGCGTGGGTGCCGACAATGGTGACCCGCTGTGGTGGAAAACCCTGCAAACGCTCGGCGAACAGCGCCAGGCAGTTCAATCCGCGGGTGATGGCTTCGTCGCTCAGATGGTTGCCGGCGTCGAGCCCGTCCGCCAGGTGCACGCGTTGTTTCAATCGGCTGAGCACCTGCAGCGCTCCGTTGACCACTCGGGCAACCACCATATGGAAACTGTTTGAACCGAGATCGATGGCCGCGAATTCTTCGGGTTTGGACGAGGTAGAGTTGTTTAGTGGCATACGTCAGGCCTGATCTCCGGATTGTTCCAAACGTTTAATATAATCATAGATGGCAGTCTGCGCACGTACCTTACGCCGATTGCCGCGTGGGACATAGCGGTTACTGAGTTCGGCATCAATATAACGTGCTTTCACCGTATCGCTGAACAGCAGCGCCAGAATATCCAGCACCTGTTGTTTCAGCCGGGGATCCAGCAAACCCACCGCCACCTCAATCCGGTAATCGATATTGCGCGTCATCCAGTCCGCGGATGAGAGGTAAACCTTTTTATCACCGCCGTTTTCAAATACATAAACCCGATCGTGCTCGAGATAACGGTCAACGATACTGATGACCCGGATATTCTCACTGATGCCGGGTAAATCGGGAATTAACGAACACATGCTGCGCACCAGGATATTAATCGGTACGCCGACCCCGGAAGCGGTGTAGAGCCTATCTATAAGTCCCTGATCAACCAGATTATTGATCTTTAACGTGATGCCTGATTTGATACCGGCCTGGGCGTTGGAGATTTCCTGATCCACCATCTGGTACAGCATATGCCGCGAGTTCTGCGGCGAGACCAGCAGATAATCGAAGCTGACCGGGCGATAGGGATTTTCTATAAAGTTGAACACCCGGCGGACTTCATTGGTAATGCGCGGATCGGCGGTAATCAAAGAATAGTCGGTATACAGACGGGCTGTTTTTTCGTTGAAATTCCCGGTGCCGATATGGGCATAGCGCACGATATCCTCGCCTTCATGGCGGCTTATTAAAAACAGCTTGGCATGGATCTTCAGCCCCGGCGCGGAGAAAATGACATGTACCCCCGCTTCGGTGAGGCGCTTGGCCCAGTGGATATTGGCTTCTTCGTCGAAGCGCGCCTGAAGTTCCACCACCACCGTCACCTTTTTGCCGTTGTGGGCGGCGTGGATCATCGCGTCGATAATGCGCGAATCCTTGGCGACGCGGTATATGTTGATTTTAATGGAAATGACGCTGGGGTCAAAAGAGGACTGGCGCAATAGTTCCAGCACATGCTCAAAGGTGTGATAGGGATAATAGAGCAGAATGTCGCGCTCGCGTATGGCATCGAAGCCGTTGCGAAAATGCTCGAACCAGGCGTGGCGCAGACGAGGCAAGGGCTTATTCACCAGATTGGCTTTGCCGACGTTGGGGAAGGTAATAAAATCCTTGAAATTATGGTAACGCCCGCCTGGGATGACCGAGTCATAAGACGAAATGCCGAGTTTGTCTTTCAGCATCTCCACCATGCTGTTGGGCATATCCCGCTGATAGACAAAACGCACCGGCTCGGCGGTCAGCCGCTGTTTTAAACTGGAGGACATTAATTCCAACAGGCTGGATTCCATTTCCGTCACCAGATCATACTCGGCGTCGCGAGTCATCTTCATTGAGTAGGCATTCAGGGTGTCGTAATCGAAAAAGCCGGTAAAAATATCGTCCAGGCAATAGCGCAGTATATTGTCCAGCAGGATCATCGGTTTGCGCCGACGGGGCGGTTCCGCGGGCAGATTGATAAAGCGGGGGACCTTATCCGCCGGTATTTCCAGCAGCGCATAGTTGGTTTCCTGTCCGCGGATTATTTCCACCGCCAGATAGGTGTAGTCATCTTTCAGGAATTCCACCAGGTTGGTGTCGTGCTGAATCAATATCGGCGTAATGTGCTGGCGGAGCTGATGCTTGAAATGAGAACGCAGCCACTCTTGCTGATTTGGTGATAGCTGGCGCTCGTTAATTAAAAAGATCTGGTTACGGGCCATTTCCAGAAGCAGGTCATTATAAAGATTGTCGAATTCTTGCTCGGTATTCAGCACTTTAGACTGAATTTTATTGAGCAGGTGACGGGACGTCAGTTGAGATCCCTGCTCTTCGCTGATCAGAATACGCCGCTTTAATTCGGCGAACCGGACTTTATAAAACTCATCAAGATTATTGGAGTAAATGCCCAGAAAACGCATGCGTTCAATTAGGGGATTGGTTTTGTCCGCGGCTTCTTGCAATACCCGCTCGTTAAAAGATAACCAACTCAGTTCTTTATCGCTGTAAAGCTTTTCCTGACCCATTGCCGCTCCGTTAATTTGTTCAGGAAGGAAGGTCCTGTGCTGTAATCATTATCGACTCCTAAGGGTTAAAGTCCATAACAACAACTGTCTGGAGATTGTCATCATAATATCTTACAGGCAACATAGGCTTCCTTCATCCGCCTAATCAGTGAGATTGTTCCTATATAACAGGATAATATGACAGAAAAATGGCTTTCCAGGCGGGATCATCGGGGGAATCTGAGCGTAGTTGACGGCAAGTCCGAGACGGCGGGAGGATCAATCCGCCGCGTAACCGGCCGGGGGCAGGCGCTGTCCGTCCAGCCAGGCCCCGCCGTCCCGCAATTCCAGGCGGTTTTGCAGCAGCCAGCGGATTGCCAGCGGATAAATGGCGTGTTCCTGGGTTTTGACTCGCGCCACCAGCTCCGCTTCATCATCGCCGGTAAACACCGGCACCTTCGCCTGCAGGATCACCGGGCCGCCGTCCAGCTCCTCGGTAACGAAGTGCACCGAGGTACCGTGTTCGGGGTCGCCGTTGGCCAGGACCTGGCGATGGGTGTGCAGACCGGGATAACGCGGTAGCAGGGAGGGATGGATATTCAACAGCCGGCCGGCATAATGTCCGACAAACTCCGCCGACAGGATACGCATATAACCGGCCAGGACCACCGCGTCCGGCCGATGTTCATCGATGCGCTCCACCAGCGCCCGATCAAAGGCGGCGCGATCCGGATAATCGCCGGGGCTGAGGGCATGGGCGGGCAGCTCCGCCATTGCGGCGCGCTGTAGACCGTAAGCGTCGGCGCGGTTACTGAACACCGCGGCGATCCGCGACGGGATTTTGCCGTCCCGGCAGGCATCGATCACCGCCTGGAGGTTGCTGCCTTCGCCTGAGATCAGCACGACAATCTTTTTCATCAGCGGATAATAACCCGTTCCTCGCCGGCGAGGGTCTCGATTTCACCCAGTTTCCAGGCGGTTTCTCCCAAGCCGCCCAAGAGTGACAGCGCGCTGTCCGCGCCGTCGGCCGGGACGGCTATCACCATGCCGACGCCGCAGTTAAAGGTGCGGTACATTTCATGGCGGCTGACATTGCCGGCCTGCTGTAACCAATCGAATACCGGCGGCCAGCTCCAACTGCTTTCATCAATCACCGCACAGGTGCCCGCCGGCAATACCCTGGGGATATTCTCCCAAAAACCGCCGCCGGTAAGATGGGCGATGGCATGGATTTCCGTCTGGGCAATAAGCTGTAGCAGCGCCTTGACATAGATGCGGGTGGGTTCCAACAGGTGATCCGCCAGGGATTTACCGGCAAGCGGGGTTTGCAGCGGATCCGTCCGGCTGAACTCCAGGATTTTACGCACCAGGGAATAGCCGTTGGAGTGGGGGCCGCTGGAGGCCAGGGCCAGCAGAGTATCCCCCGCCCGGACTTTACCGCCGTCGATTATCTCGGATTTCTCCACCACGCCGACGCAGAATCCGGCGACGTCATAATCTTCCCCGTGATACATGCCGGGCATTTCCGCCGTCTCGCCCCCCACCAGCGCGCAACCGGCCTGTTTGCAGCCTTCCGCGATACCGGTGATGACCTTTGCGGCGGTTTCCACATCCAGTTTCCCGGTGGCGAAATAATCCAGGAAAAACAGCGGTTCGGCCCCTTGCACCACCAGATCGTTCACGCACATCGCCACCAGATCGATACCGATGGTATCATGACGTTGCAGGTCCATCGCCAGACGCAGTTTCGTGCCGACACCGTCGGTGCCGGAAACCAGAATCGGCTCGCGGTATTTCTGCGGTATCGCGCAAAGCGCACCGAAGCCACCCAGCCCGCCCATCACTTCGGGACGTTTCGTCTGTTTCACTACACCTTTGATGCGATCTACCAATGCATTACCGGCATCGATATCTACACCTGCGTCTTTATAGCTGAGAGAGGTTTTTTCGGTCACTGCAAGATCCCCACGGAGATGATATGTTGCGATTAAAATAGGGCGCGGGCAATTCTAACAGCGCGGGCAAACGTTTGCGAGTGGTGTTGTCGAACGAATCAGGATTTGATCGTCTAATTCCCGTTATCTTTAAAGCTGCAGGCTCGTTGGCTTTGTCACTCGGCTCATCCATGAGCCTCGCTCTTGCCGCCATCCCGCAACTCGAAATATATTGGGTATAGTGAATTTTAATAATCCATTGATCGGGATCAGCTAATTTCATAGGGCGCGGCAAAAAAAAGGGGTTATAATCTCGCGATTTTTTTGACCGTTCAATGCTTCTTGGGGAGAGTAATGATGAAGATCGTTGAGGTAAAACACCCGCTGGTTAAACACAAGCTTGGTTTAATGCGCGAAAATGATATCAGCACCAAGCGTTTTCGCGAATTAGCATCGGAAGTGGGTAGTTTACTGACCTATGTGGCAACCGCCGATCTCGAGACTGAGAAAGTCACCATCGAAGGTTGGTGCGGTCCGGTTGAAATTGATCAGATCAAAGGCAAAAAGATCACCGTCGTGCCTATCCTGCGCGCCGGTCTCGGCATGATGGACGGGGTGTTGGAAAACGTCCCCAGCGCGCGTATCAGCGTGGTGGGCATTTACCGCGACGAAACCACCCTTAAACCGGTACCCTATTTCCAAAAGCTGGTATCGGATATTAATGAGCGCATGGCCCTGGTGGTGGATCCCATGCTGGCCACCGGCGGTTCGATGATTGCCACTATCGATCTGCTGAAAAAGGCCGGCTGCAAAGCTATAAAAGTATTGGTGCTGGTGGCGGCGCCGGAAGGTCTTGCCGCGTTGGAAGCGGCTCATCCTGATATTGAACTCTACACGGCGGCCATTGACGAGGGACTTAACGAGCATGGTTACATCATGCCGGGCCTTGGCGATGCGGGCGATAAGTTATTCGGTACCAAATAACATCAAGCCGACCGCAAGGGTCGGTTTTTTTTGATTATTCATTGAGGAATTCACATGACCCGTCGCGCCATCGGAGTGGATGAACGCCCGCCGTTACTGCAAACCATTCCATTAAGCTTACAGCATCTGTTCGCCATGTTCGGCGCCACCGTGCTGGTACCGATTTTATTTAAAATCAATCCCGCCACGGTACTGTTGTTTAACGGCATCGGCACGCTGCTGTATTTGTTTATCTGTAAAGGGAAAATCCCCGCCTATCTCGGGTCCAGCTTTGCTTTTATTTCGCCGGTACTGCTGTTGCTGCCGATGGGATATGAATCGGCCCTGGGAGGGTTCATTGCCTGCGGCGCGCTGTTTTGCATCGTGGCATGGATTGTCAAAGTGGCCGGCATCGGCTGGATTGATGTGGTTTTCCCGCCGGCGGCGATGGGAGCCATCGTGTCGGTTATCGGCCTTGAGCTGGCGGGCGTGGCGGCCAATATGGCCGGGCTGCTGCCCGCCGACGGAGCCGGCGTTGATCACACCACCATTATCATTTCCCTGGTGACGCTGGGGGTGACGGTATTGGGTTCGGTACTGTTCCGGGGTTTCCTGGCGATTATCCCGATCCTGATCGGGGTACTGGTGGGGTATGCCCTGGCCTGGTATATGGGCGCGGTGGATTTATCATCAGTGGCGGCAGCGCACTGGTTTGCCATGCCGACCTTCTACACCCCGCGTTTTGAATGGGTGGCTATTCTGACCATCCTGCCGGCGGCGCTGGTGGTGATTGCCGAGCATGTCGGCCATTTGGTGGTCACCGCCAATATCGTTAAGCGCGATTTGCTGCGGGATCCCGGCCTGCACCGTTCCATGTTCGCCAACGGTGTTTCCACCATGCTTTCCGGCTTTTTCGGCTCTACCCCCAATACCACCTACGGCGAGAATATCGGCGTGATGGCCATTACCAAGGTCTACAGTACCTGGGTGATTGGCGGTGCGGCGATATTCGCCATCCTGTTGTCCTGCGTCGGCAAGCTGGCGGCGGCGATCCAGGCGGTGCCCGTACCGGTGATGGGCGGCGTCTCGCTGCTGTTGTACGGTGTGATTGCCGCCTCCGGGATCCGGGTATTGATTGAATCAAAAGTGGATTATAACAAGCCGCAAAATCTGATCCTGACCTCGGTCATCCTGATTATCGGCGTCAGCGGCGCAAAAATACATATCGGCGCCGCCGAACTGAAGGGTATGGCGCTGGCCACCGTGGTGGGTATCGGCCTGAGCCTGCTGTTTAAGGTGATCACGCTTATCCGCGGTGAAGAGGTGATAATCGACGCCGACAGCACGCCGGTCCTCGACCCCGCCAATCTGGACAAGTCGGAGCGCTAGGCACGCTAAACGCCGTACTGAAACCGTGCACGGCCGGGACAGGATGCTGGATCGTAAACACGCCGTGAATACGTCCATGTAGGCTCGATCCACGCCATCCCTGGCGTGGACGGTTTACTCTTCCAGCCATCCTGCCCCGTCCCAATGACTCCGTGTAAATTTGCCGAGCCCAAACAGCGTGAGAGTGCCTCATGGCACGCTAGGCCCGCGTACACCGGACGTGCAACGAGCCTGTTAAAGGGAGAGCGCGCCAATGAGGTCGAAGCGGGCGTGGTTTTTCCGCCCGCCGGAGTGCCTCATGGCACGCTAGGCCCGCGTACACCGAGCGTGCAACGAGCCGGATAACGTCTTAAGGCGTGGTAGGACCGCGGCATTCAATTCAGGGTTTACGCAAAGCAGCGGACCGACCGTTTATCGGCCGCGACAGCGCCTTTATCCTCAACGAACCGGCGGCTTCGGCCCGTAAAGCCTGGCGGGACTGCCGTAATACCTTCACCGCCGATCCGATGAACAAACCGGCGATAAGGGCGCCGACGATAATATCCGGCCAACGGGAATCCAGCAGATAGCCACCGCCCGCCGCCAGCAGCACGCCCATATTGGCGAAGAGATCGTTGCGCGAACATAACCAGGTCGAACTCATATTCAGGTTATCGCCCCGATAGCGCCACAATAAACCAAAGCAAAAAAGATTGGCCGCCAAGGCCACGCTTCCCACCAGCGCCATGGTGGCCGCGTCGGGCCGTAACGGGAACATGATTTTGTCCGTCGCTTCCCACAGCACCGCCAGGCCGAAAAACAGCATAAATCCCCCCTTGACCACTGCCGCCGAGGTCTGCCAGCGCACCGAACGCGCCACCACAAACAGGCTGAAGCCGTAAACCAGGGCATCCCCCAGCATATCCAGCGCGTCCGCCAGCAGCGAAGTGGAATGTGCGTACCAACCCGCCGCGCCCTCAGCCAGGAACATGGCGGCATTAACCATCAACACCAGCCATAACACCCGGCCGTGACGCATACGCAACGCTTGAATCTCACAACTTTTATCTTCGCAACAATTTGCCATCAGACCCCCCTCGTAAGGACTCTCCAACTGCCGCTGGCGCACCATGAATATTTATGCTAAACCTTCAATCAGCTTTAAGGTCCAGCGTTTTTACGAGGTAAACGGATATGTTAATCGGCGAATTGGCAAAACGCACCGGCTGTGATACGGCCACCATTCGTTTTTACGAGCGTGAACGACTGCTGCCCAAACCCGCCAGGACCGATGGGGGTTATCGCACCTACTCAATGGAACATGATGCCCGGCTCAGGTTTGTCCTGCGCTGCCGATCCCTGGGGATGCGGCTGGATGAAATCAGGCAATTGCAGGATTTGCAAACCCACCCCGACCGCGCCTGCTCTGATATTGATTTGCTGTTGGAACGGCATATAACCGCGGTACGGGAACGGATTAACGCACTGGCGGAACTGGAAATAAAACTTCATGAGCTGCGTCGCTGCTGCGGGCAAAAGACCAGCGTGGGAGAATGCGGGATCCTGTTGGCTTTAAGTTTGCCCTTAATCGAATAAAAATTTAATCAATCTTTTATTGGATCCGTCTTTAATGATAGCTCTCCATGATATTTGTCACTATATTCCTTGGCATGACTATCCCTTTGGTATAGGCCACTTCTATTTCCATATAAGCGGCGATTAATGTAATAGTATAATTAATCAAATCCAGTTTCAGGGCGATTTTTTCGAGAAACGAAAAATGCCGGATTATATTTTCTGCATCATCAATATTGATAAACCCTTGTTTATAAGGCTTAAGCAGTATTGTGGCAACCTCTTCCTTACTGCGTCCGCTCACGTAGGCAAGCCGGATAATTAACCCGGTTAACAGCGGCGGGGCGCCCGCCAACATCGTCTGTCTATCAATGGAGTTTATGGTTTCCGAGCACTTTGACGACTGATATTTCATGTTCGTCACCCCTCTGGCGGTATTCCTCGAAATAGCGTAGCGGATGTTTTTTCAAAACACCCATTCCCGTTTTATCCCGTGCCTAGGATAAGCCTCGCCCTGTCATAAAAAGACGAGATTTGTCGTTCCTAATGAGCGTTATGATAAAAAAGGCGGATTTCTCGGCGCTTATGGAAAAACGGATTAAGTATCAGATAAATCATCTTTGCCAAGCCGCTGTTTCTATATTATCCCCTTTTGAATTTTATGTTAAACTAAACATGTTATCCTGCCTGTATGCATTGAGGTAATTCTGACTACGCCGGCACAACTCTCTTTACCGCTTTATCTGCCAGATGACGAAACTTTCGCCAGCTTTTATCCGGGCGAAAATCTGTCGCTGCTGGCGGCATTGCACGGCATGCTAACCGAAGAGCATGGGAGTTATCTGTACTTTTGGTCACGTAAGGGGGGCGGGCGCAGTCATTTGATGCATGCCGCCTGCGCAGAACTTTCCAGCCGCGGCGAAGCCGCCGGCTATGTGCCCCTGGATAAACGAACCTGGTTTGTACCGGAAGTGATGGACGGCATGGAGCAACTGGCGCTGGTCACCATTGATAATATTGAATGTATCGCCGGTGACGAGCCTTGGGAAATGGCTATCTTCAATCTCTATAACCGGATACAGGAAACCGGGCGAACCCGGCTCATTATCAGCGGTAATTGCCCGCCGCGCCAGCTTAAGCTGAATTTGCCCGATCTGGCCTCGCGCCTGGATTGGGGGCAGATTTACCGGCTGCAGCCCTTGTCCGATGAGGAGAAAGGCGCCGCCTTGCAACTGCGCGCCAAATTGCGCGGTTTTGAGCTGCCGGAAGATGTCAGCCGTTTTCTGCTCAAAAGGCTGGAACGAGACATGCGCACCCTGTCACAAACCCTGGATCAGCTTGATCACGCCTCCATCAGCGCCCAGCGCAAACTGACCATACCCTTTGTGAAAGAGATACTGCACCTGTAAGGCTATGCGCAGCGTCGCCGAACCGTTGAAAGCCACGGGTATCTTTTCAATGCGTGTTTACGATCCGGCATCCTGTCCCCACCCGACACGGTGTCAACTAGCCCAGAGCGTTCCGTCCTCATGATTTCTGGTAAGGCTTGAAGCGCTTTTCCAAATCACGCAATTGATCGATACGGGCGTCATAACGCGCCTGCTGCAAACTGCCCAATTTCACCAGCGAGCTGGCATTGCTCAAGGCCCGTACGGCTTGATCCAACTGGCCGGTTAGCGCCAGGCTTTCCGCGCGCGCCGCCAGCTCCTGATCCCTGAATCCCGCGCCGGCGGAGGCTTGCGCCAGCAGATCCCAGCCGTTGGTATCGTCCGGGTGATTAAAGGTGTAGCGGTTGAGGAGGTGGATGGCATCATTATTACGATGGCCTTCCACGTAGGCGTTGGCCAGATTAAGCAGCAAGACCGGATTGGCGTTATTGTCCTGCACCTTCACCAGCGCCTCCAGCCGGGCGATGGCCTGCGGCGCGCGCTGCTGCGCCAGGTCTATATCGGTCATCAAATCCACAAACCAGATATCGGCCGGCTGTTTGCTGAGCAGCGGTTGCAGGGTCCGGCGGGCATCATCATATTTTTTCGCCTCTAAAAACTGCACCGCTTCACCGTATTGCGCGGCGATTTGCTGACGCGCATTGCCCTTTCTCCAGTTGGCGAGGGTATCGTCGCCCAAAACATTGTTGGTGGTGCTGTACATGCCGAGAATACGCGCCTTGGCCAGATAAAAATCCTGGGACGAATCCATCACCACATGCCGCATTTGATTGGCCCGGTTACGGATATCCGCCAGGCGGCTCATGGGCAAGGGGTGGGTCAACAGCATTTCCGGCGGGGTGGTGGAATAATGGGTATCGTCCGCCAGTTTTTGCAAAAAATCAGGCATAGCCTGCGGATCAAAGCCTGAGCGTTGCAATACTTGAATGCCGACACGATCCGCTTCCTGCTCGTTGCCCTGGGTAAAGCTGATGATTCCCTGCTGCGTTCCGGCGATGGTGCCGCTCAGCGCCGCCATGCCCATTTGCGGATTGGCCATGGTCAATAATATGGACCCCAGCGCGCCGGCCCAGGTCAGAGGCGCGTTGCGCTTCTGATCTTCCATGGCGCGCGCCAGGTGGCGCTGGGTCACATGGGATATTTCATGGGCCAGCACCGAAGCCAGCTGGCTCTCGTTATCGGTATAACGGAATATCGCCGAATGGACGACCACATTGCCGCCGAAAAAGGCGAAGGCGTTCAGTTCATCGTTGCGGATCAGGAAAAAATGGAACGGGAAATTCACCGAGTGGGCATGGGCAACCAGGATATTGCCCAAGTGGTTGATATAGGCCTCGAGCAAGGGGTCGTTAATCACGGGCGAACCGCCGCGCAACTGGCGGACATAAAAATCCCCCATTTGCATTTCCTGGCCGATGCTCAGCGTACTGCCGGCCGTGGTGCCGATATCAGGCAACTGATCCGAATCATCGGCCATGAGGGACGGACAATAAGTCACGGCCATGGCGGCCAGCAGGCCGGCGATAAGACCCTTTTTCATCCTTGGGAACATAAACAATCCAACCTCTACCTAAACCGTAGCGATACAGTCTTTGACATCAACGACAAATAAGTGTTCTCGCTTTTTTCACGTCGGCAATCATCTCCGCCCGGTTCGCGGGCCGGGAAATCATTGCCGGCGGGGTCAATCAGAGGCCTTTGAGGTAGGCCAGCACGATATCGTGATGATTGCTGGTTTTAAAGTCGTCGAACACCTTCTCAATCTTGCCGTCAAGTCCTACCAAGAAACTGATGCGATTTATGCCATCATAGGTTTTACCCATAAAGGACTTTTCACCCCACACGCCGAACTCTCCGGCCACGCTGTGATCGACATCGGACAATAGCGTGAAATTCAGCAGCTCTTTTTCAACGAATTTCGACAATTTTTCCGGTTTATCTGTGCTGATACCCAGAACTTCAACGCCCGCTTTATGCAGTTCGTCCATATTGTCACGCAGCCCGCAGGCCTGCACGGTACAGCCAGGGGTCATGGCTTTGGGATAAAAGTAAACCAATACTTTTTGTCCCTGGAAGTCGGTCAGGCTAACCTGTTCACCGTCCTGATCGGGCAAGCTAAATTTCGGCGCAGTATCACCGGCTTTCAGTGGCGTCATTGCAATACTCCATCTATCTATTAATTCTGTGGATGATTCACAATACTAATACTGCCTTGCGCATTCAGTTCTGTACAGAGTTGATGAAACGTATCTTCGATCTGTCCCACCGGCCGATCCGCCGCGCCATGGGCAGTAATTTGAATATAAAGCCGCGGCGGAAGTTCGCCCTGGGCCGGCTGTGTTTTGGAAACCAGCTCGGCGATATTCATCTGATGGCTGTCGAATAAATCGGTAAAACGCTCAATCAGGTGCGGTGAATCCTGCACTTCCACCTTAACCCACACCGTGGTGGGCGTCTCATTTTGTTCAGTGGCGACGGTCCGTTTCATCACAATCAGCAAATCCAGGTCGACGCCTTTGAGGGGCAGGGTGGATTCGATAAGCGTAATGGCGTTCCAACTGCCGGATAACAACATAATCAACGTGAATTCTTCCCCCAGCATGGCAAGGCGGCTATCTTCAATGTTACAACCACAACCGCTGACGTGCCGGGTGATGGTATTGACTATGCCGGGACGATCGGTGCCCAGGGCGGTTATGACCAGATAATGTTGTTGTTGCTGCGGCAAAATTGCGCTTCCTGTCCGTCGAGATGTGATTTACATGTTAACCCTAAAAAAAACCTGCTGCCAAGAGCTTACATGACCGATGTTTGCTTGCTTTTGGATAGGTGACAAAAGTACCATGAATAACCTGTTTGTGGAGGGGATGGTCAATGTTTACGGGAAGCATAGTTGCACTGGTTACACCAATGGATGACAAGGGCGCCGTCGATTGGGCAAGTTTAAAAAAATTAATCGATTATCATGTCGCCAGCGGAACGTCGGCGATTGTCTCCGTCGGTACCACCGGCGAGTCATCCACCCTCAGTCATGATGAGCATGGCGAAGTGGTGATGCGGACGTTGGAACTGAGCGATGGCCGTATCCCGGTGATCGCGGGCACCGGCGCCAACTCCACCTCTGAAGCGATTTGCCTGACGCAGCGGTTTAATAACAGCGGCGTGGCGGGATGCCTGACGGTGACGCCTTATTACAACAAACCGACCCAGGAAGGCTTGTTCCAGCATTTCAAGGCGATCGCCGAACACACAGACTTGCCGCAAATCCTGTATAATGTGCCGTCGCGTACCGGTTGTGATATGTTGCCGCCGACGATTGCGCGCTTGTCGAAAATTAAAAATATTGTCGCGGTAAAAGAAGCCACGGGGAACTTACACCGTGTCAGTCAGATCCAAGAGCTGGTTGATGATGACTTTATCCTGCTCAGCGGAGACGATTCCACCGGGCTGGACTTCATGCAACTGGGCGGCAAGGGCGTTATTTCCGTCACGGCAAACGTTGCCGCGCGTGAAATGGCGCAAATGTGCGCACTGGCGGCGCAGGGCAATTTTATTGAAGCGCGCCGGCTAAATCAGCGCCTGATGCCGTTGCATCAGAAATTATTTATAGAATCCAACCCAATTCCCGTTAAGTGGGCCTGTAAAGCATTGGGACTAATGGCAACCGATACGTTACGTTTGCCGATGACGCCGCTGACCGAGAATGATAGCCGTGTTGTTGAACAAGCGTTAACGGATGCCGGTTTGCTGTAACTCTGTTAGGGAGAATTGATGGCTTATTCATTACAAAAGTCGATGGTGGCAAAAGTGGTGGGCGCGTCGTTGTTCATGCTGCTTGCAGCCTGTACCAGCGATCAACGCTACAAACGCCAGGTAAACGGAAACGAAGACTACCTGCAAGCACCGGCGCTCAGCTCGATTAACAGTCCATCCGGTATGATTCTGCCCGTTGAAAACGGGGATTACGAAGTACCCGCCGGATCGCTGCAAGGTCAGGTCGGCAAGGAATTGGATGTCCGGCCGCCGGCGCAACCATTGGCTTTGTTAGACGGTTCCCATTCGCAATATACCGGTGATACCGCGGTCATCCAGATTGAAAACAATGCCCAAGCCCGTGATTTGTGGTCGCGGGTCGTTGCGGTGGTGCAAAGTAAAGGCTACACCATCGCCTCCCGTCAGGACGCCGGCCAGACGTTAAATACCGATTGGGTGCAATGGTCCCGGGCCGATGAGGATGTGCAGTATCGCGGCCGCTATCAGGTAAGCCTGCGTACCGAGGGTTATCAAACCTCGCTGATGGTGAAATCCCTGGCCCTGCAGCAGCAAAATAACCCGGTGGCGGCGCCGGCCCTGGTCCAGCGTTATACCGTGTCGATGTTGAACAGCGTGGCGCAGGGGCTTGAACAGCTCAGCGAGGATCAGGAGAACAAACGTACATCCGGCCAGACCGCCGACCTGAGCGTCGAAAGCGGGTCGGATGAATCCGGTCTGCCGTTGCTGGTGGTGCGCTCGTCCTATACGGTGGTGTGGCAGCATCTGCCGTCGGCACTGGAAAAAATCGGCATGAAGGTGAAGGATACCAGCCGTCCGCTGGGGACTATCTCCGTCACTTATGATTCCCCGAGCAGCGGTACCTGGGATGACCTGGGCGCCAAAGACCCCGGCTTGGTCAACGGCGATTATAAACTGCAGGTGGGAGATTTGGGCAACCGCAGCACCTTGCAGTTTACCGATCCCAAAGGCCATACCCTCACCCAGTCGCAAAACGACGCCCTGGTGCAGGTATTCCAGGCGGCTCTCAGCAAGTCGTCCACCCACTAATCCAAAAAAGGGGCCGGCGCCCCTTTTTTTATCGTTAAGCGTTATTTGCAATTGGAGTGAATCAAGATGCAAAAGTTAGCTGAGTTGTATCGCGGAAAGGCGAAAACGGTCTATACCACCCAGGATCCGGATTTGCTGATATTAGAATTCCGCAATGATACGTCAGCATTGGACGGCCAACGTATTGAACAATTCGAGCGTAAGGGCTTGGTTAATAATAAATTCAACTATTTTATTATGACCAAACTCGCTGACGCCGGTATCCCCACGCAAATGGTCCGCCTGTTGTCGGATACCGAAGTGCTGGTTAAAAAATTAGCCATGATTCCGGTGGAGTGCGTCGTGCGTAACCGCGCAGCCGGATCCCTGGTGAAACGCCTGGGCATTAAAGAGGGCGAGATCCTGAATCCGCCGCTGTTCGATATGTTTTTGAAGAACGACGCCATGCACGATCCGATGATCAACGAGTCTTATTGCGCCACCTTCGGCTGGGCGAGCGAAGCGCATCTGGCGCGCATGAAGCAGTTGACCTATCTGGCCAATGACGTGTTGAGCAAGATTTTTGATGAGGCGGGTCTGATCCTGGTGGACTTCAAGCTGGAATTCGGTTTGTTTAATGGCGAAGTGGTGCTCGGTGATGAATTTTCGCCGGACGGCAGCCGTTTGTGGGATAAAACCACCCTGAATAAGATGGACAAGGATCGTTTTCGTCAAAGCCTGGGCGGCGTCATTGAAGCTTATGAGGAAGTCGCACACCGCATCGGTGTTAGACTGGACTGACGCGCAATCGTTTCCCTCGGTGAAGACAGTCTCACCGTATGCCCTGAAGCGGTAAGCCGAACGCTCCTCCCGGTATTAACCGGCCATAAGTCCTTAACCGGCGATAAAGAGACCGGTTGCCGAGGCCCGGATTCGGGGAGCGGAGGCGAAGGAAATAATGGTAGGTGATCGAGAGAGCGGAGGTTTGATAGCGCCAGGCCGGTGCTGCCGGCCAGGGGAGCGATTGCGCTGAATGACAAAATGGTATGGAATTCACAATGACTTATTTGGATCCGACGCTGCTGATTTTACTGGCGCTGGCGGCACTGGGCATTATCAGCCATAACAACACCATCACGGTGGCTATCCTGTTCTTGCTGATTGTCCGTCTGACTCCGTTGAGCCATTTTTTTCCGTGGGTGGAAAAGCAGGGACTGACCCTCGGTATTATCATCCTCACCATCGGTGTGATGGCCCCCATTGCCAGCGGCACGATTTCCTCCAGCAGCGTTCTGCACTCTTTTCTGCATTGGAAATCCCTGCTGGCCATCCTGGTCGGGGTCTTGGTTTCCTGGCTGGGCGGACGCGGGGTTTCTCTGATGTCAAGCCAGCCTTCGGTGGTGGCCGGCCTGCTGGTGGGCACGGTCCTGGGAGTGGCTCTGTTGCGCGGTGTGCCGGTGGGCCCGTTGATTGCCGCCGGCCTCCTGTCATTAATGATTGGCAAGCACTGAAATGGACGGCCTGTCCCCCCCGACGGCGCATTGGTTTACTGAAACCACGGCGGATATGGGCCGCTCCGGCATCCGAAGGCTGCTGGTGTTAAGCGGCGACCCGAGCTGGAGCGCCACGTTGGCCGGTGAGTTGCGTCGGCTGCTGGCGGGTGATTGGCTGCTGGTTGGCAAGGATAAGGATGGCGTGGAGAAGGACGGCGAGGGTATCGCCTCGGCCCCGGCGACCATCAGATCCCTGCTGGGTCGGGAGTTCCTGCATGGGATCTTCGATGCTCGCCGGGGGCTGGCGGTGGATGCCCTGGCGGCATTGGCCGGGATGCTCACCGCCGGCAGCTGGCTGGTATTGCTTATACCCCCCTGGACCCGCTGGCCTATGCTGCCCGATGGGGATTCCCTGCGCTGGAGTGAACAACCCGGCTCTATGGCCACCCCCTCGTTTATTCATCATTTCCAGCAAACCCTGTTAAGCCGGCATGAAGTACTGCTTATTAAACAGCATCAGGCTCCATCCCTGCCGGTTTGGGCGGCACGACCCCATTGGCGGCCGCCCGGCGGGGGGCCGACGGTTGAACAGCAATCCTTGCTCAGACAGCTGTTGGCGGCGGATAAAGGCATATTTGTCTTGACCGCCCCACGGGGACGCGGCAAATCCACCCTGGCCGGCATGCTGGCGGCCAGGACCGCGGCACGCTGCTGGGTGGTGGCCCCGGCTAGGCAGGCCGCCGATGTGTTGGAACAATACGCGGCGAACCGGGCCAGGTTTTTCGCACCTGACGCGTTGCTGGAGCATTGCCGTCACCATCCGGCGGCGGACTGGCTGCTGGTGGATGAAGCCGCCGCCATCCCTCTGCCGGCACTGCGGCAATTGATAAGCTATTTTCCCCGGGTTTTGCTGACCACCACGGTGCAGGGCTATGAAGGTACCGGCCGCGGATTCCTGCTGAAATTCTGCGCCTCGTTGCCGCACTGGCACAATCTGACGCTGCGGCAGCCGCTGCGCTGGGCGACGGGCGACCCGTTGGAGTCCTGGCTGGCGGATGCGCTGCTGTTTGACCCCGTATCAACCGGGGACGGGCATAATCGTAGTCTGGCGGATCGCGCCGGGGGCGGGGTAATTTCGCCACCGGCGCTTTCAGGCGGTGAAGGGGCGCCGCCGGTGCCTGATAGCGACGAGCCGGCACACGACCTGTCGTCCGTGCCACAGGGTGACGTACCCCGTTTTACTCAGCTGGAGCAGGATAGCTGGGAGCGACATCCCCAGACGTTGAGGGATTTTTA
Organism: Sodalis sp. dw_96; assembly: GCF_018449575.1. Taxonomy (GTDB): domain Bacteria; phylum Pseudomonadota; class Gammaproteobacteria; order Enterobacterales; family Enterobacteriaceae; genus Acerihabitans. Next base: position 253,132 of record NZ_JAAVUT010000002.1, on the reverse strand, counting down.
CGATCTACTCACCAGCGCCCATTACCGCACCTCGCCGTTGGATTTGCGTCGCCTGATGGATGCCCCCGGCCAGCATTTTATTGCCGCCCATACCCGGGGTGTTTTGATGGGCGGGCTGTGGGCGGTGGATGAAGGCGGTTTATCTCCCGAGCTGGCCCATGAGGTCTGGGCGGGACGCCGGCGCCCGCCGGGTAATCTGGTGGCGCAGTCGCTGGCGGCCCATGGCGGCATTCGCAGCGCGGCGCAGCTGTTATCCCGCCGTATCAGCCGTATCGCGGTGGCCGCCGTCCACCGTCGCCGAGGCGTGGGGCGGGAGTTGTTGCGTCAGGCGGGTATGCAGGCGGCGGCGGACGGCCGTGATTTTCTGTCGGTGAGTTTCGGCCTGACCGATGAATTGCGAAATTTCTGGCAGACATCCGGTTTCCATGTGGTGCATATCGGATCCCGCCTTGAGGCCAGCAGCGGATGCTACAGCGCCATGGCGCTGCTGCCGCTCAGTGGTGCCGGACAACGGCTGGTGCGGCGGGCGGAGGCGAAATTCGCACGTGCACAATCGGTATTGGCCGATGACGCTAAGGGAGAATTGATTGTTGCCACGTGGGAACCGGATGATACCGGGGGCGAGCCGGCTGGTGCAACGTGGGAACTGAATCAGGACGACTGGTGGGATCTGGCCGGTTTCGCCTTTGCCCACCGGCCGCCGGAAGCCTGCCGAGCCGCGTTGCAACGTTTGTTGCGGCTCTCTTCGCTACCGCTTCCGGCCCTGCGCGGAGGGTTGGAACAGCAGCGCGGCGACGCCGATATGGCGAACCGCATCGGCGTTAGCGGCAAAAAAGCGTTATTGCTCCGCCGGCGGGAGGAGACCGCGGCGGCGCTGCTGGCGCTGGATAAAAAAAACTGCGGCATCTGGCGACGCTTAAGCGAGCCAGGGGGCTACCTGGCCGATGTCAACGAGATCGATGCTGATGCCACTAAGATTGATGGCAATGTCACCGGGATAGATTATGAAACCTACGACGGACCGTTAGATACCCAATAGGTGTCAAGATGACGGGTATAAACGCGGTTAGCCGTGATATCCCGGGGTGACAGAATCTGTTTTATTCCAGGATTTGCCGGGTTTACTTTTTTTTCGGCCAATTATCATCCTCATCCCATTTGGCGTTATTGTCCCGATGGGGCGGCAACTCCGGCTTGTCTTTCAGGTAGCGTTTGACATCCACCCGGCGCAGTTCCTTAATGCCTGAGATCAGCATACCCGCCAGCAGAATCAATATGATCCACCAATATTTCGCCAGCCATTCCATGATATTACTCCTTATCGACATTGCCGATATAACGGCGAAAAATGACCGGTAACTGCGGAATAATCCACGTTGACCCCGCCACTTCGTATTCTTTCCATGATGTCAACACGATGTCCGGCGTTAACAAGCATTCGGCCTGGCAGGCCAGCGGACGATAACTTAAATGCCAGGGCTCTATGGCGACACCGCCGCGATCCCGCGCGTAGGGACGGTAGAAATCATAGTCCGCCATATGTACGGTTAACCATTCGGCCAGGGGAGCAAAATAGCCCCCAGACAGATATTCCGCCGGGGTCAATTGCAGGGTTTTACCGGCGGGCAACAGGTCCGGATCGTAAACATCCACATCGCTGCCCCAGTGGTGGCGGCTGGTGCCGGGTAAAGCCGACCAGCGCAAAATGGCTTCACAGCGCTCGGGCACGCTCAGGCTTTGGCTGTCCAGCGGACGGCTATCCTTATCTAATAATGGCCGCCGACCGTGAAATTTGCCATTCCAGATAGCCAATTGCCGTTCAAAATCGCGAAAACTGCTGGCGGGCCGCAGATTGAATCCTTGACGGCGGGCGGTCTGACGCAAGCCGTTAAACGCGGCGACGGCCTCGGCTTGCAGGCGATGCCCCTCGGACAGGAGGACCAAATGCCGGTCGGTTTGGCCGGTGAGCATGTCCGGGGTCATCATAAGACCAGTTGCTCCATGATGCGCTGATACATCCGGCCCAGCAACTGCAGGTCGGCTGCGCTGACGCACTCATTCACTTTATGAATGGTGGCGTTCACCGGCCCCAGCTCCACCACCTGAGCACCCAGGCGGGCAATAAAGCGACCGTCCGACGTGCCGCCGGTGGTTTCCAGGGCGGGGGTAAATTCCTGGTAATGCTCCACCGCATTCACCACCGCCTCCACAAGTTCGCCGCGAGGGGTAAGGAAAGGCTGGCCGGACAACCACCAGTCAAGGCGGTAACGCAGACCGTGGCGTTGCAGCAGGGCCTCCACCTGGGATCGGATGAGTCCGTCGGTCAGCTCGGTGCTGAAACGGAAGTTGAACTGTACCGACAATTCACCGGGAATCACGTTATTGCTGCCGGTACCGGCCTGAATATTGGCAATCTGCATGGTGGTGGGGGGAAAAAATTCATTACCCCGATCCCAGACGGTGGACACCAGTTCATTCAGCGCCGGTATGGCGCGATGCACCGGATTATCCGCCAACTGCGGGTAGGCCACATGGCCCTGGATGCCTTGGACCACAAGATTGGCGGTGAGGGAACCCCGCCGGCCGTTTTTGACGATATCCCCGATGTGCTGATGGCTGGAAGGTTCGCCCACCAGGCAATAATCCAGACGTTCGCCGCGGGCCATCAGCGCCTCCACCACTTTTACCGTGCCGTTGACGGCGGTGCTTTCTTCATCGGAGGTGATCAGAAACGCCAGCCGTCCCCGATGGTCCGGATGCTGGGCGACAAAACGCTCGGCGGCGACGGTCATGGCGGCCAGCGAACCTTTCATATCGGCGGCGCCACGGCCATATAACATGCCGTCGCGCAGGGCGGGTTCGAAGGGGGGGGTATGCCAATGTTCCGCCCGGCCCCCCGGCACCACGTCGGTATGGCCGGCAAAGGCCAGGGTCCGCCCTTCGCCGCGCCAGGCCCAAAAATTCAGAGTATCGCCGAACGGCATCGGCTCAACGGTGAAACCGGCCGCCCGCAAACGGGATATCAATAGCGCCTGGCACCCCGCGTCGTCGGGGCTGAGGGAGGGACGTCTGATGAGCTGTTGGGCTAATTCCAGAACCGGGCAAGGCATATCACACCCCCCGGCCGGTAAAATGCTGGTATTCTTCCGGGTCGAAACCCACCAGCAGAACCCCATCTTGCCGTTGCAACACCGGGCGCTTGATGACAGCCGGCTGGCTTAACATCAGCGCTAACGCTCCGGCAGCATCATCGGCCTGCCGGCGCTGCTCCTCGCTGAGTTTGCGCCAGGTGGTGCCGCGGGTATTGAGCAGCACCCGCCAGTCGGCCCGCTGGATAAAGCCCTGCAACAATTCACCGGTCACGCCATCCGCCCGGTAATCATGAAACCGGTGGGGCAACTGTGCTTCGTCGAGCCAGCGGCGGGCTTTTTTCATCGTATCGCAGTTCTTGATTCCGTAGATCGTTAACGAAACATCATGGTCATGCATGGAGAAAGGCTACCCTCTACAGCGTATGGTTGCCGGGCAATCATCCCACCGCCCGCTTTTATCCGCCAGCGGGAAACACCCCCGGTCCTGTTTACCAGAATCATAATGCGTGAAAACAGGTCATGAATCCATACGCGGGTGAAGACATCGGCATATTATGACGCCCTGTCTTGATAGCGGCGTTTGGCTTTATTGCCGTGAGCCGCTGTTCCACTCCGGCACCTGTTGGCGACAGACACTCAATACTAATTGCCGGAGCCAGCGATGGGCCGGATCAACCTCTGAGCGCGGATGCCACATCTGCGATACGGTAATGGTCCCGGTTTTGACGGGAAGTTCAAAAGCGCAGAGGGTGGCGGTAGACCCATCGCCGTTAACCAGCGGTTGATGGATAAGGAAGGATGCGGGCACCAGCGCCACTAGATCCGACGCCTGCGCCACGGCCAGCGCGGCGGGAAAGCTTGGCACCACGGCGGCAATCTTCCGCTCGAGACCTAATTCAGCCAGCGCTTCGTCCACCGGTCCGCTTATGCGTCCACGGCGAGAGGCGACAACATGTCCGTAAGATACATACTGCCTGGCCGTCACTTCGCGCTCCAGTACAATCGGATGGCCCTTCCTTACGATACCGACGAACCGATCCCTGAATAGCGCCTGTAAACGTATTTCCGGACCCATCTCCCCTAAGACGCCTATCTCAAGATCAACCAGGCCTTCGCGCAAATGTCTTGGGGTCTTCTCCGGCTTTGGCGCAAAACGCAGACGTACGAAAGGCGCGGCCGCCGCAGCCGCCGCGATAAGCGACGCGCCAAAGGCCTCCACAAAACCTTCATTGGTCCGGATGGTAAAGCTCCGCGTCAGGGTTGATAAATTCAGTTCCGATGTAGAAGGTCGAAGGATGGCGCGGGCCTCGGATACCGCGTTTTGAGTGCGCTCGCGCATCGCTTCCGCATGGGGCGTCAACACCATGTGACGCCCGGCCCGGACCAGTAAAGGGTCTCCGGTTACCCCACGAAGGCGGCTTAGCGTCCGGCTCATTGCCGACGCGCTTAATCCTAGACGACGCGCGGCGCCCGCCACGCTTTCCTCGGCAAGAAGCATATCCAGCGCAATAAGCAAATTTAAGTCAGGTTCAGTCATACTCTATTGTATCCCGGCCCGAAAAATGAGGAAAGGCGTTTGCCGCATGTTATAGATGTAAATGCTGCATCTTCCGTCATATATCCGGCTCGGCTATAGTTGCTTAACTCACAGGCCGATGATGGCATTGATCCAAATGTCATCTTTGAATCGCCTACCCACAGAGGAGATGATTGATGCAAACGGATCCTTCGCAAAAAACCGTCCTTCTTATCGGCGCATCCCGTGGTTTGGGTTTTGCGATGGTAGAGGAATACCTGAAACGTGGCTGCAAAGTGATCGCAACCGGGCGTGGTGCGTCTAAAGACCGGCTTCTGCACCTGGCTGAAAACTATCCCGCATCACTTGAAGTAGAGACCGTCGATATCACGGTTCCCGGCCAGGTCAATGCGTTACGCGCGCGGCTCAGCCATCGACGCGCTGACGTGCTTTTTGTCAATGCCGGCGTCAAAAACGACGATGGCGAAACCATCGCGGACGTATCCACAGACGAGTTTATAAGAGTGATGGTAACTAATTCGCTGAGTCCGATGAGGGTCATCGAGACGTTTGCGGATCTTGTTCCGCCGACGGGTACGATTGGCGTAATGTCCTCCGGGCAGGGTAGCCTGACAAATAACACCAACGGCAATTACGAGGTTTATCGCGGCAGCAAAGCAGCGCTGAACATGTTTATGCGCAGCTTTGCCGCGCGTCACAGCGACGATCCCAGAACGTTGCTACTCATGGCCCCCGGATGGGTACGCACGGATATGGGAGGGCCTACAGCGCGGTTAACCATAGATGAAAGCATCCCGGCTTTGATCAGCACCATCGACGCTTATGAAGGGCGCTCAGGATTACATTATCTTGATTACCTGGGAAAAGTCGTCCCCTGGTGAAGCATGCGGCCGCGGCTGCCCGCGGCAAAAAGAACCTGGAAAAATCCCTTACCTGGATAGGCTGATAAAAACCAAATAGGGTTTTACACTGGCTGGTTCGGCATATCCGCCATCAGAAAACCAAAGACCCTATTAAATATAATGATATTTCAGACATAGGCAGAGGCCAATTTAATTTACCGGAAAATAATAAACCCCATGGGATAATCAACGCCTATCTTCACATTATTGCGTCACATTATTCCGCCGTCGAACCAAACCGGATAATTTGCTAAAAGCGATAAAGCAGCTTCATTAATAAAAACGTTGTCTTTCGTTTTTAAATAAGAAATAGTAATCCGCCGTTTGTTGGGCGGATGCCTGACGTTTATTAGGCTAATGGGGTATTCATTGTTTTTTTGCCGGATAAATTCGGCTTAAGGCTTGGCGGTTACAGGCTTTGTCCGGCTGGTAAACCAGGGTTTGGCGATCACGCCATTAACCTATTGTGATTATTTACGCTACTCGGCGGGCTAACCTGCATCAGGATAGTGCATTAATTTAATAGTGCAAATTCATTTTGTGAAGTCACCCGAGAAATAGACTAAAATTGTCTCTTCTCCCCTTTTATTTTCAAAGCAGATTTGTATAATAAGCGCACAAGAGAATACGGTAGGTATGGTTGATACGAAAATGGTTGATACGGAATTAGGTAACTGGAAAGATTTTATTGAAGCAATGTTACGCAAGTAAACATATGCCGAAAACAAGGCCACAATTTTCACTTTTTGTCATTTTGAACACCTTGGAAATAACATCTCTATACCCTAAATAATTCGTATTGCAGGAAGGCGGCAACGCAGCGAATCCCCAGGAGCTTACTCGGGTAAGTGACTGGGGTGAGCGAGGACAAATCTGCCTGGAGCAGATTTGAACGCGACCTGTCGCGGCCCCGATAGGGGCGAGGCCCATGGAGGGGCCGAGTATTGCCAACGCATCTGCAATTTGAAGTATGACGGGTATAAAATAAAGGCCACCCGATATGGGCGGCCTTTACTATTTCAGCCTTTTGAATTATGTCTCCGGACCCTCGCCGCTTTCCGTTAACAGCTGAATATTTGACTCGGGATGCGCCTGGGTATGGGACGGGAACCGACGGCGAATCAGAACAAAAAACAGCGGGATAAATACTATCGCCAGGATGGTGGCGGAAAGCATGCCGCCGATAACCCCGGTCCCCACCGCGTGCTGGCTGCCGGAGCCCGCGCCGGTGCTGAGCGCCATCGGCATGACGCCGAAGACAAAGGCCAGGGAGGTCATCAGGATGGGCCTCAGTCGCATACGTGACGCGTGCAGCGTCGCCTCCACCAGTCCTTGTCCCCGCAGATGCAGCTCATTGGCGAACTCAACGATCAGAATGGCGTTTTTCGCCGACAGGCCGATAACGGTGAGCAGTCCCACCTGGAAATAGACATCGTTTTCCAGACCGCGCAGCCAGGTGGCCAGCAGCGCGCCAATGACCCCCAGCGGCACCACCAGCATGACCGAGAAAGGAATGGACCAGCTTTCATAAAGCGCAGCCAGACTCAGGAATACCACCAGCAGTGAAATGGCATAGAGTGCCGGCGCCTGTGAGCCGGACAGACGTTCCTGGTAGGACATCGCCGTCCATTCCAGTCCAAAGCCGGCGGGCAATTCACCCACCAGTTTTTCCATCAGATCCATGGCCGTGCCGTTGCTGATGCCGGCGGCGGCCTCACCGACGATTTCCAGGGAAGAGAGGCCGTTATAGCGTTCAAGGCGGGGGGAACCATATTCCCAGTGGGAAGTGGCAAAGGCGGAAAAGGGCACCATGGTGCCGCTGCCGTTGCGTACATACCAGTGGTTAATATCGCTGGGCAGCATCCGGTATTCCGCCGCCGCCTGTACGTATACGCGTTTGATACGCCCCTGATCGATAAAGTCATTGACGTAGGTCGATCCCCAGGCGGTTTGCAGCGTGTCGTTAATATCGTCTATGGAGACTCCCAGCGCCTGCGCCTTGCGCTGATCGATATCGATTTGCAACTGCGGACTGTCATCCAGCCCGTTATGCCGCATGCGGGTAAGCAGCGGCGAGGCGTTGGCCTTGGCCAGCAGTTCATCCCGCGCCGCCATCAGCTTGGCGTGCCCCAGCCCGGCATGATCCTCCAATTCCATATCAAAGCCGGCGGCATTGCCCAGACCGGAAATGGCCGGCGGATTGTTGGCCAGCACCTGTGCTTCAGGAATCTTGGCAAAGGCTTTGGTGGCCCGTTCAATGATGGCAGCGGCGGAACGCTGCGTACTGCTGGCCCGTTCATCCCAAGATTTCAGCCGGACGAACATGCGCGCGACGTTTTGCCCGTTGCCCCCGGGCGCGGTGCCGATCGTTGAAAATACCGACAGGACGTTGTCTTTTTCCTTGGTCAGAAAATATTTTTCAACCTTGGATACGACTTTTAACGTCTGTTGCTGGGTGGCCTGGGTAGGAAGTTGCACCTGGGCCATTAATACCCCGAGGTCTTCCGTGGGCAAAAACGAGGTGGGCAAATGTAAAAACAGCAGCACCATGCCGCCGAGCAACAGGGCATAAAGCACCAGCCAGCGGGCGCTGCGCTGGAGGATATTGGTGACGCCGCGCTGATAACGGTTGGCGCCTTTGTCAAAACAGCGGTTAAACCAGCCGAAAAAGCCTCTCTTTTCGTGGTGATCCTCTTTTTTCACCGGTTTTAACAGCGTGGCGCACAGAGCGGGGGTCAAAATCAGGGCCACCAAAACCGAGAGCACCATGGCCGATACGATGGTCACGGAGAATTGCCGGTAGATAGCCCCGGTGGTGCCGCCGAAAAACGCCATCGGCACAAATACCGCCGACAGCACCAGCGCGATGCCCACCAGCGCGCCCTGAATCTGTCCCATGGATTTGCGGGTAGCTTCCCGCGGCGATAGATACTCCTCGCTCATCACCCGTTCCACGTTCTCCACCACCACGATGGCATCGTCCACCAGCAGGCCGATGGCCAGCACCACGGCGAACATGGTCAGGGTGTTGATGGTGAAACCGAAGGAGGCGAGTATCGCAAAGGTACCCAACAGCACCACCGGTACGGCGATGGTGGGAATTAACGTGGCGCGGAAATTCTGCAGGAACAGGTACATGACCAAGAAAACCAGGACGATGGCTTCCAGCAGGGTCTTCACCACATCCTCAATGGAGGCGGTAACGAAGGGGGCGGTTTCGTAGGCGATTTCGGCTTTCAGCCCGCGGGGGAAATAGGGCGCCAGTTCCGCCAGTCGTTTTTTGACATTGACGTTGGTTTCCAGCTCGTTGGCGCCGGAGGCCAGTTTGACGCCCATGCCGGCGGCGGGCATACCGTTATAGGTACTGAGATAATCGTAGTTTTCCGAACCCAGCTCCACATCCGCCACCTGGCCGAGGGTGACCACTGAGCCGTCGCTATTGACCCGAAGGGTAATGGCGCGGAACTGCGCCGGAGTCTGTAACTGCGACTGGGCGTTAATCGTGGCGTTCAGCGCCTGTCCGTCCACCGACGGCGTGCCTCCCAACTGGCCTACCGCCACCTGGCTGTTTTGCGATTCGATAGCCGTCACCACATCATCGGTGGTCATCTGATAGCTATTTAACTTGTTCGGATTAAGCCAGATACGCATGGAAAATTGAGAACCGTAGGCGTCAATTTCGCCGACGCCGTTGACCCGGCTCAGGGGTTCTTGCAGATGGCTCACCATATAGTCCGAAATATCGGCTTTGTTCATGGAGCCGTCGGTGGACACAAACGCTATCATCATCAGGTTACTGTCGCCGGTTTTGGTGACGGTAATCCCCTGGGTCTGCACCGCCTGGGGCAAGCGATGCTGCGCAACCTGCAGTTGATTTTGCACTTCCTGCATGGCTTCATTGGGATTGGTGCCCGCCTCAAAGGTCAGCGTGGTGGTGGCCTGTCCGGAGTTACTGCTTTGGGACGCCATGTACAGCAAATTATCCAGGCCGGTCATATTCTGTTCAATAATTTGAGTGACGGTATTTTCCAACGTCTGGGCCGAAGCGCCGGGATATTTTGACGTGATACGGATGGTGGGGGGCGTCAGTTTGGGATATTGCTCGATCGGCAGCGTAAATATGGACAATGTACCGGTTAAACAGACAATAATTGCCAAAACCCAGGCGAAAATCGGGCGATCAATAAAAAAATTAGCCATTCAATCTAAACCTCAAGGCGACTGGTCTGTTATTGTGAGGCGACATAAATGCGAGGCGCCATCGCCGTAGTACTTTACGCGTTAGTCGGTGTGAAAACGTGGAGAAAAAAAGGAGATAGTGTAAAAAAGTGATCATCACACATTGTTTTCCTTTATCACTAATATCCGACGGATAAAACCAGCATTCCTTATATTACTCAATCCGCTTGACGATTTTTGCCGTGAATCGCTCCCGTAAATGCCGGGGTTTGAGTTATGATCCTGATCACACTTACATCGCATCTTGTGGGATTATAGAGGGCGTCATGGCGTTGAATGTTAAAATACTGGAAAATAAGTTGTTATCCGATCATTGGTTCGTACTGCGTAAATTGGTGTTCAGCCTGCAAAGAAAAGACGGCACCCCCTTACAGCAAATGCGCGAGGTGTACGATCGGGGCAACGGCGCCACTATTTTGCTGTATAACAGTCTGAAAAATACCCTGGTACTGATTCGCCAATTCCGTATGCCTACCTATATCAACGGCAATCCCAGCGGGATGCTGCTGGAAACCTGTGCCGGTTTGCTGGACGACGATTCACCGGAAGAGTGTATCCGGCGCGAGGCGGTGGAAGAGACCGGTTATAGCGTGGGTAAAGTGGAGAAATTATTTTCGGCTTATATGTCCCCCGGCGGCGTCACCGAAGTCGTGCATTTTTTTGCGGCTGAATATGACGAGTCCAGCCGCGATAATCAGGGCGGCGGCATTGAGGACGAGGACATAGAGGTAGTGGAATTGGTTTTTGGCGAAGCCTTGGCGATGGTGCAAGACGGACGCATTCGTGACGGTAAAACCATCATGCTGTTACAACACGCCCAATTGAAAGGGTGGTTAAAGGCATAAACAGCGGGCCCCATTCGAATTATTGTCTCGTTCTTACGTGAGTGAAGTGCTATCAAGCTGTCGTTGAAACAGGATTGAAGCTGTGCGTATAAGCCCGTAAGGGCCTCGACGCCTGCGCGTGGGACCCGCGGGCGTCAGGGTGCCATTAAGCAAACTTGTAACGTAGTGCTGGATAAATACACAGTAGTGTTGTATATTTAACCAACTCCCAAGAGGAGCTGTAGCTTTCCGACACTAAGTGGTGAACGAGATGAAGATATCCGCAGCGGGTTTTGAAACCCTTCATCAAACGGTCTCGATGAGCAGCCGTGAACTGGCTGAATTAATCGGGATCCCCCATGGCGAAGTGACGCGCCTGATTAAAAGCCTGGAAACCAGCCGGCGATTCCCTCAGCCGTTACGTACAGTGGAGTACCAACGGGAGGGCAAAATCCGTCAGGAATATCAGCTGAACAAGAGGGATTCACTGATGGTGATCGCGCGTCTGTCTCCCGCCTTTACGCCGGTAGCCCTTGATCGCTGGCACGAACGTGAATTGCAGCACGACCTGCCCGATTTTACCAACCCAGCGGTGGCCGCACGTGCCTGGGCCGAAGAGTATGAGCGGCGTCAGGCCCTGGAACGGCGCGTGGCCCTGATCGCGCCGAAAGCGGACTTTTTCGATTGCTACGTCAGGGTGGACGAGGCGATGGGTTTTCGCCAGGTTTGCAAGTTGTTAAAGGTGAAAGAGGTGGATTTTCGGCGGTTTCTGCTGGAGCGCCAAATCATGTATCGCCTGGGGGGCGTGTTGACCCCTCACCGTCAATACCTGGATGCCGAACGTTTTGAAGTCCATACCGGCACCAGTGATAGTCGCCATGTGTTTTCCCAGGCGCGCTTTACCGTCAAGGGCGTGAAATGGATAGCCGGTCTGTGGGCGGAGCATCTCGCCGAAAGCATGCGGGGCGCGGTGGCGTAGCGCCCTTTGGCGGGCTAGAGCCCTTTGGCGGGCTAGACTCCCGGAACCCGGGCTGGTAAATGTGGCGAGTGGATTTGCAGCGAGCCGCTGCGAAAGCAGCGGCCTATAGGGACAGTATAATGTCGAACACATTGCCTGATATCACACAGGCCCCGTGACCTAGAGTTTCGCCGAGAGGAGATCTTCCAGGCTCTGCTGATCTACCGCAAATTGACGGATGCCTTCGGCCAATTTGTCCACCGCCATTGGGTCCAGGTTGTGTTCCCAGCGGAACTCGGGTTCGGACAACGGCGCCGGCTGATGCAGGCCGGTGGTGGACGGCGTGAGCTTGCGTTCCACCGGCTCATCGCTCTTGTGCAACTCTTCCAGCAGGGCCGGGGAAATGGTCAAACGGTCACAGCCGGCCAACGCCAGGATCTGTTCGGTTTTACGGAAGCTGGCGCCCATGATCACCGTCTGATAACGATGCTGTTTATAGTATTCATAGATGGCCCGTACCGATTTCACGCCCGGATCCTGTTCGACGTCGTAGGGATCAATGGGTTTGCGTTGATTATACCAGTCGTATATGCGGCCGACGAAGGGGGAAATAAGGTAAACCCCGGCTTCGGCGCAGGCGCGGGCTTGGGCGAAGGAGAACAGCAGGGTGAGGTTGCAGTTGATGCCTTCGCGTTCCAGTTCTTCCGCCGCTTTGATGCCTTCCCAGGTGGACGCCAGCTTGATCAGGATACGGGATTTGTCGATGCCCTGTTCATGGTAAAGGCCTATCAGCTTGCGGGCTTTGGCCACGCACATACCGCGATCGAACGATAAACGGGCATCCACTTCGGTAGAGACCCGCCCCGGTACGCTTTTCAATATTTCCACACCGATATTCACCGCTAACTTGTCGCCGGCATTGATGATTTGTGTTTCTCGCGTTCCGCCCTGCTTGCGGGCATAGGCCAACGCATCTTCAAACAGCGGTTGATAGGCGGTGAGGCTGGCGGCTTTCAGGATCAGCGAAGGGTTGGTGGTGGCGTCCTGCGGGGTGTAATGGCGGATAGAATCTATATCGCCGCTATCGGCCACCACGGTGGTGTATTGTTTTAGCGCTTCTAACTGGTTCATTCTCAACTCCATGAAGGAAGAAATGGTACATCTTGTTGAAGGAAGAGTTAACTTAAGGATAACACTGCCTCAACAAGACGTAGAATGAAATGCGCTTTTTCTGATTATTTTGATGGTTAAAAACGATGGCGGGCCCGACTGGCGCGGACTCCCTTGAGCAGACTCATTGCACGAGCGATGATCGCGGGCCGCGCTGTGGGGCGCTCCGTCGGGCGGAAAAACCACGCCCGATTCGACCCCATCAGCACGGTCTCCCTTTAACACGTTCGATGCGCGTTCGGTGATCGCGGGCCGCTATGCCGATCAACCTCTTGCTTGTTGCAGGTAGCGATCCAGCTCACGGGCGAATTCCTGGCGTTCGCGCTGGCTGAGGGGCGGCGGTCCGCCGGTCTGGATACCGCTGGCGCGCAGGGTGTCCATAAAGTCGCGCATGGTGAGGCGTTCGCGGATGGTTTCCGGCCGATAGCGTTCTCCCCGGGGGGTAAGCGCCACCGCGCCTTTTCCCAGCACCTCCGCCGCCAGGGGAATATCGCTGGTGATCACCAAGTCTCCCACGCCGACACGGCGGACGATTTCATTGTCCGCCACATCAAAACCGGCGCCGACGCGGAGGGTGCGGATAAAGGGTGACGGCGGTACCGCCAGCGTCTGGTTGGCCACCAGCGTCGTCTGCATGGACTCGCGCTGTGCGGCGCGAAATAAAATTTCTTTGATGACCTTGGGGCAAGCATCGGCGTCAACCCAAATAGCCATTAGTTCCCCCCCTGTGACAGCCAATCCCGCGCCGGTAAAAAATCGCGATACAACGCAGCCTCCGGGCTCTCGGGCTCCGGATGATAATCGTATTCCCAGCGCGCCAGCGGCGGCATGGACATTAAAATTGATTCGGTGCGTCCGCCGGATTGTAATCCAAAAAGGGTACCTCGATCCCATACCAGATTGAATTCAACATAACGCCCGCGCCGGTAGAGCTGGAACTGCCGTTCCCGCTCGCCCCATTGCATCTCCCTGCGTCGTTGAACGATGGGCAGGTAAGCATCGAGATAACCTTCTCCGACGGCGCGGGCGAAAGCATAGGCCCGGGGGAAATCCGGTTGATTGAGATCGTCGAAAAACAGTCCGCCGATACCGCGCGCTTCATTACGGTGCTTCAGAAAAAAATAGCTGTCGGACCAGGCTTTATAACGAGGATAGATCTCCTCGCCAAAAGGGGCGCAGAGATCGTGGGCGGTACGGTGCCAGTGTTCCGCATCTTGGCGAAAGCCATAAAACGGCGTCAGGTCGAAGCCTCCGCCAAACCACCAGACCGGATCGGCATCGGGCTTTTCGGCCATAAAAAAACGAACGTTGGCATGGCTTGCGGGGATATAGGGATTGAGGGGGTGAACCACCAGAGAGACCCCCAGCGCCTGGAAGGCCCTTCCGGCCAGTTCGGGACGGTGGGCGGTGGCGGAGGCGGGCAATGTTGCCCCGGACACGTGGGAAAAGTTGACGCCGGCCTGTTCGAACAGCCGCCCGCCGGTCAATACCCGGCTGCGTCCGCCGCCGCCTTCTTCACGGCGCCAGAGATCCTCCTTGAACACTGCCCCACCGTCCTCGCTGGCCAGGGCGGCGCAGATCCGGTCTTGTAAATCAAGCAGAAAGCGTTTGATATGCTTTATATCGGGTTGATTCATTCAACTCACTCGTGGTTGGGCGCGAGCCGTTATGGACGGCACCCAGTATAACCTTCCTCCGGGGTCATGCCTAATGGGTAACGCCGGTCAACCGCCGCTACTACTGGTGAAATGGCGTTCATGAGCGTCGTAATAGTCAAAGAAATCCACAATTCCCCTGCTGATGGCCTGGGCGATGCGATCCTGGAAATCGGTGGTCTCAAGCAAATGCTCTTCCCGGTGATTGGTAATAAAGGAAGTCTCAACCAGCACCGACGGTATCGACGCGGATTTGAGCACCGCGAAAGCCGCCTGTTCAGTATGCTGGCTGTGCAACTGATGGACCGGCCGGATATGATTGAGCAGATGACGGCCCAGGGTCAGGCTGTTTTTGATGGTGTCGGTTTGCACCAGATCGAACAGAACTTGCTGCAGATAATTATCCTGCTGTTTATATTTTACCCCTGCCACGTCGTCGGCGGAATTTTCCCGATTGGAAAGGTAGGCGGCCATGGCGCTGCTGGCGCCGCGGTTGGACAAAGCGAAAACCGATGCGCCGGACGCGGAGGCGTCGGTAAAACCGTCGGCGTGAATGGAAACAAACAGGTCCGCCCGGTGTTCATGCGCCAGTTCAACCCGACGAAACAATGGGATGAACTCATCCTCTTCACGGGTCAGCCTGGTTTGAATATGGGACTGCATCGCCAGGTTGGCCCTCACTTTATTGGCAATGCGTAATACCACGTGTTTTTCTTCTAACCCCAGGTGACCGATTGCCCCCGGGTCGATGCCGCCGTGACCCGGATCAATCATGACGCAGTGGGGCCTGCCGCCGGCTTTCGGCGGGATATGCCCGGCCCGCAGCAGGCCGTCGGCGGCCAGGACCGAACGGTTGGCCATGGCGAACATGGCCAGGCCCGACAGCAATAACCGACGGCGGGTCTGTAGAACAGTCGGGGGAGATTCGCGATGATTTTTGTTCATTACCATAATAATGAGGGATAGTTCACTGAAAGGAGTCCGAAAATGTTAGGGTATAACATAGTCCTGTGAAAGGAGCGACAAAGGAACTATGTCCATCTATTGCCCGGCAATGTTTTGATTACCCCCGGTGGAAAAAGGTCTTTCGCGGCACAATGTTATTTGCCTTCACAGGAAATAACGTGATATTCAATTTATTAACGTTTATTGCTTGAGATGACGGCGGTCAGCTATGGAAATCCGTGTATTTCGCCAAGACGATTTTGAAGAAGTGATCACGCTGTGGGAGCGTTGTGATTTATTGCGTCCGTGGAACGATCCGGAAATGGATATTGAACGGAAATTAAATTACGATTCCGATTTGTTTATGGTCGCCGAGGTGGCGGGTGAAGTGGTGGGGTCGATTATGGGCGGTTACGACGGCCATCGCGGTTCAGCTTATTATCTCGGCGTACATCCCGATTTTCGCGGGCGCGGTATTGCCAATGCGTTAATCAGCCGTTTGGAGAAAAAACTCATCGCCCGCGGTTGCCCGAAGATCCATCTGATGGTGCGGGAGGATAACGAAGCGGTGATCGGCATGTATGAAAAGCTGGACTACGAAGTGGTGGACAGCGTGACGTTGGGAAAACGTCTGATTGAAGATCAGGAATATTAACCGGGGGCCGAATCGCTGCTGCCGGCCCCGGCCGGAGGGAGTTATTGTTTCAGGATTCGTCCCACGCTGATATGCGTTCCATGCCGATCTTTCAAAAGGCGTCCGCTGATGCTCACCAGATCTTTTGGGGTGACTTCCTGGCCGTTCCATTTATCACCCTTTATTTCCAGGAGAACGGTTCCGGTTGCGTCGCGGAAAAAGTATTTATCATTGCCGACCTTTTTTTCGATATGACCGTCCAGCGTAATCCAGGCATTGGTCTTCATTCTTTTGGCCGTCGCGATGCTGGTGTGTCTGGCGTCAACGGTTCCCCTGTAGCCGCTCTCCTGCTTATTCGGCGGCGGTGGCGGTTCATCGCCGCGAAAACCGCCGGATTGCGCCAATACCGGCAGCCCAGAGAATGCAAGCAGCGCGGCCATAGCCCATTTTTTTTTCATTCCGTGCCCTCCATTTGTATCAGCTAGGTTAAGCATGGCACAGCAGGCACGTTTTGCGAATTTCCAGGGAAAACAATTGGTAAATCATACATTAACGCACCGGCGTCACCGGAAATGAAATTAGGGCACTTTTTAGCCCCGGCGGTATCCAATAGCGGTGCGTGGAAATCCATGCCGTCGTTGTCGTTTTTTAAGGAGAAAATATGAAGCAGTTACGCCCGTTGGTTATCGGGCTACCCATCCTATTGGCCGGCTGTTCCACCTTGTCCGGTTTCTCATGGTCGAGCCTGTCGCCGTTTAACTGGTTCAGCAGCGCCGTTACCGTTAAAGACAGCGGGGTGGGCGATATCAATGCCGCCACGCCGCTGGAGCAGCAAGCCCTGGATAAAGCGTTGAATGGTGATTATCGTTTGCGCAACGGTATGGAAACCCATAACGGCGGTATCCGGTCGTTTTACCAGGCGGTAAAGGACAACCAGGTGAAACTGACGGTGTACGGTTCCTCCGCCGGTCGGGTTGAACGGGTGGTGGTGGCGGACAAGGGCGTTCCCACCGAATGGGGCGTGAAGATTGGCGACCGTTTCAGCTCGCTGTACAGTAAAGCGTTCGGCGCATGCCGCAAGGGCACGGATGAGGATCAGGACGGCGTGGTCTGCGCCGCGCCGCAAAGCGCCCATGTCAGCTACGTCTTTAGCGGAAGCTGGCACGGACCCGATTCGCTGATGCCCGCCGACGACACCCTGAAAGACTGGCAGATAAGCAAAATCGTCTGGCAGGCCGACGCCGGGCAATAACGGATTCTCCCGTCGGGGATCGGCCATCGGTCCCCATCGCAAACCCTGCCAATCTGCCCGCCGTTTGTCATTTTTTTGCACCATTCGGAGGCTTATAGCTTTTCATGCTGCCAAAGCACAAAAGGATATATAAAACCGTTACAGGTTCTGCCCCCGTTATAAATAAACTAGCACTACCCAGGGCTGTTATCCGCATCACTCCGACCAAGGCATAGAATGAATCGAACGCTGTTTACAAGCCGTGCATTAAAAGGCGGTATCGCGGCAATATTGCTGGCTTGCGTCCCGGCGCAATCCACTGAGCTGCTTAACAGCTCCTATGACGTGGCGCGGGAGCTGTTCGTGGCGTTGAACCCCGGGTTCGAGCAACAGTGGCAAAAGGAGCATCCCGGCGATAAATTAACCATCAAGCAATCCCACGCCGGATCGTCCAAACAGGCGCTGGCCATCCTGCAGGGATTAAGGGCTGACGTGGTCACCTATAACCAGGTTACCGACGTGCAGATTTTGCACGATCGCGGCAATCTGATCCCCGCCGACTGGCAAAGCCGCTTGCCGCACAACAGTTCTCCCTTCTATTCCACCATGGGATTTTTGGTGCGCAAAGGCAACCCGAAAAATATCCATGACTGGAGCGATCTGGCCCGCAGCGATGTGAAGCTGGTATTCCCTAACCCGAAAACCTCCGGCAATGGCCGCTACGCTTATCTGGGCGCCTGGGGCGCCGCCAATCTTGCGGACGGCGGCGACGCGGCAAAAACCCGCGCCTGGATGCAGCGGTTTATCGCCAATGTGGAAGTGTTCGACACCGGTGGTCGCGGCGCCACCACCACCTTTGCCGAGCGCGGCCAGGGGGATGTGCTGATTTCCTTTGAGTCGGAAGTGAACAATATCCGCCATCAGTATGGCGACGACAACTACCAGGTCATTATCCCCAAGGTTAATATCCTGGCGGAGTTCCCTGTGGCCTGGGTGGATAAAAATGTCGAGAAAAACGGCACCGGCCAGGCCGCCAGGGAGTATCTGAATTATCTCTATAGCCCGGCGGCGCAGCGGATCATCTCCAGTTTCTATTATCGGGTCAACGACCCTGCCATTATGGCCGCCGCCAAGGATAAATTCCCCGATGTGCGGCTTTTCCGGGTGGAAGATCAATTCGGTGGCTGGCCGC
Organism: Sodalis sp. dw_96; assembly: GCF_018449575.1. GTDB lineage: Bacteria > Pseudomonadota > Gammaproteobacteria > Enterobacterales > Enterobacteriaceae > Acerihabitans. The sequence goes on along the minus strand of NZ_JAAVUT010000002.1, from coordinate 234,753 downwards.
AGGTGATGAAAACCCATTTTGGCGACGGCGGCGAGCTGGATACATTAATCGCGGCAGGGCACCGGCAATGATGCTGTTCACCTCAAGCAAACCCGTGCTGCCCGGCTTCGGTTTGAGCCTGGGCAGCAGTTTGCTGTTTGTCTGCCTGATTTTATTACTGCCGCTGAGCGCGTTGGTGATGCAGTTGGCGCAAATGACCTGGCAGCAATACTGGCAGGTGATAACCGGCCCCGAGCTGGTGGCGGCGTATAAAGTGACGCTGTTGTCCGCCGGCGTCGCGGCGCTGTTTAACGCGCTGTTCGGCATGTTGATGGCCTGGATCCTCACCCGTTACGAGTTTCCGGGACGGCGGCTGCTTGATGGGTTGATCGATCTGCCGTTTGCCCTGCCCACCGCGGTGGCCGGCCTGACCCTGGCGACGCTGTTTTCCACCACCGGCTGGTATGGCGGCTGGCTGGCCCAGTTCGGCATCAAGGTATCCTATACCTGGCTCGGCATCGCCGTGGCCATGGCGTTCACCAGCATCCCGTTTGTGGTGCGCACGGTGCAGCCGGTACTGGAAGAACTGGGACCGGAGTACGAAGAGGCGGCACAAACCCTTGGGGCCGGTCGCTGGCAGTCGTTTCGCCGGGTGGTGTTGCCTGAAGTGGCGCCGGCGCTGTTGGCAGGTACCGCGCTTTCTTTTACTCGCAGCCTGGGAGAATTCGGCGCGGTGATCTTTATCGCCGGCAATATCGCCTGGAAGACGGAGGTCACTTCACTGATGATTTTCATCCGCCTGCAGGAATTCGATTATCCCGCCGCCAGCGCCGTGGCGTCGGTGATATTGGCCGCGTCGCTGATCCTGCTGTTCGGCATCAACGTATTACAGTCACGCTTTGGCCGGCGTCTGGGAGGGCACTGATGACAGATATCCCCGCCTTCAACGGCGCCGTACGCGCCCGTACCGATTGGGTCAAGTGGGCCTTGATAGGCACCGGCTTGGTGATTTCGCTGCTGATACTGGTGATTCCGCTGGGCTTTATTTTTATCTCCGCTCTGGCGGACGGGCTGGCGCCGGTGTGGAAGAATCTGCGGGATGCGGACATGCTGCACGCCATTTGGCTGACGATATTGATTGCCTTGATTTGCGTGCCGGTGAATATCCTGTTCGGTACGCTACTGGCCTGGCTGGTCACCCGTTTTCAATTTCGCGGCCGGCAACTGCTGCTGACGCTGATGGACATTCCCTTTGCGGTATCACCGGTGGTGGCCGGCTTGTTGTGCCTGCTGTTTTACGGGGTCAACGGCCCTCTCGGCGGCTGGCTGGAAAATCATAATATCCAGCTGATGTTTTCATGGCCGGGCATGGTATTGGTCACCATTTTTGTGACCTGCCCCTTCATGGTGCGCGAACTGGTGCCGGTAATGCTCAGCCAAGGCAGCGAGGAGGATGAAGCGGCGATCCTGCTGGGAGCGTCCGGCTGGCAAATGTTCCGCCGCGTCACGCTGCCCAATATCCGCTGGGCGCTGCTGTACGGCGTGGTGTTGACCAACGCCCGCACCATCGGCGAATTCGGCGCGGTGGCGGTGGTTTCCGGCTCCATTCGCGGCGAAACCTATACCTTGCCGCTGCAGATTGAATTGCTGCATCAGGATTACAACACCGTGGGGGCCTTTACCGCCGCCGCGCTGCTGACGCTGATGGCAATGGTGACCTTATTCCTCAAGAGCGGCATGCAGTGGCGGATGGCGCGCCAGCAGGCCCATCTTCAACAGGAGGATCCTCAATGAGTATCGAAATAGATCATATCAGCAAATATTTCGACAACACCAAAGTGCTGAACGACATCTCCCTTGATATCTCGACGGGTGAAATGGTGGCGTTGCTGGGGCCGTCGGGATCCGGCAAGACGACCTTATTGCGCATCATTGCCGGACTTGAGCAGCATAATAGCGGGTCCCTGCGCTTTGGCGGCCGGGACGTCAGCCATATCCACGCACGGGATCGCAAGGTGGGATTCGTTTTCCAGCATTATGCGCTGTTCCGGCATATGACCGTCGCCGACAATATCGCCTTTGGCTTGACCGTCCTGCCGCGCCGCGAACGTCCCGGCCGCGCCGCCATCAAGCAAAAGGTGACCCGACTGCTGGAGATGGTGCAGCTCGGCCATCTGGCCAATCGTTTCCCCTCGCAGCTGTCCGGCGGACAAAAGCAGCGGGTGGCCCTGGCGCGTGCCCTGGCGGTGGAACCGGAGATGCTCCTGCTGGACGAACCTTTCGGCGCGCTGGATGCCCAGGTGCGCAAAGAGCTGCGCCGCTGGCTGCGACAATTGCACGACGATCTGAAATTCACCAGCGTCTTTGTGACTCACGATCAGGAAGAAGCGATGGAAGTGGCGGATCGGGTGGTGGTGATGAGCCAGGGCAATATCGAGCAGGTGGGTACGCCGCTGGAAGTCTGGCGCGAACCGGCCAGCCGTTTTGTACTGGAATTCATGGGAGAGGTGAACCGTCTTGATGGCGAGATCCGCGGGTCGCAAATCCATATCGGCGGTTACCATTGGCCCCTGTCCTACACGCCGGTATATCAGGGTAAAATAGACCTGTTCCTGCGCCCCTGGGAGATGGAAATCAGCCCGCAGCCCGGCGAACACTGTCTGCTGCCGGTCGTGGTGAGCGATATCAGCCCCCGCGGTCATTACTGGCAGTTGATCGTACAGCCGGTAGGCTGGCATCACGAGCCCCTCAGCGTGGTATTACCACTGGCCGGCACCCCTCCACCGCAGCGGGGAGAGCGCTATTATCTGAGCGGGCGGAATGCCCGTCTGTACGCCGGCGATAAAGCCCTGCAATCCATGGCGCTGGCTGAGAGCGCCTGAAAGGCGCTGTAAACTGCCGACAAACGCACTCGGATTCAATGAGGAGGGACAGGCTGCCAGAAGAGTAAACCGTCCGCGCCGGGGATCAATACGCCTGGAGCGTATTGGAACAACGCCGTCAGGCATTGGCCCGCAGGGATGAGGGCCATAATCGCGCGGATCGAGCCTGCAGGGGCGTATTCACGGCAGGTTTATTGTATAGCTACGATCTGGCAACCTGTCCCGACCGAGCACTTTGTCAACAAGCTCAAGCGCCTGAAAGGCACTGCAAACATTCGTATGCTCCATCAGTTTATGTAAAGCCAGCCCGCCAATTTATCCATTTCCCTGCATGAAAATAGCCTCAAGCCGCGCCGGTTTTAATTTACATATAATCTGATATTATAAGCATCAATGTGTTTTATACATTAACGAGAACGCACTGTTTTTAGCAATCTTAACAAGACCCTTCAGGCGGCCCGACGGCCGTTTGCCTTTATTGGAATCCGGCCGTGACAACACTAGAACAATGCATAGGCAATACCCCCCTGGTGGCCCTACAGCGCTTGGGTCGGGAAACCGGCTGTGATATTAGGGTCAAGCTGGAAGGGAATAATCCGGCCGGGTCGGTGAAGGATCGCGCCGCATTGGCGATGATTCAGCAGGCGGAGCTGCGCGGCGACATCGCGCCCGGCGATAGGCTTATCGAGGCCACCAGCGGCAATACCGGTATTGCGCTGGCGATGATTGCCGCATTGAAAGGGTACCGGATGACGCTGCTGATGCCGGATAATATGAGCACGGAGCGGCAGGCGGCCATGCGGGCCTTTGGCGCCCAGTTGATACTGGTGTCCCATGAACAGGGGATGGAGGGTGCGCGGGATCTGGCGCAGGAGATGCAGCTCCGGGGCGAGGGCCGGGTACTGGATCAATTTAATAATCCGGATAACGTCTTTGCTCATTTTTCTGCCACCGGGCCGGAAATCTGGCGGCAAACCAACGGTAACGTTACGCATTTTGTGTCCAGCATGGGTACCACCGGCACCATCACCGGCGTCGCCCAATTTCTGAAAAGCCGGCGCAGCGAGGTTCAGATTATCGGGCTGCAGCCGGAGGAGGGCAGCGCCATACCCGGTATCCGCCGTTGGCCGAAGTCCCATCTGCCGGGTATATTCCGTCCGGAACTGGTGGATCGCATTATGGATATCGGACAACGGGAAGCCGAAGAGACCATGCGCCTCCTGGCGCGGGAAGAAGGCATTTTTTGCGGGGTCAGCTCCGGCGGCGCGGTGGCGGGAGCGCTGCGGATTGCGGCCGAAGGGCCTGGCAGCATGATTGTGGCGATTATTGCCGATCGCGGCGATCGTTATCTTTCCACCGGGGTGTTTGAGTAACGCGCCGCATGACGCGGTGATAATGCTGTAGCTAACGCATAGGCTGCATATCATTACTCTGTAGATGCCCCTCATAGGTGTTAAGTGCCCCATGGGATCGTTGTTTGACGTTACCGCCGCCATATAATCTTGCCGAAAGAAAATCGCTTTTATGACCCGTCCAAAATCCCTATAAATACATCTCTATCCTGTTAACGCGCCAGCAGAAAATTATGTCTTCCCATAATCTTGATATAACCGCGATAATTGTAACGGGAAGACTATAATCCCGTGAACGCCGGAGCCATTATCGGGTCATAGCATACACTCTGGTTTTATTAATGCTGTGCCGGGGCATCCCTTAAACAATCGCGGCTTCAATGGAGAACGAATATGAATATCTTACTGGTTGATGATGACAAGGAACTAGGCAAGATGCTGAGCGATTACCTTACCGCCGAGGGGTTTGCCACATCATGGGTGCCGACGGGAAAAGAGGGCGTCACCGGCGCGTTGTCCGGTGACTATACCGCCATGATACTGGACATTATGCTGCCGGACATGAGCGGCACAGACGTGCTGCGGATGGTGCGCAAAGACAGTCGCATCCCCATTATCATGTTGACCGCCAAAGGGGATAATATCGACCGCGTTATCGGATTGGAAATGGGCGCCGATGATTATATGCCCAAACCCTGTTATCCCCGTGAACTGGTGGCGCGTCTGCGGGCGGTACTGCGCCGTTTTGACGAACAGCGTGAGGAGCCGGCCGATGCCGGCGCGGTGATTTACGGCGACCTGGTGTTGAATCCGGCCACCCGCAGCAGCCAATGGCGGGGCAAGTCGTTCGATCTCACCGCGTCGGAATTCAATCTGCTCGAATTGCTGATGCGCACGCCGGACCGGGTGGTATCGAAAGACGATTTATCGGAAAAAGGCCTGGGACGCCGCCGCGAGGCCTACGATCGCAGCGTGGATGTGCATATCAGCAATATCCGGCAGAAACTCGCCGTGCTGGCCGACAGCAGCCTGAGTATTGAAACGGTACGCAGCATAGGATACCGGATCCGCTAATGAGCACTCGCGGGCGGCTATTCTGGAAAATCCTGCTGGGATTCTGGCTGATATTTCTATTGATAACCCAATTGGTATGGGTGGGATTTTCTATGTACGGCAGTCATCACGAACCGCCGGAAGAGAGCATGGCCCGGCGCATGGCGGAGCTTCAGCTCAGCTCGGCGGCCTCGGTAATGACCCGCGGCGGTTTACCGGCGCTGTATGCCCTGATGGCCGATTGGCCGGCCGCACAGCGACAATTCTTTTCATTCAGTCCCGCGACAGGCTCCAGTCCCGGTGCAAACGCCAAACCCGGTGCTGACTCACGTCCGGCTAACGGCATTGATGAACAGCCACCGACGCAAAGGCATCTCTACCAGCCTTTGGTTACCTGGACGGTGACGCTGCCCGATGGTCGGGTCTATGAATTGCGATACGATATCGAATCGCTGCGCCGGTCCTCCCATCCCGGTCCGCGCGGCAGCATTTTACATATGCCCAGCCCGCTGTTCTGGCTCGGGGTAGCGGTGGGGTTGCTGTTCAGCTTATTACTGGCCTGGAATCTCACGCGGCCGATGAGACAGTTGCGATGGGCGTTTGCCCGGGTTGCCCAGGGTGATTTGACGGTGCGTTTATATCCGGTGATGCGCCGCCGTCATGATGAGATTACCGATGTGGCCCGGGATTTTGATGCCATGGCCGAGCGGCTGAATGTGCTGGTGAGCGCCCGGGAAGCCTTGTTGCATGATGTCTCCCATGAACTGCGTTCGCCACTGGCCCGGTTGCAGCTGGCCATCGGGCTGGCGCACCAGAATCCGGAAAATGTCGGCGCCTCTTTGGATCGCATCGAACATGAAGCCGGCAGGCTGGACCGGATGATAGGCGAACTGCTGGCGTTATCCCGCGCGGAAAACCAGGGTTCGCCGGGGGAAGATTATTTTGACCTGCTGGGCCTGCTTGAGGCGGTGGTGAATGATGCGCGCTACGAGGCGCAGGTCCCTGAAGTGGAAATCCGGCTAATAGCCCATCAGCCGGAGGATTATACCGTCAAAGGCAATGCAGAAATGATGCGGCGCGGGGTGGAAAACATCGTGCGCAATGCGCTGCGTTTTTCCACGCAGGGTCAACAGGTGACGGTGGACCTGAACCGGGAAGATTCCTGGCTGGTGGTGACGGTGAGCGATCAAGGCCCCGGGGTGGAAGAAAATAAGCTGTCCAGCATCTTTGATCCGTTTGTCCGGGTAAATTCGCCGCTGGCAGGGAAAGGTTATGGCCTCGGGCTGGCGATTACCCGTAAAGTGGTGTTGGCGCACGGCGGGCAAGTGGAGGCGCATAACGGGCCCGGCGGGGGGCTGGTGATCAGGATTTATATCCCGCAGTGGCGCTCATAATACTGCGCGCCGGATTGATGGAGCCATGACTCCCTAAAATACAAACGGCACTCAATGCGTTTATTGAGTGCCGTTTGTCAGGATTTCACAGGCGTTGCCGTTAAACCACCGGTTGCCGGTGATTATTATTTTTTGATGCGGATGATCGGGGTTTCACCTACCACGACGCTGCCGGATAACTTAACCATTTCTTTAATTTCATCCATGTTGGAAATAACCACCGGTGTCAGAGTGGATTTCGCTTTCTCTTCCAGCAAAGGCAGATCAAACTCAATAACCACGTCGCCTTTTTTCACGCGCTGACCTTCTTGGGCGATACGTTTAAATCCTTCGCCCTTTAACTCAACGGTATCGATGCCAAAATGGACAAAAAGCTCAATACCGCTGTCCGATTCGATTGAAAAAGCATGGTTGGTTTCAAAAATTTTACCAATGGTGCCGTCCACCGGTGCCACCATTTTGTTCCCGCTGGGCTTAATGGCAATACCGTCGCCGACGATCTTTTCGGCAAAAACAACATCCGGCACATCTTCAATGTTAACTATTTCACCTGAAAGTGGTGCAACAATTTCAATGCTTCCCGTGTCTTTCTTATCATCGGAAACCAGAGATTTCAGTTTATCGAACAAACCCATGATCTTCTCCTAAGCATTTATATCGGGTCAGCGTCGTGAAATCAGCAGAGCGTTTTTTCTTCAATGAATTTGTTCACAAGATTCATCAGCTCTTCCGCGGTAGGCTGAGCTAAAGCTTCCTCTGCTAACGCTTTTGCATCACCAAAATTTGTATTACGTATAATTTTCTTGATGCGCGGGATAGAGATAGCACTCATGCTGAATTCATCCAGTCCCATCCCTAATAACAGTAGTGTAGCACGTTCGTCACCCGCCAGCTCGCCACACATACCGGTCCATTTACCTTCCGCGTGGGATGCGTCGATAACCTGTTTAATTAATGTCAACACGGAGGGAGCCATTGGGTTATAAAGATGCGAAATTAACTCGTTACCGCGATCCACTGCCAGAGTATATTGCGTTAAGTCATTTGTTCCAATACTAAAAAAATCCACTTCTTTTGCTAAATGATGTGCGATGGTGGCGGCAGCCGGTGTTTCCACCATAACGCCCACTTCTATTTTTTCGTCGAACGCCTTGCCTTCACCGCGCAATTGTTCTTTCAGCAGGTCCAGTTCGCCTTTCAGTTCACGAACTTCCTCTACTGAAATAATCATCGGGTACATGATACGCAGTTTACCGAATGAGGATGCACGCAAAATGGCGCGCAGCTGCGCGTGCAGCATTTCCTTGCGATCCAGCCCGATGCGGATGGCGCGCCAGCCGAGGAAAGGGTTATCTTCTTTCGGCAGGTTCATATAGGGCAGATCTTTATCGCCGCCGATATCCATGGTGCGCACGATGATGGAGCCGGTGGTCAGGGATTCCGCCACGGCTTTATAAGCCTGGAATTGTTCTTCTTCGGTGGGCAGGGTATCGCGGTCCATAAAGAGGAACTCGGTACGGTACAGGCCGACGCCTTCGGCGCCGTTACGTTCGGCCCCGGCCACATCGCGCACGGTACCGATGTTGGCGCACACTTCCACCTGGTGGCCGTCAAGAGTGATGGCGGGCAAATCCTTCAGTTTGGCCAGTTCGGTTTTTTCCTGCACGTACTGGCTGTATAACGCCTTGAGTTCTTCTATTTTTTCCGGCGTCGGGTTGATATAGACCTGGTTATTCACCGCGTCCAGAATCAGATAATCGCCATTGCTGACTTCTTTGGTGATGCTGCCGGTGCCCACGATAGCCGGTAATTCGAGGGAACGGGCCATAATGGAGGTATGGGAGGTCCGTCCTCCCAGATCGGTAACAAACCCCAGCACTTTATCAAGATTAAGCTGGGCGGTTTCCGATGGGGTTAAATCAGTGGCGACCAACACCACTTCTTCACCGATGGAGCTTAAATCGATGATTGGCATGCCGAGGATATTCCTCAGCAGTCGTTTACCGATATCGCGTACATCGGTGGCGCGTTCCTTGAGATATTCGTCGTCGAGTTCTTCCAGCGCCTTGGCCTGGGTCTCTATAACGTTATAGGCGGCGGCATCCGCCGTCGCGAGTTCGTCTTTGATAAGGGCTATGATATCCTGCTCAAGCTCTTCGTCTTCCAGCAACATGATATGGCCTTCGAAGATCGCTTCCTTTTCTTCACCGAAGGTTTCGCCGGCTTTGGTTTTAATCGCTTCCAGCTGTGCGGATGCTTTGGCACGCCCGGCCAGAAAGCGCTCAATTTCCTGCTCAACCTGGCTGGCGGAAATTTTCTTCCGGTTGATGACTATCTCATCTTCCTTCAGGAGGAGCGCCTTACCAAAGGCGATACCCGGTGATGCTAAAATGCCTGAAATCATAACCCTACCTTACTCACTCATATCACGCGTTAACTTAAAAGACCGGGCCGGGATTACTCAAGCTCTGCCATCAATTTAACCAGATGTTCCACCGCTTTTTGTTCGTCTTCGCCTTCGGCGATAATAGCGACTACTGTGCCCTGAGTCAGGCCGAGAGTTTGTAATTTGAACAGGCTTTTGGCGCTGGCGCTTTTACCGTTGGAGCTAACCGTGATGTCTGAAACGAAGCCTTTGGCTTCTTTTACAAATTGTGCGGCGGGGCGGGTATGAAGACCGTTAGGTGCAGTAATTGTAACTTCTTGCTGGAACATTATGTTTCCCCAACTTATTAGATGATATCAATGTTGTGGGGCTAAAGTTTAGCTTATAAGGCAGACTTTAGCCTATACGGTTAGTGCCTGAGTATGTTACAAAGGCGAAGATGTATGCGAGCAAAAAACGGTATAAAAGCATTTCTGGCTAAATCTTGTGAAGGCTTTGTTATGCCATTACGCTACTCATCATTATGCCGTTTTTTAAGTCAAATCCATAGGGCATTAATCGATTCAGCTACAAGAACAATTAATAGCCTGATTAATTTCATACATCGAAATAATTGTCCGCTTAAATACAAGGCAGAGCCAACAAAATCAGTTATGCAGGGGGCAAAAATATGATCCAGTCCACAAAAAAGCACCCGGGCGGGTGCTTGATGCTGGTGAAAAGTCTGCGAAGAGACGGACTCTTATTGCTGTAATTCTTTTTCTGTGAACAGATCCGCAAAAAGCGCGGTGCTCAAATAACGTTCGGCGGAAGAAGGCAGGATCACCACGATGGTTTTATTGGCGAACGCTTCATCTTCCTGAAGCTTAAGGGCGGCGGCAACGGCGGCACCGGAGGAGATGCCCGCCAGTATGCCTTCTTCATCCATCAGGCGACGCGCGGTGCTGATGGCTTCGTCATTGGTGATTTTAACGACACGGTCAATCAGGCTTAAATCAAGGTTTTCCGGGATAAAGCCGGCGCCGATACCCTGGATTTTATGCGGACCGGGTTTGATCTCTTCGCCGGCCAGCGCCTGGCTTATCACCGGTGAATCGCTGGGTTCCACCGCCACGGAGATAACCGCTTTTCCCTTGGTATTCTTCAGGTAGCGGCTCACGCCGGTAAGGGTACCGCCGGTGCCGACGCCGGCAATGAACACATCCACGTCGCCGTCGGTGTCTTCCCAGATTTCCGGACCGGTGGTTTGTTCATGAATGGCCGGGTTGGCGGGGTTGCTGAATTGCTGCAGCATCAGGTAACGCTTGGGATCGGTGGCCACGATTTCTTCGGCCTTGGCGATGGCCCCTTTCATCCCTTTCGGACCCTCGGTGAGCACCAGGTTCGCACCCAGGGCCTTGAGCAATTTACGACGTTCGATACTCATGGTTTCCGGCATGGTCAGGGTCAGTTTATATCCCCGCGCCGCCGCCACGTAAGCCAATGCGATACCGGTGTTACCACTGGTGGGTTCAACCAGTTCAATGCCCTGCTTCAAGACGCCGCGTTTTTCCGCGTCCCAAATCATGTTGGCGCCGATCCGGCATTTCACACTGAAGCTCGGATTGCGTGATTCCACTTTGGCCAGGATACGGCCATTGCCGATGCGGTTCAAACGTACCAGCGGGGTATGGCCGATGGTATAAGAATTGTCTTCGTAAATATTGCTCATGACCGGTCCTTTACTGTTGATGCCAATCTAGGGAATGATAATCAGAGCATACCCTTTCAGGTTGATGACGGAAGTGAAAGAAAAGTATATCGATATGTTATTAAGACATAAGTTTTAAGAACAGGTTCACTGACCGCGTTGTATCGGGAATCCGTCCCGGTAATTATCCACCCACATGGCGGTGGCGCCGCAGACCGCCACCGGCAAAATCAGCAGGTTAATCACCGGAATCGCCGTGCACAAACCCACCATGGCGCCAAACTGCATATTGCGGATTTTATGACGTCGAAGCGCTTGACGCATGGCCGCGAAACCGATTTTGTGATTATCGAAAGGATAGTCGCAATATTGAATGGTCATCATCCAGGCGCCGAAAAAAAACCACATTACCGGCGCCGCCGTCTGGCCGAACACCGGGATAAAATGCAGAAACAGCAAGATCAGCGCCCGCGGCAGGTAATACCCCAGCTTTTGCCATTCACGGTGCATGACGCGGGGCAAGTCTTTCATCAGCGCCACGACCCCGCTGTCTGGCAGCCGCTGACCGGTCAGGCGCGCTTCCAACTGCTCCGACAGCATGCCGCTGAACGGGGCGGCGATGGCGTTGGCGACGGTGCTGAAGAAATAGCTGAAGATCAATATCACCGCCAGTATACTGAGCGGCCATAGGATATAGCTTAGCCATTGCAGCCAGCGGGGCATATGTTCCAGCAATTGCGGGATCCACAGATGCAGGCGGGTATAGAGCCACCAGAAGGCGCCCCCCAGCAGCAGGATATTCACAAGCAACGGCAGGATGACAAAACGCCGGATGCCTGGCAGGGTGATTAATCGCCATCCGCTGAGAAAATAATGAAAACCACTACGGGATTTTATGTCGTTAACCATTTTTTTACGCCGTTTTCTCACCGATAAAAAGAAAAATGGGTGTATGTGTTATCATGAAATTCTGCTGTTTTGGGACTTTTGTTCGAAAAAACAGCAAAAAAATGTGCTTACGCTATCTTTATTGTCAGAAAGTACCGTGTGGACTTGCACTTGTCTACGCAGGCAAATAGAGTTAAGAGAGTAAATGTTTGCCGCGGTGGCAATGAATTAGAACAACTGAGATGGCAATGATGCAGGATTTGCGTCTGATATTAATCGTTGTTGGTGCGATCGCTATCATAGCGTTGCTATTACACGGCCTGTGGACCAGCCGTAAAGAACGCTCATCGGTTTTTCGCGATCGACCGGTTAAACGACTGAAACAAGACCGTCAGGAACAGGACGAACCTCCGCTTGAACAGCGCGATGAAGGTGTGGGCGAAGTCCGGGTTACGAAGCTACGTACCGACGAACCCTCGTTCGGACCCTACGATACCCATGAACATGATTCCAGACCGCCGGAGGTATTGAAAACGCCGGCGCGCGCCACGTCGGATTTCGATCCCTTGCTGGATAACGCGCCCGAATCCGGACCGGAAGACGAAGAGCCCGAAGCGGCGCCTAAACCCCGTCATAAATCCTTCTTCGCCAAGCGCGCCTCGTCGCGAGCGGAAGCGCCGGCGGTTTCGGCCCATCAGCCTGAGCTGTTCGGCGATGAGAACCTGGATCACCCTTCCGCTTCGGCCCCCGCCGGAGGAGAACGCCGGTCGCCGCCGCCGGATCAGGCGGAGCCGGTTAAACGCAAAGAGACGGTGCTGGTTTTGCATGTTGCCGCCCACAATGGAACGTTGATAGGCGGCGAGGATCTTTTGCAAAGCATCTTGCAGGCGGGACTGCAGTTCGGTGAAATGAATATATTCCATCGCCACCTGAACCCGGCGGGCAGCGGCCCGGTGTTGTTCAGCCTGGCGAATATGGTGAAACCCGGCTCTTTCGATCCGGAAGGCATGGGGTCTTTCACCACCCCCGGGGTGTCGATGTTCATGATGGTGCCGTCCTATGGTGATGCGCACCAAAACTTCAAGCTCATGCTGCAATCGGCGCAGCGTATCGCCGATGATTGCGGCGGCGTGGTGCTTGACGACGAGCGTCGCATGATGACCCCGCAGAAGCTTGATATCTACAAAGCGCGGATCCGCGAGGTGCTCGAGGTGAAGAACGGCGCCTGAGGTCACGAGGTTTTCGTGCCGGTTTTAACTGTATCGGTCATAACAACCCCCGCTTGCGGGGTTTTTTTTCGCTGACGGTGAGCTATGGAACAGATCGACCAAAAAATCAACGCGCTGCGTGCCCAGCTGCGCCATCACGAATATCAGTACCATGTCCTGGATGCACCTGAGGTGCCGGACGCGGAATACGATCGCTTGATGGCGGAATTACGCGAGCTTGAAACCCAGTATCCGGATTTGCTCACCGCCGATTCTCCCACGCAACGGGTGGGCGGGGCGCCGCTTACCGCCTTCAGCCAGGTCCGTCATGAAGTGCCGATGCTCTCCCTGGACAATGTTTTCGACCAAGAGAGCTTCCTGGCCTTTAACAAACGCGTGATGGACCGCCTGAAAAGCGATGATGATCTGACGTTTTGTTGTGAACTGAAGCTGGACGGCCTGGCGGTGAGCCTGCTGTATGAAAACGGTGAACTGGTCCGCGCCGCCACGCGGGGCGACGGCACCACCGGCGAGGATATCACCTCCAACGTCCGCACCATCCGCACCATCCCGCTGCGTTTGCGGGATGGTGCCGGGGTCATTCCCCGCCGCCTGGAAATCCGCGGCGAAGTGTTTATGTCCGAGGCCGGTTTTCGCCGCCTCAATGAGACCGCCGCCCGTGAAGGGGGAAAAGTCTTCGCCAATCCCCGTAATGCCGCCGCCGGTTCCCTGCGGCAACTCGATCCTTCCATTACCGCTAAACGTCCGCTGACGTTTTTTTGTTATGGCGTCGGCCTGCTGGAAGAGGGCGAGTTGCCGGGCCGCCACTGGGAACGTTTGCAACTGTTCAAGTCCTGGGGCGTGCCGGTGAGCGAACGTATTGAGCGCTGCACCGGCAGCGGGCAGGTGCTGGATTTCTATCGCCGGATCCAGGCGCAGCGGCCGTCGCTGGGTTTTGATATCGACGGTGTGGTGATTAAAGTGGATTCCATGGCCTTGCAGCAGCGCCTGGGATTTGTCGCCCGCGCGCCGCGCTGGGCCATCGCCTATAAATTCCCGGCCCAGGAACAGATGACCCGGGTGCGGGATGTGGAGTTCCAGGTTGGCCGCACCGGCGCCATCACGCCGGTGGCCCGTCTTGAGCCGGTACTGGTATCCGGGGCCATGGTCAGCAACGCCACCTTGCATAACGCCGATGAAATCGAGCGTTTAGGGGTGCGTATCGGCGACACGGTGATTATCCGCCGGGCCGGCGATGTGATCCCGCAGGTGGTGGGGGTGGTGCTGGACCGTCGGCCGGAAGATGCCCGGCCGGTGGTTTTCCCTACCCATTGTCCGGTGTGCGGTTCCGATGTGGAGCGGGTGGAAGGAGAAGCGGCGGCGCGCTGTACCGCCGGATTGGTGTGCGGCGCCCAGCGTAAAGAGTCACTCAAGCATTTTGTTTCCCGCCGGGCCCTTGATGTGGACGGTATGGGAGATAAAATCATTGATCAACTGGTTGAGCGCGAACTGGTGAAGACGCCCGCCGATCTGTTTCGTTTAAGCAAAGAGAGCCTGTCCCGTCTGGAGCGCATGGGGCCCAAATCGGCGCAAAACCTGGTGGAGGCATTGGAAACCGCAAAACAGACCACCTTTGCCCGTTTCCTCTATGCGCTGGGGATCCGCGAAGTAGGGGAAGCCACGGCGGTGAGCCTGGCGGCGGAATTCAAAACACTGGAGGCGTTATATGCCGCTGAAATCGACGATCTGGTGGCGGTCCAGGATATCGGTCCGGTGGTGGCGGCCCATGTGCGCAATTTTTTTGAAGAGCAGCATAATCTCGATGTGATCGCCGAACTTATCGGGCCGGATATCGGTATTCATTGGCCGGCGCCGGTGATGGCGCCCGCAGCCGAGGGGAGCGACCATCCGTTTGCCGGCAAAACCGTGGTGTTGACCGGATCCTTATCCGGCCTGTCGCGGGATGAGGCCAAGGATCGCCTGGTGGCTCTGGGAGCCAAGGTCAGCGGCAGCGTCTCGGCGAAAACCGATCTGGTGATTGCAGGGGAAGCGGCCGGTTCCAAACTGACCAAGGCCCAGCAGCTGAACATCAAGGTTATTGATGAAGCTGAAATGATGCGCCTGTTAGGCGAATAAGCGCTTGCCGGGAGGGGAAAATGGAAAAAGAAGATTTGGTTGCCATTGCCAATACAGAAATGCCCTTCGGTAAATATCAGGGCCGGGCGCTAATCGATTTGCCCGAACCCTATCTGCTTTGGTTTGCCCGGCAGGGAGAGTTTCCCGCCGGCCGGCTGGGTGAGTTGATGTCCATCACCCTGGCGATTAAAATCGAAGGGCTGGAAGGGCTTATCAAGCCGCTAAAAAGGAAATAGCGACGGAATGAGCCTGAGGCTTTTCACCAGCGGGCCGATGACCAACGCCAGCAGCAACGTGATGGCGGCGCTCAGGAACAGCAGCCGGTGATTGTCTCCGGAGAGGCTGAGGATCCCCGAGCAGGCATAGCCGGCAGCGGCCATGGATGCCGCGGTGACAATGGTCACCCGGGCCCAGACGACATTTTGCAATCCGGTGTCGTGGGGGATCAAATCGTGCGTCCTGGCCAGAAATACCGGCACCACGCCAGTGGCAAAACTGCCGATGGTCAGGGTTGATAAGGCAATCACCGCATAGCTGCCGGTATGGTAAAGGCAGCCGGCCGCCAGCCCCTGAAGCAGCAAAACCAGCCGGGTAAATATACGGATCCCCATGCGGTCGGCGAGTACTCCGTACAACGGCGGACCGAAAATCGCGCCGACGCCATATAACATCCAGAAACGGGCTCCCGCCCCGGCCCCGGCGCCCAATTCCCGCGTAATGAAATCCACCAGAAATACCGTCCCGGGGACCAGGCTGGCGGCCATTAATGCGGTTTCCAGATAGAACAGGTGAAAAGCGCCGTTGCCATGATGCGGGCCGTGAGTCTTGGCGCTCTTCCCCGAACTGTTTAAGGTCAGCGGCGTTGAAGGCGGCCAGCCGAACCAGCTCGCGGCAGTAAACAGCGCGGACAGCGCCGCCAGTCCGAACCAGGCTTCCCGTAATCCCATGTGCAGTAAAAACGGTATCAGGGTGCCGGAACCGGCGATACCGAGTCCCATCCCGAGAAAAATCCCGCCGCTGGCCAATCCTTTCCGCGTGCCGGGGACATGGGGAAGTATGGTGGAGGTCACCAGTATCATGATGATGCCGCCGGCGACGCCCGACAGAAGCCGCCAGCCAAAAAACCACGCCTCCGATACCGGAAAGCCGCAAGCCAGGAATGAAACCGTGGCCAACACCATCATCAGGCGCAGCGCGGTGACATTGGACACATGGCCGATTAACCGATGGGCCGCCAGCGCGCCCAATAAATAACCGGCCAAATTCGCGGCGCCGAGGTAAGCGGCATCTCCGGCGGGAAACCAATGCTGTTGGATAAGGACCGGAAGCAGCGGCGCGTAGCCGAAACGGGCCAGCCCGATGCTCACCAGACTGGCGCATAATCCTGAAAAAATGTAACCCCCGATGGTTTTTCGGCTGGGGGGATGATGAAGGGACGTCGTCTGAGTCGGCATGCTGTTATGTCCTAAGGGATGGCTGAAAATCGTTATGGATCCGTATCGTTGATGAGGCCTGGTTTGCATACCCGGCAGCGCCAAACGTCGGCCATCCAAGGTAAGGTTGATCCTAATATGAATCAAGCGTAAGATTTTCATCTCTAATATTCGAGATAAGCATAATGATCGAGGGTCTGAGGGCGTTTTTGGCGGTGTTCGAAGGCCAGTCGTTGAGTAAGGCGGCGGATAAGCTGTCGCTGACACAATCCGCTGTGTCGCGGCGCATTCAACAATTGGAAGTCACGCTCGGCGGCGCATTATTCGATCGATCAAGCAAGCCCCTTAAACCGACACCGTTGGCTCACCGAATCCATGCCCGGGCACGGGAGCTGTTGCGTAACGCCGAGGAGTTGTTTGCGCTGGCAAACGTGGAGAGCGAGCCAACCGGCACATTGCGGCTCGGTGTGACTCACGCCATCGGCGATGTGGTTTCGCTGTCGTTATTGACCCGTTTGAAAACCGAATTTCCCGCCCTTGATGTGCAATTGTGTTCTGACTGGACCGTCGGTCTACTGCAGAAAATCGATGCCGCCCAGGTGGACGCCGCAGTGGTCATGTTCGCCGCCGGTATCCGCCCTCCCGCTTACCTCGAGGTCCGATCCCTGGCCACCCTGCATGCCGTGGTGATTCAAAGCAGGAAGGCTCCGGTTTTCACCGGTTCGACCACCCTGGCCGGGCTGACCCGGCAAAATTGGATCTTGAATGCCAAAGGCTGTGGCTATCGGGATGCGTTTGTCCGCGAGATGCATAGCCGCGGCGTTGATATGCGCATCTGCGTCGAATCGCAGAGCATTGACGAACAGCTACGTTTTATCGCCTCCGGCCTGGGACTGGGCCTTATATCGCGGGAATTTCTTTATCATGGGACAGGCAAATACGAGGTCAGTATCGTTGATGTGCGGGATTTTTTGCAGCCGATAAGCCTTTGCCTGGTGCATGTGAATGGATTGGGGAGTCTGACCAAAACCCTCGATGCCATGTCCGTCACCATTGATGAGACGTTATCCCGCCTGGCGCAAGGGAATAACCTCGCTGTGAGTTGCGTTGCGGCAGACAATCGCTGATGCCCGCGGCGCCTCTTGCCTCGATTATTCGCTTAAGCCCTGACCTCCGTTGCCTCAGCGGGATCCACGGACATACGGAGTACCCAGCGCGCTGGGTAGATTGGCGCGCCGTCCGAAGATTAACAGTACCAGCATCACCGCAATAAACGGCAGCATCTGGATGACATCGGTGGGCACCGCCACCCCCAGGACCTGCAGGGCGGTGGTGAGGGATAAACAGGCGCCGAACAGCAGTGCGCCCCCCAGCACCCATAACGGCCTACCCCGAGCCAGCATCGCCAGCACGATGGCGATAAACCCGTTACCCTGCGTCATATAGGCAACAAAAATTCCCGCCCCGATTTGCGACATAAACGCGCCTCCCGCGCCGGCCAGCAGGCCGGTGGCCAGCACCGCCAGCGTGCGGACCCATAACACATGCACTCCGGCGGCATCCAGGGCAGCGGGTTTGTCTCCGGCGGCCTGCAGGGACAATCCCAGGTTGGTATAACGGTAGACCAGGGCGAATAACGCCACGGCAGCCAGTGCCAGGTAGACGATGGGCGGCTGATTGAAGAGGATCCGGCCGATAAATGGAATATGGGAGAGCAGCGGCAGGGGCAGGGTGTCGACGCTCCCCAGTCGCGGATAGGTGCGGCTGAACTGGATATATTGCAGCAGGGCCGTGGCCCCTTCGGCCCCCAGGGTAAGGGCGATGCCGATGACAATCTGGTTAAGGCGCAGCCAGACGCAAAAGCCCGCCATCAACGCGGCGACCGCCATGCCCCCCAGAGCGCCCCCCAGCAGTCCCAGTCCCATGGACTGGCTGTGCCAGGCAATATAAAAGCCCAGGTACGCGCCGGTGAGCATCATGCCTTCCAGACCGATATTCAACACTCCGGCCTTTTCGGACAGTTGTTCTCCCAGGCCCGCCAACAGCAGCGGCACGCCGGCGACAATCGCCCCCAGCAGTAATGAACTCAAAAACCCCTGGTCCAATAAAATCATCACTCGCTTCCGCCCCGGTTACGTCGGCGTTGCGCCGCCATGTCCGTCAGCGCGATCACCAACAGCAGGATGGCCACCGTCACCAGGGTAAAATGGTTGGGTACGCCCATCCTGCGGGCCGCGCTCTCGCTGCCGATAGACAGCACCGAAAAAATAAAGACAAATGCGATGGTGCCGTAGCCGTTGAATCGGGCCAGGAACACCAGCGGCACCACCACCAGACTGTAGGCCGGATTCCAGTCGGCCCGGACATTGCCCTCGATACCGAGCACTTCCACCGCCCCCGCCAGGCCGGCCAGCGCGCTTGACAGGGCAAACACCGCCACGGTCAGAAGCCCCAGCGGCAGACCCGCATGGATCGCCGCCCGTGGGTTGGCGCCGATGGTGCGTAGCTGTAAGCCGAAAGCGGTTCGCGTCATCAGGGCGTGCACCGCGATAACCGCCGCCAGGCCGATGAGCAGGCCGCTGGAAATGTTCGTGCCGAATAGAGACGGCAACCGGTGTTCATAGGGCAGCGTGCGGGTCTCCGGCACCGTGGTGCCGGTATCGAAAAACACCAGTTTCACCAGCACATTCGCCAGTGAAACGCCTAAAAAAGACATCATCAGGCTGGTGATGATTTCGTTTATATCCTGCCAGGCTTTAAGCATGGCGGGCAATAACGACCACAGCGCCCCCATCACCGCCCCCACCGCCAGCCCCGCCGTCAATGTCAGCCAGACGGGTGAGCCGAGGCTGTCAAGGGGTGCCGCCAGCGCTGAAGCCAAGACCGCCCCTAATAAAAACTGCCCGTCGCCGCCGAGGTTCCACAAGCCGGCGCGAAAGGCGACGATCAGACTGGCGCCGATAAGCAGCAGCGGTCCCATGCGGGTCAGAGTGGCCTGGAATCCCACTGGGGTCAGCAGCCCTTTGCGCAGGATAAAACCATAATATTCCAGGGGATTGACCCCCATGAGCAACAGCAGGCCGCCGGTGATCAGCAAGGCGATGATGACCGGGCCCACCGACCAGCCGGCCTGGGCCAAGACGTGTTTCAACCGCACCAGCGCCGACCCGCGGCCGGGCGTCATACGGGCACCTTCGGATTGGCTGCTCATAACGTCGCTCCATCTTCGGTGCGCCGAGAAGGTTGTAATCTACGGGGTAAGTTGTTCATAGCGTCACTCCGCTCATCAGTTCGCCGATTTGGCTGCGGGCGCGGGGTCCCTTGGCCACCATGCCGACAATCCTGCCGCCGGACATCACCCCGATGCGGTCCGCCAGCCCCAGCAACTCCTCCATATCCGTGGAGATCAGAATGACCGCCATGCCGGCGCGGGCCGACCGGCGTATCCGCTCGCGGACCGCCGTCATATTCCGGACGTCCAGCCCATGGGTGGGCTTGGCAAATATCACCATCCGGGCCGGCCCGCCGAGTTCCCGTGCCAGCAGCGCTTTCTGGATATTTCCGCCGGATAATTTGCCGATGGGGGTATCCACTTCCGGGGTGCGGATATCATATTCGGCGATACGCTCGCGGGCGTGGCGGGCGATGGCCTCCGGATGTTCAATGCCCCGTCGCCAGAAAGGCGCTTCGCCTATTTGTTTCAACAGCAGATTGATGGAGACCGGGAACGACCCCACGGTGCCTTCTCCCAGGCGATCGTCGGTAACATAGCGCAGGCCGCGCTTGCGCCGCTGGCCGATGCTTAACTGTTCAATGGCTTCCCCCGCCAGCAAGATCCGGCCTCCGGCCACGGGGCGCTGACCCGCCAGCGCCTCCGCCAGCTGTTTTTGTCCGTTGCCGTCAATACCGGCAATGCCGACGATTTCCCCGGCGGCCACCTCAAGGTCGATACCCCGCAGGGGAACCAACGCATCGTTCACCGCCAGCGCCTTGACTTCGAGCACCGGTCCGGCGGCGGCATAGCCGCTGAATGCGCCCTTGGCATCGATATATTTCGCGGAGGGAACATCGTCGGGCTTTGCAGCGTTCCCGGTGACCGCGGGGCGGCTTGAAACAGTCGGCGTTTTATTTGCCGGGATGTCATGGAGGATTTCATTGTGACCACCAGCCGGAGGGGTTTCAGCCATAGCCAGCATCTCACTTGCCGAAGAGCCGTCAAGGATTGCACCGCTCTCGATAATCGAGGGAGTATCGTCACCGTCCTCGGCGGATAAATTGAACATCAGCTGCATCACTTCGCGAGTGGCCTGTTCCTTGGCCAGGGTTTTCAGGCGTAGCGGGGGGATTTCACCCACTTTGCGTCCCCGGCGCAATACCGTGATTCTGTCGCCCCAGGCCAGGGCTTCGTTGAGTTTGTGGGTAATAAATACCAGCGCCAATCCCTGAGACACCAGCCGCCGCATCAATTGTCCCAATTCATCGGCGTTGTTCGGCGTCAGCATGGCGGTGGCTTCATCCAGTATAAGCACCCGGCTGCCGCGCAACAGGGAGCGAACGATCTCCGCCTGCTGCTGCTCCCCCAGGGACAGCGACCCCGCCAGGGCGAACGGGTTTACCCGAACCCCGATATCCCGGGCAATCTGACCGACCCGCTCGGCGTAAAAACGGCGGGCGGGCCGACGCCACCAGGGATCTCCCAAGGCGATATTATCCACCACGCTCAGGCCGGGCACCATCATGGCATGCTGGAATACCGTGCCGATACCCAGCGCCAGCGCACGCCGCGGTGAGTGTAGAACCTCCTCCCGGCCATTAACGGCGATATGGCCTTCATCCGGCTGCTGCAAACCGGCCAACATTGCCACCAGGGTGGATTTACCCGCGCCGTTTTCTCCCAGCAATACGTGGACCTCTCCGGCCCACAGCGCCAAATCGATATGGTCATTGGCGACAATACCGGGGAAACGTTTGGTGAGCCCATTGACGGCTACGACGGGAGATGCCGCTGCGGGCAGGTTCTGGCTCATCTTGATCTCTTCAAGTGAAATGGCCGGAGCGCAGCGGATGGGCAAGGCTCCGGCGAGGCGACAGCAACAGGGCTATTGGTTTTTAGCCGCCAGCAGGTCGTGTAACGTTTTGGCGTCGTAATCCGCCGGCACGGTGATTTTCCCACTGATTATCCCGGCGCGCACCTGATTGACGCTTTGCCAGATATCGTCAGGGATATGTTTGGTTTTCAGCAAACTGATGGAGCCGTCCGCCAGGGAAGTTTTATAGTTGTGGGAGCCGAACTTATCCTGCTTCAGGTCTTCAATCATGGCGGTGAATACCGGGGTTAAATTCCATAATACCGAACTGAGGAGATTGCCCTTATCGATGCTGGATTTATCCCCCACCACATCGATGAAATAGACTTTACCGCCGTCCAGCGCCGGCGTGGTTTCCACCGCTTGCAGCATGCCGAAGCTGGAACCGTTGCCCTGGCCGAAAATGATATCCGCCCCGGAGGCAATCACCGACGCCGTGACCCGCTTGCCGCCGGCGGCGTCGCTATAGGCTGCCGGGCCGATGACCGCGTAACGGATCTTGATGTCTTTTCTGGCCGCTCTGGCGCCCAGGATAAATGCCGTGGCCTGGGCGTTCCAGGCGGGCGGTTCGCCGGAAACCACGATGCCGACAATGCCGCTGCGGGACATTTTCGCCGCCAGGGTGCCGGCCAGATAGGCCCCTTCCTGGCCGCTGACGGTATAATCCGCTACTTTGCCGGCCTTCAGCGACGACGGGCTGTCGGTCACCGCCACCGCAATCTTGGTTTGCGCCGCGATTTCCGGCGCCGCCTGATTGTAACCGCTGGCGTGGGCGATAATCAGCTGCGCCCCGTCATCCGCCAAATCACGCAAGGTGGGGCGCACATCGCCGTAACCGAGATTCTCCGCCACCGTAACCTTGACGCCTTCTTTTGCACCCGCCGCCTTGGCGGCGGCGATCCCCTGCTGATTCCAGCCGAAATCGGTACCGGGTTCGGGGGTTAATATCGCAATGGAGTTGATTTGCGCAGCAAACGACGCCGAACACCCCAATGTCATGGCCGACATCAGGGTTGCATATTTTAACCACCTCTTAACCATCATGCTCTTTCCTTAATAAATAATATGATTGACAACGCAGCGAATAAAATCTTTCCTGTTGCTCTCCGTCCGGAAGAAACGCTCTTACAAGAGGATGCAATGAAATCAAAGGGGCTAGTATTGTCCTGTTTTTTATTTTTCACCACCGCAATCTATGCCGGTGAACCGGCCGAAAGCCAGCGCGGTACCCAGGGGCTGTTGCCGTTTTCACTCACCATCGGCAACAGCGGCACATCTCCCCTGGAGTGTCAGGCTACCACCGCGCACTGGTATTCGGTGAGCCTGGGGCGGATAGGGGCCGGCAAAAAAATATCCGCGCCGCTGTGGAAAAATCCCGCCAGCGGGGAAGTGATCATCCTCAACGCACACCAGGACCGGATGCCGGTGCAGCGCATCTGGTGCGGCGCCGAAGGACAATCCTGGCAAACCCGCAGTGAAGTGACTTTGCCCACCCGCCGGGGCGAGTCTCCGCAATCGATTGCCCTCGCATGTGCCAGCCTGGCCGGATCCACCAACTGCCGACCGGGTCGATGATTACGTTGACCGTATTCAGCGCGCATTATCATGCGCTTTCAGAAGTCGGGATTAAAGTCTGGCGGGGAAGGAAAACCATTCGCCGCCAACACCGAAGCTGAACCGGGGTATGAAAGGGCGAGCGCGGCAATGGGGTCGAAGCGGCCGCCCGAGTAGCCGTCTTTCAAGTCAACAGCGTTGACAAGCTTTCACCCGATGTTTTTATCCTACGGCGGCCGTTTATGCAGCACTTCAAGCCCAAACGCTGTCCTGGCCTTGCACTCCCCTGAGCCATTCAACATTGTATAGAGCGGTTTACGCACCAAAATAGACCGCACTCCTGATTACCCTAAATTTAAATCAGTGCGATAGCCGGTGAATTAATTGAAAATACCTAAAAAACAATCAATTACCGCATCTTTGCATTAATTGGTATGACCTTTGCAATTTACAAATACTTACGTATCGAAGGACATCGCCATGGAAATCAACAACGCGCTACCCGGACTGAAACGCACGCTGGGGAGTTTTCATCTCTGGGGCATTGCGGTCGGTCTGGTTATTTCCGGAGAGTATTTCGGCTGGAGCTACGGCTGGGCCCAGGCGGGGACGTTGGGGTTCCTGATTACTTCCCTGGCCATCGCCGCCATGTATTGCGCCTTTATTTTCAGTTTCACTGAACTGACCACCTCCATACCTCACGCCGGCGGTCCTTTTGCTTATGCCTACCGGGCTTTTGGCCCCACCGGCGGGTTTATCGCCGGCTTCGCTACCCTGGTGGAGTTCGTTTTCGCACCGCCGGCCATCGCCATGGCCATCGGAGCCTATCTGAATGTCCAGTTTCCGGCGGTGGAACCCAAATGGGTGGCCCTTGGGGCGTATCTGGTATTCATGATATTGAATATTCTCGGCGTCGGTATCGCCGCCACCTTTGAGCTGCTGGTGACTCTGCTGGCCATATTCGAACTGCTGGTCTTTATGGGCGTGGTGGCGCCGGGATTCGATTTCGCCAATTTTACCCGCGGCGGCTGGGCCGGATCGGAACACTTCAGCATCGGCGCGATGTCCGGCATTTTCGCCGCCATCCCCTTTGCCATCTGGTTCTTTTTAGCCATTGAAGGGGCGTCCATGGCGGCGGAAGAAGCGAAGGATCCGCAGCGCACCATTCCCCGGGCATTTATCGGCGGTATTTTGACCCTGACGGTGCTGGCCCTCGGCGTGATGTTTTTTGCCGGCGGCGTCGGTGACTGGACCAAACTGGCTAACATCAACGATCCGTTGCCACAGGCGATGAAAATCATTGTCGGCAGCAGCAGCGGCTGGCTGCATATGCTGGTCTGGCTGGGTCTGTTCGGCCTTATCGCTTCATTTCACGGTATTATCATGGGCTATTCACGGCAGATTTTCGCCCTGGCGCGCGCCGGTTATCTGCCCAAACCCCTCTCCAGGGTCAACCGTCGTTTCCGTACGCCCCATTGGGGAATCATCGCCGGCGGCGTGGTGGGGATCGCGGCGATATTTTCCGATTCGCTGATTATTATCGGCGGCCAGCCGTTGACCGCAAACATTGTCACCATGTCGGTATTCGGTGCTATTGTGATGTACATTATCTCTATGGCGTCGCTGTTTAGGCTGCGTCGTCTGGAACCGCGGCTGACCCGTCCGTTCAGGGCGCCCATGTACCCCTTGGCGCCGGCGTTCGCCCTGGTGATGGCGGTCATCTCCCTGGTGGCCATGATTTATTACAACCAGCTCCTGTTTCTGATTTTCGCCGTCATGATGCTGCTGGGTTATGCTTATTTCCGCTTGACCCGCCGCGCTCGCGACACGGCGGCGCCGGACTCGCAGCTGACGTTAACGGAGTAATCCGGGAGGAACGATGTTTCAAGCCACATTGGGCCATCGACAGTATCGTTTCGCCGATTTGCGTGAGCTGATGGCCAAGGCGTCGCCGCCGCGTTCCGGCGATTATCTGGCGGAGATAGCCGCCGCCAGCGCCGAAGAGCGCATGGCGGCGCGTATCGCCCTGGCGGATTTGCCGCTGCGCATTTTTTTGCAACAGTCATTAATCCCCTATGAAGAGGATGAGGTCACGCGCCTGATCATCGACAGCCATGACGATGAGGCATTCGCGCCTGTTTCCCATCTGACGGTGGGGGATTTTCGCGACTGGCTGCTTTCCGAGCGCACCGACAGCGCCCGACTGGCCTATGTGGCGCCCGGCATCACGCCGGAAATGGCGGCGGCGGTGAGCAAAATCATGCGTAACCAGGATTTGATCCTGGTGGCGAAAAAATGCCGGGTGATTACCCGTTTTCGCAATACCATCGGCTTACCCGGCCATATGAGCGTGCGGTTGCAGCCCAACCATCCCACCGACGACCTGAAAGGCATTGCCGCCAGTATGCTGGACGGTTTGCTGTATGGCTGCGGCGATGCGGTGATCGGCATCAATCCGGCCAGCGACAGTCTGCCGCTGCTGGAAAAACTCAATTATATGCTCGACGACGTCATCAGCCACTTCGCCATTCCCACCCAGTCGTGCGTATTGACCCATGTCACCAATACCCTGAAGTTGATTGAGCGCGGGGCGCCGGTGGATCTGGTCTTCCAGTCCATCGCCGGTACCGAGGCGGCCAATGCCGGTTTCGGTATTAACCTCGCGCTGCTGGACGAAGCCAGGCAGGCGGCGTTAAGCCTGCATCGCGGCACTCTGGGGGATAACGTGATGTATTTTGAGACCGGGCAGGGCAGTTGCCTGTCGGCCAATGCCCATCACGGCGTGGATCAACAAACCTGCGAAGCCCGGGCCTATGCCATCGCCCGGCACTTCAAGCCTCTTCTGATCAATACGGTGGTGGGATTTATCGGTCCGGAATACCTCTATGACGGCAAGCAGATCATCCGCGCCGGCCTGGAAGATCACTTCTGCGGTAAGCTGCTGGGAGTTCCCCTGGGGTGCGACGTCTGTTACACCAATCATGCCGAAGCCGATCAGGACGACATGGATACCTTGTTGACGCTGCTGGGGGCCGCCGGATTGACCTTTTTAATCGGTGTGCCGGGGGCGGACGATATTATGCTTAATTACCAGAGCACCTCTTTCCACGATGCGCTCTATATACGGGAATTGCTCGGGCTCAAGCATGCGCCGGAATTTTCCGACTGGCTCAAACGCATGCAGATTATCGATGCCGATGGGCGCCTGCGCGATACCGGCGGCGGCCATCCGCTGCTGCAGCATTTGCCTCATATCGGCTAGGTGGATGAATAAGTTCGGCTTCTTTATGTCGGTTTCGCACCAAGGAGTGTTCTATGAGCAAAACCGAACCGCCCGTTACCGGTAAATTTCCGGTAGGCAATGTTATTCATGATAATCCCTGGGAAAGCCTGCGGGAATTTACCGCGGCGCGTATTGCTCTGGGGCGCGCCGGCTCCAGCCTGCCGACGCGGGAAGTGCTGAAGTTCGGCCTGGCCCATGCCCAGGCACGCGACGCGGTGCACCAGCCCTTTGACAGCGAGACGCTGGCGGGGCAGTTGGAAGCTGACGGCCTGAGTACCTTGACGGTACACAGCGCCGCGCCGACCCGCGAGACTTTTTTATGCCGGCCCGATCTCGGCCGCAAGCTGGCTGAGGACAGCCGGCGTATGCTGCTGGATTATCCGGATAAGCAGGCCGACCTGCTGCTGGTGGTGGGGGACGGCTTATCCTCCAAAGCGGTGCACCGGCAGGCGGTGCCCTTTATCCGGGCATTGCTGCCCTATCTGTCCATGCTCGGCCTTAAGCCGGCGCCGGTGGTGCTGGCGCATCAATCGCGGGTCGCCCTGGGGGATGATATCGGCGAATGCCTCCAGGCCAAGGCGGTGGCGATACTGATTGGCGAACGTCCGGGATTGTCCTCGCCGGATAGCCTGGGCATTTATTTTACCTGGGGACCGAATACCCGGCGCCTGGAATCGGAACGCAACTGTATTTCCAATATCCGGCCCGAGGGGTTGGATTATCCCCAGGCGGCTTTTAAATTGGCATGGCTGCTGGAGCAAGCCCGCCAACGGCGCTTATCGGGTATCGAGCTTAAGGATGAAAGCGACAACCCGGCGCTGTATGGATTGGTCAAACCGCTGTTCGAACTTAGGGAGCAGCATCACCCGATAGTTAAACTGTGATTACCTATCCAATCGATTCTTGCTAACGACAAGCACTGGCCCGAAGGGCGAACCTCGCGGATGAGTTTCATTAATCCCGACTAATCCAGCGACCGGCGGGGAGCGAATGGAGTCTGTATAGCTGCAACGTGGAAGAGGGCGGGTATACTTAACATTATTTCACGGTTCCCCTAAGGTCGTTTTTATGGTTCTTCCGGCGTCTTATCTCTTATCGCTGGCCGAAGGCTTGCCGTTTGGTCCCGCCGATCTCATCGATCCAACGCTGCATTTAAGCATCTGGCACTGCCGGTTCGATACCCTGCGTTACCGTGACGCCGATTATGCCCTGCATGGCATAGCGTTGCCGCCGTCCATTGCCGACGCGGCGCGCAAACGCAGGTCCGAGTATCTGGCCGGGCGGGTCGTCGCCGCGCAGGTGCTGCGTGCATTGGGCGCCGGTTCGTTTCCGCTGCCGGCCGGGAAGGATCGGGCGCCTTGCTGGCCGGAGCATCTGCAGGGTTCCCTGTCGCATAATGCCACGCTTGCGGTGTGTCTCGGCCGGCGGCTGCCGCGGCAAGAGGTGCGCGGGGTAGGGATCGACGTGGAGACACTGATTCCCGACGCCCGTGCGACGGAATTATGGCCCGGTATCATCAGCACCGAGGAGCTCCATCTGCTGGAAGGTGCGACGCTGCCCTTTGCCGTCGGCCTGACGCTGGCGTTCTCCGCCAAAGAGAGTCTGTTCAAGGCGCTCTATCCGCTGGTTAAACGCTATTTCGATTTTCAGGATGCCAAGATCACCCAGCTGACCGACAGGCGGATAGGCCTTGAATTAACCATTGAACTTACGCCGCAACTGCCGGCGGGGATGCGGTTTGACTGCGCTTACGCCGTTTCTTCACCAGAGGTCTTGACCATTCTGACGGTAGGCAGGGAATAATTTCCGCTCTTTTGCTCAATTTTTTTCCGGGGACGCCGATATAAAAAGCCATCCCTGCGCTAATGCCATGGCGTTTTGGGGATAGTATTGGTCACCCATTCCCCGGTGGGAGGGAATAATTGATTATTGATGCTTTTCCGGTGGCGCGCCCCGCTCGTTTACATTGCCGTGTCGCTGTCTGATAAGGGATAATCAATTGGTCAGGCCATTTTAGCCGCCCGGCTATTTTTACGTTAAAGAGCGGACTCATATAGATATATGTGCTATTCCCGCCGTCATGGCCGTCAACGCCGTGATGTTAAAAGTTTTATTACCGGTTCCGCGACGCCGGAATAAAAAGTCCCGAAGCCCGCAGTGACTGGGCTGAAAGACAATATGTGCCGAAAACCGGCGCCGATGTCAACGCCTGCTGAAATACATTTTGTTACAAAACTGACTGTTGTTTACCTTTGCACCAGGCGGTATAGTTGCCAGCCTAATAGTTGCCTAGGCATAGATTTCATGAGTCACTTTACGCCTGATGATGTTGACACCGTTTATACCTGGGGAAGAAACATCAACCGGTTGAATTGTGCTAAAGACCGGTTTCTTGAACGATACCTGGCGCCCTACGACATTACCGCGGCGCAATTTAAAGTCATGCTGCTGATGAACCAGAAAAGGGCCAGCACATCGGCGGAACTCTGCCGTTGCATATCCTTAGACAGCGGCGCCATGTCGCGCATGCTCGATCGCCTTGAAAATAAAAACATGATCATGCGGGTGCGCAGCACCGCCGACAGGCGTCAGCACCATCTGGCCCTGACCGAGAAGGGACAATTGTTCTGCCAGGAAATTGGCGAGATTGCCGTTAAAGCCTTTAATGATTTGTTAGCTCCGTTGACGCCCGTCGAACTCAATGAATTTGATCGCCTGCTGAAAAAGCTGGCGGTTCTTGCCGATATTTAAGGAGTAAATTTCACCATGCCGTTGCGCATTCGTTTATTACCGCTGCTCTGTTCATTTGTTCTGGCGGGGTGTGCTTTGCCTAATGGTTTACATACCGAAGGCCGTTCGCTGGATGTCTCGACGTTACACAGCGAGCGTACCTTATCGAGTACCACGCTTTCCACCGCGGCCTGGCCGGCGGCGGATTGGTGGAATAGCCTGAGCGATCCGCAGCTTGCCATCCTGATTCAGCAGGCGTTGCAATCCAGTCCCGATATGCAGGTGGCCGATGCCCGCGCCCGCCAGGCCAGCGCCGCGGTTATGTCGGCGCAAGCCAACCGCATGCCTACCCTGGACGCCGGCGCAAGTGCGACCCGCGAGCGGCTTTCCGAGGTGCAAGACCCGCAGGGTAAAGGAAAAGAGTATTACACCGAGCGTGAGCTGTCGGCCCAGTTCAACTACACCTTTGATCTTTGGGGCGGACAGCGTGCCGCCTGGGAAGCCGCCGTCGGCCGGGCCAACGCCAGCGAAGTGGACAGACAGTCCGCGCGCCTGACCCTCTCCTCCGATGTTGCCCGCGCCTACAATACCCTCGGCCAGGCTTATGTGATGGAAGATTTGGCGAAACAGGATCTGGCGCGTACCCACACCATGCTGGACCTGGCGTCAAAACGGTATACCGCCGGCCTTGACAGCAAGTTCCAGTATCAGCAAACCGAGAGCCTGGAAGCTTCGGCGGAATCTACCTTGACCGATGCGCAAGAACAGGTACACGCGGCCGGTATCCGTCTGGCGGTATTGCTTGGCCAGGGACCGGATCGGGCGTTGAGTATACCGCGTCCGCATTTGATTGCCCCTGAAGCGGTAAGCCTGCCGGCCAAGTTGCCGGCGGAATTGTTAGGCCGCCGGCCCGATTTGGTGGCGGCCCGCTGGCGGGTGGAAGCGGCCACCAAAGACATCAAGGTCAGCCGCACCGCCTTCTATCCCAATATTAACCTGAGCGCGGCGGCGGGCGCCCAATCGCTGCTGGGGGATGCCTTCTTTGGCGCCCCGAGCCGCTATTTCAGCATTGGACCGGCCATTTCCTTGCCTATCTTTGACGGTGGACGCCTGCGCGCCAATCTGGCGGGCAGCAACGCCGATTACGATCTGGCGGTGGCGCAATATAACCAGTCGCTGGTGAATGCCCTGGGGGATATCGGCGATACCATTACCCGCCTGAGCTCCCTTGCCGTTCAGATTCAGCAGCAGCAGCGCGCCTGCGATATCGCCAACGATTCATGGAAAAACGCCATGGAGCGCTATAGCGCCGGGGTCGGCAATTATCTCGATGCGTTGAGCGTACAGCAGCAGCTCATCCAGGCAGAGCGTCAACTGGCCAATTTGAATGCCGACCGCACCGATACCGCTATCCTGTTGATGCAAGCGCTGGGTGGTGGTTTTAAATCTTCCGTTCCTTCGACCGCCGCGCAAACCGTGGCCGTAAATTAAGCATACTGAGAATAATTTTTATGGCTGAGATGAATTCCAATTCTGAACACGCAGATGAAGCAGATCAAAAGGCGACCCCGGCGACCCCGCGGGCGAAGCCGGGAAAACGCCGACTGCTGTTGTTGATATTGCTGGCGATAATCATAGTGGCCGTCGTGGGTTTCGGCCTTTATTATTGGTTTCACGGGCGTTTTTTTGAAAATACCGATGATGCTTATGTTAACGGCAACTTAGTGCAAATCACCCCGCAGGTGGCGGGTACGGTGACCGCTATTGCCGCTGACGACGGCGATTTCGTAAAGCAGGGACAGGTGCTGGTGCGGCTGGATCCCAGCGATACCGAGGTGAAACAGCAAAGCGCCGAGGCGAATCTGGCGAAAGTGGTCCGTCAGGTCCGCGGGTTATACAGCAATGTGGATAACTACAAGGCGATGCTGGCCGCGCGTAAAATTGAACTGCAGCGCGCCAAGGACGATTATCAGCGCCGCGCCAACCTGGCGCGGGACGGGGCGATTTCCCAAGAAGAACTGTCCCATTCCCGCGATACGCTGACCTCGGCGGAAACGTCGCTGACCTCCGCGCAACAGCAATTGAGCACGACCTTTGCCTTGGTGGACGATACCACCATCAGCAGCCATCCCGATGTTAAATCGGCCGCGGCGCAGTTGCGTCAGGCATACCTGGATAACGTGCGCAGCACCATGGTGGCGCCGGTCACC
Source organism: Sodalis sp. dw_96 (assembly GCF_018449575.1). GTDB lineage: Bacteria > Pseudomonadota > Gammaproteobacteria > Enterobacterales > Enterobacteriaceae > Acerihabitans. Next base: position 203,488 of record NZ_JAAVUT010000002.1, on the reverse strand, counting down.
GGCTACGTGGCTAAACGGTCGGTACAGGTGGGCAGCCGCGTGCAGCCCGGCACCCCGTTGATGGCGGTGGTTCCCCTCGATCAAATCTGGGTCGACGCCAACTTCAAGGAAACCCAACTGGTGGACATGCGTATCGGCCAGCCGGTGGAAATCGATGCCGATCTCTACGGCGGCAAGGTGAGCTATCGCGGTAAAGTTGAAAGCCTCGGCGTCGGTACCGGCAGTGCGTTCTCCCTGCTGCCGGCCCAAAACGCCACCGGCAACTGGATTAAAATCGTCCAGCGTTTACCGGTGCGCATCCGCCTGGAGCCGGACCATCTGGACAAGTTCCCGTTGCGTATCGGCTTATCTACCAATGTCACCGTGGATTTGCATAACCAGGACGGGCCGGTGTTGGCACCACACCCACAGGAAAAACCGCGTTTTGCCACCGATGTGTACGATCATCAGCTGGCTGAGGCGGATAGTCTGGTGACGCGCATTATCCATGAAAATGGCGAACAGGCCCGGACCGCCGGCCAGGGGCAAAATTAATGCGGGGCCGCCATGAGTGATCAATCGTTCCGTCCGCCCAGCCTGGTCTTGGCCACTATCGGACTGTCGCTGGCGACGTTTATGCAGGTGCTGGATACCACGATCGCCAATGTGGCATTACCGACCATTTCCGGCAATCTGGGCGTCAGCTCTGATCAGGGGACGTGGGTTATCACCTCGTTCGCGGTGTCCAACGCCATCGCATTGCCTTTGACCGGCTGGATGTCCCGTCGTTTCGGCCAGACCAAGCTGTTTTTGGCTTCGGTGATACTGTTTATTATCACTTCGTTTCTGTGCGGTATTTCCCAAAGCATGACGCAATTGGTGATATTCCGCGCGTTGCAGGGTTTTTTCGCCGGCCCGCTGTATCCCATGGCGCAAACTCTGCTGTTGTCGATTTACCCCGCCGCCAAGCGGGGAATGGCGTTGTCCCTGCTGGCGATGGTGACGGTGGTGGCACCCATTATCGGACCGCTGGCGGGGGGCTGGATTACCGATAATTACTCTTGGTCGTGGATCTTTTTTATCAATGTGCCTATCGGTATTTTTGCCGCCATGCTGGTGTTCACCCAGTTGAAGGAACGGCCGGAAGAAATCGAACATCAGCCCATCGATTATATCGGACTTGGGCTGTTGGTGCTGGGGGTCGGGTTATTGCAGGTGGTATTGGACAAAGGCAACGATCTCGATTGGTTCAGTTCCAATTTCATTGTTATCGGCACGTTAATTTCTTCTGTTTCGCTGATATCGCTGGTCATTTGGGAATTCACCGATAAACATCCCATTGTCAATCTGCGCCTGTTCCGCTACCGGAATTTCTCCTTTGGTACCCTGGCGCTGGTGTTGGGTTATTCCGGTTTCTTCGGCATTAACCTGTTGTTGCCGCAGTGGCTGCAAACCCAACTGGGTTATACGCCGGTATGGGCCGGGATGGCGGCGGCGCCGATGGGTCTGTTGCCGGTGATTATGTCGCCGCTGGTGGGGCGTTACGCCCATATGTTCGATTTGCGCTTGCTGTCGGGGGGGTCGTTCCTGGTGATCGGCGTATCGTGCTTTATGCGGGCCGATTTTAATACCATGGTGGATTATTATCATATTGCGATGATCCAGGGATTCATGGGTATCGGCATCGCGCTGTTTTTCATGCCTACCACCAGTATTCTGCTGTCCAGCTTGTCGCCGCGGGAGATCGCCGACGGTTCGGGGTTGGCGACCTTTTTGCGGGTGTTGGGGGGGAGTTTTGCGTCGTCTCTGACCACCTGGATCTGGCAGCGCAGGGAAATATTTCATCATGCGCAGCTGGTGGAAAATATCACGCCTTATAGCCAGAATACGCAGTCTTACATTGCGCAGTTGGGAGGCAGCAGCCAGAGGGCCATGGCGCAATTGGATAAGCTGGTGGAAGGGCAGGCTTACATGATGTCCACCGTGGATTATTTTACGCTTCTGGGCTGGATCTTCTTTTCGCTGGTCATCGTGATATTTCTGGCCAAGCCGCCGTTCACCGCCCAGGCCGGCGGCGGTGGCGGGCATTAGGTATACGCTGTCACGCTCGGTGCAGGCGCGAGCAAACCGCGCCATGGGGCGCTTTGCGGCTGACAATGGCCGCTCCGACCCCGTCAGCACGGTCTCCCTTTAACACGCTTGTTGCATGATCGGTGTTAGCGGGCCTACCATGCTGTGGGGCGCTCTGTCGGGCAGAAAACCCATGCCCGCTTCGGCCCCATTGGCACGGTCTCCCTTTAACACGTTTGTTGCATGATCGGTGTTAGCGGGCCTACCATGCTGTGGGGCGCTCTGTCGGGCAGAAAACCCATGCCCGATTCGACCCCATCAGCACGGTTTCCCTTTAACACGATTGTTGCATGATCGGTGTTAGCGGGCCTACCATGCTGTGGGGCGCTCTGTCGGGCAGAAAACCCATGCCCGCTTCGGCCCCATCAGCACGGTCTCCCTTTAACACGTCTGGTTTAAGTTTCAGTGCTATTAGACTTTCACTTGAAGATCGCGGTCCATACGACCGCGATCTTGGGGTGGGATTATTGCAGGTGGGTTTTCAGTTCGGTGGCTGCCTGCAGGACCTGTGAGCGGACCGCCGGGACTTGGCTTAAGGGATTCAGTAACCCAAAGTCATGGATTACGCCGTTGTAGCGGGTTACGGTCACGTCAACGCCGGCGGCATCCAGCTTCCTGCCATAGGCTTCGCCCTCGTCACGCAGTACATCCAGTTCGGCGGTTTGAATCAATGTAGGCGGCATACCTTTCAACTGAGCCTCGGTGGCCAGCAGCGGCGAGGCATGGATATCCTTGCGCTGTTTGGCATCTTTGGTATAGGCGTCCCAGAACCACTTCATCATATTGCGGGTCAGGAAATGACCTTGGGCATAGGTCTTGTAAGATCCGGTATCAAAGTTGGCATCGGTTACCGGCCACATCAAGGCTTCAAAGCGGATCTTCGGCGCGCCTTTTTCTTTTGCCATCAGGGAAACCACCGTGGCCATATTACCGCCGACGCTGTTACCCGCTACCGCCAGTCGTGAACCGTCCACGCCGATTTCATCGCCATGTTCCGCCACCCAGCGGGTTGCCGCGTAGGCCTGGTTAATGGCCACCGGATAATGCGCTTCCGGAGAGGGGGTATAATTCACAAATACCGCCGCCGCGCCGGATTCCACCACAAGGTCACGCACCAGGCGTTCGTGGGTGGGGAAATCCCCCAGTATCCAGCCGCCGCCGTGGAAGAACATAAATACCGGTAATGTGCCGGTAGCACCCACCGGTTTAACGATTTTCAGCGAGATTTCCTGCCCGCCGACGGTAATGGTTTTATCCGAGACGTCGGCCGGCGGCAGTTTGGCATTGGCCTGAGCGTCAGTGAGAACCTGGCGCGCATCTTTCGGCGAAAGCTGTTCCATGGGTTTGCCGCCGGAATTGTTCAGGACGTTTAAAAATGATTGCACCTGGCGATCGGCTGCGGGGGTCTGGGTCGCGGCAAAGGCGCTGCTCATTCCCATGGTCAGCAGGGAGGCGGTGAAAATCGTGGTCAATCTGGACATGTTTTATTTCCTTCTTTCTGTCGGTGAGTATGATGCCGCCGAGGCGACGAGTACGCTTCTTGTATTGCTCTCAATTAAGTATTATGAAAACTAATAGTGTGCTATTTAACTATATAAAACTGTGCCTACATCCTTTACTCGGCGTGATAAGGGAATCATTTCTGTTTCACCTTCTGCCGTTGTATATGCGATGGAATTTAATTTATATAGCTCGCTATTAAATAGCAAGATATTTAGTTGTTTAATCTCAAGTATTTTTATGCTTTCTAAGGATGTGATTATAAATCAGTAGGTTAAAAATGTTGGCAAAAAGAAATTTCTGCGGATTTAAGACTTCCTCGCTTCGCTCGGCTCGAACCTGCGCAGGTTCTCATCCAGCACGACACGTGCGATATAAGCGTTTTGGGAAAGTTTGCTATTGGAGGGGATTCATTTGAAAGTGGTGGGTCGTGCAGGATTCGAACCTGCGACCAATTGATTAAAAGTCAACTGCTCTACCAACTGAGCTAACGACCCACTTAAAAATCAGAAATGGTGGGTGATGACGGGATCGAACCGCCGACCCTCTCCTTGTAAGGGAGACGCTCTCCCAGCTGAGCTAATCACCCATTTCTGAAAACCGAAAATCAAAACAATACTGACTTAAGAAGTGGTGGGTGATGACGGGATCGAACCGCCGACCCTCTCCTTGTAAGGGAGACGCTCTCCCAGCTGAGCTAATCACCCACTTCTTACAGCGTATTACTTCTATTTCTCACAGCGGAGCCACCCAAAATAAGAGTGGTGGGTGATGACGGGATCGAACCGCCGACCCTCTCCTTGTAAGGGAGACGCTCTCCCAGCTGAGCTAATCACCCCCGCCGTGTGGTGTCGCATTATAGGGATACTGCCAAGTGAGTCAACGATTTTTGAAAGTAAAAAGTGTGTTCGTCGTAAAATTAGTCAAGAAGTGGCATGTCGCGCCCGGAATATCGCTAAAAAACGCCGCTAAAGTCGAACGGCGTTGAGGAATCGAAGGGGAGTGGTAGAATATTATCCACTTTTTATTATCGGTTGGAAGCAGCGCTTCCCACCGTCAGCCAAGCGTGATTAAGGCAATGTCCCTGATGAAAATTAAAACCCGTTTTGCGCCCAGCCCCACCGGCTATCTGCATGTCGGCGGCGCCCGTACCGCTCTTTATTCGTGGCTGTTCGCCCGTCACCATGGCGGGGAGTTCGTGCTGCGTATCGAGGATACCGATCTGGAGCGCTCAACCCAGGCTGCTATTGATGCCATCATGGATGGGATGAATTGGCTTAATCTGGATTGGGATGAAGGGCCGTATTTTCAGACCAAACGCTTTGACCGCTATAACGCGGTTATCGACGACATGCTTGGACAAGGCACGGCCTATAAATGCTACTGCTCTAAAGAGCGGCTGGAAGCGCTGCGCGAAGAGCAAATGGCCCACGGGGAAAAACCGCGTTATGACGGCCATTGCCGCGGCAGCCATGAACATCATGAAGCGAACGAGCCCTGCGTGGTGCGTTTTGCCAACCCGCAAGAGGGTTCGGTGATTTTTGACGATAAAATTCGCGGGCCCATCGAGTTCAGCAATCAGGAACTGGACGATTTGATTATCCGCCGTACCGACGGTTCCCCCACCTATAATTTTTGCGTGGTTATCGATGACTGGGATATGGAGATTACCCATGTTATCCGGGGCGAGGACCATATCAATAATACCCCGCGCCAGATAAACATCCTGAAAGCGCTGGGAGCGCCGGTGCCGGAATACGCCCATGTCTCGATGATACTGGGGGACGACGGCAAAAAACTCTCCAAACGCCATGGGGCGGTGGGGGTGATGCAGTATCGCGACGACGGCTTCCTGCCGGAAGCGCTGCTGAATTATCTGGTGCGTCTGGGCTGGTCCCACGGCGATCAGGAAATATTCAGCATCGACGAAATGAAAGCGCTGTTCAGCCTGGGGGATATCAATAAATCCGCCAGCGCGTTTAATACCGAAAAGTTATTGTGGCTTAATCACCACTATATTAATCATCTGCCGGCGGAATACGTCGCCACCCATTTGCTCTGGCATATGGAGCAAGAGGGTATCGATACCCGCAACGGCCCGCAGCTCACGGCGTTGGTCGGCCTGTTGGGCGAGCGCTGCAAGACCCTGAAAGAGATGGCGGCCTCCTGCCACTACTTCTATCAGGATTTTGAACAATTCGATGCCGATGCCGCCAAGAAGCATTTACGCCCGGTTGCCCGGCAGCCGCTGGAACTGGCCCGGGGCAAACTGGCCGCGCTGGCTGACTGGACGCCGGAGTTGATACATCAGGCCATCGAGCAGACCGCCGCGGAGCTTGAAGTGGGTATGGGCAAGGTGGGGATGCCGCTGCGGGTCGCCGTTACCGGGGCCAGCCAATCGCCGGCATTGGATGTGACGGTGCATGCGGTTGGCCGGACCCGTACCCTGGCGCGAATCGATATGGCCCTGGAGTTTATTACCCGGCGTGAACAATAAGCCGGTTCGGAGCCGCTGATTTGGCGGCTTTTTCAGCGTTTGATGCGTTAAACACATTTAGCCGTTGACACCGTTTGCCGGGTTTCATATCATGCGCCCCGTCCACAGGATACGATATGTCTGGAACGGGGCTATAGCTCAGCTGGGAGAGCGCTTGCATGGCATGCAAGAGGTCAGCGGTTCGATCCCGCTTAGCTCCACCAATCGTTTGGTTGGTTTACGTCGTTATTCTGAAAAAGCAGTATGTTGGGGCTATAGCTCAGCTGGGAGAGCGCTTGCATGGCATGCAAGAGGTCAGCGGTTCGATCCCGCTTAGCTCCACCAAATTAATGTGTAAAAAAACCGGCTTTATGCCGGTTTTTTTACGTGTGTACTCATACGGAATAACCACGGAAGCGCAAAGGAAGCACTACTGAAGGACCATGGAAGGGCTTCGGACGAACTATTGAAGAATAACGGAAGTGCCATGGCAGTCTTAATGAAGCGCCGCGGACGCACGATGTAAGTGCCAAAGAAGTTTACAAAAATCACCATAAAAAAAGGGTCGAGTTGCCCCGACCCCAACGGGCCATTCAGCCCTAATGATAACGATTTTCTCTTTCTTATTACATGACCAGCCCGGTAACCGCCGCGGAGAGCACGCTAACCAGGGTAGAGCCATAGACCAGCTTGAGACCGAAGCGCGAAACCACATTGCCTTGATGCTCGTTCAAGCCTTTAATCGCCCCGGCCACGATGCCGATGGAGGAGAAATTGGCGAAAGACACCAGGAATACCGAAAGAATCCCTTCCGAACGCGGCGACAGCTGGCCGGCTATTTTTTGCAAATCCATCATGGCGACAAACTCATTCGACACCAGTTTGGTTGCCATAATGCTGCCGACCCGCAGCGCTTCGTGAGCGGGAACGCCCATGACCCAGGCAAACGGGAAGAAGATATAACCCAATATCCCTTGGAAACTGATGCCGAAGATGACGTTAAAAAGCGCATTGATGGCGGAAATAATGGCGATAAAACCAATCAGCATCGCCGCGACGATAATCGCCACTTTAAAACCCGCCAGGATATATTCCCCCAACATTTCAAAAAAACTTTGTCCCGCGTGCAGATTGCTCATCTGCAGTTCTTCTTCCTTCTCGACCCGGTAGGGGTTAATCAGCGACAGTACCACAAAGGTACTGAACATATTTAATACCAGCGCGGCCACCACATATTTGGGCTGCAGCATGGTCATATAGGCACCGACGATGGACATTGACACCGTAGACATGGCTGTTGCCGCCATGGTGTACATCCGCCGTTCGGACATTTTGCCCAGTATATCTTTATAGGCGATGAAATTTTCCGATTGACCGAGGATCAATGAACTGACGGCATTGAACGATTCGAGTTTTCCCATACCGTTGATCTTTGACAACAAAGTGCCGATGATGCGGATAATCCAGGGCAATAACCGGATATGTTGTAAAATGCCGATAAGCGCGGAGATAAAAACAATCGGGCATAACACATTCAGGAAGAAGAATGCCAGCCCCTGTTTATTCATATTGCCGAAAACAAAGCCGGTCCCTTCGGCGGCATAGCCCAATAATTTATCAAATAGTGCGGAAAAACCCTGAACGAACCCCAATCCTACGGATGAATTGAGGAAGAAATAAGCAAGCAAAATCTCGATCACCAGCAATTGAGCGATATAGCGCAGTCTGATGTTTTTGCGATCGCGACTAACGGCTAACGCTAAAATCGCCACGACCACCAGGGCGAGAATGAAATGAAAAATCCGGGACATAAATGCTCCAATCGTAAGCTATGCAATAATTCGCCGCTTATTCTATGGAACGACAGCATTAAAAACGAGTTATAAGTTGCAAATATAGAAAAATCATCTAGCAGCCGTATGCCTAAGCTGTTCGTTAGATACGTAATTAAAAAAATTGTTATAATTGTAGTCAGCTATGTTTTTGATGTGCTAACATTTGGTAGTAGCCGAAAAAACGCTCTACATCATCTCCAATGCGGGATGGAACTGTCATCAGGTTGAGTTATTAACGCCCCATATGCTCATCATCGTCATCTATCACAGAGATAAGCTGAAACGTTCCAAATGCACTTGATAATTATTATCGTTTGGGTACGATGAAGCTGACTCGATGGATCATAAGGGTAACCGATATGCTGAATAGCCGAACCGTTGATGAGGTGAACCGCTCCGGGCGAAAGATCAAACTATCCCTGCTCGGTCCGGCGTTTATCGCCGCCATCGGTTACATTGATCCCGGTAATTTCGCCACCAATATCCAGTCAGGAGCCAGCTTCGGCTACCGTTTGCTTTGGGTGGTGGTCTGGGCCAATTTTATGGCCATGCTTATCCAATTGCTTTCGGCAAAACTGGGCATCGCGACGGGCAAAAACCTGGCGGAGCATATTCGTGACCGCTTTCCGCGTCCGGCGGTGTGGGCGTATTGGATCCAAGCGGAAATTATTGCCATGGCCACCGACGTGGCGGAATTCGTCGGCGCCGCCATAGGCTTCAAGATGCTGCTGGGGGTATCGCTGCTGCAAGGCGCGGTATTGACCGGCATCGCCACCTTCCTGATCCTCATGTTGCAACATCGCGGCCAAAAACCGCTGGAAGTGGTGATTGGCGGGTTGCTGGTGTTTGTCGCCGCCGCCTATATCGCTGAACTGTTTTTTTCCCAGCCGAACGTCGCCGAACTGGGCAGGGGCATGCTGATTCCCACCCTGCCGAATGCCGACTCGGTGTTCCTGGCGGCCGGGGTGTTGGGTGCGACCATTATGCCCCATGTTATTTATCTGCACTCGTCCCTGACGCAGAACGCCTTGAAAGGAACTCGAGCCCAACGCTATTCCTCCACCAAACTGGATGTGGCTATCGCCATGACCACCGCCGGGTTTGTGAATCTGGCGATGATGGCCACCGCGGCGGCGGCCTTCCATTTCAGCGGCCATACCGGTATTTCCGACCTGGGCGAGGCTTATCTGACCCTGACGCCGTTATTAAACCATACCGCGGCGACGGTGTTCGGCCTCAGTCTGGTGGCGGCCGGGCTCTCTTCCACCGTGGTGGGAACCATGGCCGGGCAAGTGGTGATGCAAGGGTTTGTTCATTTTCATATTCCGCTGCTGGTACGTCGCCTGGTCACCATGCTGCCTTCCTTTATTGTTATCATGGCCGGATTGGATCCCACCCATATCCTGGTGTTAAGTCAGGTGCTGCTGAGTTTCGGCATTGCCCTGGCGCTGGTTCCGCTGTTGGTTTTTACCGGCAATCGCCAACTGATGAACGAGATGGTCAACACCCGGCTGGTCAAAATTATCGGCTGGTGTATTGTGGTAGTGGTGATATCGCTGAATATTTACCTGCTGGTTTGCACGGCGCTGGAATAAGTTATGGCGCGGCAATAAGCGATAAAAAGGCCCGAATTCTTATCGGGCCTTTTTTTGACGGCATCATTTTAATAATAAAGCGGCAATCGCCGTCAGCCCAGGATGGCGTCTATCTGACTGAGTTCTTCTTCGCTGAATTCGCGATTGGACAACATGCCCACCGCATCATCGATTTGTTCCGGCTTGCTGGCGCCGATAAGTACCGACGTCACCCGATCGCCACGCAGTATCCAGGCCAGGGCCATTTGCGACAGCTTCTGTCCACGGGTGAGGGCGATAGCGTTCAACCGACGCACTTTGTCCATTGTCCGGTTATCCAGGCGTTCCTTGGTGAGGAAATGACTGCCGGCGGCCACCCGTGAATCTTCCGGAATACCCTCCAGATAACGGTCGGTAAGCAGACCGCCCGCCAGGGGAGAAAAGGCAATGGATCCGACGCCGGTATCCGCCAGAACATCCAGTAATTCCGGTTCCACCCACCGCTCGAACATGGAATATTTCGGCTGATGTATCAGACAAGGCGTGCCCAGGTCCCGCAAAATCTTGAATGCCTGCCTGGCCAGTTCCGCCGGATAATTCGACAGCCCGATATACAATGCCTTGCCCTGGCGCACCAGCAGATCGAGGGTTGTCATGGTCTCCAGCAGCGGCGTGGCGGTATCGGGACGGTGATGATAAAAAATATCCACGTAATCAAGGCCCATACGCCGTAGGCTCTGGTTAAGACTTGACACCAGATATTTTTTTGATCCCCAGTCGCCGTAAGGTCCCGGCCACATGGTGTAACCTGCCTTGGTGGAAATGATTAGCTCATCGCGGTAGGGATGTAAATCCTCGCGCAGCAAACGACCGAAATTTTCTTCCGCCGAACCGGGAGGCGGTCCGTAATTATTGGCAAGGTCGAAATGGGTTATGCCTAGATCGAAAGCGCGCCGCACCATATTGCGGCTGTTTTCAAACCGGGTTATATCGCCAAAATTATGCCACAGCCCGAGTGAAACCGCCGGAAGCTCTAGGCCGCTGGTACCGCAGCGACGATAAATCATGTCCTCATAACGGGTTGGACTGGCCAAATAAACCATACAAGATCCTCAAATCATTAAGCGGGACGGTAGGGTAGCCATTATTGACCGCCAACGCACGGGAGGCGATCACAATTTTCAATGCTTTTAATTCAAGCCGACGCGGACATTGAACTCAACATGTGACAAGTATACATTCAGTTAAATTATTTTTTCCGTGACGGAGTGTCCGCCCGGGCTGAATACCGACGCCAAATCAAAGGACAGCGACATGAAGACACTCGGACTGCTCGGCGGCATGAGCTGGGAATCCACACTACCTTATTACCGCTTGATCAACCAGGGGATCAGCGAGCGGCTCGGCGGATTGCATTCCGCCAGCCTGCTGCTTTGCAGCGTGGATTTTGCCGTGGTCGCCCAAATGCAGGCCAAAGGAGAGTGGCGGCAGGCCGGACAACTGCTGGCGGACAAAGCGGTGGCATTACAGCAGGCGGGCGCGGAAGCTATTGTGTTATGTACCAACACGATGCATAAAGTGGCGGATAATATAGAACAGGCTTGCTCACTGCCGCTGCTGCATATCGCCGATGCCACCGGCCGGGTAATATCCCGGCGGGGATTACGGCGGGTGGGGTTGCTGGGTACCCGCTTCACGATGCAAGAAGATTTTTACCGCCAACGGCTGGCGCAATCCCACGGCATCGAGGTGGTGGTTCCGAATGACCATGACAGCGGCATTATTCACCGGGTAATTTTCGAGGAGTTATGCCGTGGCCGGATACATTCCGAATCCCGTGAGGCTTATGGACATATCATCGCCAAACTCGAAAGCCAGGGCATTGAAGGGCTTATTCTGGGTTGCACCGAGATAGGATTGTTAATCAGTCAGGAGGACGCCACCGTACCTTTGTTCGATACCACCGCCATTCATGCCGCCTCGGCCGTGGCGTTTGCACTGGGGGACGAAGGATAGTGGTTACAAGGTCGATCCCATTTAAAGCTTTGCCAACATATAGCAATGGTCATTATAACTGGTATCATTATTTTATTATTTATACTTATTGTCAGATGTACGCCCTACGGCAATGTGCAAAGTGAGTGGAGCCTTGAATATAATGACAAAATACGCCCTGGTGGGTGATGTCGGCGGGACGAATGCCCGATTGGCATTGTGCGATATGGACAGCGGGACCATTTCCCATATCCACACCTATTCTTCCCAGGAATACAGCACTCTTGAAGCCGTGATCCGGCACTTTCTGGAGGCGCAAAAGGTTGCCGCCTCCGAAGCTTGTATCGCCATTGCCTGTCCCATTACCGGCGATCGGGTGGAGATGACCAATAATTCCTGGACCTTCTCCATCAAAGAGATGAAAGCGAACCTCGGTTTGGCGCGGTTGGAAGTTATCAATGATTTCACCGCCGTGTCGATGGCGGTACCGGTACTAGGTGAGGCCGACGTCGAGCAATTCGGCGGCGGCGAGGCACAGCCCGGACCGATAGTGGTTTACGGCGCGGGCACCGGACTGGGTGTCTGTCATTTACTGCTCCAGGACAAGCACTGGATAAGCCTGCCCGGCGAGGGCGGCCATGTGGGTTTTGCCGCCGGCAGCGACGATGAAATCGCTATTCTGGCCCAGCTGCACGCCGAACGGGGACATGTCTCAACCGAACGGGTATTGTCCGGACCGGGGCTGGTGAATATCTACCGCAGCCTGGTGAAAGCCGATGGTCGGGTACCGGAAGATCTACATCCGTCGCAGGTCACGGATAGGGCTATTGACGGCGCCGATGCCGATTGTCGCCGCGCGTTATCGGTGTTCTGTGAAATCATGGGCCGCTTCGGCGGTAATCTTGCCCTGAGCATGGGCACCTTTGGCGGGGTTTATATTGCCGGCGGTCTGGTGCCGCGGTTCAAGGACTTTTTTCGCGCTTCCGGTTTTCGGGCGGCTTTCGAAGACAAAGGCCGTTTTAAAAGTTACCTGTCCGCCATTCCGGTTTATCTCATTACCCATGAGCAACCGGGCCTGCTGGGCGCCGGCGCCCATTTGCGGCAGTTGATGGGCAGCGAACTTTAGTCGCTGGCAAGCTCTCCCTTTAACGCGTTTGGCTCAAGCATCGGTGTTGGCGGGCCTAGCGTGCCATGGGCGCTCCGGCGGGCGGAAAACCCACGCCCGCTTCGACCCATCGGCAAGCTCTCCCTTTAACGCGTTTGGCTCGAGCATCGGTGGTGGCGGGCCTAGCGTGCCATGGGCGCTCCGGCGGGCGGAAAACCCACGCCCGCTTCGACCCATCGGCAAAGCTCTCCCTTTAACGCGTTTGGCTCGAGCATCGGTGTTGGCGGGCCTAGCGTGCCATGGGCGCTCCGGCGGGCGGAAAACCCACGCACGCTTCGACCCATCGGCAAGCTCTCCCTTTAACACGTTTGGCTCGAGCATCGGTGTTGGCCGGATCTCCCTTTAACACGCGCTCACTTGATATTTGGCGCTGTCTGATTTATTCACAACCTCATTAGCTGCCGGAAGGCTTTGACCTTGCTCCGGCTCACCGGCACCTCAAAATCCAGATCGTTTAACCGTAACAGATAGGTATTATTAAACCACGGGACGATTTCGCGAATTTTCATCAAATTCACCACGTAAGAGCGATGACAGCGGAAGAAAACCGCTTCTGGCAGCCGGGTGCAAAATTCGGTGATCACCATCGGCATGGTGAAGGTTTCCCGGCGGGTATACACCAGCGTCACTTTTTCCTGCGCCGCGGCGTAGTAAATATTATTAATATCGGTAACGATGATGCGCTCGTCTTTGAGCAAATTAATGGAATGGCGGCCGGTGGATGAATCGATACTATTGGCGGTTATTGCGGCGGGAGCGGCAAACAATGCCTCCAGTTTTTGCAGCATGGTGACAATGCGCGATTCCTGATAAGGCTTGAGGATATAATCGAAAGCCTCGAGCTCAAAGGCTTCCACCGCATGCTCCTTATAAGCGGTGATAAAGACGATCTGCGGCTTGTGAACAAATTTGCTGATGCTTTGCGCCAGCAATACCCCGTCCAGGGAGGGAATATTGATATCCAAAAAAATCACATCCACCTCATGGCCCTGTAAATAGCGCAGAACGTCCAGGCCGTCTTCAAAGGTGGCTTCAATGGTCAGGCTGCTGTGTTTACGGATGAGATAGCTTAGCTCCTCCTGCGATAAAAACTCATCTTCGACAATAACGGCTTTCATACTGTCTCGCTTACTTTGAACAATAAATCCCACCGGTCAGGCGGCCAACTTACTGCTGTTATGTGGGATAAAAAACCAGATTTCAGTGCCTGGCTCAAGGCGGCAAATATGAAGACCTTCACCGTATAATAACAATACGCGATGGTGCACGTTCAGCAGGCCGATTCTTTTTCCCGGTAATTCGTTGCGCTTCACCTGCTCAATCACCTCTTCGCTGATGCCGTTACCGGTATCCTTCACCGAGATGCGAACACGCTCGCCATCATCCCTGATGGAAATCACCACTACCCCTTTACCCCGGCAAGGCTGGATACCGTGCACAATAGCGTTTTCCACCAGGGGCTGGATCAATAGACTGGGAATGCTGAATGACAATTCCTCGTCAATATCGTAAATGATGCTCAGTTTGCTGCCGAACCGCGCCTGCTCGATGGCGACGTAATCCTGGATTTGATAAAGCTCCTTCTTGATATCGATTTGGGCATCATTAAGCTCGAGGTTATAACGCAGATATCGGGAGAGATTGATAATAAGCTGCCGGGCGGTGTCCGGATTGATACGGATGGACGATGAAATGGCGTTCAGGGCATTAAACAGAAAATGTGGATTGATTTTACTTTGCAGCGCCCTTAGCTCAGCCTGGTCGGCCATTTCCCGCAGCTGTTCGATACGCGAAACCTCTATTTGGGTTGAGATAATCTGCGACAGGCCGATGGCCATGACTTTTAGGGAATTGGTAATCTGATGGGCATGGCGATAATAAATCTTTAATGTACCGGTCACGACGCCCTTTTCCCAAAGGGGAATGATGATCAGAGAATGAATTTGCGGGGTACGCTCCGCCTCATCGTTGTTTTTGATGGTGATTTTACCGCTTTGGATGCTTTCTTTGGTCATTTCGCTGATGATTTCATGACCGATATTATAAAATTCGGCGCCGACGCCCACATAGGCCAGGATATTGTGCTCGTTGGTGATGGCCACCGCGTCGGCCCTGATATCGGTGCGGATAATATCGCAAACGGTATTGAGGGAGTCACTGTTGATATGCCGGAAATAGGGCAACGTTTTATTGGCGATATCCAGGGCCAATTTGGCCTGCCGCGCCGCAATCACTTCTTTCTCGTCTTCCACCCCCTGCACCAGCAGCACAATCATGCCGATACTGACGCCGCCCAGGATCATCGGCATCGCAATCTTCGATACGATGTCCAGTCCCAACGACATTGGCTGTGCCCACAGTACAACCAGCAGCATGGTCAGGCACTCACAGAGCATGCCGCCGATGATGCCGATACCCCAGCGGTGCTCCTTGATGATCTTTAATTTGATATAACCTGAAACGAACCCGGCCACCACGCTACTGATAAGGCAAGGAACCGACGTCGGACCGTTAATATCGATAAGATAACGATGTACCCCGGCGATGATGCCGGTGGTGATGCCGACCCAGGGGCCGAACAGGATGCCGCCGGACATGACCGAGATGATCCGCACGTTAATCAGCGATCCTTCCACATGGATACCGGAATAGGTGCTGAAAATGGCGAACAGGGAAAAAATGGCGGTAACCGCCAGCAATTCCTGGCGGGTATGCTGCTCTTTTTGCAACAATTGTCGGAATTGCCGGGTTCTGGTGAGTAAGAACAAACAAATCAACATTAATGCCGCGCGTTCATACACCGCCAGCAGCATATCAAACATCTCTTTCACATCCCCGTCCCGGTAACTCGATAAATGCTGTAGCTACTATAAGCAATAGGCGATCAATGTTCCACCCGCGCCGCCGCCGGTTCATATTAGCAATAGTCGGTCAACGTTTCACCCGCGCCGCCTTCGGCGCTGGTGTCAAAAATCTTATTTGAGGAAACCTGAGTAAAATAAAGAGGAAGTTATATTTCGGTGATTATTGCCGGGCAGTGGCGGTTAAAAGAGGTAAAAAGGGGAAATTTAAAAACGGCTAAAAAATATATTACCGCTTTTACAACCTAATCTCCTGTATCGGTACAGCAATTAGTTCTACCCCTCACGGCAAAAGAAGCAGGATAGAAACCGAATCCGAGGTTAACACAACCTTATTCACTGTCTGCGAACAAGAAGGGTCGAGGGTTATCCTGTAATGCCGGTATGGACGATTAAGCATTGTATTCCGACCGGCATTGAGATAGGTTCTCAAACAGACCCAAAAAGGGTCAGCGTCGCTCGGATGGTCCGGGCGCTAACGTACATTGAGGATATTATGGCCGAATCCGGTTCATCACGGCGTTTTACACGCATCGAACGTCTCCCCCCTTATGTATTCAATATCACTTCCGAGTTGAAAATGGCGGCGCGCCGTCGCGGTGAAGATATCATCGATTTCAGCATGGGTAATCCCGACGGGCCGACGCCGCCGCACATAGTCGAAAAACTCTGTACGGTGGCTAAACGCGAAGATACCCACGGATATTCAACCTCGCGGGGCATTCCGCGTCTGCGGCGCGCGATTTCTCGCTGGTATGCCGATCGCTATGCGGTGGATATCGATCCGGACAGCGAAGCCATCGTCACTATCGGGTCCAAAGAAGGACTGGCCCACCTGATGCTGGCCACCCTTGATCATGGCGACACGGTGCTGGTGCCCAATCCCAGCTACCCTATTCATATTTATGGCGCGGTTATCGCCGGCGCCCAGGTGCGCTCGGTGCCGTTGGTGGAAGGCGTAGATTTCTTCCGCGAGCTGGAACGGGCTATCCGCGAAAGTATCCCCACCCCCAAAATGATGATTCTGGGCTTTCCCTCGAATCCCACCGCCCAATGCGTCGAACTGGATTTCTTCGAGCGGGTGGTGGCGCTGGCGCGCCAGTATGGGGTTTTGGTGGTCCATGACCTGGCCTATGCCGATATCGTGTATGACGGTTGGAAAGCGCCTTCCATTATGCAGGTGCCGGGCGCGAAAGAGATTGCGGTGGAATTTTTCACCCTGTCAAAAAGTTACAATATGGCGGGCTGGCGTATCGGGTTTATGGTGGGCAACCCCGAACTGGTGAATGCGTTGGCACGCATCAAAAGCTATCACGATTACGGTACCTTCACCCCGCTGCAGGTTGCCGCCATCGCCGCGCTGGAGGGGGATCAGCAGTGCGTGCTGGATATTGTCGAGCAATATCACCAGCGCAGGGACGTGCTGGTGCGCGGCCTGCACGAGGCGGGCTGGATGGTGGATAATCCCAAGGCCTCCATGTATGTCTGGGCGAAAATCCCGGAACATTATGCTGCCATGGGATCGCTGGAATTTGCCAAAAAATTGTTGTCGGAAGCCAAGGTTTGCGTTTCCCCCGGTATCGGTTTTGGCGATTACGGCGATACCCACGTCCGGTTCGCCTTGATTGAGAACCAGGATCGTATCCGGCAGGCGGTGCGGGGTATCAAAGCCATGTTCCGTGCCGACGGGCAATTGAAACCCAGCTCAGCTAAACACGTCGCCGATCAGGCATTATAAGAATATTGAAA
This sequence comes from Sodalis sp. dw_96, assembly GCF_018449575.1. Classification (GTDB taxonomy): domain Bacteria; phylum Pseudomonadota; class Gammaproteobacteria; order Enterobacterales; family Enterobacteriaceae; genus Acerihabitans. Next base: position 186,224 of record NZ_JAAVUT010000002.1, on the reverse strand, counting down.
CCGGGCTATGCCCGGTTGAGCCTGAAATATATTCCTGTCAGACTTCATCTCAGCAGCATAAACAATACCTTACGCAGAAATCCAACCCCTGAAGAGCAGTATTGTCGTCTGGTTTAGAATTCATCCCACATCATTGATGGGCCCGTCTTCGTGCGATGCAATAAGGGGGGGAATCAAATGATAAAATCGAAAAATTATATTAATAAGCCAAAACCTCTATGGTGCGGTCGTATCCAGCGAACCGCGTTTCGTTTTTTATCATCCAATAGGACGCGACGCTATGTGGGTACTTCTGGCCGCTGCACTCACCTGCGGAGCCTTCCTTCGATTGGATCGGAGAATCACCGCGGCTGTTTTTTTCATGGCCTTGCTCCTGGCATGTATGCCCACATTGTTATCAAGACCGGTGCCGACTCATCCACGCTGGTTTTATTGGGCAGGACTGGTTTTGAGCATGTTTGCACTGCTCTGCCTGGCGACTCTGCTGGGCGGAAATATTTATGGTTTGGCCTGGTTATGGAGCGGCAAATTATGGATTGCGACATTGTTTCATTTTCTGCTTAACCTGATCCATCTTTTATTTTTTACCTATCCTTTTTATCGGCCCGGCGGATAAACTTTTGTTAAATTTATAGCGTCATATAACATCTTTTAGACCTTCTCATCGCTCAAGGCATCACCTTTTCTTCGCCGAAAAAAAACCATTAAAGGCGAATTGTTAAAAACTCGCCTGGAGATAGGTCTTTATCGCTGGCGCTCTTTGATGCCGCCTGAAAAGCTGTTCCGGAGATAGGATAAGTGGACCTTATTACATAAGATAATTTAATGTTTTGTGAAGTTTCCAGCAGAGGTACATCTTCGCGAAAGGGAGTGCAACCGGACGGAGCTGGTGATGGGGAGAGCTTTGATGTGAATACTTACAGTCAAGAGATGTGATCTTAATCATTAAACGAGTATCATGATCACGCTATGTTTGGGTTGTAACAGTGTCGTTGCCGCCTTTTTTTTCGAGAAAAATAATATGCAAAATCTTGTCATTGATATCCTGAGAAAATTGGCAAAAGTTGATGCCGCCACCAAGGATCTGATAGCGCAAGTCGAGGCACAGTCTCTTCTATTAGCCGCTTTAATGCTAACGGTGAGTAAAGGCAGTTCACCGGTGATGGCGACCAATATTGAAAAAGCCATACTTTCCGCGGCCAGCGCCAGCGAAGAGATACTGCAGACGGATGTTGATTTGCTGTTGGCCCATTTTGTCCGGTTGATCTCGGTCTCACAGTTTGTTGAAGTGAATGGTGAGGAAGTTCATACCGAGAAAACTGAATAAGCAGTCGATCAATTCAGCCATTGCGCAACGCCGCGATGGCCGGAGCACGTTCCCCGGCGGTGCGTGCTGAAACTAAAGGCGCCATCGCGGCATTTCGCCGACGCGCCGGAAGGAACCTTACCTGATTTGCTATGGGCTGGCTGGTGAATTTGCTGGCCGGCGCTATTGATATATTCTCCTTGTTCAATCAAATCGTTATTTTGCCGGCTGCTGATCACTGGCGAATTCGACGACGGTTGTTTTGACCATGCAGGTTGGAATACCAGTAAGCAAAAAAAGACCGCTATAAACAGACGCATAACGCACTCCATGGGTGACCGCGAGCAAAAGGGCGCCATAATAGCCGCTTGGAAGAGAGGGCTGGCCCTGACATTATCCTTTCCCCAGCTTATCACCTGAAGAGATTCAGCCGGGTAGCTTAATGAAATTTATGCTTCAGATCCCAAGACATAAAAAAAGCTGCCGCAGCAGCTTTTTTTATACGCGTAGTGTTTAAAACATCGCGCCAGGCGGCACATCTTTAACGGTGTTAAGATAGGACGCCAGCATCTTTTTCAATAGATTACGTAATTTCATCTGTCCGGCCTCTGAGGCAATGTAACATGAATGTTGTCCACGGACCTAATAGTATGATCCGCGTCACATAAAATCAAGTTTATGTGACGCATATCACAAATTATTTTTGAACAAACACGCATTTACAGGCAAATGATCAATTAAATTGATAATTTTTAAACAAAAGTTTAATAATGCTATTTTTAATTAAGCCCGGCTTTATTCAAACCGTACGCGGCATCCGCAGATCCCGGTACCGTTCTGAATGCCACATTCAGGCGGTTCCAACCATTGATAGCAACGATCAAAAAGCTGAGATCTGATATATCCTCTTCGGATAGCTGCGCTCGCACCGATTGATAAATATCGTCGTCAATACCCTGAGGCGGAAGAATGGTCAAGGCTTCGGTCCAAGCCAGCGCCGCCTTTTCCCTTGGAGTAAACAAGGGAGATTCGCGCCAGATGGCTATATGGTACAGACGCAGTTCGCGCTCACCGTGTATTTTCGCTTCCTTGACATGCATATCGAGGCAAAACCCGCAGCCATTCAACTGTGAGGCTCTGATGGTCACCAGATGGCTGAATTCTTGAATGACGGGTTTTGCTGCCAGGGTCATATTAAAGTCGAGGTATTTTCCGGCAAATCCGGCAGACAGCTTAAAGTAATCTAAACGTTGACTCATATCGTTACCTGTTCATAAAAATTTTGTGAAGGCCGCCTGATGCCGCAAGTTAACGAGCTGGCGGCCAGGCCATGAAGGTACTTTTGCGCAACACCACTATGGGGCAGGGGGATCTAAGGTAACAGTGACAAGAAATGGGTTTACGGCTGGGCCATGAATGTTGTGCAATGCCATCCCGCAAACGTGCTAACTGGCGGTTTCGCCATGGGATGTTATGATGTGAAAAATTTTCCCGGGAAAACTCTTATGAAGACATTGATGCTCGGATTGTTATTATCCGTCTTAACAGTACCTGCTTTCGCCGGCGTTACCTATACGAAAGAAAATCTCAATACAATGTACTCAAAAGGAAAGCTGCCCAAGGTAGGTCCGGCGATAACCATTGATGACACCATGATGGATTTTAATGAATGCCGGAATAAAGGTAATGAAGCCTACGCCGCGTCCATCGGTAACTATCCGGCCAAAATCATTATTGATTCCGGCGTTCTTTATACCCTCAAATTATGGAAAGTGAACGCACTGATTGTGTTTACGTGTTCCAGAACAGAGGGGAAAAGGACAATTACCCAGTCTGAATATCAATAAGTTGTGAACTACCGCTCTGTTGTCGGAGGAGTTGGACAAAAAAATACTGAGTGCAATAATAACTTTATTCAGCAGTAAAGTCCTCAGGTAAATAGTTGTAAGCTATAACACAATGTCATCATCTTCTATCAAAAATTTTTCTTGGCTATTCTAAAGTGCAGTTACACACACTTTGATAAAGTAATATGCTGAAAGCAGTCTAGACATGTGACGTTACATATTATATTTTTTATGGAAAGTATAACAATGAAAAACGAAATAATTCCTGAGGTATATCTGCCCAATTCGTTGATAAAAATGTGTGACCTAATGCCAGAACCCTGTGGTATAAGGAATTTAGAATCGCGTTTTATTTATGCGAACTCATCTTTGATGAAGGTTTACGGCGTCAACTCAAGCGCCGATATCATTGGAAAGCGAGACGTAGAGATTAAATCTAAACTCGTCGAATTTGATAATGCCGCTGAAGAATTTGCCAAGCAAGACAAGCAGGTTTTTAAAACGGAGCAACGACTGTCTACCCTTGAATTTCATCCGCTGGCTATTGACTATCCGTATGTCGTGAATAAGTTGCCATTTTATAATGATAACAATGAATATGTCGGCATGTTCGGATATATCAAAAAATTGGAAATCTACACTATAAATGATTATATAAAAGGACATATGCCGGGTTCGTTGTTATTGAATAAACCTGATGATTTTTTTACTGAGCGTGAATGTGAAATTATGTTCTTCAGATTGCGGGGGATGAAAGTGAAAGCAGTTGCAGACAGACTTAATCTAGCAACACGCACTGTCGAGAATTATATGCAAGAGCTATATTATAAAGTTAATGTGAACCACTTCGATGATTTCAAGAGATTTTGCGTAGAGAGAAATTATCATCGATATTTGCCGAAGCGTTTTATGCATGTAAATCACATTGATTTTGAGGTCTAAGCCATTTTTGTCCACAATTGGCATATTATGTTTTTCAATGATTTAAGTAAATCTGTATTTTACAACCTCACGCTAAAACAGATGATGGAAAATATGAAGTAACTCATTGATAAAATTTAATGTTGGCAGCATTATGACCTCCCAAAATTCTCATATCGAATGATTATATCAAAGGGGTATTATTTATACAAATTTAATCACTTTCTTTTTGATTACTCTTTCTGCCGAATATATAAATGCATAAATTTATGTCCTATAATATTAGGTGGTATGATAAGATAATATTGGCTCGTAAAAAATTTTAATACAAAACACTAGAAAGAAATTCTATTATTTAATAATATATAACTCCATAATAAGCACTCAATACTCTTTTGATATTTCTGATAAAATAAACTCTGCTCTGTCGGCTACAGGCACGCGGGGAATTTCTACTAAATCATAGCTATATTTTGTGTAAGCTTGGCACATGGAGTCGTAGGTTAGCACGGCCTCGTTGAAAGTCTGTTTTCGCTCGGCATCCTGCACAAAAATTTCTGGCCAGGGAGGCGCAATAAAGACTTTGGCGCTATAGCGGAATCTCATCACTGCGTTTATTATATGTGCCGGTACCGGAATTTCGAGAAGATTTAAATAACCTACTACATCCGGGATGCCTCGATCAAAAAAGACCGGCGTGCCCATTTGGGCTGCAAGATACCATGAGTGTTTTTCCCAACTCAGCATGAATTCAGCAAATAACAAGGGATTCTTCCACGGCAATGCCTGTCCTTCGATGGCTACCTGAGCTTGTATAACGCCTCTACCAGATTCCACGGTACATGCATATCCCATTTTATGGAGTTTATTAATGAGAGTGGTTTTCCCTGAATCCGGCCCTCCGGTCACTATAATGAGTTGATTGGTATTTATTTCCATAAAATTTTTCTTAATTAGCGATGTGTTCTTTTCTTGGTGGAAGCGGTATGTAGTTTGTTGAGAAAATATTGCTTTATCGGGGGAAGATTTGCTGGTCGAGGGTGGAATGGAGCAAAGTGCTGGTTGCCTTGACAGAAGCCCGAGCACCCGATTTTGTCAACGGAATGACAAAAAATTTCTTAAAAAAACAACTCATAAAAAAGTATTGATGGCAAGGTTTAAGAAAATCAAAAACAAGTTAAGCATCAACTTATTGCAAAATGTACACTAAAATATAAACCCGTTTGCCACATGAGTGCTCATGTGGCAAAAAACACATTATTCAGTGACTTCCTTAAAAACAACATATTTTGAATAGAGGAAACCACAAACCAAACTGAATACAGAGAAGGAGATAAGAGTATATAATCCTTGGATATTTAGCGTATCTGCTATCAGACCGAAAACTATACTCATCATTCCCAAGAAGCCTACAAAGAGAATGTAGCGTTTTACCGTAGATTCGCGCTTAAAGGTAAATTTTGCGTTGGCAAAGAATGAAAACGTCACGGCGCAACCGAAGCCGATAAAATTGCATATCGCTTGATTGTTCGTAAACTCATGGCGGATTATTGCAAAAACCGCCCAGTGTATTAGTGTGTTAACTATCCCAACGGATACATAACGATAAAATAATCTATTCATATCAAGGTAATAAAAAAATTGATTTCCTTATTGTATCTCATTGAAAGTAAAAGTCCATGCATTGTAAGCAAGCCGCCAAGATAGCTGGCCCCCGCCCTGTTTCCAAGGGCTGTGTCTATGCCGTCGAAGCCGAACGATTGCTGGATCCTTTTTGGATATTCGTCGTTTTTGTTTAGACAGTCCAACGTCGGTTCGTTAGCCACACTGCGCCCGCGTTTGAACCGTACACAGTCCTAAGTGAGTTCAACTCATGGCCAAATGCATCCACCATCACAGAGACAATTCAACCCACCTCGCTTTGATAAACAGGCCTTTTGGGTTTGCAGCCAAAACATCGCAGGTGATGGTTCTGAAGTTAAATTGAATCTTCATGTCTGGAAGTCTAGTAAACCTCAAAAAAAAGTAAATATAAATCAATAATATACTAAAATACAATATTTACTGTCTTCACAAAACATTTTTGGTGGTATAACCTGTAAATATATACAGTATATTGTCTGTATCATAAAGCGGAGCCTCTCTTGACGGGAGGTTTTGCATTCATCAGAAGTACCATCAGGAGGCAGGCTATGCCAACATCAGTCACCGGTGTCATCCCCACAGCGGAAGAATACAACGACCTCGTTACCCAAGAGGAAATGACAGCCGCTATAGGCGCTCTGTCGAGTGAACTGTCATCATCTAATGGCGGTACCCTCGTCAATACCAGTTCTGGCACAGTTGAAGCCCGTTTTGCGGCAGATGAAGCAAAGACGGTGCATATTTTGGCTCCCGCTGCCACCGACCCTGCCACAGCAAACGAGGGCGACCAGTATTTCAACACGACGGATAATATTTACAAGGTATACCGGTCCGGGGCTTGGATTGCCGATGATTCCGCGGATCTGGCGCTTAAACTGTCATCAAGCACAGGTTTGTCTTTAATTGGCCAAGTAGACAGCGTTGCCACCCTACGAATAACAACATCCGTATTGGGCACAAGAGTATCTTTGGCATCTTATTTTACCGGGTTGCAGTGTGGAGGCGGAGAACTTATTTATACTGCTAACACAACGTCAGCTGACGATGGTGGCACTATTTTTAGGGTAAACGATAATTATATATGGAAAAGAGCCCTAACTGGAGACATTGACGCCAGATGGTTTGGCGTCACAGGTGATGGTATCGACCGGGGAAATTATGTAAAAGCTTCTTTTGATTATATCATAACACATGGTGGAAGTTTAATTTTTCCGTCGGGGACTGTCAATTTTGGCACCATGCGCTACGCCAACAACAACATGAATGGACCGTCGTTTAGAATATTTGGTTATGGAACAACCGTCATATGGGAAAATGTTGATCCGATTCCGGTTGATATTACTACTACTAACTACACCTCTGAAACAACATTAATTCAATTCGGCACAGATCCATCTAGCTATGGGCGCGGGAATTTATTTCCATCATTCATTGTTGAAGGTTTTACCTTTGACTACACAAAGCAGGCGAATAAAGGCGGCAATACGTATGCAACGATGGGTGTTGGCCCACATCCTACACCTTATAGTTGTGGCACCACGATGCTTGACACATGGGGTAGTTATCATCCGATAGTACGCAATTGCATCTTTAAAAATTGCTGGGGTAATGCTCTTCGTTTCAGAAATTGTAATTCCCCCTATGTTAATAATGTTTCAAGTATCGATGTGGCCGCGAATGAAATACTGAATAGGCTAAATGGCGGAATGTCTTCAGACTCATTTGGTAGTGGATGTTTTATGTGGGGATGCTATAATTCATGTGTAGAAAACTCACAATTTATTAATACCAAAGTCTATATATGTGATCCATCGATAGTATCCCCCGAAACAGGTGTAGTTATCAATGGTACGTTAGTTGGCTATATTGGCTGTTATTGTGAATATCCTATTGGTGTAAGCAGTAACGCCACAGTCCCACCCGGGGTAACGAGTGTAACGGATGATTCTGGCGTTCTATTAACTGATGCTGACAAAACTCAGTATGGTACATTTATTAATGTTACAGTTTCCGGATATGTTTTGGGGATTAAAAGCGAGAATACAACTAATCTTAGTGTCTTAAATTGTCAAGCATATAATTGTTATCTCCCCTTAGTAAATGCATCATCCATGCATGTTCAGGGAGGCATCTTTGATAAGACAGAGTGTTCTTATAAAATAAACCCGCAAGGGGGGTACTATTTCCAAGATTCTGTAATTGCTAATGGCTCATTCAGTGGTAACTATCCAAACTCATATTTTGTTATGGATGGGGCAACAGTAATTTGTAGACATGCAAAAGCATTTGTAAATTCAAAAGGTTTCAATAGAATTACACATTGTGATATAACTATTTACGATCAAGGTCACTTATGCGATCAGCTCACTACAAATACCATTTATTTAACCGAATTTAATGGAAATCGCATAATATTCGCTGCGGATTCAGTAAATACTACAGGTTTAATGCGTATCACAAACACTGACACGTTCAGACTAACCAGCAATACCTTTATAAATTTGACTGCTAATTCGATTCAATTAGGTACAGCTGATAGTGGAGGTGACCTTTGGACTATTGAGGATAACCAATTTGATGGAACATTTTTAGTTAACTTCAATAGCGCGGTAAAACATGGGGTATTCAATTATAATACCATTCGTGCTGGTGGTGGGGTTACAGCTGGTGCCCAGCTATCACTAAGTATAGTAGGAAATACTTGGAAAGCATTACCAAACTCATATCTTGCGGCAGGTAATAGACCCGTTTCTATAAATGCAATTCAGGACTACCGAATTGCTGATAACTTTGTTTATATGAACCAGGATGTAACCGGAGGATTAACCGCGCACTATAACTGGATAACCTGTGTTAATAATGCCAGTATCTTCGGCGCCATTGAACATAATGTAATAAACAACAACGTACAAACATTTGGTTGTCGTTTGATTACTGCCACTTTAGAAATATGTAGTATTAATGATAATAGATCGGATACCACAACCGTTCCAATGGTGTATTGGAACTCAGGTACTAGGGGGCCAATAAACCTTAAAAACAATGGTTGGGTACAATCAAATCCGACCACTGACTATAATAAAGTGGCAAACTTATCTACTTATTATAAACCACATCGAGGTGATGTTGTAAATTATCTATTACCGTCAGCGAGTGGAGTTATTGGCATAGTTTGGGATGGTACTCAATGGCTCTCTGCCGGGACTGTGGGTTCAACTGCTATAACTGCTTAAAAGGTTGGTTTATGGGTGACTACGTACTGCATGCCCCATGTGACAGTAAATCACCATCAAATTTAGAGATGCTTATTTCTCTAAAGGAAAAAAATATTATGCCGGAGTTTCTTATGATGACCCTAATAACCCCAATATGATAAAATTTGATGGCCAAGATTCATATTTCAAGGCTTTAAATAGTCAGATTTTGCCTCCAGCAAATGTATCAAGCTAACTATAATTTTTGGCACCATGCTCTAGTATAAAAAGTGGGCCAGGGTTGGCCCAAAATCTAATATGGGAAGATGGATGATGGGAGCTACAGCTGCACCTGATCGTTCGCTGTGATTGCCTAATTACATCAACATAAGCAAGAGACACTAAATAGAATGGAGAACGACCCGGAATTTATATTTTTTGTCAAAAAATTTATTCGCCAATGATGAAATGAATAGGGCTCGAGTGGTTGATATTACGTGAAACAGCAACCTAAAGTCCTCACTTGAGTAGAAAATGGTGAAATTGTAATTTTAATAGTAATTTAAATCTTAGTTTATAATTTAATTTTTCACTACTTTTTAAATAATTTAAATGATGTTTGTAGCAAAGATAAAAAAACAAGAGTATATCCTACACAATTGATTTTAGCCACCTGAACCTTAGATCAGTTATCGCTTAAACTTTAAATCGGTACTCTTGTTGCGTTGATTTTAAATTGGCCGACAAAGGAGCTGGTAATGATAGTAAAGACTTATTCAGATAACCTTAGCCGTGTTCCTGACCTGAAGCTTTCCAATCAAATGATTAGCATGCTAGATCAATTTACGTCTCCCTATGGCATTAAAAACCTGGAATCGAGATATATTTATGTAAATATGGCGGCAGTATCATTATTTGGGTTGAAATCAAAATCAGATGTGATTGGAAAACTCGATATAGAAATTAAGTCAAAGCTAACTGAATTTGATGATTCAGGGCTTGAATTCATAAGACAAGATAAGAAGGTTACAGATTCGGAAAGCAAGCTTGCAACACTCGAAATTCATCCCGCAGCGGTAGATTATCCCTATATAGTTAATAAAATTCCATTTTATAATGATGAGGATAATTGCGTAGGATTATGCTTGTTTTCAAGAAATTTAGAGGTCTATTCACTAAATGATTTCGTGAAGGGTCATATGCCGGGATCTTTGCTGCTGAATAAACCAGATAATTTTTTTACTGAGCGAAACTGTGAAGTCATGTTTTTTCGATTACAGGGATTGAGCAATAAAGAGACAGCGGCGAGGCTGAATCTTTCAGTAAGGACCGTTGAAAATTATATGCAAATATTGTACGAAAAGGTAAATGTTAATCACTTCGATGACTTCATGAGCTTCTGCGTTGAAAAAGGTTATCACAGATATTTGCCGAAGCGTTTCATTCATACTAACCATTTGAAATTTTAATTCCTATGTGTAGTATATTCATGCTTTTCATTTCTTTTTATAGCTAATATGAGTGTCTTGATTATTTTTATTTTTCTAAAAATGTTAAAATTTACTAAAGTGCTTTTAGGTTTAATATTTATAAAAGAATTCATAAAAATATTTTAAGAACTCATAATGCGATGTTCAATAGTTGAGCATTGAAACGGATTATGGTATGTCGGAGGGGATAAAACTAGAATGAAAAGTGCTTTGTATGGTAAATGATCAATTCTTATATTGCCATTATTTTCAATACTTGATATTAATCATCGTTACGGAATAAAAGAGTACATGTTACACAATTTTTTTAGTCACCTGAATCTTAGTTCAGTTCTAACTAAATTATAAAATTGGTAAGCCCCTTTTATTAATTTAAAACTAACCATACGAAGGAGGTTTCGTGATTAAAGAAGCGACGAACCATGGCAACAGAAAAATTCCAGAGATCAATCTTCAACAATCAATGATAAGTATGCTAGATCAATTTTCATCTCCCTATGTAATCAAAGATCTGGAGTCTCGGCATGTCTATACAAATATGGCGGCTGTAAATCTTCTGGGGTTAAAAAATAAATCTGAAATGCTCGGGAAATCGGATATTGAAATCAAGTCAAAGTTATTTTGGTTTGATGACACCGGGCAAGAATATGTTCGTCAGGACAAGCAAATTACCCAGTCGGGAAAACGGATGACCTGTCTTGAAATTCATCCTTGGGCCGTCGATTATCCGTATATTGTAAATAAAATTCCATTTTATAACGATGATAGTGAGTGCATAGGTCTCTGCGTATTTACAGAAAATCTGGAGCTTTTTACATTAAGTGATTTTGTGAAAGGCAATTTGCCTGGTTCTTTTTTATTAAACAAGCCCGATCACTTTTTTACAGAGCGTAACTGCGAGGTTATGTTTTTTCATTTACAGGGCATTAGTAATAAAGAGACAGCGGAGAGGTTGAATCTGTCTCCACGAACTATTGAAAACTATATGCAAACACTTTATGAAAAAGTTGGCGTAACCCATTTTGATGATTTTATGCAATTCTGCGTCGCTAGAGATTATCATAGATATCTTCCTAAACGTTTTATTCGTACTGAACATTTGGAATTTTAGTAATGAACTGGGATTCCCTGTTGTTCTGAATATTGTTTGATGATCAAAAGAGGCGCGCCGCCTCCAGTGGCGGCAACATGATCCGAACACCCGCAATATACTTTCATAAATCAGCACATGGCCGGCCGCAGTTGCTTAACACAATGTGTAATCATCCCGCACCTCCGCTTTACTGTGTCGGCGAAATTCATACTGACACGCGTATTGCACTTAAAATTAATGCAGCGTGAGAATAAGGAATAATTCGCGGATTGCCATGATTTCAGTTGAGCTCGTTTCAGGATTTCAGGTGTAGCACGTGTCGATATGGTGGAGAAGAAATGATGATGGCTAAACTAACGCTGGTGTCCCCGACAGGAATCGAACCTGTAACTAGCCCTTAGGAGGGGCTTGTTATATCCGTTTAACTACGAGGACCGGATAGCGGACGGGATTATACCCGATTCGGTCTCGAAAATAAGCACTTAACGATTCGATTGCTCATTCCGTCGACAACGGCAGTGAAAAAGACATTTTCCTCGGGCACGTTCATGGCTGGTTCACCCTACGGAGCGCGCTTGGGCCGAGCGTTATTGATCTAATGCAAGCAATAAGATCTCATGGGTGACATGGTTGAAGAGATTACATCAATGGCAAACTTCCCGCTTCGGCTGCCTGTGTTATGATGGTTTAATGTTAATGAAGGGTTGAGTCTCTGATGCTGGAAGCAAAAAATCTGGCCTGTATCCGCGATGATCGTGAATTGTTCTCCAGTTTGAGCTTTCGGGTCGCGCCGGGGGATATTCTCCAGATCGAAGGCAATAATGGTGCCGGTAAAACCTCTCTGCTGCGTATTTTGGCCGGCCTTGCCCGTCCGGAGCGCGGGGAGGTCTGTTGGCAGCAAGAAAATATCAGTGTGGTGCGTGAAGAGTATCATCGGGATCTGCTTTATATCGGACATCAGGCCGGCATTAAACTCGCATTGACGCCTTTTGAAAACCTGGCGTTTTATCAGGCGGCGGGGGGCGGTCCGCGAGATGAAAAAGTTGTCTGGCAGGCGTTGGAACAGGTGGGTCTGCTGGGTTACGAAGAGCTGCCCGCAGCCGGTTTGTCAGCCGGACAGCGGCGGCGGGTGGCGCTGGCCCGTTTATGGCTGAGCCCGGCCCGGTTGTGGATTCTGGATGAACCTTTTACCGCCATTGATAAACAGGGCGCCGCGCAATTGATTTCGTTACTTGCCGGTCACAGCGCGGCCCTGGGCATGGTGTTGCTTACCACCCATCAGGCGCTGCCCGCTACCACGGTGCCGATACGTAAAATCGCATTGATGCCTGCAGGGGAGATCCCATGTTCTGGCTGATTGTTCGCCGTGATTTGCGCTCGGCCTTGCGCCGCCGCAGCGATATCATCAATCCACTGTGGTTTTTCCTGATCGTGATAACCTTGTTTCCACTGGGTATCGGTCCGGAGCCGCAATTATTGCGTCGTATCGCCCCCGGTATCATTTGGGTGGCGGCGTTACTGGCCTGTTTGTTATCTTTGGAACGCTTGTTCGGGGAGGATTTTTATGATGGCACCCTTGAGCAACTGCTATTGTTACCCATGCCGTTACCCATTGCCGTATTGGGCAAGGTTTGCGCTCACTGGCTGGTAACCGGTTTGCCGCTGCTGCTGCTGTCGCCTCTGGCCGCACTGCTGCTTTCCCTGGATTTTGCCACCTGGCGGGTCGTGGCGCTGTCATTGTTATTAGGTACACCGACATTGAGCCTGGTGGGTGCCGTCGGCGTGGGGTTAACCGTCGGCTTACGCAGAGGCGGTGTATTGCTGAGTTTATTATTGTTACCCTTGTTTATTCCGGTGTTGATTTTCGCCACGGCCGCCATTGATAGCGCGGCTCAGGGTTTACCCATTAACGGGTTTTTGGCGATCCTCGGTGCATTCCTGGTGTTAAGCGTCATGTTGGCGCCTTTTGCCGCCGCCGCAGCGTTACGCATAACGCTGCAATGATTTTTGCCGCGACGGTTTGATTGTTTTGACAGTGGACAATGTTAAGCATGTGGAAAATGATTCATCAATTGGGCAGGCCAGAGCGGCTTTATCGGCTGTGTGGCGGTCTGATTCCCTGGTTGGCGCTGGCCGCGGCGAGCTCGTTGCTGCTTGGCTGGGTCTGGGGGTTTGGTTTTGCGCCACCGGATTATCAGCAGGGTAATGGTTTTCGCATCATCTACGTTCATGTACCCGCCGCCATGTGGTCTATGGGAATCTATGTAGCGATGGCGCTGGCGGCGTTTACCGGTGTGGTTTGGCAAATAAAAATGGCGGATTTGGCGGCGGCGGCGATGGCGCCGGTGGGGGCGGTATTTACCTTTATCGCTCTGGTGAGCGGCTCCGCCTGGGGTAAGCCCATGTGGGGCACCTGGTGGGTATGGGATGCTCGCCTGACGTCGGAACTGGTATTGCTGTTTCTGTATTTGGGGGTCATCGCGTTATATAACGCCTTTGAGGATCGGCGTCTGGCCGGACGGGCAGCCGGTATTCTGATCCTGGTGGGGGTGGTGAATATCCCCATCATCCATTATTCGGTGGAGTGGTGGAATACCCTGCATCAGGGATCCACCAATATGCAGCAAAGTATTGACCCCAGTATGCGCACACCGCTGCGCTGGGCGATCCTGGGTTATCTGCTGTTTTTCCTGACGCTGACGCTGATGCGTTTGCGCAACCTGATCCTGCTGCAAGAACGCCATCGTCCCTGGGTGGTGGCATTGGCAACCAAGGAGCATGTGTCATGAGCCCGGCATTCAGTTCCTGGGCGGCCTTTTTTGCCATGGGCGGTTATGCTTTTTATGTCTGGTTGGCGGTGGCCGCGACGTTGCTGCCGCTGGCCGCGCTCATCATTCATACCCTGTGGCGCCGACGGGCATTGTTGTCGGAAATCCGTCGCCAGCAGGCGCGCCTGCTGCGTATCCGCCAGGGTTCGTCCGTTTCCCGGCCGCAAATAACTCCCGCCTCACACTCAGGGGATATCCAATGAATCCTCGCCGTAAAAGCCGTCTCTATTTATTGCTCGGCATGCTGGCGGGCGTTGCGCTGACCGTGACACTGATTCTGTATGCGCTAAGCTCCAATATCGACCTGTTTTATACGCCTCGTGAGATGCTGCTGGGCAAAGGCGAGCAGCATGAATTGCCGCATGTAGGCCAGCGCCTCCGTATCGGCGGCTTGGTCATGCCGGGCAGCGTGCGGCGCGATGCGCAAACACTGAAGGTGAGCTTCAAAATATATGATGCCGCCGGGGCGATTGCGGTAAGTTATGACGGCATCTTGCCGGACCTGTTTCGGGAAGGGCAGGGGGTGGTGGCACAAGGTGTGCTGGGGGACGGTAATCTGGTGCAAGCGAAGGAAGTATTGGCAAAACACGATGAGAATTATACTCCGCCTGAAGTGAAGGAAGATATGAAGAGTTCTGCCGCGCTTCCGTCCGGCGGCTCGCGTTCCTTGAGCTCGCCCTTTCCTAGTGCGCCGGATGCGGGTAAAACCGGTTTCAATATTGCACAAACCAAGGTTGCGCCATGATCCCGGAACTGGGTAATTTCCTGCTCTGCCTGGCTATCGCGCTGGCGCTGTTATTGAGCATCTATCCGCTGTGGGGCGCGGCCCGTCAGGATGCAAGGCTCATGGCAACGGCGCGCCCGCTGGCTTGCGGATTGTTCTTGTGCATCGGCGGAGCCTTTGTTTGTCTGGTGTACGGGTTTGTGGTCAATGATTTCACTCTGAACTATGTGGTGAATAATTCCAATACCCGCTTGCCGCTGTATTACCGCATTGCCGCCACCTGGGGCGCCCATGAGGGGTCATTGCTGCTGTGGGTGCTGCTGCTGAGCTGCTGGACATTGGCGGTGGCGCTGTTCAGCCGCCAAATGCCCGACGAGGCGGTGGGACGTGTACTGGCGGTGATGGGGATGATCAACACCGGTTTTCTCGCCTTTATTTTACTCACCTCCAACCCCTTCAGCCGTACCCTGCCGGATTTTCCCATCGACGGGCACGATTTGAATCCGGTGTTGCAGGATATCGGGTTAATCTTTCATCCGCCATTGCTGTATATGGGATATGTGGGATTTTCCGTGGCCTTTTCCTTCGCCATCGCTTCGCTTATTGCCGGTCGTCTTGATACCGCCTGGGCGCGCTGGTCGCGTCCCTGGACCCAGGCCGCCTGGATTTTTTTGACCATGGGTATCGTGCTCGGCTCCTCCTGGGCCTATTACGAGCTTGGCTGGGGCGGATGGTGGTTCTGGGATCCGGTGGAAAACGCCTCCTTTATGCCCTGGCTGGCGGGGACGGCTTTGTTGCATTCACTGGCGGTGACTGAAAAACGCGGCACCTTCCGATCGTGGACGGTGCTGTTGGCTATCGCCGTGTTCTCCCTCTGTCTGCTGGGGACTTTTCTGGTGCGCTCCGGGGTGCTGGTCTCGGTACACTCTTTTGCCTCCGATCCGGCGCGCGGGATGTTTATCCTGGCGTTTCTGGTGTTGGTGATCGGCGGTTCGCTGCTGCTGTATGCCATCCAGGGGGGGAAGGTGCGCAGCCAGGCGCAAAATGAGCTGTTGTCGCGCGAAAGCTTTTTGTTGAGCAATAACGTGCTGCTGATGGCGGCGATGCTGGTGGTACTGCTGGGCACGCTGCTGCCCCTTATCCATAAGCAGCTTGGCATGGGTAGTATCTCCATCGGCGAACCTTTCTTCAACAGCATGTTCACCTGGCTGATGGCGCCGTTTGCCCTGCTGATGGGGATTGGTCCGCTTATCCGCTGGCGGCGGGATGAAGCGAAAAAATGGATTAAGCGCCTGGGCTGGGCGCTGGCCGCCTGTCTGGTGCTGTCGGTGTTGTTACCCCGGCTGATGGGGGATGATATCCGCGGTATGACCGTGACCGGCCTGATGATGTCCCTTTGGGTGATTATCCTGACCCTGATGGAGCTGCACGAACGCGCCACCCATCGCCACTCGTTCTGGCGCGGACTGGCGCATCTGACCCGCAGCCACTGGGGTATGGTGTTCGGCCATCTGGGGGTGGCGGTAACGGTCATTGGCATCACGTTCAGCCAGAACTACAGTCTGGAACGGGATGTGCGGATGAAAACCGGCGACAGCGTGGATATCCGGGGTTACCGCTTCACGTTCCGGGATTTAAGCAGCCTGGCGGGGCCGAACTATACCGGTGCGGCGGCGGTGTTCGACGTAACGCACAACGGTAAACCGGAGGCCCGGTTACAGGCGGAAAAGCGTTATTACAGCGTGAGCAGGACCGTCACCACAGAAGCGGCCATCAGCGGCGGTTTAACTCGCGATCTGTATGCCGCACTGGGTGAGGAGATGGATGACGGCGCCTGGGCGGTCAGGCTTTATTACAAACCTTTTGTCCGCTGGATCTGGCTGGGAGGGCTGTTGATGGTGGCAGGCGGTTTGTGCTGCCTGGCTGATCCCCGTTACCGTGCCCAGAAAAAGTCCCGGTTAACCGGATCGGCGGAGCTATGAAACGCAGGCTGCTATTCCTCGTCCCGCTGCTTTTGTTCCTGGCGCTGGCGGCGGCCTTTATCGTGCAACTGACCCGTAATGCCCACGGCGATGATCCCACTTTACTGGAGTCGGCGCTTATCGGTAAGCCGGTGCCGGTTTTTACCCTGCAATCCCTGGACAATCCGGCCAAGCGTTACGATCAATCGGTTTTACGCGACGGTAAACCGCTGCTGCTGAATGTGTGGGCCACCTGGTGCCCCACTTGCCGGGCGGAGCACCAATTCCTTAATACGCTGGCGGCGCAAGGTATTAGGGTGGTAGGCATGAATTATAAAGACGACCGGTTTAAGGCGGTGAATTGGCTCAATACCTTGGGCAATCCTTATGCGTTGAGCCTGTATGACGGCGACGGCATGCTGGGGTTGGATCTGGGTGTCTATGGCGCGCCGGAGACCTTTCTTATCGATGGACGGGGCATTATTCGCTATCGGCACGCGGGGGACTTGAACGCCGAGGTCTGGCGGCGGGAAGTGCGGCCGCTCTATGAAAAATATGCCGGGGGGGCCTGAATGCGCTTGCATACTCTGTTTACGGTCCTGGTGTTGATGAGTTTTACCGCCGGCGCCGCCATTGATACCCGGCAGTTCAACAGCGTGGCGCAAGAGCAGCAATATCGGGAATTAACCGAGCAACTGCGTTGCCCCAAATGTCAAAATAACAGCATTGCCGACTCCAATGCGATTATCGCCGCCGATATGCGTACCAAAGTGTACCAGCTGATGCTGCAGGGACAGACTAAACGACAGATCATCGATTACATGGTGGCGCGCTATGGCAATTTCGTCACTTATGAGCCGCCGTTAAATCCCCTGACGCTAATGTTATGGTTCGGACCGCTGCTAGCGGTGGTTATAGGGGGACTGGCGGTGATATTACAGGCCATGCGACGCGGCAGCGGGACGGAATCGCTGTCGTCCGATGAGCGGCGACGTCTGAAGCAGTTGCTGGATAAGCCGGACGGGAAGCAATCATGATAGCCTTGGGTGTGACCATGCTGGTCCTACTGATCCTGGCCGGGGGAGTATTTGTGTTGCCGGCCCTGCGCCACGGTCCTCGTCCCGGCGCGCTGACCCGTGACGGCCTGAATACCCTGTTTTACCGGCGGCGCCTGGACGAGTTGGCCCATGATGAAGCGGAGGGCGTGATTATTGAGCGCTCGCGGCACATAGAGGATTTACAGCAAAATCTGCTGGCGGATATTCCGCCGGGACAGCAAGCGCCCCGGCGCACGCTGAGCGCCTGGGTGATGTTGCCGGGGGTAGTGGCGCTGGTGGTGGTGACCCTGGGTTTTTACGCCGGGACCGGCGGCATGGGACAGCTTTGGCGCTGGCAACGGACGGTGGATGAGCTGCCCGCGCTTCGCGCCCGTATCATGGACCCCAAGGCCCGGCAATTGACGCCGGAGGAGTTGTCGCATTTCGCGGTGGGGCTGCGCGCGTCATTGCAGCGGCAGCCGGACAATCTGCGGGATTGGTTAATTCTCGGACGTATCGGGGTGGTGTTAAAAGACGCGTCCATGGTCACTCATGCCTTCGAGCGAGCCTGGCTGTTAGCGCCGGATGATGAAAGTATTGAGCTCGATTATGCCGACGTGCTGACCCGATCCGCCGATCCGGGAGACAATCTGGACGGCAACCGGCTGCTGCTGCGTTTTGTGCAGCGCCGGCCGGATAATCTTCAGGCTCTGGGCCTGCTGGCCGTCAGCGAGTATCAGCAGAATAATTTTTCGCAGGCTATTATACTCTGGCAGCGTCTGTTGACATTATTACCCGCAAACGATGCCCACGTGGAGATTATCAAGCATAGTATCGCACTGGCTCGCGAGCAATCCGGCCAGGAGACGGCTAAACTCGATGTTACCGTTACGCTGGCGCCGGCGATAGCCGATAAATTACCGCGGCGGGGGGTGCTGTTTATTTCGGCCACCGATGGTAAAAGCCCGCAGCCGGTGGCGGTAAAAACCTTGCCGCTGAGCCGTTTTCCATTATCGTTATCCCTGGACGACAGCAACGCCATGATGCCGGAGCGTTCGCTTTCCGCTCAGGCTCAGCTAAAAGTGCGGGTCAGACTCTCTTTGGACGGTACCGCCGAGGCTAAACCGGGGGATTGGTTTGGCGAGAGCGCCGTACAGGATTTTAACGGCGCCGGCCGGATTGCCGTGCAAATCGATCAACAAGTGCCCTAGAGGCGGGCATAATAATTTAAAACGGAGTCGAATGATGAATTACCGCCTGTCAGGTGTTGCGCTGGCCACAGTATTGATTCTGGGGTGTGCCGGCAAAACCGATCAGTCAGCTCAGAAACGTTCTGATCCGCTGGAAGGGTTTAACCGGACAATGTTCAATTTTAACTACAATGTCCTTGACCCTTATGTGGTGCGTCCGGCGGCGGTGGCCTGGCGCGATTATGTGCCGATGCCGGCGCGTAACGGTCTGAGCAATTTTTTGAGCAATCTTGAAGAACCGGCGTCCATGGTGAACTACTTCGCCGTCGGCAAGCCGTATGAAGCCATGATTCATTTCAACCGCTTCTTCCTGAATACCTTGCTGGGCATGGGTGGGCTGATCGATGTGGCTTCCATGGCGAACCCCAAACTGGCTAAGGAGCAGCCTAGGCGCTTCGGTACGACGCTTGGCACCTATGGCGTGGGATATGGTCCGTATGTGGTGCTGCCCGCTTACGGCAGCTTTACGCCCCGTGAGGATCTTGGCGGCGCGGTGGATAACTTCTATCCGGCCCTCAGTTATCTGACCTGGTGGATGAGCATTGGCAAATTTGTTTTCCAGGGCATAGAAACCCGTGCCGAATTGCTGGATTCGGACAGTCTGCTGCGTAACTCCTCCGACCCGTATGCCTTGGTGCGCGCGGCCTATTTCCAGCGGCACGATTTCCTGGCCAACGGCGGACGTCTGTTACCGCAGGAAAACCCGAACGCACAGGCGATACAAGGAGACCTGAAAAGTATCGATGCGCCTTAGACGGAGGAGGTTCAGCCTTCTGGCCCTTAACGCGTGGCTACGGGGGCGCCGTGATTCAAGCCTCAGTGGTTGCGGGCCTGGCGTGCAGGATGGTTGCTCGGCCGGTGGTTCCAAACGTGCGAAGTGATGCCGCCCGCGGCGGCGATAAGCCGTGGGCAGTGGGTTAACCCCTGTTATCATCTTGGCGGGACGCGTATAATCAACCACAGATACTTCTAAGCTTATTATTGTTAAACAGGTTTATCCTGTGGAGAAAAAACGATGGCCCATTCAATTAATAAATGCAGCGCTGAAGAAACGGCGGCCTGCTGTTGTGTCGACGTCGGTACCATTATCGACAACGAAGATCGCAAGGCGTCTTTCAGCCATGTCTATGAACAACGCCCCCAGGCTGAAGCCATGTTGGCGAAGCTGACGGAAAAAGCCCGTGCGGTGGAATCTGATCCTTGCCAGATAACCAGTCGCATTGAACCCTCTGAAGGCGGCGTAACGTTAACGGCTGATTTCAACTTCAGTTGCGAAGCTGAAAGTTTAATCTTTCAGCTCGGGTTGCGTTAAATTCGCACTATCGCGGGACGGAGAACGGCCCGCGATTAACCCATTCTCTTCATTTATTTTTCCTTTTTTATTTCCCCTTTTCCACTTTAATAGATATTGAATATATTCAAAAAGCTTCATCGTGAAATAAGATTTTTTTCAAAAAAATATACTTTTTATCGTTATTCAATAAAATAAAATGCCTCCTTTCCTTGATGCATTCCTCAATAAATAATAGCAGGTCCTTGTTTAAGGCTTCCCATAAGGAGGAGTAGCGGCGCAAAAAATGTAATGGTTTGATAAGAGCAAATAAAATTTCATACGCCCGCCTGGCTTATGGCGGAACATCGCTGTAATTGCAGGAAGCGAAGCGGTAAAACCGGCGCGTAGGATCCGGCGCGAATCCTCAGTGGTGCGGATTGTCGATTACCTGCTATATTTGAAATTAAGATTAAAAGCATTCGCTGGAATTAGGCACGAAGGTATGCTTATAGTAAGAAGGCAGGTATAACATTAAATTCCCGCCGGAGTTATAGCCACCCGGTCTCTAAGAATTTAACAACTTATTAATTAAAAGCCGTGGCGGCATCGGACGCATGTACTCCTTTGTCAGCAGATTGATTTTTATTAAATGTTTACCACGGGATCGTAATCCATATGAATACCCTTTTTTGCCATAACGCGCGTCAAAATGGGGAGCTTGGGAGGACCACTTGACCCATCCACTTTTATAGCCGTCCGGTCTCTTCCCGATCGACCCGTTGAGTCCCGTGGCCGCATCCGTGGTAAGCCGTTAGGGACTTGGTTGGGGGCCGACAAGTGTCAATTGCAAAAATGTTACTTAACGCGCACCTTTATCTTAAAGTGTTGTCTTATGCTAATAGCCATTACACTCAGTAGGCGTATTTGTTATGACATTTTGTTTTCGGGAGGGGCATCTGTGTTCGATGTGTTGACTACCTAGTGGGTATTGATGTAAAAAACAGCGTTTTATTACGTGATTTCGAGCTCTCAATGCCCGGTCGCTTCGGGGGAACGGTTTGCTATGCGTTTTTGGGTTGTCATAGATTCTCAGAAATAGCGACAGCATATGGCCAAACACGGTAAAACCTGTTTTCCCATGGCGTTTTTTGTCAAATAACAACGGTGCACTATGCAAGTTTTAATTATGCGGCACGGCGACGCTGCGTTAGAAGCCGCCAGTGATGCTGAAAGACCTTTAACTGTTCGTGGCCGTGATGAATCACGCCTGATGGCGAGTTGGTTGACTAGCAAGATTATCGACACCGACCGCGTTTTGGTCAGCCCTTATTTGCGTGCCAGGCAAACGCTGGATGTCATGCGGGAAGAACTGGCGTTGCCCGAAGGTGAAGAGAGCCTGCCGGAGCTGACTCCGGGGGGTGATGTGGCCATGATCTGCTGTTATTTGCAGGCCCTGGCCAATGAGGGGCTGGGAACCGTGCTGGTGATCTCCCATCTGCCGCTGGTGGGGTACCTGGTGGCGGATCTGTGCCCTACGGAGCAGGCGCCGATGTTTGCCACCTCGGCGGTGGCCTGTGTGGA
The DNA here is from genome assembly GCF_018449575.1 of Sodalis sp. dw_96. Lineage (GTDB taxonomy): Bacteria > Pseudomonadota > Gammaproteobacteria > Enterobacterales > Enterobacteriaceae > Acerihabitans. The sequence goes on along the minus strand of NZ_JAAVUT010000002.1, from coordinate 164,075 downwards.
TTTGGAGGCGGGCGACGGTAAAGGGGTGTTGAACTGGCAGGTCAGTCCGTCGCAACTGCTCGCGAAGGTTTGAGTCAGCCGTTACCGGCATTGAGGGGTTATTCGTCCAGCTCGATCAACACCAAGAGCGCGGCGTCACCGCCAAAATTTTTCGGCGCCTGATGAAAACCGAGCACGTCGGGATGCTGCGCCAGCCAAAGCGGCGTTTGTTGCTTCAAGATATGTTTACCATGGCCGTGCATGACGCAGGCGCAGTGCACATGTTCCCGCCGGCAGGCGGCCAGCAGCGCACCCAGTTCCTGCTTGGCTTCGGCCTGGGTCATGCCGTGCAGGTCGAGAAATAATTCAGGTATGTAATCACCCCGCCGTAATTTTTTCACCTCGTAGGGGCTTACGTCAGGTCGCATATAGCGGGCCGGCCCTTCGCTCTCCAGCAGCGGCTGGAACTCATCGGAAAAATAAAAACTGGCGTCCACCTGTTCATGCAACAATCGCCGGGCGGGCAGAGTGCTGGTCTTCAACCGCGGTTTGGGCGGTTTGACGGTATCCTGCCGCAAGGGTTTAGTACCGGCCACAGACTCGCGAAACAGATGGCGTTCTTCTTCGGCCAGGTGATATCTTTTTTTCATTCCCCACTCTGCAATTGCTATTTTTAGCAAGTTTACCCTCTCTTTTCCTTTTCCGGCGAACCTTTCCGGCAAAAAAAATGAGGTGAGAGATGTCCCGGGACGGTTATGCCTGCTGCTTTGTGGGGCGCTTCATGGCAAACTACCCGGCAGATGAGATGACAATGCCCTTGCGGAGAGCAAATTGGATAAAATTTTTGTGGATGAAGCGGCCGCCGAGCTGCACACGGTACAGGATCTGCTGCGCTGGACCGTCAGCCGGTTTAATGCAGCGCAGATCTTTTACGGCCACGGCACCGACAATTCCTGGGACGAGGCGGTACAGCTGGTCCTGCCAAGCCTGTTCTTGCCGCTGGATTTTCCTGAGGAGATGTATCACTCACGGCTGACCTCCAGCGAGCGTTACCGCATTGTGGAGCGGGTGGTCCGCCGGGTTAACGAACGTATTCCGGTGCCTTATCTGACGAATAAAGCCTGGTTTTGCGGGCTGGAATTTTATGTGGACGAGCGGGTACTGATTCCCCGTTCCCCTATCGGCGAACTGATAGACGACCGCTTCCATGATTTGTTGCCCGGCCCGCCGACCCATATCCTTGATATGTGCACCGGCAGCGGCTGCATCGCTATCGCCTGCGCATTTGCTTTTCCGGAGGCGGAAGTGGATGCGGTGGATATTTCCGGCGACGTGCTGTCGGTGGCGGAAATGAATATTCAGTCCTATGACTTGGATCAACGGGTGACGCCAATCCGTTCCGATTTGTTCCGTGAGCTGCCGGCGCTACAATATGACCTGATAGTCACCAATCCCCCGTATGTGGATGAAGAGGACATGAGCGACCTGCCGCAGGAGTTTCGGGCGGAACCGGTATTGGGCCTGGCGGCGGGCAGCGATGGACTGAAATTGGTGCGCCGCATTCTGTCCGCCGCGCCGAACTACCTGAGCGAGGACGGGGTATTGATTTGCGAAGTGGGTAACAGCATGGTTCATCTGTTGGAACAATACCCCGACATCCCTTTCAGGTGGCTGACCTTCAACCACGGCGGCGACGGCGTCTTTATGCTGACACGGGCGCAGCTGGCGGCCTGTAGCGGGACCTTCGCATTGTATCGGGACTGATTGGTATCGGAATTGTTTGGCGGGCATCGCTCCACGTGAGCGGGGGTAGTCTTCAAGGTCCTACTCTTATGGCAAAAAACCGGTCAGGGTTAATTACTTATTGTGGTTAAACAAAGGAGTCCCGATGGCAGGGAACAGTATTGGCGAATTATTTCGTGTCACGACCTTTGGCGAATCCCACGGGGTGGCGCTGGGGTGCGTGGTTGACGGCGTTCCCCCCGGTATCCCGCTGACGGAAGCCGATTTACAGCACGATCTCGACAGGCGGCGGCCCGGCACCTCCCGCTATACCACGGCGCGGCGCGAGCCTGACCAGGTGCGGATCTTGTCCGGGGTGTTCGAAGGCGTCACCACCGGCACCAGTATCGGATTACTGATCGAAAACACCGACCAGAGATCGCAGGATTACAGCGCCATCAAAGACGTGTTCCGTCCAGGCCATGCGGACTACAGCTATGAAATGAAATATGGCCTGCGCGATTACCGCGGCGGCGGACGCTCCTCGGCGCGGGAAACCGCGATGCGGGTGGCGGCGGGGGCGATTGCGAAAAAATACCTGGCGCAAAAACACGGCGTCCTGGTGCGGGGATATCTGGCGCAGATTGGCGATATCCGCTGTGAGTTGAAAGCCTGGGAACAGGTGGAACAAAATCCGTTTTTTTGTCCCGATCCCGACCAGTTGGACGCGCTGGATACCCTGATGCGCAACCTGAAAAAAGACGGCGATTCCATCGGCGCCAAGGTGACAGTGGTGGCTGAGCGCGTGCCGGCCGGTCTGGGTGAGCCGGTATTCGATCGTCTGGATGCCGATTTGGCCCATGCCCTGATGAGCATCAATGCGGTAAAAGGGGTGGAAATCGGCGACGGGTTCGCCGTGGTCACCAAACGCGGCAGCGAAAACCGCGACGAAATCACGCCGGCGGGTTTTGTCAGCAATCATGCGGGCGGGGTGCTGGGCGGTATCAGCAGCGGGCAAACGATCATTGCCCATATCGCGATGAAACCCACCTCCAGTATCATGGTGCCCGGCCGTACCATCAACCGCCAGGGCGAACAGGTGGAAATGGTGACCCGTGGCCGGCATGATCCCTGTGTCGGCATCCGCGCGGTGCCCATCGCCGAAGCCATGATGGCCATCGTGCTGATGGATCATCTATTGCGGCAGCGCGCGCAAAACGGCGATGTCGTCCCAACCCTGCCCCGGTGGTAAAAAATGCGACAATGGATAGTCGGGTTATTGGCCGTGCTGGCCTTCAACGCCTTCGCGGCTCCAACGCCCTGGCAGAGAATCATCCATCCGGTGGCCGGCAGTCCGCAGGCAATCGGCGCTTTCGCTAACGGCTGTATTATCGGCGCCCAACCGTTGCAACTGGAGGCGGCGAATTACCAGGTGTTGCGTCCGGATCAGCGACGTTATTTCGGCCATCCCGACCTGCTGCTGTTTATCCTGCGGTTGAGCAATCAGGTCAGGAATCTGGGGCTGGGAGAGGTGCTGGTGGGGGATATGGCGATGCCTGCCGGCGGCCGCTTCAGCACTGGCCATGCCAGCCATCAGTCCGGGCTGGATGCGGATATCTGGCTGCAAACGCCGCGTCAACGCTGGACGGCGCAAGAACTGCTGAAACCACAGCCGCTGGATTTAGTGGCGGCGGACGGGCGGGACATTAATTCGCGCCTGTGGCAGCCGCAGACCATGATGCTGATCAAGCTGGCGGCCCAGGATAGCGACGTGACGCGGATTTTTGTCAACCCGGCCATTAAAAAACAGCTGTGCCGCGTCGCCGGGCCGGATAGCGCCTGGCTGACCAAGGTGCGGCCGTGGTTCGGTCACCGCGCCCATATGCATGTGCGTCTGCGCTGTCCGCCCGATAGCCGGGAGTGCCAGGATCAGCCCCCGCCGCCGGCCGGCGACGGTTGCGGCGCCGAATTGGACAGCTGGTTCCTGCCGCCCAAGCCCGGCAAGCCGCCGGTGAAAAAGGCGCCGCCGCCGCTGCCGCCGTCGTGCCAGGCACTGCTGGATAACCATCTGGTGGCTGACTGAAAAGGCGTGACCTGCGCAGCTTTATGTAAACAGTAGGCGGATGGGCGGCCGGGCACGGCCAGTCAAAATAGTCACGGATAAAACATGGATTGGTTAGCGGTTTCACCCCCGGTATTGCTACTGCTGTTCGGCGTGGCAATCTTTGCCGGGTTTATTGATTCCATTGCCGGCGGCGGCGGTTTGATTACCGTGCCGGTGCTGCTGGCGGCGGGATTACCGCCTGCTCAAGCGCTGGGCACCAACAAACTTCAATCGGTGGGCGGCTCTTTTTCCGCCAGCCTCTACTTTATTCGCCGACGGGCGGTGGATCTCGGCGGGCAAAAACTCACCATCGCCATGACGTTTATCGGCTCCATGACCGGCGCTATCCTGATTCAGCATCTGCAGGCTGGTTTGCTGCGTCAGGTCCTCCCGCTGCTGGTCATCGGCATCGGCCTGTATTTCCTGCTGATGCCGCGTATCGGCGAGGAGGATAGGCAGCGTCGCTTATCCCCCTGGCCGTTCGCCCTGGCGGCCGGTTGCGGAGTGGGATTTTACGACGGATTTTTCGGCCCCGGCGCCGGCTCGTTTTATGCCCTGGCCTATGTAACGCTGTGCGGTTTTAATCTGGCCAAATCCACCGCCCATGCCAAGGTACTGAATTTTACCTCCAACCTCGGCGGTCTGATCCTGTTTATAGTTGCGGGTAAACTGGTGTGGAGCGTAGGATTTGTCATGCTGGCCGGCCAGATAATCGGAGCCCGGCTGGGCGCCCGCATGGTATTGACCAAAGGGCAAAAATTGATTCGTCCGATGATTGTGGTGGTCTCGCTGTTGATGAGCATAAAACTTCTCTATGACAGCCATGGCGCCGATATCACGTTGTGGCTCACCTCCCATTGGTAAAATACAAAGAAATTATGCGAACCGAAACCCATCATTATCAGCAGTTAATCGAGATATTCCATCGATGTTTCGCCGACAGCCTCAATACCCGGTTGGTCAAGGGGGATGAGGAGCCGATCTACCTGCCGGCTGATGAACTGATTCCTTATCATCGTATTGTGTTCGCCCATGGTTATTATGCCAGCGCATTACATGAAATCGCCCATTGGTGTGTGGCCGGAGCGTCCCGCCGTCTGCAGGTTGATTTCGGCTATTGGTATTGTCCCGACGGGCGGGACGCGCCGACCCAGCGGCAATTCGAGCAGGTGGAAATCAAACCGCAGGCGCTGGAATGGCTGTTTTGTGTCGCGGCGGGCTTTCCCTTCAATGTCAGCTGCGATAATCTCAGTGGAAATTGTGAACCGGACCGCATGGCTTTTCAGGGCCAGGTGCACGGCAAGGTTATGGACTATTTATCCCGCGGTATCCCTCAACGGGCGGCCCGTTTTATCGGGGCATTGCAGTCATTTTACCAAACAGCGCCGTTAACGCCGGCGCTGTTTCGCCATCCCGCCGATCTCGCGGCGGTTTCGGCGCGGAATAATCAATAGAGGACATTTGATGATCGCAGATTTTGAAGCGCGTATCCTGGCGTTAATTGACGACATGGTGGAACATGCCAGTGATGACGAATTGTTTGCCGGCGGCTATCTGCGCGGCCACCTGACGCTGGCGGTGGCCGAAGCCGAGGAGAACGATGAGCATACCCTTGAGGCCCTGCATGAACGGGTTCAGGGCGGTATTAATAAAGCCATCGGCAACGGTGAGCTGTCGCCGCCGGATCAGGTTCTGGTATTGGGTATGTGGCACAAGCTGTATGAGCGCGCGAAAATCTGAATTGACCTCTTACCAAAGGTAAACGAAACTGAATTATCCGCCCCGACAGCGCTATTAATCACGTAAAATCCCTACCCTGTGGTCACAGGTTTGCAGGCCGGCGGTGTGGATGATTCAGATTCTCTCCGGTTGGGCCGCGATCGGCCTGGCCGGGGGGCAATGACATAGACATTGTTGCCGCTCGATTTCATCTTCCCCGATCTCTTGCCCCGTGATTCGCCTTCTTAAGCCTGACCGCAGCTGCGGCAACGTTGCCCAGGCGGTGTTCCCGCCAAAAAAAACGACCGGAAAGGAGTTTTTGCCAAGCGAACCAGCTCTTCTCCCCGGATGATCATGATCTCTTCGGCCCGGGATCGATCGGCGGTCAATGGATGCTTAATTATAAGGAAGGTTGATGTCTATCAAATTCTCTCCCCCTAAAAGCCTGCCCGGATATCGCGGTTTTGCACGTCTGGTGCCGATTTTCACACTGGCGGCCTTTAATAGCGTCGCCGCGCAATCCCTGCCGCTGGAAGAGAGTGAGGATCCACGGCGAAAAATCGAAGATGCGGATGTTATCACCGTCACCGCTCCCCGGGGATCGCCGCTGACGGTGGTCACTTCTCCCAGAACACCGCGACAGCCGGTGCCGGCAAGCGATGGCGCCGACTACCTGAAAACCATTCCGGGATTTTCCCAGGTCCGCAACGGCGGAACCAACGGCGATCCGGTTTTTCGCGGCATGTTCGGTTCGCGCTTGAAGATTCTGGCCTCCGGGGCGGAAGTTCTCGGCGCCTGTCCCGGCCGCATGGATGCGCCTACCGCCTATATCTCGCCGGAAAGCTTTGACCTGCTGACCCTGGTAAAAGGTCCGCAGACCGTGTTATGGGGTCCCGGAGCCTCGGCGGGCGTCGTGCGTTTCGAACGCATTCGTCCCCACTTCGCTAACGGGGGCGCCGCTGCCGATGCCGGCCTGTTGGCGGGGTCCCATCGGCGTCTCGATAAAAATATCGATGCCCGCCTGGGTAACGAACAGGGATATGTGCAGCTTATCGGCACACAATCACGGGCCGGGGATTATCGGGACGGCGCATCCCGGCGCATCCCGTCCCGCTGGAATAAATGGAGCGGCGACGTGGCGCTGGGCTGGACGCCGGGCGTCGACACGCTGGTGGAGGTCAGCGGTGGAAAAAGCGACGGCGAGGCCAGTTATGCCGGTCGGGGCATGGACGGTTCGCAGTTCAAGCACGAACGCCTCGGCGTCCGTTTCGAAAAACAGGGGATTGGTCAGGTGCTGGATAAAGTGGAAGCGCAGCTCTACTACGGCTATGCCAACCATGTCATGGACAATACCACCCTGCGTACCCCCGGCAAACAGCCGGGCTGCTGCTGCAAGCCAACGCAGCATGGGATGAATGCCGCCAAACGCAAGAACCTGGATCGGCGCACCGCCGGGGGCCGGGTCACGACCGACTGGTTATGGCAGGACCTGAAGCTGCAATCCGGTGTGGGTATGCAGGCCGATAGCCATCGCGGCAAAACCAACGGGACCTGGGTTAAAGACGCCCATTTTGCCGATTACGGCCTGTTCGGTGAACTGACATGGTTTGCCGGCGGGCCGAGCCGCTATATCGGCGGGGTGCGTCTGGATCAACATCGGGGAGAAAAATTCGGTTATGGCGGCGAGCAATCCCGTTCGGCCGTCGCTACCGCCGGGTTTGTCCGTTACGAGCACAGGCCCGCCGCGCTGCCGTTCATGTTGTATGCCGGATTGGGTTATACCGAGCGCTTTCCTGACTATTGGGAGCTGTTTTCTCCCTCATACGGGCCCGGCGGCGGCAATCCTTTCAACACCCTTAAAAGTGAAAAGACCAGCCAAATCGATGTGGGCGCCCACTATATTGGCGAAAAATACAATGGCTGGATCTCGGCTTACCTGGGCCGGGTCAATGATTTTATCCTGATCAAATACGATCCGAAAAACGCCAACCGCAGCCAGGCCGATAATACCGATGCGGTCATCATGGGCGGCGAGCTGGGGATGGAATATCAGATAACCGAACGGTGGAAAACCGATGCCGCCCTGGCTTACTCGTGGGGTAAAAATAGCCGTGACGGCCGGCCGTTGCCGCAGATACCGCCCCTGGAGGCGCGGTTCGGGCTGGTGTATGAAAGGGAGCATTGGAGCGCTGCCGGGTTATGGCGCGTTGTCGGCAGCCAGCACCGGATAGCGTTGAACGAAGGCAACGTGGTGGGGAAAGACTATGATGCCGGCGCGGGTTTCGGCGTGCTGTCGGCCAACGTCGCGTTTAAGCTGACCAAACAGGTGAAGATAAGCAGCGGCATCGATAATATCTTCAATAAACGCTACAGCGAGCACCTGAACCTGGCGGGGAACAGCGGTTTTGGCTATTCCGCCAATGAGCCGGTGAATGAACCGGGCCGAACGGTGTGGGCTAAACTGAACGTCTCTTTTTGAGCCGCTCAAATCTCCTGTCCTTTTAACAGCTTTCTCATCCAGAAACGATTGGGGCTTACGGCCGCCGCGAGCTCACGGCTGACGGGAAGCGGCTCGCCGAAGATTTGCGCCGCCAGGATCTCAGCCGCCAGCGGCGCCGAGCATAAACCCCGGGAGCCCAGAGCACCCAGCATAAATAGATTGGCGTGGTGTGGCGCAGGCGAGATGGCGCCGCCGCACTCCAGCAACCGGGGCAGATAGCGGTAATGGGCCAGGGTGGCATCGTGATCGGGCACATTGCCCACCATGGGCATATGATCCCGCGCGCTGCAACGGACGCTGCAACGGGCCTGCCGATGATGGATATCCACACTGTCGGTCCAGGATTGATGGGGCAGGCAGGCTACCAACCGGTCATGATTCCGCTGCTGCTCGGCGGGGCTGAAGTCGGTGCTTTCATCATGCCATACCGCGCTGGCGCCCAGACTGTGGGTCTGGTGGCCGGGGCTGGCGGGCGTCAGGTAGCCGTCATAACAGAGCACCTGTTTCAGGGCCGCCAGCCCGGGGACGGCGGGGATATGGCTCACCTGTCCGCGCACGCTGGTGAGGGGCAGGGAACGGGTGACCGGCCATTGCAGCATATGATGGCCGTTGGCCAGCACCACCACGGCATGATCGGCGATGGCGCCATGGGCGAACCGCAGTTGCCACCCGGCGACGATGGGCTCCAGTCGTTCCACTGAATGACCGTAATGGATGCTCATACCGCATCGCTGTCCCTGTTCCAATATACCGGCTATCAGCTGCGCCGGATTCAGCCAGCCCCCCAGGGGATAAGTGGCGCCGCCGGTGCCCGCCGCCAGTCCGGCCAGTTGTTCCACCTCATGGCTCTCCACGCCGCGCACCAGGGCTTCCGGCAAGCCCAGCGCCAGGATTTCACCGATTTTGCGCGCGCTGCGCGCGTCATAGGCCAATTGCGTCACGCCGCACCATTGATGTTCGAATCGGATGCCCCTGCGGGCAAAGTCCCGGTAACTGCGGCAGGCGAAAGGGAACGCGGCGGCGAAAAATTGCGTCAGAGCCGGGTCTTCACTATTGAGCAAGGGATACAATGCGCCCTGGCGATTACCGGAGGCCCCCCGGGCCGGGGCGTCATCGGCACAATAGAGGGTGACCCGCGCCCCGCGCCGTTGCAAAGCCACCGCGCAAAGCGCGCCGGCAATACCGCCGCCGATAATCGCCACTTCTTGGGGGTAACCCGGGCTTTGCCGGTGATACCAAGGGGTGCCGACGATCCGCGGGGCGGGGACATCAAGTTGCCCCACCAGCATTTCCCGTTTTTGACCAAAGCCCGGCGGCTTGTCGACCTTGAACCCCGCCTGCTGCAATCCCCGGCGCACAAATCCGGCGGCGGTAAAGGTGGCGAATGTTCCCCCGGGCCGGGCCAGGCGCGCCATGGACTGAAAAAGCCTGTTGCTCCACATGGCGGGGTTTTTCGCCGGCGCGAAACCATCAAGAAACCAGGCGTCCACTTGACCGTCGAGGCTATCGTCCAACTCCGGCAGCACGTTGTTCACATCCCCAAACCACAGGTCCAGGGTGACCGCGCCGTCGTCCAGGATCAGCCGGTGGCAGCCGGCGATGGCCGGCGGCCAGAATTCATATAGCTGCGCGGCGTAAGCGGCCAATTCCGGCCAGCGCTCCAGGGACAGCACCAGATCGGGAACCTGCAGGGGAAATTGCTCGAAGCTGATGTAATGCAGGTGCCGCAGGACTTCGCCCTGATTATCCTGACGGAACCGACGGAACGCCTGCCATAAGGCCAGAAAATTCAGACCGGTGCCGAACCCGGTCTCCGCCACGATAAACGACGACCGGGGATGCTGAAGGAAACGGGCGGGCAGGCCGTTGTTTCGCAGAAAAACATAACGGGTTTCTTCCAGCCCGTCCTCATTGGAAAAGTAAACGTCATCAAATTGTCGGGATACAGGTGTACCCTGTTCATTCCAATCAAGTACCGCATGGCCGATAGGGACGCGATTCAAGGCAATAGCCTCATTTATCTGGGTGTGAAGCGATTCTAACCAGGTGTGCTTCGGGGCGCAAATTTTGCAAAGTTCGTCTGATCGGACTTGTTCAGCGTACAACTGTAAGCTAAAGTGCGTCACAGAATCTCATATATAAATACAAGAGGTATTAAATGAAACGTGCGGTGATTACCGGCCTGGGAATTTTATCGAGTATCGGGAACGACCAGACGGAAGTTTTGTCTTCCCTGCAACAAGGCCGCTCCGGAATCACTTTCTCCCAGGAGTTGAAGGATTCGGGCATGCGTAGCCATGTCTGGGGCAATATCAAACTCGATACAACCGGGCTGATCGATCGAAAAATTGCGCGCTTTATGAGTGATGCTTCAATTTACGCTTATCTCTCCATGGAACAGGCAATCAAAGACTCCGGACTGAGTCCCGAAGACGTTTCCAACGATCGTACCGGCCTTATCGTCGGCTCCGGCGGCGGTTCGCCGCGTAATCAGGTAGCCGGTTCGGACGGAATGCGCGCCCGCGGCCTGCGCGGCGTCGGCCCCTATATGGTCACCAAGGCCATGGGATCCGGGGTTTCCGCCTGCCTGGCGACGCCGTTCAAGATCCGCGGCGTTAACTATTCCATCAGTTCCGCCTGCTCCACTTCCGCCCACTGTATCGGTAACGCGGTGGAAATGATCCAGCTGGATAAGCAGGATGTGGTTTTTGCCGGCGGCGGTGAAGAGCTGTGCTGGGAAATGGCCTGCGAATTTGACGCCATGGGCGCTCTGTCCACCCGTTATAATGAGACCCCCGCCAAAGCCTCACGCACCTATGACGTCAACCGCGACGGTTTTGTCATTGCCGGCGGCGGCGGTATCGTGGTGGTGGAAGAACTGGAGCACGCGCTGGCCCGCGGTGCGCATATCTATGCCGAGGTTATCGGGTATGGCGCGAATTCCGATGGGGCCGATATGGTGGCGCCGTCAGGGGAAGGGGCGATTCGCTGTATGAAGATGGCGCTGAAAAATGTCGATACGCCCATTGATTACCTGAACGTTCACGGCACCTCTACGCCGGTGGGTGATGTGAAAGAGCTGTGGGCGATTCGCGAAACCTTCGGCAGCAGCCAGCCGGCTTTTTCATCCACCAAAGCCATGACCGGACACTCGCTGGGTGCCGCCGGGGTACATGAAACCATTTTTACCCTGCTGATGCTGGAGCATAATTTTATTGCCCCGAGCATTAATATCGAGGAACTGGACCCTCAGGCGGAAGGCATGAATCTTATCACCGAACCCACTGAACGGCCCTTGACCACCGTGATGACCAATAGCTTTGGTTTTGGCGGTACCAACGCCACGCTGGTGATGCGCAAGCTACTCTAACCGCCGGCATTTCCCCGGCATCAAGCCTGAACCACCTGGATACCGTCACCGGCCGAAGGTGGTTCTTTAACTGCGTTCGCGACAGCCCATTAACCCACCCGGCGCTGAGTCGACAGCCTATCAGCACCCGTAACGGACAGGGCTCGGCGCCAATTCAACACCCGCTATACCAATATCATTAACTCAGTCTGGCGCTAAACCAGCAGCCACACCAGCACCAATACCGCCAGCAGCGCCAGCACCACCGCCCAGCGGCTTTTGGCGATACCCACGGTATGTTCCCTGGGTTCGGTGACAATCAGAGGATTCATCACCGGTTGCAAAAGTCGTAGGTCGGAGGTTTGATGCTGACTTTGGGTACGTGACAGGCGGTAGATAAACAGGAACTGCATCACCGCGCTGACCTGGGCGGGACTTAGCACGCTTTGGGCGGTGGCGTTGAAATGCAGCAGGCAATAGGCTTCGATGGCCTGCTGTTCGTCGCTGCTGGTGGGCTGTTTCAAGGTGGCCTGCACCGTCGCCAGGGTGGGCGAGGCTTGTTGCGACAACGTCACATGACCCTGAACAAACTGCATCAGCAGGGGAAAATGGCGAGCCGGAATGGGATCGCCGGACTTCAGCCCCATCATGGTCATCAGGCTTTGCCAGATATCCGCCGGCGATTCGCCGGTGACCGCCGCCAGCCGTACCACCTGCTGATTCAGGGTATTATGCTCGGCGGGCAACAGGGTCCGATCGGAGATGGCGGCCTGTTGCGGCTGGGGAATATCCAGCCGCCCCTGCTGCAACAGCTCCACGACCTGCTGCAGCTGTTCGGCGTCCAGCTGGCTCAATACGGTATGGCCGAATTCCCGCCGTATATAATCGCTCACCGCCTGGCGGTTATTGCCTTGGGGCAGCAGGTCGGTTAATTGCTGCATCAATTGCCGTCCGGCAAGGGTTTGCTGCGCCTGATCGAGCCGGCCTTGCAGCAACAGTTCCGCAGGCTGGAATTGACCCGAGGTCAACTCCCCCTCGCCGGGGATATCAAGCTGATGGCGCAACGCGGCCCAGATTTCGGGGGATTTGCTGCCGCTCAACGCCATGATTTTGACAATCAGCCGCTCAAGGGCGGTTCGTTGCGCTGTGCTGAGCGGGCTGTCATTGTCCCGCACAACGTGAGGGGGAGCACCCGTCCGACCCTGGGGCGGATCGCCCGGCGCCGGGTTGCCGGGACCTTGTACAGGTTGCATATGACTCATCCTTTCTTAACAGAGGGTTGCTGCCATTCAACCCGGTCATATCGGCGGGCGTCCGAAATTCGTGCGGCGAATAATAACAAGTCGCACAATTATAGGGTAGCAGCAAGCGTCAGGAAGGCATTTTCTGCTCTTAATGGGGGCGGTATGGCAAAAATACGGGGTTGATTCATCCCGGACGGCAACAGGTTGTGCTGAAATATTGCATGTTAGCGTTGGGTTTCCATGGCTTTCGGTGGCAGAATATTCTCCTTTTTAAATTCAATGACAGTCTGTTAATGGCTGACGGAGCCCGATGTGAAAATCCTGGTGGACGAAAACATGCCATACGCCCAAGCGCTGTTCAGCAGGTTAGGGGAGGTGCTGCCGGTTGCCGGGCGTCACATCGCCGCCGATACGCTGCGGGGGGCCGATGCGCTGATGGTACGCTCCGTCACGCCGGTGAACGCCGGCTTGCTGCAGGGCAGTGGGGTGAAATTTGTCGGTACCGCCACCGCGGGCACCGATCATGTGGATGAGCAGTGGCTTGCCGACGCCGGCATCGGTTTCTCGGCGGCGCCGGGCTGCAACGCGGTGGCGGTGGTGGAGTACGTTTTTTCCTCGCTGCTGTGGCTGGCCGAGCGGGATGGATTTGCCCTGGCGGATAAAACCATCGGCATTATCGGGGCGGGCAATGTCGGCGGCCGGTTGAACCGGCGTTTGCAATCTTTAGGCATCCGGACCCTGCTATGCGATCCCCCCCTTGCCGCCCGCGGCGACGCCGGGCCGTTTTACCCGCTGGAAAAACTGGTGGCGCAGGCGGATGTGCTGACCTTTCACACGCCGCTAACCCGCACCGGCCCCTATCAAACCTGGCATCAGGTGGACGACTCCCTGCTGGCGGCCCTGCCGGACGGACGCATACTGATTAACGCCTGCCGCGGCGGCGTGGTGGATAATGCCGCCTTGTTAACCGCGCTGGAACGGGGCAAGAAGCTGAGCGTCATTCTGGATGTCTGGGAGCCGGAACCGGCGCTGTCGCTGCCGTTGCTCGGCAGGGTGGATATCGGCACGCCGCATATCGCCGGCTATTCGCTGGAGGGTAAAGCGCGCGGTACCACCCAGGTCTATGAGGCCTACAGCCGTTTTCTCGGCACGCCGCTGCTCGCTCCCCTGGATCAACTGCTGCCGGCCCCGGCGGTGGAGCGGGTGCGGATACAGGGCCCTTTGGATGAAGGGATGCTAAGGCGGCTGGCGCATCTGGTGTATGATGTGCGCCGCGATGATGCGCCGCTGCGGCGGGGAGCGGCGGTGCCGGGGGAATTCGATCGGCAGCGCCGCCAGTATCAGGAACGCCGCGAGTGGTCGTCGCTGCGGGTGGAAAGCGATGACCCCGCGGTGGTCGGGCTGTTGCGGGATCTCGGATTTAGCGCCGTCCCCGCGGATTCTTAACCTTTCTGGAGAACATCATGTCTGACGGCTGGAATATCGCCCTACTGGGCGCGACGGGCGCTGTGGGTACGGCGCTGTTGGAACTATTGCAGGAACGGCAGTTTCCGGTAGGGGAACTCTATTTATTGTCCAGTGAACGGAGCGCCGGCGAGACGCTGCGTTATGACGGCAAAAGCTACCTGGTGAGCGATGCCGCGCTGTTCGACTGGTCGCAGGCGCAGCTGGCGTTTTTTATCGCCGGCAGCGCCGCCAGCGCAAGTTATGCCGATCAGGCCGCGATGGCGGGCTGCCTGGTTATCGACAGCAGCGGATTGTATGCTCTTGAACCGGACGTGCCGCTGGTGGTGCCCGGCGTGAACGACCAGGTGCTGGCGGATTATCGCAACCGCAATCTGGTGGCGGTGGCGGACAGTTTAACCAGTCAGCTGTTGCTGGCCATCAAACCCTTGACCGAACAATCCGGGTTAACGCGCCTGAACGTGGTGAATCTGCTGTCGGTATCCGGCCAGGGCAAGGCGGCGGTGGATGCCCTTGCGGGCCAGAGCGCGAGGTTACTGAACGGGCTGCCTACCGAATCGGGATTTTTCAGCCGGCAGTTGGCCTTTAATCTGTTGCCGCTGTTGCCGGATGAAGGAGGCAGCGTGCAAACCGAGCGTCGCCTGGTGGACGAGGTCCGCAAGATATGGCTGGACGAAGGGTTGCCTATCTCGGTGGGCACGGTCCAGGCCCCGGTGTTTTACGGCCATGCGCAAATCGTGCATATGGAAACCGAGCGTCCCATGGGCGCGGGGGAAGCTCGCTCCCTGCTGGACAACGTCGAACATCTGAGCGTGAGCGAAGAGCAGGATTACCCCACCCAGGTGGAGGATGCGTCGGGACAGGTGCGGCTGAGTATCGGCTGTCTGCGCAATGACTATGGCATGCCGGATTTGCTGCAATTCTGGTCGGTGGCGGATAATGTTCGCTTCGGCGGCGCGCTGATGGCGTTGCTCACCGCCGAGCTTTTGGTGACGGAGTATTTGAATTAATGTCGCAGGCGGTATCCGGGTTTGCTCCGGCGCCGATGAAAATCGCGCTGGGGATTGAGTACGACGGCAGCCGTTTTTACGGTTGGCAACGACAGCAGGAGGTGGTCAGCGTCCAGGCTTGCCTGGAACAGGCCCTGTCCAAGGTGGCGGACGAGCCGGTGACGGTCTTTTGCGCCGGGCGCACCGATGCCGGGGTGCACGCTACCGGTCAGGTAGTGCATTTTGAAACCCGCGCCCGGCGCGAGGACGCCGCCTGGACCCTGGGGGTGAACGCCAATTTGCCGGCGGATGTGGCGGTGCGCTGGGCGACCGGCGTGACGGCGGATTTTCACGCGCGTTTTAGCGCCACGGCACGCCGTTACCGCTATATTATCTATAATCACCCTTATCGCCCGGCCATTTTATCCCGCGGGGTGACGCATTTTTATCATCAGCTGGATGCCCAAAAAATGGAGCGGGCGGGGCGCTGCCTGCTGGGCGAACATGATTTCACGTCGTTTCGCGCCATGCAGTGCCAGTCACGCACCCCCTGGCGCAATGTAAAACATTTGACGGTCACCCGTCAGGGCGCGTATGTGGTGGTGGATATCAAAGCAAATGCCTTTGTTCATCACATGGTTCGTAATATTGTAGGCAGCCTGCTGGAAGTGGGCTGCGGGCGCCAGGAGGAAAACTGGATGGAACAGCTGCTGGCGGCCCGCGATCGAACCCTGGCGGCGGCCACCGCCAAAGCGGAAGGTTTATATTTGGTGGCGGTGGATTATCCGGTAGGCTTTGACTTGCCCGTGCCGGCCTTGGGACCGCTGTTTTGGCGGAGTAACCTTTATTGAATTTCTTGCGCTTCCGGGGATGGTTATATGGAATTTATCCATTTTGTTGTTGATTTTGTTCTGCATATTGACGTTCATTTGGCGCAATTGGTGGCGCAGTACGGTATCTGGGTTTATGCCATTCTGTTTTTGATTCTGTTTTGCGAGACCGGCCTGGTGGTGACGCCTTTTTTACCGGGAGACTCATTGTTGTTCGTCGCCGGCGCGCTGGCGGCATTGCCGTCCAATAGCCTGGATGTGCATCTGATGGCGTTTTTACTGGCATGCGCGGCGGTGCTGGGGGACGCGGTGAACTATACCATCGGACGGCTGTTCGGCGAGAAGCTGTTCAGTCGTCCCGACTCCAGGGTTTTCCGCCGCAGCTATCTGGATAAGACCCATGAGTTCTATGCCCGCCACGGCGGCAAAACCATCATCCTGGCCCGTTTTGTGCCCATTGTCCGCACCTTCGCGCCGTTTGTGGCGGGGATGGGACATATGTCATATCGCCATTTTGCCCTGTTCAACATCACCGGCGGCGTGTTATGGGTAGCCCTTTTCACCTATGCCGGCTACCTGTTCGGCGATTTGCCGGTGGTTCAGAGCAATCTGAATTTACTGATTGTGGCCATTATCGTGCTGTCCGTGCTGCCGGGCGTGATTGAAGTCTGGCGGCATCGCCGGGCCGCCGGCCGAGGATAATGCGCTTTATACCGCTGCGTTAAGCGTGAATTATGCGCATCGGGCAGAGTTTTCTATCCCAACTGGTTGGCGGTTATGGTTTAATGGGCAACATTTTCAAAGACCATTCTCTTTCCCCTGAGAAAGCGCGCGGCGAATGTTACGACCGCGCGGTGGTCTTAGTATGAATATGAACAGCGGACTGGCGCTTGCCAGGTTCAAACAGAAAGGTTATCGATGAGCTGGATTGAACGAATTCTCAATAAGAGCACTGTCACCCCGGCGCGCAGGGCGAATATCCCTGAAGGTGTCTGGACGAAATGCGATAGTTGCGGCCAGGTTTTGTATCGTGCGGAGCTTGAGCGCAACCTGGAGGTTTGTCCCAAATGCGATCACCATATGCGTATGACCGCGCGCGCGCGTTTGCTCTCCTTCCTGGATAAAGGCAGCGAAGTTGAGCTGGGCAGCGAGCTCGAGCCGCGGGACATTCTCAAGTTCAAAGATTCGAAAAAATACAAGGATCGCCTGGCGGCGGCCCAGAAAGCCACTAATGAAAAAGACGCCATGGTGGTCATGAAAGGGATGTTGTACGGCATGCCGGTGGTGGTCGCGTCATTTGAATTCGCCTTTATCGGCGGTTCCATGTCGTCGGTGGTGGGCGCGAGGTTTGTCCGGGCGGTGGAGCAGGCGCTGGAAGACGAATGTCCGCTGGTCTGTTTCTCCGCCAGCGGCGGCGCCCGTATGCAGGAAGCCCTGCTGTCCCTGATGCAAATGGCGAAAACCAGTGCCGCACTGGCAAAACTGCGGGCCAGACGCTTACCCTATATATCCGTGATGACCGACCCCACCATGGGCGGCGTCTCCGCCAGCCTGGCTATGCTGGGAGATTTGAATGTCGCCGAACCGAAAGCGCTAATCGGCTTCGCCGGACCGCGGGTGATTGAGCAAACGGTACGGGAAAAATTACCGGCCGGTTTCCAGCGCAGCGAGTTCCTGCTGGAAAAAGGGGCTATCGATATGATCGTGCGCCGGCCGGAGCTGCGTCTGAAGCTGGCAGGCCTGTTGGCCAAGTTTACCCACCGGCCCCAGCCCGAAGCCACCCATTTGATGCCGGAGCCGCGACAGGAATTCATTCCCGAGGAGCATCAGGACGGGGCATAGCCGAGACTAAACCCCCCGCTGCAAGCGGTCCGGGGCTTTTTAGTGAATCAGTACAGTCAATGAACGGGACGTATGGAAAAGCTTCTTACTCCTCAAGCCACGTCGCCATTGGAGGCGTGGCTTTATTATCTTGAGCGCCTGCATGCAAAAACCATCGACCTGGGCCTGGAACGGGTAGGGGCGGTGGCCGCCCGCCTGCAATTGCTGCAGCCCGCGCCGCGGGTTTTCACCGTGGCGGGCACTAACGGCAAAGGCACCACCTGCCGTCTGCTGGAAACGATTTTGCAGGCCGCGGGTTATAGCGTCGGCGTCTACAGCTCGCCCCATATGCTGCGTTATACCGAGCGAGTGCGCATTCGGGGTGAGGAATTGCCCGAAGCGCGGCATAGCGAGGCCATGGCGGCCATTGAGTCCGGTCGTGGCGATATCTCCCTCAGCTATTTCGAATTCGGCACCCTGGCGGCGCTGTGGCTGTTTAAACAGGCACGGCTGGATGTGGTTATCCTTGAGGTCGGTCTGGGGGGACGCCTGGACGCCACCAATATCATCGATGCCGACGTGTCGGTGATAACCAGCATCGGGCTCGACCACACTGAATTGCTGGGACCCGATCGCGAAAGTATCGGCCGGGAAAAGGCGGGCATCCTGCGCGGCGGCAAACCGGCGGTTATCGGCGAGCCCGATCGCCCGGCTTCCATCGATCTGCACGGGCAAGCGGTAGGGGCGAAGCTGTTCTGCCGTGACCGTGACTGGTGGTATGAACGGGATGGGGCCGGCTGGAACTGGCGGGACGACGAAGGGTCGTTTACCGGTCTGCCGCTGCCGGCTATCCCGCTGGCCAACGCCGCCACCGCCCTGGCCGCCCTGCGGCGCTCGTCTCTCAAAACGGACGAAGCGGCCATCCGCCGGGGGCTTGAGTCAGCGTCCCTGCCGGGCCGCTTTCAGATTATCGGACAGCATCCTTTACGTATCCTCGATGTGGCGCATAATCCCCATGCCGCCGCCTATCTTTCCACGCAGCTGGCGCAGCTGGCGCAGCTGGCGGTGGCGGGTAAAGTGCGGGCGGTGGTGGGGATGCTGGCCGACAAGGATATTCCCGCTACCCTGGACTGCCTGCGCGGACAGGTGGACGAATGGTACTGCGCCAGCCTTGAAGGGCCGCGCGGCGCCGACGCGGCTCAGGTTGCGTCCTGTCTGGAGCGGGCCCGCCGTTTCGACGACGTGGCCGCCGCCTGGCGCCAGGCGCTGCTGGATGCTGATTCCCGGGATTGTGTGCTGGTATTCGGCTCGTTTCATACCGTGGCGCCGGTCCTGGCGATGGTTAACGCGGAGAAACAACGTGGCGAGTAAATTTCAAAACCGTCTGGTGGGAACCATCATCATTGTCGCGCTGGGGGTGATTGTGTTGCCCGGCTTGCTGGACGGCAAAAAGAAGCATTACCAGGACGAGTTCGCCGCTATTCCCCTGGTGCCTAAACCGGGGGACACCGATGAAACCGAAGTGTCGCCGCAGGCTAACCAGGCGTTGCCCAGCCAGCCTCCGGAAGGCGCGGGGGCAGCCGTGAAGCAGGCCAATAACGCCCCTGAAAGCGAATCGCAGTCGGCGGCGCCGGTTCCGGATGTCCCCGAACAGCCCACCATCGTGTCTCCGAGGCCTAATCCGCCCGCCCCGCGCCAGCAGGTGAAACCGCCTGTTCGCCCGTCAACCGCCAAAACAGCGGTTAAACCGGAAGGCAAATCGCCGGCGTCAATGGCGGAAATGACGCCGGAAGCGAAACCGGCATTGACCAGAAAAGAAAACAAGCCGACGGAAGAGACGGCGCCCAAGACCATGGCCGCGGCACCGAAACCCGCCGCGCCGGCGCCGAAGCCCGACACGCAGCAAACCGCCGAGCAGCCGCCGAAAGGCCAGGCCTGGGTGGTGCAACTGGGGGCATTAAAAAATGCCGCCAAGGTGACTGAAATCGCCGCCAAGCTCAGGTTGTCGGGTTATCGGGTCTACACCGTGCCGTCTCAGCCGGTAGCGGGCCAGATTACCCGGATTTTTGTCGGACCGGACGCCTCAAAGGATAAGCTGCAGTCCGCGCTGCCGGAAATGAATCAGCTAAGCGGCCTGTCTGGACAACTGCGTGCCTATCAGGTGCATTAACCGCCAAAGGGGCGGAGCGAAACGCCGGGTTTTCCCCCGTTTCGCTCTATCTTCTTGCGGCGGATGGTTTTTTTTAATCGCCGTTATTTATTTGACGAGAGGACGGAATTCCGGTGCGCAAACGTTTTCTTTTTCTGATAGAATTCGCCGCGAACCAGTTGTCGGGGCGGATAATCATGGAATGTACGCATGACTTGGGTTGATTATGTCATCATCGGCATCATTGCTTTCTCAGCCTTGGTAAGTCTGATTCGCGGGTTTATACGTGAAGCGTTGTCGTTAATAACCTGGGGATGTGCTTTTTTTGTCGCCAGCCACTATTATGTATATCTCGCAGTCTATTTTACCCGCTTTGAAGACCAACTTGTTCGCAACGGTATCGCGATTGCCTTGTTGTTCGTGGCGACTCTGATCGTCGGGGCAATCGTCAATTACGTGATTGGCTCTTTGGTGGAACGGACCGGTTTATCCGGCACCGACCGCGTGTTGGGGGTGTGTTTCGGCGCGCTCAGGGGCATATTGATCGTCGCGGCGATCTTGTTCTTTCTGGACACCTTCACCGGCTTTGCCCAAAGCGCGGACTGGCATCAGTCGGAGTTGATACCGCAATTCAGCGGTATCATCAGATGGTTCTTTGACTATCTGGCAAGCACGTCGAGTTTTTTACCGAAGCATTAATCGCTCCGGTAACGCTGATGAGGAAATGACAACATGTGCGGTATTGTCGGTATCGCCGGTTTTATGCCGGTCAACCAGTCGATTTATGACGCGTTAACGGTGCTTCAGCATCGTGGGCAGGACGCCGCGGGCATCGTCACCATCGATGCATTGAACTGTTTTAGGTTGCGCAAAGCCAATGGCCTGGTGAAAGACGTATTTGAAGCCCGCCATATGCAACGGCTGCAAGGTAACATGGGCATCGGTCATGTCCGTTATCCCACCGCCGGCAGTTCCAGCGCTTCCGAAGCCCAGCCCTTTTATGTCAATTCCCCGTTCGGTATTACCCTGGCTCATAACGGCAACCTGACCAATGCCCATGAGCTGCGCACAAAATTATTCGATAAAGGGCGTCGTCACATCAACACCACGTCCGATTCGGAAATCCTGCTCAACATCTTTGCCAGCGAGTTGGACCGCTTCCCGGATTATCATCTGGAAGCGGACAATATCTTTGCCGCCGTGGCCGCGACCCATCAGCAGATCCGCGGCGCCTATGCCGTGGTGGGCATGATCATCGGCCACGGGCTGGTGGCGTTCCGCGATCCCAACGGCATACGTCCGCTGGTCATCGGTAAACGTACCCTGGCGGACGGACGCAACGAATACATGGTGGCGTCGGAAAGCGTGGCGCTGGATACCCTGGGTTTTGAGTTCCTGCGCGACGTGGCGCCGGGCGAAGCGGTGTACATCACCGAAAAAGGCCAGTTGTTTACCCGGCAATGCGCTGAAAATCCGCAAAACCATCCCTGCTTGTTCGAATACGTCTACTTTGCCCGGCCGGATTCCTTTATCGATAAAATTTCCGTCTACAGCGCCCGGGTGCGCATGGGACAGAAATTGGGCGAAAAAATTGCCCGCGAATGGGAAGATCTGGACATTGACGTGGTGATTCCGATTCCGGAAACCTCCTGCGATATCGCCCTGGAAATCGCCCGCATCCTGAATCTGCCCTATCGGCAGGGGTTTGTAAAAAACCGCTATGTCGGCCGGACGTTTATCATGCCGGGCCAGCAGGTTCGCCGCAAGTCGGTGCGCCGTAAACTCAACGCCAACCGCGCCGAGTTCCGTGATAAAAATGTGCTGCTGGTGGATGACTCCATCGTCCGGGGCACCACCTCCGAGCAAATCGTCGAAATGGCGCGCGAGGCCGGCGCCCGTCACGTCTATCTGGCCTCCGCCGCGCCGGAAATCCGTTTCCCCAATGTCTACGGCATCGATATGCCGAGCGCCACCGAGCTGATTGCCCATGGCCGCGAGGTGGATGAAATCCGCACATTGATTGGCGCCGATGCGCTGATATTCCAGGATTTAAGCGACCTGGAGCAGGCGGTGCGCGAGGATAATCCGGACATTGCGCAGTTTGAATCCTCGGTGTTCAACGGTATTTACGTCACCAAGGACGTGGATCAGCGTTATCTGGACTATTTGGAATCCTTGCGTAACGATGACGCCCAAGCGGTACGGATGCAAAATGAAGTGGAAAATCTGGAAATGTATAACGAAGGTTGAGACACACCTTCCCGGTGCATTGACTTAACGACTGCACTTCCCCGCGGCATAGCGTGCCACAGGGAAGTGCAAAAATTCACGCACCCGGGCGGTTACGCGCGCCGGGTGTTTTTTATTCAGGGCATACGCCATGGGGATAGTTTCCGGGATGACGAAATGAAACGACTGATTGTGGGCCTTACCGGGGCCAGCGGGGCTATCTATGGCGTACGGCTATTACAGGTATTGAAATCGGTGGAGGGGGTCGAGACCCATCTGGTCCTGAGCAACGCCGCTCGCCAGACCTTGGCGCTGGAAACCGATTATAGCGTACGGGATCTGCAGGCGCTGGCGGACGAAGTGCACGACAGCCGCGATATCGCCGCCAATATCAGCTCCGGCTCGTTCAAAACCGCCGGCATGGCGGTGCTCCCCTGTTCGATGAAAACCCTGTCCGCCATTGTCAACAGCTACACCGACGGACTATTGTCCCGGGCGGCGGACGTGGTGTTGAAAGAGCGCCGCACCCTGGTGCTTTGTGTCCGCGAAACCCCTCTGCATGTGGGTCACCTGCGCTTAATGACCGCCGCGGCCGAGATGGGGGCGGTTATCATGCCGCCGGTGCCGGCGTTTTATCATCGCCCCTCGACGCTGCAGGACATTATCGATCAAACGGTTAACCGGGTGCTGGATCAATTTGACATTGAGCTTCCGCAGGATCTGTTCGAACGCTGGAAAGGTTCCTGAAGGAGCGTGCCGGCAGGCTGCCAGTTCCATTTTAAAGACTCATTTTCCATCAGGGACGCTGCCTGATGGCGCGTTCTTATAACATTGCACCAATAATGATCATGCTGTGTATAATCATGGTGCAAAGCGCGGCATCTTTTCAAGCAGCGGGGAAACGGCTTGCGCCGCTCCCGGTTTGGATACGGTGGAAAAGGTGACGTGAGGGTAACTTTATGCACCCCGGCCGTGGGTGCTTCCGCTAATGATTAAAATGGCACGGAAAGTGCAAATGAAATAGCCGTAAAAGCCGGAAAAGGCTGAAAAGGCCTCAAAACATCATAGGGTCTACCTAACTAAAATAATTCCGAGGGTATTGTATGAATAAGCTGGTTAAAGTTCTTCCCCTAATATTGACTATGGCTTGCGCGGGGAGCGTTTTCGCGGCGGTACCAAAAAGCATCAAGATCGGCACCGATCCCACCTATGCCCCGTTCGAATCAAAAGATTCCAGCGGCCAACTGGTGGGTTTCGATATCGATTTGGCGAAAGAACTTTGTAAGCGTATCAAAACCAAGTGTACCTTTGTGGAAAGTGATTTTGATGCCTTGATCCCCTCCTTAAAAGCTAAAAAAATCGACGCCATCATCTCTTCTCTTTCCATTACCGAAAAGCGCCAGCAGGAAATTGATTTTACCGATAAGCTGTATGCCGCCGACGCGCGCCTGATTGCCAAAGCCGGAACCAATATCACGCCGACCCTGGATTCCCTGAAGGGTAAACGTGTGGGCGTTCTGCAGGGTTCTACCCAGGAAGCCTATGCCAACGCCAATTGGCAGCCAAAGGGTATCGATGTGGTGGCCTATGCGAACCAGGATCTGATTTACGCCGACCTCGCCGCCGGCCGTATCGACGTGGCGTTCCAGGATGAAGTGGCCGCCAGCGAAGGCTTCCTGAAACAGCCTGCCGGCAAAGGCTATGTATTTGCCGGTCCGTCAGTGAAAGACGATAAATTCTTCGGCGTGGGTACCGGTATGGGCTTACGTAAAGATGAAACCGATCTGAAAGCTGCGTTGAACAAAGCCTTTGCCGATATGCGCAAAGACGGCACCTACGAGAAGTTTGCCAAGAAATATTTCGATTTCGACGTGTACGGCGGTTAATCCTGTCATTCGGTGTATGCCCGCCAGCGTTGCGGGCATACATGTTTTTATCCTCCGCCAGGACAGGATATGATCGATGCTTTATGGCTACGCACAACTTATATTTAACGGTGCCCTGGTTACTCTTGAACTGGCGGTGAGTTCCGTATTGCTCTCGGTGGTTATCGGCCTGATTGGCGCAGGGGCAAAACTTTCCCAAAGCCGTGTGCTGGCGGGTATCTTTGAAGGCTACACCACGCTTATTCGCGGCGTGCCCGATCTGGTGTTGATGCTGCTGATTTTTTACGGTTTGCAAATCGCCCTGAACAGCGTTACCGAGTCCCTGGGAATGGATCAAATCGATATCGATCCGATGTCGGCGGGTATCATTACCCTGGGTTTCATTTACGGCGCGTATTTCACCGAAACCTTTCGCGGCGCCTTTATGGCGGTGCCGAGAGGACAAATCGAAGCGGCTACCGCCTTCGGCATGTCCAGTCAACAAATTTTTCGCCGCGTCATGTTTCCCGCCATGATGCGTTTTGCCTTGCCCGGTATCGGCAATAACTGGCAGGTTATTCTCAAGGCCACCGCCCTGGTGTCCCTGCTGGGCCTGGAAGACGTGGTGAAAACCACCCAACTGGCCGGTAAAGGCACCTTTCATCCGTTTTATTTCGCGGTAGTGGCCGGTGTGGTGTATTTGATATTTACCACGTTGTCCAACGGGGTTTTGTTATGGCTGACGCGCCGCTATTCTCTCGGTGTTAAAAAGGCCGAATTATGATTGAGATCCTTCAACAGTACGGCCATGCATTATTATGGAGCGACGGCTACCGTTTTACCGGTCTGGCCATTACCCTGTGGTTATTGATTTCCTCTGTGGTCATGGGGGGTATCCTGGCGGTTTTTATGGCGGTGGCGCGGGTGTCGCCTCTGCCGTGGCTGCGATTTCCGGTCTGGCTGTTTACCTATATCTTTCGCGGTACACCGCTTTATGTGCAACTGCTGGTGTTCTATTCCGGCATGTACAGTCTGGATATTATCCGCGGTTCGGATTTCCTCAATGCGTTTTTCCGCAGCGGCCTGAACTGTACCATTCTGGCCCTGACCCTCAATACCTGTGCCTATACCACGGAAATTTTCGCCGGCTTCATTCGCGGGGTGCCCAGCGGAGAAATCGAGGCGGCCCGGGCCTATGGTTTTACCTGGTTCAAGCTCTACCGCTGTATCATTCTGCCTTCGGCCCTGCGTTCCGCCATTCCGGCGTATAGCAACGAAGTGATCCTGATGCTGCATTCCACGGCGCTGGCGTTTACCGCCACCGTGCCCGATGTGCTGAAAATCGCCCGGGATATAAATGCGGCGACTTACCAGCCGTTTTATGCTTTTGGTATTGCGGCGGTGATATATTTGATGATCTCTTTCGTGCTGATCGGGTTGTTCAAACAGGCCGAAAAACGCTGGTTGCGGCATGTTAAGCCGCAATAATCCCTCAAGGCGCAGAATATGGGTAACGATATGCAAGACACTAAATTATTGATTCAGGAACTACACAAGCGCTATGGGGATCAGGAAGTCCTCAAAGGGGTTTCCCTGGAAGCGCGGGCCGGGGATGTCATCAGTATTATCGGCTCCTCGGGATCCGGTAAAAGCACTTTTTTACGCTGTATCAATTTCCTTGAAAAGCCCAGCGAAGGGTCCATCAGCGTCAATAACGTCGATATCCACATGGTCCGCGACCATGACGGCCAGCTTAAGGTGTTTGATAAAAAACAGCTGCAGCTGCTGCGTACCCGCCTGACTATGGTGTTCCAGCATTTCAATCTGTGGAGCCATATGACGGTGCTGGAGAACGTCATGGAAGCCCCGGTACAGGTGCTGGGCTTGAGTAAACGCGAAGCCCATGACCGGGCGGTTTTATATCTGGATAAAGTGGGCATAGACGAACGGGCCCGGGCCAAATATCCCATCAATCTCTCCGGCGGGCAGCAGCAGCGGGTATCCATTGCACGCGCGCTGGCGATGGAGCCGGAAGTGCTGCTGTTTGACGAACCGACTTCGGCGCTCGACCCCGAATTGGTGGGCGAAGTTCTGCGCATTATGCAAAAACTGGCGGAAGAGGGTAAGACCATGGTGGTGGTCACCCATGAAATGGAATTTGCCCGGCACGTTTCCAATCACGTCATTTTTCTGCATCAGGGGGTCATTGAGGAAGAGGGCTCGCCGGCCGACGTGTTCGGTAATCCCAAAAGCCCGCGCCTGCAGCAGTTTCTCTCCGGTGCGCTGAAATAAGGCCTGTCGCAAAGGCGTATTCGGCCCGAGGTTATAGCGTTGGTTTAGCGGGCACGGCGCTTCGCGGCGACGGCCGTTTAGGCCGCAGAGGCGACAATCTCTTCCAGGGCTTCGCGCAGTTCGCTGTAACGGAACACGAAGCCGGCCTGTTCCAGGCGTTTCGGTACGGCGCGCTGCCCGCCCAGCACCAGGGCCGCGCCTTCTCCCAGCATCAATTTCACCGCGCTGGCCGGCGCGCGCATGATAGCCGGCCGGTGCAGCACTTCCCCCAGGGTCGCTGCAAACTGCTCATTATGCACCGGGTAAGGGGAAACCAGATTAAAGGGCCCTCGCAGAGTATCCGTGGTCAGCAAAAACAGCAGGGCATTTACCATATCCTCAATATGGATCCAGGGTAAAAACTGACGTCCGTCGCCCACCGGCCCCCCCAGCCCCATTTTAAACAGCGGCAGTAACTTGCTCAGCATGCCGCCGTCCGGGGCCAGCACCACGCCGGTGCGCGACAGGCATACCCGTGTCTTGCCGCTATCCGCCGCCAGCGCCAGGGTTTCCCAACGCTCGCACAGGGTATGGGAGAATTCATTGGCGGGCGGTTCGTCCTCGGTAACCAACTGTTGGTCCTGATTGCCGTAATAACCGGCGGCGGAACCCGATATAAAGACCGAGGGCGGATTGTCGCTCTGGTTGATCAATTGACTCAGGCGCTCGGTGATATCCCAGCGGCTGCGGCACAGCAGATCTTTTTGTTCAGGGGTCCAGCGTTTCTCCGCGATGGACTCGCCGGCCAAATTGATTACCGCATCGAATTCATTCAGTTTTTGGCATGAGGTGAGGGAAGTGAGAGTGGTGATATGCGAGCCTAGTTTTTGATGGGCGCGGGGCGTATCACGGGTCAATACCGTAATTTGGTGTGATAATGCCAGCAGCCTGATGATCAGGTGCCGCCCAATCAGTCCGGTTCCTCCGGTCATCAAAATTTTCATCATTGCTCCCCTGTTACACCGGTGTAACCATACCGTTATGTTTAAATCATAGGACATATTGAAGCAAAATTGCGTGTTTCATCACCGCTAATGGGGAATTTAACCGCAGCCCGGCGGAAAAAATGGCTGCCAATCAGTAAAATGCCGCGCTTTGCGAGGCGAAGCGCGGGTTTTGGGTTATTTTTTGGCCGTCAGACCATAAGCGCGTTGCACCGCCGGGCGCGATGCAATCAGATCAAACCAGCGCCGCACCGCCGGATAATCAGCAAGATCGATGCGCTGGCGTTCGTGGGACACTGCCCAGGGATAGGTGGCGATATCGGCTATGGAGTAGTCTTCGCCGGCCAGGTATTCATGATGCTGCAGTTGCCGGTTGAGAACGCCATACAGCCGCGCGGTCTCCACCTGGTACCGTTCCATGGCATAGGGCACCGGTTTAGGGGCAAAATGATTAAAGTGGTGGTTTTGCCCAAGCATCGGCCCGAATCCCGATACTTGCCAGAACAGCCACTGGAGGGTGGATTGACGTTCCCGCAGATCTTTTGACAACAATTGACCGGTTTTTTCCGCCAGATAAAGCAAAATGGCGCCGGATTCAAACAAGCTCAACGGTGCGCCGCCATCGGCGGGCTCCTGGTCAACAATGGCCGGAATTTTGTTGTTGGGGGAGATGGCGAGAAACGCCGGAGAAAACTGTTCATTTGCCGAAATATTGATGGGGTGAATCTGATAAGGCAGGCCGGTTTCTTCTAAATAGAGAGTAATTTTATGCCCGTTAGGGGTAGGGGCGTAATACAGGTC
Source organism: Sodalis sp. dw_96 (assembly GCF_018449575.1). Taxonomy (GTDB): domain Bacteria; phylum Pseudomonadota; class Gammaproteobacteria; order Enterobacterales; family Enterobacteriaceae; genus Acerihabitans. Next base: position 136,035 of record NZ_JAAVUT010000002.1, on the reverse strand, counting down.
AATCATAGCTTCTCCTTGTCGCCGCGTAGGTAAATCAATGCTGACACTTTAGAACAATTATCACAGGAAAGCATCCTCCCGGCCCCTATTCACCGTCGCGCCAGGCCATGAATCGGGAGAGGAGCGTTACCGCATCAGCGAAGTTTGTTAAGCTAGGCAAAACGCCCACTCCGTCCGTTTGTCGTTCGTGCGTAGTTAGAGATAATACATTCATAATTTCATAGAAAGTGAGGAGAGGTAAATGAAACTGCTGTTTGCCGCCGATATCCATGGTTCCCTGGCCGGCGCCAGGCAAATGCTGGCCGCCTTCGACGCAAGCCGAGCCGATTGGCTGATTCTGCTGGGAGATTTGCTTTATCACGGGCCGCGCAACGCGCTGCCGGAGGAATACCGCCCGGCGGATGTGGCTGACTTGTTGAATAATTATGATGACCGCATTATCGCGGTACGCGGCAATTGCGACAGCGAAGTCGATCAGATGCTGCTGAAGTTTCCCATTACCGCCCCTTGGCAACAGGTCTTGCTGGAGCGGACCCGCCTGTTCATCACCCACGGTCATCTGTTTAATCCCGACGCCCACCCGCCCATGCGCCCGGGCGATGTACTGGCCTACGGCCATACGCATATCCCCCAGGCCGAGGTGGTGGAGGGAATTATCTGCTTTAATCCCGGCTCGGTGAGTTTGCCCAAGGGCGGCTTTCCACCCAGTTACGGCGTGCTGGAAAATGGAACATTGCGGGTAGTTTCATTGGAAACGAGCGAAACTATTGCGCAAGTCGCGATTACCCACTAATTTATGACGGATCTCGGTACGAATATTTTCCAATTTTTTACAAAAGGTGCGCGGCTCTTCCGCGTCTTATAACAAGGGATTCGAAAGATGGTGCAACAAAGTCAGGCTGCGGGTATTGAATGGGTTGACATCGTCAACGAAGAGAATGAGGTCATTGCCCAGGCCAGCCGTCAGCAGATGCGTGCCGAACGCCTGCGGCATCGCGCCAGCTATATCGTGGTCCACGACGGCGCCGGCAATATCCTGGTACAGCGCCGTACCGAGATCAAGGATTTCTATCCCGGTTATCTGGACGCCACCGCCGGCGGCGTGGTGCAAACCGGCGAGAATATGCTTGAATCCGCCCGGCGTGAAGCGGAGGAAGAGCTGGGCATCGCCGGCGTGCCTTTTGCCGAGCACGGCGTGTTTTACTTTGAAAACGAGCATTGCCGAGTGTGGGGCGCGCTGTTCAGCTGCGTTTCCCACGGCCCTTTCGCCCTGCAGGCCGAGGAAGTGGAGGCGGTGAAATGGCTGCGTCCGGAAGAGATAACCGCCCGCTGCGACGAATTTACTCCCGATTCGCTGAAAGCCCTGTCCCTGTGGATGAGCCGCAATAACCCTCAGGGCTACGGCAAACCCCTGGCCCCATCCGCCCCGCAAGAAAAGCCCGCCGAACAATAGCGGTCGCCAACACCGGGCGTGCAACGATCGTGTTAAAGGGAGACCGTGTTGATGGGGCCAAAGCGGCCATTGTCGGCCGCAGAGCGCCCCACAGCGCGCTAAGCCGCAATCATCGAACGTGCAGCGAACGTGTTAAAGGGAGAGTGTGCTGATGGGGCCAAAGCGGCCATTGTCGGCCGCGGAGCGCCCCATAGCGCGCTAGGCCCGCCATCACCGAACGTGCAGCGAACGTGTTAAAGGGAGAGCGTGCTGATGGGGCCAAAGCGGCCATTGTCGGCCGCAGAGCGCCCCACAGCGCGCTAGGCCCGCCATCATCGAACGTGCAGCGAACGTGTTAAAGGGAGAGCGTGCTGATGGGGCCAAAGCGGCCATTGTCGGCCGCAGAGCGGCCCACAGCGCGCTAGGCCCGCCATCACCGAACGTGCAGCGAACGTGTTAAAGGGAGAGCGTGCTGATGGGGCCAAAGCGGCCATTGTCGGCCGCGGAGCGCCCCATAGCGCGCTAGGCCCGCCATCACCGGACATGCAACAAACGTGTTAAAGGGGGGGAAGCGCGGCAATAAAAACGCCGGCTTGCGCCGGCGTCATGGTGACAGCTTTAACACCCGTCAGGCTTATTTAGCCGTTTCAGCCTGTTTTGACTGAATGGCGGTCAGGGCGATGGTATAGACGATATCGTCCACCAGGGCGCCACGGGACAGGTCGTTAACCGGCTTGCGCATGCCTTGCAGCATCGGCCCGATGGAGATCAGGTCGGCGGAACGCTGAACCGCTTTGTAAGTGGTATTGCCGGTGTTCAAATCCGGGAAGATGAACACGGTGGCCTTACCGGCTACCGGTGAGTTCGGCGCCTTGGACAGCGCAACGTCGGCCATAATGGCCGCGTCATACTGCAACGGACCGTCGATCACCAGGTCAGGGCGTTTCTCCTTGGCCAAACGGGTGGCTTCACGGACCTTCTCCACATCGCTGCCGGCGCCGGAGGTGCCGGTGGAATAAGAAATCATCGCCACACGGGGATCGATGCCGAAAGCGGCGGCCGAGTCAGCGGACTGAATAGCGATCTCGGCCAGCTGTTCCGCGGTGGGGTCCGGGTTGATGGCGCAGTCGCCGTAAACCAGCACCTGTTCCGGCAGCAGCATAAAGAACACCGAGGACACCAGGGAACTGCCCGGGGCGGTCTTGATCAACTGCAGCGGCGGGCGGATGGTGTTGGCGGTGGTATGAACCGCGCCGGAAACCAGCCCGTCCACTTCGCCCTGTTCCAGCATCAGAGTACCCAGCACCACGTTGTCTTCCAACTGTTCGCGTGCCACTACTTCAGTCATGCCTTTGCTCTTGCGCAGCTCAACCAGACGCGGCACATAACGTTCGCGGGCGACTTCCGGATCGATGATTTCGATGCCTTTACCCAGTTCCACGCCCTGCACCGCGGCAACACGATGGATTTCATCCGGGTTGCCCAACAAAACGCAATGGGCGATGCCGCGTTCGGCACAGATGGCGGCCGCCTTGATGGTGCGCGGTTCGTCGCCTTCCGGCATCACGATACGTTTGCCGGCCTGGCGGGCCAGTTCGGTCAGTTGGTAACGGAACGCGGGCGGCGACAGACGGCGTGAACGTTCGGAGCTGGCGGTCAGCGATTCTATCCACTTATTGTCGATATGGCCGGCCACGTAGTTAGCGACTTTTTCCACCCGGCTATGGTCGTCGGCCGGCACTTCCAGGCTAAAGCTTTGCAGATTAAGGGAAGTCTGCCAGGTATTGGTATTGACCTTGAACATCGGCAAGCCGGTGCGGAAGGCGCGTTCGCACAGGCTGTTGATGACAGGATCGATTTTGTAACCGCCGGTCAGCAGAATGGCGCCCAGTTCAACACCGTTCATGGCCGCCAGGCAAGCCGCCACCAGAACATCGGGACGGTCGGCGGAGGTTACCAGCAGCGAACCCGGACGGAAATGCTCCAGCATATTCGGCAGGCTGCGGGCGCAGAAGGTGACCGATTTGACGCGGCGGGTCTGGATATCGCCTTCATGGATAATGGTAGCGCCGAGATGCTTGGCCATATCGATGGCGCGCACCGCGATCAGATCGAAACTCCAGGGCACAACGCCCAATATCGGCAGCGGGCTGTTGTCGAACAGCTGTTTGGCATCGATATTAGCGACGCTGGCTTTGGTGGAGTCATCGAATATTTCGGATAAATCGGGACGGGTACGGCCCTGGTCATCCACCGGCGCATTCAGCTTGTTGACGATAACGCCGATGATGCTTTTATTCTTGTTGCCGCCGAAGCTGGAACGGGCCAATTCAATCCGTTCTTTCAGCTGATCGGGAGAATCGTTGCCCAAGGACAGGACAAACACGATTTCAGCGTTAAGGGTTTTGGCGATTTCATAGTTCAGCGCATTGGCGAACTGATGCTTGCGCGTCGGGACCAGACCTTCCACCAGCACCACTTCCGCATCTTTGGTATTGTCATGATAGCGGGCGATGATCTCTTCCATCAGCACGTCTTGCTGATTAGACCCCAGCAGCGATTCCACATGGCTCATCCGCAGCGGTTCGGCGGAGGGAATGGTGGAATTGGCGCGGATAATATTGGTCGTGGCATCAAGTGCATCATCACCGGAACGGGGCTGGGAGATCGGTTTGAAGACACTCAGACGCACGCCTTTTTGTTCCATGGCGCGAATGACACCCAGGCTGATGCTTGTCAGTCCGACACTGGTGCCGGTGGGGATCAACATGATTGTACGGGACACGGCTAAACCTCTTTTATACGGTTGCTCGTTGGTCAAACAAGTGTTCCGCCGGGGAAATCCTGCGGCGGAACGGAGAAAGTATCACGCGGTCAGACGGGCGGCGTCCTGGGCGATGACCAGTTCTTCATTGGTCGGGATAACAATGGCCGGGCGGCTGGCATCGGTGGTGATAACGCCGCTTTTGCCGAAACGGGCGGCTTCGTTGCGTTCCAAATCGATTTCAAAGCCCAGCAGCGACAGTTTCTTCAGCGTCAGCTCCCGAACCATGGCCGCATTTTCACCAATGCCGCCGGTGAAGATAATCGCATCGAGCCGGCCGTCCATCAACGCGGTATACGAACCGATATATTTCGCCAAGCGATGGCAGAACACATCCATGGCGCGTTTGGCTTCCGGTTTCGCCGCATAATTGTCGATGACCCAACGCATATCGCTGGTTTCGCCGGTCAGTCCCAGCAGGCCCGATTCCTTGGTCAGCAGATGGTCGATTTGATCAACCGACATCCCCATGGCATTATGAAGATAAAACATGATGGCGGGATCGATATCGCCGCTGCGTGTGCCCATGACCAGGCCTTCCAGCGGAGTCAGTCCCATGGACGTATCCACGCTCTCGCCGTTGCGCACCGCGGTAATAGAGCCGCCATTGCCGAGGTGACAGGTGATAAGGTTAACCGCCGACATCGGCTTATTCAGGAATTTGGCCGCTTCACGGGTCACGTAAAAGTGGCTGGTGCCGTGGGCGCCGTAGCGGCGGATGCCGTGTTCTTTATATATCGAGTACGGCAGGGCATACAGGTAGGCTTCTTCCGGCATGGTTTGATGGAACGCGGTATCAAAAACCGCCACGTTTTTCTCAGCCAGTTTCGGAAAATTCTTCAGCGCTTCGTTGATGCCGATAATATGCGCGGGATTATGCAGCGGCGCAAACGGGATGGAATCCTTAATGGCTTGTAAAACCGCGTCGGTAATCACGGCCGAGCTGGTATATTTTTCGCCGACATTGACAACACGATGACCGATAGCGGTGATTTGTGCCGATAATTCTGGTTTTTGCGCCAAAATTGTATTAACTATAAAGCGTAATGCTTCACTGTGTGCGGCGCGGTCGCCCAATTCAGCTTCGTGTTTAGCGCCGTCCATCTTCCATTTGATGCGCGCTTCCGGCAGGTTGAAGCACTCGGCGAGACCGGAAAGGAATTCTTCACCGCTTGCAGCATCGATAATGGCAAATTTAAGGGATGAACTGCCACAGTTAAGAACCAGTACTAGCTTACTCGACATGGAAGTACCTATGTGTTGTGCATGGTTAATAAATCATCAATCAGACTTAAAGCGTAGCGCATTAGCCCATTGAGATTTATGATTAACATCATGCCAAAGGTCATTTTTTTGACATGAAGTCGAAAATAGTTGAAGTTACTCAATTTTTTTTGAAACGTAATTTTGCTTATTCCCCGCCGCTATGGGCGGAGAATATTTGAATCCTGCAGTCCGGGCTGATGTATTCCCGCCGCGAGACGGCAATAAGGATAACGATTGCCGACAGCAAAGACAAAATATATTTAAATGTTCCAAAGTTATCTTGTGATATTGCACAAAAAATTTAATTTTTATTCGTAAAGTTGAGGTCCGCTATGGCGACAATCCCCTCCGGTTCGGTAAGCTGGTATAAAATTTTCCAGCGCGGACAAGACTATATGAAAACCTGGCCGACCGACAAACGCCTGGCGCCGCTTTTCCCGGAAAACCGCATGATCACCGCCACCCGTTTCGCCGTGCGGTTTATGCCGGCGGTGGCCGTCTTCACCCTGAGCTGGCAAATTGCCCTCGGCGGTCAGCTCGGCCCCGCGGTGGCGACCGCCATTTTCGCCTGCAGCCTGCCGATGCAGGGGCTTTGGTGGCTGGGCAAGCGCTCGGTCACTCCGCTGCCGCCGACCCTGCTGCACTGGTTCCACGAAGTGCGCCACCAATTGACCGAAGCCGGGCAGGCCATGGCACCGGTGGAGGGCACGCCTACCTACCAGATGCTGGCGGATGTTCTCAAGCGGGCCTTCAAGCTGCTCGACAAAGCCTTTCTGGACGATTTATAAGCGTACCGCGCCCGCCGACGTATGCGGCGGGCCGATATTTCATCATCGGCTGTTTTAAATCAAAAAAAAGCACCGGCTTCAGATACCGTCACCGCCTGCAGTATGACATGCTAACGGCGGGATAGTTTCGGCGATATAAAGCACAAAATCAGGAGTGGATGATGGAGATGACAAACGCCCAACGGCTTATTCTGTCGAACCAGTATAAAATCATGATCATGCTGGATCCGGACAATGCCGAGCGTTACCGCCGCCAGCAGACCATTGTGGAACGCGGATACGGCTTGCAGATGGCAGAATTGGATCGGGATTTTGGCCAATTAAGCGAAGATGTCTGCCGCACGATTATCGATATTATGGAAATGCATCATGCCCTGCAGGTGTCCTGGGGCAATTTGAAGGAGCGCCAGGATATTGATGAACGGCGCTTATCCTTCCTGGGTTTCGATGCCGCCACGGAATCCCGTTACTTGGCTTATGTCCGCTTTATGGTCTTTACCGAGGGACGCTACACGCACTTCGATTCCGGTACGCATGGATTTAATGCCCAAACCAAAATGTGGGATAAATACCTGCGCATGCTCGCCGTTTGGCAGTCCTGCCCGCGTCAATACCATTTGAGCGCGGTTGAAATTACGCAAATCATTAATGCCTGAAGGCCTAATCCGGAGATATGCCAGTGCTTTGTAGAGGTTTTTTGTTTGACCTTGATGGAACCTTGATTGATTCATTACCGGTGGTGGAATTAGCCTGGAGTAATTGGGCTAAAAGCAAAGGTGTGCCGGTTGAGGACGTTTTTAATTTTATCCATGGTAAACAGGCCATTTTTTCATTGCGCCATTTCATGCCGGGCGCCAGTGAACAGACGCTGCGGGCTGAATTCCTCGCCCTGGAAAAATTTGAATCGGAGTGTACCGACGGCGTGACGGCGTTGCCCGGCGCGGTGGCGCTGCTCAATCGCCTGAATGAACTGGATATTCCCTGGGCCATCGTGACATCGGGAACGATGCCGGTGGCCTCCGCCCGGATACGGGCCGGCAATCTGCCGGCGCCGGCGGCGCTTATCACCGCCGAGCAGGTGGCGCGGGGTAAACCCCAGCCGGATGCCTACCTGCTGGGAGCGGATAAGCTGGGATTCGCGCCCCATGACTGTATTGTGGTGGAAGACGCCATCGCCGGTATACAGGCCGCGCTCGCCGCCGGTTGCCCGGTGATAGCGGTTAACCCGCCGGACCACACGCCGCAGAAGGACGCCGTGGGCATGGTGCTCACTTCCCTTGAACAATTGCGCATCGACCGTGACGCCGACGGCGCCAGGGTCAGCTTAAGATAACCTGCCTGAGCGCCTCATGGCACGGCCAGCTGTCACCGATCGTGCAACGAGCCTGTTAAAGGGAGAGCGCGCTGATGGGGTCGAAGCGGGCGTGGTTTTTCCGCCCGCCGGAGTGCCCCACAGCACGCTAGGCCCGCCATCACCAATCGTGCAACGAGCCTGTTAAAGGGAGAGCGCGCTGATGGGATCGAAGCGGGCGTGGTTTTTCCGCCCGCTGGAGTGCCCCACAGCACGCTAGGCCCGCTATCACCAATCGTGCAACTAGCCTGTTAAAGGGGAGGCGCCCTTACAGCGGCGAATCATGGTTGCTGATTTCGTCCAACGACAGGCTGAAGCTCGGGATAAACACCGTCATAAAATACTCCATCTCCGGGCTGTTGCGCTCTTCGAGGGTTTTTTCCAGCCGCGCCATGGCCGGGGTGAACTCATTGTTGCCGGCGGAAATCTCCTCCAGGCATTTCAGGTAGGCGCACAGAGTATCCGCCTGCTTCACCACCGCTTTCTCCTCCGGCGCATAGGACTGCTCGTCAATCAGCGGCCGGAAATCCTCCCGCAGCTCTTCCGGCAACATCTCAATCAGCTTTTGCTGGGCAATTTTTTCGATGTTTTTGTACTCATGGGCGATTTGCGCATTGAAGTACTTAATCGGCGTCGGCATATCGCCGGTGAGCACTTCGCTGGTATCATGATACATGGCCAGCAATGCGATACGTTCAGCATTCAGCCGGCCGTCGAACCTGCGGTTTTTAATCACCGCCAGGGCGTGGGCCACAAACGCCACCTGCAGGCTGTGTTCGGACACATTTTCGGTACGGATGTTGCGCATTAACGGCCAACGATTAATCAGCTTCAACCGGGACAAATGGGCAAAAAAATGGCTCTGGTTCATAACTCACTCTTATTGCTGATGATATTTCTGCAAAAAACGACTGAATTTGCCGATGGCGGTTTCAAGAATATCCACTCGCGGCAGCGTAACGATCCGCAAATGATCGGGCCACGGCCAGTTAAACGCGCTGCCCTGCACCAGCAGCACCTTCTCTTCCAACAGCAAATCCAACACCAATTTCTGATCGTCGAGGATATTGAAACGACGGGCATCGATACGCGGAAACATATAAAGCGCACCGCTGGGTTTGACGCAGGAGACGCCGGGAATATCGTTAATCAGTTCCCAGGCGCGGTTGCGCTGTTCGTATAACCTTCCCCCCGGCATGATAAATTCGCTGATGCTCTGGTAACCTCCCAGCGCGGTTTGGATGGCATGCTGCATCGGCACATTGGCGCATAAACGCATTGACGCCAGCATTTCCAGTCCTTCAATATAGCCTTTGGCCTGTTTTTTCGGTCCGTTCAGCACCATCCAGCCCTGGCGAAAACCGGCGACACGATAGGTCTTGGACAGGCCGTTAAAGGTCAGGGTAAGCAAATCGGGCGCCAGGGCGGCTATAGAATGATGCTGCGCCTCGTCATAGAGTATTTTGTCATAGATTTCGTCCGAGAAGATAATCAGGTTATGTTGGCGGGCTATCTCCACCAACTCCAACAGCATCTCCTTACTGTAGACCGCCCCGGTGGGGTTATTAGGATTGATGATCACCAGTCCCCGGGTGCGCGGCGTAATTTTTTTACGAATATCGTCCAGATCCGGGAACCAGCCGGCGCCTTCGTCACAGAGATAATGCACGGCGTTACCGCCGGACAGCACCACCGACGCGGTCCATAACGGATAATCCGGCGCGGGTATCAGCATCTCGTCGCCGGTATTGAGCAGCGCCTGCATTGATTGCAATATTAACTCGGATACCCCGTTGCCGATATAAACGTCCTCAACGGTAATATCCAGCATATTACGCGCTTGATAATGCTGCATGATGGCTTTACGGGCCGAATAAAGGCCCTTCGAATCACAATAACCCTGCGAGGTGGGCAAATGGCGAATCACATCTACTAAAATTTCATCTGGAGCCTCGAATCCGAACGGGGCGGGGTTGCCGATATTTAGCTTAAGAACTTTATTACCTTCTTCTTCGAGACGCTTGGCTTCTTTGAGCACCGGGCCACGAATGTCGTAACAAACATTTTCTAATTTGCTGGATTTTTCAACGCTAGTACTCACGATATTATGCCTTATGCAGGGAAAACGTATTCCAACCCGGAAATCACGCATTCTGCATAATGTACTCCACTGGTTTGCCCTTTAGAAGGTTTCACGGCGGCATTCGCGGTTAAGTTCAGGCTGAGAGGAGTAAGGCAATATGGGATTTTCCCGTTGCTGTCGCAGGCAGAAAAAAATACCGTAAAAATAGTAATGTTAAATATTTTATGCTGATGAAATAATCTTTACATTACGCTTAGTTTCACGGTTTGAGTATTTTATATACTAATGACGGCTAATAGGGTCTACTCTGATAAAAGAGGTCGGTTGGCGACCGGTCTAGTTACCAGCGGTTAAGATGTTAAGAAAAATTGCGTAAATATCCCTTTCGCATTCCTTTTAGCGTAAGTGGGCGTGGATGAAGCCAAGTAGCATGATACTTATCACACTTTTCACCCAAGCAAAGTATCTCTACTTCATCGGCTTGTGAGCACTTTCCCATTGAAAATTAAAGGTCAACTTTTGATGCTTACAAATTATTGTTGTTTCGTTTAAGGTGGCTATTTATGGTATACATTTACCGGTAAGAAAATTTTGGTATGAGTTATATTTTGATCGTAGAAACAATAGTTAAGAAAAATTTATGTAAATAAAGCAGGTTGAGATAAAAAAATACGACCTAGCCACTAATATTCAACATTTGTAATTGAAGTGAGCGTGCCATTTAATTAATTACATTTAAGTTTTAGTTTACTGTTAAGCCTTTCTTTGTTTTACATTTAGCTGTATGCAGATGATATCCTTGTGAAATTTAGCCCTTTATCCGTTGTGGGCGCTAGGTTTCAACGATACTAGCCACTATTTATATAAGTATGAGCTTTGCCTGTAAAACGCAAAGTCCCTGCAAGATTTAAGTGCGTATCGGCTATGGAAACGACTGACAATGTTGTCGTTGAGGTACGTGGGGGATACCTGCATACGGTTATAGCTTGGAAATGCGATTTTTAGAAACGCCAGGGTAGTAGTGTGTAATTAGAATTCAAAAGTGAAGACAATATTATGACCAATGCAAATCGTCCAGTGCTCAATCTAGATCTTGATTTATTGAGAACGTTTGTTGCCGTCGCTGATCTTAACACCTTTGCGGCCGCAGCAGCTTCAGTATGCCGAACACAATCGGCTGTAAGCCAGCAAATGCAACGATTAGAACAGCTTGTCGGAAAAGAATTGTTTGCCCGTCATGGTCGAAACAAGCTTTTGACCGAACACGGAATTCAATTGCTTGGTTATGCCAGGAAAATTTTGCTTTACAACGACGAAGCATGCACGTCCCTCATGTACAGCAACATCCAGGGCTCGCTGACAATCGGCGCATCTGATGATACGGCTGACTCCATACTGCCGTTCCTGCTCAGTAGGGTCACCAGGATTTACCCGAAACTGTCCATTGATGTCTGTGTCAAACGTAGTCCTCTCATGCAGGAAATGCTGAACAGCGGGGAAGTGGATTTGGCTATCACCACGCTGGGCGAGGGAAAACATCCCCATGTCACCCTGCGGACTTCCCCCACCCTGTGGTATTGCGCCGCCGATTACCGTTTCAGTCCCGGCGATGTGATACCGCTGGTGGTTTCCGATGAACCCAGTCCGTTTCGAACGCAGGCCATTGAGTTTCTACAGGAAGCGGGTATTCCATGGCGTATCGCATACAGTGCGTCCACCTTGGCGGCTATTCGCGCTGCGGTTAAAGCGGGTCTCGGGGTTACCGCCAGGCCGGTGGAAATGATGAGTTCGGATCTCCGGGTCCTCGGGCAAAGCGACGGATTGCCGGTACTGCCGGATACGCAGTATGTTCTGTGTAAAAATCCTCAATGTGAAAACGAGTTGGCCATGGCGATTTTCAGCGCCATCAACTCCGGTAACGGCTCCTATAGTCCGGTATTTCCGCGCGCCGCGGATGGGGAGGGAGAAGGTGAAAGCTTCACCGTCAAAGACGAATAATCGTGAGATATAGCTGATTAAGCCCCTGATTAAAGGGGCTTAATTTTTTAAAAGTTCTTAAAAAGGTAATTATATAAAATTATTAAATTGAAGCTCTTATAAATATCGATTTTAGTCTCTCCACTTTCCCCCGCGCCATTACGGTGCCGCGTTTTCATTCGCCGACAATGTTAAGCAGTGCTTTATCCATGAATATCAAAATCAAAACGCCGTTTCTGTAAAAAAAATCGTTGCGAGGCGCACATAAAGTGCAACTTTTACCGTCAAAAGTTGCAAAATTGTGTCCTGGATCATATTTTGCCCTTACCAAAAACACGGAATAACATGATTTCCCGCGAAAATGGTATAGTGTCTTCCAGGTTATCTCGTTACCAGATGAGTTTGTTGGACCGTTCTCATCGTTAACTGACACGATTAAGCGACTAACTTACGCATCAAATGTTAATAAGATATTGCATGTGTAAATTACTATGAAGTTTCCTTTGTCCAAGTTGACAGAAGGTTATGCAAAGGAGTAAAAACCCCACATAATGACTGTGTTTGCCGGTGGCTGCAGTGCACTATGCGGTTTTTTTAATCCTTCCCATGAATCGATGTGGTGAGTCGAACTGCCGTTAAAGAGCAGGCTGCAAACGCCACTTTTGATGAGTAAGCAAAGAGAATGTCAATAACCACTGAAGTCACCGCCCATTATTGGGCACTCGCCGTGTTTTTCGTTGGCGCCGCCGGTCTCTGCTGCTTCATGTTATCCGGCGGTTATCTCCTGGGCGGAAAAGCCCATGCCCGTTCGAAAAATGTCCCGTTTGAATCCGGTATCGATCCCGTTGGAACCGCAAGATTGCGGCTTTCGGCCAAATATTACCTGGTTGCCATGTTTTTCGTCATTTTCGACGTGGAAGCATTGTATCTATACGCCTGGTCGACTTCTATCCGCGAAGTGGGGTGGGGCGGCTTTTGCGAAGCAGCCGTTTTCATTTTAGTGTTGTTGGCGGGATTGGTTTACCTGGTGCGGATTGGCGCGCTGGATTGGACGCCCGAACGTTCCCTGCGTCTGCGCCGGTCCGGCCACATCGCCGAAAACCAACGTCGACAGCCGTAACAGCGAGGCAAAGAAATGGATTATACACTTACCCGAGCTAATCCGGACGATAACGAAGACGGTAACAGCGGAAATGACCGCTATCCGCTGCAAAAACAGGAAATCGTCGCCGATCCCTGGGATGGGCAGGTAAATCGCAGCGTCTTTCTCGGCAAGCTTGAAACCGCGTTGCATAACGCGGTGAATTGGGGTCGCGGCAACTCTCTTTGGCCCTATAACTTCGGTCTTTCTTGCTGTTACGTTGAAATGACCACCTCTTTCACCGCGGTGCACGATGTGGCGCGCTTCGGTTCCGAGGTTATCCGCGCCTCACCGCGCCAGGCGGATTTCATGGTCATCGCCGGCACACCTTTCACCAAAATGGCCCCGGTTATCCAGCGCCTGTATGATCAGATGCTTGAGCCGAAATGGGTGATTTCCATGGGTGCCTGCGCGAATTCCGGCGGCATGTATGACATTTATTCGGTGGTGCAGGGCGTGGACAAATTCCTGCCGGTGGATGTGTATATTCCCGGTTGTCCTCCGCGTCCCGAAGCTTATATCCAGGCATTGCTGCTGTTGAAGGAATCTATCGGCAAGGAGCGGCGGCCCTTATCTTGGGTGGTGGGCGACCAAGGGGTCTATCGCGCCAATATGCAGTCGGAACGCGATCGCAAGCAGGGTGAACGAATCGCGGTAACCAACCTGCGTTCCCCCGACGAAATTTAGTTTTAAAGCGCGAAGCAACCAGACATTTGTCGGCCATAATCAGTTAACGCGCTCAATGGCATGACGCCGGTACAGCCTTAATTTGGTGAAAAAAACTATGACAGAGTTGATGACGCAAAACCTCGCCCAGCCGGCCTGGCAAACTCGCGATCACCTTGATGATCCGGTTATCGGCGAATTGCGTGACCGTTTCGGCCCGGATGCCTTCACAGTACAGCCCACCCGTACGGGCATTCCGGTGGTATGGGCCAAGCGCGAGCAGATTCTCGACGTCCTGCTGTTCCTGAAAAAACTGCCGAAGCCCTATGTGATGCTATACGATCTGCATGGGGTGGACGAGCGTTTGCGTTCTCATCGCGAAGGCTTGCCGGCGGCGGACTTCACCGTGTTTTATCACCTGATTTCCATCGAACGGAACCGGGACGTCATGCTCAAGGTGGCGTTGTCGGAAAGCGACATGCATCTGCCCACCGTCACCAAAATTTTCCCCAACGCCAATTGGTACGAACGTGAAACCTGGGAGATGTTCGGCATGACCTTCGACGGCCATCCCCATTTGACCCGGATCATGATGCCTAAAAGCTGGCAAGGCCATCCGCTGCGCAAAGATTATCCCGCGCGGGCCACCGAATTCGATCCCTTCACGCTCACCAAGCAGAAGCAGGACTTGGAAATGGAAGGACTGACCTTCAAACCCGAGGATTGGGGCATGAAGCGCAGCCGCGAGAACGAAGACTTCATGTTTTTGAATCTCGGTCCTAACCATCCCTCGGCGCACGGGGCGTTTCGTATTATTTTGCAGCTGGACGGCGAAGAGATTGTCGACTGTGTCCCCGATATCGGTTATCACCACCGCGGCGCGGAAAAGATGGGCGAGCGGCAATCCTGGCACAGTTATATCCCCTATACCGATCGGGTTGAATACCTGGGGGGATGCGTCAATGAAATGCCTTACGTGCTGGCGGTGGAAAAACTGGCCGGTATCGTGGTCCCGGACCGGGTAAACGTGATTCGCGTGATGCTCTCCGAGCTGTTTCGCATCAATAGCCACCTGCTGTACATCAGCACCTACATTCAGGATATCGGCGGTATGACGCCGGTATTCCTGGCCTTTACCGATCGCCAGAAAATCTATGACGTGGTGGAAGCCATTACCGGCTTTCGCATGCATCCGGCCTGGTTCCGCATCGGCGGCGTGGCCCACGATCTTCCCCGCGGCTGGGACGGATTGCTGCGTACTTTCCTCGAGTGGCTGCCCAAACGCCTCGATTCCTACGTGAAAGCGGCGCTGAAAAACAGCGTGCTGCGCGGACGGGCCGAGGGCGTCGCCGCTTATGGCGCCCAGGAAGCATTGGATTGGGGGGTGACCGGCGCTGCGCTGCGCGCCACCGGCATCTCCTTTGACGTGCGCAAATGGCGGCCCTATTCGGGGTATGAGAATTTTGATTTCGAAGTGCCGGTGGGCGACGGCATCAGCGACTGTTACAGCCGCGTCATGCTTAAGGTCGAGGAGATGCGCCAGAGCATGCGTATTCTTCAGCAGTGCCTGGATAATATGCCGGAAGGGCCGTTCAAGGCCGCTCATCCCCTGACCACGCCGCCGCCTAAAGAACGCACGTTGCAGCATATCGAGACGTTGATTACCCACTTTCTCCAGGTGTCCTGGGGACCGGTGATGCCGGCCAACGAGTCTTTCCAGATGATCGAGGCTACCAAGGGTATCAACAGCTATTACCTGACCAGCGACGGCAGCACCATGAGTTACCGGACCCGTATCCGCACGCCGAGTTTCCCGCATCTCCAGCAGATACCTTCGGTTATACGCGGCAGCCTGGTTTCCGATCTCATCGTTTATCTGGGCAGTATCGATTTTGTTATGTCAGATGTGGACCGCTAATTATGCCAGAATCTAAAGCCACCCATGAACAGACCGTTGCGTCCGGCCAGCCGGCCGCAGCCGAAGTTTTTGCGCTGAGCGCCCTTGAGCGTGATGCCATAGAACATGAAAAACAGCATTACGAAGATGCCCGCGCCGTTTCCATCGAAGCGCTGAAAATCGTGCAAAAGCAGCGCGGCTGGGTGCCGGACGGCGCCATTGACGCCATCGCCGAGGTGTTGGGCATCCCCGGCAGCGATGTGGAAGGGGTCGCCACCTTTTATAGTCAGATTTTCCGCCAGCCGGTGGGGCGGCATATTATCCGTTATTGCGACAGCGTGGTATGCCACATCACCGGTTATCAGGGCATTCAGGCCGCGTTGGAACAGTCCCTCAATATAAAACCGGGCCAGACCACCGGGGACGGGCGTTTTACTCTGCTGCCCACCTGCTGCCTGGGAAATTGCGATAAGGGGCCGACCATGATGATCGACGACGATACGCACGTTCATCTGACGCCGGAAGGTATCGGTTCGCTATTGGAGCAGTATCGATGACCAAACAGATTATACTTACTGCTGAAACGCATCCGCTGACCTGGCGCCTGCGGGACGATCAACAACCGGTCTGGCTGGACGAATACCGCGGCAAAAATGGTTATGCCGGCGCCCAAAAGGCCCTTAAAGGCATTTCCCCGGAAGATATCGTCGCCCTGGTGAAGGATTCCGGCCTGAAAGGGCGCGGCGGCGCCGGCTTTTCCACCGGGCTGAAATGGAGTCTGATGCCGAAAGACCCGTCCATGAATATCCGCTATTTGCTGTGCAATGCGGATGAAATGGAACCCGGCACCTATAAAGACCGGCTGCTGATGGAGCAACTGCCCCATCTGCTGGTGGAAGGCATGCTGATTGCCGCCTTCGCGCTGAAAGCCTACCGCGGGTATATCTTCCTGCGCGGTGAATATATCGAAGCGGCGGCGCACCTGCGCCGCGCCATCGCCGAGGCCACCGAAGCCGGTTATCTGGGCAAGAATATTCTCGGCAGCGGATTTGACTTCGAGTTGATGGTGCATACCGGCGCCGGCCGCTATATATGTGGGGAGGAAACCGCGCTGATAAGCTCGCTGGAAGGCCGCCGCGCAAATCCGCGTTCCAAACCGCCGTTCCCGGCCACCGCCGGAGCCTGGGGTAAACCCACTTGCGTCAATAACGTGGAAACCCTGTGCAACGTGCCGGCCATCGTGGCCGATGGGGTGGAGTGGTACAAAGGCATCACGGCGGGCAAAAGCAACGATACCGGCACCAAGATGATGGGCTTTTCCGGCCGGGTAAAAAATCCCGGCGTCTGGGAACTGCCCTTCGGCATCACGGCGCGGGAAATCCTGGAGGATTATGCCGGCGGCATGCGCGACGGCCTGACCTTGAAAGCCTGGCAGCCCGGCGGCGCCGGTACCGATTTTCTCACCGGGGATCACCTGGATCTGCCGATGGACTTCGAGCATATCGGTAAAGCGGGCAGTCGTCTGGGAACCGCGCTGGCCATGGCGGTGGATAATGAAATCAATATGGTTTCCCTGACGCGCAACCTGGAAGAATTTTTCGCCCGTGAATCCTGCGGCTGGTGTACGCCTTGCCGCGACGGCCTGCCCTGGAGCGTGAAGCTGCTGCAGGCGCTGGAAACCGGCCGGGGACAGCCGGGGGACATAGAAACCCTGGAGCAGCTTTGCCGTTTCCTCGGCCCGGGCAAGACTTTCTGCGCCCATGCTCCGGGTGCGGTTGAACCGTTGCAAAGCGCCATTAAATATTTCCGGGAAGAATTCGAAGCGGGAATTGCACCGCAGCATATCGGTAATACCCGTGCGATTGCCGGTGTACAGCCAAATTTGCTGAAAGCGCGTTGGTAACCCTGCAGTGGTTGTCCGCCGTCGGGCATGGGCGACCGCTGTTATGCACAAGACGCATTTTTGATTAACGCCCGCGGTTTTACGGGCCACACGGAAGCATGCTGACTATGGCTACCATTCATGTAGACGGCAAGGAATATGAGGTTAACGGGGCGGACAATCTGCTGCACGCTTGTCTCTCGCTGGGCCTTGATATTCCCTATTTTTGCTGGCATCCGGCGCTGGGCAGCGTCGGCGCTTGCCGCCAGTGCGCGGTCAAGCAATACCAAAACGCCGAAGACACCCGCGGCCGGCTGGTGATGTCCTGTATGACGCCGGCGTCGGACGGCACCTTTATTTCCATTGCCGATGACGAAGCGAAAAATTTCCGCCAAAGCGTGGTGGAGTGGTTGATGATCAATCATCCCCACGACTGCCCGGTATGCGAAGAGGGCGGTAACTGCCATTTGCAGGATATGACGGTGATGACCGGGCAGAATTTCCGCCGCTACCGTTTTACCAAACGGACCCATCGCAACCAGTATCTCGGACCGTTTATTTCCCATGAGATGAACCGCTGCATCGCCTGCTACCGATGCGTCCGTTACTATAAAGACTATGCCGACGGCACGGATCTCGGCGTCTATGGCGCCCATGACAACGTCTATTTCGGCCGTACCCAGGATGGGGCGCTGGAAAGCGAGTTCTCGGGCAATCTGGTGGAAGTTTGTCCCACCGGGGTGTTTACCGATAAAACCCATTCCGAACGTTACAACCGCAAATGGGATATGCAGTTCGCTCCCAGCGTCTGCCAGCAATGCAGCGTCGGCTGCAACACCAGCCCCGGGGAGCGTTACGGTGAACTGCGCCGCATTGAAAACCGCTTTAACGGCAGCGTGAATCACTATTTTCTCTGCGATCGCGGTCGTTTCGGCTACGGTTACGTCAATCTTAAGGACCGTCCCCGCCAGCCCCGGCAGCGTCGCGGCGAGGACTGGATCGCCCTGAACGCCGAACAGGCGATGCAAGGGGCCGCCGACGCGCTGCGGCAGGCCAAAAAAATGATCGGCATCGGGTCGCCTCGAGCCAGCGTGGAGAGCAACTTCGCTCTACGCGAACTGGTGGGCGCCGCCAATTTTTATACCGGTGTCTCCGCCGCTGAACAGGGCCGGATGGCGCTGATGCTGCGGATATTGCGCGACGGCGGTATCCGCACCCCGGCCCTGCGGGAAATCGAGGGTTACGATGCGGTGTTGATATTGGGTGAAGACCTGACCCAGACCGGCGCCCGTATCGCCCTGGCGGTTCGCCAGGCGGTCAAGGGCAAGTCGCGGGAAATGGCCGCGGCGCAAAAAATCTCGGACTGGCAGATTGCCGCCATTGAAACCATCGGTCAACGCGCCGGTTATCCTTTGTTTGTCACCAATGTCGATAGCACCAGGCTCGACGATCTTTCCGCCTGGACCTATTGCGCTCCGGTGGAGGATCAGGCCCGTCTTGGTTTCGCCATCGCGCATGCCCTGGATGACGGCGCGCCGGCGGTGACGGACCTGGCCGACGAGGTGAAAGATAAACTGGATGTGGTGGTGCAGGCCTTGGCCGGCGCCCGTAAGCCGCTGATTATTTCCGGCGGCGGAGCAGGCAGCGAAGCGGTGATTGCCGCCGCCGCCAACGTTGCCCAGGCGTTGAAAGGCCGCGGCGCCGATGTCGGTATAACCTTTGTCGCGCCGAGCGCCAACAGCATGGGGCTGGCGATGATGGGCGGCGGTTCTCTTGACGATGCGCTGGAACAGTTGGAAAGCGGCGCGGCGGACAGCGTTATCGTGCTGGAAAACGATCTCTATCGCCATGGCTCGGCCCCGCGTATCGATGCCGCATTGGCGAAAGCCATTAACCTGATTGTGGTGGACCATCAGCATACCGCCATTATGGATAAAGCCGATCTGATCCTGCCGGCGGCCAGCTTTGCCGAAAGCGACGGCACGCTGGTGAACCAGGAAGGCCGGGCGCAGCGTTTCTTCCAGGTGTTCGATCCGGCGTATTATGATAGCCAGACAGTGATGCTGGAAAGCTGGCGCTGGCTGCACTCGCTGCATTCCACCTACCTGAATCGCCACGTGGACTGGACTCAGTTTGACCATATCATCGCCGCCTGCGCCGAGGCGCTGCCGCAATTGGCAGGCATCGTCCAGGCCGCGCCGAACGCCGGCTTTCGCGTCAGCGGCCAGAAACTGGCCCGCGAACCCCACCGCTACAGCGGGCGGACCGCCATGCGCGCCAACATCAGCGTGCACGAACCCCGCCAGCCGCAGGACCAGGACACCATGTTCGCCTTCTCCATGGAAGGAAACAGCAGTCCGCAGGGCCTCAGTAAACAGGTGGCTTTCGCCTGGGCGCCGGGCTGGAACTCCCCGCAGGCCTGGAACAAGTTCCAGGATGAAGTGGGCGGACATTTGCGAAACGGCGATCCCGGCGTTCGGTTGCTGGAACCCGGTGACGGCAGCCTGGCTTACTTCACCGCCATCCCGGCGGCCTTTTCCCCGCTATCGGACGGACGGTGGCGTATCGCCCCGTATTATCATCTGTTCGGCAGTGAGGAAACCTCACAGCGCGCGGCGGTTATCCAGGAGCGGATGCCTGCGCCTTATGTGGCGGTCAACCGACGGGACGCCGAGCGGCTGGGGGTCAACAGCGGCACGCTGTTGGAGTTTACCTGCGCCGGCCAATCGGTGCGGCTGCCGGTGAGATTCAGCGAGGGCTTGACCGTCGGTCAGATCGGTCTGCCGCTGGGTTTACCGGGCATTCCGCCGGTGTGGCTGGGGCAAACCGTTGACAATCTGCGGGAGGCCGCATTATGAGTTGGTTAACATCGGATGTGATTGACGCCATTATTGCCGTGCTGAAAGCGATTGTCATTTTGCTGGTGGTGGTGTCCTGCGGTGCGTTCATGAGCTTTGGCGAACGCCGTCTGCTGGGGTTGTTCCAGAACCGTTACGGACCAAACCGGGTAGGGTGGGGCGGTTCGCTCCAGCTGGTGGCGGACATGGTGAAGATGTTCTTTAAAGAGGACTGGATCCCGCCGTTCGCCGACCGGATGATATTCACCCTGGCGCCGGTGATCGCCTTTACCGCGCTGCTGCTCTCCTTCGCCATCGTACCGGTGAGTTCCAGCTGGGTGGTGGCGGATCTCAACATCGGCGTGCTGTTCTTTCTGATGATGGGTGGTCTGGCGGTATACGCGGTGCTGTTCGCCGGCTGGTCGAGCAATAATAAATACTCCCTGCTGGGGGCCATGCGCGCCTCGGCGCAAACCCTGAGCTACGAAGTGTTCCTCGGGCTGTCGCTGATGGGCGTGGTGGCGCGGGCCGGATCCTTCAAGCTGGGGGATATCGTCGCTTCCCAGGCGCATTTGTGGAATATCATCCCGCAGTTCTTCGGTTTCGCCACCTTTGTGCTGGCCGGGATTGCGGTGTGCCACCGCCATCCCTTCGACCAGCCGGAGGCCGAACAGGAACTGGCCGACGGTTATCACATCGAATATTCCGGCATGAAATTCGGTCTGTTTTTTGTCGGGGAATACATCGGTATCGTGACGGTGTCGGCCCTGATAGTGACGCTGTTTTTTGGTGGCTGGCAGGGGCCGTTTTTACCCTCCTTTATTTGGTTCGCCATCAAGACCGCCTTTTTTATGATGATGTTCATCCTGATACGCGCGGCGCTGCCCCGTCCGCGTTATGACCAGGTGATGGCTTTCGGTTGGAAATTCTGTCTGCCGTTAACGCTGCTGAACCTGCTGGGAACAGCGGCGGTCATCTTGTACAACGCTCAATAGGGGGTGAAAAAACCATGACATTAAAAGAGCTGGTCTTTGGTTGCGGCACCCAGTTACGCAGTATCTGGATGATTGGCATGCAAGCGTTTAATAAACGCGAAACCCAGATGTATCCCGACGTGCCGGTGAATCCGCCGCCCCGTTTCCGCGGCCGCATCGTATTGACCCGGGATCCCGACGGCGAGGAGCGCTGTGTTGCCTGTAACCTGTGTGCCGTAGCCTGTCCCGTGGCCTGTATTTCGCTGCAGAAGGCGGAGACCGCCGATGGACGCTGGTATCCGGAATTTTTCCGTATTAACTTTTCCCGCTGCATTTTCTGTGGTTTGTGTGAAGAAGCCTGCCCCACCACGGCAATCCAGCTGACGCCGGATTTTGAAATGGGCGAGTACAGGCGGCAGGATTTAGTGTATGAGAAAGAAAATTTGCTGATTTCGGGGCCGGGTAAGTATCCGGAATATAATTTTTACCGGATGGCCGGCATGGCGATCGGTGGGAAAGATAAGGGCCAAGCGGAAAACGAAGCCAAACCCATCGACGTCAAAGGTTTGCTGCCCTAAGGAGTTAAGCATGGAAGTCGCTTTTTATGTAGCCGGTCTGGTGGCCATATTGGCCACGCTGCGGGTCATTACCCACACCCATCCGGTCCGCGCACTGCTGTATCTGATCGTGTCGCTGCTGGCCATTGCCTGCGTGTTTTTTACCCTTGGCGCGTATTTTGCCGGCGCGCTGGAAATTATTGTGTATGCCGGCGCCATCATGGTGCTGTTCGTGTTCGTGGTGATGATGCTTAATCTCGGGGCGTCCACGGCGCGCCAAGAGCGTGATTGGCTGACGCCCTCGGCCTGGATCGGACCGGGTATCCTGTCGCTGCTGCTGCTGTGGACCCTGATTCGGGGGATACACGGCGCCCCGGATCATGGCATCAGCGGCGAGATGATCAGTGCGAAAAACGTCGGTATCACGCTGTTCGGGCCTTATGTCCTGGCGGTGGAGCTGGCTTCCATGCTGCTGCTGGCCGGTTTGGTGGTGGCCTTCCATTTGGGACGTGAAGACCGTGAAATGGATGTCCAGGCCAAGGGGCCGAAACTTCCCGATGCCATAAAAAGAAAATCGGAGGAACAAGCATGATCCCGTTATCCCACGGACTCATTCTGGCCGCCATACTGTTTGTTCTCGGTTTGACGGGCATGCTTATCCGCCGCAACCTGCTGTTTATGCTGCTGGGGCTTGAAATCATGATCAACGCCTCCGCCCTGGCGTTTGTGGTGGCGGGCAGTTACTGGGGACAGGCCGACGGACAGGTGATGTATATTCTGGCCATCAGTCTTGGCGCGGCGGAGGCCAGTATCGGCCTGGCACTGTTGCTGCAGCTGCATCGTCGTCGCCAAAACCTGAACATTGATAAAGTCAGCGAGATGCACGGATGAACCTACTTTACTTAACCATTCTGTTCCCTTTGCTGGGATACCTGCTGCTGGCGTTTTCCCGGGGACGCTGGGGGGAAAACGCATCGGCCTTCGTGGGCGTCGGTACCATACTGCTGGCGGCGCTCACCACCCTCTGGGTCGCCATTGATTTCCTCGGTACCCGCAGCGGCGACACGGCGGTGTTCAATCAGCCGCTCTGGACCTGGATGTCGGTGGATAATTTTAATATCGCCGTGACCCTGAGCCTGGACGGCCTGTCACTTACCATGCTGTCGGTGGTCACCGGGGTCGGCTTCCTTATCCATCTGTTCGCCGCCTGGTATATGCGCGGTGAAGAGGGATACTCGCGTTTTTTTGCCTACACCAACCTGTTTATCGCCAGCATGGTGCTGCTGGTGCTGGCGGATAATCTGCTGCTGATGTATCTCGGTTGGGAAGGGGTGGGATTGTGCAGTTACCTGCTCATCGGTTTCTATTATACCGAATCGAAAAACGGCGCGGCGGCGATGAAAGCGTTTATCGTCACCCGCGTCGGCGACGTGCTGTTGGCCTTTGCCCTGTTTATCCTGTTTACCCAGTTGGGCACGCTGAATTTCCGTGAAATGGTGGTGCTTGCGCCGCAGCATATGGCGGCGGGTTCCACCGCCATCACCCTGGCAACCTTGATGCTGCTCGGGGGGGCGGTGGGTAAATCGGCTCAGCTGCCGTTACAGACCTGGCTGGCGGACGCCATGGCCGGTCCCACCCCGGTATCGGCGTTGATCCACGCCGCTACCATGGTGACCGCCGGGGTTTACCTGATTGCCCGGACCCATGGCCTGTTCCTGATGGCGCCGGAGGTCTTGCATCTGGTGGGCATCGTCGGCGCCATCACCCTGGTGCTGGCGGGATTCGCCGCCCTGGTGCAAACGGACATAAAGCGCGTTCTGGCCTATTCCACCATGAGCCAGATAGGCTACATGTTCCTGGCCCTGGGTGTTCATGCCTGGGATGCGGCCATTTTCCACCTGATGACCCACGCGTTTTTCAAAGCCTTGCTGTTCCTCTCATCGGGCTCGGTTATCCTGGCCTGTCACCACGAGCAGAATATTTTCAAGATGGGTGGGCTGCGTAAATCCATCCCGCTGGTCTACATCTGCTTTTTGGTGGGTGGCGCGGCGCTGTCGGCCCTCCCCATCGTCACCGCCGGTTTCTACAGTAAAGATGAAATCCTCTGGGGCGCCCTGCTGAACGGCAATAATAACCTGATGCTGGCGGGCCTGGTGGGGGCGTTCCTCACCTCCATTTACACATTCCGCATGATTTTTATCGTCTTTCACGGCAAAGAGCAGATCAAGGCCCATGCCGGCAAAGGCATCAGCCACCATCTGCCGCTGCTGGTGCTGCTGGTGCTCTCCACCTTTATCGGCGCGCTGATTACGCCGCCGCTGGCGGGGGTCCTGCCGGACATCCGTGCCGGCGAGGACGGCAAGATGGCGCTGGAAATCGTCTCCGGCGTGGTGGTCATCGCCGGTATTCTGATTGCCGCCTGGCTCTATCTCGGTCAGCGTCTGCTGGTGAAATCCATCGCCGCCAGCGCGCCGGGACGGTTGCTCACCCTGTGGTGGTTTAACGCCTGGGGGTTCGATTGGCTGTACGACAAAGTGTTTGTACAAACCTATCTGGGCATAGCCAGACTGCTGCAGCGGGATCCGCTGAATGCCTTGATGAATACCCCGGCGGTGTTGGCACGCTGGGGAGGTCGCGGCCTGACCCTGAGCGAAAACGGGCAGGTACGCTGGTATGCGGCATCGATGAGTTTAGGAGCCGTGATTGTCGTGGCGCTGCTGATATTAATCTGACGTTTATCCGTTAACGCTTCTCGGCAAACGGATGGTGTCTGACAAAATAACGGTGGTTACGACACGCGCGGAGCGGGGGAAGTACGGTTTCCCCGTTCGACAGCAAGTTTTTCAGGTTTTTTCAATTTAGGGACGCATAACGCCATGCTACTACCTTGGCTGATACTTTTCCCCTTCATTGGCGGTCTGCTGTGTTGGCAAAGCGAGCGATTCGGTACTAAGGTACCGCGCTGGATTGCCGTGATCTCCATGGGGCTGACACTGGCGCTCTCCCTGCAGTTGTGGTTGCAGGGAGGTTATTCACTGGTTTCGGCGCAGGGGCTGCCCCAGTGGCAATCTGAATATGTGCTGCCGTGGATACCGCGCTTCGGCATTTCATTCCATTTGGCGCTGGACGGGCTGTCCTTGCTGATGGTGGTGCTGACCGCGCTGCTGGGGGTGCTGGCCATTCTCTGTTCCTGGCGTGAAATTCAGCGCTACCAGGGATTCTTCCACCTTAACCTGCTGTGGATCCTCGGCGGCGTCATCGGCGTGTTCCTGGCTATCGACATGTTCCTGTTTTTCTTCTTCTGGGAAATGATGCTGGTGCCGATGTACTTCCTGATCGCCCTATGGGGACATCGGGCATCGGATGGTAAAACCCGTATCGCCGCCGCCACCAAATTCTTCATCTACACCCAATCCAGCGGTCTGGTGATGCTGGTGGCCATCCTGGGGCTGGTGTTCGTCCACTACAACGCCACCGGGGCCTGGACCTTCAACTACGAAGATCTGCTGCATACCCCCATGTCTTCCACGGTGGAATATCTGCTGATGCTGGGATTCTTCCTGGCCTTTGCGGTGAAGATGCCGGTGGTGCCGCTGCACGGCTGGCTGCCGGACGCGCACAGCCAGGCGCCTACCGCCGGCTCCGTCGACCTGGCGGGCATACTGTTGAAAACCGCGGCCTACGGCATGCTGCGCTTCAGCCTGCCGCTGTTTCCCCATGCCTCCCACGAATTCGCCCCCATCGCCATGTGGCTCGGGGTAATAGGTATTTTTTACGGTGCCTGGATGGCGTTTGCCCAGACCGATATCAAACGCCTGATTGCCTATACCAGCGTGTCCCATATGGGGTTCGTGCTGATAGCGATTTACAGCGGCAGCCAACTGGCCTATCAGGGCGCGGTGGTGCAGATGATTGCCCATGGCCTTTCCGCCGCCGGGATGTTCATCATCTGCGGACAGCTTTATGAACGCCTGCACACCCGCGACATGCGTCAAATGGGCGGCCTGTGGGGCCGGCTGAAGCTGATTCCCGCCCTGTCTTTGTTTTTTGCCGTGGCGACCCTGGGCATGCCGGGTACCGGTAACTTTGTCGGTGAATTTCTGATCCTGTTCGGCAGCTTCCCGGTGGTGCCGGTTATTACGGTGATTTCCACCTTCGGCCTGGTATTCGCGTCGGTTTATGCGCTGATTATGATGCAGCGCGCTTATTACGGTCCGGCCAAATCCCCTGATATCCTGCCGGGTATGACGATACGAGAGCTGTCAATCATCATGCTGCTGGCGGTGCTGTTGGTATTGCTGGGAATTTTCCCGCAGGCGGTACTGCAGACGTCGCAGGCGGCAATGAGCAACGTACAGCACTGGTTCTCGATAAACGAAGCTGGTTCAACTTTTACAACAACAAGGCCGTAATTCGCCATGACAATAACTCCTCAACAACTGATCGCACTGTTGCCGCTGTTGATCGTCGGATTGACGGTGGTGGTTGTGATGCTGTCCATTGCGTGGCGACGCAACCATTTCGTCAACGCCACCCTGACGGTCATCGGCCTCAATGTGGCATTGCTTTCACTCTTTTTCGTCGGCCAGGCTGGCCCCATGGACGTCACGCCGCTGATTCGGGCGGACGGTTATTCGATGTTTTATACCGCGCTGGTGCTGTTTGCCAGCCTGGCAACCAGCACCTTCGCGTATCCCTGGCTGGCGGGCTATCCCGGTAACCGCGACGAGTTTTATCTGCTGGTATTAATCGCCGCCACGGGCGGCATACTGCTGGCGGGGGCCACGCATCTGGCGTCCATGTTCCTGGGCATCGAGCTGCTCTCGCTGCCGCTGTTCGGCCTGATTGGCTACGCCTACCAGCAAAAACGCCCGTTTGAAGCCAGTATCAAATATACCCTTCTGTCCGCCGCCGCATCGTCCTTTCTGCTGTTCGGCATGGCGCTGGTGTATGCGGATACCGGCAGCCTGTCATTTGTCACCCTGGCTCGCCAGCTTAGCGGGGCCATGTTGCAACAGCCGCTGCTGCTGGCGGGACTGGGCATGATGATTGTGGGTGTCGGCTTTAAACTCTCACTGGTGCCGTTCCACCTCTGGACGCCGGATGTGTATCAGGGGGCGCCGGCGCCGGTGTCCACCTTTCTCGCCACCGCCAGCAAAGTGGCGATTTTCGCGGTGCTGATGCGTTTGTTCCTGTACGCGCCGGTCACCGACAGTGAGGCGCTGCGGGTGGTGCTGGGCATTATCGCTTTCTGCTCCATCCTGTTCGGTAACCTGATGGCCCTGGGGCAAAGCAATATCAAGCGGCTGTTGGGCTACTCTTCCATTGCCCACCTGGGTTATATGGTGGTGGGTCTGATTGCGGTTAACGCCCATTTGCTTTCCATGGAAGCGATCGGGGTCTATCTGGCGGGTTATCTGTTCAGCAGCCTGGGCGCCTTCGGTGTGGTCAGCCTGATGTCCAGTCCCTATACCGGGCCGGATGCCGATTCATTGTTCTCTTATCGCGGGCTGTTCTGGCATAAGCCTATTTTGTCGGCGGTGATGACCGTGATGATGTTGTCCCTGGCGGGTATCCCCATGACGCTGGGTTTTATCGGCAAGTTCTATATCATCGCCGCCGGTGTGAGCGCCCATTTATGGTGGTTGACCGGTACGGTGGTGTTAGGCAGCGCCATTGGCCTTTATTACTATCTGCGGGTGATGGTCAGCCTGTATCTTAGCCCGCCGGAAAGATTACGGCGGGATACCCCGAGCAACTGGGCGTTGACCGCCGGCGGGGTCGTGGTGTTGATCTCCTCGCTGCTGGTGCTGCTGCTGGGCATTTATCCGCAGCCGCTGATTGCCATTGTGCGGCTGGCGCAGCCGATTATGTAATGTGTTCCGCGCCTTCGGCGCGGACTTACGTTAGCACGTTCGGTGATAGTGGGCCTACCGAGCTGTGGGGCGCTCCGGCGGGCGAAAAACCACGCCCGCTTCGACCCCATCAGCACGGTCTCCCTTTAACAGGCTTGCTGCACGTTCGGTGATAGCGGGCCTAGCGTGCCGTGTGGCGCTCCGGCGGGCAGAAAAATCATGCCCGCTTCGACCACATCGGCGCGCTCTCCCTTTAACAGGCTCGCTGCACGTTCGGTGATAGCGGGCCTAGCGTGCCGTGTGGCGCTCCGGCGGGCGAAAAACCACGCCCGCTTCGACCACATCGGCGCGCTCTCCCTTTAACAGGCTCGCTGCACGTTCGGTGATAGCGGGCCTAGCGTGCCGTGTGGCGCTCCGGCGGGCGAAAAACCACGCCCGCTTCGACCCCATCAGCACGGTCTCCCTTTAACAGGCTCGCTGCACGTTCGGTGATAGCGGGCCTGCCGCATTCGGATACAATTCCCCGCAAAAAAAATTTGTTAAAAAAACCTTTATTGACCCTAATCATTGTTTATTAGTGCGGTTCGGTGATAATGCAAATAAATCTCATTGACGTTTGGTATTGGTTCAATGTTCACTTCTTTGCCGAAAATTTTGTTGTGTGCTT
Organism: Sodalis sp. dw_96; assembly: GCF_018449575.1. Taxonomy (GTDB): domain Bacteria; phylum Pseudomonadota; class Gammaproteobacteria; order Enterobacterales; family Enterobacteriaceae; genus Acerihabitans. The sequence continues at coordinate 107,838 of NZ_JAAVUT010000002.1, read as the reverse complement.
CGATCTGGCTGCTCGGTGTGACCTGCGCCTGGTCGGCTGATGATTACAAAGCCTGGATAACCGATATTCAGGGCCGTCTGGATACCACCGCTCAGCTTTACCAGCAGCAACAAAAAGATGCCGCGCGCCGCGAAGTGCAAATGGCCTATTTTGAGGTGTTTGAAAATCTCGAAGGACCCATTCGTATTAATACGTCGGCGCAGAAAAGTTATCAAATGGAAAGCGAGTTTGGCGAAATCCGGCAGATGATCAGCGACGGCAAGCCGCTGTCGGACGTACAGGCGAAAATTGACACCCTCAAAGGGGAGTTGACCGACGTACTGCCGGCATTGACCGGCGGTAAATCCCTGGTGGCCACCGCGCAAAACTCGGTCTACGGCAATGACAAAATCGCTTTTTATTGGCAGCAGCAATTCAAGGTGATTGACGATTTGCTGGCCAACGCGGTGACGCAATACCAGCAGGGTCAGTATGACGCCGCCAGCCAAAGCGTGCAGCAAGCCTATTTCCAGGGATTCAAAAATTCCGAAATGGAAATGTCGGTGCGTAATAACCTCTCTTTGCAGCAGGCCGCCGACATTAAGCAGCAATTCACCGATTTGGGTACCTTGGCGACGCAACCGGATCAAATGACCGCCGTGGCCTACAGCGACACCACCCTCTTGCAGAATATTGAAGATATGCTGCCGGGCTTGCCCACCACCCGTCCGGATCAACCGGTGTCTGCTCCAACAGCGGCAACGGCAGCCGCCGGCAGCGGGGCGGGCAGCACGGCCGCGGATACAGCGCCTGATGCCAACTGGCGGCAGGTGAGCGATGATATTAATTCCGCGGTTGCCGCCGCCATCGCCCAATACCGCGCCGGACAGGGGAAAGAGGGCATGCTGGCGATTCAGGATGCCTACTTCGATCATTTCGAAGGCAGCGGCATGGAGAATAAAATAGGCTCCCGCGACACTGCATTCAAAACCAGCCTGGAAGGCTATTTTACCCGCTTGGTCAGCCTGATGAAGGCCGGTCAGCCGGTGGGCCAGCTACAACAGCAGGCCGATGCCCTGAGCCAGGATCTCACTAAAGCGGTGGATATGCTGGGGGCCGGGCAGGAAAGCTCTTGGAGCCTGTTTATTTACAGCCTGCTGATTATCGTGCGTGAAGGGTTGGAGGCGCTGCTCATCGTGACAGCCATCATTGCTTACCTGGTGAAAAACAAGCATCAGGACAAGCTGCCGATGATCAACCAATCGGTGTGGGTGGCGTTGCTGGCCAGCCTGGTCACCGCGGCGCTTTTCCAGTGGATGTTCGCCAATTCCGGTGCCAATCGGGAATTGCTGGAGGGCGGAACCATGATGGTGGCGGTGGTGACCCTGTTCTTTATGAGTTACTGGCTGCTGTCAAAAGTAGAGGCGAGGCACTGGAAAGCCTACCTGGAAGGCAAGCTGTCGTTGTCCCTTACCAGCGGTTCCCTGGCCGGCCTGTGGTTCACCAGTTTCCTGGCGGTATACCGCGAAGGGGCGGAAACCGTCCTGTTTTACTACGCCCTGATTGGGGATTCCGCCGGCGTGACTGGACATATGTCCATCCTGGCCGGGTTCCTGGTGGGATGTGTCGTGCTGTTGCTGGTGTATGTGCTGATGCGTTACACGGTGGTGAAACTGCCGCTTAAGCCGTTTTTTATGTTTACCGGCAGTTTTATGTACTTGATGGCGTTTGTGTTTGCCGGTCAGGGAGTATTGGAGCTGATTGAAGGAAAATTATTCGAACCGACATTATTAAAGAATATGCCGCAAGTGAGTCTATTGGGAATTTATCCCTATCTGGAAACCCTGGCTCCGCAAGTGGTTTTGGTACTGGCCGCGCTGGTCGCTCTCTGGGTGATGCGTCGCCGTTCCCGTACCGTGATACCCGGACATGAAGCAGTGTAGAGCAATTTATAACAATTATACCCAATTGAAGTAACGGGTATTTACCCTAAATAATTCGAGTTGCAGGAAGGCGGCGACGCAGCGAATCCCCAGGAGCTTACTCAGGTAAGTGACTGGGGTGAGCGAGTAAAGCCAACGCAGCTGCAACTCGAATTATGACGGGTATGACTTGAGGATGAGGTAGATGATGATAAACAAAGGGTTGATAACCGCCATGGTTGTCACCAGCTTTATGGCCGCTCCGGCGGTATTGGCCGCCGAGCATCCGGCCGGTGAGCCTATCACCATGAACGGCATGGAAATCGCGGCGGTGTATTTACAGCCCATCGAGATGGAGCCTCGCGGCATGGGTTTGCCCGCGGCCAAGGCTGATGTCCACCTGGAAACCGATATCCACGCGGTGAAAGGCAACCAAAATGGTTTTGGCGTGGGTGAATGGATGCCTTACCTGACCATCAGTTTCTCCCTGGTGAACACCGATACCGGTGCGAAACAGGATGGTACATTTATGGCAATGGTGGCCAACGATGGTCCGCATTATGGTCAGAATGTGAAAATGATGGGCGTGGGTAACTATAAAGTGACTTTCCACATTGATCCGCCGCCGAAGGCCGGCCTGTACCGTCATACCGATGCTGAAACCGGCGTCGGCCCGTGGTGGAAGCCGTTCGACGTCAGCTACAATTTCAAATATGTCGGTCTGAAATAATACTCTCCAGTCACGACCGTCGCGGCGGTCGTGTTCTGTTTTCGTTGTCGCAGTGGCCTGCCGGACCACCGCATATGATGATTACCGGTTCTGAGTAGGCGTCATGGACTATTTTTTTGTTAGCGCGTTACAAGCTTTCCTGCCGGTGGCGCTGCTTTGTGGTTTAAATTGGGTCCGCCGGCCAACGCCTTCCCTGCGGGGATTGGTATGGGTAAATTTACTGGCCCTGGCGGCCGGTACCCTGGCGGGGGTGTACCTGCCCGCCAGCCAGACGCTTCAACTGACGCTGACCGTTCTGCAGGTGATTTTGCTGCTGTTGTTCCTGGCCAGTCAGTTCACTTTTTCTCATCGTATCGGCTATGGCTGGCAATTTCTGCTGGTAGCCGGTGCGGCATTGCATTGGGGCACCGATCCCAATCTCAGCGCCCTGACGTCCTCAGGGGTTATCAACACCGATTTATTGTTGAATCTCAGCGCGGTGGTGTTCGCCGTGGTGATATTGTCCCTGAGCGCGGTCATGACCAGCATGGTGGTGCGGCGGCTGGCGGCGTGGCGTTGGCCGCTGCTGATGGTTTTGTCTCTGCTGCTGCTGTTGCCCCTGTGCGGTGAGTGCGTCCTGCTGCTGATGAAGCTGGAGACGATCGGGCTGACGAAACCGCGCCTGAGTTTTGTCGCCCATGTCACCAACGGCGCGCCGTGGCTGAATTATTTCAGCGCCGGGGTGATGGTGATACTGCTGGCCGGTTACCTGCCGCTGCTGGTGCGCCTGCGTGGCGAGTATCGCGCCCAGGGGGTTGCCACCCTTCGCCGCAAAGGGATCGCGCATTATCGTGATGCCCGCCGTACCGCCGGCAGCCTGCTGGCGGCGGCGTTGCTGGTGGTGGCCGGCCAGCTTTACTGGGATTTGGTGGCGTCTCAGCCGCCGCGTTTATCGGAAGCGGTGGCGGTGACCCTCGCCGCCGACGGCCAAGTGCATATCCCGCTGCAACAGGTACGGGACGGCAAATTGCACCGGTTCGTCTGGGTGGCGGACGACGGTAAAGCGGTGCGTTTTTTAGTCATTAACCGTTATCCGGATCGTTTGCGGCTTGGGGTGGTCTTCGACGCCTGCCTGCTATGCGGCGATCAGGGCTATGTGATGGAGGGCAACCAGGTGGTGTGCGTCGCCTGCGGCGTGCATATCTTTATCCCTTCCATTGGTAAATCGGGGGGCTGTAATCCCATTCCCATCGCCGACTGGCATAACGATGATAAAGAGCTGACGATCGGCAAACCGGCACTGGTGGCGGGGGTCAATTTTTTTACCACCGTGATGACGCTGCATGTCGTCGACCCGGTGGACGGCAGCAAGCTGACCAATATCAAGGCCGAATACAAATACAGTTACGGCGGGAAAATGTACTTTTTTGCCAGCGAAGCAAACTATAACCGCTTCCGAGGGCAACCGACCCAATTCGTGCCGGCGGCCACCGGCAGTGACGCGGCGGAGGATTAGCGATGTTGTGGCGTATGTTGCGGCAGTCATGGTGTAAAAATATCCGGCGCAAATCGCTGGCGGTATTGACGGTATTCCTTGCCGCCGGGCTGATTTCGGCATTGCTGGCGGTCTCCATCGATATCGGCGACAAGATGGCGCGGGAACTGAAATCCTACGGCGCCAATATTCTGATCGAACCGGCGGGCCAGGCGGCGATGCCGGTGATGTTCGGCCAGCGCGCCGTGCCGTTATCCGGCGAGGACCTTATCGATGAGTCCGAACTGCCCAGTATCAAGGATATCTTCTGGCGTAATAATATTGTCGGCTTCGCGCCGCTGCTCAACGGTGAGGTAACGGTCAACAATACTCAGGTGCCGGTGCTGGGCACCTTTTTCTCACAGCCGGTAAACGTGCCGGATGAGACGGATTACCATACCGGGCAGGAAGTTATCAGTCCCTACTGGCGGGTGGCGGGGCAGTATCCCCAAGAGCCGGTGGCGGCGGGGCGGCAGCCGGAAGCCTTGATAGGCAAACAGCTCGCCCAGCGCAGCGGCTGGAAAACCGGTGACGTGTTAACCCTTAAGGGCGACCACGGAACGGTGTCGGTGCGCATCAGCGGCGTGTTGACCAGCGGCGGTGATGAAGAGGGCCGTCTGGTGATGCCGTTGGCGGTGGTCCAGCAGCTGTTGGGATTGACCGGCAAGGTGCAGGCGGTGCGGGTCTCGGCCCTGACAGTGCCGGAAAACGCACTCTCACGCCGGGCCCGGGATAACCTGGACGGCCTGTCGGCGGCGGATTATGACCGCTGGTATTGTACCGCCTTTGTCTCATCCATCGCCCATCAGCTGGAAGAGGCGATTTCCGGCTCGGTGGTGCATCCCATTTGGCAGGTGGCGGCCTCGGAAGGGGTGGTCATCGAGAAAATCCAGCTGCTGCTGGCGGTGGTGACGCTGGCGGCGCTGGCGGCCTCGGCCATGGGCATCGCCTCGCTGATGACCAGTACCATCATGGAGCGCGCCCGCGAAATCGGTCTGATGAAGGCGCTGGGCGCGCACCAGTGGCAAATCATGCTGCTGTTTTATCTTGAGGCGGTGATGAGCGGCGCCTTGGGCGGCCTGCTGGGCTGCGTTGCCGGCTGGGGGCTGGCGAAAGCCATCGGTATGATGCTGTTCGGCGTCCCGCTGAGCTTTGCCTGGGTGGTGGTGCCGTGCGTGCTGGTGATAGCGATTCTGATCGCGGTCATCGGCACCTGGTTCCCGGCGCGGCGCATCGGCAAGCTCTATCCGGTGGAGGTGCTGTATGGCAATTGATTGCGCGACCCACAAGCCGGCGGTGCGTAAATCCGCCTTCGGCAACTCCATGTTCTGGCTGCTGGTGGTGCGGGCGCTGAGACTTCGCCTGCAGCGGGTGGCGGTGGTATTCGCCGCCCTGACGGTAGGGGCGGCCATCGTCACCGCCATGGCGTCGGTGTATTTTGATATCAATGCCAAAATGAGCCAGGAACTGCGCACCTTCGGCGCGAATTTTTATCTTGGCCCCGGTCACGGCAACAGCCTGCCGGAGTCAATGCTGCAACCCATTATCGACGGTGCGCCGCCGGGGCTGATCAACGCCGCCAGCCCCTATCTGTACGGCATGGTGCGCACCGAACTGCAAAAAGTGGTGCTGATGGGAGTGTGGTTTGATTCCCTGCAGCAGTTGGTGCCTTACTGGCAGGTAAAAGGGGACTGGATCGGCGTCAATTTTGACGATCGCCATGCCATGATAGGCATTAAGCTGGCGGACATTTTGCACGTCAAGCTGGGAGATACAGTGACCCTGGTGGAAGGCAACAAACGCAAGGCTTTGCAAATCAAAGGCATCGTCGAAGCCGGCGATGCCACCGACAATATGCTGATTCTGAACCTGGATTTGGCGCAGGAGTGGTTGCACCAGCCGGGGGAAATCAGCGATGCCATGTTCAGCGTCAACAACGATCTCGGCCAGGTGGATGCTTTCGCCGGACGACTGCAGCGGCAGCATCCGGAGCTGGATGTGCGGCCGATCCTGAAGGTCTCGGCCTCGGAAGGCCAGGTGCTGGATAAAATCAAAGGCCTGATGGGATTGGTGTCGGCGGTGATCCTGATATTGTCGTCGTTATGTGTCAATACCACGCTGATGGCCATTGTGGGCGAACGTTCACGCGAGTTCGCCCTGCAAAAGGCCCTGGGGGCGAGCGCCCGGGATATTACCCTGCAAATGCTGGCGGAAACCGGCATTATCGCGCTGGCGGCGGTGATTTGCGGTGTGGCAATCGGTTTTGTGCTGGCGCAGGTCCTGGGGCATGCGGTGTTTAACGCATCCATTGCCCTGCGCGCCCCGGTTTTTCCGCTGACCCTGGTGCTGTCCCTGCTGGTGGCGGCTGTCGCGGCCATTGTCCCGGTGCGGCGTGCTTTGCGTGTCGTCCCGGCCCTGGTCCTGAAAGGAGAATAAATATGGCTTCAACCATCCGGTTGGTGCAACCGCAGCCCGCGGCGGATTTTGTCATCGAAACGCGGCACCTCTTCAAACGCTTTGGCAAAGTCACGGCGCTGGAGGATATTAATATCCGCATCCGCCGGGGTGAATTTGTCGCCTTTATGGGGGCCTCGGGTTCCGGCAAGACCACGCTGATGAATATCCTGACCTGCCTGGATACCGTCAGCGAAGGGCAGGTGCTGCTGGACGGCGTGGATGCCGCCGCGCTGGATGAAGAGGGGCGGCGCAATTTTCGCGCCGACAAGATAGGTCTGGTATTCCAGCAATTTCACCTGATTCCGTTTCTCACCGCGCTGGAAAACGTCATGCTGGCACAACACTATCACAGCGTGGTGGACGAACCCGCCGCCCGGGCGGTACTGGATCAGGTGGGCCTGGGGGCGCGGGTGGATCATTTGCCCAGTCAGCTTTCCGGCGGCGAGCAGCAGCGGGTCTGTATCGCGCGGGCATTGGTTAACGAACCGCCGGTTATTTTCGCCGATGAGCCTACGGGCAATCTGGATGAAGAAAATGAACAGCGGGTGCTGGATCTGCTGACGGATTTGCACCGTCAGGGCCGAACCATCGTCATGGTGACCCACAATCCTGAGCTGGGACGTTTTGCCGATCGCATCATCCGTTTGCAACACGGTAAATATTTAGGGGAGGAAAAGAATCATCATGAAATGGCGTCGCGCGGTTAATCTGTTTTGCCTGCTGGTGCTGGCGTCGGTTCTCGGCGGCTGCAAAGATCAGCAGCAGGTGGCCATCGGCGCCAAGGCCCCCTCCCTGGCCGCGTTCGATTTGCGCGGTCAGCCGGCGGCACTGGAAAAATGGCGCGGAAAACAGGTATATTTAACCTTCTGGTCAGCAGACTGCGGCGGCTGCGCGGCGGATTTGGCCGCCTTGCAAAAGCTAACCGATAGCTATGATCACGGGAACGGCAACGGTCTGGTAGTGGTGGCGGTGAATACCGATCCGCAGCAGACGGATCTCTCCCCGTTTCTCGGTCAGCTGCATCTGACTTATCCGGTGGTGCGCGATCAACTCGGCATCACCAAAGAGCGTTACCAGGTGATTGGCACCCCCACCTCATATCTTATCGACGGGCAGGGTAAGGTGGTGGAGGCGCATCAGGGCATGCAGGGTGAACCTGCGCTGGCGGCGATGTTCCGTCAGGCGCAACAAGGAAAATCATGAGAAAAATCATTTCTGCCGCGCTGCTCTGCTGCGTGGCGCTGCCGGTCTTCGCCGCCGCCGACGGGGCGCAAAAATACAATCAGACCTGCGCCGATTGCCATGGCCGCAAGGCCGACCGGCAGGCGTTCGGCAAGGCGCCGCCGTTGATATCCCTGTCCCGCGATCAACTGATATCCGGCCTTACCGACCGCCGGGACGGCAAGATCGAGACCAGCGGCGCCGAGCATCAGGCCAAAACCACCCTGACCGATCAGGATATCCAGGGACTGGCGGATTATATCCAAACGCTTAAACATTGACAGCGTTCATAGCGGGTTGATTTTAAGAATGATCCGGCTGCAAATGTTCCTCGGTTATTGAAATACTTGACTATAGTTATAGCGTCGGTCTTTCATCAGAACACGGAGAACAGTTATGGTAAACCCAACAGATCCTATTCAACCGCATGAAACGCATGCGGATGACGACGTGCAATTGTTGTCCGATACCCTGGAAGAAGTTTTGGCCTATTCCGGCGATAAGGCGGACCAAAAATATGTTGAGTTGAAGACCCGCGCCGAAGCGGCTCTGGACGAGGTCAAGAAACGCATCAGCCGTGCCTCGGATAATTATTATTATCGTGCCAGGCAGGCGGTTTACCGCGCCGATGAATACGTTCAGGAAAACCCCTGGCACGGTGTCGGTATCGGCGCATCGGTAGGCCTGGTGTTCGGTTTGCTGCTGGCCCGTCGCTAATGTTCCGCCGGCTGGCTGAAAGGGCCAGCCGCAATCCTGCAAATCGATGCATATCTATCAGCATTCCTTTCGTTTTTGTCATGACCGACCCTATAATCCATACTCATATAATTAGCTAATATACCCAATAGCTTTCGAGTCGCCGCCTTAGTGCAACTTGAAAGATAAAGGGAATAATTATGCGGGTGCTTATGCTGCCGTTACTTCAATCAGCGCTCCAACAGCATATGGACGAGGGGAATATTCCCGACGTGCCGGGGGTTTATTCCATCAGTCTGTCCTGGACGCCCGGCGTTAATCCGCCCATGCTGGATTGGCTGAACGCTTTGCCGCTGTACCCCCAATGTTATTGGCAGCATCGCGACGGTGAACTGGAGACGGCGGCCTGCGGCGGCGTAAAGGTGTTTGACCGCCTGGCGCCGGCACAGGCCTTTTTAGCCGCCCATCCGGCCCGTCCCACGCTGCGCCTTTGGGGTCTGAACGCGTTCGGCAGCGGAGAGGGCGAACCGGAAAGCTATCTGTTTTTACCCCGGCTCACCTGGCAGCGCGACCGGCAATCCCATCAGCTCATCCTCAATCTGGCCAGCGACACCTCGCTGCTGGAGGATGCGCGGCGCTGTGCCGTCCAATTGGATGCATTGGCCCGGCTGCCCGCCGCCGTACCCCTCGACCCTTTTGCCGCCCATGAAATCAGCGCCGCGCACCAGCCCGGACGTCCCCAGTGGCGGGAGGTCATCGCCCAGGCGCTGTCGGCCCTGCGTCGGCAGCAGTTCGCCAAAGTGGTCCTGGCGCGCCGTACCCGCCTTGAACTCAGGGGTAACCTGTGTGCCGCCGCTCTGATGGCCGCCAGTAAGGACGTTAATCATCACTGCTATCATTACATGCTGTGCTGGTCTCCCCGGCAGGCGTTTCTGGGGTCAAGCCCGGAGCGGCTTTACCGTCGGCGGGAAAACCGGCTCGATACCGAAGCGCTGGCGGGCACCGTTGCCGCCGGCGGGCCTTCGTCATCCGCCGCCCAGTTGGCGGACTGGCTGATGAACGACGATAAGAATCAGCGGGAAAACCTGCTGGTGGTGGACGATATTTGCCAACGGCTGCATCCGGCGGCGCTCTCACTGGACGTCACGCCGCCGGAGGTGATAAGCCTGCGCACCGTGCAGCACCTGCGGCGGACCATCATGGCGCAGCTCAACTGCCGGGACGACGCCCGCTGTTTGTCACTGTTGCAACCCACCGCCGCGGTGGCCGGGCTGCCCCGTGACGCCGCCCGGCGCTTTATAACCGACCATGAGCCGTTCAGACGGGAGTGGTATGCGGGTTCGGCGGGGTATCTTTCCCTTGCGCAGTCGGAGTTTTGCGTCTCCCTGCGCTGCGCGCGGGTGGAAAATCAATCCGCCTGGCTGTACGCCGGGGCCGGCATTGTGGAAGGATCCGACGCGGATCAAGAGTGGCGGGAAATTGAAAATAAAGCCGCCGGCATGCGTACCCTGTTCGCCGCCGGGCCGTCTGAGCCGCCGGGATGAGCCAATGCCGTTTTATATCAACATCCCGTCGGCGGTACTTGTCTATAATGGCGGCTTGCCGGATGGCGGGGAATACGTAACCTGTCCCTCTTATGCTCTGACCGCCGTGGCGGGACGGGTTTTTTTATACCCTTGATACGGTTTTCTTTCATGACAAAAAACGCTATGCCCGACGCGTCTTCAGCCGAATTTAACCGGCATTGGGCCAGAGTAGTACTGGAAACCCTCACCCGCCACGGCGTGCAGCATATCTGTATTGCGCCCGGATCCCGTTCCACCCCCCTGACACTTGCCGCCGCCGGTCATCCGCGGTTGACTCGTCATACCCATTTCGATGAGCGCGGACTGGGGCATCTGGCCCTGGGGTTGGCTAAATCCACCGGCGGCCCGGTGGCGGTCATCGTCACCTCCGGCACCGCGGCGGCCAATCTCTACCCGGCGCTGATTGAAGCCAGCCTCACCGGCGAAAGGCTCATTATGCTCACCGCCGATCGGCCGCCGGAACTGATAGACTGCGGCGCCAATCAGGCCATCCGCCAGCCCGGTTTGTTTGCCGGTTTTGCCGGTCAGTCGATAAATCTGCCCCGTCCAACGCCGGATATCCCGGCGAGCTGGCTGGTGTCCACCCTCGATCAGGCATTGTCCGCCCGCGAAACGGTGCATATTAATTGTCCGTTTGCCGAACCCCTGTACGGATCGGAAGAGGACGACGAGGACCCCTGGTCGTCGGCGCTGGGGGCGTGGTGGCGGGATAACCGTCCCTGGCTGGCGGTATCCCATCCGACGGACGCCCACACCGTGCCGGTGGATGACTGGGACGGCTGGCGCCGGCGCAAAGGAGTGATTATCGCCGGGCGTTTGTCGGCCCGTGAAGGGGTTAGGCTGGCGGAATGGGCCGCCGAACTCGGTTGGCCTCTGATTGGAGACGTGCTGTCGCAAACCGGCCAGCCGCTGCCGTTTGCCGATTTATGGCTGGCGGATCCCGCCGCGGGGCAGTGCCTGCAACAGGCGGAACTGGTGATCCAGTTCGGCGGCAGCCTGACCGGCAAGCGCCTGCTGCAATGGCAGGCGCAGTGCCGGCCGCAGGAATATTGGCTGGTGGATCCGCTGCCGGGCCGTCTGGATCCGGCCCATCATCGCGGGCGACGTTTACATTCAGCCATCGGCGCCTGGCTGGACAGCCATCCTCCACGGGCCCATTCCTTGCCACATTCCTTGCCACATTCCTTGCAAAAAGAAGAGCCCTGGGCCGCGCCGCTGGAGGCCCTAAGCCGCCGGGCACAGCGCCATATCCGGGCGGCGATGACCGATTCCCTGGGTGAAGTGGAACTGGCGCACCGTTTGGTGGAATTGCTGCCCGCCGACGGCAGGCTGTTCCTGGGCAATAGCCTGGCGGTGCGGCTGGTGGACGCCCTGGGGCAATTGCCGGCGGGATATCCGGTATACGGCAACCGCGGCGCCAGCGGTATTGACGGTTTGCTCTCCACCGCCGCAGGCGTGCTAAGGGGCGGCGATCGGCCTCTGCTGGCTCTGGTGGGCGATTTATCGGCGCTGTACGATCTCAATGCCCTGGCGCTGTTTCGCCAGACCACCGCGCCGGCGGTTATTCTAGTGGTCAACAATAACGGCGGCCAGATATTCTCCTTGTTGCCGACGCCCGAAACGGTGCGGGAACAATATTACGTCATGCCGCAGCAGGTGGAGTTCCGCCATGCCGCGGCGTTGTTCGGCCTGCATTATGCCCGGCCGCCGAATTTTTCCGCGTTGAAAAGCTGCATGGCCGATGCATGGCGGCAGCCGACGGGCGGCGCCGCCACGTTGATTGAATTGGCGGTGCCGGCCCATGAGGGTGCCGATCGGTTCCGGAGCCTGGTGGCCGGGATGGCGGCGGTATGAAGTGGTGGGTGAATCGTCTGCGGCCCGGTGAAGCCGGGCGGCCCTGGCTGGTGTGGCTGCACGGTCTCCTGGGCAGTGGCGATGACTGGGCGCCGGTGTTACCTTATTTTGATGCCTGGCCGCTGGCGGTGCTGGATTTGCCGGGCCATGGCGCATTTTGCTCCATGCCGCCGGAAAGTTTCGACTCCGTATCCCTGGGACTGACGCAAACCCTGGCGTCCCTGGGCATCGAACACTATATTCTTATCGGCTATTCTCTCGGCGGCCGTATCGCCTTTTACCATGCCTGCCGGGATCGTCCGGCGGGATTGCGCGGGCTGTTCGTGGAAGGGGCGCATCCGGGGCTGGACAATCAGGCCGATCGGGATGACCGCCTGCGCCATGATCGCGCCTGGGCGCAACGTTTTGCCCAGCAGCCCCTGTGGCAGGTACTGGACGACTGGTACCGGCAGCCGGTATTCGGTGATTTGTCCGACCCACAGCGCCGGGAGCTGGTGGCGCTGCGCGGCCATAATCAGGGCACCGCCATCGCGGCCATGCTGGATGCCACTTCTCTGGCGCGCCAGCCTGATTTTCTGCCGTCGCTACAGGGCTTGACCCTGCCTTTCGGCTATCTGTGCGGCGAGCGGGACGGTAAATTTTCCGCGCTGGCACGGCAGGGGGCCTTACCCTGTTCCCTGGTGCCCGGCGCCGGCCATAATGCCCACCGGGCCGAGCCGGCGGCCTTTGCCGCGGAACTTTTATCCTTGCTTGCACCGTTATATTAAAGGAAGGTTTTATGCTTAAACCCAGTGAAGAACAATGGTATGCCCCGGTGGACTGGCACGATTGCAGCGGTGACTTTGTGGACATCCGCTATCAGAAATCCGCCGACGGCATCGCCAAAATCACCATTAATCGTCCCCAGGTGCGTAACGCCTTTCGCCCGCTGACGGTTAAGGAGATGCTCCAGGCCCTGGCGGACGCCCGCTATGATGAAGGGATCGGGGTGATTATTCTCACCGGTGAAGGGGATTTGGCGTTTTGCTCCGGCGGCGATCAGAAAGTCCGGGGTGATTATGGCGGTTACAAAGACGATAGCGGCGTGCATCACCTGAATGTGCTGGATTTCCAACGGCAAATCCGGACCTGCCCGAAACCGGTGGTGGCGATGGTGGCGGGTTATGCCATCGGCGGCGGCCATGTGCTGCATATGATGTGCGATCTCACTCTGGCGGCGGACAACGCTGTTTTCGGCCAGACCGGTCCACGGGTGGGATCTTTCGACGGCGGTTGGGGAGCGGCCTACATGGCCCGCATCGTCGGCCAGAAAAAAGCCCGGGAAATCTGGTTCCTATGCCGCCAATACGACGCCCGGCAGGCGCTGGACATGGGGCTGGTGAATACCGTGGTGCCTCTGGCCTCCCTGGAGAAGGAAACTGTGCGCTGGTGCCGGGAAATGCTGCAAAACAGTCCCATGGCGCTGCGCTGCCTGAAGGCTGCCCTCAATGCGGATTGCGACGGCCAGGCGGGGCTGCAGGAGTTGGCGGGCAATGCCACCATGCTGTTTTATATGACCGAAGAGGGCCAGGAAGGCCGCAACGCCTTTGTGGAAAAACGCCAGCCGGACTTCTCCAAGTTCAAACGGAACCCCTGATGCGCCGCGGGACACTTTTGGGCTATAGCCTGCCGCTGCATGCCGGCGTGGTGCTGCGCGGGCAGCGGCTGTCGCAGCGCACCGGTCTGGTGGTGCGCCTTGAGCAGGATCACCGCACCGGCGAAGGGGAGATTGCGCCGCTGCCCGGTTTCAGCGGGGAAACGCTTTCTCAGGCCGCCGATGCGGCGCTGCTGCTTATCCGACGCTGGGTGGCCGGTGCGTGCATCCTGACGGACCTTGACCCGTCGGACGGAGCGCAGGCCAGGCAGCCAATACCGCCCTCGGCGGCATTCGGTCTCAGCTGTGCCCTGGCGGAGCTGGAAGAAAGCCTGCCGACCCAAGCCCCTTATCTTTCGGTGCCCTTATGCGGCGGCGACAGCGCTGAATTTATCCGGCGTTTGAGCGCCCCGGGGGATAACCCGCTCGCCAAGGTCAAAGTGGGCCTGATGGACGGCAGGGAAGAAAGCCGGAGGGTGAACAGCATGCTGGCGGCGCTGCCCCGGCTGCATTTACGCCTGGATGCCAACCGCAGTTGGACCGCCGCCGCCGCCGCCGGGTTTGCCGAGAGCCTGGACCCCGCGCTCAGCGGGCGAATCGATTTTATTGAGGAACCCTGCGCCACGCCCGCCGAATCCCTGGCGTTTTCCCGTGGCACCGGCATTGCCATCGCCTGGGACGAAACGGTGCGCGAGGGGAATTTTTATCCCTGTCCCCAGCCGGGCGTGGCGGCGATTATCATCAAACCCATGCTTACCGGCAGCCTGGAGCGCTGCCGGCGTTTAATCGACGGGGCGCGGCAGGCGGGTTTAACGGCGGTAATAAGTTCTTCCATTGAATCGAGCCTGGGCCTGACACAACTGTCCCGGCTGGCGCACTGGCTGACCCCCGGCGTTACGCCCGGATTGGATACACTCTCGCTGCTGGGGGCGCAATTGCTGCGGCGCTGGCCCGGCAGTCCATTGCCGTTGCAGTCCCCCGGGGAATTGCAAATCATCGCCCGTGTCACCTAATGGGCTGTTTACTTGATGAATCTTCCTTCATACACCAAGAAGAAATACGACCATGACGAGCTTTGACAACTGGCCCTGGCATTATTGGGCGCACCATACACCACACAGCATCGCTTTGCGCACCCCCGCCGCTCAGTGGAGCTGGCGTGACCTGGCACAAAGGGTCAATCATCTGGCCGCCGCCTGGCAACAGGCCGGCGTCACGGCCGGCTGTGGTGTCGCCCTGCGGGGGAAAAACCGGCTGGAGCTGGTGCTGGCTTATCTGGCTGTCCTGCAATGCGGCGCCCGGGTCATTCCTCTTAGTCCCCAATTGCCGCCGGAGCTGCTGGCCCGGCGCTTGCCCAGCCTGAACATCGATTTTGGCTGGTGCGCCGAAGACCTGCCTTGGCCGGACGGTATCACCCCGCTGGCCATGAGCCTGTCCGACACGGGCGCTCCCGCCTTGATTCCCCACACCATGATCCCCTGGCAAATTAACCGCCTGGCGACCCTGACCCTCACATCCGGTTCCAGCGGTATGCCGAAAGCGGCGGCCCACACCTTCGCCGCTCATCTGGCCAGCGCGGCGGGCGTCTTGTCACTGATGAATTTCCAGCACCGCCATAGCTGGCTGCTCTCGCTGCCCTTGTATCATGTTTCCGGCCAGGGCATTGTCTGGCGCGCCCTGGCGGCGGGGGCCACGCTGGTATTGGCGGAGGGGGTGGCGCTGGAGCGGGCGCTGGCGGGCTGCAGTCATGCCTCCCTGGTGCCAACCCAGCTGTGGCGTCTGTTAAAGGGGGACATGGCCGATCTCAGCCTGCAAGACGTACTGCTGGGTGGGGCCATGATCCCCCAGGACCTTACCCGGCAGGCTGAAGCCGCGGGGATCCGGTGCTGGTGCGGCTACGGCCTCACCGAGTTCGCCTCGACGGTCTGCGCCAAACGCGCTGACTCCACGCCGGGCGTGGGGATGCCGCTGCCGGGTCGGGAACTGCGGCTGGTGGACGACGAAGTCTGGCTACGGGGCAACAGCATGGCGTCGGGCTATTGGCAGCAGGGGCGCCTGATACCCTTTACCGACGGCGACGGCTGGTTTCATACCCGGGATCGCGGCCGGTTTGTGGACGGCGAGCTGCACATCGCCGGCCGACTGGACAATCTGTTTATTTGCGGCGGCGAAGGTATCCAGCCGGAAGATATCGAGCGGGTGCTGACAACCCATCCCGGGGTGCGGCAGGCCTACGTGGTGCCGGTGGCGGACGAGGAATTCGGCCAGCGCCCGGTGGCGGTGGTGGAGGGGGAGGCGCCTTTCGGACAATTGCGCGTCTGGCTGGATCCACAGTTGGCGCCCTGGCAACGGCCGGTGGCTTATTTTGCGCTGCCGGACACCCTTGGCAACGGCGGCATTAAAATCTCCCGCCGCCGCATTCAGGATTGGGTCGCGGCGCAATTCACCATAAATCCCTAAAGAAAGGTTGTGTTTATCTGTCCGGCTTTCTAAAGTGACGGTATGGGATTTACAGGAGAGAATAATGCTTAGGGTAGAAATGCTGTGCACCGGCGATGAAGTTCTCCATGGACAGATTGTCGATACCAATGCGGCTTGGCTGGCGAATTATCTGTTTGAACAGGGCCTGCCGATGAGTGCGCGCATGACCGTGGGCGACAATTTATCCGCGTTGGTGGCGGCCTTGACCGAACGGAGCCTGCGGGCGGACATCCTGATTGTCAACGGCGGCCTGGGACCCACCAGCGACGATCTGAGCGCGCTGGCCGCCTCCACGGCGGCCGGGGAAGAGTTGGTGGAGCATCCCGAATGGCTGGCGAAAATCGAAGCGTTTTTTGCCGAGCGGGGACGGGTTATGGCCCCCAGCAACCGCAAGCAGGCACTGATCCCCGCCAATGCGGAGATGATCGACAATCCGGTGGGCACAGCCTGCGGGTTTGCCCTGCAGCTGAATCGCTGCCTGATGTTTTTCACCCCCGGCGTGCCGTCGGAATTCAAGGTGATGGTGGCACAGGAAATTGTGCCGCGACTGCGTGAGCGTTTTGATCTGCCCGATCCGCCGCTGTGCCTGCGGCTGACCACCTTCGGTCGCGCGGAAAGCGAGCTGGCCAGCCAGCTTGACGATATGCCGCTGCCGGAAGAGGTGGTACTGGGCTACCGCTCCTCAATGCCGATCATTGAATTGAAACTCACCGGCCCGGCCCACGAGCGCGAAGCGATGGAGCTGGCCTGGCAGCAGGTCCGGGCGGTGGCGGGGGAAAGCGCGATATACGAAGGCACGGACGATTTACCCACCCAGTTGGCCGGCCGACTGCGCCAGCTGGGGCTGAATCTGGCTATCGGCGAGCATTTCACCGCCGGGTTGCTGACCTGGCAGTGCCAAAGCGCCGGCATGCCGGTGGTGAGCGGGGAATGGTTATCCTCACTTGCCGCCGAGAGTGTGGCTGCTGACAGTGCCGCTGATAGTGTGGCTGATAGTGTGGCTGAAAATGCCGCACAGGCGCGGCAATCCGCAGCGGGAGAAGGTTCCTCTTTGCAAAGTCTGGCCCGGCAGGCGGAAAAACTGGCCGCCCGCCACGGCGCGCAGCTGGTGCTGGCGGTGGGTAATCTGGAGCAGGACCGTCTCAGCCTGGCGCTGCATACTCCCGATCGCAGTTATGCCCAAACGGTGACTTTTACCATCAATATACAGCGTCACGGTCTCAAGACCCGGCAGGAAGTGGTCTCGCTGATGGCGCTGAACATGCTGCGGCGCTGGCTTAACGGCTGGCCGGTCTACGCCGACCACGGCTGGATACGGATTACCGATACCCTGGCGTAAGCTTCCCCGGTAAGGCACGACGGTGTTGCGGCGGGCGCGTGGCGAACTCAATTCATGCAGCAAAAGCCGAACAGCGGGAGAGCCGGCCGATAGGGTCGTTGTCCCGCGTTTCAATGAAGACCGCGAGGTGATATTGCCGGCTATCTCATTGCCGGGTAAGGGGTCGTCAGTCATCCTTAATCAGGAATTGCTTAAACTGGGGACTCATATAGGCGGCATATCCCGTGTCGGTCTTGCTGATAAGATAAACCGCCAGGCCCTGTTTTTTGGCAACCTCAATCGCTTTCTCCGGCCCGAGCACCATTAGACTGATATCCCAGCCGTTGGCTTCCAGCGGGGTGGCGGCAATGACGGTTGCCGAGGCCAGTTTGTGTTCGATGGGTCTGCCGGTTTTGGTATCGATGATATGGGAATAGCGTTTGCCGTCTTTTTCAAAATAATTGAGATAGCTCCCGGAAGTGCTGATATCGTAACCCTGCAATTTTACCGCATCCTGCTGGATGGCAAAGGCGGCATCGTTGGGCTGGCGAATGGCGATACGCCAAGGCACGCCTTGGGCATTGACCCCCCGGGCAAAAACCGCATTGCCTACTGATACCAGATAATTAGTGAGTCCTTTACTGTCCAGCAGGCGGGAGAGCAGCTGTGCCGCATAGCCTTCTCCCAAGGCGGAAAGGTCCACATACACACCGGGAAGGTCTTTTTGCAGCCAGTCGCCCCCGCTGTCGCTTATCAATTTAAGATGCTGTAACCCCACCAGCCGGCGCGCGGAATCAATCTGCTGCTGACTGGGAAGGGTACCGCGCTTGCTTTTGTCCGGACCAAACCCCCATAAATTCACCAATGGACCGGCGGTGATATCTATCGCACCGTCAGAGTCATGCCCGATACGCAGGGCGGTGGCGATAATTTCCGCCATACCGCGACTGATGGGTTTGGGGTCGCGGCCCTGATAACGATTGAATTGAGAGAGAATGGAATCTGGTTTGAAGGTCGATATCTCGTTATCAACCTGATCCAGCACTGCGCTTATTTCATGCTGCAGAATCTGTGGGTCTTCGGGCAGCGGACCAATGATTTTCACGCTGTACAGCGTATGAATTGCCTGGCCGTTAAACGCATGGTTTTCCGCTTCCGCGGGATTTTTCATGATAAAAAATATTATGATGAATATGCCGACCAACCCGCTGATCAGCAGGGCCTTTCTAATACGCGACGGCATAAGCATAACGAAAAACCCTCCAAACCTTCCGGCCCTGTAGCGACATGGACTGCACAGTCATAATAATAAGGGATTATAAACACTTCGCTTGTGCGGTTTCCAGACAGCATCTGTAGTCACAGGGGGCATTTTTGTAAACAGGGCAATGCATACCATGAAAAACAATAACGATTCCGAGCTGATGAGCAGGACATCTGATAGACCGTAAACGATTATGCAGCAGCCAATCAGCAGCATTGGCGTATTCTTTTTCACCAGTGACTGAGCGACGATATAAACATAGAAAAATAATACCGTCAGAAAACCAACAATACCTTGCAACGAGGCGGCTTCAAGCAGTTCATCATGCAGGTGCGTGTCGATATATTCCATCGCGGTTTTGTTATTCGGATCGTGGGCGATGATCTCCGCGGCTTGTACGTGACGCTCCTCAGCGGTGTTACCGAAAGGATGCTGAGAGAATATATTCAGGCCGACATACCATAACGAGAAGCGGGAACCCAGTGATGATTGATCGTTACCGCTCTGGTAAAGCATAATTTCAGTGTCGGTTTGTTCAATCTTCGGCTTAATGTATTTGCCATAAGACATGCCCACGCCCAGTCCTAACAGCGCCATGACGATCAGCAAAGGTTTAAGGTAAATCTTGCGGAAATGAAACAGCATCATCAGAAAAATCATTAGCAGGTGCGCAAGTATTGCGGCACGGGTACCCATCATGATGATAATCAGGAAGGAGATGAATATCACTGCGGTTGTTGCAATATGATTATTGAAACTGTTCTTAAATGTGAGAAGCAAATAAATAAGGAGAATAGACAGCGCAGAATAAATATAGGCCGCAATGGTTGCGCGGTTGGTACTAAGGGCGATGCGATCCATACCGTGATAAATTTGATAGATGCCAAAGGCGGTAGCCAGCATAAAGGCTAACGCAAATCCAGACAACATGTATTTACGGTAATTGAAATTGACCAGATAGTGAGAATACTGTGTGATATAAAAGATTAACACGCCGCCGACAATCAGTTTCTTACCCGAATTCAATTGTATAAACCCTAACCCGCAGGTGTGCTTATGGCGATAAAGGAACAGTGTCCAGATAATTTTGACCACGCCAATCAATATGATGGCATAAGAAAGATCCATCTTTGGCCATCTGATGTTTTTTCGCTCGACGAACAATCCAAACAGGGAAAGGTAGAAAGAGAAAAAGAAAAGTTCCCGCTGCTTGCCGGTTGAAATTAATGTAAAAACAACCGATAAGACAGCCAGTATAAAACTGGCCAAATAGAATCCCTGTCCTAATTTGCCTCTGAAAAGTAATTCTGCCGCCTTTTTTTTATAACTGAACCTGACTGCTGGGTTTATAAAAAAACGGATGCTGCGAGTCTCCTGCACTTTCTCCTTTAACGTATTTAGCTGCTTCATATCTGTAAGCCATTGTTTCCTTTTAATTTGTATATCCAGCCAGTGACATAAGACTAAATCATGAAATTTTTTGCCAAAAAGCGCATCCATTTTTTCCGTGCAAACGAAAAGATTATGTATTTTCTTTGCTGATGGGGAGTTCGACAGGCTGTTATCGCGTTTTATATAAAGGTAGTGGCTCTCATGGGAGAAAACGATCGGTGCGGCTTTGGTCAGGATTTGCGGAAAGACGTAAAAATCTTCATAGCAGGTAAAATCCGGCATAGGGAATGACAGCAGCAGGTCACGATGTATGAATTGCCCAATCAGATGCGCCTGGAAATCTTTGTGAACCAGGAAACGCGTAATCGCTTCATCCGCGGATAAGGTCTCTGCTTTCAAACCCTTCCAGGTTTTATCGGCAGCACTGAGTTCACGCACCTCTTGTAACTTGGTCAATAGCAAGCCGGGCTTTTTCTCATCCAGGAAGGTGATGATTTCTCCAAGGGAGCCGGTTTTCAGCAGGTCGTCACTGTCGAGCATAGTGACGTATTCACCCTTGCTGTGAGCAATGCCAAAGTTACGCACCTTTCCAATGCTGTTGAATTCAACCCCATAATACTGTGCCTGAGGAGTTGACTGAGCAAATGCCATGAGAATTGAAGCGGTGTTATCCCCTGAAGCATCGTTGATGAGGATGATTTCACAGCGTCCGATATCGGCACCTAATGCCGCAAGCAGGCTTTGCAGTGTGTCCTGGAGATAGCCGTCGCTGTTATGGGCAGCAATAATAATACTAAGAGTCACATTCTGTGCGGACATATTATTAGGGTAGACTCAAAAATTTGACTTAAGGGCGCTGTTTCAAATCTCATCAACAGCAATACAACAGCAATATTTATATTTCGATTTTATTTTATTTATCTATTTTATCTTAATCGTTTGATTTTCAACACACCCTGAACACGGGCGGTGATAGTTATAAAATACCAATCGGTTGGTGTCAATGCCAATTTACATTTTCACATTGGCCTAACAATTCGGCCACCTTTTTATATGAATAAAAGTCATTTTTATAATCAATTAACTGATGGGAATTTCGTTTAAGTACAGAATGAGCGCATTCCGCTTTCTCATTCAAACGGGACATGAAGATATATTAGGCCTGCTTCATATATTAATTTTAGAGATGCCAGTTAATTTTTGGCGAGCCAGCTACGCTGGGGCAGGGATGTCGAATTGTGGGAAATCATACTGCTGATAAACGAGCCTGTCGCCAGGTTAAACCAACCGTTTTCCTTTCTTTACCGGCCCCGATCTTCACGCCAGAATAGGACGTACACCTTGACCACAATCGGGAACAGGCCGATCTCCGAACGGCGTCGGAGCGGCCCGCGCGCCAGGGGCATGCAACTCTTCTATTTTGCAGAGGGGGACAGCGCACCGCCAAAATCTTCCGCATCCACATCATACCCCGACGGTTCCCAGCGGATAAGCAGCAACGCCAGCAGACCCGCCAGGGGTGCCACGGCAATCACCCAGAACACGCCGGTTTTCAGCAGCGCCACCAGCACCGGAAACAGGAACAGCGACAGCGTGGAGCTGGCGCGCATCAGAGTCTGGTTGAATCCAACTCCGACGCCGCGTAGTGAAGTAGGATAACTCAGCGAGGCAAAAGTCATGCTGTGGGAACCCGGGCCGAACCCTTGGCCGAACAGGAACAGCGCCAGCATGGCGATGGCAAGCGCGGCATGGACGCCGTCCGCCGGCCGGCCGATTAGCGCCAGCCCGATCAAGGCCGTCAGTTGGCAGGCATACCCCAGCACCGTCATCCACCAGGCTCCGAACCGGGGCACCCAACGCACGCCTATCAGGCCGCCCACAAAGGCAAATAACAGATTTAATCCCAGGGAGGCCAGAATGGTGGTCAGCATGGACTGTGCCAGAAAGCTGCTGATGATCACCGGTAAACCGAATGCTACGGCGTTATAGGCAAATGACGAGGCCACGGCGATAACCGTCGCCAGCACGGTGCGGCGTAAATAGACCCCTTGCAATAACCGGCCGTAATTGCTCCAGCGGGCGCGCAGCGCCTTGGGCGTGGGCTGCTGTTCAGCCACGGGCGCAGCCTGGGCGTTGATGCCGTAGGAACGCCGCAGTATTTGCGCCGCGCCGGTCAAATCACCCTGATTGGCCGCCCATACCGGCGACTCGCTGATATAACGGCTGCGGATGGCAATAATCGCCAGCGCCGGTACCGCGCCGAATCCCAGGATCAGGCGCCACAGCCAATGGGTTTGTTCGGCGGGCAGCACGGCGTACAGCAACAGCACCAGCAAGTAGGAAATACTGATGGCGGCATACCAAGTGGGACACCACATGGCGACACTGGCCGCTTTATTGCCGCGCCCCTTCAGTCGGGAAAACTCCGCCAGAAACGCCATGGCCACCGGCAAATCGATACCGACCCCCAACCCCATGACAAAACGCGCGCCGGCCAATACCCATTCGTTCGGAGCGAATGCGCAGGCAATGGCGGCGAAGACAAAGAAAAACATATCGGCCATAAAGACCCGGTAGCGACCGATTTTGTCCGTGAGATAGCCGCCGAAAAACGCGCCGACAATGGCGCCGAAGGTGATGGCGGAGGCCACCATGCCGGTGCCCGCCGGGGTCAGGTTGAATTCGTGGGTAATATCCTTCACCCCGAACGCCAAGGCCCCCAGGTCGTAGGCATCAAGAAAGACGCCCCCCAGGGCGATGCCGATAATAATTCCGGCATGACTGCGTTTTTCAGCGCCGGAATTGACCAAATGAGACACATCGGCGGCGCTGCGGATGAAGACGGTTTCGCTCTCGTACGGCCTTTCCCGGTCAAGGACGGCGACGTGCGCCATATTAAGGAGTTCGGACATAATATTAAGAAGACTTATTAATATGTGATCTAGGTATCAAGAGCATACCGGGCACGACGGTGAAAACCAATTCCGAATCGCTATAACTTACAACCAAAAGGTTGAAGCGCCACACGGCACGCTAGGCCCGCCATCACTGAACGTGCAACGAGTCTGTTAAAGGGTGAGCCGCCGGGTCGACGCCGACTAAAGTTCCAGCTCGATATCACCCGCAGGCAGACAGCAGCAGGGCAGGATGTCGCCGGGCCGGATACAGGCCAGGGGGGATTGGATATAATCAACCCGGCCCTCCAGCAGGCGCATACGGCAGGCGCCGCAGTAGCCGGACCGGCATTGAAACTCCACGTCGATATGGTTGGCCTCCAGGGCATCCAGCAGCGAGTGGTGGCCGGGTTCGCACCGGAGCTGCGCCCCGAGATGGCGCAGCGTAATCTTGGCTGATTCGTTCATGGCTTACAGTTCGAAATCGCTCAGATCGCCCGAGTTCATCTCGGAGTCGATTTGGCCTACCAGGTAGGAGCTGACCTCCACTTCCTGCGGCGCCACCTGCACATTGTCCGATACCAGCCAGGTATTGATCCACGGAATAGGATTGGAGCGGGTGGCAAAGGGCAGGTCCAGGCCCACCGCCTGCATGCGGATATTGGTAATATAATCCACATACTGGCACAGGATGTCTTTATTCAGGCCGATCATCGAGCCGTCGCGGAACAGATAACTGGCCCACTCCTTTTCCTGCTCCGCCGCCAGCACGAACAGGTCATAACACTCCCGCTCGCACTCTTTGGCAATCTCGGCCATTTCCGGGTCGTCCTCGCCGGAGCGCATCAAATTCAGCATATGCTGGGTGCCGGTAAGATGCAGCGCCTCGTCGCGGGCGATCAGGCGGATGATTTTGGCGTTGCCTTCCATCAGCTCGCGCTCGGCAAAAGCGAACGAACAGGCGAAGCTGACATAAAAACGGATGGCTTCCAGGGCGTTGACGCTCATCAGACAGAGGTAAAGACATTTTTTCAGCTCATGCAGATTCACCACCACCTCGCTGCCCTTCACCTGATGGGTGCCGATGCCGAGCAAATGGTAGTAGCCGGTCAACTCGATAAGCTTGTCGTAATAGCCCGAAATATCCTTGGCCCGCTTCAGGATCTCTTCATTGGTAACAATATCGTCGAACACCAGCGAAGGGTCGTTGACGATATTGCGGATAATATGGGTATAGGACCGGGAATGAATGGTTTCCGAAAACGCCCAGGTTTCCACCCAGGTTTCCAGTTCAGGAATGGAAATCAGCGGCAGCAAGGCGATGTTGGGGCTACGGCCCTGAATGGAGTCCAACAGGGTCTGGTACTTCAGGTTACTGAGGAAAATATGCTTCTCGTGTTCCGGCAACGCCTGAAAATCGATGCGATCGCGGGACACGTCCACTTCTTCCGGCCGCCAGAAAAAAGAGAGCTGCTTTTCAATCAATTTCTCAAAGATATCGTATTTTTGCTGATCGTAGCGCGCAACGTTCACCGACTGGCCGAAAAACATCGGCTCAAGCAATTGGTTGTTTTTATTCTGTGAAAATGTGGTATAGGCCATGGTCTCTCCCGTTACTCGCGGACGGCAATGGCGCCGCCCGCGGCCATGTTTAAATCTTGCAGGCTCCGCTTTCGCAATCATCAGTCTCGGCGGCGGCTTCCATATCTTCCTGGGCATCTTCCGCGCCGTCACGGGTATTCTGATAATACAGCGTTTTGACACCGAATTTGTAGGCGGTGAGCAGATCCTTCAGCAATTGTTTCATCGGCACCTTGCCGGCCGGGAAACGGGTCGGATCGTAATTGGTATTGGAGGAAATGGCCTGGTCGACGAATTTCTGCATCAGCCCCACCAACTGCAGATAACCGTCGTTATTCGGCATTTCCCACAATAACTCGTAAGCGCCTTTCAGCCGGTCGGATTCCGGTACCACCTGGCGCAGTATGCCGTCTTTCGACGCCTTGATGCTAACGTAGCCTCTCGGGGGCTCAATGCCGTTGGTGGCATTGGAGATTTGCGACGAAGTTTCAGACGGCATCAGCGCCGACAGGGTTGAATTGCGCAGCCCGTGCCGTTTGATGTCGGTTCGCAGGGCGTCCCAATCGTAATGCAGCGGCTCGCTGCAAATCCCGTCAAGATCCTTTTTATAGGTATCGGTAGGCAGGATGCCCTTGGCATAGGTGGTTTCATTGAACCACGGGCAGGCGCCACGTTCTTTGGCCAGTTCGTTGGAGGCTTTTAACAAATAATACTGAATGGCCTCGAACGTCCGGTGCGTCAGATTATTGGCGCTGCCGTCGGAATACCGCACGCCGTTTTTCGCCAGATAATAGGCATAATTGATCACCCCCACGCCGAGGGTCCGCCGTCCCATGGCGCCGCGTTTCGCCGCCGGGATCGGATAGTCCTGGTAATCCAGCAGCGCGTCCAGCGCACGTACCGCCAGGGTCGCCAGCTCCTGCAGATCGTCCAGGCTCTCCAGGGCCCCCAGGTTGAAGGCCGAGAGGGTGCACAGGGCGATTTCGCCATTCTCGTCGTTGACGTCTTCCAGAGGTTTGGTGGGCAACGCCACTTCCAGGCACAGGTTGGACTGGCGGATGGGCGCCACGGCCGGATCGAACGGGCTGTGGGTATTGCAATGATCCACATGCTGAATATAAATCCGGCCGGTGGAGGCGCGCTCCTGCATCATCAGGGAGAACAGCTCCACCGCCTTGACCCGACTTTTACGGATAGAGGCGTCCTGTTCGTAACGGGTATACAGCCGTTCGAATTCCTCCTGATCGGCGAAGAACGCGTCATAGAGCCCGGGGACATCGGACGGGCTGAACAACGTGATCTCTTCGCCCTTCACCAGGCGCTGATACATCAGTTTATTAATCTGCACGCCATAATCCATATGGCGGACGCGATTGCCCTCCACGCCGCGGTTGTTTTTCAGCACCAGCAGGCTTTCCACTTCCAGATGCCAAAGCGGGTAAAACAGCGTGGCCGCGCCGCCGCGCACGCCGCCCTGGGAACAGGATTTCACCGCGGTCTGGAAATGTTTGTAAAAAGGAATGCAGCCGGTGTGAAAAGCCTCGCCGCCGCGGATCGGACTGCCCAGCGCCCGGATGCGGCCGGCATTGATGCCGATGCCGGCCCGCTGCGACACGTATTTGACGATGGCGCTGGAGGTGGCGTTAATGGAATCGAGACTGTCGCCGCATTCAATCAGCACGCACGAGCTGAACTGGCGCGTGGGGGTACGCACCCCGGACATGATGGGCGTCGGCAGGGAAATCTTGAAGGTGGAGACGGCGTCATAGAAACGCTTGACATAATCCAGCCGGGTTTCCCGCGGATAACCGGAGAACAAGCAGGCCGCCACCAGGATATAAAGGAACTGCGCGCTTTCGTAAATTTCGCCGCTGACCCGGTTTTGCGCCAGATATTTGCCTTCCAACTGCTTCACCGCGGCGTAGGAGAAATTCATGTCCCGCCAGTGATCGATAAAACCGTCCATCAGGGCGAACTCTTCCGCGGTGTAATCTTCCAGCAGATGTTTATCGTATTTTCCCATGCCCACCAGCCGCGACACGTGGTCGTAAAGCTTGGGCGGCTCAAACCGGCCATAGGCCTTTTTACGCAAATGGAACACCGCCAGGCGGGCTGCCAGGTATTGATAATCCGGCGCGTCGCGTGAGATCAAATCCGCCGCGGCCTTGATAATGGTTTCATGAATGTCGGCGGTTTTAATGCCTTCATAAAATTGAATATGGGAGCGTAGCTCAACCTGAGAGACCGAGACGTTCTCGAGCCCTTCCGCCGCCCAGTCGATGACGCGGTGGATCTTGTCCAGGTTGATTTTTTCTTTACTGCCGTCGCGTTTTGTAACAAGCAGACTCTGGTTCATGAGGCTTAATACCTGTCTGAGTGATCCCTATAGAAAAGTAAAAATAGTGTCTCATTTTGGGGAAAAGCACTATATATAGGGTTTTTTGTTAATTTGATAACAAGATAGTGATTTACTGTCGTTATTGCAAGGGACGAAAATGAGGGTTTTTGTGGATAACTTGGGGGCGAAATGTTAACAGCCCGACTAAAGCGCTATTCCGTCTGCCCTTAAGGCATGTCAACCGCTGTAGATAAAAAATTCAAAAAGATATTATTTGTCGATTTATTAAACGTTGTCTAAGCCGGCCTCAACCGGCCGGCGCTGATCAACTGGTCTGGGTTACAGCGGGTGACGGGTGTGCAGCATGTAATTAACATCGACATTGCCGCCCAGGGTAAAACGATCCCGCAACGGATTATAGTGCAGACCGGTAATATGCCGCTCCTGCAACGGAGTGCCGTCGAGCCACTGCAGCAGTTCCGCCGGCTTGATGAATTTAGCGACATCATGAGTGCCGCGCGGCACCAGACGCAACAGGTATTCGGCTCCGACGATGGCCATCAGCCACGCCTTGGGATTACGGTTCAGGGTGGAGAAAAACACGTCGCCGCCGGGTTTAACCAGCTGTGCGCAGGCGCGAACGATGGACGCGGGATCCGGGACGTGTTCCAGCATTTCCATGCAGGTGACCACATCATAGCGGCCCTGATTTTCTCCGGCATGATCTTCTACGGTCTGCTGGATATAGTTAATATCCAACTGGCTCTCCAACGCATGCAGCCGGGCCACCGCCAGCGGTTCGGCGCCCATGTCCAGCCCGGTGGCCGTCGCGCCTTCCCGTGCCATGCTTTCGGTCAATATTCCCCCGCCGCAGCCTACGTCCAGTACCGTTTTGCCGAACAGACCGTCGGCATGGCGCAAAATATAGTCCAGGCGCAGGGGATTGATGCGGTGCAGGGGTTTGAATTCCCCTTCCATGTCCCACCAGCGCGAGGCCACCGCGTCGAATTTGGCGATTTCCCGCCGATCCACATTATCGCTGCCGGCTGCGGCCTGAGAATTGTTGCTGACTTTCCGGTTCATAACGGCCCTTCCTGAGTATTTAAATATTCCCGTCATACTTTAAGTTGCAGGTGCGTTGGCAATACTCGGCTCAATCATGAGCCTCGCCCCTTTGGGGCCGCTGCAAGCAGCGTTCAAATCTGCACAGCAGATTTGTCCTCGTTCACCCCAGTCACTTACCTGAGTAAGCTCCTGGGGATTCGCTGCGTCGCCGCCTTCCTGCAACTTAAAGTATTTTGGGTATAGCGAAATGAAGCCAGTATACCTTCAACCAGACATCCGGTCAGTGATTCGGTAGCGGAAACAACTATAACTACGGGTTTTCGTCGCCGACAATTTTCCCAGAATCACCTATCTATGGTATACTTTGGCACCTTTAAATCCGGGTGGATGCTTCAATTAGTAGAGGGATAGCGGCTCAATGAGTGACCTTGCCAGAGAAATAACACCGGTCAACATCGAAGAAGAGTTAAAAAGCTCTTATCTGGATTATGCCATGTCCGTTATTGTCGGACGTGCGCTGCCGGATGTACGGGATGGGTTAAAACCGGTACACCGCCGCGTATTGTTTGCGATGAGCGTACTCGGTAATGACTGGAATAAACCTTACAAAAAATCGGCCCGTGTGGTCGGGGACGTCATCGGTAAGTATCATCCCCATGGGGATACCGCGGTCTACGACACCATCGTGCGTATGGCCCAGCCGTTCTCGCTGCGTTATATGCTGGTGGATGGCCAGGGTAATTTCGGTTCCGTCGACGGCGACTCCGCCGCGGCGATGCGTTACACCGAAGTCCGCATGTCGAAAATCGCCCATGAACTGTTGGCGGACCTCGAAAAAGATACCGTGGATTTTGTGCCGAACTACGACGGCACCGAACAAATCCCCGATGTCATGCCCACCAAGATCCCCAACCTGTTGATCAATGGCTCCTCCGGTATTGCCGTGGGCATGGCCACCAATATTCCGCCTCATAACCTGACGGAAGTGATCAACGGTTGCCTTGCCTATATCGACGATGAAGATATCAGCGTCGAAGGCCTGATGGAACATATCCCGGGGCCGGACTTTCCCACCGCCGCCATCATCAACGGCCGGCGCGGTATTGAAGAGGCCTACCGCACCGGACGCGGTAAAATCCTGATCCGCGCCCGCGCGGAAGTGGAAGCCGATGCCAAAAGCGGTCGCGAAACCATCCTCGTGCATGAAATTCCTTACCAGGTGAACAAAGCACGGTTGATTGAAAAAATCGCCGAACTGGTAAAAGACAAGCGTATCGAAGGCATCAGCGCCCTGCGGGATGAATCCGATAAAGACGGCATGCGCATCGTCATCGAGATCAAACGCGACGCGGTGGGGGAAGTGGTGCTGAACAACCTCTATTCCCAAACGCAGCTGCAGGTCTCCTTCGGCATTAATATGGTGGCGCTGCATCAGGGCCAGCCCAAGATCATGTCGCTGAAGGATATCCTTTCCGCCTTCGTGCGCCACCGTCGGGAAGTGGTGACCCGCCGTACGATTTTCGAGCTGCGCAAAGCGCGGGATCGCGCCCATATCCTCGAAGCCCTGGCGGTGGCGCTGGCCAATATCGAACCGATTATCGAATTGATCCGGCATGCGCCGAGCCCGGCCGAAGCGAAAAGCGGCCTGATCGCCCGCTCCTGGGAACTGGGCACGGTGGCGGCGATGCTGGAACGCGCCGGCGACAACGCTGCGCGGCCTGAATGGCTGGAAGAGCAGTACGGTATTCGCGACGGCCGTTATTTCCTGACCGACCAACAGGCACAAGCCATCCTGGATCTGCGCCTGCAGAAATTGACCGGGCTGGAACATGAAAAACTGTTGGACGAGTATAAGGAGCTGCTGACCCAAATCGCCGAACTCATCATCATCCTGGAAAACCCGGATCGGCTGATGGAAGTGATTCGCGAAGAGCTCAACGCGATGAAAGAGCAGTACAACGATGCCCGTCGCACCGAAATCACCGCCAATACCTCCGATATCAATATCGAGGATCTGATCAATCAGGAAGATGTGGTGGTTACCCTGTCCCATCAAGGGTATGTCAAATACCAGCCGCTCACCGACTATGAAGCCCAGCGTCGCGGCGGCAAAGGCAAATCGGCGGCCAGGATCAAGGAAGAGGACTTCATCGATCGCCTGCTGGTGGCCAATACCCATGACACCATTCTGCTGTTCTCCAGCCGGGGACGTCTGTATTGGATGAAGGTTTACCAACTGCCGGAAGCCAGCCGCGGCGCCCGTGGCCGGCCTATCGTGAATCTGCTGCCCCTGGAGCCGAACGAGCGTATCACCGCCATCCTGCCGGTGCGTGAATATGAAGAAGGGCGCCATGTATTCATGGCCACCGCCAGCGGCACGGTGAAAAAGACCGCGCTGACTGAATTCAGCCGTCCGCGCAGCGCCGGCATTATTGCCGTCAACCTGAATGACGGTGATGAACTTATCGGCGTCGATCTTACCGACGGACAGAACGAGGCCATGCTGTTCTCAGCCTACGGCAAGGTGGTGCGTTTCCCTGAAGGACAGGTGCGTTCCATGGGCCGTACCGCCACCGGCGTGCGTGGCATCAATCTGGCCGACAAGGACCGGGTGGTTTCCCTGATCATACCTCGCGGCGACGGTCCGATCCTGACCGTAACGCAGCACGGTTACGGCAAGCGCACCGCCCAGGCTGAATACCCCACCAAATCACGCGCCACCCTCGGCGTGATCTCGATAAAAGTGAGTGAGCGCAATGGCGAGGTGGTTGGCGCCGTGCAGGTGGAAGACAGCGATCAAATCATGATGATCACAGACGCCGGCACCCTGGTGCGCACCCGGGTATCCGAAGTCAGCATCGTCGGCCGCAACACCCAGGGGGTTACCCTCATCCGCACCGCTGAAGGCGAACATGTGGTGGGTTTGCAGCGCGTGGTTGAACCGGTGGATGACGAAGATCTCGACACCGTCGAAGGGCTGGCGGAAGGCGAAGAGAACGACGCGGGGGACGACGCCGATATCGATGATGACGCCGTGGATGATATCGCCATTGACGATGCCGACGACGCGGATGACGCGGATGACGCTGACGCTGACGACGAAGACGAGGGTGAAGACTACCCGAACAGTTAATGGCCTACCTGTTCCGACTGGGCACGGTTCAAGGTACGGGGGTGGTGAGCCCAACATGCCGAGAGGCGCTGACAAACGGACTCGGTGTCTATAAGGCGGGGCAGGGTGATAGAGGAGTAAACCGTCCGCGCCAGGACGGCGCGGATCGAGCCTCCATGGATGGATTCACGGCGTGTTTACGATCTATCGCCCTGTCCCGACCTGTCATGGTTCAAGCTACGGTGTTGGCGGGCCTACCGTGCCATGGGGCGCTCCGGCGGGCGGAAAAACCACGCCCGCTTCGACCCCACTGGCACGCTTTCCCGCTGTTTAGCATTGTGGGTCCGCTGTTCCAACCGGGCTCGGTCGCCAACCTGCGGAACTTCCTTCAGGCAGCCGACGGATGTCAGCAATATCGGCCAGCGCATTGCGCTGGCTTTTTTTATACGGGGTCGGTAGTGTATCGGCTGGGCAGGCCCGCATTAATCAGTTCTAGCACTGGAACGGTACAGTTTTGAAATACTTTTCATCCTTTCGCACAACGGTAAAAATATCCCGCTATCTGTTCCGGACGCTGGCGTTTTTGCTCTGGGCGCTGGGGGCGCTGTTATCCACCTTTTACATTATCAGCCTCTTGCATCAGCGCGAATCCGATTTACGTCAGGAATATAACACCAGCTTCGCCCAGGCCCAGAGCTATTTCACCCGCTCCGCCGATATGATGCGGGGATTAAAATATGTGGCGGAAAACCGCCTCAGCGCCAGTTTACCCGGTCCGGATGTGATGAGCGGCCTGTTGGCCGGCAAGGTAAGCCGACCGGATTACTCGCCGCTTTCTCCCAACGCCGATTGCGGCCGTGCGGAAACTGAATATCAACATTCCGTGGATTCGCTGAGCTATTTCCTCAGCTACTGGAAAGACAGTTTTACCGAGAGTTACGACCTGAACCGGGTTTTTTATATCAGCGGCGAAAGCCTCTGTATGGCAAATTTCAATCTCCGTGCCGATAACGGTGCCGGCAACGCCTTACCAAAAAGCCTGCAGCAACAGGTGGTTAAATACCGCAATGCCCGGCAAAACGACCGGGAAGACGACCTCTATTGGGTGGTCCCCGGCCAGCGGTCCGGCAGCGGCTATTTTTACATGTTAACCCCGATTTACGCGGCCAATAAGCTGGAAGCTCTGCTGGGCATTGAGCTGAATGTCCGGCTGGAGGATTTTGCCGCCACCAGTACTCTGCCCATCGGCATTACGCTGCTGGATCAGAATAACGCCCCGATGATGTCATTGTCCGGCGGGGCGCGCCGGGTTTCCGAACTGAGCGCCTATCCTGAGGCGGCCGGTTTTTACGGTTATACGGAAGGCTTCAAGAATCTGGTGATGAAACGGAGCCTGGTCCCCACGTCCCTAAGCATTGTCTACTCGCTGTCGCTATCGACGATTTTAGAGAATTTTAAAGCGCTGTTTATCAATGCTTTCTTGTTAAACGTACTCTCGGCCATGCTGCTGTTTATTCTGACCTGGATGTTTGAGCGCAAAATGTTTGCCCCGGCGGAAAAAAATGCGCTGCAACTGGAGGAAAACGAGCAGTTCAATCGCAAAATCGTCGCTTCCGCACCGGTGGGTATTTGCATACTGCGCATCAGCGACGGCGCGAACCTCATCAGCAACGAGCTGGCGCATAACTACCTGAGTCTGCTGACCTTTGAGGATCGGGAACGCATAATACATATCATCTGCGGACAGCAGGTGAATTTTGTTGATGTCATGACCAGCAATAACAATAACTTGCAGATAAGCTTCGTCCATTCCCGCTACCTCAATGAAAACGTCGCCATCTGTGTGCTGGTGGATATCAGCGCCCGGGTGCGGATGGAAGAGTCTTTACAGGAAATGGCGACGGCGGCGGAGCAGGCCAGCCAGGCGAAATCCATGTTTCTGGCCACGGTCAGCCACGAACTTCGCACGCCGTTATACGGCATTATCGGCAACCTGGATCTGCTGAAAACCCAGGATTTGCCGGAAGGAGTAGACCGGCTGGTGATGGCAATGAATAACTCTTCGGCGTTATTGCTCAACATCATCAGCGATATCCTGGACTTTTCCAAAATCGAATCCGAGCAGCTAAAAATTGAACCGCGCAGTTTTTCCCCTCGTGAGGTGGTGGGTCATATCGCCGGCAACTATTTGTCGCTGGTGGTGAAAAAGCGCCTGGGCCTATACTGCTTTATCGATCCCGGCGTGCCGCTTAGCATGCGCGGGGATCCGGTGCGGCTACAGCAGGTATTGTCGAATATATTAAACAACGCCATCAAATTTACCCATAGCGGCTGTATCTCGATTAACGTCTTTTGCCACGACGGCTACCTGCAGTTATGCATCCGTGATACCGGTGTCGGCATTCAGCAGCGGGAATTAATCAAACTGTTTGATCCTTTCGTACAGTTAGGCAGCGATGGACACCAGCAATTCCAGGGAACCGGATTAGGTCTGGCGATTTGCGAGAAACTGGTCAATTTGATGGACGGCGACATAGCCCTGGAATCGGAAAGCGGGTTGGGTAGCCAGTTCACCATCCGGTTGCCGTTGTACGAGGCTTCCAATACCTACCAGGTGCTCAACAGCGATATGTACGGGCGGGTTTGTTGGCAGGCGTTGCGCAATACCGCCCTCGAACGCTACCTGACCCGCCTGCTTGAAGAAAACGGCCTGACTATCAAGCGGCATACCGATGAGGCCATCGGCGACGACGAGGTGTACATCAGCGAGGATGAGATTGCACCCTCGGGCAGTCATCGCGCCTGGATCCGCTTCTCCATCGCGCATATCGGCCCGGCATTGGAAATCAACCCCGGCCAGTGGCTGGTCAGCCCGGCGTTTGCCGAAGAACTGCCGTTGTTGCTGTTAAAAATTTATCGCTGTGAACCGACGGCGGCTTCGGCGCCGCCATTGACCCTGTCACCACCGCCGATGAATGGCGAAAACAATGATATCAAAATCCTGGTGGTGGACGATCATCCCATCAACCGCCGATTGCTGGCGGATCAACTGAGTTCTTTGGGATATCAGGTCATGACGGCGAACGACGGCGTGGATGCATTGAGTTTTCTGAACAAGCAGTCGGTGGATATCATCCTGAGCGATGTAAACATGCCGAAAATGGATGGTTATGAGTTAACCCGCCGCTTACGGGAACAGGGCAGGGTATTACCGGTTATCGGCGTGACCGCCAACGCGCTGGCGGAAGAGAAACAACGCTGTCTGGATGCGGGAATGGACAGTTGCCTGTCTAAGCCGGTCACACTGAATGTATTGCAACCGACGCTGGCCCAATTCAGCCGCAAGGTCAGGGAGCGGCGCGGCGAGCTTGAGGAACATTCCTGATTCCACGAGCGGCCGGTTCAACCGCGCCGGTATCGGACCGTTACTCTTTATCCACCGGCGCCATGCTGACCGACGACAGGTAATTGAGAAGGGCGATATCATTTTCCACGCCAAGCTTCAGCATGGCCGATTTCTTCTGGCTACTGATGGTTTTGATACTGCGGTTCAGCTTTTTAGCAATTTCCGTCACCAGGAAACCTTCGGCGAATAAACGCAACACTTCGCTCTCTTTAGGCGACAGGCGCTTATCGCCGTAGCCGCCGGCGCTAATCCTTTCCAGCAGTTTAGCCACGCTGTCCGGGGTATATTTTTTGCCTTTTTGCAACGAGGCCAGCGCTTTGGGTAAATCGGTGGGTGCACCTTGTTTCAGGACGATGCCGTCGATATCCAGTTCCAGCACCGCGCTGAGAATCGCCGGGTTGTTATTCATGGTTAATACAATAATCGCCAGCTGAGGATAATGACGCTTGATGTATTTAATCAGGGTAATGCCGTCGCCATACTTCTCGCCGGGCATCGACAGGTCGGTGACTAAAACATTTGCATCCAGCTTACCGAGACTATTGATGAGCGACGTGGAATCTTCGAATTCACCGACTACTTTTACCCATTCAATTTGTTCCAGCGATTTTCGGATACCGAATAGAACGATAGGATGGTCATCAGCAATGATGACGTTAAGATTATTCATAAAGTTGACTACCTTGCATGCTGTAGCAGTTTAATGACAAAAACATCAATTTGGCGGATATCGTTGCCGATTTTAGAATTATCATTTTCTATAATAGCGCGTTTGATATGTTGTTCCAGCGTTTCACATAACAGCTTGCCGGGAAGTAGATTCAGCATGGCAAAAACACCTTTCAGGCGGTGCGCAGTCTGGGCCAGAGCGGGTAAATCGCCGTTCTCGGCTTCAGTATACAGCCTCTTGATGTCATCGGGTACTGTCTCGACAAAGAGCGGGATATAGTCCCCGGTCAGCAGGGGAACGGGCTCATCCACGTCGCCGACGGATTCTTTCTCAACTGGTTGAATAGTGTCGGTTTGCGCCAAACGCAGTTCCATTAATTGTAGCACCGCATCGAGCAAAGTCGCGGCGAGATTATAATTCACCTGCACGCGGCAGGGTGTCAAAGGGATTATCCCGCCCTCGTTGGTCTGCACCAGAATGGCAAAATCCTCCAAACGCGACGGATCGTCCGTCACCAGCAGATCGTGTTCCCGCACCAGCGTATGCTCCTCGGGATGGATGCATTCCACTCCCCACTGTTGCAGCATATCGTTAATGATTCCCTGTATTTCCTCATTGGCGATATCCAGCATGACCACGGTGCCGCCAAGAATTTTTTCATTATCATCCTGCTCTGCGATATCCACACGAGGCAATGTCAACCTTACCCTATAGCGGGTGCCGATATCGATTTTGCTGTGTATATCCAGGTTGCCGCCCATTTTTTTCGCCAATTGGTTGCAAAGAAACCAGGAAAGGCCGGAGCCCCGCTGATAGCGATCTTTTTGCGCCTGGGTGACAAAAGGCTGCTGCAGGTTGGCCAGTTCCTTGGCGTCAATGCCGTTACCGGTATCGCTAAGGCTTAAGATCACCGTATCCGGGCGGGAAGGATCCTGGTCGACCGACAGAACGATTTTGCCGTACTGAGTGCTGATAATGCTGTAATCCAGCAGCAGCGAGAGGATTTTTTTAACCGCCGCCCCATCGCCGATATGCTGCTGATTAAAAGGCAGCCGGTAGTGATTAAACAGGCCAAGGCCCTTTTGGTTCAGGGCGGGCAGGCGTTCCGCCAGCAAATCGTCCACCAGGGCGGACAACGAAAAGGCTTCCTGTATCGGCTGCCAGTCCTGCAGCTCCAACTGAGTCAGCAAGCGCAGGTTGTCGAACAGCGCCCCCAGACGGCCGACTTCGGTTTTCAGGTTAAACAACAGGCGCTGGCGTTTTTCTTCCGCCCCGGCATGAAGCAAACCCTCGAGCAGCGTATTGATCTCCATCAGTGGTTGATTCAGCTCGTGCTGAAAATTGGTCAGGATGGTTCGTCGGGCCTGATGGTTTTTATTCAGTTCCTGCTGCGCCTGCTGCAACTTTTTATTGACCAGCACTTCTTTATCATGGTCCAGCAATTGGAACAGGTAGGTATCCGGCGAAAGGCGGCTTTTGAACATCCTGATTTCATACACTTCATTGTTCACCGTGGCCTGGATAACACCCTGATGGGCTTCCGCCAGATTGGCTATCTTTTGCAAACTAAGGTGGGGCAGCAGGTGGTCGGCGATTTTATTGCTGGCCACCAGGTTATTGGTGCTGAAATCATAAACCAGCAAACCCAGCGGCAGGTTGGCTATCACTTCCTCACTGAGTATCTGTCGTGATTTCAAGGCGAGGGCCATATTTTCCCTGGGGCGTAAGAAATGCTGGCGAATCAGGTAAATACCAAAGACGGATAAGGCAATCAGCAAAAAATGTATCGCGATGGGCCACAAATTATTGCGCAGCAAATCCACCGTCAAACTGGTCAGCGGCACCCTATAGACCAAATTCAACGGTGCATCCACCAGGCGCGTGCCGATCTGCAGGCTAGACCCTTTAATATGGCTGGCGATTTTTTGTGTGTTATCCCGATCGGCATTGCCGTCATTCGCCTCTGCGCCGTCCATCTCCGTATCGGCATCGTCGGCGGCGACCAGGGAAAAGTTGGCCCGCGCCATATTCAGCGGGATAAGATCGCCGATGGGTAAATCCACCGCGATAATGGTGGCCAGGTGGCCCGGCTGGTTAAAGATGAAGCGCTGGGTAACATAATAATCGTTTTGCAGGCGAAATTTACGCAGCGGCGAGAAACTCTCCCGCTGATCCAGGATATTGGCCTGCTGCAGCATTTCGCTGCGACGCGACTTGATCAAGGCGCTGGTATAGCTGTCTTCAAAACGGGTGGCGGTATCCCGCAACGGCTGGGTGGAAATCAACGTCAGGCTGTTGTCGGTGCCGTTCAGGTAATATAAGGAATAAGCGTTGCCCTCCGAACCCCATAGAATATCGAGATAAGACGACATGCTGGCGGCGATGGACAGCGTGGTGGCGTCATGAACGCCAAAAATCAGGGCATCGGTTTTTTTATGCGGCTTATCAACATAAAACACATCCGGCCGCAGGCGGGATTCTTTCAGGCTCGTGCCGTCGTTGTTCTGGGGGCTGCCGCTTGCCGACAACGACAGGTCATATAACTGATCCGTCACAAAGCGGTAAGTATCGATCCGTTTTTGCAGCGCGGCGGAGAGGGTAGACATGCTGTGTTTCTTTTCAATGAGATACGCATTGACGGCATGAAAACCGAATAGCCATAACGACAGCAATAGCAGCAGGATAAACACTATCAGGCTGCGGGTTAACGCCGCCGAGGTTAACTTCAGGTTCTTAATTTGCATAAAGCGGGTTTCGCCACTGGTTTTTCATTGGGTAGCACGGCGTGCGCTCCAGCTTACAACCAAAAGGAGCAATGCGACACAGCCGAACGCGATAAACAGGCTGGTCAAATGGGCAATAAAACCAATCAATGCCGGGCCGGCCAATATACCGGCATACCCTACGCCGGAGATCGCCGCCAGCGCCAGGTTGGGCGGCATATCCTTTTGATTGCCGACCACGCTGAACAGCAAGGGCACCAGATTCGATGCCCCCAGCCCCACCAGCATAAACCCCAGCAGGGTGATGTAGGGCTGGTTGACCGCTATCGCCAGTCCGATACCCGCCGAGGCGCATAAACTGCCCGCCAGCAGGGTACGATACCGGCCGATGGCATTAATCAATCGATCGCCGTTCAGGCGTCCGACGGTCATGGCAATAGAGAACAAGGCATAACCCAGTCCGCCCATGGCGCTGTCAAGACCCCGTTCCACGGTCAGGAACAGCGCGCTCCAGTCCAGCATCGCGCCTTCGGTTAAAAAGAGAATAAAACATAACGCCCCGATGAAAAGGACCTTGCCGCGGGGTCTGACAAAGAGGGGGCCCGCATCGTCTTCCGGACGGTCGGCCAACAAATCTTCGGCGGCGTATAGCAGCAAAGCCAGGATGACCAGGACCACGACGATAACCGACCAGAGCGGATTCAGGTTCAGCCACAGCAGCAGGCTGACCAAACCCGCCCCGCAGATACCGCCAATACTGAAAAAACCATGAAATCCCGACATCATGGCCCGGCCGCTGGCTTTTTCCACCGCCACCGCCTGGATGTTCATGGTGATGTCCATTGCCCCCAGCCCCATGCCGAACAGCATTAATGACAGACCGAGGGTAAAGGTACTGTCGGCAACGGCCAGCGCGGGAAGCGTGAGTACCAGCAGGGCGGCGGATCCGATAATCAGCGGTTTACAGCCGATCCGGCCGGCCATGGGCGCCGCCAGCGGCATGGCCAGTAGCGATCCGATGCCCAGACACAGCAACAGCATGCCCAGCGATGCGTCGTTAATGTCCAGCCGCTGCCTGGCGAAAGGTACCAAGGGCGCCCAGGACGACATCCCGAAGCCGGCAATAAAAAAGACGATGCGGGTGGCAATGCGTACCGGTAAAGCGGCGTGCTGTTCCGTATTCAGCGTGTCAGTCATAAAACTCTCGGTATCTCCCGCCAGGATCAAGATTAAACATTAAGCATAGTTAATATAAGGTCGGAAAAACGAAACCCACGGCGCCGCTACTCAACGCCGCCATCGCTATCCCCCCGCCGATCAAGCCATAACCCAATCATTTGTACTACATAGTCCTGCTGGCTATCGGTAAGAGGTTGCCCTTTGGGTATACCATGCCATTTTTCCAGGCAACCCCGGCAGCAGGTCGCGGTGGCATGTTGCGCCACAAACACCGGGTGTCCCCGCCAAGGCGTTTGCTTACCGTCTTTGGAGGGTAAGGCGGGCGCCAATCTCACAGAGATGAAATCACGGGCATGAGAGAGTATTACCGGCATTCCTTTGCTGCGCAGATAGGCCAGATCTTTTGGGTTAAGCCGAAATTTTGAACGAAAAGCCGATTGCTGCAAGCGGCTCCATACATCTTCGACATTTTGATTTTGCTGCATGGCGTTAAGGTTTCCGTAGGAACAGCGCGTTCCTCACGGCCAGTTTTCCGGCGGATCATGGCATAAAGTGTAACACGACCCAGGGGCGGGAACGAAGTCTGACGTACAGGTGAACAGGGAGATGGGGCGGCACGGGGGACAGAATCAACCGTAGAGAGATGATGAAAGTAGGTTCGCATCAGGGGTGGAAGCGTGAAAGGGAATTAATATATACATTGATACATTAGGGCAGCAATAAAACCCCACATCATTATATTTACTTTTTGCAAGTTTAATGTGATGCGGATCGTATATTTAAGCCTTGATTAAAAAAGAGTGAAACTAATGTTTCATAGTGCGAATATTTAAGACCGATATTTATAATTTTAATCTAGAATTAATATAAAACGTTAATGTAGAAATAATTTGTATATAAAATTAACATTTATTAATATATAATTCTCTCTTTATTCATAATTAAAATTAACGCATAAAAAAACCGGCACAAGGCCGGTTAATAAAGACGTTAAACCAAATGAGAGTAATAATGACAATTTAATGATGATAGCGCTTAAAATGATAGAGGAAAAAAAAGAGTCTTTTTAGCACATCGTGCTATTTGACAATTTTATTTTAAGTCATTGTTTTTGATGTTTATTTTTAATAATGTCAAAAACAAGACTCACCTCAAAGTTTTAATTTTCTATGTATGGTGATTATCAGGTTAGTTCCATGGCGGAAACATTATTAAATATAAAATTTGCATTTTGAAACATTGTAAGCCAATTCGTATCATTTTAACGCTAGTATAAAACTGCATTTATTGCAGAATAAGATTGCGTGTCAGATAGACAGCATTGATACAGCACACAAAGTAAAATAGTGGCCAAAGATAATAAATATACCGAGGAAAAGAAAATGAAACTACAGGTTCTTGCCCTGTTGATTCCAGCCATGTTAGCGGCTGGTACGGCTGGTGCTGCAGAAGTATATAATAAAGACGGTAATCAGCTTGATTTGTTCGGATCCCTTCATGGATTGCACTATTTCTCTAATAACGATAGTGCTAACGGCGATCAGACCTACACCCGTATCGGTTTCAAAGGTCAAACACAGATCAACGATCAATTGACCGGTTATGGCGACTGGGAATACCAGATAAACGGCCATGTCACTGAAGCATCCGGTACCTCTGACGGCGGCAACTTCACCCGGTATGGCTTTGCCGGCTTGAAATTCGGCGATTACGGCTCCTTCGATTACGGTCGTAACGACGGTATCCTTTACGACATCGCCGCCTATACCGATATGCAGCCTGAATTCGACGGTTCCACCTATAGCCCCGATCAGTTCATGTTCGGTCGTTCCAGCGGTGTCGCCACCTATCGCAACAACAACTTCTTCGGCCTGGTTGACGGACTGAAATTCGCTTTGCAATATCAGGGTAAGAACGGCGGCCCCGGCGAGAGTGCCAACGGTCGTGATGTGCTGGGCCAGAACGGCGACGGCTTCGGGGCTTCGTTAAGCTATGACCTCGGCCTGGGCTTTACCGCCGGCGGCGCGTTCTTTAACTCTAAACGTACCGACGAACAAAATGGTAGCGGCAACCCCGGCATTTCCGGTCGCGGCAGCAATGCCGAAGGCTATACCGGCGGCATTAAATATAACGCTAACAATGTTTATGTAGCGG
This sequence comes from Sodalis sp. dw_96, assembly GCF_018449575.1. Lineage (GTDB taxonomy): Bacteria > Pseudomonadota > Gammaproteobacteria > Enterobacterales > Enterobacteriaceae > Acerihabitans. The sequence continues at coordinate 66,670 of NZ_JAAVUT010000002.1, read as the reverse complement.
CCATGTTCACCCAGTCCTACAATGCCGCGCCGTTCGGCTCCAGCAGTTCAAGTGTTTATGGTTACGCCAACAAGGCCCAAGCCTTCGAAGCCTATGCTGGATACACATTCGACTTCGGTCTGGTTCCGTTCGTTGGGTATAACCAAACCCGTGGCGAAAATATCGGCGCTGCCGGCGACGGTAATACCTATAACAACCAGGATCTGGTGAAGTTTGTTGACGTGGGTGCGACTTACTACTTCAACAAAAACATATCGACCTATGTTGACTACAGAATCAACCTTATCGATAGCAGCCAGTTTACTAATGCAACCGGTATCAACACCGACGACATCGTTGCCCTTGGTTTGGTTTACCAGTTCTAATCACGCATATCCACACGCTATGGGCAACAGGGAGGTTGCCCGTTATGGCAGGATGCCTTGCTCTCCACGCTATCGCGACAAACCACAAAATTTCATCGACAGACCCCGATCCCCTATCCGCCAATATCTTGCCCGCTGCGCTCTATGCCTTTCTCGATCTCTCTCGGCTATTTACTGTTAATGTTATCCATATTGCATTGAATAATGCCAATAATTTATTAGCTATTCTCAAGGTGAAAATTTTACTTTCACTGAGACAGTATTCCTGCAACAATATTCCCTAAACTGTTAATAGACTTGCCTACAATGAATGGCTCACGCTTGCCCGGCAAGCCAAATATGCCCGGGGCTTAAATAAATAACTCATTGCCAATGCGTTTAAGTTTGGCCATTTACTATCCCCTCATGGAATATCCTCGCGTCTGAATAACTGATTATGCCAATAAATTTTACATGGTGATGATTAATAATGAATTGATATCATTAAATTTTACTTTTATAAGTAAAAATAGAAATTTTTTTATAATTATCATTATTTATCATTTAGTTATAATTTTACGTGCGTGAGATAAGAAAAATCGGCAAATAAATAGGTTAATAGGTGTTCACCGCGTCGGGGTCGGCCTTATCGGGTATTTTAACCTGTGGGTCTCCTGTTGATTAAAGCAATGGCAAAAAATAAATATATAGTGAGGAAATAATGAAACTACGTCTTCTTTCAATCATGATGCCGGTGGCTATTATTTCCGGTACGGCGGACGCCGCCGAAATATACAACCGTGACGGCAATAAATTAGATCTTGCCGGTACTATTGTTGGTGTGCATTATTTTTCCAATAATCAGAAGGCCGATGGCGATCATTCCTATATGCGATTCGGGTTCAACGGAGAAACCCAAATCACCGATGAACTGACCGGTTATGGACGGTGGCAGTATCAGGGTGAGCTGAACAAATCCGAAGAGGAAAAAGACAAACAGGGCTCGACCCTGCTCGGTTATGCCGGGTTGAAATACGGTAAATTCGGCTCCTTCGACTATGGACGTAACTTCGGCGTGCTTTACGATGTGCTTGCCTGGACAGACATAGTGCCGGAGCTTGGCGGCGATACCTACGGCGTCGACGATATGATGTCCAATCGCGGCAATGGCATGGCGACCTATCGCAACAGAGGTTTTTTCGGCCTGGCCGAAGGTCTTAATTTTGCGCTCCAATATCAAGGGAAAAATCCCGAAAGCAGCGAAAAGGGCAAAGGTCGCGAAGCTGTCAGGGCCAATGGCGACGGCTACGGCATGTCGGTTTCCTATGATTTTGGCGGGGGGATCGGTGCCACCGGGGCCTTTACCAGTACCAATCGCACCGTGGGGCAACGGAATCTTGCCTACGGTCATGGCGGCGGTCACGCCAACGCCTATGCCGGCGCGCTGAAATATGACCGGGAGGGAATACTTCTGGCGGCCATGTATACCCAGAGCTATAAATTGATGCGTTTCGGCGATAGCGAGAAAATAGCCTATGGATTCGTCAACAAAGCACGAAACGTTGAACTGGTGGCCCAGTATACCTTTAAGTTCGGACTACGGCCCGGCCTGGCTTATGTGCAGGCGCGTGGAGACAATATCGAAGGTTACGGTAGCCAGGATCTTCGGAAATACATCGACATCAGCACCTCCTATTCTTTTAATAAAAACATGCTCGCCTTTATTGATTATCAAATCAACTTGTTAAAAGATAATGATTTTTCACGTGCCGCCGGGATGCATCACGATAACATTGTTGCCGTGGGCATGACCTATCAATTCTGAGGAAAGGATTGGCCGGCCATGCTGGGTAGCATGCGGGCATGAGGGATGTTCACTCGTATTGTTAAAGATTACCGGCTTTAATGGGTATGATTGAAAACTCCAAAACGGTACAAGGGAACGGTCTCATGAAAAAACGGGCATGGTTAACCGGCGCGGTTTTTGCCGCTTGCGCAATGTTGAGTTCGGTGTTCATGACGGCACCGGCGCAGGGGGCGTCCGCACCGGCAAAGGTCACTTTTGTGCAAGAGTGGCCGGTGGCGGATGGTTTTTGGATACCCTGGACATTGGGCAAAGCGAAGGGATTCTACCTTGACGAGGGTATCGACCTGAACATCGTCGCGCCGCCAACCGTGGCGGATACCATGAAATTCCTCGGCACCGGCCGGGCCGATGTGGCCTTTACCACGGTGATGGATATTATCTTTGCCAAAGAGCAGGGCGCGCCGGTGATCGCCATCGGACGGTACGGCACCGGCAACAATTGGGGTATTTTCACCCAGGAAGGACATCCTCTTACCGTCAGCGAACTGAAGGGCAAAAAAATCGGCATTTATAATGATGCCTGGACCAAGGCCCAGCTTTCACTGGTCCTGAAAAGCGCGGGCATGACGCTGGACGATGTGCAAATGGTGGCGGCCGCGGATGACACCGTTCCCCTGCTGCTGCAAAACCGAGTCGACGCGACCACCGGTATTACCAACGCAGAAGGGACCGAATTGGCGGTGGTGGGGAAGCAAACGCCGGTCTTTATGCCGGCTACCGCGTATGGCGTGCCCGATACCCCGATTTTTATGTTTGCCGGCAACCAGCAATGGCTGGCTAAAAACCCCGCCCTGGCCAAGGCGTTCATGCGCGCCACCAGCAAGAGCATCCGTTATGCCATTGCCCATCCGGACGAGGCCACCGCTGCGTTTGCCGCCCAATACAGCAAGTCCTATGATGCGGCTTTTGTCAAACGCCAATGGCAGGATACCATGGCGGTGCTGGGTAAACCGGACAGCGAGCAGTTAAGACTCAACGATCGCGCCTGGAGTGAGCTGATCACTGCCATTACCGCCCTTGGCATTGTGAAACAGGCGTTGCCGCCCGGGCAATATTACACCAACGATTATTTACCACAGGAATAGGAGGTTTGTATTGCCAAAGGGTTTTTAGTCAACTCACGCGCGACGTAATCCTTATCCGCGGTATCCTGGGACCAGGCCATTCCCGTCAGCACGATACCCAACAGCGGTATCGTGGACCAGGCTACTCCCGGCAGCACGATACCCGACCGCGAATTCCCCGACAGCAGCAGCATCCCCGGCCGCGGCATCCTTGGCAACGAAAAGCAACGCCTGTTCGATTCTGTCGACGTTTAGCTCAAAGGGCAGACGGGCGGCAATGGACGGGGCAATCTGCACGTCCCGGGCAATCTGCGCGGCACGTGTTGCCACCGATTCGGTAACGCCCAACTGGCGCAATGTCAGCGGTGTTGAAAACGCTTTTAACAAACCCAGTAACTTCGGCCTTGATGGCGCGCCGGCTGTATTATCCAGCAAGGATTGTATGACCAATCCAAAGCCCACCAGCTCGCCATGCAGGAAACCGTGCAGATCGGGCTGACGGGTAATGCTGTTATGGATCCCATGGGCGACGCCGATGCGCGTGATTTCGTCACGCATGCTGTTTGCCATGCCGGCCAGGGCGATGACGGCATCCACCACTTTTATCAGCGCCGGCGTCACCTGTCGCGCCTGATTGTCGGCGATGGCCTGTTCGCCGAGCTGTTCAAAAATATCCAATGCCAGCTTCGCGGCCTGAGCCTTTAATACCAAGGACAGGCTGCTGTCATCATGGCGTAAATAGGGTTCGAACTCATACCATTTCGCCAAGGCATCCACAATACCGGCTTTCAGATAACGAACCGGCGTTTGGGCGATGATTTGGCTGTCCACCAGCACCCATTCAGGGGTGCGTTGCAGCGGCATGGAATTCAAATGGGCGCCGGCTTCGGTATAGAGTACCGAAATCGGCGACCAGGCGGCGCAGGTGGCGGCAACGGTGGGCACGGTAATCAGCGGCAAACGTCCGCCGGATTCCGCTATCCCTTTCGCCGTATCCAGCACTTTCCCGCCGCCGATGCCGATGATAAGCTTGAAATCTCCGGCCACTGCCTGTTCGGTAAAGGCAGCGATAGTGGCGGCGGTACATTCGCCTTGCAAAAAATACCGTTGATAGTGGATATCCAGTGCGGCGAAGCTGGAATCGACGGCTTGCTGTGTCGCCAGCCATGCCTTGGGACTGGTAATAATCATGACGCCGTCGCGGGTAAAAGGCGAGACATAATCGCCGATACGGGCGATAAGCCCCGGTTCGTTCAGGTAATTTTGCGGTGCTTTAACAACAATCACGCTCTGCCTCTCTTGCTTTTGCCGGCGGTTCACCGGCCTCGGTTAGGCCATCATTTTCAACGGAGCGGTACGGGCCAACGGCCTGGTGACCGCGACGAGCATTATTTCTGCATACCCCAGCGTTTGACCGTCACTCGTTCGAGGGTGGTAAAAATCAGACCTTCCACCAACAGCCCGATAATGATTACCGATATCAGGCCGGCAAACACCCGGTCGGTAAAAAGTTCGTTACGGTTTTGGAAGATATACCAGCCCAAGCCCCCCTTACCGCTGGAGGCGCCGAATACCAGTTCGGCGGCGATAAGGGTCCGCCAGGCGAATGCCCAGCCGATTTTCAGGCCGGAGAGAATGGAGGGCAGAGCGGCGGGGATTAGAATGTACCAAACGTAGCGCAATCCGCGCAGGCCGTAATTCCTTCCGGTCATGCGCAGCGTATCGGACACCCCCATAAAGCCGGCATAGGTATTGAGTGCCATGGGCCACATCACGGAATGCACCAGCACAAAAATAAGGCTGTTTTCCCCCAGGCCAAACCACAATAACGATAACGGCAGCAGGGCAATGGCGGGCAGGGGATTGAACATCGAGGTCAAGGTACTCAACAGATCCCGTCCGACACGGGTCGATACCGCCAGCGAACTTAGCACCAGTGCCAGCACGGTACCGATAACATAACCTTTGATAAGGGTGCTTAATGAAAAACCGATTTTTGTCGGCAGTTCTCCGCTGGCCATATCCTGCATAAAGGCCTTCAGGGTCTGGATAAATCCCGGCAGCAGCAGGTCGTTGTTTTGCCAGCGCGCCGCCCCTTCCCATAGCAGGATCAAGACCAGGATAATGACCGATTTGCGCAGCCAGGCTTGATTCCACAGACGGGTGGTAAACGGCAAGGGTTTCACCAGGGTCATTTTCCCCAGGGGCGGCAGGTCATAAATATATTCCGGACGTACCGGTGGCTGAAGACTCATATTACTTTCTCCCCGTCGTTGCCATCATTTACCCACGACCCTGAAACGGGGTTTAGCCGTATCGATAGGCACCGCTGCGGGCGCGCTCTGCGGGTCGCTGAACAACATGTCATGGATGCGCTGCGCCGTTTGCTGGAAATCAGCGCTGCCGAAATCGTTAATGCCGAACTGGTGGCTGTTGATTTCTGCCCTGACGCGGCCGGGATGAGGCGACAACAGCAATATCCGGCTGCCCACCACCAGAGCTTCCTCGATGGAATGGGTGACGAACAGCAAGGTAAACCGCACTTCTTCCCATAAAGCCAGCAGCTCTTCCTGCATTTTGCGCCGGGTCAGGGCGTCCAACGCGGCGAAAGGTTCATCCATCAACAGCACTTTCGGCTGCATCGCCAAGGCGCGGGCAATGGCCACCCGCTGTTTCATGCCGCCGGATAAGGTATGGGGATAGGCATCGGCGAAGGCCGACAGTCCCACCTTATCCAGAAAATAGCGCGCATGTTCCCGGGCTTCGGCGCGTCGCGCTTTGCCGCTGGCCAACAGCGGAAACATCACGTTTTCCAGCACGGTTTTCCACGGCGGCAATTGATCGAATTCCTGAAATACCATCAAACGGTCCGGCCCCGGCTGGGTCACGTTTTGACCATCCAATTCGATTCGGCCGCTTACCGCCGGCAAAAAACCGCCAATGGCTTTCAACAGACTGGATTTGCCGCAGCCGGAAGGGCCCAACAGCACAAACCTGTCCGCGGCGAACACCTCAAAGCCGACATTATGCGTGGCGCGAACCACCCGCTGGTGGGTATGGTATTCAAGATTCAACGCATCGACCCGGAGCAACGGCGCCGCCGGGATATGCTGGACGTTATAAGCCATTATGCAGGTCCTGTAACCGTTAAAGGCGAAAAATCAACTGCCGGGCAGCGCGTAGGCTTCAGGAAAAAAGTAATCTTTCCAAGAGCCGGCCTGATTTTTCAGTACGCCTAATTCATGTAATTTATCCGCATAAACAAAGGTCTTTTGCGGTGTGATAGTGAAATCATTTTCCGGATCGCTGATGATTTTCTCGATAAGCGCCAACGGCAAATGGGATTTCTCTACCCGAATATACGTTTCGGCCGCCTCGTGTTTATTTGCCTTGATAAATTCGGCGGCTTCCGCCAGCGCTTCAAAAAAGGCTTTATAGGTTTTCGGATTGGCATCGTGGAATTTTTCCGTGGTATAGAGCAGATTAAAGGTGCCTTTCCCTCCCAACACATCATAAGAGCTCAGGATTTTATGGATATTGGGATGTTCCAGCGCCTGATATTGAAACGGCGGACTGGAAAAATGCGCGGTAACTTCAGAACCGCCGGAAATCAATGCGGCGGTGGCATCCGGATGGGGCAGACTGAGGGTGATATTATCGAAGCGTTTATAATCCGCGTTGCCATAAAGACGAGCGGTTTCAATTTGCAGCGTACGTGATTGAAAACCAACACCGGCCGCGGGTACGGCGATACGATCCTTATCGGTCAGATCCTTGATGCTTTTCACCGCCGGATTATTGCTAAGCAAATAATTGGGCATGGATCCGAGGGAGGCAATAGCTTTGACATTCTGCTTGCCGCGGGTGCGATCCCATACGGTCAGCGCCGGTGGCACCCCGGCGGAGACCACATCCAGCGAACCGGTCAACAGCGCCTCGTTCATGGCGGTGGCGCCGGAAATGCTGTGCCAGTCCACCTTGATGTCCAGCCCTTCCTGCTTACCGTATTTTTCAATCAGATGCTGGTCCTGGACTACATCCAAAATCAGATAACCAATACCGAACTGTTGCGCGATACTGATGGTTCCTTCCGCACGGGCATTTATCGAGCCCAAAGATAAACCGAGCGCGACAACAATGCCCGCTCGTTTAAAAAGTGCATTCATTGATTTATCCTAATAAAAGAAGTGCTGTTTAGCCCATCATAAAGTCGAACGGTACGTATCCCTAAAGTGTTTTTTGGAATAAATTAGAAGCAAATTCTTAGACAATATTGAGATTTACTTAGCGAATTTTTAGCTAACGTCGTAATTTATTGCTTAGCGTTAATTTACCTATGCTTAGCATATTCTTATCTTTGGGCGCGGAGCGCTTCGGCGATAAAGTTCTTCGGATATTATATATACCCAATAGTTTACGTGTTGCCGCTTTGCCGCAATGTGTAAAATAAAAAGTATATGCGGCATTTATTATCGGAGTAGCGCTTGTGCCCATTTTTCAGCATCGATTTTTGCGGGAATTTCTTACCGCCCGCCTGACGGAAAATCAGGTTGATAACAAGATTGCCGCCCAGGTGGCGGATAATTTGGTGGAAGCCTGTTTAAAGGGGCATGATTCCCACGGTGTGAGTATGCTGCCGCGCTATATCGCCGCCATTCGTGAAGGAGGATTGCATCCCCATGCCGACGCGGTACTCACCCTCGACGCCGGGGCGTTGCTGTCCTTTGACGGCGGTCAGGGTTTTGGGCAGGTGGTGGGCCGTCAGGCCATGGCGCAGGGCATCGAACGGGCTAAACAGCTCGGCGTGGCGGTAGTGGGGCTGGCTAATTCCCATCATCTCGGCCGCATCGGCGCCTGGGCGGAACAAGCGGCGGCGGCCGGTTTGGTCTCCATTCATTTTGCCAACGTCAACAGCCGTTCGCCGGTGATGCCGTGGCAAGGGCAAAAGCCGCGGCTCGGGACCAATCCGTTCTGCGTCGGCATACCCATAGCCGGAGCCGATCATCCGTTGATCCTGGATTTCGCCACCAGCATTATCGCCGGCAATAAAGCCCGCATCGCCTGGAATGCCGGCCAGGATTTGGCCCCCGGCTGTATTGTGGATGATCAGGGCCAGCCCGCCGTCGATCCGCGCTGGCTGATGGAAGAACCTTTCGGCGCATTATTGCCCTTCGGCAAGCATAAAGGCTCCGGCCTGTCGGTGGTCTGCTCATTGCTGGGAGCGGCCTTGACCGGCGGCATGACCGAGAGGCATGATAACCGCGATACGCAACGTATTCTCAATAGTATGTTGTCGATATTAATTGATCCCCTGAAGCTTGGCGGGGCGGCGAATTACCCGCTGGAGATCGCCGATTTGCTGGACTGGGTTCGCAGTTCCCGCGACGATGGGGCACTGCTGCTGCCCGGTGACGCGGAACATGAGAAATATCAACAGCGGCTGGCGCTGGGGATTGAGGTCGACGACACCAGCTGGCGGCAATTGGCGGCGCTGGCGGACCCGGCGGCTATAGCGGCCGGCCATTAAGGCCCAACCGACGAACGTAAATTTATTTCACTCCTTTATCAGGACAATACGATTATGCATCTGGCCCGTTTTCCCCGACTCTCCCTAGGTCAATTCCCGACGCCTTTGGAGGCGTTGCCCAATTTGAGTCGCTATCTCGGCGGCCCCACCCTCTATATTAAACGTGACGACAGCACCGGCCTTGCCACCGGCGGCAACAAAACGCGAAAACTCGAATTCCTGCTGGCGGATGCGCTGCAGCAAGGCGCCGATGTGGTGATAACCCAGGGCGCCACCCAATCCAACCATGTGCGCCAGACCATTGCCGGGGCGGCGAAGATCGGCTTGAAAACCCAGGTATTGCTGGAGAAGCGGGTTGAGCGGTTCGGCGAGGATTATCAACGCTCCGGCAATGTGCTGTTGGATAACCTGCTGGGGGGCGTCATAGTTGAACATCTTCCGGCCGGCACCGATATGCAGCAGGCCATGGAAAAACTGGCGTCAACCCTGCGTGAACAGGGCCATACGCCCTATGTTATTCCGGGCGGCGGCTCCAACCCCATCGGCGCCCTGGGTTATGTGGCCTGCGCTGAAGAACTGCTGTACCAGTCCAGCCAGCAGCGGCTGCGTATCGATCATGTGGTGCACGCCACCGGCAGCACCGGTACCCAGGCCGGTCTGGTGACGGGTTTGAATGCCAGCAACAGCGGCATACCGGTTTTGGGTATCAGCGTCCGTGCGCCCAAGGCCAAGCAGGAAGAGAATGTCTATGCCCTGGCGCGCGCCACCTGGCAATTGATCGGCGCCCGCGGGGAACTGCCTCGCGAGCAGGTTGTTGTCAACAGCGACTATGTGGGGGAAGGTTACGGACTGCCCACCGAAGGTACCCTGGAAGCCTTGCGGCTGCTGGCGCAGCTGGAAGGCATTCTGCTCGATCCGGTTTATACCGGTAAAGGCATGGCCGGCCTGATTGATTTGATCCGTAAAGGTCATTTCGCCAAAGATGAAAATGTGCTGTTTATCCATACCGGCGGTTCAGCCGGACTGTTCGGTTATCGCCAGGTATTGGAACAATAGGCCAAAATGAGCGGATTCCTGTTGGGTGTATTGGGCGGCATGGGACCTTTGGCCACCGTCGATCTGTTGCAGAAAATCATCGAGGAAACCCCGGCGCAGCGGGATCAGGAGCATGCGCCGGTGGTGGCCTGGAGCGTGCCGCAAATCGCGGACCGGCAGCGGGCGCTGGCGGGCACCGGTCCGTCGCCGTTGCCTGATTTGCTGCCGGCGCTGGCGCAGCTGAACCGGGCGGGCGCCAGCCATATCCTTATACCCTGCAATACCGCTCATTTTTGGTATCCGCAGTTGGCGGAGGCCAGCGAGGCGCCCATTGTGCATATCGCCGACGCCACGGTGGACAGCCTGCCGCCGGGGCCGGTGCAACGTGTGGGTTTGATTGCCACCCAGGGCACGCTGGATGCCGGTTTGTTCCAGCGGCGTTTTGCCGATATGGGGATTGACCAGCTGTTGCCGCTGCCACGGGAGATGACCGATTGGTTCGTTCCCGGTTGCTATGCGGTGAAGCGCGGTGAGTTGCAGCGGGGCGGGGAGTTGTTATCCCGTCTGGCGGAGGCGCTGATGGCGCGGGGGGCCGAGCGACTGGTTCTGGCCTGTACCGAGGTGCCTCCGGCGCTGGCGGCCATCAATTCCCCATTGCAGCAGTTCAGTATCGATCCCACCCGCGCCCTGGCCCGGGCCGCGGTACGTCTGTGGGTGGCCTATCGCGACGGTGTGGGCGCGGCCTCCCTTTAAGCCGCGCTCTCCCTTTAACATGCTCGCTGTACGAACGATGCTCGCGGGCCTACCGTGGCATGGGGCGCTTCGCGGCCGACTATGGCCGCTCCGACCCCATTGCCGCGGTCTCCCTTTAACACGGTCGTTGCGCGATCGATGCTCGCGGGCCTACCGTGACATGGGGCGCTTCGCGGCCGATTAAGGCCGCTCCGACCCCATTGCCGCGGTCTCCCTTTAACACGGTCGTTGCGCGATCGATGCTCGCGGGCCTACCGTGGCATGGGGCGCTTCGCGGCCGATTAAGGCCGCTCCGACCCCATTGCCGCGGTCTCGCTTTAACAAGGCCGTTGCGCGATCGATGCTCGCGGGCCTACCGTGACATGGGGCGCTTCGCGGCCGATTAAGGCCGCTCCGACCCCATTGCCGCGGTCTCCCTTTAACACGGTCGTTGCGCGATCGATGCTCGCGGGCTTAGCGTGGCATGGGGCGCTTCGCGGCCGACTATGGCCGCTCCGACTCCATTGCCGCGGTCTCCCTTTAACCAGGTCGTTGCGCGATCGGTGATCGCGGGCTTAGTGTGGCGCTCAGGAGGTTGTTGTTAGGCCGAGTTTGGGTTTCCGGGGTTAAGATAAAAATGGCAAAAGCTTAGACAAGTTTTGGCTAATTCTTCTGGGTTAAACGCCGCCGAATGAAATCTCCTTTCCTATTTTTATGCCGTCGATTTTAATCGCTTGAAATACAGCGGGTTTTAATTAAATAGCCCCCTAAGGGAAATGTTGTTTTTTCCTTAGCATAAAAAACTATAAGTTACCTATTTTTCTTATTTGTCCCTTTATCACTTCCCCGGTATGAATATAGTTAAATTTAAGATAACGGAGGGGTGACGGGTGAACTTTCAGCAGCTACGTATAATTCGGGAATCGGCCCGGTGCAATTATAATCTGACCGATGTGGCTAGTATGTTATTTACTTCCCAATCCGGCGTCAGCCGTCATATTCGTGAGTTGGAAGAAGAGCTCGGGGTGGAAATTTTTATCCGCCGTGGTAAACGCTTAATTGGTATGACGGAGCCGGGCAAGGCTTTGTTGACGGTGGCGGAACGCATTCTTAGCGATGCCAATAATATCCGCCGCATTGCGGATGTTTTCGCCAATAAAGACTCGGGTGAATTGTCCATCGTCACTACCCATACCCAGGCTCGTTACAGTTTACCGGCGGTCATTAAAGAATTTCGCGAGCTTTATCCCAGGGTCCGGCTGGTGTTAAATCAAGGCAGCCCGGAGGAAATTGTCGCCATGCTGCAATCCGGTGAAGCGGATGTGGGCATCGCCAGTGAAAAGCTGATGAGCGAGGAGCAACTGGCGGCGTTTCCGTATTATCGCTGGCACCATGCGATTTTGGTGCCCGAAGAGCATCCCCTCACCAAAGAAGCGGAAATCACGCTGGAAACCCTGAGCCAATACCCCCTGGTGACGTACCGGCGCGGCATTACCGGTCGTTCCCGGCTGGATGTCGCCTTCCAAGCTGCCGGACTCAAACCGGAAGTGGTACTAAGCGCCCAGGATTCCGATGTGATTAAGACCTACGTGGAGTTGGGATTGGGGGTCGGCCTGCTGGCGGACATGTCCTATAACCGTGAACGGGATACGGGACTGGTGAGTATTAACGCCGAGCACCTGTTTGAAGCCAATACGGTCTGGTTAGGCGTCAAACGCGGCCAGCTGCAGCGTAAATACGCCTGGCGCTTTATCCAACTGTGTAATCCGCAGCTGACCCTGACCGAAATTGAAGAACAGATACTCGCGCCCTACAGCAGCGAGCCGGCACTGGACTACCAAATCTGACGTCCGGGATGCCCGCTTTTGCCGAACTCTTGCGAGTCGGCAATGTTCTATCATAACTGAGATTCTAGCAGCCCGGGACTGCCGGGCATCCTGTTTACTCCACCGACGCCGCCTGCTGGTGGGCGGTTGGCTGCGATATCAACGTCGTCAGTGCCCGATCCGCCAGCCGGGCGAAATATGCCGCCGCCGGATAAATCAACTGTTCGGAAGGATTGAAGCGGGGATGGTGCAGACCGAATTCACTGGCCGACCCTATGCTGACAAAGGTGCCCGGCACCTGCTGCAGATAGAGCGAAAAATCTTCCCCACCCATTTGCAGTTCCGCTTCCTGCACCTGATAACCCGCCTCGGCGGCCACATTCTGGCTGAACTGTGCCCAATAAGGGGTATTGACCACCGCCGGCGGTCCCGGATACCAGCTGAGCTCTGCTTCGGCGCCCATGGCGCTGGCGACGCCGCCAATCACCCGGTTGAGAATATCCGGCACCCGCTCGCGTATTTTCGCGTTATGGGTACGGACCGTACCCTCAAGCTCCACGGTTTGCGGCAAGACATTCCACGTGTTACCGCCCTGGATACGCGTCACGCTGACCACCAGGGATTCCAACGAGCTGAAATTACGGCTGGGCAGGGTTTGCAGCGCATTGACTATTTGGCTGGCGGTGACGATGGTGTCAATGCCTTGCTCGGGTTTGGCCGCATGGGCGCCTTTGCCGGTCACCGTGATTTGAAAACGGTCGATATGCGCATAAAAAGCACCACCGCGGGTGGCAAAGGTGCCCACCGGTAATTCCGGAGCGTTGTGCATACCGAATACCGCCGAGACGTTTGTCAATGCTCCGGCGTCAATCAAATGGCAGGCGCCGTTGAAGTTCTCCTCCGCCGGCTGGAAAAAAATCCGCACCGCGCCGGGCAAGGTTGCTTCCCGCGCCTTCAACAGCAGCGCCGCGCCGAGCATCACCGAGGTATGCACATCATGACCGCAGGCATGCATCACCCCGTCATGGCGTGAGCTGAAGGGCACGCCGGAGATCTCCTGGATCGGCAACGCATCGATATCGGCTCGTAAAGCGATAATGGGACCCTCAGCCGGCCCGATTTCAGCCACTACCCCGGTAGTCAAACCCAGCGGCAAAATACGAATACCCGCTTCCTGCAACCAGCGGGTGATTTTTTCAGTGGTGGCGAATTCCTGGTTTGAGAGCTCAGGATGGGAATGCAGTTCGCGTCGACAATAAATGAGTTTTTCAGCAATTTCGCCAGACATGGGCCAGCACCGTTTTATCAGAATGAGAATTTATCTTAGCGGGTAAGGTTAAAAGGCGGTAAATACTGTTCGGTTATATTACATAGCCATCGGGTATGACTCTCGATAATCGGCCCGCTGCGGGGCGGGCCTGTTGGTGGCTTATTTTTCCAGCGGGAAATCCGCTCCTTTGGTTACCTCGGCCCAGCCGTCAAAATCCCGCTGCAACAGCTGGATTTTTTTATAGGCGTTTTCCAAAGCCGGGTTGCCCAACAGCAACCGCAGCGGCGGCTGCTTCGCTTCCACCGCCTTGACAATGGCCTTTGCGGCGCGCACCGGATCCCCTATCTGCTTTCCGCTGCCGCCGCGGCTTACGCGAGCCCGGCTATGGGCGGTTTCGGCATAATCGGCAATGGTCTGCGGCGCTTCGCTAGCCGACCGTCCTGCCCAATCGGTCCGGAAGGGGCCGGGCTCGACGATCAAGACCTGTATACCCAGCGGCGCCACTTCTTGAGACAGCGACTCGGAAAGCGCTTCCACCGCGAATTTGGTGGCATGGTAAAAACTTAGCGACGGGAAGGTGGTGATGCCGCCAATGGAGGAGATATTCACTATGGTACCGCTGCGCTGCCTGCGCAGGGTCGGCAGCACCGCCCGGGTCATGGCGGTCAGGCCCCAGACATTGATATCGAACATCCGGTGCACATCTTCCATCCTGCTCTCTTCAAAGGAACCGAAATAACCGATACCGGCGTTATTCACCAATACATCAATACGGCCGAAATGTTTGTTCGCGGCGCTGACGGCTTCATCAATCTGATCCTGTTGGGTCACGTCCAGCTTCAACACCAGGGCGTGGTCTTCGTGTCCGGCGATAAGATCCTTAACCTGATCCGGATTACGCGCCGTCACTACGGTGGGGTAGCCCAACGACAGGGTAAGACCGGCCAGCTCACGGCCGAATCCGGTGGAACAACCGGTAATGAACCATACTGGTTTTTGTTGTGTCATCTTCTTTCTCCAGGTCGCTCAAGGTAACAATAACTGTAAAGCATAGTGTATTAAGCCGTAGGGAGTTGCAACCGGTCAGCACGGGAGAAACCCGGAACTAGATGTTTGCTTAGCAGGGGTTTTGCGGCCCTGGAGCGTGGGGACGAACCTCCTTTGAAACGGCTGGCCGGGCCCCTGATTTTTTTTGCGAAGAGGCCTCGGGCCCAAGCTGTATTGATGCGGTACCCAATGGCGCATGAGTCGGTCGATTCATTTCTTGTTTCTTATTTCGTTTGGAATCCGATGGCAGGTTCATTGATGGAGTCGCTTTATACAACTGATACAACTGGGAAGCGATCCTTGTCGGCTGAGCGTATGAGATAGCCGGTTGATCCTTCTGAGCATTCGTTTGATGCGTAGTCGAGGGGAAATACGGCGAGTTGATGGATGTCCGCGAAGCGCCGGACACCGGTATTGATGAATTGGCTGCCAAATTGAATGCATGGGGGGCATTGATGGATGTGTCATTGCGAGGGGTATTGCCGCTGTAGGGGGGTGGGTCTCTAAACGTGCCTGAGTTAATTGAAGAAAGATTATCCATATGCACATACTCCATTTTTAGTGAGGGTTTACGTCGTGAAAACGGACTTTAAGAGCAGAAAAGCAGCCATGAATAAGCGGCAAACTTACACAGATAATCAGGCAGAAAAGATAAATATTGAGGTAACAATAACGAGAAAAACAGTTGCTGTCCGGGCGTTGAGGCGCCATAGGATGAGCAAAAGACTATCAAGCCTCGAACAAGGAACCCGGTATTGCTACAGCACTCAGGGGGTAAAAGTTGTTTCCGGAAAGGACATTAACGTTGAAGTATCGCCGGGAGGGGGTGTGGAACTGTGATAATTATCACTGACATTTATTCAGATTAATCTTATTATGCCACTGTCCTTCGCAGAGCTACCACCTTGAACACTGTCGAACATTGCCAAGAGTGCCGGAGATAAGCGCCGGAAAGGATACTTCCTTTTTTACAGCTCCTGTTCATAGGGGGCTTTTTAACTCAGAAAAGCGCATCGGCTACTTACCTCCTCGAAAGAGGGAGTACAGCAAAGGTTGTCGGTGCGCTTCTCTGTCATTTCACCGAGAACGTTTTTTATCCTCAGGCAGCATGTATTTTGTTATGCATACATGAATGTAACAAAGCCAACAATGACCAAGGCAAGTCCGGCTAAAAATGCAATGTCGTTTGTACGCAGCATAAGTCACCTCCATTCTATGATTGAATCATGGCCTGGATTCGCGCTTTAGGCTGTGACAGGGAAGGCATTTTGTAAAAAAGCGCTCTTTATCCCGCAAGGTTTATCCGCGAGCACAAAGTTCAACTATGAGAAATGGGCGAATACGCTGTTACATACCGGAAGTCGGCGACGTTGGCATCGCTACAGGTTAAACAGTCCTATTGATTATGTTCTTGATAAATGCCTTTATAATTATTATCCGTTAAATTATTGTAAACTCGTTTATGAACCCCTTCACCCGCCTCAGGCCCGTAGCCGTACTCATGGCTTGGCTGTTCTTTATCATGATCCCTGTTGGATTGGCTCTTGCCGATACCGTCTTTCTCAAAAATGGCGATCGGATTAGCGGTGACATAAAATCGCTGGACGGCGGCAAACTGGTTTTGCAGACGACCTACGGCGGCCTGTTATCTCTGGATTGGTCGGCGGTAAGCACCCTTCAGAGTGAAAGTCCCTTGCTCTTGCGTAACGGCTCTTTAGGGGCTGAATACCTGTTAAAGGTACAATCGGCAAAACCTGGACACGTCGTGGTATCGGATAAGATAACCAGAAAAGACGTGCCCATAGCGACAATTCGTCAGTTCGTTAAACCCAAGCCTCGCGTCACCGACCTGGTGTGGAACGGTAATGCTGATATCGGCGTTAATCTGCAAAAATCCTCAACGCGCAGCCAGAACTATGCCCTGGATTTTAACGGTAAGCTGAGCCACGGCATGTGGCGCCATGATTTCGGCGGGACTTACAATCGGGAAACGGAGAATTCTACTGTTAATACAGAGAATTACAGTGCGCGTTACTCCCTCGATCATTTTATTAATCAGAAATTGTTCTGGCAAGGCCGGTTGATATTTAAACGTGACTGGGTTGAAGATCTTTCCCGGCAATTTCTCGTCGGTACCGGTCCCGGCTACCAGTTTTGGGACAATGAACTGGGGGCCTTTTCTTTAACGGCCTTGCTTGGCCGGGTCAACTACCTTTATAGCGACGGTGAACAGGATCATTTTTCCGCCACCGGTATCCGCTGGGATTACGGTCGCTTTATCTTCGGCAAGCGTCTGGAATTATACGCCCGTGGCGAATTTGCCCACTCATTGTCCGGCGACACGTCCAGCCTGGATGCCGACACCGGTATTCGGTATAAACTTACCGATCGGGCAACGCTAAACCTTTCCTACGGTTATGACCGGGTCAGCGGTACGCGAGACAGCCTTAATGAAAGGACCCTCACCACTGGCCTTGGCGTAATTTGGTAAGGGAATCAAACGCGGCGGGACTCGTCGTGTTTGCCCAACAATGCCAGTGTAAAGGTTGCGACCTTAGCAGTGGAAAGGCTTGCCGCTTGCGGTGGGCTACAATCCTGCCTCATTTATTCTTTGTGCAAGTACCCAGGCCACGGAATCTATGACGTGTCCATGGCATCTGCCGTCCTGGTCGGTGAATTGACTATGCTCTATATCTCGGCTAGTCATCTCATCAACCACCGCCAGCCTATATGGCTGCAAAAATTCAGCCAGCGCACTTTTTTCAATACCAAATTTCCAGGGCTCCCCCACGGTTCTTACCTCAGCGATGCATTCGGCCTCGTTATAACCGCCGTATTCACCCCTGATAACTTCAGCATAGGCATAATCGAAAAAAAGCCGGCATTGTCCGGCCGCAACCTGGCTGACGGTGTGCAGGATGCTTTTCATCTGCTGCGGGGAGAGATACATAGTCAGTCCCTCAAGCAGAAAAAAACAGCTATTTTTCGGTTTTAAATCAAGGGATTTTATCCATTCGTCGAAAGAGTTGTTGGAAAAATCGATGGGAACAAATTTTACGTTCGCAGGATAATCAATATTAATGTTTTCCAGGAGCCGTCGTTTATGGGTCTGCATATCCGGATGATCGCATTCATACACCAAACAGCTTTTTAGCGTTTCCTGAAAGCGAAACCCCCGCGAGTCGTAGCCTGCGCCTAATATAAACACATGGGATGTCCCGGCCGGCAGGGTACTGAATAAATTATCGATATAGCGGGTCCGGGCGACAACATATTCATAGATGCCTGCCGGCAGCATGGGATTGAAGCCATCAAATCCCAGTACAAACGACTTATGCATGATTGATAAGAAAGAATTAAGTGAGTGGCTTATCAGAACAGAAACATAGTCGTCGCTTTTATAGAATTCACGCTTTTCGTTAAAGGATTTTGCACGCAGGAGGCAGACCATCTCGGCGGTGGTGGAGAAAAAGGGTTTGGTTTTCTTACTCATAAGAGGACCTTTTATACGGGAGAGGTAGAGTATTCCTTATTAAAATCATGAGTTAAAAAAGCACTATTTAAGAGGTAATAGGGTGATTAGGTTCTCTTTATGAAAAAAATACATCGATTTTGTTATCTGAATCAATTGCTTTTAGTTTACGGTTGGTTTACCAACAAATTCTGACCTTAAATCAGTCCTTAGGGTAAGTTAGTAAACCATAAATGCAATGTTTATATCTTCCGTAATTAAAAAACTGTCGTCTCAATTTATCGGATCATGAATTTATTATAAATGATTAACTATCAATTATAACTAAAGCTTCTTTTAGATGTGATTAATAAAAATGAGTGTTGTTTTACAAATCCCACTCATAATTTTTGTCAGCAAGAATGCATAATTTTTCTAAAAGGACTTTCCAATTCCGATATTTAGCTTGTTTTATTCGGAATATAAGCTGTAAGTTAAATATAAAATCACTTTTGTTATAAATAGCCTTTGGTAATTTTAAATCTTTGACTATTGCGTCAATTTTGGGTGTGTTTGAGGGGAAATAAACTGTTGGAGTACCAACGCATAAAGCCCCAATGGTATAGTGATAACGCCCAGAAATTAATAAATCAGCATATTTTATAACAGAAACCCAATCACTAAAACTTGTGGCGCCATATAATTCCATGCCAGGTATGTATTCTTTAAGACTTTCAAAAGCTATTGCATCTTCAAAGTGAATGCCTTCTTCTTTTGAACCGGATAAAAATAAATATTTATGATGAGGAAATTCCTTCAAAAGCCTTTTTGCGACCATTTTTGAACGGTCGAAATCGTAATTAACAGCACCAGAAATACATATATAAGATTCTTTGAATCTCCTCTCATTTAAATTATAGTGAATTGATTTTATAGTCAAAGGTAAGCTATCAAACGCCAAAAAGCATTCTTTATTTAAAATTTCATTGATAATTTTAACAGAGTACGTTTCTCGAGCGGCAATAAAATCACAGCAATTATAAGCGGCTTTATAATAGCTAATGGCATCTGCATCAATTGTGTTTGGAAAGCATGAGTGATTAATCAAAACAGTTTTTTTATTAAAAAAGGTTTTTCCAGCATAAATGAGAAATAGCAGAGCTTTTGAATAGGGAGTAAAATCATGAATCGTCCCTTCCCCATTAATGACAATGATATCTGAGCTTTTCATTTTTTGAGAAATTTCAGGATATTCAGTTATAAAAGTATTCTGTTCACCGAATTCGAGTAAAGAATTCGGTATGTTTTTTAAATTGTGAACCTCATATACTGATACGGTAAGTATCTCTTTAGCTCCCTTTTCATGTAATTTATCTTTTATCGCATGAGAAGTACCATAGCAACCCCAGTGGTACACATCTTCAGTGTCATTAATTAATAATACAGTTTTAGCCATAAATCACCCTTTGTAAAATAAAAATATTTATATATATCTAAAATCAGAAGCATGAGCTAAGAGTGAAAAGCGTTATAGGAGTCATATATCGTATAAAAGACTATTTAGGATGAGCCCGGCTTTAAAAAGATATATTTTTATAACGCTTATGTAAAAAATGCCTCAGATTAAAAGTTGCATAAAAATTGCGATTTTTGTTGAAGAAATAAACATTATAAAAATTCATTGATTGATATCGGCCACATACATCAATACGGCTAATATACATTAACTATCTTACTCAAAAGAGCTATCAACTTATATCATCTGCCTTTATTTGTATATTGAAAAAACTTAGATCTCTGCTTCAAACGATCAATCTGAGTGGCGTCAAGCATCGACTCGTGATGAAATATGCTATATTCAGCTATCATGAAAAGGATTCTTTCAAGTAACAACACAGATATCTTAAAAAAAAGGTTTCATACAATATTGCTCCAAACTCAATTAATGGTTATTATGGTGCGAAATGTTATGATGATACTTAATTTTTTAGGCTTGGCAATTAATTTTTTTTACCAGTTTGCTTTAAAAAAACTTTAGTATCTGATCTCAAACTTTGACGGTATGGAAGACCTTTAATCCAATATCATAATAATGACAGCAATCCAAGCGCATGATAGGCTTAGAAGTGTTTAAGTTCGCGGTTATTGAGTGCATATGTTTACAATGCCACTTTCAAAAACGCGATTCATAACCTTATTGAAAACATGCGACACGCCGTAAACATCGGCCGTTGCTAATGTCTACTCAGATACCTCGGACATGAAGTGATGAAGATCTTTTTTTTAGCTGTCGATTTCTTTATAGTGAACTCTTTTAATGAGTTTGGTTAACTAGCCTACCGTCAACCCTGAATAAGAGTGATAAGACCTTATGCAGTGTACAGCGTTGAAGGTGTAGAGACACGAATGTGTCTGAACGAGAGGTTCATCCGATACGTTTGAAGTCCAGTTATTGTCATATAAATTCTAACACAATAAATAATTTCATTTTAATGATAAATTAATTTATACTATGGCTAATCTTTGTAGTTTATATTTAAAAAATTGAGCGGCGGGTAAGTCAACATATGGAAAACAAACAAAAAAGCGCTGTGGCCATAATTACGAGAACAAAAAATAGTGGAATTATGCTTGAAAGGTGTATAAACATTGTTTTACAGCAAAGCTTCAGTGATTGGAATCATGTCATCATAAATGATGGTGGAGATGTAAAAAAAGTTGAGGATTTATCGAATAAATATACATTAGACTATAAAGGTAGACTAAAGGTAGTCCATAATGAAAATTCAGTTGGGGTCATGGCGTGTTCAAACATAGGAATTAGAAGTTCAATATCTGACTACATTGTTATCTTGAATGATGATAATTCTTGGGAGCCGGTTTTTTTAGAAAAATCGCTAGACGCTTTAAGAGGTGATAAATGGCCCAATACAAAAGGTATAATTTGTTATGTGCAAAGAGTTCAAGAGGAGATAATAAGGGGAAAAATTTTTGAAAAAAAAGGAAGGAATTATAATCAACATATCAAATCCATTAATATCCTTAAGTTATTAACTGAAAACTTTTTCACACAAGCGAGTTTTTTATTTAAGCGAGATGTTTTGGATGATGTTGGTTATTTTGATGAAATTTTTCCTTACTACGGCGATTGGGAGTTTAATGTTCGTTTTTTATGTAAATATGATATCGCTCTTTTAAATGAGACTCTAGCTTACTGGCATTACAACTCTTCGTTAGTAAAAAATCAAAACCATTTATTGACCGAAGAAAATTTGCAAAAACTTTATAAGTCAAGAGTGATTAATAAATGGCTAAGAGATTCCTTTAGGAAAAACACCCTGGGAATAGGTGATGCTTTTTCTTTTGCTGAATTATTAAGTCATCAACACTTTTTTGATAGAACATTTTCTATGTTTGATAAAAAGAACCATGATAATTTATGGGCACGCATAGTTAATAAATTATTTAGATAGACAGTTTGAGAGGGTTTATGAAAGAAAGACTATTTGTATCCACTGGTTATTATTCAACCCTTTTGGCTGCGGCACTTGTGATGCAATCTGAAAGCGGTTATAGAAACCATTTACTTGTAACACTAGACAGACAGTCTAGGGAAGAAAATACTCGATGGGCCTACAGGATGTACCCAAATTGGGCCTCTGTTAATGTAATATCACATGAGGAATATTATGTGGATGGCATACATTTTAAACCTGATGTCGAAGAATTTTATGAAGTGGTTACCCCATTTTTTGAAATGCTAGCGTTAATTAAAGATACGTTTAAATCTCGTCACTATAATCTATATGAAGAGGGGTTAACCAGCTATAGTCAATTTCTTAAAAAAGGTTGTGAATACAAGGGAATATTTTATTGTTTGCATCCGCATCTTCTTAATAATGTAAAAAATTTATTATCTGTTCCTATTCCTGCTAGTGCGGTAAAATTTTTGCTTGAAAAAGCATCGCAATGCTATCTTTGTCCAAGCTTGCGGGGGAATAAAAACATCATTTTTATAGGGCATGGAGGCTTCCCCAATGAAAATGATAATAATTTAATTGCCCAGGAAATACATGCCATGATGTCAAGAATGAGCTTTCTTGGTTATAAAATACTCATGACAAAACATACAAGAATAGATTCTTCGGTTACATTTGCAGAAAATCTTTACAACGATAAATCGCTAAATTTGGAATTTATAGATGTCAATATACCATTGACAGATATTCTTTTGTTAAAAAATATAGAAAAAATTTCTTTTATTTTTGGGGTGTGTTCAACGCTTTTAATAAATTCTGAGTTATTGCATAATATCAAAGCTTATTCAATTGATTCGGCATTGATGGGTGACAGACAAAATGATTTGATTAAAATACAAAATTCATTTGTGAAAAATATATCTGAGATTGCATTCCCATAAAACATTGCATTTTTACAAAAAAGTCTATTACCCGATCCCTAAGACTTTTAAGATTAATATATTTATCATTAGGTAACTAAGGTTTTCGCGCTGCGGAAAGTCAATTTTAGGAGTGGCGACGTCTGAATGAATAAATTCGAGTTTTGTAACCCTAACGTATTAAATTCGGCCAGTTCGGCAAGCGACGCACTGGCCAATATTATTCTATTAACATTTAGACACTATATATGATTAAATCCTTCAATTCACCGCTACCCACGACATTCCATCTTATCTTCCTTTCAAGCTTATTTAGGTGTTTATTAAATAGGTCTGAGTTCTTACTGCTACCGCGGACATAATCGGCTTGTCCTGTACCGGCATGCAGTGCGCCCGCCAGGTAATATTGTTGATTCATCCCCGGCGTGGCGATACGTTTTTGCTGTCCTCTCAGACATCAGTCCTAGGCGGGTTTAACTCGATATCGACTTCATCTGGATAAAACACCGTATTATCGACCGAATTTTGCACCAGGGCTTGCTCTATGGCTGTGCGTTTTTCCCCATATTTGAGGGTCTGTGATTTCAGTATCGGTGCGGCTCTGCGCCAGACAAGGCCCGCCTTTCTCAGGTAGCGGTGTCATGTGACGGGATGGAGCAAGATATCAAAAAGCCGATAAACGACAAGCGCCAAAAATTCGGTATTTCAGCGGGGGCGCAACCAGCCGAAATCCTGTGGTGAACGTTGCACAATAAGCGGCAAAGATGGGCAAGACATCAGCAACAGGCCACTGTGGATCACGACCGGGCTTGAGACTTTTTAACCCACTAACTCATTATAAAGTAAATAAATTAATCCACCGGCCTACTAAGGAACGGGCTGCACAAAGTATTCTCGCGACCTGAGTGACGGCCATTTCTTGATGAAATATGAGCATCGCCATCAGTCAGCGAGCGTAGTTTTTATCATGAGTTTGTTGAGCTTCTCTTTTCATAAGACGTCGTTCTTCATCAGGGATAAATGCAATGATCGGCATAACTCAGTCCGGATGGTGATATTGGTTAGTTTGCCGATTGGACAAAATACAATACCGGCTGATTTCCCTTCGAGTGATCAACTATTGAGTGAAGCTATTCAGGGGGTGTATTATTAACGATTTATTTTTTACATCTGTCGATTTTGTCATATATCACTATAGTAAATGGGGTTACCCCATTTAACCCTCCGCCAATTTTTGCAGGGAGCATAGTGATTTATGTCATCAACAATGTATGGATTGAGTTATTCGATGAGGGGTAGGTTTTGCCCCCCCAGCTTAGGGCGCGTGCTGGTCAGGCGGCTTTACGCCGCCAGTTAGTATAGTTGGAAGCTTTTATATCTGGGCGTGATCAATTTTATCGCCGCTGATGGACCTTTTGATGATAAAAACTTATAAATGGGTGCTCAATATATTTCGTAGTATATTTAGATAAAAAAATTGTTAGCATTATCAATAAGAAAGCGAGTATTGAGTTTGAGATTTGATTTTCACTTTTACAGCGTAAAAATAAATACAATACGGGAGTATGTAATAGATATATTGAAAAAGACCTCTTTCCAAGCATCAAAAAATACCGTGAATCAAGAAAATTTAGACATCTTACGCCGATTACAGCATTGATAGAGATTGATGCGGCTGATATAAACGTGATAAGAAAATAAGTCAATGGGGTGAGTGTTACACTGAAAGATGTTATTAAAATCACTCCAAAGCCAATCAACGCTATCAGTCTAACCATCAAAATATTTTTAATTATTGATGGTAAAAAATATTTCATAACAGAGTAAGATATAATACCAAGTGACATACTGAAAAGGCACCTTACAATTCCGCTATTTAATAACAATACATGAGCTTTTCCCTGACCTACAGGTGGGATACTAAAGCAGAATGCAATTATAACCGAGAATATTGCCAATAGATATGGCATTATCCTACTCTTACAACAAATGAAAGCAGTTAAAGTGCCCGCATAAAGTTCCACCGATATAGACCAACTAGGTTGATTGGTTGCTAAGGAAAACCCTACATTTATAGAGTTCATTAATAATATATCACCAAATATATTATGTGGTGTAACGTTTTGAATCCAATTTGGATAAAAGACACCAGCGGATATATATAGGGATATCGGAATAAGCATCATGCAAAAAATATGCATTGGGTACAGTCTTAATATTCTAATTAATACAAATTCATAGAAATTTGTTTCATCTTTCTTTAACCTTTCATGATAAACATGATATAGTACTATTCCGGATAAAATAAAAAATATGTCTACCGCATAGGATGCGTTCCTAACGGGATATATACCGGAATCCCAGCCTGTATAGTGACCGTAAGCGTGAGAAAGTGCCACAATCACCGACAAAATCCCCCTGATTCCGTCAAGACCTTTTAGTCTTTCCATTATAAAATTTCCATTAATGTTTTTAAAATTACTGTATTTTCTATCGGTAAAAATGATACATTATTTCCTACCCATTTAGCCAGAAATTTGCGCCAGTCAATATGTTTATCCGTGATGGAAGCAGAGACATCACTGCCATGAAACATAGAGAACCCATAAGTAATATTGAAGAATAGCGGATAAGCGCTGAGAATTTCCCCACTCTTTACAGGCAACACGGTGTTAAACTAAATCTGCTATTGTGCAATGGATTATAATGTCCTATCGTTTTATTACTTTATAATTTCATATTAATATTATGTGCATGATCGACAATTTTCATGTAAATTATTCTATTACCATCATCACTAGCGGATAATTTTTGATAATCGCTCAGTCTTGATATATTACATATCTTGAATCCGGCCGAGAATTACTTCGCCCGCGCTGTTTACGTATCATGCCGGGTCGGAATTCATCGAGACGCTATTTTTGTCGTTGGCTGATCGCTAACGCCAGTCAATGTTTCATCGAGGTGTCATCCGTCATTGAAGTTCACCGATTCACTTGTTTGGAACCGGACAGGTTGGGGGCTGCCCATCACACACTCTACCGTTGCCTTCAGCAAGTTGACAGAAGGCAGTATCCCGACCTGTTAAAAGCTCCGCTGTCACGGTCCCCCTCTGGCAGGGTGGTTGAACCCATATAACGGCTCCGGTTATCGTTACATGAGACGATAACGCGTAATCATTCATGACGATATATGTGGCAACTCCTGAATCGGGTTGCTCAGTTTTTGAAAGACGCATCACCGTTTACGGGTAACCTGCCCGGCCAGGCTATAATGGCGCGGAAATGTGCAATGCTTTTAGTCTGGCTTGATAGCTCGCTTATGCTAATGCAATAGTAAAATTCGGCTACGCCGAATAATTTTTTAAAATCCTTTTAATCAATATACGCCTTAAGGGCGAGGGCTTTTCTATGCAAAAAAATCGGTAATATCACTAATACCGCGACCACAGCAGGGGAATTCACGGACGGTAATGTTGCAGGCGGCATACCGCCAACAATGTTGCCTGCTGCGTTTTTTAATACATTACAACGAGAACTAGTAAATATCGTACAAGAAGCAGGTTTAGTGCTTGGTCCCAATAATGATGCGCAGGTTTTAGCAGCTATACAAAGTTTATTTGGATCTGGTCGATTGCTGAATGTGAAAACATCCACATCATCCGGGGTATATACCCCAACGATAGGGACCACACATATTGAAATACTTTTAATTGGCAGTGGCGGCGGCGGAGCGGCCGCAACTACTAGTACAACTGCTGCAACAGGTGCTGGGGGTAATGCAGACTCATGGTTGCGAGCTGCACTTATTACAGGATTTTCTGGTGTCACTGTTACCATTGGAGCCAGCTGGAGCTGGTGGTAGCGCGACGGCGGGAACATTCGGGGGTGGTGGTGGGCAAAGTTCGTTTGGGACCACGTTGTTGGCCCTGGGGGGGGCGGTACCGGCGTTGCTACGACTGGTCCTGGTGTGAGCGGTAGCAGATCACAACAAACCATCGCGTCGGGTGGTGATATCAATAATGCGGGACAGCGGGGAACGAATGGGCTTGTTTTCTCCGCCGGCAGTGCAATCAGTGGTGATGGAGGGGGACTCCGATGGGTGTCGGTGGCACGCCCAGCACCAATGTCGGTGGCACCGGAACAGGGTATGGTTCAGGCGGCGGCGGAGCCTCATCAGTATCGAGCAGCGCAACAGGTTATGTTGGGGGGGCAGGTCGGCCAGGAATATGTGTAATACGGGAGTATGCATAATGGCCAATTTTGCAATCATCGAAGATAATGTGGTAATTAATATTATCGTTTGGGATGGCGTTAGTAAATGGGAAATTCCGACAAGCGAATCTCCTGTTGGGATTAACGACAATGTCGTGGTTGGGATTGGTTATTCTTATAATCCAAAAAACGGAATATTTACAGCTCCAGATGGTTCTCCTAAATGTCCGCTATAGGTTACTAGTGATCCTTCACCCAGCAGATATGACGGAAGAACATTACATAGTTAAAAAATCCGTCATGGGTGGCAGGTAAAATTACAACTATGATATAGTAGGTTATCAGATTTTTCTTGTGATGACTATGTGAAAAATATTTATGGAATATAAGAATTATGTAAAGGGTCTTGATGGTCTTAGGGCAGTATCAATGGTTATGGTTATGATGTTTCACTTTTCGTCATTTCTTGAACCTGAGTTAGAATCTTTGGGATTCATAGGAAGACTAGTTCTAAGTTTTTTTTCTGCTGGTTGGGTTGGAGTAGATATATTTTTTGTAATATCTGGATATCTAATTTGTGAAATATTCAAAAGGCAGGACAGGTTTACATTATATGAATTTAAACTATTTATATTTAAACGCGTAAGAAGATTGTATGGGCCTTATGCAATACTAATAGTAACATTCTCGTTCCTATCATTTTTTTTACAAGGAGAGAACAAAGTACTAAACAACTCATGGATTTTGTGGACCCTGTTCAGTAATATTTATTTATCCTTTTACGATAGGGCGGGGCTTGGAGACCAATATTTTTCATTATATCATTTATGGTCGATTGCTATAGAAATACACTTTTATATAATGTTTGCATTAGGTTTCATGCTATTTGGTAGAATGCGTGAATTTTCAATTTTTATGATCGTATTGGCAATTGCAACAAGGTTTTTACTAATGCTGCACGGTTCCTTGGATAATGCAATTTATTCATTTACTTTTAGCAGAATCGATGCATTCTCGCTTGGTTGCATGGTATCATGTATTAGAAAAAGTTGCTTAATAACTAGGAGAATTAGAAATTATAATTTTATGTTAGGTATAACTCTTTTTTTGGCTATGCTAACGGTATTCTGGTACCATGGGTATCAATTTAAGAAGAGTATTTTTGTGCAGACGTTTGGTTACTCATTACTTGATGTTTCGGTGTCTATGATTATTCTTTCTATAGTTAGCGGAAATGGACAGAGCGCAAAAATAACATCAATTCTTGAAAATAAAATATTAAAATGGATCGGCGTGAGAAGTTATAGCCTTTATTTGTGGCATCTCCCTTTTTTTTCTTGGTTTGTTTTATACTACAAAAATATTACAAGTAGTCCATTAGAATTGGTGCTTTTCTCAGTTACTTCAGGAATTGTATTTACGTTTGTAGCAGGTTGCGCTTGCTATTCATTTTTAGAGAAAAAATTCACTACGAGAAATTTATTAATCAAATAAATTAACAATTCTCGAAAATCCATGTCGTAATATTACTCACCCACGGTTCACGCCAAATAATACACGAATGAGGCTACATTTTGCCGCGGGGAGTCTAACGCTTCCAAGCATGTTCAGTTTATTGGGCAAAAAGCGGACTAGGGTAGGCCCGGAAATGATTAATGCCTAGAGTGTCTCTCGACGTTTTAAAAATTAAATAATTATTTTGAACAGAGCAACTCTCATTTTAAAATATGCGATATTCGCCGCAAAATATTTGATATTAATTTTGTTTGATGGTCGCTATTATTTTAAGAAAGATTATTTTTTAAGATAGTATTCTTTATCTTCACATCCAACTTTTTCTATCATTCCATTATATAAGTAGACGCCTGCCGATGGACAAGCATCCCCTGCAATATGAATAGTATCGAGGCCGCCGTCATAATTTTTATGCGTCAAAAAAAACGGAATATTCTGAATTTATCTTTAGTATTGCATGGTCCTGCGTATCTCCAACAAACCAGAGATATATCTCTGTATTATCTCCGAAGTCGTTATTGATGAAAGTTAGCGGAACATGTGATTTAGCGAAGATTGAATCTTTTGATAAAATAATTTTTTCTCTTTGATATAATTTAAATTGGTCATATGAATAATTAATACCACCTAATATTATCGCTATAATAAGTAAAGCCCCTAAAACTCTAACTATCCTTTTGGACATAAATTTTATGTCCTTATAAATATCTTCAGAAGTAGACTTTCTCATTATCATCCCCTAAAGCTATAACTAGCTGCATTTAACCTCATTCCAACTTCTCTAAATGCAATTTTCATAGCATACATCCGCTTCAATTCCTCTGCTAGTAACATTTTGAATTGATCGTTTGTTTGCGAATCGGCCATTATATGTGCGCAACAACTAAAATCCTCCAGCGCTCAATGCGTTGCGTTTAACTGCCGTTTGGCCTAACGCGGATGATAACGAACTGTTGACGCACAAAAAATGCCCGCAATTAAGCAAGCGGGCGAAAAGTTGTATGCAATGAAAAAATACTCAGCTTCACAGGCTAGGAAGCAGTTGAATGATATCAAAGTAGCGTAAAAGTGTTTGTAATGTGATTGTTCTGGAATGGTTTTTAGTTGTTACAAAAGGAGTGTCGGCAGAGTTCAGGCATAAAAAAGCCCGCCGGTCCTGGGTCGGTGGGCGAGCAAAATGATACAGTACGTAAGCGCTGGGTGATAACACCTACTTTTTAATCATAACCGCGGGTCTTAAAAGAGATAGCGCTTCATGTCACAGGATCAATATGCGCTGAACGATATGTGGACGGGGGCGTTTGATGATTGTCCGGGGATGTAAGGCGGTCTAATTTTGGGTGAGTTTTACCATTATTTTACAATCCAATTGCCATCCCCGAATTTCAGACATAAAAAAACCAACCTTAACAGGTTGGTTTTCTTGGGATGGATTGGTCGGCATGAGAGGAATAAATTTGCAATATTAACTTCTTGTATAATATATAAAACTTAAACTCATTATAATGAAAATATGCCTAAATGTATGCCTAAAAAAATGAACAAAAAATATGAGCTGACAGGATAACAGCGGCGATATTCTGGTAAAAGTTATCGATGTGCTACCTTTTTTGAATTTTCCCATAAGTTTCAAGACTCATAATATTAAGCGTCTAGAACGACATCCTGTGAGGTCAGTCCAATCTCAAGTTTTCCCATACAACTTGTTTGCATGGGAAAACTTGAGACGACAAGCGAAGCGCGTCAGCCTTGCCAGCGGATAATTGCCGGTGTAGGATTATTTTGTGCCTGTTGTCTGAGGACAACACCCCAGGTTGCCATGACCTCTAAGGCAACGCTCAGGGATAATCTGAGTGGTCACTCCCTAGCCCGCTTCGTCACCGGCAGTGCGGGTATCGCTTCGGCGGTGGTGGCTCGTTTATCCCTCTGCGCCAATCCGGTGCTGATATTCATCTCTCACTGATGCCTGGCTTTTGCCTGCGGTCATTTGTCTGATTGTATCCCCAATGCCATGCCCTTTCCCTGGCTGGCGTATGTAATCCCCGTTCCACCCTGGCGCATTCGTCGTGGCCGTGGCCTTTTCTGCCTCAACTGATGTTTCCATGAGGCAGCGGCGTCACTTTTCCCGTGCTTACGGGTGAAAGTGACGCCGCACCCGACCACCACGCCAGCGCTGGCATCATGCTGCCAGACTGAGCATCCCTGTCATCTGACGCACGCTTTTCTGCGTCAATTCTTCTCATCCATTCACCAAAGGAGGACTGAATCAATGCCTGAGGCAGGCTTTACCGCCTGAGGGGATTTCCTGCTGACGCAGGCGGTTGCACCGAGTGCATCACCGACACCCCGCTACACCTCAACCACTGCCACTCCGGCGCACAGGCATTGTTCAGCACGGCACGGGATAACCCCGTGTCGCGAACTAACGCGCGCCGGAGACAGGGGAAACCATGATGACACAATTAAGCCGAGAGATGCAGAAGCTGGCCCGTCAGGCCGCAGGCAGCCACAAGACGGTCCATGACCGTCTGTGCATGGCGGAGAGACTTGCTAAGCATCTGCTTGCCCTCAACATTCAGGTGAAATCGGTCAGTCACCTGAAAGCGAAACATATCGAATCCTATATCGCTGACCGTCAGGCGCAGGGCATCAGTCTGCGCTCCCTGCACAATGAGATGGCCGCGGTTCGGATGATGCTGCGCGAAGCAGGCCGGGACAAACTGGCCGACACTGACCGGCTCAGTAATTGGGCTTTGGGGCTGCGGGGAGCCAGCCGGGCCGGCACCCGTACCGCCATCAGCCAGGCGTGTTATCAGGCCGCCCTCGATAACTTTACGCAAAAAGATGCCGGACTGGCCGCCACGCTACAGCTGGCCCGGCTGATGGGACTGCGTTCGCAGGAAGCCGTGCAGTGTTCACAATCGCTGCAAACCTGGGCCACAGAGCTGGCGCGTGGTGATGAACGTCTGGCAGTGATCTTCGGTACCAAGGGCGGACGTCCGCGCCAGACCCTGGTACTGGACCGTGATGCGATGACACACGCCGTCAATCGGGCGCTGGATATTGCCGCCACGCGTCATGGACGATTAATCCCCAAACCCGATCTGAAAACCGCCATGAACTACTGGCGCTCACAGACTACCCGCGCCGGGCTGACCGGGGAATATTCCCCCCACAGCCTGCGTTATGCCTGGGCGCAGGACGCGCTTCGCCATTATAGGGCGAAAGGATTCAGTCTGCGGGAAGCCTGTGCCTTGACGTCCACCGACCTCGGTCATGGCGACGGGCGCGGGCGTTATATTCGCCGGGTGTATGCCCAGGGAGTGAGCCTGTGACGAGCACCTTTGTTTCAGACATCACCCGTCAGGCCCGGCACCGCTGGCCCGCCATTCTGTCCTTGCTGTCGATACCGGTGCCGGCACATCACCGGCACGGTCCCTGTCCGGTCTGTGGTGGTCAGGACCGCTTTCGTATGGATGACCGGGAAGGGCGTGGCACCTGGTACTGCAATCGATGCGGGGCCGGCGACGGACTGGACCTAGTGGTCCGCGTCCACCGTTGTTCGCTTGCAGAGGCGGCCAGAAGAGTGGCCTCTCTGGAGAGCGCAACGTCAACCCCGCCAGCCAGGGAAAAAGCCCGGCCGACCGTCAATATCGCCGCTCGGGTCAATGCCTTGCTGGCCCGCTGTGTTACGGGGGAGTCCCCTTACCTGAAAGCGAAGGGCTATGACCTGGCCGTACCGGTGTTGTCGGCGGGACAGACCATCACCGTGGCCAGAGACATCTTTCCCCCTGGCTCGCTGGTCTTGGCATTGCAGGATATCATCGGACAACTGACCGGCGTCCAGTTGGTCAGCCCGGCGGGGACCAAACATCTGCTCCCGGGCTCGCACCTGAAAGGCGCTTTTGTGGCGCTGCCGCCGGATGCCACTGTCTGCCCTCAAGCCGGCTCTACCACTCCAGCCACTGAAGACATCGCCATTACCGAAGGTTACGCCACCGCGCTGGCGGTCCGGGCTATGACCGGGATGCGTGTCTGTGCCGCCCTGTCAGCCAATAACCTGCTGAATGTGGCCGGTACCCTGCGCGAGGCCTATCCGCAGGCACGCCTTATTCTGGCCGCCGATAACGACCGAACTCATCCAGACAACCCCGGAAAACTGCAGGCAGTACGCGCCGCCTGCACCGTAAACGGAGTGGTCGTGCTGCCGCTCGGTGAGGCAACCGACCACGATGATGCCCTGCGCCTGTACGGCCCCGAACAGGCCCACCGCGATTTTTACCGCCAGCTTTTCATTTCACATTCTGATTTTTACCAGGAGAGCGCCACCATGAAACCCGGTATCACGCCCGTTGACCGTCATTCCCCTGAACTCACCACCTCCCTGCCGCTGCGCCGGGGCTCGGAGGGATATGATACCCCGCAGAACTATCTGATTAAGGGTCATATCCCTGGCAACTCGCTCAGCAGCATCTACGGGCCGGGCGGCTCGTTTAAGTCTTTCCTGGCGGTCTCCTGGGCCTGCCATATTGCCACCGGCAAGCCCTGGGCGCAGCAGCGGGTGAATCAGGGCGCGGTAATTTACGTAGCCGGTGAAGGCGGTATCGGCGTCCCGCGCCGTATCCGGGCCTGGGAGCAGACGCTCAACGGCAATAGCCCGGTGGACAGCCTGTTCCGCGTAGACTGTGCCGTATTCCCCGCCAGCCCGGAAAGTGTGCGTCAGGTCATTCAGGCGGCGGCGGACGTGAACCGGCTGACCGCCCTGCCGGTGCGGCTGATTATCCTTGATACCCTGGCCCGTTGCTTTGGCGGCTCGGACGAAAACGCCGCACGCGACATGGGCGCTTTCATTCAGGGCTGTGACGCCATTCGCACCGCCACGCAGGCCTCGGTGCTGATTGTCCATCACTCCGGCAAGGACCAGGACCGGGGCGCACGGGGCTCCAGCGCATTCCAGGCGGCGCTGGACGCGGAGTTTAACGTCCGGCGTGAAGGCGAAGGGCATTCCTTGGTATTGAGCTGCACTAAGATGAAGGACGCAGAGCCGCCTGAACCGGCGGCGTATGACCTGAGCCCGGTCACGGTGTATGTCGATGAGGACGGTGAACCGGTGGATTCCCTGGTGTTGCATGACCAGTCCAGGGCGGCACAGGACCCGACCGTGGTTTACCCGGAGTTGGCAGGAGTGTCGCATCTGACGGGCAATCATATCGCGGTCTGGCAGGCACTCCTCGATCTCGGTGACTGCACCCGCACGCAGCTTCGTCAGGCACTGCGCCCCAAGGGTATCAACGCCGATAAGAAGTTTTCCCGCTGGCTGCTCAAGCTGGAAAAAGAAGGGTTGATTACGCTTCATGGCGAAAATATTTGTCTGACAATAACCACAACGCGATAGGGCTGTTTCAAGGAACAGCCTAGGTTACCCGTGAGGCTTGCAACTAACAACCAACAGTGGGGCCCGGTGATAGAACATGCCCTGGCTGAGCTGGTTGCGCTGTCGGTCGTCAGCGCAACCAACTTGGTCCATATCAAGGAACTGTTGCCGAACTATATGGATCTGATGGACAAACGCATCAACGATGACGCCATTATTACCAGCCTCATGATCGGATTTGCCGAGTTGGATTCCATGTTGGGCGGAAACAATCGCCAGGAACGGGCGTTACTTGTCGGACGCTTGGGCATGGATAAAATTGAATTTTGATTCACTATTGTGGAAGGGTTACTCGATACGGCGAAGGGAAGTTGATCTCCAGCATGGGAATGGCCGCGATACAGATTGTCGAGCGCTCCATTGCTGGTGCCGGCAATCTGGCGGTTGCCAAAAATGCGCGATCTAAAGATATTATGTGATGAGGGCTGGGGACGTATCAGTTTCGCGTGGGGCATTCGAAGGTGACATTTGGATGTGTCGATGCCACTGTACTGACCTTAGACCAGATCCACACCATTGCTGAAACGCACACATAGATAATGAGATTTTCGGTCTATGCTTTAGTTTCGAGACATACGATATAGAAAATTCTATAACATAGTGCGATACTTACCATAATGACATTTAGAGAAAATTTACAGACTATGGCAACCGCAGAGCAGATCAAAGCACTCATTAAACTTTTCTCAGAGGGAGACGCTCCTAGGTTTTATGCAACCGCTTTGCAGATAGCAGCAAAAGAAGAAAAAATTGGGCATTCACGGTTGGCTGAAGAAATAAGAGGCATTGTTTATAAGGTCCAAAATACAAACGAACGTGAGTACATAAAACCTGCATTTAAAAATGATAACGCTGACCGTTCAAACTATAAGAATGGAGAAGCAAATTCTGCTTTACTGCAAAAAACATATTCTAAGATAAAACTGAATACAATGATCTTGAGTGATAGCAGTTTATCAGAGCTTCAGCGAGTAATTTTAGAGTATAGGCAGAAGGATATTCTTGCAAGATTTGGGTTGTTTCCACGGCGTAAAATTTTATTGTCAGGGCCTCCTGGTACAGGCAAAACACTTACAGCTAAGGTTCTTGCTACTGAGTTAAATCTTAGCTTATACACTATTCAATTTGATGCTTTAATAACACGATTCTTGGGTGAAACAGCTTCAAAATTGAGACAGATATTTGATGCTATCTCTAAAGAAAAAGCAGTTTATTTGTTCGATGAGTTTGATGCTATCGGTGCACATCGAAATAGCGATAATGATGTGGGAGAGATACGCCGCGTTCTAAATTCATTTCTTACATTCCTTGAAGAAGATTTCTCTGAAAGCTTAATAATATGCGCAACTAACAATCAGAATATGCTTGACTCCGCGTTATTCAGACGATTCGATGGAATTATAAAATATAATAATCCTTCCGCCGAGCAAGCCAAGGAAGCCATCATGAATAGATTGTCATTGTTTAATGCAAAAAATTTAGCTTGGGATGATATTTGCAAAGTAGCTGATGGTTCAAGCTATGCTGATATCGCAAAAGCTTGTGATGATGTCGCCAAGGACTCTATTCTTTTGAAAACCGAAATTAATAATGAATCGATTATCAAAGCAATAGAAAATAGAAAATTTTGATAAAAGGTTGGTTATATGGATTATCGACATTTATTGATAGAAGGTTATGCTTTATCAGAAGAATATAAGGCTAATGGATTTGGAAGCTTTTTAAAATTCAAACGCACAACAGAAGAAAGACAGTATCACGGCCAAACATTATTACAAACCTTAATAAGCTATCCATTAAGTGTTACTCTAGACTTCGGTGAAGAATCGGAAAAAGGAATATTTTTAACTTTTGAAAGCATGCCTGGTTACGAAATAAATATTGACTCACTGGACAATAAAAGTATCAGGTTGTGCAATGTTAATTTTGTGAATAATGTGCAAATGGTCACAGTATTTATTCCTGAAAATAAAAGATTATATCTGCAAAATAAAATAACAACTTATGCTGAACAACTTAAGAAAGTTTCTAATAATAATCTTTTTGATAATGTTCACACAATTCGTATTGCAGATATACAGTCTTTTTTTACATCACATCAGAGTCTTTATCCTGATGAAAATGCTGTCTTGTGGTGGGAAGTTTGGTTGACAGTTCGAAGCTTCGATAGGACTGAAGTTGATAATTTTCTTAATTATTGCCGAAATAATAATATTTCTGTTGGGAAAAGTAAAATATTATTTGGCATGGTTTCAGTGGTGGTGGTGAAAGCATCAATTAATGAATTAAAAAAATCTTTGGTGCTTATCTCTTGTTTACAAGAGTTAAGGCTGGTCGTTGATACCCCTCATTTTATCTTAACCCAAAATCCTCATGACCAGGCAGACTGGGTTCGTTCAATTCTGAGTAGGGTTATTATAGGAGATAATAATGATGTCTCAGCTGTGATTTTGGATGGGGGTGTAAACTACAATCATCCATTGATAAGCATTGCTACAAATCCTCGCCTTAATTATTCTTGGGATTCTGCTTGGCCTGATTTTGATATTGAAAATGATCATGGTACGCGCCAAGCTGGCTTGATTTTATACGGAGATCTTGCAGATGTAATTGTGTCCGAGGACTCTATAAATATTCCCTATTTGCTTGAAACTTGCAGAATTTTACCCCCGAATAATGATTCAGATAAAGAGCTTTATGGTGCATTGATGTATTTTTCTGTAAGTAAATCTCGAGAAAATATTGATAATAACAAAATATTTTCTTTAGCTGTTACAACAGATAACGATGGATTGTCTGGACAGCCAACATCTTGGTCCGCTGAGATAGATCAGATAAACTTTTCGGGAATAGGAAATAATATATTTATTATTAGCGCGGGAAATATTAGAGACTTGAGTTTGCTAAATAGATATCCCGCTGTCAACAGAGAATTTGCTATTGAAGATCCTGCGCAATCTTGGAATGCACTTACAGTAGGTGCTTACACGCAAAAAGTATCAATTAGTGAAGCTTCGTTCCGTGATTGGACTCCACAAGCAGCTTCTGGTGGTTTATGCCCAACATCTCGTACTTCAATAAACTGGGATTGGAAAAAAGAAGGACCGTTCAAACCAGATATAGTCGAGGAAGGTGGAAATATACTTATATCACCTGATTCCGTATCTTATACAAATGCCGATTGTGTCTCATTAGCTACTACCTCCGGTCTCACAGCTGGGGGGGCTTTATTTACAGATCATCGTGAAACAAGTGCAGCCACTGCTTTAACAACAAGGTTAGCGGCAAATTTATGGTCTACATACCCAGGTTTTTGGCCGGAAACTATAAGGGGTCTAATCGTTCACTCTGCTGCCTGGACACCTGAGATGCTACACATGGTCGAGGTTGATTCTGCACAAGGGCTCAAGCCTAAGGATTGTAAAGAAAATTTGTTAAGGGCTTTTGGTCACGGTGTACCCAATTATAATAGGACTATAAATAGCAGTAATTCTTATCTGACAATGATTTGTCAAGAAACACTCAAGCCATATAAGATCGTTAATGGCGAAGTTAAAATGAATGAAATGAATCTTATTAAACTTCCTTGGCCTGCTGAGGAATTAATCATTCTAGGCGCTTCCGAGGTTAAGTTAAGAGTTACTCTATCTTATTTCATTGAGCCAAATCCTGGAAGAAAATCGTACAAAAGTAGATTCAGATATCAGTCACACGGTCTTAGGTTTAAAATGATCAATAGTACTGAAAATATTAATTCGTTTATAACAAGAATTAATCAAGAAGACGATGATTATGAAGCTGCTGATAATACCGGATGGTTTCTTGGTGATGCATTAAGAAGAAGAGGATCTCTCCATCAAGATACATGGAAAGGGATAGCATCTGACTTATCAACAAGAAATATTCTAGCAGTTTATCCTGTTTCAGGTTGGTGGAAAAATAGATCGTTCAAAGACAATAGAGCATTGCAAAGTGTCAGATACTCACTTATAGTTTCTTTGGACGTTGGTGATACAGATCTGGATATTTACGCGTCAGTTAGTAATACGATTGCTATCGATAATGAAGCGAAAATTAATAATGCTGTAGAAATTGTTAATGAAATTAATATATAATAGTTTGCTGTTATGTTAATAGTTAAAATCACCAACTTATCATATGTTCTGTTGGTGATTTTAATGATGACCAGTTGTTTTTTATTGAACTTAAAAAAGGAATCTCTGGTCTATCGAAAATAATTGTAATTTAACCATTTTTACGTTTGTTAACGTCAATTCTCTTCTATTAATTCAAAATCGTCCCTAACGACTGTATTGAAGTTATTTACACTCCGTACTACCAGACCAAGGAATGCAAATATGTTAATCTGAGGGTGTCACGTCGAGAATTATTTATCCTGGTTGGATGGCATACTAGCAGAACTCTGACGAGTGCTTAGATCGGTGGGCAGCATGTTTATGTTTTGTGGCTCGTATTTGTTGTTCAACACCGAGCTGTTAATTCACCAGTGGTTGGAGTTATGCAACTATACCATCGGGCCAAACCCAGTAGCAAAGGTAAGGGCTGTCGTAAAGAAAAATTGCAATCGTTCTTTCTCGTTATCGAACGGATCATTTTTGCCGGTCAATACGGCGCCGAAGGTATTGCTAAAGGGCTAGTAGGCTATGAGGTGAAATGTCAGGCGCTAAAAGCCAGGAGTCTAAACCGCTAAGACTATTTTCGTAATGCGCTCGCGCCGCCTTAAATATTTTTGCTGCTAAAATCAACATAGCTACAGGTACGCAGATATCTTCACGTTGATTCTCCGAAAGCTAATGGCAATTGCCAAAGCTAGAACAACATGCCGCGATGCAGCAATTGTTTAACGAAATGCGCGGGTTGCTTAATGCCGCTAAACAATTGGATGCGCGGCATACCCGTTTGTCTGATGAATATCAGGTATTAAATAAAACCTTTAGCAGTATGACTACTGAGTATAAATCGCTGCGCCAACGAAACCACCAGTTGCGTCGATCATTTGCCGTGACGAAATGCGTGTTTCATACCTATATTTAAGACTTCCCGTTGGCCAGGTGATAAGGTAGCCGTCTTTTTTATCGGATCTACTGTAACGATTAAAGTAATGATGGTACTCGGTTGTAAGGTTAAGGTAGTCCTAACCGATGAAACGTGTGCCCTGATCAACTTCGGATAAAGCGGCGGAGTAAGTGGCACCCAAGTGAAACCCTATGGGTAGAGCCGCTTCGCAATCACGATTTCTCCCCACTTTCCGGCTATATATAGACATAAAGTGGGGTACCAACCCGAAAGCCGCATTCTGCCTGGGTTGAGCCTGTATCACCGGAAAACAGGTGGGGGATAATCTGGACGCTATAAAAGTGGGGAGAAAAATGGGGAGCAGGGCAAGAGCAAGGGGCCTGTCCCTACCTATTATCACGCACCCAGAGCCACCGCGATGCTGAGGTTGCCGATGGCGGCCTGCTCGACATAATTTCCCCACCAGTCCATCATTTCCCGGCGCTGCTGTAAATACTGCGCCCGGTTATAAGCCCGGCGCACTTCATTGGTATCAATATGTGCCAGCGCGGCTTCGATAACGTCCGGGGGAAACCCCTGCTCATTGAGCGCGGTTGACGCCATAGCTCGCATACCATGGGCAACCAGCACATCCTTGAACCCCATGCGCTTGAGCGCCATGTTAGCCGTCTGGCTGCTCATCGGCTCCAGCGGATGCCGGTTACTGGGGAAGACATATTCCCGGTGCTGGCTGATAGGCCGCATTACCTCAAGCAAGCGGAGCGCCTGCGGCGAAAGCGGGATAATATGCTCGCGCTTCATCTTCATCCGTCCTGCCGGGATATGCCATTCCCTGGCAGTGACATCGATATCGGTCCAACTTGCACTGGACGCTTCCGCTGGCCGGGTCATGGTCAGCAGTTGCCATTCAATCACGCAGCGGGTTTGACGGTGAATACTGGCCACAGACAAGGAGCGCATCAGGTCCGGCATTTGTTCAGGACGCAGGGCAGGGCGGTGCCGGACTTTGGGCTTTTCAAACACCCGGCCAATACGGGCCGCCGGATTGGTGGTGACCAGTCCGGCATTTAGCGCATAGTCCATGACTTCATTGATGCGCTGCGTAAGCCGTTTGACGGTTTCCAATTTACCGGCGGCGCGTGTAGGCTCCAATGCGCCAATAAACTGCTGGGCGGTGATACTGGCGATGCCTAGGGAACCAATATGAGGGAACACATATTTGTTCAGGGAGCGCCAGATATCATTCAGGGTATGCTCTGCCAATCCGGCGGATTGCTTGGTTTTATACCATTGTGCGGTGACTATCTCGAAGGTACTTTCACGGGCCTGTTTCTTGCGTAGCTGTTCGCTGCGTTGATGCTCCTGCGGATCGATATCCTTGCTAAGGAGAGTTCGCGCTTGTTCGCGTAGCTGACGGGCATCAGCCAGCGAGACAGCTGGATACGCGCCCAGGCTCATCATCGCCCGTTTGCGGGTATGGGGCCGGTAATAACGTAAACGCCAGAGTTTGGATCCGGTTGGCGTCACCTGAAGCTCCAGGCCGTCGCCATCATAGAGCACAAGCGGACGGGTGGTTGCCCTGGCGTTTTTGACCTCGGTATTGTTCAGCGGTTTGGTTTGACGAGCCATATGCCATTCCCCCACACAAAATGACTTGCGGCTTAGGCATAGCGAATCATCCATCCGGCCATGCCTATGCCCAAAGGTATGCCTAAAAGCTGTGGATTTCACTGTATCAAGAGGGAATGTATTGGACAATAAAAAACAGCAAGTCATGATAACTTGCTGTTTTTTAATTTTTTACTGGCCTTGTCTGGACATCAATGGACAAAACCTTGGGATGGATTGGTCGGCATGAGAGGATTCGAACCTCCGACCCCCGACACCCCATGACGGTGCGCTACCAGGCTGCGCTACATGCCGACTTCATGGGCGCCTATACTACCTTTTCCTGCGTCGATTGCAATAGCCCATTGAATTGACTGCTTTAGATTTAAGCGGTTAGTTGGCAATAAAGCGTTTTTCGTCTGTCAGCACCTGTAACAGCAGCGCTAACTGTGGTTTTGCATGGTGAATCCGTTCACCTTTCACGTCGTAGGTGCGGTAATCGCCGTCGCTTTGCAACAAAATAGTCTGGGTCGGCGTCGTGATGGCCAACGTACCGTTATCACCGCTCACCACCCAATCGTTACGCCGCTGCACAGCGAACAGGTCTTCGCCCTGGGTATAATCGCTGGGGTCGGTGGTACTGTGCAGCAAACGCTGCATCAGGGTGGCGGTAATATCATTATGATCGGTCAGCTTCTCGATTAACTGCGGCGGTGTGCCCGGCCAGTGAACCACCAGGGGAACCTGCAACTGGGGACGGTTAAGGCGGGTACCGGCCTCCCAGCGCCCGTTATCGCCATCGTTCAGCTCTACGCCGTTGGTGGCGGTGATGATAACCACGGTGCGATCCAGGTCGCCCTTGTCGCGCAGTGTTGCGAGTATTTGTCCGATATACCCGTCCAGATGCTGTGCGCCCTGCTGATATTGGCGGGCAAGGGCCGGCGTGTTGTTCTGGTCGGCGTTGATATCGGTACCGTTGAACTCGACAAAAGAGAACCAGGGCGCCGTGCCGGAATAGGCCGATCGCCATTTCTGCCATTGCTGAGCGGTTTGCCCGTCTGTTTGACCTACGGGTTCCGGCAGGCTGAAGTCGGTAAGCAGTGCCTGTCGGTCCAAAGGACTGCTGAAACCGTTGGAAGAGAACAGGCTTAACTGATATCCCTGTTTGCCCAGAGAGTCCAATAGTACCGACGTTTTGCGCGATGCCAGGATCCCGTCCAGATAAGAGGAGGAGATACCGTAAAACAGGCCGAACAGCCCGGTGTCGGAACGATTGCCGGTACTGAAATGGTTAGTGAAAAACACGTTTTGATCGGCGAACTGCTTTAAGGCCGGCATGCGTTGCGCCAGGGTGTCGTTACGCAATGCGCCGGTGGTGATAATCAGCAGATTGTAGCCGCTACCGGTCTTCTGGAACGTGAGGGGACTTAACGGATACTCCACCGCCACCGCTTCGGGATTCCCTTGCCGCACCAGCCGGCGTTCATATTCACGGGCGTCCAGCAAACCATGGCGCTCCAGGAAGCGGCGGGCGGTCATGGGATAAGACAAGGGCAGATTGGCCCGCTGCATGGTGATGGGGCGATAAAAGTTAGCGTCCGCCCAGATATATAGGATATGAGAAGCGAAGAAAGCACAGATCAGCAGTACGGCAATGGGCTTGCCGATTTTATGCCGGTTGAGGCTGCGTAATTTCTGCCAGCTCCAGGTGGCGAACAGCATTTCAATAAGAAATATTACCGGGATGCCGATAAACATCAACTGCCAATCCCGCGCCAATTCCCCCTCATCCGGGTTGACCACCAATTCCCAGACCACCGGATTAAGATGCAGATGGAAGCGGGTAAAGACTTCGGTATCCACCAGTAGCAGCGTTAAACCGGCGGTAGCGATGATTGCCGATAAGAAACGCATCAGGCGCTGGGACATGACAACAAAGGTCAGCGGGAAGATCACCAGTAAATACAGCGTGAAGCCGATAAAGCTGAAATGACCGAGCCAGCTGACAAACGCGTAGGTGCGGCCAGGCAGCGACCCCGGCCAGTCGGCGACGAGCAAATAGCGGCTGCCCAGCCCGAGGCTAAGCAGAATATTGAAGAGTGCGAACCAGTGACCCCAACTGATCATTTGGGAAACTTTGTCACGGTAGCGCTGGCTATTTGTCACCATAATCAGTTTTGGCAGCTAATTAATGCATGTCGGCTTCGCGGACGGAAGACAGCAAGGCCTCGCTGAACGAGCGAGCCAGGGTTTTCCGTTGCTCAGGCGATACGCTGGTATTGATTATATGGGTAATCATGTTACCCAAAACCATTAATGATAAATCCGTCGGCGCACGATGCTGCGTCAGCACCGCCGAGAGTTCGTTTAGTAATGTTTCAATCTGCTCGTCGCTGTAACGGGATGCTTGCGGCATAATATATTCTTCATAACCCCTTAAAACCCGCTATCTTACCGTATCAACACCTCTTTTTCCGCATTTTTATATTTTTCCTGTCCGCGGCGCACGGATTGCCGCTAACCGTTGCAACTCCGGTTGCGGGGGAAGGCTATTCGGTGTTTGAATACGCCTCTCACCAGAAGGAGAATAAATCATGAGTCTGGATATTGACCAGATTGCGTTGCATCAACTTATTAAACGCGATGAGCAAACGCTGGAGCTGATTTTGCGGGATTCGCTGTTGCAGCCGAACGCGGCGGTGGATGAGATGATGGCGGAGCTGCATCGGGTCTACAGCGCCAAGACCAAAGCCTACGGTCTGTTCAATACCGACAGCGAGCTGGCCGAGGCATTACGCCATTGCCGCCGGGGCGATGAGGATTTTCTGGCCTTCACCCGGGCCGCCACCGGCCGGTTGCGCGATGAACTGGCCAAGTATCCGTTTGCCGAGGGCGGCATTGTTCTGTTTTGCCAATACCGTTATCTGGCGGTGGAATATCTGCTTATCGCGGTTCTCTCCAGTTGCAGCAGTATGCGGGTCAATGAGCAGTTGGATATCAGCAGCACCCATTACCTCGATATCAATCATGCGGATATCGTGGCGCGCATTGATCTTACCGAATGGGAAACCAATCCGTCTTCTACCCGCTATCTGACCTTTTTGAAAGGGCGGGTAGGGCGGAAAGTCTCGGACTTTTTCATGGATTTCCTGGCCGCCGCCGAAGGACTGGATAC
Organism: Sodalis sp. dw_96; assembly: GCF_018449575.1. Taxonomy (GTDB): domain Bacteria; phylum Pseudomonadota; class Gammaproteobacteria; order Enterobacterales; family Enterobacteriaceae; genus Acerihabitans. The sequence continues at coordinate 23,125 of NZ_JAAVUT010000002.1, read as the reverse complement.
CAAGGCGCAAAATCGCGGCCTGCTGCAGGCGGTGGATGATTATTGCGCCGAGGGGCAGTTGGATAAACAGGAGCGGCAAACCGTGCGCGAGCAGGTTTACAGCTACTGTAAAGAGCAGTTGCAATCCGGTGAAGAGATAGCGCTGGTGGAATTATCCGAGGCCCTGCCGCCGGTGGGGGATAAGTCTTTTCAGGCGTTTTCCAGCGGCGAGGGCTACGCCCTGGAAGAGAGCTTCCCCGCCGATCGCGGCACTCTGCGGCAGTTGACCAAGTATGCCGGCAGCGGCGGCGGTATTACCCTGAGTTTTGACGCGCCGCTGATGGGGGAACGGATTTTTTGGGATCCCGCCACCGATACCCTGACCATCAAGGGCACGCCGCCAAATCTGCGCGATCAGTTGCAGCGTCGGCTGGGGGGCGGCAAGTGAAATTGGCCATCATGCTTAGTGACAAACATGATGGCCGGGAATCGGGGCATCCGTTATTTGTCATCCGGTGCCGGCTGGATAAATCGTTGCCAAAAAAAAACGCCGCTTAGCGGCGTTTTTGAACGTAGTATCACTTACACGCGATTACACGCGAACAAAGTCGATATGCGTCAGTTTCGGTTTGAACGGATGACGTTGCACAGCCTGAACCTTGACCTTGGTTTCTGTACCGTCGATCACCAGCGATAAAACATCGCTGTAAAAACCCGGTTTAGTCTGGGTATTCAGGACAATTTCGTGATCCATTTCAATGGACACCGGCGCTTCCGGGCCACCATACACAATGGCGGGGAATTTGTTGGCGATACGCAGGCGGCGGCTCGCACCCTTACCCTGCTCTTTACGCGTTTCTGCATTAATGATTAGCATTTATTTTCTCGATACTGACAAGTATTCCCGCTACAGGCGACCCAGCAGCGGGTTGGATAGTCTTGCTTTAGAGTAAAGCGGGCGGAATTCTACCGGATTATCCGCCCCGGGGCAAATAAAACGCGGTCACGGACGCAACTCATGGGCCAAACGGTACCGTCCCTGGTAGTCAAAAATTTTCTCCCGCACCCGCCAGAAATGACCCTGGCGGCGGGCGACGACAAAATCCGGGTGGCGCAGCAGCGATGCGGCGGCGCAGATGTCCTGAGCGGTTCGCCAGGGCAGCGGAATGCCCGGCGCCCGCTGGTGCGGCCGCAAAAATCGATAGTCGAACAGCCGCCGCTGCGGCGTAGTGGCGAGGCGGAAACGTTCGCTCACTTCGGCGCCGTCTTCATCATGATAGGTGACCCGGAGCCATTCGCCATGCTCATCGCCGCCGGCGGCCAGCGTCATGCCGCTGCACCGCAGCACCATGGCGTCTTTTAACCTGAGAGCGGCTTTCAGCATATCATCCGGATCCACCATAAGATGATCGCACTGGTGACAGCGCCGGGCGGCGATATCGTTTTCGGCGCCGCATTCGGGGCAGATTTTGAATCTGAAACGGAAATCGCATTGCCGCCGTTCGCCGCCGTCATTTTCCTGCCAGCCCTGGCAGCGCCGGCCATAGTGCTCAATCACGGCGCCGTCCGGCGCGGTTTTGCCCCAAAAAGTATTGGCGAAGCCGCAGAGAGGGCAAAACACCTGCACCGGCTGGCCGGATCCGGCGGGTTTTGGCTCACCTATTTCCGGGAAAAACAGGTCATGGCCGTTACCGGCATAGTCCAGAATGACGCAGCGGGTTTTACCGGGATATAAGCGCAGCCCGCGGCCGACGATTTGCTGATAGAGGCCGACGGATTCGGTGGGACGCAGAATGGCTATCATATCCACATGGGGCGCGTCGAAGCCGGTGGTGAGCACCGCGACATTCACCACGTAACGCAGCGCCTGTTGCCGGAAGGCGTTTATCAGCTCATCGCGCTCGGCGGAAGAGGTTTCGGCGCTGATGAGCGCCGCCTGATCCGGCGGCAGCAGGGCGAGGATCTCGCCGGCATGCTCGACGGTGGCGGCGAAAATCATGACGCCGCGTTTATCCTCGCCGTACTGCCGGATCTGGTTGACTATCAACGGCGTAACTCGACGCTGCCGGCGCAGCTCCAGGTTCAGGTCCGACTCGGCATAATAGCCGTTAAGGCTGGGGGCCAGCCGGCTGAAGTCATATTGCAGTACCGGCATATCCAGGCGTTCCGGCGGCACCAGAAAGCCATGCTTAATCATATAATGCAGCGGCAATTCAAATATGCATTCACGGAAAAAACAGTTTTCATCGCCCCGGACCATGCCGTGGTGGTGATAATGATAAATCCATCCTTTACCGAGGCGAAAAGGGGTGGCCGTCAGGCCCAGGATGCGCAAGTCGGGACGGGACAGGCGCAGATGCTGGATAATCTGCCGGTATTGGCTGTTATCGTCGTCGCTTAAACGGTGGCATTCATCAATGATCAGTAGCGAAAAGGCGTCATCGAACAGCGGCAAATGGCGCGCAACCGACTGCACGCTGCCGAAGACCACTTTGCCCTGGCTGTCGCGCCGCTTTAATCCGGCGGCGAAAATATCCGCGTCAGCGCTCTCCATGCCATGAGTAACCGTGCCATGAGCGTTTGCTTCTGGATTATCCGCTTCATCATTATCCGCGTTATAACCCAGCGCCCGGTATTTTTCATGGTTTTGCGCCACCAGCTCTTTGACGTGGGCCAGCACCAGGACCCGACCGCGGGCTAAACGCGCCAGTTCGGCGATGACCAGGCTCTTGCCGGCGCCGGTGGGAAGGACAATCACCGCCGGCTCGTGATGCCGGCGGAAATAAGCCACCGCGGCGTCTACCGCCTCCCGCTGATAAGGTCGAAGGGTAAAGGCCATTAGGAACTCTGTCCCGCGGCAAGGGGAATGGTGATAAAACGGATAGTAATACGCATCAATAGCATTGTGATGATAAATGTATACCCAATGGGTTTCGCGTTGCGGCGGCCCCTAAGGGGCGAGGCCATGGATGAGCCGAGTAACTAAGCCAACACCGCCGCAACTCGAAAGATTAAGGGTATATCGCGTTGTCCGCTAGGCTCGGGGCCCAAGCCCCGTTATACTGCGACGTATCTCAAGCCCATGCGGCTCTTTCTGTTCTATCCCACGGCATCCCCGGTGCAATACCGGACGCGTCAACGCGCAGGGCTGGGGATCGACAGGCGTTTAAAGATTACAGGCAAAACAGACTTAATGCGACTGGACAAATTTTTATCTCAACATTTAGGCATCAGCCGGGCGCTGGTGCTGCGTGAACTCCGTGGGAAGCGGGTTACGGTGGACGGCGAAATCATCAAGCAAGGATCCTTCCAGCTGTTGCCGCAGCACGAAATCCGCTTTGACGGCAACCCGTTGAAACAAATCATCGGGCCCCGCTATTTTATGTTGCATAAGCCCCAAGGCTATGTCTGCTCCACCGACGATCCCGATCATCCCACCGTGCTCTATTTTATGGATGAGCCGGTGCCGGATAAATTGCATGCCGCCGGGCGTCTTGATATCGATACCACCGGCCTGGTGCTGATGACCGATGACGGCCAATGGTCCCATCGGATTACCTCTCCTAAGCATCATTGCGAGAAAACCTACCGGGTGACGCTGGCGGAACCTCTGTCCGCGGACGGCGCCCGCCAGCTAACCGAGGGGGTCATGCTGCATGGCGAAACGCTGCCCACCCGTCCGGCGGTGCTTGAGGTGCTGTCTGAACAAGAAGTGCGTTTGACCATCAGCGAAGGGCGCTACCACCAGGTGAAACGAATGTTTGCCGCCACCGGCAACCGGGTGGAAACCCTGCATCGTGAACGCATCGGCGCCATCGTGCTGGATGAGAGCCTGCAGCCGGGGGAATACCGCCCGTTGACCCGCGAAGAAATTGACAGCATCGGCGCACCGGTAAAGTAACAGTTTGTTGCCTGGACAGGGCGGCTCATTAAGGAGTGGTATAGCGTGCAAGCGTCCCAAAAATCCCATATCGGGTTAATTGTCATCCTCGGTTTGTTATCGATGCTGATGCCGCTGGCCATCGATATGTATTTACCGGCCATGCCCACCATCGCCAGCGAATTCGGCGTCAGCGCCGGCAGCGTGCAAATGACCCTCAGCGCGTATGTTTTGGGATTCGCCGTCGGCCAGCTTTTTTACGGCCCGCTGGCGGACAGCCTGGGGCGCAAGCCGGTGATATTGTTCGGCACCTTTTGTTTCGCCCTGACAGCCGCGGCCTGTGCGTTATCCCATTCGGTGGATCAGCTGATTTACATGCGATTATTGCATGGATTGTCCGCCGCTGCCGCCAGCGTGGTGATCAACGCCCTGATGCGCGACATGTTCACCAAAGACGATTTTTCCCGCATGATGTCATTTGTGGTGCTGGTGATGACGGTGGCGCCGCTGTTGGCGCCGCTTATCGGCGGTGCACTGCTGCTTCTTTTCAACTGGCATGCCATTTTCTGGATCATGAGCCTGGCGGCGCTGGTGGCCACCGTGCTGGTGTTGCTGTATATCCGGGAAACCTTGCCACGTGAACGGCGGCAGAAATTTCACCTGCGCACCACTATCGGCAATTTCGGCGCGCTGTTTCGTCACAAACGGGTTTTCTGCTATATGCTGGCCAGCGGTTTCTCTTTCGCCGGACTTTTCTCGTTTCTCAGCGCCGGCCCGTTTGTCTACATCAATATCAACGGCGTTTCGCCGCAGCATTTCGGCTACTACTTTGCCCTGAATGTGGTGTTTCTGTTTATCATGACGCTGATAAACAGCCGCAGCGTAGGACGCTTCGGCGCTCAGCGGATGTTCCGGCTCGGTCTGATTATCCAATTGCTGATGGGTATCTGGCTGGTGATTGTGTGCGCCTTTAATCTGGGTTTCTTGCCGCTGGTCATCGGAGTGGCGGTCTTCGTCGGCTGCGTGGCGATGGTCACCTCCAACGGCATGGCGGTTATTCTCGATGATTTTCCCCATATGGCCGGTACCGCTTCTTCCCTGGCCGGCACCCTGCGTTTCGGGGTAGGGGCCGTAATAGGCGCGGTTCTGTCGCTGGCGACCTTCAACAGCGCCTGGCCGATGGTCATCTCCATGGCATTCTGCACATTGACCGCCATGCTCTGCTACGTTTACGCCAGCCGTCCCCGACGTAGCGCCAAGGTCACCGCGTAACTCCGGCAGCGCTACCCTGATAGGGCCGGTCCCGCCATCACAGATCGTGCAACGAGCCTGTTAAAGGGAGACCGTGCCAATGAGGTCGAATCGGGCGTGGTTTTTCCGCCCGACCGAGCGCCTCATGGCAGGGTAGGCCCGCCATCACCGATCGTGCAACGAACGAGTTAAAGGGAGACCGTGCCAATGAGGTCGAATCGGGCGTGGTTTTTCCGCCCGACCGAGCGCCTCATGGCAGGGTAGGCCCGCCATCACAGATCGTGCAACGAGCCTGTTAAAGGGAGACCGTGCCAATGAGGTCGAATCGGGCGTGGTTTTTCCGCCCGACCGAGCGCCTCATGGCAAGGTAGGCCCGCCATCACCGATCGTGCAACGAACGAGTTAAAGGGAGACCGTGCCAATAACCGTTGTTCGAAAAATGTAAATCAATATCGTGCGATAAGTTATGCAAATGCATAAAAAAGGGTTGTGCTTACCCGCTGAACGCGGTACATATAGGCCGAAAAAGCGATCTACTTCTCATTTCTGGGGTTAAAAAGACATTGTTGTAAACAATTAAGCCAACCTTGTCATTCTAACATTATTATTTTGTGATAAAATTGTTACCAGCCATTTGATTACCTTTGGGGATAGGCAGTGAATAATTTACAATTATCCGTTATACATCGCCTACCGCAATCTTATCGCTACTTAAACGGATTTTGCGGTATCAAGGTTGAACCCATTGACCCGGAGGGCAGCGGGGAGAACGAGTTGGTGGGCCTGACGCTGCTCAATCATGAGGGCAGCAACGCGTGGGAAACCATGCGTGAATTGGCGGGCTCGCTGATGGATATCCAGGTTTCTTGTTCAGTGCTGGAATACGAAGGACAGCCTTGCCTGTTTTTACATCGCGATGATGAATGCACCGCGTTATGCCGCTTGAAAAATATCGGCGTGGCCATCGCCGAACCCGCCGCGGCTCCCTATATCACCTGACGGCTTTTGCCTCGGTTCCGGGCGCCGGCGCGGGCGTCCGCCAGCCTTAGCGATCGCTTGATTGCAACAGCTGTTTAGTATACTCCGCCGTCGGCGAATCAAAGATTTGACCGCAGTCTCCTTGTTCCACCACTTCCCCCTGACGCAGCACAATCACCTGATGGCACATGGCCCTGACCACCTGCAAATCATGGCTGATAAAGAGATAGGTCAGCTGATGTTTCTCCTGCAGCGATTTCAGCAACTGCAAAATCTGCGCCTGGACCGAGCGGTCCAGGGAAGAAGTGGGTTCATCCAGGATCACCAGCTCCGGTTGCAGGATAAGCGCGCGGGCAATGGCGATGCGCTGACGCTGGCCGCCGGAAAACTGGTCGGGATAGCGGTTACGGGTTTCGGGATCCAGCCCCACCTCCTGCAAGGCGGTAATCACCCGCTGTTCCTGTTCCTCCGGGGAATAATGATGATGGACCCGAAGCCCCTCCACCACGATTTGCGCCACCGACAGCCGGGGATTGAGGGCAGAGTTCGGGTCTTGAAACACCACCTGGATACGGCGCCGTATGGGCAGCATCTGCCGTCGGTTAAACTGGTGCAGGGGCTGATTTGCAAACCAGATTTCCCCATCGGATTTCAGCAGGCGCAGCAGAGCCAGCGCCGCCGTGCTTTTGCCCGACCCGGATTCACCCACCAATCCCAGACTTTCCCCGCGCCGCAGGGTAAAATTAACTCCGTTCAAGACCCGTTTTTCCGTCACTCCCCGGCGCAACAGTCCCCGTTGCCGGGAAAATGACACTCCAAGGCCGTTGACCCTGAGCAGGGGGATTGCCCCCGGGTCCACCGGCAGGGGACAGCCGCCGTGCTCGGCCGCCAACAATTTACGGGTATAATCATGACGCGGAGCGCTGAAAAGCGTTTGGCAAGGGCTGATTTCCACGCATTTGCCGTCTTTCATCACCGCCACGTTATCCGCCAGCCGGCGGACGATATTCAGGTTGTGCGTAATAAACAGCAACGCCATGCCCATTTCGCGGCGCAGATCGGCCAACAGCTGCAGAATTTGCGCCTGAACCGTTACATCCAGGGCGGTAGTAGGTTCATCGGCTATCAATAATTTCGGCCGGGTCAATAACGCCATGGCGATCATCACCCGCTGCCGCTCGCCGCCGGACAATTGATGAGGGAAATCCCGTAGCCGCGAAGAGGCATGGCGAATCCCCACCCGATCGAGGCTGGCGAGCACCTCGGCACGGGCGGATTCTCCCCTCATGCCCCGATGCAGGGTCAGTACTTCCAGCAGCTGCTTTTCAATGGTGTGCAGCGGATTGAGGGAGGACATGGGTTCCTGGAAAATCATGGCGATATCGTTGCCACGTACCCGCCGCAACGCGGTTTCATCCGCATGGAGGAGAGTGTGCCCCTGAAACAGGATATCGCCGTGACTATAGACGGCGGGAGGCGACGGCAGTAACCGCAGCACCGATAAGGCGGTGACGCTTTTACCGGAGCCGGATTCCCCCACCAGGGCCAATGTCTCGCCGGCGTCGACCGTCAAGGAAATCCGATCCACCACCTCGCGGCAGGTCTCCCCCTGTCGGAAGGCGACGCTCAGCTCTTGAATCTGCAGTAAAGGTGCGGTCATGGTTAATGGCCCTTGCCGGGGTCGAAAGCGTCGCGTACCGCCTCGCCGATAAAAATCAAAAGCGACAACACCAGGGCCAGCATCACGAACGCGGTAATGCCCAGCCAGGGCGCCTGCAGGTTATTTTTGCCTTCCAGCAATAAATTGCCCAGGGAGGGCGAGCCTATGGGCAGGCCGAAGCCGAGGAAATCCAGTGAGGTCAGGGTGGTAATGGAGCCGCAGAGAATAAACGGCATAAAGGTCAATGTGGCCACCATGGCGTTGGGCAGCATATGGCGCAGCATAATCATGCCGTCGCTGACCCCCATGGCCTGAGCGGCTCGGATATAATCAAAATTACGGGTGCGCAGGAATTCGGCCCGAACCACCCCCACCAGGCTCATCCAGCCGAACAGCACGGTAATGCCCAGTAGCCACCAAAAATTCGGCGGCACCACGCTCGACAGCAGGATAATCAAAAACAGCGTCGGCATGCCCGACCAGACTTCGATAAAGCGCTGGCCCCACAAATCCAGCCTGCCGCCGTAATACCCCTGGCTGGCGCCGGCGATAATGCCTATCAGGCTGGAGAACAAGGTCAAGGCCAGGCCGAACAGCATCGACAGACGAAACCCATACAGTAAATTCGCCAGCACGTCTTTGCCGGCGCTGTCGGTACCCAGCCAGTTTTGTCCATTGGGGGGCGAAGGGAAGGGTTGCCGGGTAGCAAAATTGATGGTGCGGTAGTCGTAGCGAATGGGGGTCCACAGCGCCCAGCCATGGGATTCCAGCCGATGAGCGACATAAGGATCGCGATAATCGGTGGCGGTGGCCAGTTGACCGCCGAAGGTGGTTTCGTCATAGCTGAACAGCAGGGGAAAATACAAACGCCCTTCATAGCGCACCAGCAGGGGCTTGTCGTTGGCCACCAGCTCCGATCCCAGGCTCAGGACGAACAGCAGCAGAAACAGCCATAACGACCAATAACCGCGGCGATTGCGGCGAAAACGCGCCCAACGCGCCTGATTTACCGGGCTTAATCCGCTCATTGCCGTCCCTCGAAATCAATGCGTGGATCCACCAAGGTGTACGTCATATCGCTGATAATATTCAGTAACAGGCCGATCAGGGTAAAAATATACAGGGTGCCGAACATTACCGGATAATCCCGTTGCAGGGTGGCATCGTAACCCAGCAATCCCAGCCCGTTAAGGGAAAACATCACTTCAATCAGCAGCGAACCGGTAAAAAACATGCTGATAAAAGTCGCGGGAAAACCGGCTATCACCAATAGCATGGCGTTGCGAAATACGTGGCGGTAGAGAATCTGGTTTTCATCCAGTCCCTTGGCCCGGGCGGTAATGACGTACTGCTTGTGGATTTCATCCAGAAAGGCGTTTTTGGTCAGCATGGTCAGGGTGGCGAACCCGCCGATCACCGTGGCCAGCACCGGTAGCGTAATATGCCAAAGATAGTCGGTTATCTTTTTATACCAGGGCAGAGTGTCGAAATGGCTGGAGACCAGCCCGCGCAGCGGGAACCAGTCGAGATAACTGCCGCCGGCAAACAGCACTATCAGTAAAATGGCGAACAGAAATGCCGGAATGGCATAACCGACGATAATCAAGGTGCTGCTCCAGACATCAAAGCCGCTGCCGCTGTGCACCGCTTTCCTGATCCCCAAAGGAATCGAAACGAGATAAATAATCAGCGTGCTCCATAAGCCGAGGGTGATGGAGACCGGCAGGCTCTCCTTTATCAGTTCCATGACCGACGCTCCGCGAAACAGGCTGTCGCCGAAATCAAAGCGCACATAATTCCACAGCATGGTGAAATAACGCACGTGCAGCGGTTTATCAAAGCCATAGCGTTTAGTGATTTCCGCAACGACTTCCGGATCCAGTCCTCGTGCGCCGCGATACTGGCTGTCGCCGATTTGCCCGCCGTGCAGTGCCTGGACACGGGCGGTGGGATCGCCGCCGTGGCTGCCGGAGTAACCGCTTTGCTGCCCCATTTCAATGGCGGCAATGGCTTGATCCACGGGGCCGCCGGGGGCGATTTGCACGATAAAAAAATTCAGGGTGATAATGGCCCACAGTGTGGGTATGACCAGTAACAATCGACGCAGTAAATAGGACGTCATGCAAACCCCTCTGTTAGCGCCGTTCCACCGGCAATTTCGCCGACCGGTTGACATCGTACCACCAGGTATCAAAACCCAGCGCATAGGTGGGACGGATTTCCGGCATGGCGAACTTGTCCCAATACGCCAGCCGGGTCTGTTGGGAGAACCACATGGGGATCATGAATTGATTCCAGGTCAGTACCCGATCCAGTGCCCGCCCGAGGGAAAGCAGGGCTTTTTCGTCCCCTTGGTGATGGACGATTTCATTGATCAGACGGTCAATGGCGGGATCTTTGACGCCGGGGCGGTTATAGGTGGATTCCACATAAGCCGAACCCCACATGATCTGTAAATCCCCACTGGGATAAGGGAACGGGGCATAGGTGGAGGGCATCATATCAAAATCGCGCTTGCGTAGCCGGTTGGTGAATTGCGCACTGTCCACTTCCCGTATCTGGAGGGCGATGCCCAACCGTTGAAGGTTATGCTGAAACGGCAGAATGTACTGACTGTTGCCGCCGCTCATCAGCATCATTTCAAACTGGAAGGGTTTGCCGGTTTTGCTGTTCACCAGTTGCTGGTTTTTCAATTCCCAGCCGGCTTCTTTTAACAGCGCCAGCGCCTTAAGCAGGTTTTTCCGATCGTATCCGCTGCCGTCCGAGACCGGCGGATGGTAGATGTCGGTAAAGACCTCGGGCGGGATCTGTCCTTTCAGAGGCGCCAGCCAGGCCAGCTCGGCGGCGTCGGGATACCCTGTGGCGGCATAGTCGGTATTGATAAAATAGCTGTTAACCCGTTCATAGCCGTTAAAGAAAAGCGCCTTGTTCATCCATTCGAAATCGAATGCCAGGGCGATGGCCTCGCGCACCCGTCTGTCGGCAAACAGCGGACGCTGGATATTAAATGCCAGCCAGGGCGTACTGACCGGGGCGTTATTAGGCACTTCCTGCTTGACGATATAACCGCGATCGAAATTACCGCCGTGATATTGGGTGGCCCAATTTTTTGGCGAGGTTTCCACCCGCAGATCGAAAGCACCCGCCTTAAAGGCCTCCAGCGCGACATTGTCGTCCAGGTAATAGTCATAACGGATAGTGTCGAAATTATTTCGCCCACGATTGACCGGCAGGTTTTCTCCCCAGTAGTCCTTGACCCGGGAATACGTCACGTATTGCCCGGTGCGCCAGGCGGTAATGCGATAAGGGCCGCTGGCGGGGGGCGGCGAGGACAGCGGGTCGCTTAGTTTGTGATGTTGCCAGTAATTTTCCGGCAGGATGGGTAAGTCCAGTAAACCAAGCAGCTTGTCTTTATCGGGCTGGGGAAACTCATAGCGCACGGTTAACGGCGCAATGGCGGTGGCGGTGACGCCTTTATAATACAGCCGAAATTGAGGTACTCCTTCGGTCATGAATTTATTGAAGGTAAAGGCGACATCCCGCGCGGTGATGGGCTGGTGATTATGATAGCGGGCCCGGGGGTTGATGTTAATCTCAATCCACCTGAAATCCGACGGATAACGCGCGGATTCCGCCACCAAGGGGTAATAACTGCCTATTTCATCGTCGGAGGTGGTGAACAGTGAGTCATACAGCTGCTCGGTCCGCATGGCGGCCGACCCCCGCAAGGCGTAGCGATTGAAATTATCGAAAGTGCCGATGGCGGCCAAGGTGACTGCGCCGCCTTTGGGGGCGGCGGGATTGACGTAATCGAAATGATTGAAATCGCTGCTGTACTTCGGTTCTCCCAACAGCGCAAACGCATAACCTTCGTTGATGGTCTCGGCGTGCGGACCGTAGCTGACAATACTGAAAACCAGCACTATCCAAAGACGTAATAACATCAGGTTACGCTCCTGCGCAGATGCTGACTGGCTCAAGCCGAAAAAAAGAGAAATTGTTTGAGTCACTAGTATAATAGTTACATTAACGATTTTTATAATCTTAATGTCAAAATTATCAGATGGATTTTTGATTTATCGCGTTAGCAAAATGAGGCAGGGGGCGGGAGAGAGTTCAGCAGTGCGCCGGCTGGCTTTAACATATTCTATCATTGAGCGCAACGAATAATAGGGTAAATAGTTAAGAAAATATGTATCCCTGAAACGTTCTTAATTAGCCTTATGAAGCAGGCGGAAAAGGGGGCTCATCTATTAATGAACGTCCGTTAATTAAATTCCACGAACGTCAATATCATCAACATACAGCAAATTATTAATTAAATAATCTAAATATGAGATTTACAAAACTTTAAGAATGGACATAAAAAAGCCGCTTTATAATAGCGGCTTTCCCTTTTAAGCTAAAGGGCGGTTACGTTTCAAGTACGGTTCGGCATTAAGGACGTTTAAATAATAACCATTATTTAGCTTTGAGTACCACGGACCAGGACTCTTCGCGCTTCACGATAGCGCTTTTTCCAATAATCTTCGTTCATGCTGGATATCATGACACCACTGGTGGTTGAAGCATGAACAAATTGATCATTGCCTAAATAAATTCCCACATGACGACCGGTGGAACCCGCGTGGAACAAGACTAAATCACCCGGACGCAGCTTGGTGCGCTGGATTTTAGAGCCCATACCCTGCTGTTCCGTGGTGGAACGAGGTAATTCAAGGCCGAACTGCTCTTTGAAGGTCATTTGGACAAATGCTGAGCAATCAATACCACGCTTGGTACTGCCGCCCAACCTATAACGCACACCTTTCCAGACGGCGTATTGATCCATAATCTTCGTTTTTATATCGACATTACGGACCATTTCTTCAAATTGATCCTGAGAGGCTTGCAGTGAAGACTGATCATTATCATTAACTGCATGCATCTCAGCGGTTTGCCTAGAACTCTGAGAACTACAGGCGGAAAGCACTACCGCTACCGCCACTGCGGGGATTAGCCGCAGAACATATCTCAAAATAGGTTGAGATTTGACCATTATAAGTGTTATCCCTTAAAGTCCTTAGCGACGGTGCCGCTATAAAATGCCAAACGAATCGAGAATAAAGCGCAAATACCAATCGACCAAATATTATTCCTGCATTGTGTGGTTTCTCTCACACATTTTTATTGGCATAAATATCAGTCCATGAGTACGGCGAATTTGAGGTTACCGTAATGAATAAGGGAAAGCGAGAATTTTTATCGACTAATTTATAACTTTTGATGATGTGAAAGTTTAATGAAAATAAGGTTAAAAAACGGATCATATGTATAACATTTCGTGGCTAGAGGGCGGCGGGCGGGGAAAGTTGGCCGGCGGGAAAACGCAAACCGGGCCTTCGGCGTTAACGTTATTTACGATTATCCGCGCAAAGCGTCAACGACGACATAATTAAATCCTATTGGAATCAGTTGGCCCCGACACCCGGCAGAAACTGATTAATGCGGTTCACCAGCTTATCGCAGGCATCGGTAAGCAGCCACCAGCTCAGCCCCACCAATAGCACTGACAGCGATCCCACAGCGATATCGGTAAACCAGTGGGCGCCTATCATGACCCGCGGCATCGAGAACATCACCAGGATCAGCAGACCGCCGATAAACGCGCGCCGGCCAAAGTAGCGCCACATATAAACGGCGAAGATCATAAGCAGCATGCCGTGGTCGCCGGGAAAGCTGTCTGCGGAGGCGTCTTTGGTGGGGATATCCACTAACTGCGATATGCGCGCCACGCGGGGGTCATTTTCGAAGAATAGCGTCGGACTGCCATGGCTGACGGGCAACAAATGGCCCGCCTGATTGAGCACCACCGCCGAAAGCAGCATCACGATACCGATACTTATCATCCGGTAGCGTTTTTCCTGGTCGGACCGGCGGTAATAGTGCAGGTAGATCCCGCCCATGAACAACAGGGCAATGGCATCAAACGCGCGATAATTGGTGATGGCCAGGAACAGGGCAAGCGCATGGCTATGGTTCATCCAGTCGTTAAAAAACAGGAAGATGGACGAATCGATAGCGAACCAGTAGCCATGGTTCTGGGGCAAATACCAGGAGAAAAACAGCGCAACTCCCAAAATATTGAGCGCTATGATAACCCGTAAACGACGCATGATACGAAACCGACATGAAAATCAACATTATTTTAATAATAATAAAGCTATTTTAAACGTGCTTTCAACAACGAAGATTGTAATGTATTCCAATCGACGGGCGCGGGGTTGATCAATTCGATTCGGCTATCCGGCGGCGGCGCCGAACGGGTCTCGATAAACAAATCATCCCCCTGACGATTAACCATTAATGCCCCTTCAGCGATGCGCAGGACGCCTTTGACCCGCTCCACTGGCGCCAACCTCGCCCATTCCAGCAGGCGGACGGTATCAAAAATGGTTTCGCCGTCAAAAATCCAGCCGCAGGATTCATAACCCTGTCCGTTGTTCAATGCACGGCGCCAACCGGTACGGTTGGGCAGGCTAAGGGCCGCCAGGCCGGTTTTTTCGACGTGCGGGGCGTGATGGTGCGCTCCCTCGGGCAGACTCCGCAGATTGCGCCGCGGGCTGTCCAGCAGCGTGGGGGAAATCCGGCCGCGGGTGGCGCTGATTATCCGCCTGTCGCCCCCATTGTCCCGCGCCCAGGCCGCGAGCTGCGCCCGGTCATGCCGGCTGTAGCCGTCCTGCTTGTTGGCGATGATGATATCCGCCGCCGCCAGCTGATCGCGGAAGTTTTCATTAGTGGTATAACGCGCGTCGCTGAGCTGACGGGCGTCGAGCAGGCACAGGGTCGCCTGCAGCGTTAACCAGCTTTCATAAAACGGCGAAGCAAGCAGCTGGAGGATTTGTTTCGGGTGACCGAGGCCGGTGGGCTCAATCAGCAATCGGTGCGGATGAACGCGCTGCAGCAGGGTATTAAGCCCCACCTGCATCGGCAGGCCGTTGACACAGCACATGCAGCCGCCGGGGATCTCTTTGAGAAAAGCGCCGGTATCGGCCAGCAGGGCGCCGTCGATACCGATTTCGCCGAACTCGTTCACCAGCACCGCCCAGCGTTCATCTGCCGGCTTGTGCGCCAGCAGGTGCAGCAGGGTGGTGGTTTTCCCGCTGCCGAGAAAACCGGTTACCAGGGTCGTTTTTGCGATCATGGGATTTGGCTGTATCGGTGACGATGCCGGCCCCTCAATCGGCGCGGCTCATATAGCGGCGTTCGGCCACGTGGATACGGATTTTTTCACCGCTGTTGAGGTATTCCGGTACCGATACCGTCAAACCGGTGCTCATCAGCGCCGGTTTGGTACGGGCGCTGGCCGAGGCTCCCTTGATGCCCGGCGTGGTCTCGATAATCTCGAGATCAACCGTTTGCGGCAACTCCAGCGCCAGCACCAGTCCGTCCATGGTCAGCACCTGCATGCCGGGGATACCGCCTTCGGGTATAAACAACAGCTCGTCTTCAATTTGATCTTTTTTGAACGGATACGGGGTGTAATCCTCGTCGTCCATAAAGATATATTCATCGCCGTCAATGTAAGAAAAGGTCACCGACCGGCGGACCAGATCAATGGTATTGAGTATATCGTCGCCCTTGAATCGTTCTTCCACCTTCAGTCCGGTACGGACGTCGGAAAAACGCATTTTATAGAGCGTACTGGCCCCACGTGCGCTCGGGCTTTGGATATCAATATCTTTTACCAGCAAGAGTTTGCCATTGTAATTTACCGCCATACCGCGCTTAATTTCGTTTGCTCTAGCCATTAACATGGACCTGTTTAATTGTGTCGGAATCTATGGCGACACGTTACCGTTACCGGGCGTTCCAGGCAAGGGGGAAGTGAGTGTGTCGCGGGGCAGCGGCGAATCTACATCACGTATGCGCCACATGCAATACGCGGCGCCGGCAATCATAAACAATGCCACATAAAAAACCGTATGCAATTGCCAGATTTCCGATATCAATCCGGCCAGCGACCCGGCGAAAATCCAGCCGACCCGTCCGGTATTGGTAAACAGCGTGGTGGCCGCGCCGGCCTGACCGGGCATTAAATCCTGAAAATAGATCATGCCTATACCCGCCAGTATCCCGATGAACACCGCATTGAGCAGTTGCAGCAGCAGCAGCGCCGTCGCATCGGTAAACAGAATAAGCCCCAGGTAGAACAGCAGGCCGGCCCCCACAGCGACGCGCATCAACAGGCGATTACCATAATGTCTTGAAACATACCCGGCAATGAGCATGGTGGGAATTTCCAGGCCGGCGGAGGTCCCCATCATGATCCCGGCCATCTTTTCCGGCAGCCCCAATTCATGGATCAGGTATAAAGGCATGTTGATAAGATACATGCAGTTGCAGGTCCACATCAGGGTACAGGCGATAAACAGCAGCAACGTGTCCCGGCGATTGCGCCGGGGGGCTTCCAGCACCGCTTCTGTTTTAAGCAATGACTTGCGCATGGTGGGCAATAGCAGCCACACCAGACCGCCGCACACCACAAAGGTGACCGCCGCCATCATATACATGGCCTGGAAACCAAAACCCAGCGCCAGGGCAAAGGCCAGCGGCGGGCCAATCACCCAGGCCAGGGACACCTGCGCGCGCATGACCGAACTGAACATCACCGACTCGCGGCCGCTGTGGTCGGCGTGTTCCCGGGCCAGGGCAAACAGCTGCGGGTTGGCGGTGGAACCGAAGCTGGTGAGCAGCACGCCGAACACCAGCAGGACAAAGTAGTTGCGGTTAAAGGCGAAAAGCACGCAACCCGCCGCCCCCAGGACGCAGCACTGGAAGATCAGCTGTTTGCGGTCACCCTTTTTATCGGAACGACCGGCCAGGAACTGACTGACCACAATGCCTATCACGGCGCTGCCGGTGTAAAACAGTCCCACCATAAACGGGCGGGCCTGCACGTCGGTGGAAAGAAATAGACTCAATGTCGGGAGCTGTAGCGCGCCGGCGATGCCGGACAGAAAAGCTATCACCAGAAATGCCGAAGCGGTCATATCCGGTAAGCGCCGCGGAAGGGCGATAGGCGTATTCATGTGTATTTGGGGTCTAAATCACAAAACGGAGGTGGACGCGGGCATCATACGCCGGTTACGGCAAAACAAAAGTCTCTGGCGAAAAATAATACAATTGCGGCCGGTTCATGCCATTTTTTGCTAAAGAGCCGGGCAAACGACGGACGGGTTAATCCCCGTTCTTGATTTTTATAGTATAAACGAAACGCCGGTTCTTCAGCCTATGTCATAGTACTTCAGCATGACTTCAGCCCCGGGAGGTAAAAAGAGAATTTCGCGGACATTATGTCAGCAAAATGTGCGTCGCTTCAAAGATTCGATAGTAATAATTAACTGATGCTTGCATTAAGTTTCTCAACGTTGGAGACTTTATTGAAACGTTTCAGCGCCATGGGCGGAGTATTTCCGCAGTAATGGCGCGATTATTTCCCATTAAAGCTGAATCGATTCAATTTCAGCAAGCGAGGAGAAGTATGTTTGAGTTGTCATTGAACGATATTCACCTCGGTGCCCAGGCCCCGAACAAGCAAGAGGCTATCACGAGGGTGGCCGCGGCGTTGACGCAGGCAGGCTACGCGCGGGAAGGCTACCTCAACGGCATGTTGCA
Source organism: Sodalis sp. dw_96 (assembly GCF_018449575.1). Taxonomy (GTDB): domain Bacteria; phylum Pseudomonadota; class Gammaproteobacteria; order Enterobacterales; family Enterobacteriaceae; genus Acerihabitans. The sequence continues at coordinate 5,720 of NZ_JAAVUT010000002.1, read as the reverse complement.
GCGCGAACATCAAACCTCGACTTTTTTGGGCAGCGGCATCGCCATTCCCCACGGAACCCCCGATACCCGAGATCAGGTTTTGAAAACCGGGGTTCAGGTCTTCCAGTTTCCCCAGGGTATCGATTGGGGCGACGGGCAAATGGCTTATGTGGTCATTGGCATCGCCGCCCGTTCCGACGAACATCTGGCGCTGCTGCGTCAGCTGACGCATGTGTTAAGCGATGAAAAGATGGCGGACCGCCTGGCCACCACCACCGATGCGGAGGAGTTGCGCAGCGTGCTGACCGGCGAGCGGTTGCCCGCGCCTTTCCTGTTTGATATTTCGCTGATGGCGCTGGATATCGCCGCTGAAGATATGATGACCCTTAAGGCGCTGAACGCCGGCCGCCTTCAGCAAGCCGGGGCGGTGGATGCCGATTTCGTCAGTGACGTGGTAAGCGGTAACCCGCTGAATCTCGGCCAGGGTATTTGGCTGAACGACGCCACCCGGGGCAATCTGGCCAGCGCGGTGGCGGTGAGTCGGCCCCTGGCGGCGTTCAACCTGGACGGGCAGTCGGTCGCCCTGCTGGTGACCGTGGCCATGGCGGATGACCAACCGCTTACCGTATTGAATACCTTAGGCGATCTGGTGCTGGCCGGGCAGACGGAACGCCTGCTCACCGCCGATGCGCCCGGGTTGCTGGCCCTCCTTAGCGGCGAAGCGCCGCAACAGGGATCGCAGCTGAGCGCGGAATTCGTTATTCGCAACGAGCATGGCTTGCATGCCCGGCCGGGCACCGCCTTGGTGAATGTTATCAAGCAATTCGATAGCGCCGTCACCGTCACTAATCTTGACGGCAGCGGCAAGCCGGCCAACGGACGCAGTTTGATGAAGGTAGTGGCCCTGGGCGTCCAGAACGGTCACAGATTACGTTTTACCGCCGACGGCGCCGATGCTGAACAGGCGCTGAAAGCCATTGGCGAGGCAATTGCCTCCGGACTTGGAGAGGGTGTGGCATGAGCAGGCGCGTAGCAACGATCACGTTAAATCCGGCATATGATTTAGTCGGATTTTGTCCCGTCATTGAACGGGGAGAAGTTAACCTGGTGCAAACGACCGGACTGCACGCGGCGGGTAAAGGGATAAACGTAGCCAAGGTATTAAAAGACTTGGGTATCGATGTCACGGTAGGGGGATTTTTAGGTAAGGAGAACCAGGACGGTTTTCAATTGCTGTTCAGCGATCTGGGTATCGCCAACCGCTTCCAGGTGGTGCAGGGACGAACCCGCATTAATGTCAAGCTGACGGAAAAGCAGGGCGATGTAACCGATTTCAATTTTTCCGGTTTTAATGTGACGCCGCAGGATTGGGAACGCTTCGTCAATGACTCCCTGACCTGGCTCGGCCAGTTCGATATGGTGGCGGTGAGCGGCAGCCTGCCGACGGGCGTTGCGCCGGAAGCCTTTACCGACTGGATGATAAAACTGCGCAGCCACTGCCCGTGCATTATCTTCGACAGCAGCCGCGAAGCGCTGGTGGCGGGTTTGAAAGCGGCGCCCTGGCTGGTAAAACCTAATCGTCGCGAGCTGGAAATCTGGGCCGGGCATAAATTGCCCACCCTGGCGGATGTGGTCACCGCCGCCCATGCCCTGCGGGAGCAGGGCATCGCCCATGTGGTTATCTCCCTCGGGGCGGAAGGGGCGTTATGGGTTAACGCCTCCGGCGCCTGGCTGGCAAAACCGCCGGCTTGTGAAGTGGTCAGCACGGTGGGTGCCGGCGATTCCATGGTGGGCGGCCTGATTTATGGTTTGTTGATGCGCGAATCCAGCGAACATACGCTGCGCCTGGCCACCGCCGTGGCGGCGCTGGCGGTAAGCCAAAGTAACGTCGGCGTCACCGATCGTCCCCAGTTGGCCGCGATGATGGCCAGGGTCGAATTGAAACCTTTTAATGACCAGCAGGAGGCAAAATGAAAACGCTGCTGAAAATAGAGAGCTCACTGGGGCAGGCACGGGGCCATCTGGTGAAAAAATTATTGGCGGCCGCCGCTGCCGATGCCGGGCTGACCCTGGTGGATTCCGCGGAAGAAGCTGAACTGGTGGTGGTGGTGGGCGCGCCCGATAGCGCCGATGCCGGGCTGAACGGGAAAAAGGTCTATTTCGGCGAGGCGGCCCAGGCCGCAAGCCAGCCCGCGGCCTTTCTGGTCCAGGCGAAAAATGCCGCCGAAATTTACCAGGCGCCGGCGCAGAGCGCCTTAGGGCCGTTAAGCTCCTCCGTCGGTCCGAAACGCATTGTCGGCGTTACCGCGTGTCCCACCGGGGTGGCGCATACCTATATGGCGGCGGAAGCCATAGAAGGGGAAGCGAAAAAACGCGGCTGGTGGGTCAAGGTGGAAACGCGCGGCTCGGTGGGGACGGGTAACGCCATTACCGATGAAGAGGTCCGGCAGGCGGATCTGGTAATCGTGGCCGTGGACATCGAAGTGGATCTGTCTAAATTCGCCGGCAAGCCCATGTACCGCACCAGTACCGGACTGGCGCTGAAAAAGACCGCGCAGGAACTGGATAAAGCGGTGCAGGAAGCCGCTGTTTATCAGCCGGATACGCAAAAAAGCGGCGCGGCGGCGGTTCAAGAGAAAAAGACCACTACCGGGCCCTACCGCCATTTGCTCACCGGCGTATCCTACATGCTGCCGATGGTGGTGGCCGGGGGGCTGTGCATCGCCTTATCCTTTATATTCGGTATCCATGCGTTTGAACAGCCCGGTACGCTGGCTGCGGCATTGATGCAAATCGGCGGCAAATCGGCTTTTGCGCTGATGGTCCCGGTACTGGCGGGCTTTATCGCCTTTTCCATCGCCGATCGGCCGGGGCTTACGCCGGGACTGGTGGGGGGCATGCTGGCGGTCAGCACCGGCGCCGGTTTTATCGGCGGCATCATCGCCGGTTTCCTGGCCGGATACGTGGCGAAGCTTATCAGCACCAAGCTGCCTTTGCCGCAAAGCATGGCCGCGCTGAAGCCGATATTGATAATCCCGCTTATCGCGAGTTTGATAACCGGCCTGGTAATGATTTACGTAGTGGGTACACCGGTGGCGAAAATCCTCACCGCGCTAACCGGTTGGCTGCAATCCATGGGCACCGCCAATGCCGTCGTCCTGGGCGCGATTTTGGGCGCCATGATGTGCAGTGATATGGGTGGTCCGATTAATAAAGCCGCTTATGCTTTCGGCGTGGCGCTGCTCAGTACCCAGACTTACGCGCCGATGGCGGCGGTGATGGCCGCGGGGATGGTGCCGCCGTTGGGCATCGCCGTTGCCACGTTGCTGGGGCGTAATAAGTTTGAAAAGACCGAACGCGAAGCCGGTAAAGCCGCCTTTGTTCTCGGCCTGTGTTTCATCACCGAGGGCGCGATTCCTTTTGCCGCGCGGGATCCGTTTCGGGTTATCCCTAGCTGCATGGTTTCCGGCGCGGTAACCGGGGCATTGTCCATGTACTTCGGCGCGAAACTGATGGCGCCCCACGGCGGCATGTTTGTCCTGCTGATCCCGGGAGCCATTACGCCGGTGTTCCTGTACCTGGTGGCCATCGCCGCCGGCACCCTGCTGCTGGGCGTGCTGTATTCCGTGTTGAAGCGTCCGGATCAGGAACTGGCCAAGGCGCTGGCCTGACAGGTCCGGCAGCCCGATCCACTCCGGGCTGCCGAACTCATTATTTTTTATCTCCGCCGTCCATGGATTTCAGCCAGGCGATTTCATCGGGCCAGATGGCGGGATTCACCGTCTCCAGGATCAGCGGGATACCATTAAAGCGCTGATCGCCCATAATCCAGGCAAACGCGGTTTTGCCGATATTACCTTCTCCCAGGCTGTGATGGCGATCGACCCGGCTGTTTAATAGGGTTTTGGCGTCGTTAAGGTGCATGCCGCGCAAATATTTAAAGCCGACGATACGGGCAAAGTCCTCAAAGGTCTGCTCACAGGCCTCTTCGGTGCGCAGATCGTAACCGGCGGCAAAGGCGTGGCAGGTATCGATACAGACCCCCACCCGGCTTTTGTCTTCCACCTGATGAATAATCGCCGCCAGATGTTCGAATTGAAACCCCAGATTGCTGCCCTGGCCGGCGGTATTTTCAATCACCGCCGTCACGCCGTCGGTTTTTTCCAGGGCGATATTGATGGATTCGGCGATGCGCGCCAGACATTCTTTTTCATCGATTTGCTGTAAATGACTGCCGGGATGAAAATTCAGCAGGGTCAACCCCAGTTGCCGGCAGCGGGTCATTTCGTCTATAAAGGCGTCGCGGGATTTCTGCAGCGCTTCTTGTACCGGATGGCCGAGATTTATCAGGTAACTGTCGTGGGGCAGGATTTGCGCGGCCGAGAATTGGTATTTTTCGCAGGCGGCCTGGAATTTTTCAATATCGCCTTTATCCAGATCCGACGCTTTCCATTGCCGCTGGTTCTTGGTAAATAAAGCAAACGCCGTCGCTTCGAGTTCATGGGCTCGTATAACCGCCTGATCCGCTCCGCCCGCGGCGCTGACATGGGCACCAACAAATTTCATGACTTTCTCCTCGAATTTCGATGGGTTAACATGCTCATAACCAGCAATAATACATTATTGGGGCGTTACCCCCTAATAGCAGGATCTCAGCGTCTCATGCATATCACCTTGCGCCAATTGGAAATTTTTACCGAGGTTTTGAAAAGCGGTTCCACAACCCAGGCTTCCACTGTCATGGCGCTTTCACAGTCGGCAGTGAGCGCGGCGCTGACCGATTTGGAGAATCAGCTGGCGGTCAAGCTGTTCGATCGCGTGGGTAAACGGCTGGTGCTGAACGAGCACGGCCGGCTTCTCTATCCCCGCGCGGTGGCGCTGCTTGAGCAGGCCGGGGAGATAGGCCGGCTGTTTCATCAGGGCAACGGCGCATTGCGTCTGTTTGCCAGCAGTACCATCGGCAATTATATTCTGCCGGAAATCATTGCCGCTTATCGGCGGGATTTTCCCGACGCCCCGCTGGGGTTGCAGGTGGGGAATAGCCAGGATGTGATCAACGCGGTAATGGATTTTCGCGTCGATTTGGGATTGATTGAAGGCCCCAGCCATAATCCGGCGCTGGTGACGCAGCCCTGGCTGCGGGACGAACTGGTGGTGTTCGCCGCGCCGGACAATCCCCTGGCGGGCCGGTCCTTAACCCTCGAAGAGCTCGCGGACGCGCCCTGGATACTGCGGGAACAGGGTTCGGGCACCCGGGAAATCGTCGATTATCTCCTGCTGGCGCAGCTGCCCCGTTTCCAGTCGGTCATGGAGCTCGGTAACTCGGAAGCCATTAAACATGCGGTACGCCACGGCCTGGGCATCAGTTGCCTGTCCCAACGGGTGGTGGCCGAAGCGCTGGCCCTGGGCACATTGGTAACGCTTACCCTGCCGTTGCCGCCGCTGATGCGCACCCTGTATCTGGTGCACCACCGTCAAAAACATCTCTCCCAGGCCCTGACCCGGTTCCAGCGCTATTGCCAGGGTGATATCCGATCATCGGTGTGCAACGAGCCTGATAAAGGGAGAGCGCGCCAATGAGGTCGAATCGGGCGTGGTTTTTCCGCCCGACCGAGCGCCTCATGGCACGCTAGGCCTGCGATCATCGAACGTGCAACGAGCCTGTTAAAGGGAGAGCGCGCCAATGAGGTCGAATCGGGCGTGGTTTTTCCGCCCGACCAAGCGCCTCATGGCACGCTAGG
>NZ_JAAVUT010000019.1 GCF_018449575.1 Sodalis sp. dw_96 | reverse complement strand
GGTGCTGCAAAATGGCAAGCAAATATCACCACTTTTTTTTCAACCGGTCAAAAACCGCCCGTTATGCCGTTGCCGACTGCCGTTTTATCGCATCCGGCAGCTGTGCCAAACTATCAATGACCCAATCCGCCAACTGTTCACCCTCGGCGCCGATCGGTTTGCCGGTACGAACCAATACCGTCGTGCCGACGCCGGCCGCTTTGCCGGCCTGGATATCTTTGATCGAATCGCCCACTATATAAGACGCCGCCATATCGATGTGCAGGAATTTTTGCGCATCCAGCAACATCCCGGGTTTGGGTTTGCGGCAGTCGCAATCCTGACGATACTCGCCTTCACCGATGTCCGGATGGTGCGGGCAGAAATAGATACCGTCCAGTTCCACATCGCGGTCCGCCAGCGACCAATCCATCCACTCGGTTAAGCGCGTAAATTGGTCTTCCGTGAATTTACCGCGGGCAATGCCGGACTGATTGGTGACCACCACAAGGGCGAAACCCATTTTTTTCAGTTCCTGCATGGCTTCAATAGCGCCGTCTATAAACTGAAAATCATCGATTTCATATACGTAACCGTGATCGACATTGAGGGTACCGTCACGGTCTAAAAATATTGCGGGAACGAGCTCTGCCACTGATTGGCTCCTGAGGATATAAACAGCCGCTAGTATCGCACGTTTTAGACAGTGGAAAACCTAGAAAATGAATCCTGGTTGACTTAGACGTCTAGACGCCCTAACATCCACTCCATTGATGCCCGTGGGTGTTAATAACTTAATTTCATACTTGCCACAGGTAACTGTTTACAATAAAAAAATATGATTAGACTCTCTCATATTACCAAGCACTTTATCCAGGGATCGCAGACCATCGCCGCATTGTCTGACGTAAGTCTGCACGTCGCCGCCGGCCAGATATACGGGGTGATCGGCGCGTCCGGCGCCGGCAAAAGCACCTTGATTCGCTGCGTAAACCTGTTGGAACGACCTACCAGCGGTTCGGTATTGGTGGATGGGCAGGATTTGACCACCTTGCCGGAGCGGCAACTTATCATTGCCCGCCGACAAATGGGCATGATTTTCCAACATTTTAACCTACTGTCTTCCCGCACGGTTTCAGGCAATATTTCCCTGCCGCTGGAGTTGGACAATCTGCCGAAAAATGAAATCAGAAAACGTGTGTCGGAATTATTGATCCTGGTGGGATTGGAAGACAAAGCCGATGCCTATCCGGCCAATTTGTCCGGCGGCCAGAAACAGCGGGTAGCCATCGCCCGCGCCTTGGCCAGTAATCCCAAAGTCCTGTTGTGCGATGAGGCCACCAGTGCCTTGGATCCGGCAACCACCCGTTCGATTTTGGCATTACTCAAGGATATCAATCGCCGGCTGGGATTGACCATTTTATTAATTACTCACGAAATGGACGTAGTCAAACGCATCTGTGATCAGGTCGCGGTCATCAGCCAAGGAGAGTTGATAGAACAAGATACCGTGAGCGAAATGTTTTCCCATCCGAAAACGCCGCTGGCCCAACAGTTCATCCGTTCTACCCTGCACCTCGATATTCCGGAGGATTATTTGCAGCGTATGACGCCTCAGGCTGGGGAGGGAAAGATCCCCATACTGCAGTTGGAGTTTACCGGCCAGTCGGTGGATGCGCCGCTGTTGTCCGAAGCTGCCAGGCGTTTCAACGTCAATAACAATATTATCAGCGCCCAGATGGATTACGCCGGCGGGGTTAAGTTCGGCATTATGCTGACGGAGATGGCGGGCGATGCGGAAAGCTCCCGCGCCGCCATCGCCTTTTTGCAGCAACAGCACGTCAAGGTGGAGGTACTAGGTTATGTCTGAGGCCATGTTAGGACTGTTTGCCAAGGGGATCTGGGAGACGCTGGCCATGACCTTTGTTTCCGGTTTCTTTGGGTTTGTGGTGGGATTGCCCATCGGCGTCTTGCTTTATACCAGCCGCCCCGGGCAGATTATCGAAAATCCCAGGCTTTATCGCACCACATCCGCGGTGGTTAACATCTTCCGATCCATTCCGTTTATTATCTTATTGGTCTGGATGATCCCGTTTACCCGCATGATCGTCGGCACCTCCATCGGGCTGCAGGCGGCCATCGTGCCGCTGACGGTGGGCGCCGCGCCCTTTATTGCCCGGATGGTTGAGAACGCGCTGCTGGAAATACCCACCGGCCTAATTGAAGCCTCTCGCGCCATGGGCGCAACGCCGATGCAAATCATCCGAAAGGTTTTGTTACCCGAAGCCCTGCCCGGCCTGGTGAATGCCGCCACCATTACGCTGATTACCCTGGTGGGCTATTCGGCGATGGGCGGCGCGGTAGGCGCGGGCGGTCTCGGGCAAATCGGTATTCAATACGGCTATATCGGATATAACGCCACGGTGATGAATATCGTACTGATCTTACTGGTGATATTGGTATTCTTGATTCAAATCAGCGGGGATAAGATCGTTAAAGCGGTCACCCACAAATGACAAGTAGTCGATGAAAAATGAAGCCGCCTTACCGGCGCTCTATACCCTAAATAATTCGAGTTGTAGGAAGGCGGCAACGCAGCGAATCCCAGGAGCTTACTCGGGTAAGTGACTGGGATGAGCGAGGAGAGCCAACGCACCTGCAACTTGAAGTATGACGGGTAAATGCAACATTAATCTATACAGAAGAGGAAAGGGATATGTCTTTTAATTTTAAAGCCTTGGCGACCGTTGGCGCATTGGTAGGCGTCTTGGCCCTGGCAGGCTGTGGACCGGATAAGAAAGATCCGAACCATATCAAGGTGGGAGTTATTGTCGGCGCGGAACAGCAGGTGGCTGAAGTCGCGCAGAAAGTCGCCAAAGAGAAATACGGACTTGATGTGGAACTGGTGACCTTCAATGATTACGTTCTGCCCAACGAAGCGCTCAGCAAAGGGGATATCGATGCCAATGCCTTCCAGCACAAACCCTATCTCGATCAACAAATCAAGGATCGCGGGTATAAACTGGTTCCGGTAGGCAACACCTTTGTCTACCCGATTGCCGGTTATTCAAAACAGATTAAATCCCTCAGTGAATTGAAAGATGGATCTCAGGTAGCATTGCCCAACGATCCCACCAACTTGGGCCGTTCCCTGCTGCTGCTGCAAAAAGTCGGTCTGATCACTTTGAAAGACGGTACCGGACTGCAGCCCACCGTACTGGACGTGGTGGGAAATCCGAAAAACCTGAAACTGGTGGAATTGGAAGCGCCGCAGTTGCCGCGTTCCCTTGACGACCAGCAGATCGCCCTGGCCATTATTAATACCACCTATGCCAGCCAGATTGGCCTGACGCCCACCAAAGACGGGCTGTTTGTAGAAGATAAAGAGTCTCCTTATGTCAATCTGATCGTGGCCCGTGAAGATAATAAAAACGCTGAAAACGTGAAAAAATTCGTCCAGGCCTATGAGTCAGATGAAGTTAACGACGCGGCTAATAAAATCTTTAATGGCGGAGCCGTTAAAGGCTGGTAATATTTTATTTGTCACTTTAGTGCGATTTTATCAAGACGGGCTTCGGCCCGCCTTGTTATTTGGTCCGTACATTGATTCAATAGCGCCAGTTAAATAACAACTCCACTCCGAGGAATACGTATGCGTGCCTTACCAGGATGTATCTTGGTGCTCTCGCTGACAGGATGTTCATGGATACATTCGCCCGCGTCATCAACCGCTAATCAAAATACCGCCATCACCCCGTCGAGCAGCCCCTTAACGAGCCATAAACCCGCAGTGCGCCCGCTACCGGCAAAATTATATAAATCCGCGGAAGAATTGGTGGGCAAGCCCTTTCGTGATTTAGGGGAAGTCTATGGCTCAACCTGTCAGGTCAATCTGCAGGATCCGCCGCCGAGTATCGCCGCGGCGCGCAGAGACATGCAGGTACGGGCAGCCCATATGAAGGGCAACGCCGTTTTGTTGCACCAATGCGAAATGGTCAGGTCGGTGGCCGGGTGTTATGCACAGGCGGTCTGCCAGGGTACGGCGCTTAAAGTGACGCAATGAGCGAGTTCGGTCTTAGCCAAATCGGCGTGATCCGCTCACCCTATAAAGAGAAATTCGCGGTACCCCGACAGCCGGGGCTGGTGCCGGACGGCACCGGCGAACTGCATTTACTGGCGCCTTATAATCAGCCGGAGGCGGTACGCGGTCTGGAGTCGTTCAGCCATATCTGGCTGCTGTTCATCTTTAACCAGACCATGGGTCAAGGCTGGCATCCCACGGTGCGCCCGCCGCGCCTGGGCGGCAATAGCCGGGTCGGCGTGTTCGCCACCCGTTCCACCTTTCGGCCCAATGCTCTCGGCATGTCCCTGGTGGCCCTGCGCGGCATACGTATTCTCAAATCGGCGGTGATACTTGAACTGGGCAGCCTGGATCTGGTGGACGGTACCCCGGTGGTGGATATCAAACCTTATCTGCCTTATGCGGAGAGTATCCCGGCGGCTCGGGCGGGTTTTGCACAACAGGCCCCTTCCGCCCATATGGCGGTGAGTTTCTCCGCTAACGCGGCCGCGCGTTTGGAGGACTTGGCCCCCCGTTATCCCTACCTGCAACGTTTCATCACCGATGTACTGGCGCAGGATCCCCGCCCGGCCTATCGCAAAACACACGCCGGCGAGCAAACCTATGCGGTACGGCTGATGGAATTCAATATCCGCTGGCGCGTATCCGGCAATAGTGCCGACGTCATTGCCATTGAAGATGCTGAGTAGACGCTTTTGGTTAATTTTTTGTCCTGTCTCTTTTGACCGCCCGCCGGCACTGGTAAACTAAGCCACTTTTTATATTTCGCTGCCGTTAAGCAGCCGTGACGTTTAGCCGTCCTTTTGGAACCTGATTATTATGCGTACTAGCCAATATCTACTCTCCACCCTTAAGGAAACTCCCGCCGATGCAGAAGTCATCAGCCATCAGTTAATGCTGCGCGCCGGAATGATCCGTAAGCTGGCCTCGGGCCTTTATACCTGGTTGCCTACCGGACTGCGGGTTTTGCGCAAGGTGGAAACCATCGTGCGCGAGGAGATGAATAATGCCGGCGCCATTGAAATATCCATGCCGGTGGTCCAGCCGGCGGACCTGTGGCAGGAAAGCGGCCGTTGGATGCAGTACGGCCCCGAGCTGCTGCGCTTTAACGATCGCGGCGAGCGGCCGTTCGTGCTTGGCCCGACTCACGAAGAGGTCATCACCGATCTGGTACGCAATGAAATCAGTTCCTACAAACAATTACCGCTGAACTTTTACCAGATCCAAACCAAATTCCGCGACGAAGTCCGCCCGCGTTTCGGCGTGATGCGCTCACGTGAATTTGTCATGAAAGATGCTTATTCGTTCCACACCACGCAGGAATCCCTGCAGGCCACCTATGATGCGATGTATCAAGCCTACAGCGCGATATTCACCCGCATGGGCCTGAACTTCCGCGCCGTGCAGGCCGATACCGGTTCCATCGGCGGCAGCGCTTCCCATGAGTTTCAGGTACTGGCGGACAGCGGCGAAGATGATATCGTTTTTTCCAGCGGTTCCGATTACGCCGCCAATATCGAACTGGCGGAAGCCGTGGCGCCGGCTACCCCGCGTGGCGAAGCCGCCGAGGAGCTGCGTCTGGTGGATACGCCCGACGCCAAAACCATCGCTCAGTTGGTGGAACAGTTTGCGTTGCCGGTGGAAAAAACCGTCAAGACCCTGATTGTCCATGGCCGGGAAGATTCCGGTTATCCCCTGGTGGCGCTGCTGGTAAGGGGCGATCACCAGCTTAACGAAATCAAGGCCGAGAAGCTTCCCCAGGTGGCCAGCCCGCTGGAATTCGCCAGCGAAGAGGAGATCCGCCGGGCGATTGGCGCCGGTCCCGGCTCCTTGGGACCGGTGAATTTACCGCTGCCGCTGGTGGTCGATCGCAGCGTGGCGGTCATGAGCGATTTTGGCGCCGGTGCCAATATCGACGGCAAGCATTATTTCGGCATCAACTGGCAGCGCGATCTGCCGCTGCCGCAGGTTGCCGATTTGCGCAAGGTAGTGGAAGGAGACATCAGCCCTGACGGCAAGGGCACGCTGCTGATTAAACGCGGTATCGAAGTGGGACATATCTTCCAGCTCGGCACCAAGTATTCCGATGCGATGAAGGCCACGGTTCAGGGAGAAGACGGACGCAACCAAACGCTGACCATGGGCTGCTACGGTATCGGGGTGACCCGTGTCGTGGCCGCGGCCATTGAACAAAACCATGATGAGCGCGGGATTTTGTGGCCGGAAGCCATAGCGCCGTTTCATGTTGCCATCCTGCCGATGAATATGCATAAGTCTTTTCGGGTTAAAGATGCCGCCGAGGATTTATATGCGACTTTGCGCGCCAAAGGCATTGAGGTGCTGCTGGACGATCGCAAGGAACGGCCGGGGGTCATGTTCGCCGACATGGAGCTGATTGGCATACCGCATACCATTGTTATCGGCGATCGCAATCTCGACAGTGAAGAGGTCGAATATAAACACCGCGGTTCCGGTGAAAAACAGATGATAAAAATCAGCGAGATCGTCGATTACCTGGTGGGTGAAATCAGCAAGGCACAGCGATAATGCCTGCTGCCTGGCCGATGAATCAGCAAGGCGCAGCGATAACGCCTGCTGCCAGGCCGATGAATCAGCCAGGCATAGCGAAATTGTCTGCTGCCTGGCCGGTGAAATCAGCAAGGCACAACGTGGAGCTTCGACACATAGACTACCCGGCCCGGTGGCACAACCGGCCGGGTATTTTTTGCTATATTGACTGACTGCACGTACGTAATTCGCTAATCATTGTGGATCAAATTGATCAATATCCAGCTTTTTTGCAGGGCCACGGGATCGCCATAGACAAAATTTGATAAATTTGACCTCACAGGTATGATGTCCTGGCTGTTTTTTGCCCCCAGCTTGATACTTTGTGTGTATTTATTAATCTCTCCGGCAATAAAGAAAGCGATCTCCCCCGGATTTGATAATATTTCCTTGGGAATTTTTCTCTGCAGCATAATAAATCTTTCATTATTTTCCACCAGCGTCATGACGACCCTGGACATGGACTGCAATGGTGAAGTCACTGCGTCATCTTGTGCGCTATGGCTGGGCCCGGACGGGCGTTCGACGGCCAATGTCTCTTTTACCTGCAAAGCCAGCCATCCTTCCTGCTCCAATAGCAAAGAGTGACCCAATCCAATATCATCCCGGGTATCTGTGACGCGCCGTCCCCTGCCGGCAAAATGGACATAGTTCGCAGGCAGGCATGGTTCGGGGCTGATCTCAGCGGCGACCATGTCTATTTGCAGGCTGAAATCATTTCTGAACCAAGAATTCAAATAAAAATGAAATTGGGTAAAGTCGAATCCCATGCTTAAGATATCCTGTTCCCTTACACCAGCCAAAATGGGAAAAGATTCCGACTGCTCGCGAAAAAAGTTGGCGAGCAACAGTGGCCATAGTCTCTTATTATTACATTCACTGCCGACGCGGATCATATATTCCTTTAGGTCAGATTCATCGTTTTCCATGGAAACATAAATATTGCTCCCGCTTAACAAATCGTTTTCAACAATGACCGACGGCAGCTGCCGGAATGTAGCCAGTGAGGGTTCGATATCTTCCCAAAGCAGCGAATGACGCAAGTTCTCGCCATTCACCACCACCGGCCCTGAGGGCTGATTTTTATATTCCCTGGACAAAATATAGGCATCCATGGCATTGGTCATATCGCTGTTACCATAAAATATGGTCAGCATGGCGGCTATCAGCATCTCTTCCCTATTGGTGGGGTTTGCCAACAACGCGGCCTGGCGGAGAGACTCTTCGGACATCAGGTCGGGATATTGACGTATCAGCGTTGAGGCGCTGATTTCTTTCCTGAGAAAGTGCACGACGTCAATAACCACCATGGCGAAGGGCGTGTGTTCACTAATGGCCCGGCTATGGCGTTGAAACGGCAGATGGCCGAACAGACTTAGCGCATCTTCGATAAAATCATGGATTCTCCGGTGCCAGCGCTCATTTTCCCGAATTCTTTCAACGCCGTAGCCAGGCCGGGGCATAAACATAATACCTGAACCCCGCTTGCGCGATTTACTGTCGCTGATGATACCCCTATAGCTTTCAACCGTGGCGCCAAGCCTGTTGGAAATAACCTGGGCGGACGAACGGCGCCCGCCTAAAGCGCCAAAACAAGAGATAAGCTCAATATGGTTAAGGGGCAAATCCGGATATAGCGAGCGATGTATACCGTTGATAATGTCCGATAGTTCAATAGCGTCATAATGATTGATGCTGGCTAGCGCGCCATGGGCCTTAATTTCCATTTGCAAGTTATTCAACCCATCGCGAACATACTCAATACGCCCATCCGGCCCCAGTAAGGCAGAAATACGGGTTTTCTCCAAATTAACATCACCCAGCGCCACTTTGAAGTTGTTTTGATTATTGAGTCTTATACCATCGACAATATCACCTATTTCCTGCGAAGAAATTATTATCTTATTAGCATCGATTTCATGGTTAATCAGATGATTATTGGCGCCGGCGAAACGATTATTACCAAGACTAACCAACGGGTGAAAATCCTTTTCTTCGGTATAAAATACCACCAGTTTCCCCGCTGGAACCCTTTCAAGTTCGGCATTATTATCAATATATTTATCTATAGCCAAAAATTTATTCAATTTTATTGTCGAGAGTATATCACCATCAAGCTTACTCATCATCAAGGTGGCCAATCGTTCAAGAGCATCGGCTTGCTGGGGCACCAGTTTTTTGCCGGTCACCAGCATATTCAGTACAAAGCGAATGCCGTTTTTTTCACTGTCCGGCCTGCCGTCAAGATCTTGCGCGATTTCCATAAGGGATTTATGCGGCACCTTCAAGGTCGAGAAATCCCCCTTCTCGACGATAAAACGGTTGTTTTGATCATATGAACATAACGTTCCTTCATGGAACACACCCAGTTGCTCGCCGATTAGAATGCGTTTTTCATCCGTTAGCCCGCTATCCAGGATACTATTATTCATGCTGGCAAATCTGCCGTTTCCAACGCACATCATGATATGTGAAATTGCGCCGTCATCCATCTCGGTTAAACGTACCAGCTTGCCCGGCTCGATGCGCAACATATCGTTAAAGCTTTCAACAGGTACGGGGTCGTTAATGATTCCCTTGATGGCGCTTTGCGGGTTGTCTCTATACAGCGTCAGCAGCTGTTCTTTATGTGCATTCGTCAGGGCATTAATATTTTTCAAAACCGATAGTATAAATTCATAATCATTTTTTGATTTTCGATCTTTCGTAATGATGCCGCGCACTTTTTTTTGCAGCAGCAGTTGTCGTTCCACTCCGTCATAATGAGACATGAACATCGAGAACGTGATTGGGGCGGAGGGTGCCATCAGCTCGATAAAACCCGGTGGCGACGAAAGGAGTTTCTCATTATCCCCATAGATATTGAATGTGTGTTTATAGTCTAGAGCCATTTGTTCTGTGGCAAAATCCTTATAAGTGACCAAGGCGCCGGTCTCGGAGTTTTTAAAGCTTTCGCCCCATTGTTCCTCGGTTAGAATAGCGACGTCTTCGATATCCGGTAATTTTAAAAAACTGATATTTTCAGCATGAGGCTCCAGAATATAATTACAAGCTCCCCGTTTAGCTACAACAACATAATGCCGGATTGTGTGATTTTCCAATCGGGGATCGAATATGAATAAGGCACGATATTGAATATCATCAAACCCATTATTGAGAGCAAATCTTTCCACACCATTAAGCAGGCCCTCAATATTATTATTAAATTTGTATAGATTACAATAACGTCTAAATTTGGTCGCAATGGCACTGTCACGCTCTATCAATTCCGCTTCAACGGGAGCGATCAATTCAGCATGAAATTTCTCAACGTAGGCGGTAGCTGAATTGCCATTTTTTAACATCAGTTCATCATTGATAAAGCGGAAATGATGGTTATTTACCACTTGCCATCCTGAAGAAGGAATTGTCTGTTCTAATTCTTGTAAATTGTACCCGCCAAATCGATTATCACCCAGGCAAAGCAGCAGTAGCCTTAATTCATGGCTGTCATTGTCCAAGATGGCAATCACATTGCCGGCAGGAATGGAGGGCAACAGGTCCTTGTCGGCGATAGGAATTTTTTGGCCTAGAATGTCGGAGATAGCCGAGTTTTCAAGTACGTATTGATATTGTGCGTCACTGATTCGACCGCACATCCGCAAAAGCTTAACCATTGCCTCAACGCTGTTTTTACCGAACATATCGAACGGCGTGTCTGTATCTGATAGCAAGCCCTTCAAAAGCATAACCGCACGTTCACGGGCATCCCCCTGGATAAATGTCTCGGCCTCCTCAGCCAGGGTACCGCGTCCGAGCACCTGCTGGAGTTGAGTCACCGCCCCATTGAGCAATGCATATCCTTGGCTACCCTCGGCTTTTATCAGCCTATACAGATCGCCCGCGCCGCCCAATCCGGTAATAAAGAGACTGAAAAGCGCGGAATGCCACGCCTCCCCGCGCTTTTGCGGGTCCTGTTCGTCAAGGGCGCGCTGGAGATATATAGCGTTGCTCACTCCCGCCGCCAGATTACCCAACATTATGGCAACGCAGCCGGCAGGTGAACCGCCGGCGATAAAAAAGGCCAGGATTGAAACAGCGTTAGCGGCGGCTAGCAAACGCTGTTGTAGGGCAGGATCATGGTTGCTGTCTGTCAAACCGGCAATAGCTAAAGAATGATAATCAAGGTGCTCATCTAATTTTTCAATATCCAAGTTTTTAAGATCGTGCCAAATATCAGTTGAAGCCATTAAGATGATAGCGGGGTATAAAACGCAGGCGTCCACGTCCAGATAAGGCGTTATGGAGACAGACTCAAACCACTCCTGCTGCTGGACTGAAAGATGGCCGCAAATAAAGCTTTTCAGCTCATGGGACACGTCGTTTGGCGTCCATAGATAAAGAGCCCCGGTAGCCAGGGAGATCAATATTCCTCCTGTCGGCTCAGTGATGGCAACGATACCCGGCACCATAAAACGACCTTCCGAAGTAGAAAAACCGACTAATTTTTCCTCGATCAGGCCATCCATCCAATGTTCGACAATGTTTCTCACTTCCTGGTAAAGCACATCATTGATTATAGGAAATAATGCGGCCACCAGCCGATTTTTTGCCATGACAATATAGGCATCATCAATATCCTGGCTTGCGCTGATAAACTTCAATATATGGTAAAATTCATCCATTACATTGGGTGTTTCTCCGTTTATAATAAATTCCAAATAAGATAGAAGATTATCAGCATCTGATTCTTTAATTGTGGTGTTTAGTACGGTAAAATGCTTTTTCCCCGATGGAGATAATTCAAAAAAGTATTTATAAGGCTCTTTTAAAAAAATTTCCCTAACAGGATAACTTCCGTGAAAAAAATGTTTTAAAGGTTCATTATTATCTTGTGGATCCCTTTTATAGGTTGAATTTAACTCAACCATTCTTGAAAACTGCTCAGATGAAAGAGATAAACCAAACTTTCTGTATATAATCTCGCTTAACATTGTATCGATCAAATCCCTGTTCATATTCTCACTTGTTCCCAAAAATTCACGGGACAGGCCATAGGTATGCAACCATCGATCTCCCACCTGCGGGCTTTTTCGAGCAGGTGGTATCCTAACGCTCTTATTTGCATGTTCAAAATATGTATCAGACATCAAAGCATAATTCGAACTCCACGTGCCTTTGTTTAACTCTATATTCAAAATCGAATATCTTAATTTATTATTAAACATACGCATCCAATAATTCAGTTTGTTGCTTTTGAAGATACACTCCACTGCCGGAGAATATCCCATTTCAGTCTGCCCGCCCCTCTTCATCCGCGCCGTATTCACTCGCAGCCGCTCCGCCGCTATCCGCTTCTTTTGTTTCCGCCGCTGGCTTTTATCTGGTTTGGAAGTAAAAAAAATCGGGGGAGAGCTTGGATATTTCATAGTACTGGGCCGGTAGCTTTCCCTGCTATTCTGCCATGATAGATCGGTGTTTCTTATCAAGGCTGTTGTCGGAAAGAGTAAATTATTATCTGCCGCAGGCGGTGGTATCGATGGTGTATCAGACACATTATTTAATACACGGATATGGGCAAAGGCGCGGATTAACGCCTCGGTAAAACGCATCTCACGCGGAGCGCCTGATAAAAAATCCCCCACTGAATCGTTGTGAACAATGGCAAGTATCTCACTCAACTCTTGCCGTTCGTTGGCGGGTAATGCCGACCGCCAGTGATTGCCATGCTCCCCGGCGTTGCCATAACGTAAATAGTAGCCTATCGCCCCGCCGCCCATCAGACCGGCCATGAGCGTTATGATTTTTGTACCCCAGCTTAGGACTGATTTACCCCAATCCACCTTTCCGCTGGTGGGCCTGGCGGGAAACGCTGCGGGAATTTCGTTGCCGACGGTATCCGCATCATTATTGCCGAGCTGAACGTCGATAGTAATATCATCGACCGTTGCTCCGTTATTATTTATATTTTTTATAGAATTAAATTTCTCTAATAATGGCGTTTTATTATTATTTCCTTCATCTTTTCTGCCCGGAATAGATGCATTTGATTGGATATTATCCGTCGTCAGCATAAATATGATATCCTTATTCGCCAGAGTTATTCGCAATAAACGTTGTCGAGGCCCTAAATACCCGCAGGCATTGTCCTATTGAAGCGGCCACCGTCTATTTATAAATGATAGCGAACATTAACTTTTGCGATTGCGCCGAGTCAACGCAGGATCAGGTTAATCAATATTTAAGCCAACGGATGCACCGGCAGGGGCCCGCGGCTGTCAGTCTCTTTTATTCGGTTTCATGCCGCCGATATTTCGGATCGACGCAACGACGCCGGGTGTTGCCCGCGGTGAGGCCCCAAGCGTGATTCACGACCCTTAAACCGCGTCTTTCCAGGTCTGTAACGTGATTTCCAGCTGGGTTTGCTGGTCGGAAAGCCACATCAGCCCGTCTTGCAGCGTTGCCTGCAGGGACATATTGCGTGCTGCCAGAGCCGCCAATTGGGCCATCTGCCCATCATCGACAAAGCGTACGCAGAGATTACCGTGCTGGGTCAGGTTTGGCCCGGCCTGCTGCCACCAAACTCGCGCCGCCCGTTCGTTATAGGCATACAACACCACCTGGCGCGCCACATGGCAGGCTTTGCGCAGCCTTTTTTCATCCGGCAGTCCCAATTCAATCCATAACTCCAGTTCGCCGCTGTCGCTGCGCAGCCATAACGCCGGTTCATCTTCCGCGCTGAGACCTTTGGTAAATTCAAGATGGTCATGGGCGTGATAGACCCAGGCCAGCAAGCGTAACATCATGCGTTGTGGCGTTTCCGAAGGATGTTGTGCTAAAACCAGGTTAACATCCGAGAAATAGTTTCGATCCATATCGGCGATATTAACCGCCGCTTTATGAATGGTTGCTTTTAATGCCATTATATCCTCATTCGGTTAGTTCAGGCCCGGCAGTGTAACCGACAATGCCAGTGTGTCGCCAGAAAAGCGACAAAACGGGCGGTCACCGGCGCCATTAATGACAGAGAAATGGATGCTCTGTGCTATAGTCTGATAAGGAAATTACTGTTGAACGATGGTGGCGGGATAAGAACCTCTTCAGGAGGACTCCTTATGCCGCCCTCAGGGAATAGGCGGTAACACCGCCGTAACATGTAGGTGAGCTATTATGTCAACGAATGAAGAATATCAACCCATTAATTGCGATGATTACGATAATCTTGAGCTCGCCTGTCAGCGCCATTGGGTACTTGCCTTGACGCTTCGGAATGGAGATACCGTGAACGGCGTAGCGCGTGATATGATCTCAAGAAAGCATGTGGAATATCTGGTAATTGACGATGCGGGCACCAGTCACGACCTGCGGTTGGATCATATCGCCAGTTTCACCCATCCGGAGCTTGGCACGGTGGTGGTCAGCGTTTAACCGCTTCGCGCGGCCCCTTCCCCCTGACGGGCAGTATCCTACTTACTGCCCGTTGCCGTTTTTACCGCCCAGCCATTCTATATACCAAACCCTTTGGTCATCCTGTGTCTGCCCCTCGCGGGTGGTGAATATCCCTGGCGCGGCAATCAATACCTCATTATAAAATATCAGGGGCGTTCGCTCACGCAACCAGGGGGCAATACCCAGCTCCTGCCATAATTTTTTTATTTTCAGTCCGTGCCGTCGACCGGCAATATGTAATTTGCCGCCGGCGGCAAATCTAACCGTGACCTTTTCATTCTCACCGGCGGCCCGCACCGCCACACCCGTCCTGGTCCGCTGCAAACAACCCAGGTCATCCGGCAATGCCAAAGGACGGCTGGTTTTCGTCCAGGGAAGAATCAGGTCTTTCAGCGGACGCCATAATGGCAAAAGATACAGCCGATGGCGAAACCGCCGCACCTGCCGATCCGCTAATTGAAAACGGGGTTCCGCATCCGGCCTGCTGAGCGCCACCTCGACCCATAGGCGCTCCAGCTGATCTTTGGCCGGCATCCGCGCCCCCGCGCCTGCCAGCCAGCGCCGTAATAGCGCGCCCCGCCGCGAAGCGCTCATGGCCACCATGGGCGCGACGTCCAGAGAACCGTCGGGCAGGGTTAACCGTTCCAGCGTCTCTTGCAGCAATTCATCCAGTAAAGCCTCCTGATCGGCACACAGCCGGGCGCTGCGCGCCACCGCCTGGCCGAAATGCGGCCATCGCCGGGTCAATAGGGGCATGATTTGCAGGCGAAGAAAATTTCGGTCGAAACGCTCATCCCGGTTACTGTCGTCTTCAATCCAGCGCAACCGGCGACGCCGGGCATAATCTTGCAATTGCCCCCGGCTCCAATCCAGAAGAGGCCGCAAAAGCTCTTGGCCGTGAAATGGCGTGGATACCGCCATGGCCGACAACCCTGCCGGGCCGCTGCCTCGTTTTAACGCCAACAGGAAGGTTTCACTTTGATCATCCAGATGCTGAGCGGTGACCAGGGTCTCACCGGGTAACAGCGCCTGTTGCAACGCCAGGTAACGCGCTTCCCGCGCCGCCGCTTCCAGGCCGGCCGACTCGGGGTTGACCCGCACCGGTATGGATTGAAACCCCACGTCCAGACGCAGGCACTGAGCCCGGCAATGGGCCGCCCATTCATCGGCGTGAAGACTCAAGCCATGGTGTATATAAACCCCGCGAAGAGCCAAATCGGGCCATCGCCGCTGCCGCAGCCAGACCAGGGCATCCAGTAACACGGTGGAATCCAAACCACCGCTAAAGGCCACCAGCAGCCTTCTGCGTGACCCCAATGTTTCTGCAAGATATTCGCAAAGCATCATGGTGGGATCGGATGTCGCCCGGCCGCGGGGTAGTTCACCAGCGGACGGGCCGATGTCATTGTTGTCCGGGGCGAGTTCTTTCAGGGTTGGGACTAGATCCTTATCGGCCGGAGGTGGTTCACTAACGACTTGAGCGAATTCACCCTCGGCCAAGCCGAGGTCGTTTACGGGCGAAACGGGATCATGCGCGGCGGCGGTTCGGGGGGTGTGATCAGGCTTCATAGAGTTCCAGCGGCAATCCGTCGGGATCGCTGAAAAAGGTAAACTGTTTATCCGTCAAGGCATCCCGGCGGATAGGTTCCACCACAACACCCGCGTTTGACAGCGACGCCACGGCATCCGCCAGATTGTCGACGCCGAAAGCCAGATGACGCAACCCCAGGGCTTCAGGGTGGCTAAGGCGTGCCGGCGCGTCGGGAAAAGAAAACAACTCGATGAGATAAACGCCGTTCAGCGCCAGATCGCCTTTCCAGGAAGCCCGCTCAGCGCGATACACTTCACTTTGCAATGTAAATCCCATGATATCGCAATAAAAGCGCTTACTGACTGCATAATCCGCCGCGATAATGGCGATATGATGTATTTTTTTAAGTTTAAGCATCAGCGTTTCACTTCCCGGCTTATCTTTTACGGTTCACATTAGCTGCCCCGCGCGTCAATCGGCAGAGTATACCCCGAGGCGGGTCCCGGATAAATAAGTCCCTGCGCCCGACGGCATCGAGGCCCGGCATCGATCCGTCCGTCATCGGTCTCGAGCATATCAAGGCCGACACCCTTATCGATTCCAAAAGGAATAAAATAGTCTAACGAAAAATAGCCATCATTAATTTTCTTAATATTATAGACTACTATGCTGCACCTAATTCAATGATATAAACAAGCTGATCGATATCCTATTATTAAAACTTCTTATTAGTAATTGCATTAACAATAAGATGCATAAAACGCTTATTGTCGACTTCCTAAATAGTCAACAATACCTATATGCTCTATTATCAGGTCAAATGACATATATATATGGATGATTGCATCCGAAGGATACTTATGCGACTTCCCCTACATCCACTATTGGCCCCCTTACGATTTTATTCGGCGCAAAAAATGGCGCAGGTTGTCGACAAGAGCAAGTCGGATGTTATTCAAAGCATTTTCCGGCAGATTAATACGCCACAACCCCATGCGCCGGCGAGCATTGCCAAGGGCCGGGGGCCGGCAATCACCGTACGCGGCCAGATACAATCATTACGATTGTTGCATTTGCGGGCGGGCGGGCGGGCAATTCGCAGTTTGGCAGGCCAAAAAAGAAGCGAAGAATTTGAAATGATGCTTGATAACGAGGATGACCTTGATGACATCATGACGCCGGCGGGTAAAAAAGAGATTTCAGCCATGCTGGCGTTAAAAAAAGAGATCATCGATAATCTCGCCGCCTGTATAAAGGAGAAAACCGGCTGTAGCCGCAATGAAGCGAAACGGGAAGCCAGGCATCAGCTTGAAAATAATATCAAGGATTTGCTGAATCATGCCCGTTGGGATACTGTTAAAACAGATTTTAGCTATGCCGATAATCAGTTTTTCAGCACCCATATTCCCGCCGCACAGATGAAATCAGGCGCAGAAAACGTTTTTGCCGCCGGCTATAACGACAAGGGTATTTGCAGCAAGTCCAGTGACGAAACCACCCATGCGGTGAACCTGTGGTCCTCGACGTTTTCCGTGGCCCAGGGGGATACCCGGCGCACCCTGTTTAAGGGCATACGTCATGGGGTGCTCAGCCCTTACGACCTCATGGCACATAGCGAAGAACGCCGCGAGGGAGCGCTGGCCCGGGCCAAAGAGGTGGTTACCGCCGCCCTATACCTGCAACCGGACAAAATGGCGCAGGCTTTGGCGGGCGGCCAGGTGGAGCTGGCGTTGACATCCACCAGCTTACTGACACCTGTTGATATTGGTCCTTTGACGGAAAAGTCCCAACTCAACGACCAGTTAGCGGCATGGGCACCCATTAGCGCCAAGCCCTTGGTATTGAATATCAGAAATTCCCACGGGGAAGTGGTGCCGGTAAATATCAAGGTGGATGTGGCCGCATTTAACTTCGGCGTTAACGAACTGGCATTGGGTCTATTAAAATTGGGTCATGGTATGTCGGATAAGATGAACCAGGGCGCATTACATAAATTATTAGGGAATAATCTCACGCCGGATGCCGCTCCCGGTGGATGGGTGGGGCAATACCTCGCCACCGCGCCGAAAAATGCCGAGCGGGTGACCCTGCTGGCAAAGCAATTAAAAACCATTATTGCTAACAAATCTCATCATAACGACGGCGGCGAACCCTATAAAGCCGCGTTGCGCATCGGATTGTTATCCCATGAAATCGGCATTGTGCCCTGCTGGAACTGTAAAAGCGGCAAGGATCGCACCGGTATGCTGGACGTGGAAATGAAGCGTGCGGCTGCGGCGGCCCATATGGGTCTGGCCGGCGACGCAATTGGTAGGTTGAATAAAGAGGGACAGCGCCTGATGCAAACGGTCCTGCTTAATAGCGGCAATCAAGAAATACAAAAATACAATACCGGGGCCGAGGGAAATAAATCCCTTAAAAACAGCAAACTGGTCAATGCGATTATCGGCGGTTTAACGCTGCGCGAGCGTATTGGAAATAATGAAATCGCGGATAGAGGTAAAGGCTTATCCGACTATGTATAGGTGATTGAAATGGAGAGATTTATTCAGTCGGTTTATGACCATTTTGAGCTGCTTCCCGATGAAGACAATGTCTTTAAGATCGATGTAGACACGTTTATTTACCTTGGCGAACAGGGTGACGACATCACCCTACTTTGCCCCTGTTTCCCCGTGCCTCACGAGCAGCATGCGCTATTGGCGTTGCTGACGCTCAACTGCCAGGGCGACACCCTTTACGGCGCGGCGGAGGATATCGTGGTGGCCCGACGGGCGGTTTATAAAGAAGCATCCGCCGTCGATATGGCGCAGCATTTCAACACATTCATCGTTGATATTTCATCGGCCAAAAAATTTTTCGTCCCAGGCTAGACCGGGCTTTCGCCACCGGCGGGATCGGTTTTTAATACCCGCACCAGATAACGGCCGTCCTCCGTCAGCTGCGCTCCGTGGATGTCGGTTTCAAACCCCGGATACTGGATGCCGATACTGCATAACATGATAAGAAAATCCAACACTCCGCGGCTTTGCTCGGTGATCATTTCGCCAGGCATCACCACCGGCACGCCCGGCGGATAAGGCAATAGCATATTGGCGGATATACGACCGATTAACGCCGGCAACTCCACGGTTTCAACATTGCCGCGCACCTGTTGCTGGAAAGCGTCATGGGGCGTCATTTTCATTTCCGGCAACACGTCGAAGGCGGTAAGCATCAGCTGCGGCAAACGATGCCGGCGGATCAAGTTGTGTATGCCCCGGGCCAAATCCTGTATGCGCATATTCCGGTAAAAATCAGGGTCCTCCGCATAGAGGTCCGGCAACATATTCTTGATGCGTAAATTAAGATCAAATGAACGTTTAAACTCGGTCAATCCCCTCAACAGGCTCATGGCCTTGGTTTTATCGATACCGATGCTGAACAGGAACAACAAATTATAGGGACCGGTTTTTTCAACCACCACGCCGCGCTCATCCAGAAACTTGGCCACCAGCGCCGCCGGTATGCCTTCATCGGCCATGGCGCCGAATTCATCCATGCCGGGCGTCAGTATCGTGACCTTGATCGGATCGAGATACATATGATCCGCATCGGCACCCTTGAAGCCATGCCAGGGGGCGCCGGGTTCAATGGGCCAGCATACCGCCTCATCGATAATTTCCGGTTGCCAGATATCGAAGAACCAACCTTCCGACTCCTCCCGCAGCCGCTGAACCTCTTTGCGAAAATGCAGTGCCCGTTCGATGGAGCGTAAAATGAGCCGCCGGCCCGATTTACCGCGCACCATGGCCGCCGCCGTCTCGATGGAAGCCACAATACCGTAATTGGGAGAGGTGGTTGTGTGCATCATATAGGCTTCGTTGAAGGTACGTTCGTCATAATCACCTTTAATATGAATGAGTGATGCTTGAGAGAACGCAGCCAGCAGCTTATGGGTGGATTGCGTTTCGAAAATGACTTTACCCGGGGTTCGTTCTCCGCTCATCCCGCTTTTACCCTGGTAGATAGGATGAAAATGGGTGTAGGGGACCCAAGCGGAATCGAAGTGAATTGCCGGCACATCTAGGGTTTCTTTTATGTACCGGGTGTTATAAAGCAAGCCGTCATAAGTAGAATTGGTGATTACCGCATATACCGGCCAGCTGGCTCGCGGGGTATTCGCCACTTTCGCGGCGATACTCTCCCGCTGAAACTGGCTTTTCGGGATGCCCCCCAAAATACCGTAGGCATTGCGAATCGGACATAAATACAGGGGCACCACGTCGCTCATCATCAGCAAATGCGTCAGGGACTTATGGCAATTGCGATCGATCAGCACCGTTCCCCCCGCCGGGGCGGCATACATGCCCACCATTTTATTGGCGGTGGAGGTGCCGTTGGTTACCATATAACTCTGTTCGGCACCAAACACCCGGGCGATAAACTCTTCCGCCTCCAGATGCGGTCCGGAGTGATCCAATAAGGATCCTAGTTCTGTCACTGATATGGAGACGTCCGCTTTGAGGGTGTTGGCGCCAAAAAAATCGTAAAACAGGCTGCCCACAGGGCTTTTCTGGTAAGCCGTGCCCGCCATATGACCGGGCGTACAAAACGTGTATTTGCCTTCTTTGACGTAATTGAACAGGGCTTTGGTGAAAGGCGGAATAATAGTGTCAATATATTCGTCGGTGTATTGCCGTATGCGGTTGCTGATATCGTCCGCCACGCCGAGTCCGTATTCAAAGAAATACAGGACCATGCGCATTTCATTGAGACTCACATCCAGGGATGACTGTGTATTGATAAATGCGTACAGCGGCAGATATTCGTTCAGCTCATTGATTTCGGTGCAGAGATCCATGCTGTGCTGATCCCAGTCGAAAACCACGCCGCATATCCGGGGATTTTGCTCAATCAGCTTTAACAAATCCTCGCTGCCGTTGGGATAGACTAGCTGAAAGCCCCGCGCCTTTAGCGCTTCATCCAATTCCCGGATCGGTTCATGTTTATAAAACACCTGTTCCGGACATAAAATTGCAATGATATTCATCCAGCCAATCCTTATTTTCCGGGCTGCTTCGCTGAAAAACCTTCAGTCTAATAATAGATGACAATACACCATCTTTGACACAGTAGGTCCGCCATCACCGAGCGTGCAAAGATCGTGTTAAAGGGAGACCGTGCCAATGTGGTCGAGTCGGGCATGGTTTTTCTGCCCGACAGAGCACCACATAGCACGGTAGGCCCGCGATCACCGAGCGTGCAACGAACCTGTTAAAGGGAGACCGCGCCGATGAGGTCGAAGCGGGCGTGATTTTCCGCCCACAGGCGTGACATGACACGCTAGGTCCGCCATCACCCAGCGTGCAACGATCGTGTTAAAGGGAGGCCGATCAGCAATAACCGTAATTCATCAACCTTTGGTAACGGCGATTTAATAACTCTTCTTCACTAAAGGTATCCAGTTCGCCGAGATCCGACAGCAGTTGCGCTTTCAACGACGAGGCAATGGCCGGCACATCGCGGTGGGCGCCGCCCAGAGGTTCCGGGATAATACTGTCAATCAGCTCCAGCTCCTTCAAGCGCGAAGCAATGATGCCCATGGCCTCTGCGGCAATGGGCGCCTTGTCCGCGCTCTTCCATAATATGGACGCGCAGCCCTCCGGCGAAATCACCGAATAGGTGCTGTATTGCAGCATATTGACCTTATCCCCCACGCCGATAGCCAACGCGCCGCCGGATCCCCCCTCACCGATAACGGTGCAGATAACCGGAATCCGCAAACCCGCCATCTCCCGCAGATTATGGGCAATGGCCTCCGACTGTCCGCGCTCTTCCGCGCCGACCCCCGGATAAGCACCGGGAGTATCGATAAAGGTGAGCAACGGCATATTGAACCGGTCGGCCATTTCCATCAAACGCAGTGCTTTACGGTAGCCTTCCGGCGCCGGCATACCGAAGTTGCGGCGGATTTTCTCTTTGGTTTCACGCCCCTTCTGATGACCGATAATCATCACCGGCCGTCCGTCGAGACGCGCGGTACCGCCGACAATGGCCTTGTCGTCGGCATAAGCGCGATCCCCCGCCAACTCATCAAAATCAGAGAAGACGTGCTGGATATAATCCAGCGTATACGGCCGACGGGGGTGGCGGGCCAATTGGGCTATTTGCCAGGCGCCCAGATCGGAAAAAATCTTGTGGGTCAGCTCTACGCTTTTCTCGCGTAAACGCTGAACTTCCTCATCCAGATTAATATCTAATTTTTCGTCTTGACGGCTGACTGCGGTCAGCGAGTCAATTTTCGCTTCCAGCTCTGCAATCGGCTGTTCAAAATCAAGAAAATTCAGACTCATATTATTCCTATATTAGTCAAATTCCAGTTCCACCTGCTCGTTGCCCACCAGAGTACGCAGATCATTCAGCAACCGGTCGGTCGGCGTGACACGCCATGTCGCGCCAAATCTTAACCTGGCACGAGCATCTTCACGTTGGTAATAAAGATGCACTGGAATCGTCCCCGATCGATGCGGTTCCAACGATAAGCGGAGACGGTTTAAAAGCTGGTCATCAATTTGCCTGTCGGTCAGCGATATAGCAAGCCCGCGGGCATATTTTTCACGCGCTTCGCTGATATCCATCAGCTCGCGGGCAGTCATTTTAAGGCCGCCGTTAAAGTCGTCAAAGCTGACCTGTCCCTGGGCTATCAGGATACGGTCTTTTTCCAGCAAATGCTGATATTTCTCCAGGGCGTCGGTGAACAGCATCACGTCCAAACGCCCGGAGCGATCGTCCAAGGTACAAACGCCGATACGGTTGCCCCGTTTGGTCACCATCACGCGGGCCGACAACACTAAACCCGCCGCGGTGACCATTTTACCACGGTCGGTGGGATGCATGTCCTTGAGCCGCAAACCGCCGGCATAACGCTCGATTTCCTTCAAATAACGGGTAATGGGATGGCCGGTCAGGTAAAGCCCGAGGGTCTCCCGCTCACCGTCCAGCACC
The DNA here is from genome assembly GCF_018449575.1 of Sodalis sp. dw_96. Classification (GTDB taxonomy): domain Bacteria; phylum Pseudomonadota; class Gammaproteobacteria; order Enterobacterales; family Enterobacteriaceae; genus Acerihabitans. Next base: position 82,205 of record NZ_JAAVUT010000019.1, on the reverse strand, counting down.
ACATGTTCCGGCCAGGGCGGAACCGTACTGTAAGAGGCTTCCACCGCTTCCGGCGCCTCGGCCAGTACGCCGAACATATCACCCTGCCCGATGGCTTCGGCTTTTGAATGCTGTTCAGCCGCTTTGAGCGCATCCCCAAGGGAATTCATCAGCGCCGCGCGATGGGGACCAAGCCGGTCGAACGCGCCGGACATGATTAATTTCTCCAGCATCCGGCGGTTAAGCTTTTTAATATCGGTGCGGGCGCATAAATCAAACAGCTCTTTGAAGTGTCCATCCAGGTTGCGGGCATCGATAATGGCCTCAATCGGACCTTCCCCCACCCCTTTGATGGCGCCGATGCCATAGACGATTTCACCTTCGTCATTGACATGGAAATGGTACTGTCCGCTGTTAATATCCGGCGGCAAGACCTTCAGCCCCATGCGCCAGCATTCGTCCACCAGTCCCACTACCTTTTCGGTATTATCCATATCGGCGGTCATCACCGCCGCCATAAACTCGGCCGGATAGTGCGCCTTTAACCATAGCGTCTGGTAGGATACCAGCGCATAGGCGGCGGAGTGCGATTTGTTAAAACCGTAACCGGCGAATTTTTCCACCAGGTCGAAAATATGCATCGCCAGTTCGCCGTCGACGCCGATACTTTCCGCACCGGCCTTGAACACCGACCGTTGCTTGACCATCTCTTCCAGTTTCTTTTTACCCATGGCGCGGCGCAGCATATCCGCCCCCCCAAGCGTATATCCCGCCAGCACCTGGGCAATCTGCATCACCTGTTCCTGATACAGGATAATGCCGTAGGTGGGTTCCAGCACCGGCCGCAGGGATTCGTGCTGCCATTGGATATCCGGATATGACAGCGCCTCGCGGCCGTGTTTACGGTCGATAAAGTTATCCACCATGCCGGATTGCAGCGGCCCGGGTCTGAACAGCGCCACCAGGGCTATCATGTCTTCAAAGCAGTCAGGCTGCAGACGCTTGATAAGATCCTTCATGCCGCGGGATTCCAGCTGGAAAACCGCGGTGGTTTCCGAGCGCTGCAGCATGTCGAAACTTTTTTTGTCATCTAGCGGAATGGCGGCGATATCCACCGGCGGCAAGCCCTGCCTGCCGCGCCGGGCGTTGATCATTTCCAGCGCCCAGTTGATGATGGTCAGAGTGCGCAGTCCGAGGAAGTCAAACTTCACCAGTCCGGTATATTCCACATCGTTTTTATCAAACTGTGTGACCGGGTGATTACCCTCGGCATCGCAATACAGCGGAGCGAAATCGGTGATTTTGGTGGGAGAGATCACCACGCCGCCGGCATGTTTACCCGCATTACGGGTTACCCCTTCCAGCTTGCGCGCCATGTCGATCAACGACCTGACTTCTTCGTCGGCGTCGTAGATGGCCTGCAGCTGCGGTTCGGCGACAAAGGCTTTTTCCAGCGTCATGCCCGGGTCGAGGGGCACCAGCTTGGAAATGCGGTCGACAAAACCGTAAGGATGGCCCAGCACCCTGCCGACGTCGCGGATAACCGCTTTGGCCGCCATGGTGCCGAAAGTGATAATTTGGGAAACCGCGTCCCGCCCGTAGGTTTCCGCCACGTGATCTATCACCAGATCCCGCTTCTCCATGCAAAAATCCACATCAAAGTCGGGCATAGAGACACGTTCGGGATTAAGGAACCGTTCAAACAGCAAATCGAACGCCAGCGGATCCAAATCGGTGATTTTCAGGGAGTATGCCACCACCGATCCCGCACCCGAGCCGCGTCCCGGGCCGACCGGTACGCCGTTGTCCTTGGACCACTGGATAAATTCCATCACAATCAGGAAGTAACCGGGGAATCCCATCTGGTTGATAACCTGGAGTTCCCGCTCCAGCCGCTCGTCATAAGGCGTCCGTTTGGACTGGCGCTCCTGCGGGTCGGGAAACAAAAAAGCCAGCCGTTCTTCCAGCCCCTCGTGGGCGCGGGCCACCAGAAAGTCTTCCGTGGACATATCGCCGGTGGGGAATTGCGGCAGAAAATATTCCCCCAGCCGGATAGTGACATTACACCGCTTGGCGATTTCAACGCTGTTGAGCAGCGCTTCCGGCAGATCGGCGAACAGCTCGCACATTTGCTCTTCGCTGCGCATAAACTGCTGGGAACTGTAATGACGGGGTCTTTTAGGATCGTCCAGGGTGAAACCGTCATGGATCGCCACGCGGATTTCATGAGCGTCGAAATCGTCCTCGGCGAGGAAGCGGACATCATTGGTGGCCACCACCGGTAATTGATGTTCGATGGCGATGGCCACCGCCGCGTGCAGATAGGTCTCTTCATCCGGCCGGCCGGTGCGTATCAGCTCAAGATAGTAGCGATTGGGGAAATACTGCTTATAGAACTCCAGGCACTGCTCCACCTGCGGTTTATTGCCGCGCAGGAGAAACTTGCCCACGTCCCCTTTGCGGGCGCCGGAGAGCAGCAGCAGACCCTCGCTGTGGGTAATCAGCCAATCCCGGTCGATAATCGGTCCGGCGGCCCCGTAGCCTCGCTGATAGGCTTCCGAAACCAGCAGAGTCAGGTTTTGATAGCCGGTATTGTCCGCCGCCAGAATGGTCAGTTCCGCCAGTTCGTCTCCCAGCATCTCGCTTTGCACCAGGACATCCGCGCCGACAATGGGTTTGATACCCGCGCCATGGGCGCTGCCGTAGAATTTCACCAGTCCGCACAGGTTGGTAAAATCGGTGATGGCTAGCGCGGGCATCTTGAGCGCCGCGGCTTTTTTCACCAATGGGCCGACTTTGGCCAGCCCGTCGATCATGGAATAGTCGCTGTGCACCCGCAGGTGAATAAAACGGGGTTCGGTCATTATCCTGCCACCAAAGGTTGATTATACCCGTGATACTTCAAGTTGCAGGTGCGTTGGCTTTCCTGCGCCTTGAATTATCTAGGGTATTTTAATTTATGGGCCTAAAAACCGCACGGCATCTCGAAATCTCATCACAGCCCCAGTACCCGCTTCACCGGGCCGAAACTCCGCCGATGATGCACTGTCGCCCCCAGCAGCGCCAGTTTTTCCAGATGATACGCGGTGGGATAGCCTTTATGTTGAGCAAAACCGTATCCGGGAAACTCCAAATCCAATTCGGCCATTTCACGGTCTCGTGACACTTTGGCCATAATCGATGCGGCGCTGATTTCCGCCACCAGGTTATCACCTTTGACCACCGCCAGGGACGGCATAGGCAGCACCGGACAGCGATTGCCATCGATTAAGACGTAATCCGGGGCCAGAGACAGCCCCTGTATCGCCCGCTGCATGGCCAGCAGAGTGGCGTGAAAGATGTTCAAGCGATCGATTTCCACCGCCTCGGCGCGGCCCAGGCTCCAGGCCAGGGCTTTATCCTGAATTTCATCGTAGAGCGCCAGGCGGCGTTTTTCACTGAGTTTTTTTGAATCCGCCAGACCGCAAATCGGACGTAAGGGATCCAGGATTACCGCGGCGGTCACCACCGCCCCCACCAGCGGGCCGCGTCCTACTTCATCGACGCCGGCGATGCACCGGGCTATCGGATAGACAAACAATTCCGTCATAATGTTATGAGTTTCATGACCGCCTGGGCGGCCTGCTCATCGGCATTGCAGCGAATACTTTTATGCAGCTCCAGGAAGGTCTCTTTGAGTTCCCGGCTGCGGGTGTCGCTGTTCAATAGCGGCAGCAGCGCCGCCGCCAGCTTCTCCGGCACGCACTCTTCCTGAAGCAGCTCCGTCACCAATTCACGGCCCGCCAGCAGATTGGGCAGGGAAACGTAGGGGGTTTTCACCAGCCGGCGCGCCAGCCAAAAGGTCAGCGGTTTCATGCGATAACCCACCACCATCGGGCATTTGGCCAGCATGCACTCCAGGGCGGCGGTGCCTGACGCCAGTAAGGCGGCGTCTCCGGCTATCATGGCTTCCCGCGCGTGCCCGTCCAACAAATGTACCCGGAGACGGGGGGCGGCCCGCGCTTTGATTTTTTCAAACTGTTCGCGTCGGCGGGCATTTACCAGCGGTACCAGGATCTCAAGATCGGGAAAATGCCCGCTGAGCAATTGGGCGGTATGCAGGAAGTCCGCGCTGAGCATCTCCACTTCGGCGCTGCGGCTGCCGGGCAGCAACGCCAGACAGCGGGCCGCGACGGGAATACCCAGCGCTTGCCGCGCCGCAGTTTTGTCGGGGACCAGGGGCATGGCGTCCGCCAGGGTATGGCCGATAAACTGGCAGGGAACGTTAAAACGATCGTAGAAGGCTTTTTCAAACGGTAAAAACGCCAGCACATTGTCGGTGGCCCGACCGATTTTAAACACCCGCTTCTGACGCCAGGCCCATACGGAGGGGCTGACATAGTGAATAGTGTGGATGCCGCGGCGTTTCAACCGGCCTTCCAGGGTGATATTAAAGTCGGGGGCGTCTATGCCGACAAACACATCCGGCATCAACGCGCCGAAACGCCGGGTCAGGTCACGGCGAATCTTCAGCAAACGCGGCAAGCGTTCCACCACTTCCACCACCCCCATCACCGCCAGCTCTTCCATTTCATACCAGGCCTCGCATCCCTCGGCCAGCATGCGCGGCCCGGCCACGCCGACAAAACGGGCTTCGGGCAAATGCCGCCGGAGGGCGCGAATCAGTCCCGCGCCGAGGATATCCCCTGACGCCTCGCCGGCCACCAGGCCGATAACCACGGAAGGCGCGGACATAATCAGCGAATGATGCCCCGCTGTGAACGGGCAAGAAATTCGGTGAATGCCCCCACCGCCGGATGCTGTGCCGCCATCACCTCGAGTTCCGGCTTGATCTCGTCCAGGGTTTTACCGCTGCGGTAGATCAATTTATAGGCGGAACGGATGGCTTGCAGCGCTTCTTTATCAAAACCCCGACGCTTCAGCCCTTCAATATTAAGGCCGAAAGGCGTGGCATGATTACCCTGGGCTATTAAATAGGGCGGGACGTCCTGGGCGACGCCGGAACATCCACCCACCATGACATGGGCGCCGATGGAGCAAAACTGATGCACCGCGGTCATGCCGCCGATAATGGCGTAATCATCAATGGAGACATGGCCCCCAAGGGTGGCGTTGTTCGCCAGAATACAGTGATTGGCCACGCGACAGTCATGGGCGATGTGCGTATTGACCATCAGCAGATTATCGTTGCCGACCCGGGTCACCTCACCGCCTTGCACGGTACCGCGATGGATAGTCACGCTTTCGCGGATCCGATTGCGGTTGCCGATTTCCACCCGGGTGGGCTCACCAGCATATTTCAGATCCTGATTCACTTCGCCGATGGTGGCGAACTGATAGACCTGGTTTTCTTCACCGATTCGGGTGATGCCGTTAATGACCACATGGGATTTCAGCACCGTACCGGCGCCGATTTCCACCTGTGGGCCGATAAAGCAGAAGGGTCCGATATGGACGCCGGCATGAAGTATGGCACCGTCTTCAACGATGGAGCTGGGATGGATAAAGGCGGATTGATCTATCACGTTATCAGGACTCCCGACGGCGGGCGCACATCATTGACGCTTCACAGGCTATCTCGCCGTCTACCTTGGCAACTCCCTGGAACCGAGCAACTCCGCGGCGCTCTTTGATAAATTCAACCTCGAGGATCATCTGATCGCCGGGCTGAACCGGACGTTTGAAACGAGCGTTATCCACTGCTGCAAAATAGTATAGTTCACCGGGTTCCAGTTTACCGACGCTCTTGAATGCCAGTATCCCCGTCGCCTGAGCCATCGCTTCGAGAATCAGCACCCCCGGAAAAATAGGTTTACCGGGGAAATGTCCCTGAAAAAACGGCTCGTTGTAGGAGACATTTTTTACCGCGCGCAAGAATTTCCCTTTTTCAAAATCCAGAACGCGATCCACGAGCAGAAATGGAAAGCGGTGGGGCAATAATTCCAATATCTCTTCTATTTGCAGAGTATGTGTGTCAGTAGTCAAAATACTCTTCCTGTCTTAAAAAAAACGATGGCAGTAACAACACGGCCTGCAATAACCCGATTATGGGTACATTAGCAGGCCGCAAATAAAAAAATGTCTTCGTCAGGCATAAGGCCCGAACGCGCATTATCAGCTCAGTTGGCGAAGGCGGTTAGTCTTTTGCTGATTTTCGCTCGATAGCTTTTAATCGCTTGCTCATCTCGCTGATATTCATGACCAGCGCTGCGGTCTTTCGCCAAACTTTATTGGGCTGCAATGGAATACCCGAAGAGTATACGCCGGGTTCAGTGATAGGTCTCATCACCATTCCCATACCGGTAATGGTCACCTTGTCACAAATTTCCATATGGCCGTTAATGACGCTGGCACCGCCAATCATGCAATAACGGCCGATGGTCAAGCTGCCGGCCATAATCACACCGCCGGCAACAGCAGTATTGTCGCCAATAATAACGTTATGTGCAATCTGGCACTGATTATCGATAATGACGCCGTTACCGATAACGGTATCATCAAGAGCACCACGATCAATGGTGGTACAGGCCCCGATTTCAACCTTGTCGCCCACAATCACCGTGCCCAGCTGAGGAATTTTGATCCAGGTACCGCGATCGTTGGCATAACCGAAACCATCGGCGCCAATAACCGTCCCGGACTGTATCAGGCAATGCTCGCCGATACGGACTTCATGATATACGGTGACATTGGCCCATAACCTTGTGCCTGTCCCGATTTTACTATTTTTACCGATAAAACAACCCGGGCCGATAATGACGTTATCCCCCAGGATGACACCGGATTCGATAACCGCGTTGGCACCGACGGCTACCTGCTTGCCCAGCTGCGCCGCCGGGGATATTACCGCGCTGGCGGCGATATCTTCCGCCGGCGCCGGGGTGGTATCCATCAGTTGCGCCATGCGGGCATAAGTCAGATAGGGATTTTTGACCACCAGCGCCGCGCTTTTGCAGTAAGGCAAATCGGCGGCGGAAAGCACCACGGCCGAGGCCTGGCAGGTAGAAAGTTTTTCATGAAAGCGGCTGTCGGCCAGAAAAGTGATTTGGCCGGCGGAGGCGGAACCCATGGAGGCAATGCCGGTGATGACGAGATCGCCATCACCGTGCAATTGTGCATCCAACTGCTGCGCTAAATCAGCAAGTCGAATTAAAGGCATGACTTATTTGACCTGTTTCAACACGTCGGAAGTAATGTCTTGTGAAGCACCGGCATACGCCACGGCGTTGGTATCGATAACGATATCATAGCCTTGTTTGCTGGCGACGGTTTTCACCGCATCCTGAATACGGCTCAGGATTTTATTGCGTTCTTCTGCCTGACGGCGACGGTTGTCCTGCTCAAAAGCCTGGGCTTTGGCGGAAAAATCCTCACGCTGAGCCATGACGTCTTTTTCCATACGGCTGCGATCGCTGGCCTTCATGGTAGAGCCGTCACGTTGCAGACGTTGCATTTTGCTTTGCAGGTCCTTTTCTTGAGCTTGCAGATCAGCAGCGCGACCCTTGAACTCATTTTCAAGCTGCGCAGCTACAGTAGCGCGCTGAGGTAATTGCTGAAAAATACTCGCAATATTGACGACAGCAATTTTATCAGCAGCTTGCACGCTGGCTGAGGCAGCCAATGCTAATCCGAGGCCCGCGGCATACAACCACTTTTTCACTATAAACTCCTTAACCCTACATGTATGTTTAAAATCATTTCAAATCGACGCAATACTACCACGTTTTACCAATATTAAACTGGAACTGCTCGGCTTTGTCGCCTTCTTGTTTTTTAACCGGCTGGGCGTAGGAGAAGACCAACGGCCCCAATGGTGACATCCATTGCAACGCGAAACCGCTGGAAACACGGATATTGCCGGGTTCACTATAGTCCGGCACCCCCGCCGCGCGGGTCTGCGCGGTATTCTGCCAGGCGGTATCCCATACCGTGCCGCTGTCCACAAAGAACGAGGTACGGATGGAGTTGGCGTATTTTGCGCTGACAAACGGCGTCGGCACGATCAATTCCGCGCTTAACAACGCCATGGCGTTCCCCCCCACCGCGTCACTGGATTTATCCAGCGGACAGGCGCTGTAGGAGGTGGCTCCGGCGGCGCAATTGTAATAAATGGCTTTCGGCCCGATGGTATTGGACCGGAAACCACGCACCGTGGTGGAACCGCCGGCGAAGAAGTTGTCGTAGAACGGCACTTCCTTGCCGCTCAAACCATCGGCATAACCGGCGCGTCCGCGGCCCATCAGCACCCAGCTGCCATTGTCGGTCAGCGGCAGATAGCTGGTGGTGTCGAAGGTCACCTTGTAATATTTGTTATCGGAACCCGGAACGGTGACTTTACCGCTCAGGCTGGCGGTGGTGCCGGAGGTCGGGAAATATCCCCGGTCGAGATTGTTGTAACTCCAGCCTGAAGTGAAGAAGAAGTCATCGGCGCTGAAATCGGAGTCGGACGTTTCGTTTTCACCCACCACGATCTTCGGGAAAATGCCGTTGGAATTCAGATAACGCCACATGGCAATCTGGGGTTGCATGTTCGACAAATCATTGTGGACATAATCCACGCCGAAGTTCAGTGAATTGGTATCACTGATAGGGAAGCCCAGCGTAGAGCCGATACCGTAGCTCTTGTTGGTATAATCCGACAGATCGGCGTCGTCCGCCTTAAAGTCGTTATAGAAAATACGTCCCCCCAGGCTCACACCGTCAACGGTGAAGAAGGGGTCGGTGAGAGAGAGTTCGGCGTAGGTCTGATAATCGTTCTTGGTACCGCTGATACCCACCGAGTTACCGGTACCCAGCCAGTTGTCCTGCTGAATCCCGAACTGGAAGCTGACACCGCTTTCGGTACCGAAACCGATACCGAAGTTGATGCTGCCGGTATTACGCTCCTTGACCTTATAAACCACGTCAACCTGGTCGTCGGTGCCTGGCACGCGCTGGGTGTCGGCATCGACGGTTTCAAAATAGCCGAGCCGGTTCAAACGTTCCTTGCCCTGATCCACCAGATTGCTGCCCAGCCAGGCGCCTTCCATCTGGCGCATCTGACGGCGAAGGACTTCATCCTTGGTGATGTCGTTGCCTTCGAACCTTATGCGCCGAACGTAGTAACGGTTACCCGCATCAACGTTGATATGGAGCTTCACGGTCTTGGCGGTGTCGTCTATCTCGGGCTGTGTCACCACGCGGGGATAGGCGTAGCCGTAACGACCCAGCAGCTGCTTGATGTCGTTTTCCATTTTGGTGACTTTGGCGCCGCTGTACAAATCACCCGGCTTAACCTTGGACAAGGCGTCGATTTCGGCGGAATGGCCGGCCAGATTACCGTTCACCACCGTACCGGACAGCGTATACTGCGCGCCTTCGGTAATGTTCAGGGTGATGTAGATGCCTTTTTTATCCGGCGTCAGACTGACCTGGGTGGAATCGATACTAAAGCGCGCATAACCGCGATCCAGATAGTAGCTGCGCAATGTCTCCAGATCGCCCGCCAGCTTTTGCTTCTCGTATTTGCGATCCCCCACGACGTTCCACCACGGCACTTCGTCCCGCAGTTGGAACCGGGATACCAGCTCATCGGTGGTGAAGGCATGGTTGCCGACGATATTGATCTGCTGGATTTTGGCTGAAAGGCCTTCAGTGAAGACAAATTTCAGATCCACCCGGTTACGCGGCAATGGCGTCACCACGGCTTTCACCGTCGCGCTGTATTTGCCGACACTGTAATAAAAATCCTCAAGCCCCTTCTCAATATTGGAGATGGTGGTGCGATCCAGCGCTTCGCCGACGCGGACCCCTTGGGCGTCGAGATTCTGCTTGAGCTGTTCTTCTTTCACCGCTTTATTGCCGGAAAAGGTGATACTGGCAATGGAGGGGCGCTCCTTGACCTGAACGACCAGCGTATCTCCATCACGCAGCACCCGGACATCCTCAAAGTTTCCGGTGGCAAATAAGGCGCGGATAGTATTGCCGATATCTTCATCACTGGCCGTGTCTCCGACACGTACCGGCATACTGAGTAACGCCGCACCGACGGCGACTCGTTGCAGTCCTTCGAAATGAATGTCCTTCACTACGAACCCGTCTGCACCGTATACGGTGGCGCTGCTAAGAAGCAGCGACGCTATGAGCAACTTTTTCATCGCCATCGTGGTTATGCGTTCTTCCTAACATAATCCCCGGCGCTAGAGCCGGGAGAAATCATTGAAAAGGGCAAGTCCCATTAACAACACCAGCAAAATCGAACCGATGCGATAACTGAAATCCTGCACTCGTTCGGAAACCGGCCCACCCTTAAGCTTTTCTATCGCCAGGAAGAGCAAGTGACCACCATCTAACACCGGTAACGGGAACAGATTGATAATACCCAGGTTGACGCTGATCAGCGCCAGGAACATCAGGTAATAAACCAAACCATATTCCGCCGACATCCCCGCGCCCTGGGCTATTGAAATCGGCCCGCTCAGGTTATTCAGCTTCACATCCCCCGTCACCAGTTTACCCAGCATACCGACGGTTAACTTCATCAGTTGCCAGGTTTTATCGCCAGCCTGATAAACCGCAGGAATCAGGCCGTACTGGCGTATCGTTTTATACTCCTCGGGCAGCGGTATCACTTGTGGCACCACCCCCGCGAAACCTTCCACCTCGCCTCTACCCACCGTTCTTTCGTCGGGCGTCAGGGTAATCGGCAACGTTTCTCCCCGCCGTTCTATTTCCAGCAACAGCGGCTGGCCGGGTTTGTCACGCACCTGCATAACAAAATCCTGCCAGCGCACCAGCGGGCGACTATCGACTTTAACGATCCTGTCGCCTGCTTGCAAACCGGCTTTCTCCGCCGCGGAGGCTTTTTGAACTTCCGACAGCACCGGCTCTATTTGCGGACCGCGGGGAATGATCCCCAATGCAATAATCGGATCCTGCTTATCCGGCTCGAATTTCCAGTTGCGCAAATCGAGGGTTTTTCTCTCCACCTGTGGAGAACCGAATTGAGCGACGCCCACCGTGGTCTGGTTGTCGCCTATTTTACCAATCAATTCTAAACGAACCGAATCCCAGTCAGGCGTTTCGATGCCGTCAACCGACTTTAGTTCCATGCCCGGTGAAATTTCCGCCTGGGCAACGATAGAATCAGGGGTAACCTCACCGATAACCGGACGAAAACTCGGCACACCGATAATAAACACCAGCCAATAGGCAAACACCGCAAAAATAAAATTGGCAATGGGACCCGCGCTGATAATGGCGGCGCGCTGCCATATCTTTTTATGATTGAAGGCTTCATGACGGCGTTCCGGCGGCACGGTATCCACCCGCTCATCAAGCATTTTCACATATCCCCCCAGGGGGATAGCCGCAATAACATACTCGGTGCCGCGACGATCCGTCCAGCGCCACAAGGCGCGGCCGAAACCGATGGAGAAGCGCTCCACGGTGACTCCGCACCGGCGCGCCACCCAGAAATGGCCGAACTCATGCACCGTAATCAATATGCCCAGTGCAACGATAAACGCAGCGAGACTCCAGAGAAAGTGCAACATGATAACTCCTGGCTCCTCGATTAAATAGCTCTAAAAATCAGCAGCATCAAACAGGCAAAAACCGGCACCGCGGCGGTCAGGCTATCAATGCGATCCAAAACGCCTCCGTGCCCCGGTATCAGATGGCCGCTGTCCTTGATACCGGCTTCACGTTTAAACATGCTTTCCGTTAAATCTCCCAAAACCGAGGCCATCACCGCGATGACCGAACAGAGCAGCAGGCTCAGAGGTGCGGCATCCAGCGGCGCGTACTTGCCGAACAGCCAGGACAATACCGCCGAGGTCAGCAGGCCGCCCGCCAATCCTTCCCAGGTTTTTCCGGGGGAAACTCTGGGCGCCAGCTTATGCCGGCCCAGCGCCCGCCCAAACAGGTAAGCGCCTGAATCCGCGCCCCACACCAACAGCATGACGTAGAGTAACCACCAGGCGCCGATAAAATGATTCAGGGAATACTGATGCTGGCGCAGCGCCAGCATGCCCCAAAAAAAAGGCACGATGGTCAGGATACCGAATAACAGCCGCAGGGAGCTTGAACGGCGCCACAAAGCCGCGGATTGCGGATAGCATAGTACCAGCACCAGGGCCGCCAGCCACCATACCAGGGAGGCGCCCAATGCGTATTCCACCTGCCAGGCGGAAGTAAAGGGGTGGTAATCGGGAATGGTCAGCATCATTAACGCCAGCAGCAAGCCGCACAGGATAGCCAGCCAGATCCGTTGACTGCGTGCAGGCAGACCCGCGAATTGACCCCATTCCCATGCGGCCAACATACATACCGCCAGGGTGACCAGCGCAAAACCCACCGGAGGCAGCAAAAAGAGCGCGGCAATAACAATCGGTATTAAAATAAAGGCAGTAATCAAGCGAGACTTCAGCAAAAATCCCCCCTAGGACGCATCGGCATCATTAGGTGTAGTTCCCCCGAAACGCCGCTCGCGTTGAGCAAATGCATTCAGCGCACCTTCAAAAACATCTTCGTCAAAATCCGGCCACAGCACATCGGTAAAGTAAAGTTCGGCATAAGCTATCTGCCATAACAAGAAGTTACTGATACGGTGTTCGCCACCGGTGCGAATGACCAAATCCACCGGCGACAGTTCGTGCAGACAGACATGACGGCACAGCGCATCCTCATCAATCTGATCCGGACGCAAAAGACCTTCTTGTACTTTTTCAGCCAGTTGTTTCACGCCCTGAATGATATCCCAACGGCCGCCATAATTCGCGGCAATATTCAATGTTAGGCCATCGTTATTTTGCGTTAGCGCCTCGGAGCGACGAATCCGCTCCTGCAGACGAAGACCGAAACGGCTGGTATCGCCGATAATACGTAAGCGTACGTTGTGCTTATGCAGGCTTTTCACTTCGCTGTCCAATGCCCTGACAAACAGTTCCATCAGTGCGGAGACTTCCTGCATCGGCCGATTCCAGTTCTCACTGCTGAACGCATATAGGGTCAGCGCATCGAAATGATGGCTTACGGCAAAGCTGACCGCGCGCCGGACCGATTTCACACCCGCTTTATGACCGAAGATACGTAATTTTCCACGGCTTTTCGCCCAACGGCCGTTGCCATCCATAATGATGGCCACATGCCGTGGCGCGGATAACAGCGGAACAGTAGCCTCTTGCTGATTTTCGGACGACATAACGCTTACGTATTTCCTCAATAAGAATATACCCATCATACTTCAAACTGCGGGTGCGTTGGCTTTCCTCGCTCACCCCAGTCACTTACCTTCGTAAGCTCCTGGGGATTCTCTGCGTCGCCGCCTTCCTGCAATTCGAATTATTTTGGGTATTCAACCATCTTTCCGGAACAATAGGCCCCGAATACGCAAAAAAGCCGTGCGCTCACACGGCTCGCTCCTGACGTTTTTCCAGTCAACCGTCAGCCCAGGAGGGAGGTGGCGCTGACTATAACATTTCGACAGCGGCGGAACAAATCAGGCAAGCGCTCCAGGCGAACCGGTTAATGCATTAACGCCCTGATTTCACGCCCCGCATTGCTGCGCGCTTCCAGATCGATGGCTATCACATCTTCGATGCTGTGAGGTTCGGTCAACGCCATTCCCTCCAGCACGGTACGGTTTAACGCGGCGATATCGGTAAATCCGATTTCCCCATGCAGAAATGCCGCCACCGCCACTTCATTGGCGGCGTTAAGCGTCGTAGTGGCCGCCTGGCCGAGATCGGAGGCGAGGATCGCCAACTGCAAACAAGGGTAGCGCGCGTAGTCCGGACGCTCGAATGTCAACTGGCCGATGCGGTGGAAATCAAGCGTCTCGACCCCCGTCGTCACCCGGTGGGGATAAGCCATGGCATGGGCTATGGGTGTGCGCATATCCGGCGAGCCCAATTGGGCAAGCACGCTGCCGTCGCGATAGCGAACCATGGAATGAATCACCGACTGCGGATGCAGGATGACTTCCATTTGCTCCGCCGAAGCGTTGAATAACCAGCGTGCTTCAATATATTCCAGGCCTTTGTTCATCATCGTCGCCGAGTCTACCGAGATTTTACGTCCCATGGACCAGTTCGGATGGGCACAGGCCTGATCCGGCGTTTTAGCCGCCAAATCCGCCAGCGGGGTTTCTCTGAAGGGACCGCCGGAACCGGTAAGAATAATGCTGGATACCCCATTCTCTTCCAGTGAAGCGTAGCCTAACCGGTGTTGAATGGGTTCAGGCAAACTCTGAAAAATCGCGTTATGTTCGCTATCCACCGGCAAAAGCTGAGCATTGCTGCGGCGGGCTTCGTTCATAAACAAGCGGCCGCAGGTCACCAACGACTCTTTGTTTGCCAACAACACGCTTTTGCCGGCGCGCAGAGCCGCCAGGGTCGGCATTAAACCGGCGGCGCCGACGATGGCCGCCATCACCTGATCCACCTTGTCCATCTCAGCCAGCTCACAGGCCGCACGAGACCCCGCCATGACCTCCGTGGTTGCTCCGGCGTCGTGCAGGCGCTGTTTGAGTTTCCGCGCCGACGCCTCATCGGCCATACAGGCATAGGCAGGCCGAAAGGTCAGGCATTGTTCGGTCATCACGTCGACATTTTTACCGGCCACCAGCGCGTAGGCGCTGAATTTATCGGGATTTTGTTTAATTACGGCCAGCGTATTGATGCCAACGGAACCGGTAGAACCAAGAATCGTCAAATGCCTCATGAGGTACTCTGAAAACCGCAAGTCAAATGGATGATAGGAGCACAATAGTCTGAAACGTTGCGCAACATTTGTCTATGGCGTTACCGACAAAAAAAAGCCGTAGCGGCAGATCCCGCGGGATCTGCCGCTACGGCGTCACTATAATGGCGGCAGGTTAAATTTCCATTAATTCCGCTTCTTTTTCCGCAAGCGCGCTGTCGACCTTTTTGATAAACCCATCGGTAAGCTTTTGGATCTCGTCCTGTGAACGACGATCCTCATCTTCACTGATCACTTTATCTTTCAGCATGGCCTTCACTTTTTCATTGGCGTCGCGGCGTACATTGCGCACCGATACCCTGCCCTGCTCAGCCTCGGACCGGACAACCTTGATCAGATCGCGGCGACGTTCCTCGGTGAGCGCCGGCAGGGGAACACGGATCACGGTACCGGCGGACGAAGGATTCAATCCCAGATCGGAAGCCATGATCGCTTTTTCCACCGCCGGGGCCAGCGAACGATCAAATACCGTTATAGCCAGCGTACGGGAGTCTTCGGCCACCACGTTAGCCAGTTGGCGCAACGGTGTCGCCGTACCGTAATACTCAACATGAATGCCATCAAGCAGGCCCGGAGAGGCGCGGCCGGTACGGATTTTGCTAATGTGGTTTTTGAATGCCTCGACGCATTTTTCCATACGCATTTCGGCATCTTTGCGAATTTCATTAATCACGGTGCGAACCCTTGGAAACGAGTTATCCGGGCGGGCTTAAGCATATGCCAAGCCCATGATAGTCAAAACCCGCGGCGGCAGGTTCTGACATTAGGCATTTCGCCCTGTCTGTCCTATTCCTATCAAGCGTATAATACTGCTATTTATCCTAAACCCTTCGCCTTTCGCGTTACGGTTGTGTTGGCAGTAACGCGAAATCCATCAGGTAAACGGCATTATTTGCAGATAAGCGTACCTTCTTTTTCACCCATCACCACGCGCCGAAGCGCGCCCGGCTTGTTCATATTAAACACCCGGATGGGTATGTTATGATCCCGCGCCAGCGTGAAAGCCGCCAGATCCATCACTTTAAGCTCCTGCTCCAGGACATCCTGGTAGCTCAGCTGTTCATACAGTGTAGCATCGGGATTTTTCACCGGATCGGCGGAGAACACGCCGTCCACCTTGGTGGCTTTCAGCACCACGTCGGCTTCGATTTCAATACCGCGCAGGCAGGCCGCCGAATCCGTGGTAAAAAACGGATTACCGGTACCGGCGGCAAAAATCACCACACGATTGTTTCGTAGCAGGCTGATGGCTTCAGCCCAACTGTAATTATCGCAAACGCCGTTCAGCGGAATCGCCGACATCAGGCGCGCATTGACATAAGCGCGGTGAAGCGCATCACGCATCGCCAATCCGTTCATCACCGTCGCCAACATGCCCATATGGTCGCCCACCACACGATTCATGCCGGCCTGGGCCAATCCAGCGCCACGGAACAGATTGCCGCCGCCGATCACCACCCCGACTTGAATGCCCAACTCCACCAGTTCCTTCACTTCCTGGGCCATGCGATCCAGGACGCTCGCGTCGATACCGAAACCTTCTGCGCCTTGCAAAGCTTCGCCACTCAATTTAAGCAGGATACGCTGGTAAACGGGTTTCGCATTGGTTGCCATTTTTCTGTTCCTAAAGCAGCGATAACAAGATGGGTGGATTCAGGGCATAAGGATAGCTCTTCCGGTCTGAACCCCCCGACGGCGGTTCAGACCACTTATCAAGACTGTTTGCTTATGGCGGCGACTTCAGCGGCAAAGTCCACTTCCGCTTTTTCGATGCCTTCGCCCACTTCGAAACGGATGAAGTTAATCACGCCGGCTTTATGCTCTTGCAACAGCTGGCCGACGGTTTTGTTCGGATCCATAACGAAGTGCTGACCGGTAAGGGAGATTTCGCCGGTGAATTTGCGCATACGGCCTTCCACCATTTTTTCGGCGATTTCACGGGGCTTGCCGGATTGCATGGCGATATCCAGCTGAATCTGGTGCTCACGCGCCACGACGTCGGCCGGTACATCGTCCGCATTGACATATTCGGGCTTACTGGCGGCGATATGCATGGCCACATGCTTCACCAGTTCATCATCGGCACCGGTGGCGGCAACCAGAACGCCGATACGGGCGCCATGCAGGTATGAACCCAGTACGTCCCCTTCCAGCGCGGCAACGCGGCGAATATTGATATGTTCACCGATCTTGGCCACCATCGCGGCGCGTTGGTCGTCGAATTTCGCTTTCAACGTTTCGATATCGGAAATGCGTTCCGCCAATGCGGCGCTCACCACGTCGTCGCCGAAGGCTTTGAATCCGCCGTCTTTGGCCACGAAATCGGTTTCACAGTTCAACTCAACGATAACACCGTATTTACCATCTTGAGCAATTTTGGTCAGGATGATGCCTTCGGCGGCGACACGGCCGGCTTTCTTGGCCGCCTTTGCCTGACCGGATTTACGCATGTTATCGATAGCCAGCTCGATATCGCCCTGTGCTTCAACCAGGGCTTTCTTACATTCCATCATGCCTGCGCCGGTACGTTCGCGCAGTTCTTTAACCAGGGCGGCGGTAATATCAGCCATTATTTTTTCCTCGTTATCCCGTGGGGGGATAGGTAAAAAAGAGGGCCTGAAGACAGGCCCTCTAACCAACATATTTTAAACTTGGTTAATAAGGGCTCAAAAAGAGCATGCCTTATTATTCGTTTTCCGCAAAGCTTTCTTCGGCCAGTTCAACCAGATCCTGGGAGCGGCCTTCACGAACGGCGGTGGAGACGGCGCTAAGATACAAATTGATGGCACGAATGGCATCGTCGTTGCCCGGGATGATGAAATCCACGCCGTCCGGATCGGAGTTGGTATCCACCACGGAAAACACCGGAATGCCCAGGTTATTGGCTTCTTTGATAGCGATGTGCTCATGTTCCGCATCGATAACAAACAGCGCGTCAGGCAAACCGCCCATGTCCTTGATACCGCCCAGGCTGTTTTCCAGCTTGTCCAGTTCACGAGTGCGCATCAGCGCCTCTTTCTTGGTCAGCTTTTCGAAAGTGCCGTCCTGGGATTGGGTTTCCAAATCCTTCAAACGCTTGATGGACTGACGAACCGTTTTCCAGTTGGTCAACATCCCGCCTAACCAGCGATGATTCACGAAGAATTGATCGCAGCTGTTGGCCGCTTCTTTTACCGCTTCACTTGCCGCACGCTTGGTGCCGACAAAGAGGATTTTGCCTTTGCGGGAGGCGATTTTGTTCAGCTCGGCCAGGGCGTCGTTGAACATCGGTACCGTTTGCTCAAGGTTGATGATGTGGACTTTATTACGTGCACCAAAAATGAAAGGTTTCATTTTCGGATTCCAGTAACGGGTCTGGTGACCGAAATGTACACCGGCCTTGAGCATGTCACGCATGGAAACAGTTGCCATGATTAAACCTCTATAGATTGTTTGGGGTTATGCCTCCACGTATCCCATGCGGCCGACCCCGCCTTACAGGCCAAGGCACCCCGGCACATGTGCCGATACGTGTGTGTAATAACACAATTGAGTTTATACCCTTTATCTTTTGAGTTGCAGCTGTGTTGGCCGCGACTCGAAATCTAATGGGTATAGTTGATCTGAGCGGCGCATAAGACCAAAATACTCTACGCCGATCGTCGGCGCGCTTTATACCATAATCCGCGTCGAGACTCCACTATTTGTTCTTTGCCGCCGCTCCGCCAAATGATAATTTGGCAGTCTTTGGCTTGGCTGATAACATTATCCTTTATTTTATTGTAATCATACATTGTCGACGCGTACGCCGACTGCGGATCTATTCATGGCTATTCCCATTAAAAATTCTGACGATATAGCAAAAATGCGCGTTGCCGGCCATCTGGCCGCCGAAGTTCTGGAAATTATCGAACCTTATGTTGTGCCGGGTGTAAGCACCGGCGAACTGGATCGTCTCTGCCATCAGCATATTACCGAGCATCAGCACGCCATTTCCGCAAGCCTCGGCTATCACGGCTTTCCCAAATCCGTTTGTATTTCGGTGAATGAAGTGGTTTGCCACGGGATTCCCTCGGATGAAAAAAAACTGAAAGACGGCGATATAGTCAATATCGATGTCACGGTGATTAAAGACGGCTTCCATGGCGATACCTCGAAAATGTATCTGGTGGGCAAACCCACCATCCTCGGCGAGCGCCTGTGCCGGGTCACCAAGGAGAGCATGAACCTGGCCATCAAGATGATAAAACCGGGCATTCGCCTGCGCACCTTGGGCAAGGCAATCCAGCAATTCGTCGAAGCGGAACGTTTTTCCGTGGTGCGGGAGTATTGCGGGCACGGCGTCGGCCGGGGCTTTCATGAAGATCCGCAGGTGCTGCATTATGATGCCGATGACGGCGGCGTGGTGCTGCAGCCGGGCATGGCCTTCACCATCGAACCCATGGTGAACGCCGGCGACTACCGCATCCGCACCATGAAAGACGGCTGGACGGTAAAAACCAAGGATCGCAGCTTGTCGGCGCAATATGAACATACTATTGTGGTGACGGATAATGGATGCGAAATTATGACCTTGCGCAGCGACGACACCCTGCCGCAGGTGATTACGCATCCGGCCTGAGTCACGGCTCGCGCCGATACCGCATCGGGTCCGGCGCTGAAAGCCGAAACGGCGGACTTCATCAGTAACCCGGGGCGGGTAACCGGCGGCAGTTGCCGAATCCCGTTCCCCGGCACAGACCTACTACTCGTGCGGTAATGCCGGGGTCGGGCTGCCCCCCCGCGGAGTTACCGGCTTTACCATGGGCCTCATATGCCGGATAGAATCCTTCAGTATGCCGAACCCCCCGTCGACAGTATTCTGCCGATCAAACCCTCATCGCCGTTGACCTGGCCCGATGAGGACCTGAATCGCGCCTTCCTGAGGGATCGTCTGGATGATTTCCACGCCTGGCTGGCGGATGCCTTTAACGCCGGCGTACCGGCGGAAACGCTGATAGACGCCCGCGCCCTCTATATCGACCAGTTGCTGCGGCAGCTCTGGCGCTTTCACGGTTTCGACGCGGCGCCGGAAACCGCGCTGGTGGCGGTGGGAGGCTATGGGCGCGCCGAACTTCATCCGCTATCGGATATCGATGTGCTGGTATTGAGCCAGAACCCCCTCACCGCACCGCAGGCGCAGCATATCAGCGAATTGCTGACGCTGCTCTGGGATTTGAAACTGGAAGTGGGCCAAAGCGTACGCAGCCTCGACCAATGCCTGCAAGAGGGTAAGGCTGACCTGACCGTCGCCACCAATCTTATCGAGTCCCGCCTGATATGCGGCGATGTGGCGCTGTTCCTGAAATTGCAAAAGAGCATTTTCAGCGAGGATTTTTGGCCATCAAGCCAATTCTTCCCCGCCAAGCTGGCGGAGCAGGAGGAGCGCCATCAGCGTTACCACGGCACCAGCTATAACCTTGAGCCGGATATTAAAAGCAGCCCCGGCGGCCTGCGGGATATCCATACGCTGTTATGGGTGGCCCATCGCCACTTCGGCGCCACTTCCATGGACGAAATGGTGGGGTTCGGTTTTTTGACCCAGGCCGAACGCGATGAGCTCAATGAATGCCAGAGTTTCTTATGGCGTATCCGTTTTGCGCTGCATCTGGCCATAACCCGCTATGATAATCGTCTGTTATTCGACCGGCAGCAAAGCGTGGCGCAGATACTGCGTTATCGCGGCGAGGGCAATGTGCCGGTTGAACGTATGATGAAGGATTTTTTCCGCGTCACCCGCAGGGTCAGCGAACTGAATCAGATGCTGCTGCAACTGTTTGACGAAGCCATCCTGGCGCTGGCGCCGGACGAGAAGCCACAGCCGCTGGACGAAGACTTCCAACTGCGCGGCGACCTGATCGATTTACGGGACGATACCCTGTTCGCCCGCCGGCCCGAAGCGATACTGCGCATGTTCTATCGGATGGTGCAGCATCAGAACATCTCCGGCATCTATTCCGCCACCCTCCGCCAGCTGCGTTATGCCCGTCGTCATCTCGACGGCCCGCTGTGCAATATCCCCGAGGCCCGGCAGCTTTTCATGGCTATCCTTCGCCATCCGGGGGCGGTACGGCATGCCTTGCTGCCCATGCATCGCCACAGCGTGTTATGGGCCTATATGCCGCAGTGGGGCAATATTGTCGGACAGATGCAGTTTGACCTGTTTCACGCCTATACCGTGGATGAGCACACAATCCAGGTATTGATGAAACTGGAGAGCTTCGCCGACGAGACAGAGCGGCCCAAGCACCCGCTGTGTGTCGAGCTCTTCCCCCGGCTGGCGCACCCGCATCTGTTATTGCTGGCGGCGCTGTTTCACGATATCGCCAAAGGGCGCGGCGGCGATCACTCCACCCTCGGCGCCAAAGATGCAATGGAATTCGCCGAGCTGCATGGTCTGCACTCCCGCGAAGCGCAGCTGGTGGCCTGGCTGGTGCAATTCCATCTGGTCATGTCGGTAACCGCTCAGCGGCGGGACATCCAGGACCCGGCGGTGGTGCAGCATTTTGCCGCCGATGTGCAAACGGAAAGCCGGCTGCACTATTTGCTTTGCCTGACGGTGGCCGATATCTGCGCCACCAATGAGACCCTGTGGAACAGTTGGAAGCAAAGCCTGTTGCGCGAGCTGTTTTTCGCCACGGAAAAACAGCTGCGGCGCGGCATGCAAAATATGCCGGATATGCGCGCGCGCATCCGTCACCACCGCTCGCAGGCGCTTGCGCTGCTGCGCATGGAAAACGTTGACGAAGAGGCGCTGAATCTTCTTTGGAGCCGCTGCCGCGCGGACTATTTCCTGCGTCACTCCCCCAATCAGTTGGCCTGGCACGCCCGCCACTTACTGGAGCACAACTCCGAAAAGCCCCTGGTGCTCATCAGTCCACAGGCCACCCGCGGCGGCACGGAAATATTCATTTGGAGCCAGGACCGTCCTTACCTGTTCGCCGCCGTGGCGGGGGAACTGGACCGGCGTAACCTGAGCGTCCATGACGCGCAAATCTTCACCAACCGCGACGGAATGGCCATGGACACCTTTGTGGTGCTTGAACCGGACGGCAGCCCGCTGGCGCCGGATCGCCACAACATGATTTGCCTGGCGCTGCTGCAAACGCTGCAACCCGGCAAATACCAGCATCCGCGCTCGCGGCGACCCTCGCCCAAACTCCGTCATTTCTTTGTGCCCACTCTGGTGGATTTCCTGCCGGGACACTCCGACCGGCGTAGTTATCTGGAGTTGACGGCACTGGATCAGCCCGGCCTGCTGGCACGGGTCAGCGAGGTGTTTGTGGATTTGGGCGTATCGCTCCACGGCGCCCGGATTTCCACCATCGGCGAACGGGTGGAGGACTTGTTTATCCTGGCCGGCAGCGACCGACGCGCATTGAGTCCGGCGATCCGCCAGGAATTGCAGCGGCGCTTAACGGAGGCGCTCACTCCAAACGAAAAAATATGATACAAGTGATGACGAGTTAATTCATTTCATTCGACAAGACACGGGACACAGATAGGATGCAGCAATTACAACAGATCATTGAAAATGCCTTTGAACGCCGTGGGGACATCACGCCGGCAACGGCGGATAACGTTACCCGCGATGCGGTTAACCAGGTCATCGCCCAGTTGGACAGCGGCACGCTGCGGGTGGCGGAAAAAATCAATGGCGAATGGATAACCCATCAATGGTTGAAAAAAGCGGTATTGCTGTCATTCCGTATCAGCGACAACCAGCTTATGGACGGGGCGGAAACGCGCTATTTTGATAAAGTGCCGATGAAATTTGCCGGTTACGATCAGGCGCGCTTCCAGCGGGAAGGTTTCCGGGTGGTGCCCCCCGCCACCGTTCGCCAGGGCGCGTTTATCGCCCGCAATACCGTGTTGATGCCTTCTTATGTCAATATCGGCGCTTATGTGGACGAAGGCACCATGGTGGATACCTGGGCCACAGTGGGATCTTGCGCGCAAATCGGCAAGAATGTCCATTTGTCCGGCGGTGTCGGCATCGGCGGGGTGCTTGAGCCGCTGCAGGCCAACCCCACCATTATTGAAGACAACTGCTTTATCGGCGCACGCTCCGAAGTGGTGGAAGGGGTCATTGTTGAAACCGGTTCGGTTATCTCCATGGGGGTTTTTATCGGGCAGAGCACCAAAATTTACGATCGCGAAACCGGTGAAGTGCATTATGGACGCGTTCCGGCCGGTTCAGTGGTGGTATCAGGCAACCTGCCGTCTAAAGATGGGCGTTATAGCCTGTACTGTGCGGTTATCGTTAAAAAAGTCGACGAAAAAACCCGCGGTAAAGTCGGCATCAATGAGTTATTAAGAACGATAGACTAATATCTTTATTGGCGAATGCGCTTCCCGCGCGGCCCCCACGGATAGAGAGCCGGCTGTAATGCAAGCCGTTTATCACATTTTATGGCGCCTGAGGGCGTCATACTCATCACAGGATATTACACACCAGAGGTAGCCCTATGTACGATAACTTGAAAAGCCTTGGCGTAAATCATCCGGACGATATCGACCGTTACAGCCTGCGTCAGGAAGCCAATAACGATATTCTGAAAATTTATTTTCGCCGGGACAAAGGTGAATTTTTCGCTAAAAGCGTGAAATTTAAATACCCGCGCCAGCGTAAAACCGTGGTTTCCGATAACGCCGCAGAGGGTTACCGTGAAATCAACGAAATCAGCCCCAACCTGCGTTATGTGATCGACGAGCTGGATCAGCTCTGCCTGCGGGATCAAACTGAAGTGGATTTAAAGCAAAAAATCCTGGACGATCTGCGCCATCTTGACAGCGTGGTGACCAATAAAATAGCCGAGATCGAGGCGGATCTGGAAAAGCTGACCCGCGGCAAATCCTGAGGGCAGGGCCAAGGCCCCAAGGCTTCCGTCCCCGGCGGTCAGAGACTCCGGGGCTGGACGCTTCAGGCGCCGATCAGACCGCTCCACTTCTCCACCCAGGGGATGGCCACAACTTCCGGTTCGGGATTTTCCTGTGCGTCGATTTCCAGCAGTTGACCGATCCTGACAGCGCCCTGCTCCTGTAGCAGAGCATCAAAGGTATGCCCCGCTCCGCAGAAATTCTCGTAGCTGCTGTCTCCCAATGCAATCAACCCGTAACGCAATTCCGGCTGATAACCCACGTGCTCTTTCACCGCCTGGAACAGCGGGGCGATGCTGTCGGGAAAATCTCCCTGGCCGGTGGTGGAGGTAACGATCAGCGCAAAATGATGCCGATAAAATTGCCAGGATTCCAGCGTACCCTCTTCGAACAGCTTCACCTCATGGCCTTGTTCCACCAGAATGGTTTCCGCTTCTTCGGCAACCAATAACGCATTACCGTAGACCGTGCCGACAAAAATACCCACTTGTGCCATTGGCCTAACTCCCTCGCATAAATATTTATCGTGTCAATGTCGCCATATCCTGACCCGTGGCCGCGGCAAACTCAACCCTTTCATAAGCAGGGAGAATGCCGGTCCATTGAAACCGGCCCAGGAGATTTTGCCAGGTCTGATCCCATTTTGCGTCGATAACCAGCGGCAGACCGGTTACCGGGTGCGCCAGTTCCAGACGGCTGGCGTGCAGCATCAGGCGCGGACAGTCGAACGTGCGGGCGAAGCCGCGATTTTGGCGCAGATCGCCATGGGTGGAATCGCCAATCAGTGGATGATGGACGTGGGAAAGATGGCGGCGCAGTTGATGCTTGCGGCCGGTTTGCGGCGTGAGCTCCATCAGACTGTAGCGGGAGGTGGGATAGCGGCCGATAGCCACCGGCATTTCCACCTGGGCCAAGGCGCGATAGTGGCTTATGGCCGGCTGCGGTGCTTTATCCGGCTGGGCGAATTTATCGGCAATCTTGTCAAGCTCCTGCGTCAGGGCATAATCAATAGTGCCGTCGCCATCCATATAACCCCGCACCACCGCATGGTAGGTTTTTTTCACCCGATGCTGCTCAAACTCCCCGGACAAGGTATGGGCTACCTCGGCGGACAGCGCCAGCAACAACACCCCCGAGGTGGGCCGGTCAAGACGATGTACGGTAAACACATGCTGTCCCAGCATATCCCGTACCGTTTGCATGACCACAATCTTTTCCCGGCGATCCAGCCAGCTGCGATGCACCAGCCAACCGGCTGGTTTGTTCACCGCCACTAAAAACTCATCCTGATAACATATTTCAATCATGCTGGACTGTCCGCTCGCCGGAAGAGGGGTTCGAGTTAAGCAAATCATCCAGCCGCCGCAGTTGAATCAACAGCGGCGCGGCATCGGGTAATGCTTCTTCGAAATAGGGGGTGATGGAGAAACGGGCCGGCAACGGCGCGTGCTTATCCAATAATGCATGCATGCGCGGCAGCAAAATCCATTGCAGCCACTGCTCCGCCTGCATCGTATCAATACAGAAAGGCTCGATGCTGTCGAATGCCGTTTGCGCCGGCGGCTGCGATTGCCAAATCGCCAAGGCTTGCATCGTCTGCTCGATATCAAACAAATGTTGCCGAATCTCAAGGTGTAAGTTCATGATGCGCTCCAAACTGAAAGGCCGCCGCCCCGAGGTTGTGAAACGACACAGACCTGATTAAAAGGCCGTTGCCCCCCGGTTGCAAAACGCCAGAGAATAGCACTGAACCCGGCCCGGCGCTAATGCCGCAATGCCTAGGCTCACATCAGCCGGTCACCGTATTCTGATCTTAACGCCGGCTCAAGACGGGCATAGGCTGCTTCAATGCGCGGCGGGATCTCCACGTGGGCAATAAAACCGGACCCCGCCGGGCCGTAACCCCCCGGGGCGTCGCGCAGCCGGGGGATTTCCCCCAGCAGCAGGGAAACGAAACGCGGCAACGGCCATGATTCGGCGCTGTCCCGCGGGCTCCATACCACCTGACCCGCCTTCGCCTCAAAGCCCGGAACCAGCGTCGGCCAATTGATAAACCTCACTTCCGGACTATCCTGCCAGACCTTTCGGAAGCTGGCGTCGGTTCGTCGCTGCATCAGCGGATCCTGCGTCAGGATGAGGGTGCGCGGCCGTTCACCGGCCGCCGTCAATACCTGACGGGCCCGTAGGGCATTGTCGCCGCAGTTGGTGGACTGGGTTTCCAGCAGGATCCGCTCATCGGCCAGACCAAAAAACCGCCGGCCGATATCCCGCAGTATCTCCGCTTCACTGCGCCCGGCGGTGGCGACGTCGTGATACAGTGGATGTCGTTGCACAGCCCGGTACAATAATTCAGTGGCATGCCCCACGCCGCCGGCGATGAGAATTTTAGGCGCGACGCCGGCGGATGCGGCCTGAAAGACGCGTTCGGCGGTAATAAGCACCGCGTTGCCCAGCAGCACCAGCAGGTCGGCTTTGCCACAGCCGGCAAGCTGCTGCGGCGAAGCACCCCGGGTTTGATCGCAGGACAAAAACGATGCCAGCAGATTGAGATCCGCTACCTGGGCGGCTGAAAACATGGCGACGCTCCTTAATTAACCATACCCGATGGAAGTCGAGTTGCGGCTAAGCGTATCAACTTGAATGATGAGGGGTATATAGCCGCCCATGATAGACCATCATGGTGGATCTCCGCCATTAACGAGGGGATAAACGCACAAAGAAAAGGGGGTACTGTCGAAACAGTACCCCCGGTTCATTTATAGCACTCCCGCTATCGCTGTGCTCCCTGCGTTCATCCATGAAAAGTTATAAACGCTATAACCTTGCAACGATCCGTATCGGCAATTTCCATCCTTGAAACCGACTACGTCGTCCGACGTATGTCCTTGTGGCCTTCCTGCCCGCGGATTCTCCCTGATCCACTCACATTCTCCATCCTGGAGGTGTCCCGATCATCGTCCTGTAATATCCGGGCGCGTTCCTGCGTCCCTCCCTATTCCGGCTCTTCCTGAGCCCATCCTTGTCCGTCGGCGGCTAAAACATTTAAAATAGCCGCGTCGTTAAATTGATTGATAAGATCGCTTAATTGAAGGCTTTATACAAGACAGTTATACATAACGGAAGATATTGTTCTCACTTGCACTGCTAATACTGCTAATTAATTCATTGATTAATGGGAAATTATCAGCATTTCAGGCCAGAATTTAAAGTTATTTTTCCTGCAATGTCTCACAGTATTTGTAAGAGATCTCTTACATTTTTTTCAACAAATACGACAAATTCATTCAGGCTACTTCAGGTTCCAGCAGAGATAAAAACGCCGGCAGGTTATCAGCCAGCACCGTGCGGTTTTTTCGGCCGAGTTCTTCCAGGAGAATTTGCCCGCTGAGATTGCAAACGGAGATGAGCGTCAGTTCGGATTCGGTAGTGGCGATAAACAGCGTCGGCGGCAATTTCAGCCTTTTTTGCATCAGCAGATGGCCGATAAGATTTTCCTGGATGCGAATACCGTCGGCCTCGCTCCATACCTGCAGCAATTCCAGCGGGCGATCGAGATAACGTGCCGACATATCTCCCGCCAGCTGACTGCAATAAAACGCTTCCGCCGCCGGCTGCAATTGCATCTCCAGCGCCCGCTCCACCCCGGCCAGGGTCAGGCCTTCCGGCGGCGGACAGGGCTGCCAGTAGACCTGATCCCCATGCTCACCGATAACGCAAGGGGACGGCACCCCGAACAGCGCGCGGCTGGCGGGGGCGCCGCCGGTGGCGGTCTGCCAGTGCTGCTGATAGCGGCGGGTGAATGCCTGCAATGCCTGTGACACTTGGTAATCCATAATCTCTCTCATCTTGCGGCGCTCTACGTTACACTAGACCCATAGTAACAAGAAGGATTCAGGGTAACTATTTTATGTCCACTAAAGCTATGTCTACGAAAGATATGTCCGCTTATGAAAATCAACAGGCGTTGGCATCGCTGACGCTGGGTAAACCCACTCCCTATAGCGATCGCTATGACGCCGCCTTACTGCAGGCGGTGCCGCGCGCCCTTAACCGCGAGCCCCTGGGTTTGACGCCGCAAACGCTGGGATTTCACGGCGCCGATATCTGGACGCTGTACGAATTGTCCTGGCTCAACGACCGGGGCGTGCCGCAGGTGGCCATTGGTGAAATGAGTCTTGACGCCGCCAGCCGCAATCTCATCGAATCCAAAAGCTTCAAGCTTTATCTTAACAGCTTTAACCAGACCCGATTTGCCGACTGGGCTACGGTACGGGATGTTTTAATCCGCGATCTCGCCCGCTGCGCCGAAGGGGACGTGAATCTGGCGTTGATGCCCCTTGGCGAGATGGGCAGCCGGGGCGTCGCCGAATTTTCCGGCGAATGCATTGACGGGCAGGATATCCGCATCGACGATTATACCTTCAGCAATAAATGGCTTCGGCACGCCGCGGACGATGGCGCAACGGTCAGCGAAACCCTGGTCAGCCACTTGTTGAAATCTAATTGCCTGATCACCCATCAGCCGGATTGGGGATCGTTGCAAATCACCTATCGCGGCCCGCGCATCAATCGCGAAGCCTTATTGCGCTATGTGGTGTCTTTTCGCCATCATAACGAATTCCATGAACAATGCGTGGAACGGATTTTTACCGATCTGATGCATTTATGCCACCCGGAGCAGCTATCGGTCTATGCCCGCTACACCCGTCGCGGCGGACTGGATATCAACCCGTGGCGCAGCAATACGCAATTTGTGCCGTCGTCCGGCCGTCTGGCGCGGCAATAATGTTTTATCCGTCATCTTTCACGTTACAGGTGCGTTGGCTGCGCCTGGCTACAGCTCGAAATCAATTGGGTATATAACGACGAGCATTTGAATAAAAATTTTGTGCGAAACCGCGCACCAAGGAGTTATTTTGATTACGCATATCAGCCCCCTCGGTTCAATGGATTTATTGTCACAACTTGAAGTGGATATGCTCAAACGCACTGCCAGCAGCGATCTCTATCGTCTGTTCCGCAACTGTTCGCTGGCGGTATTAAATTCAGGCGCCCAGACCGACAGCAGCAAAGAACTGCTGGCCCGCTTCCAGGATTTCGATATCAATGTGCTGCGCCGTGAGCGCGGGGTGAAGCTGGAACTGGTGAACCCGCCTGAAGAGGCCTTTGTCGACGGCAGTCTTATCCGCTCGATCCAGGCGAACCTGTTCGCGGTGCTGCGGGATATTCTGTTCGTTAATGGACAGATTGTCTCAGCCGGCCACCATCAGAGTCTTAACCTGAATAATTCAGTGCATATCACCAATTTAATCTTTTCCATTATGCGCAACGCCCGCGGCTTACATGTGGGGGAAGCGCCGAATATGATTGTCTGCTGGGGCGGTCATTCCATCAGTGAAACCGAATATCTGTATGCCCGTAAAGTAGGCAGCCAATTGGGCCTGCGTGAACTGAATATCTGCACCGGCTGCGGGCCGGGGGCCATGGAGGCGCCGATGAAAGGCGCGGCGGTGGGCCATGCCCAGCAGCGTTACAAGGAAGGACGCTTTATCGGTATGACCGAACCGTCCATTATCGCCGCCGAGCCGCCCAATCCGCTGGTGAATGAACTGATTATCATGCCGGATATTGAAAAACGGCTGGAAGCGTTTGTCCGCATCGGCCACGGCATCATTATTTTCCCGGGCGGGGTGGGCACCGCCGAAGAGTTGTTATATTTGCTGGGGATCATGATGAATCCGGCCAATAAGGAACAGGTATTGCCGCTGATTCTTACCGGTCCGGGCATCAGCGCCGATTATTTCCGGGTGTTGGACGAATTTGTCGTCAGTACCCTGGGGGAAGAGGCCCGCAGGCATTACACCATCATCATTGACGATGCGGCGGAAGTGGCCCGCCAAATGAAAAAAGCCATGCCCAGGGTCAAGGAAAACCGGCGCAGCAGCGGCGATGCCTACAGCTTCAATTGGTCGCTGAAGGTGGCGCAGGATCTGCAGCACCCGTTCGATCCCACCCATGAAAACATGGCTAATCTGAATTTGCACCGCGATCAGCCGGCCGAACAGCTGGCGGCGGCATTGCGGCGGGCATTTTCCGGCATTGTCGCCGGCAACGTAAAGGAAAACGGCATCCAGTCCATTGAACAGCACGGCCCCTATAAACTTCGCGGCGACCCGGATATCATGAAACGCATGGATCTCCTGCTGCAAGGTTTTGTCGCGCAACACCGCATGAAATTGCCGGGCAGCGCCTATATTCCCTGCTACGAGATCTGCATTTAGCCCCCAGACCTGCCAGGGGACAGGGTGAAACATGGATACCCTGTCCCCCTCCCGTTGGATGATGATAAGGACGACACGCCATGACGGTTCATTTATTGATTGTGGATGCCTTGAATCTCATTCGCCGCATGCACGCCACCCAGGGTCCATCCTGCCCCTCAGCCTGCGACCATGCGCTGAAGCAGCTGATTTTTCATAGTGAACCGACCCACGCGGTGGCGGTGTTCGACGATGAACAGCGTAACGAAAGCTGGCGTCATCGACTATTGCCGGGCTACAAAAGCGGACGCGCGCCGATGCCCGGCGAGCTGCGCGTACTGTTGCCCGACATCAAGCATCTGTTCAGCCAAACCGGGGTGGCATCCTGGCAGTTAACCGGTTATGAAGCGGACGATATCGCCGCGACGCTGGCCTTTAAAGTCGCCGCCGCCGGGCATCGCGTTACCCTGGTTTCCACCGATAAGGGATATTGCCAGCTATTGTCTCCGGCGATCCAAATCAGGGATTATTTTCAGAAACGCTGGCTGGACCTGCCGTTTATCACCGGTACCTTCGGTGTACAGCCACAGCAATTGCCCGATTACTGGGGGTTGGCCGGCATCAACGGCAGCAAGATTCCCGGCGTCGCCGGTATCGGCGCCAAAACCGCGGCGCAGCTCATCAGCCAGGCCGGCAGCCTGGAAAACCTTTATGAACAATTGGCCGATGTCCCGCCAAAATGGCGGAACAAACTTGAGCCGCAGCGGGAAATAGCCTTTATATGCCGCCGGGTGGCGACGCTTGATACCGGCGTTACACTGCAAGGCAATCTGCAGCAGTTACGGCTACCCCGTTGAATCTCTATTCAGGTGGCCACCGCGCCGCCTTCGGTGACATAAACCGCTCCGCGTTTTGCCCAAAATATCTTCGAAGTCGCCGTGTTTAATATTGGAAGGCCGTTCTCTTTCAGTTGAAGTTAGTCTGTTAAGATAATATCAACATTGTATTTTTCAAACTGTATTATATTCTGCCGGCAACGCTTTTCATTCATTACTTATATATCTTGTCATTCAATTGCACATTATAATTGTGAGAAATATATGCTCCCAATATTATTTCCTGCCTCTGCTAATGCCTTGCCGTCCATTGATCGTCTTGCTGATTTCCCCAATGACGATCCGAAGGTTAACCAGGCTCTCAACAACGCTTTGGCGGAGGTAAGCAATAGCGACAAAATAGTGGAAAAAATGACCTTAAAAGAAAAAATAGGTCAAAAAATCATGCTGGATTTTCGTTTCTGGTGGGAAGATAACTTAATTAACGATAAGCAGGATATGGTGCTGCTCACCGAAACCATAAGAAACATCATCTGGCATAATCACATTGGTGGAATTATTCTGTTTGCCAATAATCTGAAGAATAAAGAGCAAATACAAAAACTCACTGAAGATCTCCGGGGAACCATGACGGCGGAAGGCATTCCGTTATTTATCGCCATTGATAATGAGGGCGGCAGCGTCTTTCGGCTGCCCCGGGGCGAGTTCTCCTCTTTTTCGGGTAATATGGCATTGGGCGCCGCCATGGAGGGCCGGGGGGAAAACGAACTGGCCTACAAGCAGGGGTGCGTCATGGCACGGGATGTGTTATCCCTCGGTATTAATACCCTTTTCGCACCGGTGATGGATGTCAACAATAACCAGAACAACCCGGTGATAAATGTTCGTTCGTTTGGCGACGATCCGGCAACAGTCAGCCTTCTGGCCCGGAAGATGATCGGAGGCATTGGCAGCAAAAACGTGGTGAGCGTCGCCAAACATTTCCCCGGCCATGGGGATACGGTAACCGACTCTCATCTTGGCCTGCCGGTGGTGACCAAAAGCCGCCAGGATGCTCACGACATCGATCTGGCCCCCTACCGCGACGCTATAACCTCCGGTGAAGCGCCGGATATGATTATGACCGCCCATATCCAATATCCGGCCCTTGACGACACTAAGGTGAAGAACAAAGGAGGAGAAGAGATCATCCTGCCGGCAACCTTGTCAAAAAAAATACAGACCGATTTATTACGCGGCGAACTGGGGTTTAAAGGGGTCACCATTACCGACGCGCTGGATATGAAAGCGATCAGTGATAATTTTCATATACATACTGTAATGGAAGAGATATTCAAGGCCGGTGTCGATATCGCGCTTATGCCCCTGCGCGTATACTGCGCTGAAGACGAGTTTAAATTGAAGACTTTGATAAATTACCTGGCTAAAAAAATTACCGAAAAGGTTATTGATGAAAAGGCCATTACAGCCTCCGTCAGCCGGATTATCGATTTAAAATTGGAAAAAAACATTATAGCGCCGGTTAGAAAAGATTTTTCTCATGACGTAACGCTGAGCAGAACGTTGGAAAAGGAGATTGCCGACAGCTCAGTTACCTTATTAAAAAATGACAATCAAGTTATCCCCCTAAAAGAAAAATCTCAAAATATCTATATTTTAATGCCCTGGGCTGAACAGAGCGCGGCCATTGAATATACCCTGCGTGAAAATGGCTACCATTCGGTACGGAGTGAGGATTCATATGAAAAGGCCTGGCTGCGGAAGTTGAACATCAAAAAATACGATATATTGATTATCGGTAATATGTCTGACCGCGTCAGTGAGAAAATAAACGTCGCCGGATCGTCGAAATCACCCGATCCGTCCTCTTCAGCCTCTTCTGAAAAAGATAAAATTCAGGAAGCCATTAACATCGCTAAAGCAGCCAGTAAGAAGGTGATCTATCTCTCGTTGAAAGCGCCCTATGACGTTGCTAATTATCACGACAAGGCCGATGCGGTGTTGGCGACCTACTCTTTTTATGGATCCGATAAGCATAACCAGCGCGGCATGTCCCTGAACGCGGCCACTGAGGTTATCATCGGCAAACTGTCGGCGAAGGGCGGATTGCCGGTCAATATTTATAATGTCGACAGTCTCGGTCATACCGCGGGGCTACTATATCCCCGCGGCTTCGGGCTGACAAGCTAGGCGTCGGAAGCAACCATAGCGGGTGTCAGAGCGCTCCCGCATGACTTCAATGTTATTTGCGTCCCATGGCTGCGCTTATGTTCGGGAGTGGTAAGGTGCATGTCACCAAAGGCCCTTTCGGACCCTTATTCTACCCGGGCCCGTCGATTATCGCTCATCGCGGCGTCCGGGTACGGCGCTCCAAAAGCGGCGTATATGCACAGTCACCTCTTCGCGATCGTGATAAAGCTGTTTGGCATGGATTTCCCCATGGACGCTGTTTTCCTTCAGGCTATTGCGCAGCAGATCCAGGCTTTGGCAGACTTCTTCATATCGTTTTTTCATCGGCAATTTGAGATTGATGATGGCTTCGCGGCACCAGCCTTTTACCAGCCAATCGGCGGCAAGCTGCGCCACCCGCGCCGGCTGTTCCACCATGTCGCACACCAGCCAGTAGACATTGTTGCGCGGCGGCTCGAATTTGAACCCGTCGGCATGGTGATGGATGACCTGGCCGGTGTCCATCAGGCTTTGGGCCATGTCGCCGTTATCCACAGCATGCACCATCATGCTGCGCTTCACCAATTGATAGGTCCAGCCGCCGGGGCTGGCCCCCAAATCCACAGCATACATGCCGCTGCCCAGCCGTTCATCCCATTCATCGCTGGGGATAAAGACGTGGAACGCTTCTTCCAGCTTAAGCGTGGACCGGCTGGGAGCCTCGGAAGGGAACTTGAGGCGGGGGATCCCCATATAAAAGGGCGAGTTGTTATTACTGTAGGAGTAGCCCACATAACAACAGCCCGGCGCGATAAAAAACACATGGATAACCGGGCGATTGGCTTTTTCCTGCGGGGTGAGCAGCTTCTGGGCACGCAGAGCTCCTCGCAGGGGCACGGTGAATTTGCGGCAGAACTTCATCAGTTCTTTGCTTTCATTGGTATCCGGCACTTCCACCCGTACGTCCCCCGCGCCATTAACGGCGCCGGTCAACATTCCGACGATAGGTGTAATGCGATCCTCCGGCGGCAAATCACGCAATAACTCGCCGGTGAGCAGCATTTGCCGGGCAAAGATCAGGTCGGCGAAGGGAATTTCACGCAGCAATCGATCGGCTTCATCATGCTGATAGCACTCGAATATGATATAGCCGCTGTGCTCTTTTACCCGCACAAAACCAAAAATCTCCAGCGCGGCGGCTTTATCGGTGATCTCCGCCGCACACTCTTTTTCAAACCCGGGTCGACAATACAAAATCACTTTATTCACGGCGTTCGGCCTTCTTTTTGAGACGCAGCGCACCGGTGAGCATTAATAGCCAACCGGCTAAAAAGCAGACCCCGCCCACGGGGGTGATATACACCCACATATGCAGGTGCGACAAGGCCAGGCAGTAAAGACTGCCGCTGAAAAGCACGATGCCGATAGCCAGCATGACGCCGCTCCAATAAAACCACAGGCTGGCGTGGCGCTGCGTCGCAACGCTGAGCGCCATAATGGCCAGCGTATGGAAAGCTTGGTACTGCAGGCCGGTTCTCAGCCAGGACATTTCCAACTCACCCAGCGTCTGGCTCAACACATGGGCGCCGAAAGCGCCGAGCACGACATAGACCAGGCCGCTGACGGCGGCAAAAACCAACATGGAACGACTTCGCATATCACAATCCTAACGATTACGTTGTTATACCCTTCATCTTTCAAGACGCGGGTGTGTTGGCTGCCCGCAGCATGAAATCTATTGGGGATATTATTAGTGTCATTGTGGTCCAACTGTCTGGCCGTTGTTGTAGCGAACCCGAAATTTTTCCTGCTCGCTGGCGGCACGCCCAATTATCCATTGACGAAAGGCGGCTATTTTACCCACTTCCGCATGGCTGTCATGACAAACCAGATAAAAAGCGTTTTTACTTACCAGCACATCGTTAAAGGGGCAGATGAGCCGACCTGCTTCGATTTCCATCTGCGCCATGACATTATTCGCCAAAGCGACGCCCTGGCCGTGGATCGCCGCCTGCAATACCATAACGCTATGGCTGAAAATCGGCCCCTGCTGGACATTGATATGCGACAGCCCGAGCTGGTGGGTAAAAGCCTGCCAATCCCGGCGAGAAGCATCATGCAAGAGGGTATGGTTAATCAACTCCGCCGGAGACGTCAGCGGATGTTCGCCGCTGAGCAAAGATGGCGCGCATACCGGCAAAAGATACTCGGCGTAGAGCTTTTCTACCTTAAGCCCCGGCCAGTTGCCGCGCCCATGAAATATCGCCACATCCACATCGTCCGGCAGCTTGTCCTCTTCGCGATCCACCGCCTGGATCAGCACATCGATTTCCGGCCAGGCGGCATTGAAACTGGACAGTCGCGGCACCAGCCATTGGATGGCGAAACTGGGCAACAGGCTAACGGTCAGAGCCCCTTTCGCGCTGCGCGACTGTAATTTTCGCGTTGCGTCCGCCAAATTCGAGAAAATTTCTTTTATATCAATATAATAACTCTGTCCCTCTTCGGTTAGCAACAGCGAACGGTTGCGGCGGCTAAATAGCTTCAACCCCAGGAAATCCTCCAGCGATTTGATCTGATGGCTGACCGCGGCCTGGGTAACAAACAGTTCTTCCGCCGCTTTGGTGAAACTTAAATGACGGGCTGCCGCATCAAATGCCCGCAGGGCATTAAGCGGCGGTAGGCGTTTAGACATGTCGGGACACTTTATCAGAGCCGGTGGATGGCAAAATAAGCATGGATAGCTGACTTATTAGTTTTTTTTATCCGAGCCATTATAAATTGTCCGTTGTCGATGTACCAGCAAATACCTATAGTTGCGCTACCGATGAGCCGGAACGAAAAGACATGCGGATTCTTGCAGGGTATGAGACTCGCGCAACGTCTCGCGCAAAGCAGTGAAGTGTGAGTTGTAAAGAGTCGAAGATCGTGGAGAGTCTGAATGGCTTTTGGCTAATCGTGTGATGTTGTGTTGCAGGTTTGGTCTGGATAAGGCCGCTTGGTATTCCATGGATTATAGGTAAGTTTTCTGTCTGTCCAGAGTGAATATGTAGCACCGCGAAAGCGGTGCTTTTATTAAGCGCAACCTGAGGACTAGAGATAATTTAATTGGCTTATGTGTTTAAAATAAATGGATTCGAACACTTAATATGCAGTGAATTATTTCGATTCCATCATTTCTTTTACATCCGCACGGTTAATTTGCTGCTGAGTACCGTTGGCGTCTTTGTAGCTGATCATGCCGGTCTCATCATCGACTTTGGGTTTACCGGAAGAGACAATAGTGCGACCATCATTGGTATGCATCACATAATTACTTGAACACGCACTCAGGGTTAACCCAAGCAAAAAAACAGTGATTACTGCGGCTGTTTTCTTCATCATTAACTCCTCGCAGATTAAAAAAACTTAACTGAAGTATTTAGGTAAGCAGGTCATTTTTCTTACCTTATGTTAATTAGCATAACAAGTAATCGTCATTTTTCCACAAAACGGGATTAAATCCTGCCGCTTCCTCGTCATAGACGGCGATAATAGGACAAGTCTGTAATTTTATGACAGTGAGAGCATGGTAATGCGTGAATTTGATTTCATGACTTTCGGGGGGCAATTCCCGGCGCTCAACGATGAAGTGGTGTATTTGGACAGCGCCGCCACCGCATTGAAACCCGAGGCGGTCATTGCGGCCACCGAGGCGTTTTATCGCCATGACAGCGGCAATGTACACCGCAGCCAATATGCGGCGGCGGTTTCCCTCACTGCCCGTTATGAGCAGGCCCGGCGGCAGGTGGCGAACTGGCTGCATGCGCCGGATCCGGACAGCGTGGTTTGGACGCGCGGCACCACCGAATCACTCAACCTGGTGGCGCAAAGTTACGCCCGCCCGCGCCTGAGTCCGGGGAACGAGATTATCGTCAGCGAAACCGAGCATCATGCCAATCTGGTGCCCTGGCTGATGGTGGCGCAACAAACCGGCGCCAAGGTTGTTAAATGGCCGCTGGGTACGGATCTACTGCCCTCGCCCGCCGCTCTGGCGAGTTTATTGAACGACAGTACCCGTGTGGTTGCCGTGACGCAAATGTCAAATGTGACCGGGGGGTGCCCGGATTTAACGGCGATAACCGCCCTCACCCGCCGTTATCCCCAGGCGGTTATCGTGCTGGACGGCGCCCAGGGAGCGGTGCACCGGCCGCCGGATGTCATTAAAGACGATATAGATTTTTATGCTTTTTCAGGCCACAAGCTTTATGGTCCCACCGGGATTGGCGTGCTGTACGGCAAACCGCGGTTATTGGCGCAGATGCCGCCCTGGCAAGGGGGCGGTAAAATGCTCAGCGCGGTCACTTTCGAGGGTTTCACCCCTTTGGCCGCCCCGCAGCGCTTTGAGGCCGGCACGCCGAATATTGCCGGCGTGATTGGGCTGAGCGCCGCCCTGGAGTGGCTTTCACAGCAAGATTGGGAGGCGGCGGAGCGCTACAGCGGTTCCCTGGCGGATTTAGCGCAAGAGCGCCTGTCGGCGCTGCCGGGCTTTCGCGCCTTTCGTTGCCCCGGCACCAGCCTGCTCTCGTTCGATTTTGCCGGTATTCATCATCAGGATATCGCCATGATACTGGCGCAAGAAGGCATTGCCCTTCGCGCCGGGCAGCACTGTGCCCAGCCGCTGATGGCGGCGCTGGGGGTTACCGGCACGCTGCGCGCCTCGTTCGCCCCTTACAATACCCGCCGGGATGTCGACCGGCTGGCGGCGGCGGTGGAAAAAGCGCTGACTCTGCTGCGGGATTAATGATCGCCGGACCCTTTACTGGCCTAATATCAACGATAAAGAACGAAAGAACCAACGGAAGAATTGACGCCATGAATGAATCGACATCGGACCGGCACCCCTTCGGCCACGCTATTACTCTTGAAGAAGTCAAGGAGCGCTTCTCCCGCTGCCATCGATGGGAAGACCGCCTGCGACAAATTATTTTACTGGCCAAGGCTCTGCCGGAATTGCCGGAGGCATTAAAGACCCCCGAAAACGCCCTGACGAGATGTGAGAACCGCGTCTGGCTCGGCCATGTGCGGCTGGAGGACGGTAGTTTGCATTTTTATGCCGCCAGCGACGGCCGTATCGTTAAAGGACTGCTGGCTATCGTACTGACGGCGGTGGAAGGCAAAACCCCGCAACAATTAGCCGGACAGGACCCACTGGCGCCGTTCGATGCCCTGGGCCTGCGGGCTGAACTCAGCGCCAGCCGGGCCGGCGGGCTGGCGGCTATTGCCGGTCGAATCAACGCTATTGTCGATAGCTACCTCGCCGGATGATAGGGGCGGAGAGTTTGAAGCTTTTGTCGACAATGACATCCCGAGAGGGTGACGTGGGCGCCGGCACGGCGGTTGACGAAAGCGCCGGGACTCCTGTCCGCCGCCGATGACCGCTCATTGCACGTGATCAGGCTCGGTCTGTGACTCCGGCGGCGTTGTGACTTCAGCCAGCCGGGCCTGGCGGGCCAGCATCTTTTTCAGCGCATGGGAAACCGCAATAAAACCGAAGCTGGCGGTTACCATGGTGGCCGCGCCAAAACCCGAGGCGCAATCCATGCGTTTTGGCCCCTCGGCGGTGGAAGGGGACGCGCACACCGTCCCGTCCGGCTGCGGATAGACCAGATGCTCAGTGGAAAACACGCAATCGATACCCAGCTTGCCCTTGCTGCTTTTCACCACGTTAAAATCGTGCTTGAGACGCTCACGCAATTTTGCCGCCAGCGGATCCTGAATGGTTTTAGCCAAATCGGCGACGCGTATTTGCGTGGGATCGATTTGCCCGCCGGCGCCGCCGATGGTCACCACCGGGATTTTATTGCGCCGGCAATAGGCCAACAGGGCCGCTTTCGGCCGCACGCTGTCAATAGCGTCGATAACATAATCAAACCCGCGATCCAGCAAAGCGGCGACGTTGTCCGCGGTAATAAAATCATCAACACAGGTGACGACGCATTCGGGGTTGATGGAGGCGATACGCGCGGCCATCACCACGGTTTTAGGCCGTCCCACCTGTTCCCGCAGCGCATGAATCTGCCGGTTGGTATTGGTGACGCAAACGTCGTCCATATCGATCAAGGTTAACGCGCCAATCCCCGTGCGCGCCAGCGCTTCCGCAGCCCAGGATCCCACGCCGCCGATACCGATCACGCAAACATGGGCGCGGTGAAACACCGCCAGCGCTTCCTGACCGTATAACCGGGCGGTGCCGCCGAAACGTTGTAAATATCCGTCTGAATACTGCCCGCTCATGACTGAAACCTCGAATGAAAAAGCTCTTTCCCCCAGGGATGGGTTCACGGCGTGTTTACTATCTATTACCCTGTCCCGACCCATACACCTGGCCGGTAATCGCCATTCAGTTATCGTAACTGACCTGCACGGTATTGGCCTGGGCGGCAGGCGTGCCGCTATTGCCGATCATTAACGGTCCGCCGTTCAGCGACCCCGTACCTTTCAGCACCCACACCCGGCCATAATGATTGTAGTAGCCGGCGGCCTGTCCCGCCTGCGGGCCAATCCCCTGGTAAATATCGAAATGCTGTCCTTTAATGGCGCCGCCGACATCCAGCGCTATCATCAAGCGCATTTCATATTTGCCCGTAAACTTCCCGTTATCGTCCAGTAACGGCACTTCCGCCAGCAGGGTGGTTCCCGACGGCACCAGGGAACGGTCCGACGCCACCGATGCTTTGGCTATCAGGGGCACGGCGCTGGCGCCTTTAACCGGCGCGAAGGGAATCGGCTTAAAGAACACATAGGAGGGGTTTTGTTCCAACAGCTCCTGCACTTCAGACGGGCTATGACGGGCGGCCCATTGTCGTATCGCCTGCATCGACATATTTTCCCGCGCCACTTCCCCGCGGTCGATAAGTATTTTGCCGATGCTGCGATAAGGACGGCCGTTATTGCCGCCGTAACCGAAAAACATCATCGGCCGCCCGTCATCGTAATCCACATAACCGCTGCCCTGGACTTCCATCAGGAAGTTATCCAGCATCGAATTGCTGTAGGCGATAGCCTGACCGCGACCTTCAAGGGCACCGGCATAAATGGCCGCGCGATCCGGCAACCGGCGCTTGGCCCCGCGCGGCGGCATACGGTATAAAGGATATTGAAACTCCCCTTGCGCCGTATAGCGGGCATGAATCACCGGGGTATAATAGCCGGTGAACTGGACGTTACCGTAATTATCCACACCCTCCATCTGGAAAGCTTTTATACCGAATTGACTCAGCTGCCGGGTATCGGCTCCCGCCATCGCCCAGCGCTTGATCGCGTCGTAATCGGCATAATTGCGATTATAAAGCCCGGCGGCGGCATATTGAGTTTGCGTCACCTGATCGGCAAAATCCTTGGCATTGACCGGACGCCCTTTGGCGTTGGGTTCGTTCACCAGCCCAAAAGGCTCCGTAAGACGACCATCTTTATACTGCTGTCCGCGTTCGGTGGGTCGGGACGAACATCCGGCCAGAATGGCGATAACCAGACCGATGGAAAGATAGCTTAGCCAATGCTTGTTCATATTATTCTCATGTTGAAACCATGTGCTTGCGTTTAGGGCGAAAGATAGCAAACGTTTTTCAATAGATAAATGCATTAATTCAAAAAGAACAGTGGGATATGGCTATAAATCCAGCAAAAACGCCCCTGTTTAAACAAAAATCATTATTCTAAGGGATTAATCGCAAAAAGGGGTTGCATCAGATGCTGTCCGGAGTATAGTGCGCATCCACGGACGCGGGGTGGAGCAGCCTGGTAGCTCGTCGGGCTCATAACCCGAAGGTCGTCGGTTCAAATCCGGCCCCCGCAACCAATTAACAGAACGTCATACCGTACGAAGTCAACATCTGACTGCTCACAGATGTCATAATCGGACGCGGGGTGGAGCAGCCTGGTAGCTCGTCGGGCTCATAACCCGAAGGTCGTCGGTTCAAATCCGGCCCCCGCAACCAACTTCAAGAAATAAGCCTCAAGAACCCAGCCTCAAGCAGGCATCTCACATTCAACCCTCTGACAGTCAAGCGTTTAATACCTCATTGTCTGATAATAAATTAACCGGCCTTTTTTTTAAGGCGATTTTTGTGCTTTAGTCATCCGTCACGATGCGCCAAGACGCCCCCCGCCACAAAATATGCCTTGATTCCAGCCAATATCGACTCCGCCACCTGCTGTTGATATCGCGTGGTAGTCAATCTGCGCTCCTCATCGATATTGCTGATAAAGCCGGTCTCCACCAGAATTGAAGGGATATCCGGCGCTTTAAGCACGGCGAAACCGGCCTGATCGACGGTATTTTTATGCAAATGGGCGATTTTACCCAGTCGACCCAATACCTGCCGGCCGAATTTCAGGCTATCGGTAATGGTGGCGGTTTGCACAAGATCAAACAGAACATGGTCCAGATAACGATCGCCGCTCTTGCCGACGCCGCCTATTTCATCGGCGGCATTTTGTGTCTGCGCCAGAAAACGGGCGGCGGCGCTGGTGGCGCCTTTGGTTGACAGGGCAAATACCGAGGCGCCGCGGGCGGATCGGTCGGTAAACGCGTCGGCGTGGATGGAAACAAACAGATCGGCGCGAAGTTTGCGCGCTTTGGCGACCCGGACCTTAAGGGGGATAAAGACG
Organism: Sodalis sp. dw_96; assembly: GCF_018449575.1. Lineage (GTDB taxonomy): Bacteria > Pseudomonadota > Gammaproteobacteria > Enterobacterales > Enterobacteriaceae > Acerihabitans. The sequence continues at coordinate 40,669 of NZ_JAAVUT010000019.1, read as the reverse complement.
TCCTCGTTGCGGGTCATATAGACTTTCATGTGGGCTTCGCGTTCAATTAACGCCCGCAAATGCCGTGCTATTTTAAGGACAATATCCTTTTCACGGGTACGTCTCTTGCCGATGGCCCCCGGATCCTCGCCGCCATGACCGGGATCCAGCATAATCACGATGGGCCGATCCCGGCCCGCCTTGCCCGCCCGCGGCGCCCGGGATGCCGGCGGCAAACTGCGAGACAGATCCCCCTGGTTATAATCCTCCAGCAGCGCCAGCAGCGGATCGTCCTGCACGGCGCCCCGTCCGCCGGCCTTTGGATACAGATCCATCACTAAACGATGCTTGAAACCGGCCACCGGCGACAGGGTTAAAAAACGCGGATCCACCGGTTGTTTGAGTTCCACCACCAGCCGGGCGGTATTGCTGTTGAACTGCCCTGCCCTTACCCGCCGGATATAGGGATCCTGTTCTTTCACCAATGCACCGGCACCCTGCATTACCCCATTCAAATGCATTCCCTGGATATCCAGTACCAGCCGATGGGGATCACGCAGCATAAAATGCCGGTATTGCAGGGACGCCAGGGATTCCAGCGTTATGCGGGTATAGCTGGTGGCCGGCCAGATACGTACTGCAATCAGCGTCACCGGCGCGGCGATGCCCGCCCGGCTGAAACTTAATAGCCAGGCGGCGGCCGTACCCTTTAACAAAAGGCGGCGAGAAGGCATAAAATCATGATCTGGCATGAACCCCCAATAGTTGAAGCTATTCTAATGATAAATCAGGTTTTTTTAGTTAAGGCTGAAAACTTTAGCTAAACTGCCGGTTTCTGTCATCCCCAAAACCCTCTATGCTTATGTGCCGAGGGTTAATTTTCCTTTCTTTACAAAGGAAATTGGCGATAAATGCCGCTTGCCATCCTGGCGTTAATAGCATAAAAATACACAAAATCCGAATAATCATTCACAGAGGGTTTGCCGTGAAGGAACGTAGTACTGAACTGGTCCAGGGCTTTCGCCACTCAGTTCCCTATATCAACGCGCATCGTGGCAAGACGTTTGTCGTCATGCTGGGCGGTGAAGCCATAGAACATGAAAACTTCGCCAATATCGTCAACGATATCGGTCTCCTTCATAGCCTGGGCATCCGTCTGGTGCTGGTATACGGCGCGCGTCCGCAGATTGACGCCAATCTGGCGGTGCATCATCTGGAGCCTATTTACCATAAGCATACCCGGGTCACCGATGCCCCGACTCTCGAGCTGGTGAAGCAGGCGGCGGGTTTGCTGCAATTGGATATTACCGCCCGTTTATCCATGAGCCTGAACAATACGCCGCTGCAGGGCGCCCACATCAATGTGGTGAGCGGCAATTTCATCATCGCGCAGCCTCTTGGCGTCGATGACGGGGTGGATTATTGTCACAGCGGACGGATCCGCCGCATCGATGACGAAGCCATACATCGTCAGTTGGACAGCAACGCCATTGTGCTGCTGGGGCCGGTGGCGGTATCCGTTACCGGAGAAAGTTTCAATCTTACGGCGGAAGAAGTGGCCACCCAGCTGGCGATTAAGCTTAAAGCGGAAAAGATGATCGGTTTTTGCTCTTCACAGGGGGTTATTGACGACAAGGGAGAGATCATCTCCGAGCTGTTTCCCAACGATGCGCAACAGCATATCGATGTATTGGAAAAAACCGGCGATTATTACTCCGGCACAATCCGTTTTTTACGCGGAGCGGTCAAAGCCTGCCGCAGCGGTGTACGACGCTGTCATTTAATAAGCTACCAGGACGACGGCGCGCTGGTGCAGGAGCTGTTTTCCCGCGAAGGCATCGGCACACAGATTGTTATGGAAAGCGCCGAACAGGTTCGCCGGGCGACCATTAACGATATCGGCGGTATTCTGGAGCTGATACGCCCGTTGGAACAGCAGGGGATTCTGGTGCGCCGTTCCCGGGAACAGCTGGAGATGGAAATCGATAAATTCACCATTATCGAACGGGATAATCTGACCATCGCCTGCGCCGCCTTATACCCTTTCCCCGAGGAACAGGTCGGTGAAATGGCCTGTGTGGCGGTGCATCCCGATTACCGAAGTTCCTCGCGCGGGGAGATGCTCTTGCAGCGTATCGCCCAGCAGGCCCGCCAAATGGGGCTGAAGAAGCTGTTTGTGCTCACCACCCGCAGCATACACTGGTTTCAGGAGCGTGGTTTTACGCCGGCGGAGGTGGAAGTGCTGCCGCGGCAAAAACAGGCGCTTTATAATTACCACCGCCGCTCCAAAATTTTGGTGACCGACCTGCTTGATAGCTGAATCGGCCCCCCTTTTTATATATAAAAAGTTATATATAAAAAACTATCTATAAAGAGCTATGAATAAAAAGCCATGCATAAAAAACCATGGATAAAAACGCGGACAACAGCGTGCAAACCATTCCTAGCCGCCCATCCCCTTCCGTAAGCGGTCAATAAGGCCGCTGCGCCGCAGGGTCGGCGTGGCGATGGCATAGCTCAATACGTCATCATTGGCATAAAGGGACAGACACCGACGAGCACGGGTAATGGCGGTATATAACAGCTCCCTGGTCAACACCGGCAACAGCTGATTGGGCAGCGCCAATGCCGTATGATCGAATTCCGATCCCTGGGATTTATGCACCGTCATGGCGAAAGCGGTCTCATGCTCGGGCAACCGGCTGAGGGGAACCGGTTTGGGCCTACCGTCGGGCAAGGAGAAATAGACCCGCAATTCCGACGATTCATCGGTGAGCATAATGCCGATATCACCATTGTAGAGTCCAAGGGAAGGAGCATTGCGCACGATCATCACCGGACGTCCGGCATATCCCTTTGCCAGAGAGTCCGCCGGCGGATGAATCAGCCCGGCCAGGGCCAGGGCCTGCTCAATGCGGCTGTTTAATCCGGTTATGCCGAACGGCCCTTCCCGCAGGGCGCATAACAAGCGGAATTGATTAAACGCCTTGAGAATAATCTCGGGGCTTTCGCCGGCCTTGACCCGCGACAGATAATCCCGATAACCTTCGACTACCCCGGTCAGCAGTCGCCGGTAGTCATCGCCGTCCCGAACCGGAGCATAGCGCACATCCGCATCCTGTCCACCGTGCAATAACGCCAGAGAACCGGCAGCGTCCCCGGCATTGACCGCATTGGCCAGCCGGCCGATGCCGGAACGATCGTCGAACCGGTAACTTTTACGCAGCAGGCACAGGCTGTCCCCGGTCGCGGGCCCCGTTCCGTCGTTGCAGGGGGGCAGGACACAGCCGGTCAACCGCGCCAGTTGCTCATTACGGGCCGCGCTGTAGCCGTTTTCGGCAAAATAACAGATATCCCCCAGCACCGCGCCCGCCTCCACCGAGGCCAATTGGCAGCGGTCGCCGAGAAAAATCACCTTGGCCTGCGCCGGCAGCGCGGCAATCAGATTTGCCATCATCGGCAGATCCACCATGGAGGCCTCGTCCACCACCAATACGTCCACATGCAGCGGATTGCCACGGTGATAACGTAAACGCTGGCTGTTGGGCTGTGCCCCCAACAGACGATGCAACGTCACCGCCTCCGGCGGAAACAACCGCTTTTGCTCCTGATCAAGGCCCAGAGTTTCCAGAGCGTCGCCCAGGGACTCGCTCAGACGAGCCGCCGCCTTGCCGGTGGGCGCCGCCAGTTGGATTCGCATGCGCCGGCCCTCCCCCAGCACCACCAGTGACGCCAGTATTTTAGCCACCGTTGTGGTTTTTCCGGTGCCGGGTCCGCCGGAAATCAGGCAAACCGGATGGCTGACGGCCACCGCCGCCGCCACTTTCTGCCAATCAGGTACGCCTTCGGCGGTGGGAAAAAAGCGCTGCAACACTTGCCCGACCGCCGCTTCATCCTCCAGGACCACGGGCCGGATAGCGTTGAAGAAATCCGCCACCCGGCATTCATTTTGCCACATGCGCTGCAAATATAACCGCTGGTTATCCAGCACCAGGGGCGTGGGCCGTGAACCGTCGCTTACCGCCGCGGAGTCCAGTAATATCCTCCGCCAGTCTTCCAGGGATGGTTCGCCGGCAAGCCGCCAGGCGCGGCGGGCCAGTTCGGGATAACGACCGTCAAACAGCCGGTCGGGGGACAGGCGCATTAGCGGCAGACAGACGTGTCCGGCTCCGGCGTCGGCGCTGAGGCAGGCGCAGGCCAGCATCAGGGCTATCTCGTCCGGCGCGGCAAGCATGCGGGCGAACTGGATATCCAGGGGACGCCAAAGTCGCAGTTGCCGCACCTGCTCAAAAAGAGAATTCATTTGTTCGCCTCAGGCTCCGCCGGTGTAAGCATTACCCCGCCGAACAGGGCGTCCAGCGCATCGACAAATGCCGGTTCGGGACGTCGGAACACCACCCCGTCACCAGGATTGTCCGGTGAGACGCCGCGTAAAAACACATAAAATACCCCGCCGAAATGGCGGCCGTAATCATAATCCCGCAGACGATGCCGCAGGTAACGGTGCAATGCCAGGGTATAAAGCTGGTATTGCAAATCATAGCGGTGCTCGGCCATGGCACCCTGCATCGCTTGGGGCGTATAGGCGGCCTTATCCTCCCCCAGCCAGTTGGATTTATAATCCAGCAGGTAGTAGCGGCCATCGTAGCGAAAAACCAAATCGATAAAGCCTTTCAGCATGCCTTTGACCTGGGGGAAGCTCAGCGGCGGACAGGCGGCGGACAGGGGATCATAACGTTTGCACAGCGCATCAAGCTCGCCGGCGGTGAGGAGCGCCTCGATGGGAAGATAGAATTGTAGCTCGGCCTGCCGGTCCCCCGGCGCCAGCCGGGACAGTTGGACACCGTCCCCGTTGAGGGGCGCGTGCAGCACATCCGTCAGCCAACGGGCCAGGATCGGCTGCCAGCGTTCATCAATACCGTTTTGCAAAAGCTGCGCATCCAGCCAGACCGGATCCAGCGGCTGGCTGAAATCCACGGTTTCAAACAGGCCGTGCAGAAATGTCCCCGGCGACGCGCCGCGGGGGAAGGTATGGGGGGAGAGGACCGGTTCCGCGTCCTGTTGCCGTTCCCCCACCGCGTCGCTGTCCAGCCTGGGCTGCAGATCCATCAGCGATGAACCGCCGCCATGCTGCTGTAAGCCGGAATAGCTGGTCACACGCCAATTTTCCGCGGCCCGCGGCCGATAGTCCCGGGCCGCCAGATGCTGCAAGGCGCCATCCTGCGGTCGCCAGGGCTGCGCATCAGGCTGGCCGATAACGGTCACGGCGATGTCCTGCGCCGCCAGAGTCTGCAAATGGGTCTCAAGCCCGGCGGCGTCACAGGCCTCAGCCCGCTGGACCAGATAACCCAGCGCACCCTGGTGCAAATCGGATTTGCCGGTTTTGCTCCGTCCGCCGCGAAACAGAGGGGCGATACCGATGCCGCAGTGATAGATGGAACGGGTCACCGCCACGTAGAGCAGGCGAAGATCCTCCGCCAGGCGCTCTTCCTCCGCCAACTGCAGGCTCTCGGCGGACCCGGAGAGATCCAGCCAGGCCTGAAAATCGCGGCGATCGTGGAACAGCGGACGTTTCTGCTGGCGGAAATCGGCAATAAACGGCAGGAACACAATGGGAAATTCCAGCCCTTTGGACTTATGCACGGTGATTATTCGTACCAGATGGCGATCGCTTTCCAGCCTTAGCTGCTGGTTTTCAGCCTGGGTATCGGGCAATTCAATCTGCAATGCCAGCCAGCGTACCAGCCCGTGCTCATTTTCCAGCGTCGCCGAGGCCTCCTGCAATAGCTCCGCCAGATGCATCAGGTCCGTTAAACGCCGCTCGCCGTTCACCGAGGCCAGCAGATTTTCCGCCATGCGGTGACGAATCATCAGCTGACGCAGCATCGGCAGCACGCCGCGCTGCCGCCAGACCTGGCGATACCCGGCGAACTCATCCACCAGGGCATCCCATGCCGGCCCGTTATTGTTGATTTCTTCAATGGCCGGCGCATCCAGTCCCATCAGGCTGGTGGCCAGCGCGCAGCGTAGGGCGCTGTCCTGCCCCGGGATCAGTATCGCCTGCAATAGCCAGAGCAGTTCCCGCGCTTCGGGGGTTTCATACACGCTGTCGCGATTGGACAAATACACCGCCGGAATCGACAGCGCGCTTAAGGTATCGCGAATAAGCGCCGCTTCATTGCGGTTACGCACCAGTATCGTAATATCGGAAGCCTGCAGCGTCTTTCGCCCTTTGGGACCCACCAGGGCGGCCCGGCCTTCCTGACCTGCGCTTAGCCAATGGCGAATGGTGGCGGCGCAGTGGCGCGCCATCAGATGCTGGTACTCACTTACACCCACACCGTCCCCCGGCTGCAGCCACAGCTGCAGGGCCGGCTGGACCTGCCGATCAATTTCCAGCGCCAGCCCGTGGTTGTCCGCGGCGGCACGCACCGGCAAAAAGGGAATCTGATCAAAGATAAACGGCAGCGGCAGGGACTGAAACAGCCGGTTTACCCCATTGATCATGGCCTGCGACGAGCGCCAATTGGTGTCCAAAGTATAGTGGGCGCTCACCTCATTCTTGGCGCGCATATAGGTGAATATATCCGCGCCGCGAAACGCATAAATCGCCTGCTTGGGATCCCCTATCAGCACCAGCCCGCAGTCAGGCTGCCCTTGGTAGAGACAGCGGAAAATACGATACTGCTGCGGGTCGGTATCCTGGAATTCATCGATCAACGCCACCGGATACCGCCGGCGAACCGACAGCGCCAGCGCCTCCCCCCCGGGGCCGTGCAACGCCTGGTCGAAACGGCTCAGCAAATCGTCAAAACCCATTTCTCCCCGCAGCCTTTTCTCCTGCTCCAACGCCAGGCGCAGCTCATCCAGCGCCATCACAAAAATCAATTCACGCAGGGTAAGCGTCTGCCGCAAGAATTCATCGATGTAGTCGAACATCCAATGGTTAGGCGGCGTTCCCTTGAGGGTTTTAGCCTCGAGCACCGATTGCCGGAATCGTTCGAGCTCCTTTGGCACGTCATAATCCTCGGTGGGCGCAGCGGCCCAAAGAGAGATTTTTTCCAACCACGCCGGCAGGTTTTTACTGCTATAGGTGCGTTTATCCACCCCCGATCCGCTCAGGAGCGGAAACAGTTCGGGAGCGGCCTGACGCCAGCGCCGTTTGAGTTCATCGATACGGGCAATGATCCGCTCATGGCGCTGGAGGATGGATTCGGTCTTTTCCGGCGGGTTGCGCACCACCGGCGCCTCACCCTGCAAATAAGGCAGCAATTCCGCCAGAAGCTTTTGCGGACCGTCCCAGTCTTTATTGATGACCCTTGCCACGGCCACCGGCAGCGGGTAGCAATGGCGGCGCCAGAAATCGGCGCACACCTGACGCCGCAACTCCGATTCGTCCTCCACCAGGGTCTGCTGAAACAACAGTCCGGATTCAACGGTGCTGTGGCTGAGCATCCGCTGGCAGAAACCATGGATGGTATAAATCGCCGCTTCGTCCATCTGGCGTTCCGCCGCCAACAGCAGACGGGCGGCATAATCGGTATCGGGTATCTGCTCCAGCAGGCTGCTGAATAACGGGTTTTGGCTTCCGCCGCGCGCGCAGGCCAACCGCAAACGATGAATATTTTCACGAATGCGGCCCCGCAGCTCCTCGGTGGCCGCTTCGGTAAAGGTCACCACCAGGATCTCTTCCACGCTTAACGGGCGGGGATAAGCCGCCTGTTGTCCCAAACCCAGCAGCAGGCGCAGATACAGCGCCGCCAGAGTATAGGTTTTTCCGGTGCCCGCCGAGGCCTCTATCAGGCTCGCCCCCTGCAGCGGCAGGGTCAGCGGATCAAGTGTCAACGGGGTCAAGGATAAGGGATTCCTTTATTGAGGCCGGATAAGCGGCAAGGTTTTTTGCAGCGACGCTGCGTTCGGATACAGCGTCCAGCCTTGGGGCGCGGCGAAAGATACCGGGTCGTGACTCTGGCCGCTGATTTGCGACAACAGCGCCAGTCCCTGCGGCTCTATCACCGCCCGATGGTAAAACGCCACCATCTGGTCCAGGGTCAATTGCCGCAGCCCCGCCACCACTTTATCACGGGTGTCGAAAGCGGTATTGTCCCGGGCCATCTCATCGGTATATTGATCTACTTCTTCGCCCAATGTCTGCGGCTGCTGTAACAGCTGGCTGATGACGCCCTGTTTGTATTGTTCGAAATCCGCCGGAGACATGGCGCGCAAACGCTGTTCGGTCTGGGCGAAAAACGCCTGGAAACGTTCATAAAGATAAGCGGGTTGCCTGGTGCCGCTTTGCAGCACAAATTCGATGCCGCCCTGATCGCCGATAAAAAGCGGCGTCATAAAGATGGCATAACCCAATTGTTCCTGGGTCCGCAATTGCTGATAAAACCAGGACTCGACAATCTGCGACAGCATGTAGCTATTGACCATGCCTTGAATCCGATCGTAACCGGTGGGCACATAGGCTGCCGCCAGCGCCGAATCGGTGCTGCCGCCGTTTTTTTGAATCAACGCCCGCTGCGGTTGCCTGATTTCCACTTTTGGGGTTCGTTGCCAGCGGATACCGGTCCAACCGACGTGTTTTTTCAACTGATCCGCCAGCGCTGCGGACTGCTGTGGCGTCATGTTGCCCACCACCAGCATTTCCAGCGCGGCGGGTTTAAATAATTTCTGGCGGTAATCAACCAAATCCTGCACCGTAATGCCGTCAATCAGCCCCCGCCGTTCGTCCCGCTCCACATAGGGCCATTCGGATAAGACCCTGGCCGGAATGACCGCCTGGGAATAGGCCTTGCCCCGATCGGTGCCGTCAAGCTGCTGGCGATACCAGGTCTTGGCCTGGGTCAACTGGTCTTCGGTGGGTGTGAATGAGGCATAACGTTCGATTAGGCTTATCACCAGTTGCGGCAGCCGCTGGGTATAACCGCTGGCTTTGACGGTCAATCCGTCGCTCTCAAAGGTTGAGAAATTAATGCCGCCCACATAGGCCTGATTACTCAGCTCCGCCAGATTCAGGCCGGAGATGTAATCATTCATGGCATACAGCACCTGATCCCGGGGGGTGTCCATGAGGTTGGCATTGCGGAAATTCAACGTAATATCTGCCCGTGGTTCATCGGCGAAATAACGGCTGGGCATATACAGCAGACGCAGTCCGGGCTTATCGATGAGGGTCTCAGGATGCTCAGGCGTCTTGCCCGGTTTAATCAAAGAAAAATCGCTGGCGATAAACGGATTGAGGGTCGGCAGCGACAAAACAATTTTTTGTTGTTTTTGCCGCCAGTCCGCCAGGTGTTCCGGCGTCAAGGGATCCACCCGGTAGGGCGCGTTCATGAAATAGGCAATCTTGTCGTGAGGCTCGTCGGGACTGATAAACCAGATACGGGCATTTTCCGGTTTCATGCCGTCCAGACGCGCGGCGATTGCCTTGGGATCGTAACGATCCGCCAGATAGGGCGCGTCCAGTACATGCTGTACCGGCACCTTGAGCATGGAATCCACCAGCCACTCAATGTAATCCATATCGCGGGTAATGATGGGATAACGGAAGTCCTGTTGCAGCACATGGGCGATTTCGTCGAAGTACTGCCGTTGGATGCCGCGATCGCGCAGGGTCTTAAGATAACTGAAAATTGCGGCGATCACTTCATCCCGCTGGGCAAAGCCTTTATCGCTCAGTGAAACTGCAATGGAGAAAACGCCGCCGTTTCCATCCACCATCGGATCCGCGCCGGCGTCAATAGCATCCGCCAGGCCCTGTTTTTGCAGCCAGTCCGCCAGGGTATTGGGGCTGTGATTGCCGATCAGATAACTAATATAGGTATCGCTTTTACTGCGGAACGCCCTGCTGTTATTGGCGATGGGGAATTCGAGCCGCAGCATTTTCTGCGGCTGTACCGGCTGGTAATGGATCACTATGCCGGTTTGTTTTTTAGTCACCGGCGGCACGGTAATGGGCGGCACAGCGGCATTGTGGTTGGCGACGCGCCCGTAGGTTTGGGTGGCGATGGCCGCCAGTTGCGGCAGCGGCTGGTTTCCGTAAAGCACCGCCACCATCAGATTGGCGGAATAATAACGGTGATAAAACGCCGTTAACGCCTGATGCAGATTGCTGCCGGGCTTATCCCTCAGGGTCTCAAGATTGCCGCCGGAGAAACGGGCCGCGGGATGGGCCGGATTCATGGTTTCAGCACGGATTTGCGCCATGCGCAAACCGTCATTGGAGCGGCCCATCGTGAGCTCGGCATTCACCGCATGGCGCTCTTTGTCTGCGCTGCCGGGGTCCAGCAGCGGTTCGGCAATGGCGTCCGCCAGACGATCCGCCGCCGGCAGCAGGGCGCTGTTTTCCACCTCGAGGTAAAAAGCGGTTCGGTGGGCGGCGGTACTGGCGTTATGATCGCCGCCATGCTTCTTCAGGAATTCCGACAGGTTGTCCGGCTGGGGGTATTTTTTGGAACCCATGAGGATCATGTGTTCGAGATAATGGGCCAACCCGAGCTGGCTATCGGGATTTTCCAACGTCCCCACCGGCACCGCAATGGCGGACAGGGATTTCACCGCCTGTTTATCGCTGACCAGCAGGACCGTCATACCGTTGGCTAATTTTATCGCCTGGTATTGCCGGGCGTCCTTGCTGCTTTTTTGAATGGTCTCCTTGATGGGTTGCCAGCCGGTGGCGGCCCAACCGGTTGAAAAGCAAAAAACGCTAAATAAAATACCGCTTAATAATCCGCTAACCAGTCTTCGCATTCCACTCTCCAACAAATCCCTACAGGGCCGCCCTTGGCCGCTTTGACTTTTCCGATGTCGCGGCCAGATTAAGGCTGAACGGCGTTAATAAATAATTTTGCGCGGCCTGGATTATCGCCTCGACATGATCCCCGTCCAGCTGTCGCATCAGCCGCTGGATATAAGGATCCTGGCTATCACCAGGCAGATAATCGTCACCAAGCCATGCATACAACAGTTTGTCCCGTGCCGGGCGCTGGCGTTCTTCGCTCCAGTCGATTCCGCCTTTGTCACGGTCAAAACAATAATCAAGCCATGCGCCGCCTGAACGGTGCAATAACAACAACGGGGAATCCATACCCTGAACATAACCCGATACCAGCCTAAGTAAAAATGATTTTGCCCTCTCCGGAGATAAAGGTGCAAATCGCCATTCCCCCTTGGTGCCGAACATCCGGCTCTCGCCCACACCGCCCATGGCACACCAGACCAGGTGCTCCAGCCATAAAGACAACCCGTCCTTCATGGACAAAACGCCGGGGCGCCAGCGCAGTAAACCGTCGTTTTGCACCTGGGAGAGCCAACCGCTTAATTCAATCTCCCCCAGCATAAGGCGCACTTCCTGACTTGGCGCCTCCTCGCGGCGATGTTCACGCACGGTCTCGGCCAGCCGGGCCATTTCGTCGCACTGCCTGGTCCAATAAAGCTCGCCGAACGCGCCGTAGGGCAGATAACCGGCTGCACGGACCTTGCGGTATAGCTGCCGGGGGTCTTCGTCGGCAATCAGGGTATTCAGTAACTGACCGTTGAGCTGATAACGCGTCAGGCCCTCGATGACAAAGGGTTCGTCGGCGGAAAGTTCCCGCTCTTCAAGATGGAAATAGACCCCCAGGCGCTGCTGAAAAAAGGCGCGCACCGGATGGCTGTAAAAGCGTTTAAGGTCGTCGAAGGACAGCATCGTAATGGGCCGGTTCACCAGCGGCCGGCTAAACTCGGGGTGGGGCGTGCCGCCGGCGCTGGCGGCGGGCAGCCATTCCGCGGCATAACTTTGCAATTCGGCTCCGGCGATAAAGTTTTCCGCCGCGAACGGCATCCTCGTATGCCATTGATAAAGATGTTCCCGTATACGTTCGGCGCTGGTATCCACATCAGCGTCTTCATCCCCGGGCAGATAAAAACTTTGGGCGATATAATCGGTGAGTTCGCTCACCAGCACCGAAGGATAGCGCGGGGTATTGTCCTGAATGGAGCGACCGATAAAGCTGATATAAAAACGCCGCTGCGCTGAGAGCATGGCCTCCAGGAACAGGTAACGATCGTCGTCGCGGCGGCTGCGATCGCCGCGCCTGGGCTGCCTTGCCATGAGATCAAACCCCATGGGCGGCAGCGAGCGGGGATAGACGCCGTCATTCATGCCCAGCAGGCAGACTACTTTGAAGGGGATGGAACGCATCGGCATCAGGGTACAAAAATTGATGGTACCGGCTAAAAACCGCTGGCTGACACGCTCTTGATCCAGGCGCGCGGATAACTCGTCCCGCAGCAGGGTTACGGCGACAGGTCGACCAAGTCCGGCCTGCAAACCGAACTGCACAATTTGTTGCCATTGGCTTTCAAGCAGCGCCAGGGCAACCTCGGCTTCGGGATCCGGCAGGAAAAAATCGGTTATCAAGGCCCGGCAACAGGGCAGCCAATCCTCAAGCATCCGCGGCTGGCTCAAGATGTCGCGCCAGCGCCTGAGCTGTGCCAGCAGCTCCGCCAGGTGGCCCACCAGTTCGGCAATCAATCCGCTGGATTCATCATAGGGCAATATTCCGTGCCAATCGCCGCTATGGCTGTCCATGGCATAACCGAGCAACATGCGCGCCAGGCCGAACTGCCAGGTATGCTGGCCGGTGGCGGGCAGCATCAGTTCGCGGATATTCTCGTCGTCCAGCCCCCAGCGGATGCCCGATTCGTCCACCCATTGCCTGAGCAGCTTCCGGTCATCTTCATTGATGGAGAAACGGGCGGCCAGGGCCGGGACTTCCAGCAGCGCCAGTACCTGTTCAGCGGCAAAACGGCTGCGGGGCAATTCCAGCAGGGTGAGGAACGCCGGCAGCGCCGGATGAATCTGCCGCGCCCGCCGGTCGGAAATGGCGAACGGCAGATGGCGCCCGGTGCCGATATTGCCGAACACCGCCTGGATTGCCGGGGTATAACGATCGATGTCCGCCACCATCACGATAATGTCTCGCGGCGAGAGTTCCCCATCGGCGCTCATCATGGCCAGCAGTTGGTCATGCAAGACTTCCACCTCCCGTTGCGGGCTGTGGCAAACATGCAGGCTCAAGGTCCGGTCATCGGTCGCCAGCAGGCGTTTTCCCCGGCTGTTCCCTAGCGTCTCGGCGCTCATCCCCACCACGCTATGGTCTTCAAGCTCAAGGATATCCCGCTGTAACAGGGATAACAGCCGGTTGTCGGCGGGGTCGACAAACGCATCCACTTCCTGTGTATTGTCAAGCTGAGCGAGCAGGTAAAGATTATCCCGCCCAAGTTTTCCCCATGAGGCCAGCAGCGGATTACCCACGGCCTGCTCGCCTTCATCGTTAAACAGGCTGCCGGCCTGCTCGGGACGACGGAAAATATTTTTATCCAGCCGGTCCTGATAGTGGCCGCGCGTGCGGTTTTGCAGCCTGGCCAGAAAAGTCCGATCGCGGATGTCGCCCCAGTAATACCGACAGGGGTTGGTGAATAACAGATGAACATCGATATGGCGCCCCAGCGCCTGCAAGGCCTGGAGATAGGTGGGCGGCAGCGCGGATATACCGCAGATGAACACGCGCGGCGGTAACCCCGGCGGGCAGTGTTCCGTTTGTTCCAGTGCCTGAATGAAGCGCTGGTACAAATTGGCCCGGTGCCAGGGGGATTGCTGCGCACGTTCGGTATACTCAACCAATGCCAGCCAGAGCGGGGCCTGCCACTCCTGTTCTTCACCCAGTCCCGTCACCCGTTCGCCCCGTTGCCATATTTCCAGCCAGTCGGGGCGGAACACCAAATACTGATCGTAGAGATCCGCCAGCCTGGCGGCGAATTGATGGCATTTGCGCTGGTCATCATCGTCTTCAAGATATCGGCAAATCACCTCAAAGCCGGGCTGCTTGCAGAGCTGCGGCAACAGCGCCATCAATTTCCAGGTCATGGCGTCTTTGGAAAAAGCGCTCTGGGCCGGAATATCCGGCAGTACGCGGGTAAACATTTGCCAGATAAAACTGGCCGGTAGCGGAAATTCGATATTGGCGGCAATGCCGAAACGCGCCGCCAGTTCCATTTGCAGCCATTGGGCCATCCCGGTGCTTTGCACCAGGATCACTTCCGGCTGGAAAGGATCCGGTAGCGGCTGGCCTTCAATCAAGGCAGCGGCCAGGGACTTAAGCAAATCCAGCTGATTTGAGTGGTAAATTCTAAACATGCCGCTCCTCCGAGCCTACCCTGCCGCTTCCCGCTATTCATGGGGACACTTTAACTGGATTGGCGCTGAAAACAAGCTGTCATCAGCGGCCATGGGCCGCAACATTCCCGTCGCTTTCCCGGCAGAACCATTCGCTGAGCGTCACACCGCGCCCCGACGGGATCCGAACTTCGACGGTTACACGTCGGCATGCCGGTCCACGGGGCAGCTCTCTCCTATGCAATCGCCAGCCGGGAGGCAGGTCCAATGAAAAATTCATCCCTTCAAGGCGGTAAAGCTCCAGCCCCTGATGAGCGAAGGTCAACGCCTGCTGACGCCGAACCAGTCCGTCCTGGCTTTGCTTGAGCGCCTGCAGATAGTCCATCAAGGCCAAGGCAATCATGGAAAACAGCAGCACCGTCACCATTGCTTCCGCCATGCCCAGGCCCCGCTCATCGCCGTTATGCATAAACTGTCTCCTTTCCCATCGATACAACGCCCCCGGGATGTTCGGCCGGGCATATTCAGCCAGGGTAAAAATCCAGCCAGCCGTTGGCCAGCGGCGTCAGCATGCAGTTTCGCCGTTCCATGTCCGTCCCCCCGGGTGCCACTTTCATTCTGTCTAGCGCCACCCGTCGATACAGGTTTATTTCTCCGAGTACACGCGCATCGTCAAGAGCGCCGCTTTGTGCATGCAGCACCCAACCGACCGTCGGACGCGGCGCGCAAAGGCAGGCCCTGAATGCTTCTCCTTCGGGGCGGCGGCACTCGCCGTCCTCCCCCCGCCAGGGTATGGTCATTGCCCAGGACAGCGCGGATTCAGCCCGATGGAATGCTTCAAGATAACGCTGCTCGTCATGCATCAGGGCCACCGAGGCATCCAAAAAACGCTGCCAGCCCAGCATGGCTGACAGTCCGATAGCCAGCAGAATCGGCAGAACCGCCAGTGCCCCGCCGCCTTGTTCACCAGTCGGGGTCATCCGTTGCGCCCCACCATGATCCGGCTGGAACGATGCCTGATTGCCGGTGCGCTTCGCGCAGCGCCGGTCAGGGTTACCCGATAGGCATTGTCCGCCACCGCGTCAAACCGCACCTGCTTTATGACCCATAAGCGGGGATCGTGCATGTTTACCCAACCCGGGCCGTCGCAGTGCGTTACGCCGCGCTGCGTCTCCAGCGCCCCACGCCGCAACCGGTAGCCGAAGGTTTCGTTTACCAGCACGCCCCCCACGGTTGCCCCCGAGGAGGGCAAAAAGGCGTAAGTCACCAGCAGGCAAGAGTGTGGCCTCTCGCCGCGCCGCTGGCTGAGGGTAACCGCCGGACGTCCGCAGGATGGCGAACATAACCCGGCCCGCCGCAGATCTTTTTCAAGCAACAACAGACTGTGGTCAAGTTGCCGGACCAGCCGCAGGTGCTGAATACCGCCATAACACTGCCCATACATCAGCGGTAACAGCCGCATTGCGGATAGCAGCACCAGGCTGACTATCGCCATGCCACACAAGGTTTCCGCTAGGCTGAAACCTGATTGTCCGATTTTTAACATGGGGGAATTCCCCCAAAGCGCCCCTTGACGCTGCACAAACGCAGCCGCCCGGTTCCCGAGACAATGATTTTGATGCTTCCGGCCGGATTGCTGATCGCCACGTGCGCAGGCGTGGCGGTATTGTGCAGCCCCCTGAAGGTGAGATAGCCCGGTGACGACACCTCCAGGCGGATATCGACCAGCGGCGGCCGGAACCGAAACCTTTCATCCGGACGGGAGTGACAGACAGCGGTAAGCTCCGCATCGGCGCCGGTTTTTATCCCGATTCGGCAGCTGTGATTATTACGCACCGCATGCAGTTGCCAACGCGATAAAAAATCCGCTATCTGTTGCCCCGCCTCGGACAACCGGGACTGGTGACGATAGTGTTGCCAGGAGAAACCGCCGGTAAGCGCTATCAATGCCACCAGCGACAGCACCAGCATCATTTCAATCAGGGTATAACCCTGCTGCGAGGGAATAGGTTTTTTCATACCGCAAAGCGTAACGTGAACCCGCCCGGTCACGCCATGGGGTTAATTCCAGGGAGCAAAGCAGCGCGCAAACAAACGAGGAAGTGAAGGTAAAACGACAAAAAAATGCGAGGAATATTGCAATTATAGAGGCTGTCCCACCGGGCTGACAACGTGCACCAGCCGGGACAGGATGCTAGATCGTAAACACGCCATGAATACGTCCTTGTAGGCTCGATCCACGCCATCCCTGGCGTGGACGGTTTACTCCCCTATCATCCTGCCCCGCCTCATTGACTCCGAGCATATTTGTAGCAGTCGGGCCAGCGGACTATATCTCCGATCACACCGCCACCGGCGCCTTGATGGCGGGATAAGGATCGTAACCCTGGATATCGAAATCCTCGAAGCGATAATCAAACAGCGATGCCGGCTTGCGTTTAATCACCAGCGTCGGCAAAGGGCGCGGCTCGCGGGTCAATTGCAAATCCGCCTGTTCCAGATGGTTGCTGTACAGATGGGTATCGCCGCCGGTCCAGACAAAATCGCCCACCTTCAGACTGCATTGCTGCGCCACCATATGCAGCAACAGCGCATAGCTGGCGATATTAAACGGCAGACCGAGAAAAATATCGCAGGAGCGCTGGTAAAGCTGGCAGGAAAGCGTGCCGTCGGCGACATAAAACTGGAACAGCGCATGGCAGGGAGCCAGCTTCATCTGGTCCAGTTCCCCGACATTCCAGGCGGAAACGATGATACGCCGCGAGTCCGGATCCTGGCGCAGTTGCTCAAGCACCCGGCTTAGCTGATCGATTTGGCGACCGTCCGCCGCGCCCCAGGCGCGCCACTGTTTACCGTAAACCGGACCGAGATTGCCATCCCCATCGGCCCATTCGTCCCAGATGGAAACGTTATGGTCATGGAGATAACCGACATGGGTATCGCCGTTAAGGAACCACAGCAGCTCATAAATAATCGATCGAAGATGGCACCGCTTGGTGGTCACCAATGGAAAACCTTGCTGCAAATTAAAGCGCATCTGGTGGCCGAAAATCGACAGCGTGCCGGTACCGGTACGATCCGCTTTCGGCGTGCCTTGTTCACGTACCTGCCTCATCAATTCCAAATACTGTTTCATGTAACCTCAGGACAATTGCTGCTGCGGGCGACGGCGATAGGCCCAGATAACCATAATCACACCGGCAATAATCATCGGCAACGACAGAATCTGCCCCATGCTGATGGCATCGTCGAACAGCCCCAGCTGTGCATCGGGCTGGCGAAAGAATTCCACAATAATGCGAAACGCGCCATAACAGATGAGAAACAGACCCGATACGCTGCCCAACGGGCGCGGTTTGCGGATAAAAAAGTTAAGGATGATAAACAGCACCACCCCCTCCAGCAATAATTCGTAGAGCTGCGAGGGATGACGGGGCAATACGCCGTAGCGATCGAAGATCGACTGCCATTCAGGATGAAACGGCAACAGAGCCAAATCCTCGTCACGAGATCCGGGGAACAACATGGCCCAGGGAGTGTCGGTGGTAACCCTGCCCCAGAGTTCGCCGTTGATAAAGTTGCCCAGCCGGCCTGCGCCCAGGCCGAAGGGAACCATCGGCGCGATAAAATCCGATACCTGGAAGAAATGGCGTTTGGTGCGATGGGCAAACCACAGCATGACGCAAATGACCCCAATCAGGCCGCCATGGAATGACATGCCGCCGTCCCATACCTTGAAGAGGTAAAGCGGATTGGCAAGAAACAGCGGCAGGTTATAAAACAGCACATAACCGATGCGGCCGCCGAGGAATACCCCTAGGAAACCGGCGTATAGCAGGTTTTCCACTTCATCCTTTTTCCAGCCGCTGCCGGGACGGTTAGCGCGGCGCACCGCCAGCCACATGGCAAAAACGAAGCCAATCAGGTACATGAGACCGTACCAATGAAGGGAAACCGGACCCACGGAGAAAATCACCGGATCAAACTGAGGAAAAGCCAGATAATTCGTTGTCATTCATCACCAGAACTGAGTTTATTTCAGGGCATATCATAGCATAGGGGGTACATTTTTCGCGGCGGACCGGCGGTAAATTTACCCGTCGATGATATACGTTGTTCTATAGCGGTTACGCCTAGCGGCCGCCGCGAATCAGACCACCCAGTCCGCGACGTTCCAAAAATGCCGACACCTGATGGCGTACGTCAATGGCGTTATGCGCCGCCAGCACCCGTTCCGCCAGCAGTTCGGCATCGCCGAGCTCCACGCTGCGCAGCAGGTATTTAATTCTGGCCACGGTGCGACCGTTCATACTCAGGGAACGATAACCCATGCCGGTGAGCAGCAATGCCCCCATGGGATCGCCCGCCATCTCCCCGCACAGGCTGCAATCCAGGCCGAGCCGTCCGCATTCGACAATAATTTTCTGCAATACCTGCAGCATCGCCGGATGCAGGCTGTCATACATCGCCGCCACCCGGGTATTATTACGATCCACCGCCAGCAGATATTGGGTCAGGTCGTTGGTGCCCACCGAAATAAAATCCACCCGATTCACCAGGGCAGATAGCATAAACACCATGGCGGGCACTTCAATCATCACGCCCACCCGCAGGGGCGGCAACGCATAACCCAACATCTCCTCCACTTCGCGGCCGGCCCTGTCGATCATCCGCCGGGCCTCGTCGATTTCGTCCACGCTGGTAATCATCGGCAGCAGTATGCTCAGGTTGCCGGTGGCCGCATTGGCGCGCAGCATGGCCCGCACCTGGATCAGGAAAATTTCCGGCTGGTCCAGGGTAATACGGATTCCGCGCCAACCGAGACACGGATTCTCTTCATTGATGGGGGCCATATAAGGCAGCTGTTTGTCCGATCCCACATCCAGTGTGCGCAGCGTGACGGATTTGGTGGGAAACAGCTGCAACATGCCCTGGTATTGGGCCACCTGCTCGTCTTCCGACGGAAAGCCGCTTTGCAGCATGAACGGAATTTCGGTGCGATAGAGCCCGACGCCGTCCACCCGGTCGCCCAGCCGCTGCTCATGTTCGGCGCTTAAACCGGCATTCAACATGATTTGAATCCGCTCGCCGCTTTTTAGCCGCGCCGGCTGTTCCACATCATCTTCCGCCAGGCGGCTGAGCTCTTTTTCTTCGCTGATGAGGCGCTGATATTCCTGAACCAGTACCGGTTCCGGATCCACCAGCAGCTCGCCGCGATAACCATCCACCACCAGCAGTCGCTGGTTTAGCAGCATGGGCTGGATATCCGCTCCCATCACCGTCGGGATGCCCATGGCGCGGACCAATATGGCGGCATGGGAATTGGCCGCGCCGTCGCGCACCACGACGCCGACCATTTTACTTTGCGGCACTTCCGCCAGCAGCGTGGCGCTCAGCTCGTCGGCCACCAGCACAAAACGGGACGGCCACTGGGTCACGCGCTGGGTACTGTCGTCCAGGTGGAACAACAGCCGTTGCCCCAGCGCGCGTAAATCGCCGGCCCGCTCGCGCATGTAACTGTCGTTAAGCTGGGAAAATTGTTCAGCAAATTGTTCGATGACGCATTTCACCGCCCATTCCGCCACCGCGCCGGCATCGATTTGCGCAAACAACTCGCGCTTGAGACGGGCATCGTTAAGCAAATGGGAATAAAGATCGAAGATGGCCGCGCTGTCTTGTTGGGCGCTGGCGTTAAAACGTTTGCTGAAACGGCGAAATTCAGCCGCCGCCTCGCCGAGGGCGGAGGTCAGCCGCTCCCGTTCCAGGGCGCTGTCCAGGGACGATGCCGGATAGACCTGATCCAGCGAGGGCTGGCTGGTATCCACCCAGCCCTGGGCGATGGCCACCCCCGGCGCTGCCGCCAGGGCGCGGATGCGTGTCTGGCGATACTGGCCGAAGAGGGCGTTCAGCTGCGATTGCGAAAGAATGCCGGCCATTTGCGTGGCCAGCGTCACCATAAAGGACTCTTCGCTTTCATCAAACTGGCGATGTTCACGCTGCTGCACCACCAGCACGCCCAGCAGTTGGCGACGGTGGATAATCGGTACGCCGAGGAAGGAACGAAAACGCTCCTCTTTAACGGCGGGAATGTATTGGAAGCTGGGATGGGTATGGGCATCGGCCAGGTTGATAGGTTCCGCCAGCCGTCCCACCAGTCCGACGATCCCTTGATCGAACGCCAGCGTGATGGTGCGCCCGCGCGGTTTTTGCAAACCGCGCGTAGCCATAAGGTAGTAGCAGCGACGATCGTTGTCCGCCAGATAAACCGAGCAAACCTCGGTATTCATCGCCAGACAGGTTTCATTAACCAGGATATCCAGCGTATCCGACAAACGCGGCGCGGCGGCAACCTTCTCAACGATTTCTCGTAAACGCGTGAGCATATTCTGCGTAGCTCAACCCCTCTTCCGTCGATAAGCAGGGCAAGACCGTTGCGGAGCGCCTTCCTGCAACGGCATGACAATGGTGGAGAATTCTTTCATGACACGGCGGTAAACGTCCCGCTTAAACGAAACCACCTGGCGGACCGGGTACCAGAAGCTGACCCAGCGCCAGCCGTCAAACTCAGGGGTGCCCCCGCGCTGCATATTGATATCGGCGTCCTGGCACATGATCTGCAGCAAAAACCATTTTTGTTTTTGACCGATACAGACCGGTTTCGTGTCCCAGCGGACCAGGCGTTTAGGCAGTTTATAACGCAGCCAGTTCCGGGTGGCGGCCAGTATGCGCACATCCTTGCGGCTCAATCCCACCTCTTCGAACAATTCACGATACATAGCCTGCTCAGCGGTCTCGCCGGCATTTATGCCGCCCTGAGGGAATTGCCATGAGTGTTGTCCGTAGCGCCGGGCCCACAAGACCTGTCCATCACGATTACAGATTACAATACCAACATTCGGGCGGTAGCCATCATCATCGATCACCGGACTACCTCGATTACTTATAGTGCAAACATGTCTTGATTGTTTCACATCCCCTCAATAGGGTAAACCACTGCTTTTCAGTAATGTCCGGCCTTAATCCCGGTTTTAACGGGATTAAGCGCCCAGGTTATTAACAGTTACGCTGCGCCGCCGACGGCTTTATGCACTTTTTCTGTGGATAGTACTGTGCAGAACGCTGAATTAGTGGGGGAAAACTTTTGGCCGGAAGCGGACGAAGCAGATTCGCGGCAGCGAAATACCTTTCGATTTCATGCAGCTAGGGATCGTATCCCATCATGCTGAGATCCTTAAGGATCTCGTGGCGTGGATCGGGTAGCTAATAAGGCTAAAAAACAGACAATGCTGGTTTTATCCACAATTTGATGCATAAATGTCTGCCAAATCGGAACAAACCAGCTATAAAACCGGTCGTCAAGCCTGTAAATAGCTACAGTAGTGGATTTTTGTTAAGGTTATCCCATAGATCTGTGGATAACATGGTGTAAGATCCTGTTCATTGTTACCCTCTACTGGTGTACAACCCTGTCGCCTATAGGGCAAAAGTTAAAAGTAAGGAAAAAAATAATAGGAAAATCATGCTATTATTACTTACCCGGTTTTGTATGATCATTTAAATACGAACATTGGTTATGACAGCCTAGTTTTTAAACACCATGCGGATAACACAACGATGACCCTGCCGTTGATTTCAACCCTCGTTACGCCGCCGGGCAATGAAGTGGAATTATTGGCCCGCGCCAGTGCCTTGGCGGGCTATACTTTAGGCGAACTGGCAGCCCACGCCGGCCTGGTACTGCCCGCCAATCTCAAGCGGGACAAAGGCTGGATCGGCGTGCTGCTGGAGCGTTATCTCGGCGCCAGCGCCGGCAGCAAACCTGAACAGGACTTTGCCGATATCGGCGTTGAACTCAAGACCATCCCGGTGGACAGTGCGGGACGACCGCTGGAAACCACTTTTGTCTGCGTCGCGCCCCTCACCGGCAACAGTGGCGTTACCTGGGAAACCAGCCATGTGCGCTATAAACTGGCGCGGGTGTTGTGGATACCTGTGGAAGGCAGCCGGGAAATACCGCTGGCCGCGCGCCGGGTCGGTACGCCTTTGCTGTGGAGCCCCGATGCACAGGAAGAGCTGCGACTGCGGCAAGATTGGGAGGAACTGATGGATCTCATCGTATTGGGTCAGGTGGAAAAAATCACCGCCCGCCACGGCGAAGTCCTGCAGTTGCGGCCAAAGGCCGCCAATAGTCGGGCCCTTACCGCCGCCATCGGCGAGTTCGGGCAGCCGATCATGACGCTGCCACGGGGTTTTTACCTGAAGAAAACCTTCACCGGCCCATTGCTGGCCAGGCATTTCCTGATTTGAACAGCAGGCTCTTGCCCGTGGGTATTCAGTGTTGTTTATACCCATCATCTACCAACTTGCAGCCGTGCTGGCTTGGTTTCCCGGCTCATTCATGAGCCTCGCCTCTTCGGGGCCGCTGCAACTTGAAATCTATTGGGTATATACTATTTGTTTAATATTCGTTTAGGTTGTTAACATTATATGTTTGATTGGATCCTGGACCCCGACGCGTGGTTGGCGCTGGGCACCCTGACTATCTTGGAAATCGTCCTTGGTATTGATAATATCATTTTCCTTTCTCTGGTGGTTGCCAAGCTTCCCGCCGCCCAGCAAAACAAAGCGCGCGGCATGGGGCTGTTTGGCGCAATGTTAATGCGGCTGTGCCTGCTGGCATCCATTTCCTGGGTGATCCGTTTAACTCATCCCCTATTCACCGTTTTCGATAACGCCATTTCCATCCGGGATGTGATTTTAATGCTCGGCGGGGTGTTCCTGATTTGGAAATCCAGCAAGGAAATCCACCAGTCGCTGGAGGGCGGAGATGAGGAACAAGACAGCCGCGTCACCTCCTTTCTCGGCGCCATCGTACAAATTATGCTGTTGGACATCATTTTTAGCCTGGATTCGGTGATAACCGCGGTGGGTTTGTCCAATCATCTGTTCATCATGATGTTGGCGGTGGTGATCTCCGTGGGGGTGATGCTGTATGCCGCCCGACCCATCGGCGAGTTTGTCGCCCGGCATCCTTCCGTGAAAATGCTGGCCCTGTCGTTTCTGATACTGATTGGCTTTACGCTGATTTTGGAAAGCGTTGATGTTCATGTGCCCAAGGGATACATTTATTTCGCGATGTTTTTTTCAATGGCGGTGGAAGCGCTCAATCTCGCCAGAAGCAAAAAAACCAACCCCGCCCATCGCTCCGGTTCGGATCTTGAGGGATGACGCTGTTCAAGGAATGCTGATGTTTTGATGCGGACGGGGCCGTTTTGATGACTTTCGCCCTGTCTGAAAACCAGTCTGAAAATGGGCTTGGCAGCGGATGGAGTGTCGGCGCTTTGCTAAACTTAGGGTCAATCCCAACGCTCAATGGATGGAAATCACAATGAAAAAAAGCATCATGATTTGTTCGGCGATTCTCCTGGCGGGTTTTCTGTCGGGGTGTGCCAGTGATTATGTTATGGCCACCAAAGACGGTCGGATGATTCTGACCAAGGGGAAACCCGAAGTAGATAAAACCACCGGGATGATCAGCTATACCGATGAGCAAGGCAATGAAATGCAAATCAACGGTAATGACGTGTCGCAAATGATCCAGCGTTAATACCGCCCGTGGCGATTTATACCCGTCGGCCCGGCCGTTTTTGCTTTTCCCCGCGGCCTGGCTTGGTTATAGTCGATTAAATCGGAGGAAGATTAACGCCTGCTCTTTTCAGACACTAAGGAACCAGCCTCAATGTATTATCACCGTATCCCCCACAGTTCTCTTGAAGTCAGCGTTCTGGGCTTGGGCACCATGACCTTTGGTGAACAGAACACGGAGGCCCAGGCCCATGAGCAACTGGATCATGCCGTCGCCGCGGGTGTCAACCTGATCGACACGGCTGAAATGTATCCGGTTCCACCCCGGCCTGAAACCCAGGGCCTGACGGAGACCTATATCGGCAATTGGCTGCACAGACACGGCCAACGGGAAAAAATCATCCTGGCCACCAAGGTCACCGGCCCGTCCCGTGGCAACGACGCCGGTATCCGGCCACAGCAAATTCTCGATCGCAAAAATATCCGCATTGCGCTGGATGACAGCCTGAAGCGGCTGCGAACCGATTATGTCGATCTTTATCAGGTGCATTGGCCGCAGCGGGCCACCAATTGTTTCGGTAAACTGAATTACCAGTACACCGATGAAAAGCTGGCGGTGACCATCCTGGAAACACTGGAAGCGTTGAATGAGCAGGTGCGGGCCGGAAAGATCCGCTATCTCGGCATTTCCAACGAGACCCCTTGGGGGGCCATGCGTTATCTGCAGTTGGCGGAAAAACACGATCTCCCGCGCATCGTTACGGTGCAAAATCCCTACAGCCTGCTCAATCGCAGTTTTGAAGTGGGCATGGCGGAAATCAGCCAGTTTGAGGGGCTGGAGCTGCTGGCCTATTCCTGCCTGGCGTTCGGCACTCTGACCGGTAAATATCTTAACGGCGCGAAGCCCGCCGGCGCGCGCAATACCCTGTTCAGCCGTTTCACCCGTTATAGTTCGCCGCATACCCAGCGGGCAATCGCCGAATACGTCGCTTTGGCGGGACGTTTTGGCCTGGACCCGGCGCAAATGGCCCTGGCGTTCGTGCGCCGGCAGCCCTTTGTGGCATCAACCCTTCTCGGGGCCTCGACCCTGGATCAGCTAAAAAGCAATCTTGCCAGCCTGACGCTGACGCTGGACGATGAAATCATCAGCGCATTGGAAGAAATTCATCAACGCTTCACCATTCCCGCGCCGTAAACCCGCAGCCCGGTGGCTCTCATTCCCGGGGGTCGCCGGCACGGGCAGTTTTACCCGTACGTGTCCCGAACCACAGCAAAGCTATCGACGCCGAAAACAGCAGGCCGAAGCCGATACCGACGATGACCGCCGGGACATTCAGTTTCACCACCAGCGAATAAAGCCCGAGCATGAGCAACATGGCGGTATTCTCGCCGAAATTCTGCACCGCGATGGCGTTGCCCGCCCCTACGCTCAGTTTGCCGCGATGCTGCAACAGTGCATTGAGGGGTACGATAAAAAACCCGCCCAGGATACCGATAAAAACCAGCAGCAGGTAGGAGGGCAGCAAGTGATGTTGCAAACTGAGCGCCACCACCACGCCGCCCATGATGATACCCGCCGGCATGCAGCGCCGCACCGTTTCCAGGCTGATGAATTTCGCCGCCGCCGCCGCGCCGAAGACTATCCCCACCGCCACCATGGCATTGAGCATGGTGGGAGTGGCGTTATCGTTGATGCCCAGCGCCACCGGCACCCACAGGACCAGTAAAAAGCGCAGTGTAACACCCGCCCCCCAGAACAGGCTGGTGCCGATGATGGAGAAACGGGTTTCACCATCCCGCCAGAGGCTTTGGCAGGCGGCGGTGAAGCTGCCCAGCATCCGGGCGGGATGCCAGGAACCGCCGGAGCGCGCCGGGGCCAGCCGTGGAATAAAGAGATTAGCCGCC
This sequence comes from Sodalis sp. dw_96, assembly GCF_018449575.1. Classification (GTDB taxonomy): domain Bacteria; phylum Pseudomonadota; class Gammaproteobacteria; order Enterobacterales; family Enterobacteriaceae; genus Acerihabitans. Next base: position 15,036 of record NZ_JAAVUT010000019.1, on the reverse strand, counting down.
ACCGCCACGCCATAGGTCAGAGCGCAAATGGACAGTGCGGCGAGCACATGCCAGTCCGCCAGCAGCCCGCCGGCCACCGACCCGGTGAGGATGGCGGCAATGGTGGACGCCTCGATTAAACCATTGGCCTTCACCAGCAGCCCGCCTTGGGTAAGCTCGCCCAGGATGCCATACTTGGCGGGTGAGTAGGCGGCCGCTCCCACGCCCACCAGGCAATAGCCTAAGAACGGGTTCAATCCGAAACAAATCAATAGCGCTCCGGCCAGTTTCAACGCGTTGGCCGCCATCAAAACCCGTCCCTTGGGGAAATTGTCGGCAAATTTGCCGACAAAGGGCGCCAATACGATATAGGCGGCGACAAACAGCATTTGTAATACCGGTTGACTCCAGGTGGGATAATGTTGCTGCTTGATAAGCGCCAGGGTGGCGAACAGCAAGGCATTGTCGCCGAAAGCGGAAAAAAACTGCGCGCAGATCACCGCGATCATGGGCCGTGACAGCAGGCGATCGGATAATACCACCGGTTGGCTCATGCCTGGGTCTCCGGCGTTTCCGCCATTTTTTTCAGCGCGGCAAAATCGGGCTTACCGCTGCCGAGCAACGGTATTTCCTTTATATGGCGGATATCCCGCGGCACAGCGATTTCAGCGATGCCCTCTTTACGCGCCTGCTGTAACAGCAAATCGCGGGTTAACGTCGTATCGGTGGTAAACAACACCAGTGATTCTCCTTTCAAACGATCGGTTTTTGCCGCCGCGCCATGGCGAGCCTCCGGCGAAACGCGGGTCGCCAGCTGTTCGACACTCTCCAGGGACACCATTTCCCCCGCCAGTTTGGCAAAGCGCTTGATCCGGCCCTGAATGGCGCAGAACCCCTGACTGTCGATGGTGACGATATCACCGGTGTCATACCATCCCTCTTCCCGTAGGCCTCCCGCGTTTTCAGCGGCCGGCGGTTCCAGCATCCCGGGATGCTCCACCCGCAGATAGCCGTTCATGATATTCGGCCCGCGCAATTGCAACTGCCCGCCCTGTTCAATACCCGGCACCGGGATGATGCGCGCCTCCATACCCGGCAGGATTTGCCCGACGGTATGTGATTTGGCCGCCAGCGGAACATTGATAGCCACCACCGGCGCGCATTCCGTTACGCCATAGCCTTCCAGAATACGGATGCCGAATTTTTCCAGCCACAGCTGCCGGGTGGTTTCCGCCAGCTTTTCCGCCCCGGCGACGATATAACGCACCCGGGCGAAATCATAAGGGTGGGCCAGGCGGCCGTATTGGGCCAAAAACGTTGAAGTGCCGAACAGTACGGTACAATTTTGGTCATACACCAGTTCCGGTATTACCCGGTAATGCAGCGGGCTGGGGTAAAGCAATACCCTGGCGCCGGTCAACAAAGGAGTAAACAGCCCCACCGTCAGGCCGAACGCATGAAAAAGCGGCAGCGCCGACAAAAATTTATCCCGCGGCGTAAAATCCGCCACCGAGCGGATTTGCTCTATATTCGCCAGGATACTGTCATGGGAATGCACCACCCCCTTCGGCGTGCCTTCGGAACCTGAGGTAAACAGAATCAGCGCATTGTCATGGGCCTGTCGCGGCACTTCGGCATGATAAGGCACCAGTAAATGAAGGAGGATCCAGAACTTATCCCCCAGGCCGAGGCTGTCTTTCAGGTCCTCCAGATAGACCCAGCGCACGCCGGTCACCTGTCCGGGCAAGGAGGTCAATTTTGCTTTGTCCAGAAACTGCCGTGAAGTGACGATGGTTTTTAATTCGGCGGCTTTGACGGCGTTGTTCAGGCCGCTGGCGCCGGAGGTGTAGTTAAGCATGGCCGGGACCCGTCCGCGCAGGCTCGCGCCGAGGATAACCGCCGCGGTAATGGTGGCATTGGGCAACAGCAGCCCCAGGGACTCCCCCGGCGCGCTGAAACGCTCGAGTATGCGGCTGACGCCGAAGATTTTTTTTAATAATCCGCGATAGCTGTCCGCTTTGAAGGCAATGTCCTCGATGCAGGGTTTGTCCGAGCCATAGCGCCATGCCGCCGCCAGCAGCGCCCGGTACAGCGTGGGATGCGGACGGCACGCCATCCGCGCCTCCATCATGATCCGATGCAGGTTTTCACCGGCGATGCGGCGGCGGTCCCGCGCCCGGAGGGCATCGGGCATGGGCAGCTTGGTGGGGGGCAGCACATGGATGATGATCTTGGGAAACCAGTGACGCTTGATAATACCGCCCATGCGGCTAAAGGGCGTCAATTCCGGCCCGTCCAGCCAGACGGGCACAACGGTGGCGCCGGAGCGAGAGGCGACAAAAGCGGCGCCGTCGTAGATTTTCATCAATGAACCGGTAACCGAAATCCGGCCTTCCGGAAATACCACCACCGGCCGGCCGTGGCCGACATATTTAATGAGTTTTTTAATGCTTACCGGTTTGGTGGGATCCAGCGGCAATATATCCACATAACGCCTGACCACCGGCATAAACCAGGCATCGGTGATATCGGCATAAATGGCGAATACCGGTTTCACCGGCAAAAAAAGGGCCAGCAGCATGCCATCGAGAAAGGAAACATGGTTGGGGGTGATCATCACCCCGGGCTGTCCCAGCACCTGCGTATCGCCGATGACCTCCACCCGGTAAAGCAGTCGGAAAAAGTGTCGCAGCAGGTAAAAAAGCATGCCATCTCCTTATCGTTGCATTATTGTGGCCGGCACAAGAGCTCCATACCGGCTTCTCCCTGTTATATTAGCAGGTTAAGGGAATCTTTAAGCAACCGCTTGCTCCTTTCGGCCCCCGGTTAGGGTTTAAAACCGAGGGGCCCCCGCCGCCACAATGCAAAAATTCCGCCGAAGGTTACAAGCCCCCCCTGGCCGCCATAAATTCCCTCAACCGCCTTTTTTGCCCGCCCACGGCGGTGAAATTATCCCCCTGCAGCCAACCTTGCAGCGCCCGGCTGATTGGCGGCCACTCTTTATCAATAATGGAATACCAGCAGGTATCGCGATTATGGCCTTTATTGACCACTGCCTGGCGGAAGGTTCCTTCGTACTGGAAGCCCATCCGTTTGGCCGCCAGCACGGAGGCCTGGTTCAGGCTGTGGCATTTCCATTCGCAGCGTCGATAGCCCAGGGTATCGAAGGTATGATTCAGCAGCAGGAACAAAGCTTCGGTACCGCATACCGAACGTTTCATCAACGGCGACCAGTTGACCCAGCCAATCTCCAGTACCCCGTTGGCCGGATCGATGCGCATCAATGCCACGGTGCCCACCGCCAGGCCGGTAATCAAATCGATTACCGCATAATGCATCGGGTCGCCGGAGTCCGCATTGCCGGCTACCAGGGTATCGCACGCCGCCGATGTCGCCGGGCGCCCAATCGAAAAATAGGTCCAGTCCCGTTCATCGTTGATACTGTGCCAGGCGGTAAAAAGCGCGGCGCTGTGCTTAAGGGACAGCGGCTCCAGGCGACAAAAGCCGCCCGTCAGTATCCGTTTTTCAGGGCGTTCCCTGGGTTGCCAGTCAGGTAAGGCGTCCCCCAGAGGCTGATCATATTGATTCACGGTTGGCATCGGTTGGATCTCCTTGGAAAGCAGGAATTTAGCGTTAAATCCATTATCTTGGTGCTGCGGTACGACATCCATTAGGAATATATACCCTAATAATTCGAGTTGCAGGAAGGCGGCAACGCAGTGACAAATCTGTTTGGAACAGATTTGAACAGCGCTTGCGATGGCCCGCAGGGTGAACCTCAGGGATGAGGTTCATCTATCCCCAGGAGCTTTACTTATTCGATTAAGAATAGGCAAGTGACTGGGGTGAGCGAGGACAAATCCGCCGGTAGCAGATTTGAACGCTGCTTGCAGCGGCCCCGCGGGGGCGAGGCCCAGGGATGAGCCGAGTATTGCCAACGCGCCTGCAACTTGAAGTATGACGGGTATAAAAACACTATCCTAATTATTCCGCGTTGGTTAAAAGGGTTACGCCGATAGATAACTTGCCTGATAACGGGGAGCTTTCGCAACCAACACGGGTAAATGCCGGTGAAAGACGCGATCTATACCACAAACACGCGGGGCCGGATGGGAATTCGCAGGCTAAACGACAGGCAAAAAAAACCTACGCATCCGCGTAGGTTGGTGCAACTGAAATGGTCTCAACATACAGAGTATGCTGATTTCTCACCAATCAATACCTCTGGGAATACCTACTCTAAAGGGGGTGAAATGAATAAACTACCGTTCAATCGAAAGATTACTGCTCGAAATGAAACCAACTGTAAAATTTACCCCAGGATTATATCCACCACCGATTTTTAACCGCGGCGGCGATGAGCCGCGGACTGGGACGTGATGTACCGACGGAGAAAAAGGTAAACCCCGACTTTCCCTATCTGCCGATAATCCTATTTATGGATTGTTTGCTCAACCTGTGCGCTAACGCCTTGCATCGGCGAGGCTTTTCCGTAAAACTTAGAAATGTAAACGATTACTCTTTGAGAGCCTGTAAAGCGATATGGCCACCATAAAGGACGTAGCGAAACTGGCGGGCGTATCCGTCGCCACCGTTTCGCGGGTTATCAATAATTCGCCAAAAGCCAGTGACAGTTCGCGTCAGGCGGTGCTCGGCGCCATGGAAGAGCTGCAATACCATCCGAATGCCAATGCTCGCGCATTGGCGCAGCAGTCAACGGAAACCCTGGGGTTGATTGTGGCGGATGTCTCGGATCCGTTTTTTGGCGCGATGGTCAAGGCGGTGGAGCAGGTTGCATACCGTACCGGCAATTTTTTATTGATCGGCAACGGCTACCATATCATTGACAAAGAACGTCAGGCCATCGAGCAGTTGATACGGCATCGTTGCGCCGCGCTGGTGGTGCACGCCCAGATGATTCCGGAGGCGGAATTAAGCGCCTTGATGGCGCATATCCCCGGCATGGTTCTGATTAACCGCATTTTACCCGATTATGTTAATCGTTGCGTGGCGCTGGACGACAGATATGGCGCCTGGCTGGCAACCCGGCATTTGATTCAGCAGGGCCACCGGCGCATCGCTTTTATCTGTTCGAGTCATCCGATCTCCGACAGCACCGATCGCTTGCAGGGTTATCTGGACGCCTTGACGGATCACCATATCGACATTGACGAGAAGCTCATTGCCTATGGCGAGCCCGATGAAGTGGGGGGCGAGCAGGCCATCACCGATTTATTGGGCCGCGGCCGGAATTTTACCGCCATCGCCTGTTATAACGATTCCATGGCTGCCGGCGCGCTGGCGGTGTTAAGCGACAACGGTATCGACGTGCCGGAACAAATTTCGCTGGTGGGTTTTGACGATGTCCTGATTTCCCGTTACCTGCGCCCCCGTTTAACCACCATCCGCTATCCGGTGGTGGCGATGGCTACTCAGGCGGCACAGCTGGCTCTGGCGCTGGCTAACGGCGATCCGTTGCCGGAGGTGACCAATACCTTCAGCCCAACCCTTGTCAGACGCCATTCGGTGGCGCCGCCGCCGTTGGACGCACCCTGAACTAAAGTCATCGTGGATAGCGGTTACGCCGGGGGCAGTTCCTCCGAGACCCGTTCGAGCGCCAACAGTTCATCCAGGGTTTGGCGGCGGCGAATGAGGCGCGCATGTCCTTGCTCATATAACACCTCCGGCAATAACGGCCGGCTGTTATAGTTTGACGACATGGACGCGCCGTAAGCGCCGGTATCATGAAACACCAGATAATCCCCCACCCGCGCCTCGGGCAATAAGCGCGGTTCAACGCCGCCCCCCGCCAACTGCGTGAAGACATCGCCGGATTCGCATAACGGGCCGGCCACCACCGTGGCACGGTCTCCCTGCTCCCGGGGCGGACGTCCGTCGGCGGGAATGACTGAAATATGGTGATAGCTGCCGTACATGGCCGGGCGCATCAGGTCATTAAAACCGGCATCCGCCAGCACGAAATGGCGGCTGCCCATCTCTTTTACCGCCCGCACCTGAGCCACCAGCACCCCGGATTCCGCCACCAAAAAACGCCCCGGTTCAATTTCCAGCGTAACCGGATGCCCCAGGTGGCGGCTGATTTTCTGGCGCGCCGCATCCCATAGGTCGAAATAGTGCGAGGTGTTGATGGCCTCTTCGTCAAGCCGGTAGGGTATGGATAATCCCCCGCCGGCGGAGATGGCATGTAAATCCTGGCCGGAGGCGATGACCGTTTGCACCATGGCCTCGCACACCTGCCGCAAATGATCGTAATCCACCCCGGAACCGATATGCATATGGAAACCAATCAGTTTCAACCCATAGCGCTGAATTTCGGCGAAAGCCCGCGGCAAATCCCCATGCCAAATGCCGTGTTTACTGTTTTCTCCGCCGGTATTGGTTTTCTGGCTATGGCCGTGGCCGAAACCAGGGTTGATCCGCAGCCAGACCCCGTGCCCCGGCGAATGCTCGCCCAGCTGCGTCAGCATATCCACCGAACCGGCGTTCACCGGTATGCCCAGTTCCGCCACCCGCAGCAGGGTCGGCTGGTCGAACACATCGGCGGTGAAAACGATATCGCTTGGCGAACGACCCGGCTTAAAGCCCGCCACCAAGGCGCGTTCGATCTCCCCCAGGGAAACTGAATCCACCTTTACTCCGTGCTCTCGCATCAGGCGCAAAATATGCGTATTGGAACAGGCTTTTTGGGCAAAACGGATAACATCGAATTTTTTCAGCTGGCGAATACGATCGATGATGATTTCCGCTTCATAAACCCAGACCGGGCCGCCGAAGTATTGCGCCAGGGAACGGAGATTCTTCGCGTTCAGGGCGCCGGAGGTTTCATAAAGGCTATGGGGCATGGCTTCCTCTTCTTACTCCGTTTTCCGGGGGGAGTTTTCTCTCCGGCTATTATCCGCTACCTTTTCATTGGCGATAAAATATCTATATAGGTGAAAGCTATTCATCTATGATATGGTTTTGCCGTTTTGGAGCCCCAGCATGGCCGCCATCTCCCTGCGCCATATCGATATTTTTCATGCGGTAATGACCACCGGCAATCTCACGGCGGCCGCGGCGCTGCTACACACCTCGCAACCCACGGTAAGCCGCGAGCTGGCGCGTTTTGAGCATCTGCTGCAATTGACCTTGTTTGAGCGGAGTAAAGGACGGCTGAAGCCCACCGGCGAAGGGTTACGCCTGTTTGAAGAGGTGCAGCGTTCCTATTATGGCCTGGACCGTATTCTCGGCGCCGCCCAGGCGATTCGCCAATACCGTCAGACCCAGCTCTCGGTGGCCTGCCTGCCGGTATTCTCCCAGTCGCTGTTGCCTGACGTGTGCCGGACCTTTTTCCAGCACTACCCGGCGGTAAGCCTGAGCGTTATTCCGCAAGAATCGCCGTTGCTGGATGAATGGCTCTCCGCCCAGCGCCATGATCTCGGCCTGACGGAAAATACCTTTACCCCGGCCGGCACCGAACGGCAAACCCTGATGACCTTGAATGAAGTCTGCGTGCTGCCGGCCGGACATCCCTTAAGCGCCAAGGACGTTCTGACGCCGGAGGATTTCCACGACCTGCCTTTTATCAGCCTGTCCGTCACCGACAGTTATCGCCAGCTGTTGGACCGGCTGTTCGGGCAACAGGGAATAACCCGCCGGCTGATGCTGGAGACGCACAGCGCCGCATCGGTATGCGCCATGGTGCGCGCCGGAGTGGGCATCTCCATTGTCAATCCGCTTACCGCCCTGGACTACGCCGCCAGCGGAATAGTCATCAAACCCTTTAGCATCGACGTACCTTTTACCGTGAGTATAGTCCGGCCGCTGCATCGGCCGGCCTCATCCCTGGTTAATCATTTCGTCCACCATTTGCAAACCCTTGCCGACAGCATACCGGCCAGGCTGGCGCAGGCCACGGGCCGCGCCTGATAACAGACCCTCGCGCGCCGAGGGACGGCCTGGCGCCCAATGAGGGGCCGCCAGGCAAATCCCGGGGCAGGCCGTTATGCCACCACCAGGTGACGCGACGAGTGATAAAAGACTGCCGGCAGACTCCGGAACAGGCCCTTACGCCACCGCCGCTCGGCGCGTTGGGCGATAAAAAGTCACCAGACAGACCGCCAGCCCTATCAGCGCCAGCGCGCCGGCGGCCATGGGCACCCGGGTCAGTCCCAAACCCACGGCGATAACCTTGCCGCCGGCCCAGGCCCCCAGCGCATTACCAATGTTGAATGCCGAGATATTCAGGGTCGACACCAGATTGGGCGCATCGTCGCCGTGGGTCACAACGTTGATTTGCAATGCCGGTACGGTGCTGAAGGTGGCCAATGCCCATAAAAACAGAGTGATTTCCGCCGGCAGCAGTTGATGGCTGGTCCAACTGAACAGCAGTGAAAACACCGCAATAAACGAAAAACTCAGCAGCAGACTGAAGGAAAGCCGCCAGTCGGCCAGGCGGCCGCCGATAAAATTTCCCAAGGTCAGGCCGGCGCCGATCAAGAACAAGGTCCAGCTGACGCCGCGATCCCCCACGCCGGTGACCTGTAGCAACAGCGGCGCAATATAGCTGAATAAGGTGAACATTGCCGCGGCAAAACAGACCGTCATCAGCAGCGACAGCAACAGGCTGCCGTTGCGCAGGGCGGAAAACTCCCGGGCCAGGTCGGGAGGCGTCGCGTTTCGTTGCGACGGCAAGCTTGCCAGCAAGGCGATAAAAGCCACCACGCCGAGGGCCGACACGCACCAGAATGTGGCGCGCCAACCGTAAAGCTGCCCCAGCCAGGTGCCGATGGGCACCCCGAGCACGTTGGCCAGCGTCAAGCCGGTGAACATCAATGCCACCGCCGAAGCGCGGCGATTCGGCGCCACCAGCCCGGCGGCCACCACCGAGCCGATACCGAAAAACGCGCCGTGGCAAAGCGCCGTCACCACACGGGCAACCATCAGCAGGCCATAACCATAGGCCCAGGCGCACAAGGCGTTACCCACCACAAAGATGACCATTAATAACGCCAGACAGCTTTTACGCGGCAAGCGGGCGGTAAGCACCGCCATGATAGGCGCGCCGATGGCCACGCCCAGGGCATAACCGCTTATCAACCAGCCGGCATCCGGCAAAGAAACCTTGAGATCCGCCGCCACCTGCGGCAATAACCCCATGATAACGAATTCAGTGGTTCCAATGGCAAAGGCGCTCAGGGCCAGCGCCAATAGGGCAATAGGCATAACATACTCCATGACTTAACCGCCGCCGGACGGGCAGGCTGTGAAAAAAACGGAGGGATAGAGAGGAAGATCGTTATGGTTTTTATGATTAGGAAAGTAACACAATTGTTATGCCGCGCCAACGCCACGGCATTAATAGAGCGAAACCCGCAAAAACTTTCCGTCGGCCCGGACGTTCATGCCAAAGCCGCAATCGCCTGAGACCGTATCAAGCTGTGCCTCCCGCGGGTTAAAGGTCATGTTCACCTGACAGGCCGAATCGCCGTCGGCGGCGTCCTGACGATAGACCGCCTTGCCGTCGCTGATAGGCTGCACAACCGAGAACGAACCCATATTCGGGCCATAATACATCCCCATGCCCGGCATATAATATCCGTTAAAAGTGATTTTCCATGTATTGCCCTCGGGCATGACCGACAAAACGCTCCACAGTCCCTGACCTGCATATCGCCAATAGTTTCCCATCGGCGTGGCCGCCAGCGCAGGCTTAAGGCGATCCAGCACAGGCTGAATAAGCGTCAGGTTCACCCCGCTTTTAGCGGAATGGGGGGCCAGCGAAAGCCAGGCGTTGGCTTTTAAGGGTTCACCGGATCGAATCAACGCCAGCGCGGTATTATTATAAGCGGTATCCAGAGCCGCCGCCGGCAGGCGGCAGAATTCTCCCCAGGCAGCCTGGGCGCTGAACTCCTCAACGGCGCGGGCCATATCTCCCTGCCGGTAGGCCGCCGCGCCCGCCTTCCCGTAGCCGTCGATCTTGCCACAGTCGGTTTTGATCTGTTCATCTTCCTGCGCTGCATAACCGGTAACCGCATAGAGCCCGGCGAACAATACCCATGCCTTACATTTCCAGTGCATAAACGCTCATTAATTGTGGAAGACAATCGTCCGATAACAATAATGAAGGGCGGGAAGCGATAAGTAAAGTCACCACCTTTCGATAAAGTCTCCTCACGTTTCTTTCGCAATTACCGTGGCGAATTTGACTGCTATACCCAATTTAATTCGAATTGCAGGAAAGCGGCGACGCAGCAACAAATCTGTCTGGAACAGATTCGAACGCTGCTTGCAGCGGGTAGAGGGGCGAGGCTCTATTGCCAACACGCCCGCAACTTGAAGTAAGACGGGTCCATCAGACCAGGTAGTTGCTTCGTCATATTAAATACCCGCCAAAGCGTTATGAAAAATAAAATATTTCCAATAATTAATATAAAAATGGCTAACATTTAAATTTTTAAATTCAATAAAAATTAATACAAAAAATATTGCATTATGAATTCAAAATGAATTTTTTATTTATAACCTTAATTAGAATCTAATTAGCTACCTATGCTAACATTTATCTTGCCAGCAATTTGATAACCGATAATATATATGATTATATCAGCGCCGGTCACGGTAGCTGGGAAGACCATCGAACTGTACTATTTTAACCTCCTGGAATCACTACCGTTTTTGCAACAATCAATTAATAACCTGAATGATTAAATGCGATCACGAGTGTTATGCCCGATCAGTTTGAAAAAAATAAATACTCAGGATGTCGGACAGTGAATGAAACCGACTATTAACCTTTTTTGAGGAGTCCCCCTATGAAGAGACGTACATTTTTAAAAGGTGCTGCCGCGTTAGGTCTCACAGCGGGTACCTCGGCAGTACATGCCGCCGCTGCCGATAACGGCAATCCCCAGGAAACGTCAGCATTACCAGATGAAATCGCCACGGCGCTGGCGCGTTTTCGTGAAACGATTCCCGTCAATTTCGATCGGGCCTACGTTGAGAATGTGGTGGTCCCCTATTTTCTCAGCAGTTTTTTTGAAGGGGAAAGGCCGATGCTGCCGTTAATCGATCTTATCCTGAGCAAAGAAAATGCCCTGCCCCACGATCTCTGGGGGCTGATTTATTCAGAGTGGCGGCCGATGCCGGAAGAAGGCAGCACGGTATTTTTGCAGGGGCTGGAAAACCGCGGGGAAAATAACCTGCGTAAACGCATCTATTTCACCGCCATGACGCCGGATCTCTACCAGCCCATGTACAGCAAAAAGGTGATGACTTTCTTTGATGAGTTAATGGATCCGAAATTTGCCGACATCCCCTTTATGCGCCACTACCTGGACTACTATTTCGATATTTACTGGGACCTGCATGTGGGGGTAAAGGGGCAGGCCATTCCCGCCGAGGTGCGCGAAATCGGCGAGGCATTCAATACGGTGCTGGCCTATCGCAATCCGCTACAGCCCATCGTGTATGAAAATTATATGGCGGTACGCAAACGGCTGGATTTCCTCAGGGCATGGATCAATGAACGGGTGGAGGACATTGCCGCCGGCCGCATCGCCAATCCGGAAAAAACCCTGGCCTGGTATTGGTTGAAAAATGCCGGTGACGGCGCCCATTTCAGTAAGAAGGATATCATCTTTGAATGTTTCCATAACTTTGTCGCCCTAAGCCAATGGGGCAACTCCCTGTACGGCATCATGTCGCGCTTAAGCGAAGACGACGGCGACAAGGCCGTGCGGAGCTGTTTCCAAAAAACCATGAGCGGAGACTACGATAATGCCAACGGCGCCCCTTATACCCCGCTGGAATTATTCGTAATGGAATTGTTCCGTACTATCTCGCCCAACAGCGGCAGTATTTCGGCCATAGACGACGCCCGTAATTCCGCTTATGGCGAGTCGCCCCATCGCCGGCTCGGCCTCTCGTTTGAGCGCAACAGCTATATTATCACACCGCATACCACCACCAGCCATAGCCGGGAGCTGTGGAAAGAGCCGGAGGCGTTTGATCCCGAACGTTATCGCCAGGTTCCCACCAGCGCCGAAATCGACGAGGCAAAATGCCGGCAGATTGGCCTGGCGCGTTGCCCGTTCGATATGACCTCTTTCGAGGTCAAAGATGGGCGCAAGGTCAGTATTACCAATAGCGGTTTCGGTACGGTATTTGGCGTAGCCGGCGGACAGCCCAAGCCGGTTTGCGATTTTGCCGGCTTCGCACCGTTTGGCTTCAGCTACCGGCGCTGTCCGGGGGAGCAACTGACCATCCAGGTGTTTGAGGATTTTCTGCGCAAAGTCTGGAAAGAGAAAATTGTCTTTCGCAAACTGCCCCTGGCCCAGCCGGCACGCGTGCCCATCGGCCCCACCGCGGTGATTAACGACGATATAGGATTTAGTCGTCAGGCTGGTTGAGTGACATAAATAACCTAACGGGTGGCCAGATCCGTGCCGCGCCGGCGCGGACGGATTACCCCTCACTTATCCTGTGCCACATCGTCAAGTCCAAATAAGTCTGCCTGGAAGCCTGCAACGCCCCTTCAGGCCATCAGCTCGGCGTAACCCGGCGTCACCAGCATTATCTTGCCGATATGGGTGCTGGCCTCCATCAGGGTATGGGCATCGCAGGCCCGGTATAAGGGAAATGTGCGATCGATTAACGGCTGCAAACGGCCTTCCTCCAGCAACGGCCAGACTTTCAGCCGCAAATCGCCGGCGATGGCGGCTTTTTCCTCGATCGATCGCGGACGTAACGTGGTGCCGGTGTGGGTAAGACGTTTAGACAGCAGCGGCATCAGATTGAGCTCCTTGGCCGGACCGTGCTGGATACCGATTTGCAGAATCCGGCCTTCCACCGCGGCGGCGGCATAATTTCGCGCCACATAATCGCCGGCGACCAAATCCACAATCACATCCGCGCCGTGCCCGTCGGTCAGCCGTTTCGTCTCGGCGACAAAATCATGGGTACGATAATTAATGGCGTGATCGGCGCCCAGTTTAAGAGCCGCCGCGCATTTTTCTTCCGACCCCGCGGTGGTCAGGACCGTTGCGCCGAACGCTTTTGCCAGCATGATTGAGACCGTGCCGATACCGGAGGTCCCGCCATGCACCAACAGGATTTCCCCTGCCTGTAATTTCCCGCGCTGGAACAGGTTGGCCCAAACGGTAAAGAAAGTCTCCGGCAGCGCCGCCGCCTGCAATAAAGAGAAGCCTCTGGGGATTGGCAGCGCGTTGGTTTCATGGACGACGCAATACTCGGCGTAGCCGCCGCCGGCAATCAGGGCGCATACTTTATCTCCCACCTCGTAACGGCTGACATCTGGTCCCACCGCCACCACTTCACCGGCGATTTCCAGACCGGGGATCAGGGAAGCGCCGGGAGGGGGCGGATAGGATCCCGCCCGTTGCATCACATCGGGACGGTTGACCCCCGCCGCTGCCACTCTCACCAGCAAATATCCCGCGTCCGGCCGGGGAACCGGCATTTCAATGGCCACCAATTGCTCCGGTCCGCCGGGCTGTTTGATATCAATCGCTTGCATTACAGATGGAATGGCACTAGCAGTCATGGCTCTCGTCCCGTTATGAGTAGGTTTTAGCGATAATAGCCCCATGCCGTGATAACGGTAAAGCGGATAACTGGCAAAATCCGGCGGGTCAAAGGTCGTTGCCGTGAACGGGAGACACATAGGCAGGTGGATAGGCAGATCGCGCCGTGATAAAATATGATTTAGCTGAATGCTGCTGAAAAGATGCTCTACAGGAATTGCGGTTCTTTGGAAAGATATCAATTATCATCCATTGATATCATATATATTTTAATAAAATTATAGAAATCAGAGACCGCATCAAGCTCACATTGGCTTTCCAATAATTCCGCTCTGTGCACTCCTATATCTACCTCTCTGTTTTCGGCGTGAAGTTTAAGTCAATCTCTTTTCTCATTTCGAGCTCGAGAACGCAAATCATTCCACAGTTTCGGTGATGCTCGAAATAATTCTTATACGTGGTCGTATATAGTGCCCATAGATTTTCCAGCGAATCTATTTAAACGGAATCTTTTCATACAAAAGAATTCATTTAAGCTGTATATATAAGTGTCTTCCCGTCTTTGCCGGCCAATGCCGTGCGGGCTTTTCTTCCTCGGCTCCAGATTGTATGAGAAAAACCTTAACCGGGCCGAGGCATCTCGTTAGTGTATAAGGGGAATTGACTTACACTTTTTAGGCCCGATCCCCGTCCCTGCTGAGATCAAAGCCTCTGTTTTGATCCATCCCAATATAGGATTTTCATCTTTTTTAAAATAAATTATAGATGAATATCCATTGTATTCAGCCAGCACATCCACCTGATCACCGTGGACAATAAACAAACTCTTTATCTTGCATTCTTCGCTGGGCGCGCTGTAGAAATATGCCCTGCCAATTGATCCAACTTTATAACCTGACTCATTGCTGTTTATATAATATTGCTCACGTTCTACGTTCCTGTTTAGATTTTCACAAAAAACATTTGCAAAGGAAACATATGGAATAAAAAGAAGCATAAATATATAACATTTGATCATATCAATCGTTCTCTCTTCATTATGCTGATTAATTTATCAGCATAAGACGGATCTGTGGCATAACCAGCGCGCTGTAACCCTTTCGCCCAATCACAGGGATCTTGGTAATCAAACAAGAAATGATATCTTTTATTTTTCACAAAAAAAGCAGAGCGTCCAGCGATACTCTCTTCATAAGAAGAATAAGCCATAAATTTATCAACAATTTTAGTCTTTACACCTCTTATATATTCATGTGTATTAACCCAGACAAAGTTCGGATTACCGTGCGCTTTTATACCAAATAAATTATAACTGTATTTATTAGTATAAATATCAACAGGCACAGCCTTGCCATAGCCAGTTTCCAATATCGCTTGGGCAGTGGTTACAGCAGCCGGGACATGAGAATTAACTTCATCATTTTTAGCTTGATTGAAAACGAAATCTACAAATTCCTTTCCTATGACTTTCCCCACTTCCCTGAGAACCTGAGCAATCGCATCCAGAAACACC
>NZ_JAAVUT010000018.1 GCF_018449575.1 Sodalis sp. dw_96 | reverse complement strand
AAAAATGGCCCGATTAACGGGCCATTGGATGTCACTCCAGGTTAGATTTTACGAAATACCAGCGAGCCGTTGGTACCGCCGAAACCGAAGGAGTTACACAGCGTATATTGCATGTCGGACATCTGACGGGCTTCATGGGGCACAAAATCCAGGTCGCACTCTTCACCGGGATTATCCAGGTTGATGGTGGGCGGTATTGCCTGATCGCGCAATGCCAGCACGCTGAATATAGCCTCAATCGCCCCGGCGGCACCTAACAAATGGCCGGTCATGGATTTTGTGGAGCTTAACATGACTTTATGGGCATCTTCCCTGAATACCGATTTAACGGCGTAAGTTTCAGCCTTATCACCTACCGGCGTTGAGGTGCCGTGAGCATTGATATATTGCACCTGACCCGGAGTAATACCCGCGTCATGCAAGGCATTTTCCATAGCCAATGCCGCTCCGGCGCCATCTTCCGGCGGCGAAGTCATGTGATAGGCATCACTGCTCATGCCGAAACCCACCAGTTCGGCGTAAATTTTCGCGCCGCGTTTTTTTGCGTGTTCGTATTCTTCCAATACCATGACGCCTGCACCGTCTCCCAGCACGAATCCATCCCGATCGCGGTCCCATGGACGGCTCGCCGCCTGGGGATCGTCATTGCGGGTGGACAACGCGCGAGCGGCGCCAAAACCACCGACGCCCAGAGGAGTACTGCCTTTTTCGGCGCCACCGGCCAACATCACATCCGCATCGTTATAAGCGATTATTCGCGCGGCATGGCCGATATTATGCACCCCTGTGGTACAAGCGGTGGCGATACAAATGCTGGGTCCACGCAGTCCGCACATGATGGTCAAATGACCGGCAATCATGTTAACGATGGTGGAAGGCACAAAAAACGGACTGATTTTACGCGGCCCGCCGTTAACCAGCGCAGAGTGGTTGTCTTCGATCAGGCCCAGCCCGCCGATACCCGAACCAATCGCCGCACCGATACGGGTAGCGTTTTCCTCGGTGACCACCAGTCCGGAATCCCGCATTGCCTGTATTCCAGCGGCAATGCCGTATTGAATGAAAATATCCATCTTGCGTGCTTCTTTGCGCGAGAGATAATCTTCACAATTAAAATTTTTCACTAAGCCCGCAAAACGCGTTGCATAGGCAGAAGTATCAAAATGGTCGATCAGGCCGATGCCACTCTGTCCGGCAAGGAGCGCGCTCCACGTAGATTCTACGGTATTGCCAACAGGAGACAACATGCCGAGTCCGGTCACAACTACTCGACGCTTAGACACGCTTGTCCTCCAGGGAGGGAAAATATGATACTATGGGACGAAAAAAAACTTAGGCGGTCGAATGACCGCCTAGGGATGTTCGCTTACTGCTGGCTTGCCTGAATGAAATCAATCGCTGCCTGAACAGTAGTGATTTTCTCAGCTTCTTCGTCCGGAATTTCGGTATCAAATTCTTCTTCCAGCGCCATAACCAGCTCAACAGTGTCAAGGGAGTCTGCGCCAAGGTCATCAACGAAAGAAGCATTGTTCACGACTTCTTCTTTCTTAACACCCAGTTGCTCAGCGATGATTGCCTTAACTTTTTCTTCGGTAGTGCTCATACTCTTAAATTTCCTATCAAAACTCGCTTTCGCGATGGTTTTCGTAGTGTATAAAATGTTGAAAAAGATGCAACTAAATCCCGGCTGGTCAAACCACGATTTTATGCTATTTTGCGGTTTTTACCACAAATAACGCAAATGATTTTCGTGCTTTTCACAGCATATACATGCCGCCATTGACATGTATCGTTTCACCGGTAATGTATGCCGCCTCGTCAGAAGCGAAAAAAGCAACAACACTGGCAATTTCCTGTGGATCGCCGAGACGGTTGGCCGGAATTCTGGTCAAAATGTCCGCTCGGTGTTCATCTGTCAACGCTTCGGTCATATCTGTAGCTATAAATCCGGGAGCCACCACGTTAACCGTGATGCCTCTTGAAGCGACTTCCCGAGCCAGGGATTTGCTAAAACCCACCAGGCCGGCTTTTGCCGCGGCATAGTTCGCTTGCCCGGCATTACCCATTGAGCCGACAA
This sequence comes from Sodalis sp. dw_96, assembly GCF_018449575.1. GTDB lineage: Bacteria > Pseudomonadota > Gammaproteobacteria > Enterobacterales > Enterobacteriaceae > Acerihabitans. Next base: position 107,396 of record NZ_JAAVUT010000018.1, on the reverse strand, counting down.
CAGAACCGATGGTGATGATTCTGCCGTAGCGCTTTTTCATCATCGCGCGCATTACCGCTTTAGACATGCGGAACACGGAGGTCAGGTTAGTATCTAGGATAGACTGCCATTCCTCTTCTTTCATGCGCATCAGTAGATTATCACGCGTGATGCCGGCATTGTTCACTAAAATGTCGACTTCGCCAAATTCCGCACGTATTTTCTCCAAAAGTGTCTCAATGGAGGCGCTATCGGAGACGTCAAGCCGCAGCCCCTTGCCTTTGCCGGCGAGATAAGCGCTGATGGCGTCGGCGCCCGGTTCACTGGTGGCGGTACCGATAACCGTGGCACCGCATGCCGCCAGTTTCTCGGCAATGGCGCGACCGATACCCCGGCTGGCGCCTGTGACCAGCGCGATTTTACCTTCAAAACTCATTAAATTCCCCATTATTTTTGCTCAATCGCCGCGGCCAGAGAGGCAGGATCGTTTACCGCCAGGCCGGACAGGGTGTCGACGATGCGTTTGGTCAAACCGGTAAGGACTTTGCCGGGACCCACTTCGATCAATACCTCGGCGCCCTGGGCGGCGAGGTATTGCACCGTTTCCGTCCACCGCACCGGATGATACAGCTGGCGCACCAGAGCACTACGGATGGCATCGGGGTCAGCTTCCACTTTCACGTCGACGTTATTCACCACCGGCAATTCAGGTGAGGAAAAACGAACGTCACGCAGGGCCAGCGCAAGTTTTTTAGCCGCCGGTTCCATCAACGCACAATGGGAAGGCACGCTTACCGGCAAAGGCAAGGCGCGTTTTGCGCCGGCCGCTTTACACGCCGCTCCGGCACGCTCAACCGCCTCTTTATGGCCGGCGATCACCACCTGGCCCGGCGAATTAAAATTCACCGGCGCCACCACCTGTCCCTGGGCCGCCTCCTCGCAGGCTTTGGCGATGGCGGCGTTGTCCAGACCGATAATGGCCGACATGCCACCGACGCCGGCGGGAACCGCTTCCTGCATCAGCTTGCCGCGCAGTTCCACCAGCTTGACCGCCTCAGTGAAATCCAGCACGCCGGCACACACCAGCGCGGAATATTCACCCAGGCTATGACCCGCCAGCCAGGCGGGCATCTTGCCGCCCTGCTGCCGCCAAACCCGCCAGATGGACACCGATGCCGCCAACAGCGCCGGCTGGGTCTGCCAGGTTTTATTCAATTCTTCCACCGGCCCTTGCTGCGTCAAGGCCCATAAATCATATCCCAGTGCGGCGGATGCTTCGCCAAAAGTGGTCTCCACCAGCGGGTAAAGCGCGGCCAGCTCAGCCAGCATACCCACGGATTGCGATCCCTGTCCGGGGAAAACCATTGCAATTGCTGTCATGTTTTTATTCCTGTTATACCCTTCATCTTTCACATTGCAGTTGGGTTGGCTGCAACGCGAAAGCTATTGGGTATTAGGTTAAAATCTAATCAGAGCCGAACCCCAGGTAAAGCCGCCGCCGAAAGCTTCAAGCAAAATCAGCTGTCCCCGTTGAATCCGGCCGTCACGCACCGCTTCGTCAAGTGCCAGCGGCACGGACGCGGCGGAGGTATTGCCTTGGCGATCCAGTGTAACGATGACTTTATCCATGCTCATATTGAGCCGCTTCGCCGTGGCGGCGATAATGCGCAGGTTCGCCTGATGGGGCACCAACCAGTCAAGCTCGGCGCGATCCAGCCGGTTGGCGGCCAGGGTTTCATCCACGATGTGCGCCAGTTCGGTAACCGCCACTTTGAACACTTCGTTGCCCGACATGGTCAGAAACGCCGGCGCAGTGGGATCGAGACGGTTATGATACGGCAAGGTCAGCAGTTCGCCGTAACGGCCGTCCGCGTGTAAATGGGTGGATAAAATACCCGGTTGTTCACTGCGTCCCAGCACTACGGCGCCCGCGCCGTCGCCGAAAAGAATCAACGTGCCGCGATCGGTGGGATCCAGGGTGCGGCTCAGCATATCCGAACCCACCACCAGCGCATATTCCACCGCGCCGCTTTTGATATATTGATCCGCCACGCTCAGCGCATAGGCAAAACCCGCGCACGCCGCGGCAATATCAAAAGAAACCGTATCGCGAATGCCCAATTTAAGCTGGATCTCACATGCCGAACTGGGAAAAGCATGGCTCGAAGACGTGGTGGCGACAAGAATAAGGCCCACCTGATCGGGCCGGACGCCGGCCATGTCGAGGGCTTGCTGCGCGGCGGTAAAACCCATGGTGGACACCGTTTCGTGCACGCCGGCGATACGCCGTTCACGAATACCGGTACGCGTCACAATCCATTCATCGGAAGTATCCACCATCTTTTCCAGGTCCGCATTCGACCTTATTTGCACCGGAAGATAACTCCCGGTACCGAGAATCTTTGTATACATGTACGCTTAATCACTCTTGGGTAATACCGCATCCAGGCGCGCGGCGATCCTTTCGGGAATCTGCCGCTCCACCGCTTGCATTGCCTGTTCGATCGCGACGGCGAACGCGCGCTGATTCGCCGCGCCGTGACTTTTGATAACCGTACCACGTAAACCTAACAGACATGCGCCATTATATTGGTCGGGATTGAGATGACCGAATTGGCGGGCGAGACGTTTTTTAACCCAACGTTTCGCGAACTTCATAAACCAACTCTGCCTGCCGCCGTCCCCTGAGGATTTAAGCAAAGACAGAAAAAGTCTTATCACCCCTTCCATGGTCTTTAATGTGACATTGCCGACAAACCCGTCACAAATCAGTACATCGGTCTTTCCGGTCAGCAATTCGTTGGCTTCAAGATACCCGATATAATTGATTGACGGAATACTTCGCAGGATTACCGCCGCCTGGTGAATATTATCGAGGCCCTTGGTTTCTTCCTCGCCGATATTCAGCAACGCCACCCGCGGATTTTTAATACCGATGATATCTTCCGCCACCACGGCGCCCATAATGGCGAATTGAGCCAACATCTCGCCGTCGCATTCCACATTGGCGCCCAAATCCAGCACCACGGTTTTACCCCGCTGCTGATGGGGCAATATGGTCATCAGCGCCGGGCGCTGGATGCCCTCCAGCGGCTTGATCAGCAATTTGGCCAGACCCATCAGCGCGCCGGTGTTTCCGGCGCTGACGCAGGCCTGCGCCCGCCCCTCCTTGATCAATTCCAGCATGATGCGCATGGAAGTGCCGCGACTGGCCCTGATGGCAACGGAGGGTTTTGCGTCACCGGCAATAACGGATTCAGCGGTAATAACCGTCAAACGCTCTCGCAGAACGGAATCTGTTTTTGACAGTAAAGGATTTATTGCGGCAGGATCGCCCACCAGCAGCAGCTCTAATTGCGGATGATAAGCCAGTGCCTGCAAAGCAGCAGGCACCGTAACGGCGGGACCGAAATCACCGCCCATTGCATCTAACGCAAGGGTTAGACGTATCAATGTATCGCCTTTGGATTACTTGGCGATAACTTTGCGACCGCGGTAGAAACCGTCGGCAGTGATATGGTGACGCAGATGAGTTTCACCGGAAGCTTTGTCCACGGAAACAGTGGATGTGGTCAGCGCGTCGTGTGAACGGCGCATGCCACGGGTAGAACGAGACGGCTTGGTTTGTTGTACGGCCATGGACCTTACTCCTTGATTACTTACGCTTTAAACTGGCTAATACGGAAAACGGGTTAGGTTTTTCAACCTCGGACGGCAATTTGCCGAATACCTGTTCCGTGTCGGACACTTCACAGTGTTCAGGATCATGCACCGGTGCGATGGGTAATGAAAGAATAATTTCGTCTTCCATCATTGCCAGCAGGTCTACCTCGCCGTATTCATTGACATAGGCTGCTTCGTACGCTTCCGGTAATGCCTCAGCCTGTTCGTCGGTGACGACCGGGCTAAAACAAAATGTCGTGTGTACCTGATGTGCAAACGGCTGGTTGCAGCGCTGACATGTGAGCGTAACCGCCACATCCGCACCGCCCCTGATAACCGCCAGGCGTTGATTATCGATATCGAACGATAACGCCGCCTGAACATCGCTATCCACACTTACCACGGATTCGGCAACACGACTCACCTGCTCAGGGCCGTAGACACCGATATAGTCCAGGCTTTTCTGAGCGGCACGTGCCGCATCGATGGTCAGGGGTAATTTTACCTTTTGCATAGGGCGCGCATATTAACTTTGTAACGGCATAGAGTCAAAGAAAAAGGCTAATTATGAGTGCCTTTTACCAATATTCGCTTCCAGAGCGGCGAACAGTTTAAAATGAGTCAGGGAAATACGCTATGGTTGGATTAAAATTTATGTGCAAAATTGTGCTGGCTTCTTCTTCGCCCTTTCGCCGGGCGCTACTGGAAAAATTAATGCTGCCGTTTCTCACCGCCGCGCCGGATATCGATGAATCCCCGCTGCGGGGGGAATCGCCGCGGGACATGGTGCTGAGACTGTCCGCCGGCAAAGCCGCCGCCCTCCGCCGACAGTATGATCAGCATCTGATTATCGGTTCCGATCAGTGTTGCGTCCTGGGGAATGATATCACCGGCAAGCCCCATAGCCGGGAAAACGCCATAAAACAGCTGCGCCGCGCCAGCGGCAGGAGGGTGACGTTCTATACCGGTCTGGTGCTGCTCAATAGCCGCACCGGGCGGCTGCAACAGACGGTGGAGCCGTTTCAGGTCACATTCCGCAGCCTGACGGAGAGCGAAATCGAGGGTTACGTGGACGCCGAACAACCTTTGAACTGCGCGGGGTCGTTTAAATGCGAGGGGCTGGGCATCACCCTGTTCCACTCCCTCGACGGCCGCGACCCGAACAGCCTGATAGGCCTTCCGCTCATCGCCCTGGCGGCCATGCTGCGCAATGAGGGGATTAATCCCCTGACGGCCCGCAATCCGCCCGCTATTTGTGATTAAGCCGCATATAGGCCAGGCACTGGCGTAATTCATTATCAAGCGGCGCTTCGATACGCATGGTTTCCCCGGTGGCCGGATGATCGAAGCGCAAGGCGGCGGCGTGGAGAAATAGCCGATGCAGGCCGGTTTCTTTCAGAAGGCGGTCGAATTCGGCGTCGCCATAACGATCGTCAAAGGCGATGGGGTGGCCGGCAAACTGCGCATGCACCCGGATTTGGTGGGTACGGCCGGTGACCGGACTGGCTTTCACCAGGGTGGCGCGAGTGAACCGCTCTTCTACTTTGAAGCGCGTCTCGGAGGGTTTACCCTCGCTGCCGACCCGCACGATACGTTCACCGCTGGCCAGGATGTTTTTCACCAGCGGCGCGGACACCGCCTTGTTATGGGACGGCCATTCGCCGCGCACCAGCGCCAGATAATCCTTTTGCATACCCTTCAGACGCAGCTGTTCATGAAGCAAACGCAGGGCCGAACGTTTTTTGGCAATCAGTAGCACCCCGGAGGTATCGCGATCGAGACGGTGCACCAATTCCAGAAAATGGGCGGAGGGACGCAACGCCCGCAATCCTTCGATGACGCCGAAGCTTAACCCGCTGCCGCCGTGCACCGCCGTACCCGAGGGTTTGTTGAGAATCAGCAAATGATCATCTTCATACAACACCGCGTTCGCCAGCGCCGCCACTTTATCCAGATGGACGGATACCGGAGCCTGTTCAGGTTCCGATTGACGGACCGGCGGGATACGCAGTTCATCGCCGTCTTCCAGTTTGTATTCCGGTTTGACTCTTTTTTTATTGACCCGCACTTCCCCTTTACGCACGATGCGGTAGATCATGCTTTTCGGTACGCCTTTTAATCGTGTACGCAAAAAATTGTCGATTCGCTGGCCGGCCTGGTCAGCGGAAATGGTGATAAATTGTACGCCGGTATTATTTTCATTCATGGGAGGCGATTCTAAATATACCGCCGACATAGCGCCACTCCTTTTTCTGTGCTTAACTGTGCTTTAATCGGTAAGAAAGTTTTGCGGGTTGTTTTCGCCTTCACGGCAGACAGATGTCGGCGGAATATATACCCAATGGCTTTCAAGATGCAGCTAGGCGGCAAGCGAGAGAATCCTGATGAGCTTACTAATAATGTAGGTGATTCGGGTGAACGAGCGCCGCCAACACAGCTTCGAGTTGAAAGATGATGGATATAACCGTAAATCTGAATCTTGTTGCCGAGAGGTAAAGTCGCCTTGCTATATGTGTGTCAGCGGTGGAATAATGTGTCAACTTTCCATGCTGCTCCCGTAAAGGCGAGGAAACGTGGAATTTTTTAAATTTGCCTGATTAGCCATACACGCGGCAATGGCGTAAGACGTATTGGTTATTCAGGCAGTTAGCGGGCTGCGGATTGCAGCTTGGCCGGCAAAAGGAATTCGTTCTGGCGACAGACTTCAGACGTTATTCCCTCAGTAAAAGCGCTGTTTTTCTCTCAGAAAACAGGCTACCGAAATAATGCGCCCCTCTGCTGACGACAACCGTGAGGTTGACGGTATTGCGACAAGTCACGGGGCCGTCGGTGATTACCCGGTCTTGCGTTTTTTTTGCCCGCAGCTCTGATGCCAATGCATAAAAAAGAGTAAGTTGAAGATGAAGAGAATGTTAATAAACGCAACTCAGCAGGAAGAGTTGCGTGTAGCCCTGGTAGACGGCCAGCGGCTCTACGATCTGGATATTGAAAGCCCCGGTCATGAGCAGAAAAAAGCCAATATATACAAGGGTAAAATCACCCGTATTGAACCCAGTCTAGAAGCGGCGTTTGTGGATTACGGCGCCGAACGCCACGGATTTCTTCCCCTGAAGGAAATCGCCCGCGAGTACTTCCCCGCACAATATTCATCCCATGGCCGGCCCAATATCAAGGACGTGCTGCGGGAAGGCCAGGAAGTGATTGTTCAGGTTGATAAAGAAGAACGTGGGAATAAAGGCGCAGCCTTGACCACCTTTATCAGTCTGGCCGGCAGCTATCTGGTCCTGATGCCGAATAACCCTCGCGCCGGCGGGATTTCCCGTCGTATCGAAGGCGACGATCGCACCGAGCTGAAAGAGGCGTTATCCTCCCTGGAGCTGCCTGAGGGCATGGGACTTATCGTGCGTACCGCCGGGGTGGGTAAGTCCGCCGATGCGTTGCAGTGGGATCTGGCTTTCCGCCTCAAGCATTGGGAAGCGATTAAAAAAGCCGCCGAAGGACGGCAGGCGCCTTTTCTGATTCATCAGGAAAGCAATGTCATCGTCCGTGCCTTCCGCGATTATTTGCGTCCCGATATCGGCGAAATTCTCATTGATAATCCCATCGTGCTGGAAAAAGCGAAGGAACATATCGCTTCTCTCGGCCGTCCGGATTTCAGCAGCAAGATCAAATTGTACAGCGGCGAGATCCCGCTGTTCAGCCATTATCAAATCGAATCGCAAATCGAATCCGCCTTCCAGCGCGAAGTCCGGCTGCCGTCGGGCGGTTCGATTGTCATCGACACCACTGAAGCGCTGACCGCCATCGATATCAACTCCGCCCGCTCCACCCGCGGCGGCGATATTGAAGAAACCGCGTTCAACACCAATCTCGAAGCAGCGGATGAAATCGCCCGTCAGCTTCGCCTGCGGGATCTCGGCGGCCTGATTGTTATCGACTTTATCGATATGACGCCGGTAAGGCATCAGCGTGAAGTTGAAAACTGCCTGCGTGAATCCGTGCGACAGGATCGCGCCAGGATACAAATCGGCCGTATCTCCCGTTTCGGTTTGCTGGAGTTGTCCCGTCAGCGCCTGAGTCCTTCCCTGGGTGAATCCAGTCATCATGTCTGCCCGCGCTGCGGCGGTACCGGCACCATTCGCGATAACGAATCGCTGTCGCTCTCCATTTTACGCCTGATTGAAGAAGAGGCGTTGAAAGAGAATACCCACGAAGTCCACGCCATCGTGCCGGTGCAGATCGCGTCTTACCTGCTCAACGAGAAACGCGATTCGGTGAACGCCATCGAGAAGCGTCAGGGCGGCGTGCGGGCCATCATTGTCCCCCACGATCAGATGCAGACACCGCACTATGCTGTTTTGCGTGTCCGCAAGGGTGAAGAAGCGCCTACATTAAGCTATCTGCTGCCGCAGCTGCACGAAGCGGAAATGGCTCAGCCGTCCGAAGAGCTCGCCGCTGAGCGCAAACTGCCCGAACAGCCGGCACTGGCCGCATTTGTCATGCCGGATTCACCACCGATAGCCAGCGATACGGCAATCAAGGAACCGGCCCCGGCCGCGGCGGATATCGTCGCCGCCCCTGCCCGTCCGGTGGCCTCCGAGCCGGCCGGCTCCGGTTTATTGAGCCGCGCCGTCAGCCGGATTAAAGGCTGGTTCAGCACTCCGGCGGAAGAAGAGAAACCGGCAGAGCCTGTGGAACAGGTTGCCGTCGAAGAGACCGATGCGCCGCGTCGTCAGGGAGGCCGTGGGCAACGCCGTCAGAACGTGCGGCGCGATCGTAACGGCGAACGCAGCGGCGAACGCAGCGGCGAACGCGAACCGCGTGCTCCACAGGAAGGCAGGCAGCCTCGTGAACCTCGCGAGTCACGGGAACCGCGGGAACGCCGTGACGAAGCGCGCAAAGGCAAACGCCCGAATGCGCCGGTCGAGACGGAAATCATCGATGAAATAGAAGAGACCCAGGCCGAGATTCAGCCGACGCCACGTCGCGAACCTCGTGGGGATCGCCCTCGCCGCCGCCAGGATGACAAACGCCAGGCGCCGCAGCAGGAAGCCAAACCGTTACCGGTTGAAGAACCGGTCGACATCATCGAGACGGTGAATGAAGACGACCAGCCGACGCCGGCAATGCCGCGTCGCCCGCGTCGTAACCTCACGCAAAAAATCCGTGTGACCGATGCCGCCGTCGAGACTGACGCGCCCGCCGCCATCGAGGCGTCCTATACCGCTCCGGTGCAGGAAAGTCATCAAACGCCGTTGCCGATTCTGGCGGATGTTCAGGATAATGCATCCTCGGAAGGTTATAGCGATAACGGACGCAACAATAACGAAACGGGTTTACCGCGCCGCTCCCGCCGGTCGCCGCGCCATTTGCGGGTCAGCGGTCAACGCCGTCGCCGCTATCGTGACGAACGTTACCTGTCTCAATCACCGGTGCCTCTGAGCAGTGCGGTGATGTCGCCGGAAATGGCGTCCGGTAAAGTCTGGATAAGCTATCCGATCACGCCGGTCGAACGCTTCGAGCCGTCATCCGTTCAGCCGCTGGAAGAACTGGAACCTCTGCTCGGGAATGACCAGACCGGCGTAATGCTGTCCGGGCCGCTGTCGGAACATGAACGTCCCGCGTCTACGACGGTCCCACAACATACCACCCAGGCACAGCAGGCCGCCGTCGATGAAGTCCCCTCGGTAATCAAAGACGAGGATCATCCAGGATCATGGGCGATGTTATCCGCCGCCAAGCCGGCTGAGATAGTAACGGACGAACCTTACGGCAGCGTAAAATCCGCTTCCGTCTCGTCCGCTGCAAATCGCCCGGATGAAATCTCATTCGACGATGAGGACGCAGAGGATGCCGATAGCAACACCTCTGCCCGGTTCACCCCGGCGGCTGATACCGGCGACGCCGATGCCTACACCCCGGCTCAGTCCGCTTCGGCGGCTGAAACCGGCGACACCGATGCCAGCACTACGGCTCGGTCCGCTTCGGCGGCTGAAATCGACGATGCCGATGCCAGCACCCCGGCGCAGTCCGCTTCGGCGGTTGAAACCGGCGATGCCGATGCCAGCACCCCGGCTCAGTCCGCTTCGGCGGTTGAAACCGGCGATGCCGATGCCAGCACCCCGGCTCAGTCCGCTTCGGCGGCTGAAACCGACGATGCCGATGTCAAGACACCGGCCCATACGGTGCCTGCTGTCAATCAGCCGATTGTCACCGGTTCGACTGCCCCTGAAACCGATGCCGTTGTTCCGGCCCAGCCGGTAACGGTGCCGGTCGTCACCCAGCCGGTGGTCACCGGTTCGGCTGTCCCTGAGGCCGATGCCGATGTTCCGGCCCATCCATCGCCGGCAGTGACTCAACCGATTGTCACCGGTTCGGTAGCACCGGAGAGGGATGCCGAGATTCCGGCTCACCCGACGCCGGCCGCGCAGCCTGATGATATCGCACAGGGTACGGATATTATCCCCGCCAAGTCGCCGGTGGTTGTATATCTCTCGGACGAAAGCATTGTCGCCAGTCAGCTCTCCCGCAAAACGACGGAGACGGACCTGAATCCGATCGCACAGGCCCCGGTCGGCGTTAACAGGGTTGAGGCACAGGCGGACGAAACAGGAACAGCCGCCGTACAGCCGGCTGCGGAAAACCCAGACGCGCTCAACGGTTCGCCTTCCGACCTCTCCGCTTCACAGCCGCTCCCTACACATCACGTGAGCGCGCCGATGACCAAGGCCCCCGCCCCGGTTTATGTTCCACCGGTGGAAAAGGCCGGAGAGTGGCATCGTCAGGATTATCACTTTGAAGGACAGGGTTCGGCCGGCGGCCATGCGGCGGTAAACCACGCCGCCGCGCCGGCCGCCAAACCGACGCTGCCTGATAAAGAGTGACACCTCGTCTTGGCGACGGACCCCGTTGCCAATAAGCTCAGACCCGCCTCGGCGGGTCTTTTTTATTGCAAGGCCGGCGTCAATACCGGTTCCGCCAACTAAATAATGCATCCGCCGCCCATTACGCTTATTCTTATACCCCTAAATCTGACATTGATTTTCTCTGTTCATACTTCAATAGCCGGAGCTTTTCCCCATGACCGCACAGCCTTCGATACTCCATATTCGCCGCCCGGACGACTGGCATCTGCATTTACGTGATGACGAGATGCTGAGCGCCGTATTGCCTTATACCAGCCGTATTTTCGGCCGGGCCATCGTCATGCCGAATCTGTCGCCGCCGATCACCTCCGTCTCCCAAGCCATCGCTTACCGTGAGCGGATTTTGGCGGCAGTGCCCGAAGGCCATCATTTCCAGCCGCTTATGACCTGTTATCTTACGGATACACAGGATCCGGAGGAATTGATCGAGGGGTTCCGCCAAGGGGTTTTTACCGCCGCCAAACTCTATCCGGCCAACGCCACCACCAACTCCAGCCATGGGGTCACAAAAATCACCGGCATATATCCGCTGTTCGAAGCCATGGAAGAAAACGGCATGCCGCTGCTGATTCATGGCGAAGTCACCGCGGCGGAGATTGATATATTCGATCGTGAAGCGCGGTTTATCGAGACGGTGCTGGATCCGATACGCCGCCGCTTTCCCAGGCTGAAAATCGTCTGTGAGCATATTACCACCCGCGAGGCGGCTCAATATGTGCTGGAGGGTGATCGCTTTTTGGCGGCAACCGTCACTCCGCAGCATTTGATGTTTAACCGCAACCATATGCTGGTGGGGGGTATCCGTCCGCATCTGTATTGTCTACCGATCCTTAAACGCAATACGCATCAGGACGCACTTCGTCAGGCGGTGGCAAGCGGTTGCGATCGTCTCTTTCTCGGTACTGACTCGGCGCCCCATCTTCGTCAGCGAAAAGAGACCGACTGCGGATGCGCCGGGGTGTTTAATGCCCCGGCCGCCCTGGCCGCTTATGCCACGGTTTTCGAAGAGCTCAATGCGCTGGATCGCTTTGAAGCCTTTTGTTCCCTGAACGGACCACGGTTCTACGGTTTACCTATTAATGAGGAATTTATTGAGCTGCAGCGCCGGCCGGAAACACAGCCGGAACAGATCTCCCTGGGAGATATTACGCTGGTGCCTTTTCTTGCCGGCCAAAACCTCAATTGGTCGGTTAAGTCTTAAAGGCATTTTTCCTCAGGCCGGACGTTGCCTGCGCCGAGATGAGCGCCACGTTGAAAAAAGGAAAACGTAATTCCATACTTGCTTTATACTAATAATAACTGTATATATAAACAGGCTTTAATGCGATGAGAAAAAATGATGCGTATAGAAATCACTCTGGCTAAAGCAACGCCGCTTCCCGCAGGCGCGCTTGAGGCCCTGACCCAGGAATTTACTACCCGGATTGATAAACATTTTACTAATTCCCATGTACAGGTACGTTATGCCGGCGCAAATGGCATCAGCGTCATGGGCGGCAGCAAAGAAGATAAGGCGTTGATCACCGACATCCTGCAAGAGACATGGGAAAGCGCCGATGACTGGTTCGATCCGCAATAATTGATCTTAGCTTTTTACCGGTTCTTCGCCGGGATAGGTTCCCGGCTTTATTCCATCGGGCCAGGGCTTGCCGCCGCTTAATGATTCCCCCGCCTTCTTCCGTCCGGCCATTATCTGCCGTCTCTCAGTGAAAATTATCCGCGCCTCTCTTGGCAAATGCTTATTTCTGGTCTGTACTCAGCCAGAATATATGCATTTTATCGGCCTTTCAGGGGAGTATGACCATGAATGTCAATAAACCAGAAGAAGCCATGACCTTCGGTGAATTGCTGGAGTTAATCAGCGAGCAGCAACGCCGACTGAATGTGCTGGAAATCGCCTTTTCCTACCTCTCTTTCAGCCTGGATGAAAAAGCCAATCAGCTGCTGATAAATAATCTGATGCTGGAGGCTCAGAATCAGAACCGCGATGCCATCATGCAGAAATACTTTTCACAATTGGCCGATGAACTGACAAGACGAATCCGCCCGGTGATTCCTCCGGTCGCCTCATGACCCGATAGGGTTCAGCGCTTTTTCTGACAAAGCATAAGACCCGTGAATAACTCACGACCAAACGGCGGCATAAAAAAAAGTCGCTTATTTGGCAAAAAAGTGACAAAGACAGGTATACTTATATTGCTCGCTAAAATGGAGCCGCATTTAACCTCGAAGTTACTCTTTTTTTAAACGAGTCAGAAAAGGGGTATTTATGGACAGAAAAAACGAGATTATTCATACCCACCCGCTGGTCGGCTGGGATATCAGTACCGTAGATACCTATAATGCCATGATGATCCGTTTGCATTATATCAATTCAACCAGCCAGGCTGCCGAAGATGCGGAAGTGGACAGAACCCTTTGGCTGACCACCGATGTCGCTAAGCAACTTATATCCATCCTTGAAGCCGGCATTGCAAAAATTGAATCGACGGCTTATCAGGATCTTGACCACCGAAAACATTAATCTCGAACTTACCCCTCAGGCATCCGCTGCATTGCATCGGGTGCTTTTTTATTATCCCGCTTGATTGTTTCCGCCAAATGACGATATACCCGTCCTGGTTCGAAAGTCTATACTACGCAAAGCCCGGATTTGCCTTATCCAAGGAGTTATCTACATGATTTATGATCTTATTATTGTCGGTAGCGGCTCGGTGGGTTCAGCTGCGGGTTTCTATGGAACCGAAGCCGGTCTGAACATTCTGATGATTGATGCGGCGTTTCCTCCTCATCACGGCGGCAGCCATCATGGCGATACCCGCATTATCCGGCACGCTTACGGCGAAGGTGAAAAATACGTGCCGATGGTCCTGCGGGCCCAGACGCTGTGGGATGAATTGGCGGTACGTAGCGGCAATGTGTTGTTTCATCGCAGCGGCGTGCTCAATCTGGGACCGCGCCAAGCGAAATTTATCCAAAACGCCGCCGGCAGCGCCCAATCATTTGGTTTGCCGTGCGAAACATTGAGCGCTGTTCAGATAGCCGACCGCTGGCCTGAATTTATCGTGCCGGAAGATTATCTCGGTGTTTTCGAACCACAAGCCGGTTATCTCAAATCAGAACTGTCCGTTGCCTCTTATATCCGGCTGGCGGAAAACGCCGGCTGCGGGCAGTTGTTTAACTGCGGGGTCACGCAAATCATTCCGTTGTTCCCTGGTTTTGAAGTGGTCACCGTGGAAGGTAGCCGTTACCAGAGCAATAAATTACTGGTCTGTGCCGGCACCTGGGTGAAAAAACTCATCCCGTCGCTGCCGATAACCCCGGTGCGTAAAGTCTTTGCCTGGCATCAGGCGGACGGCCGCTTCAGTGAAGATAACCATTTCCCGGCATTTACCGTGGAAACCCCCGACGGCGGGCAATATTACGGTTTTCCCGCCATCAACAACGAGCTTAAAGTGGGCAAGCATGATGGCGGACAGCCTATTGACGAACCGGAACAGCGCACGGCTTTCGGCAGCTATGGCACCGACGGCAGCGAGGTTTTTCGTTTTTTGCGGCAGTTTCTGCCCGGGGTCGGCGTTTGTCTCAACGGCGAAGCCTGCAGTTACGACCTTTCCCCAGACGAGGACTTTATCATCGACACGTTGCCGGACAATCCGGAGATGATGATTATCAGCGGATTAAGCGGCCATGGTTTTAAATTCGCCAGCGTATTGGGGGAAATAGCCGCCGGCTTTGCCGCCGGACGCCCTACGGCGTTTGATTTAACGCCATTTTCACTGGCTCGTTTCAGCTGAATCCGCCGCCCCGCGCGACGGTTTGCCATTATTCTGCTGTTTTACCGGGGGCGCGCCACGGCAAATCCATTGATAACCGCTGTCGGGATTTATTGAATATTTTCAGTCCGTTTTCCCGTCCCGCCCGCCGCGCGCGCTGTTCATGGACAGGTAAATCCTTTTCATCACGACAGGTTTCGCTGCAACATCCCTGGTATTTTTCCCCGCATACCGGACACTGGATAAACAACAAATGACAGCCCTGGTTCTGGCAATTGACATGGGTATCACAGGCCGTGCCGCATTGGTGACAATGGGCTATCACATCGGGGGTAATGCGTTCCCCCAGCCGCTCGTCGAACACAAAGTTTTTGCCGGTAAACTTCAGCGGTAATCCCAGCGCCTTTGCCTGACGGGCATATTCGATAATACCGCCTTCCACATGATAAACATGTTCAAAGCCATGATGCCGCATATAGGCACTGGCTTTTTCACAGCGGATCCCGCCGGTGCAATACATGACAATATTCTTATTTTTTTCCGCCGCCAGCATATCCACCGCCATCGGCAACTGTTCCCGAAAGGTGTCGGAGGGGATCTCCATGGCGCGATCAAAATGGCCAACCTCATATTCATAATGATTGCGCATATCCACAAATACCGTATCGGGATCGTCGGCCATGGCATTAACCTGCTCCGCCCGCAGATAATGTCCGATCCGGGTGGGATCAAACGTGGGGTCGATAATACCGTCGGCCACGATTCGATCGCGCACCTTCATCCGTAAAACCCAGAATGATTTACCGTCATCATCCAGCGCCACATTCAACCGAACCCCATCCAGCGCGGGATGGGCCGCAAACAACAGCGTCTTTAATGCTTCAAACCGATGTTGCGGCACGCTGATTTGGGCATTAATCCCCTCGCCGGCAATATACACCCGGCCGAAAACCCCCAGGTCGCCCATGGAACGATATAACCCGTCGCGAAATGCCTGCGGATTGTCGAGGCGAAAATACTTATAGAATGACAAGGTCGTGCGCGGCTCTGATTCAGCCAGCATGCGCCTTTTAAGCTCTTCGTTGGCTACCTGGTTATGTAACACTGGCATGGTGTACGTTCCTGTAGTTATGAATATATCGGGTAAAAAGCATTTAACGCTGAGTCAAAACTTTCTTAAATTGCTAACGTTGGCTAAAACGGCGTAACGGCTTAACGAATGAATTTTAACATCAACACGGGTAATGTTACGCCAACGGCACCTTAATGAGGCATAACCTATGAGTCAATTGTTTTCGAACTATACAGTGGGAAACCTGGCGCTGCCAAATCGCATTGTCATCGCGCCCATGTGCCAGTATTCCGCCGACGAAGGGAAAGCGACCTCATGGCACGGAATTCATCTGGGCCATCTGGCATTGTCAGGTGCGGGCCTGCTCATCGTCGAGGCCACGGCGGTGACGCCGGAAGGCCGTATCTCGCCGCAGGATCTCGGTTTGTGGAATGACGAAACCGAGCGGGCGCTGGCGGCGGTGGTGGATACCGTCAAGACTCACTCCCCCATCGCCCTGGGCATTCAGCTTGCCCATGCGGGCCGAAAAGCCTCTACCCATGCACCCTGGTTCGGCGGCGGCTATATCCCTCCCGGACAGGGCGGCTGGCAAACGATGGCTCCCTCCGCCATCCCCTTTGCGGACAAGGATTTAGCCCCTCAGGCCATGACGCTGACGCAAATCGGGGAATTGAAGGCGGAATTCGCCGCCGCGGCCAAACGCGCCCAGCGCATCGGCTTTAATCTCATCGAGATCCATGCAGCCCACGGTTATTTGCTACACCAGTTCCTCTCGCCGTTGGCCAACCAACGACAGGATCAATATGGCGGCAGTCTGGAAAACCGTATGCGCCTGACTCTCGAAGTCGTCCAGGCGGTTCGGCAAGCGATTTCTCCCGACCTGCCGGTTGGCGTACGCATTTCCGGCTCCGACTGGGTAGAGGGCGGCTGGGATATCGAACAATCGGTCACGCTGGCGCAGGCCTTGAAATCCCAGGGTTGCGACTATATACATGTGTCCAGCGGCGGGTTGTCCACCCAGCAAAAGATTCCGGTGGGCCCCGGTTACCAGGTGCCTTTTGCCCGACGCATCAAGGCCGAGACCGGATTGAATACCATCGCCGTCGGCCTGATTACCGAAGCCGAACAGGCGGAGACCATTGTGGCCACCGGTGACGCGGATATGATTGCGCTGGCGCGCGCGGTGCTTTACGACCCGCGCTGGCCTTGGCACGCCGCGGCCAAGCTGGGGGCTAAGGTAAACGGTCCCAAGCAGTATTGGCGCTGCGAACCGCATAATGTGAAGAATTTATTCAACAAAGAGTAAAAGATTCGTCGGTTTTTGATGAGTGTAACGCGCACTCAAGGGAAATTTAACCTTTTGTGCGCCGTTCGCTTTCCCTTTTGCAAAGAAATGCCACACTGATTTCAGTGTGCGGAACATTAAATATGTAATGAGCTTTGTCTTTTACGTTTATGGTGGCGAGAATCCATGACAAATATTCCAACTTTTAACCGTTCTTTGCTGCACCCCCGTTATTGGCCAACCTGGGTTGGCATTGGTCTGTTATACCTTTTGGTATTATTGCCTTATCCGTTGCTGTATCGGCTCGGCACCTTTCTCGGACGCCTCTCCATGCGCTTCCTGCCCCGGCGCGTCCACATTGCCCGCCGAAATCTCGAATTATGTTTCCCCGATCGCTCAAGCGCCGAAAGAGAAGCACTGCTGGTGAAAAATTTTGAATCCGTGGGCATGGGCCTGTTTGAAACCGGCATGGGGTGGTTCTGGCCCGATTGGCGGGTAGAACGTTGGTTTAATGTTTCCGGCTTGGAAAATATCAGCCTTGCTCATGCCAAGAAGCAAGGCGTGTTGCTGATTGGGCTGCATTTTTTATCCCTGGAGCTGGGGGCGCGTATTTTCGGTATCCATAATCCCGGTATCGGCGTCTATCGCCCCAACAACAACAAGCTGCTGGATTGGCTGCAAACCTGGGGACGGCTGCGCTCCAATAAATCCATGATCGATCGCTCGGATATCAAAGGCATGATTCGGGCCCTGAAAAACGGTGAAATCATCTGGTATGCGCCGGATCACGACTACGGACCTAAGAGCAGCGTTTTCGCCCCCCTGTTCGCGATGGAGCAGGCGGCTACCACCTCCGGCACGCATATGTTGGTGCGGCTGGCCAAGCCGGCGGTGATCCCCTTTGTCCCCCGCCGTTTGCCCGGCGGTAAAGGTTATGAACTGATTATCATGCCGGATGAACAGCATTTACCGCTGGAGAGCGATGTCGCCACCGCCACCTATATGAACAAGGTGCTGGAACAGGCCATTCTGCTGGCGCCGGATCAATATATGTGGCTGCACCGCCGGTTCAAAACCCGGCCGCCGGGACAACCCTCGATCTATTGACGCCAACAGCATATCGGGCAAAAAAGCCGCGGTACATTGCCGACGAGACAGGCACGGGAAGTCGCTTTACCGCTCCATCGGCGGCGCTACGTTTAACGCGACTCTGGATAAATTGAAGCGATATTCCTTTACATTGAGGACGTTACGCTAACCGGGACGCGGCGGAAATTTGAAACAATATTGCCGCATCGGCGGACCTCTGGTCAGTGCGGCCTGGTAGCGGTGGTTTGGTGCAATTGATGCCCCGAAAATTGCCCGCTGCCCTGTTTAGGCGCATACTTACGCTCTTCTGTATAACCTCGGCGATAACGCCCTCGAGCCTTGTCACATTATTTGACCGCCGTTGCCTATTTTATTGAGATGTCATGACGACGGTGTCGGAACCCATAAATTGGAAACGTAATCTCTACATTGCCTGGGTCGGTTGTTTTTTAACCGGTGCGGCATTTAGCCTGATTATGCCCTTTTTACCGCTTTATGTTGAAATGCTCGGTGTCACCGACCCGCGTGAATTGAATATGTGGTCGGGAGCGGTCTTCAGTATCACCTTCCTGTTTTCGGCGATTGCCTCGCCCTTTTGGGGCGGACTGGCGGATCGCCGGGGACGTAAAATCATGCTGCTACGCTCCGCCCTGGGCATGGCGATTGTCATGGCATTGATGGGCGTGGCGCAAAATATCGTCCAGTTTTTGATTTTGCGCGCTCTGCTGGGGTTGCTGGGGGGATTCGTGCCCAACGCCAATGCCCTTATCGCCACCCAGGTTCCGCGCAACAAAAGCGGCTGGGCCCTGGGGACCCTTTCCACCGGGGCGGTGGGCGGCGCATTAATCGGCCCGCTTATCGGCGGGTTGCTGGCGGACCATTATGGTTTGCGCCTGGTATTTTTTATCACCGCCCTGGTACTGTTCATCTGTTTTATCATCACCTACATTTATGTCGAAGAGCGTTTCAAACCGATACAAAAAAAGGACATGCTCTCCGCACGGCAGGTGTTCGCCTCCCTGACCAAACCACGGCTGGTGTTGAGCCTGTTCGTTACCACCATGATTATTCAGGTTGCCACGGGGTCAATTGCGCCAATCTTGACATTGTATGTGCGCGAACTGGCCGGCAACATCCAGAATCTGGCGTTTGTCAGCGGCATGATCGCCGCCGTCCCCGGCATGGCGGCGTTGTTAAGCGCGCCACGGCTAGGCAGGCTGGGGGATAAAATCGGACCGGAGCGGATTTTGATCTGCATGCTGGCGGTTTCGGTGCTACTGCTGATTCCCATGGCCTTTGTCCAGACCCCCTGGCAACTGGGGTTCCTGCGCTTCCTGCTGGGGGCCGCCGACGGCGCCCTGCTGCCGGCGGTGCAAACCTTACTTATCTATAATTGCACCAATCAGGTGGCCGGCCGGATATTCAGTTACAACCAGTCCTTTCGCGACGTGGGTAATGTCAGCGGTCCTTTGATCGGCGCATTTGTCTCCGCCAGCTATGGATTTCGCGCGGTATTTTGCGTCACCGCGCTGGTAGTGCTGTTTAATGTGTTCTATTCCTGGTGGAGCTTGCAGCACGGCCCGTCCCGAATCAGGCTGCCGAATGAATAAATCAGCCACCGTTTGCCGGGTGAGGTCCTGCTCCTGCATCCGGCGCTTTCTCCTCGTCGTGATGATCGGGCACCTTCACCACTGATATCCGCACCTCATAGTGACTGCCGGCGGTAGCGGCCGGCAATATGCTGTTCAACTTTTGTAGGGTCTCGCCGGGATTATCGCTTTGCATTGACGCGCAAAAGACTTCGCCGCCATGACAAAATCCCGTCCCATGGGGCATCATCATCGGTCCGCCGGGATGGGGAAAGAACATCGGCATCATCATGGGTCCGCCTGGATGGGGAGAAAACATCGGCATCGGTTCCGAAGGCGGTGGATTTTGCCAACCGGCCGGCGCATTCGTGGTGGACGGCGTCCCCGCGGGAGCCGCCGCCATGCCGCCGAGACTTACCGCACCCAGTGTGCAGGTTAATATTATCAATGATTTGCTTAACAAGGTCATAGTGCGTCTCCTGGTTGTTCATTGATTTTACTCTAGCGCTTATCCACCGCCACGAACGTTCATTTGCGAAACCTTTACCAGATACCCACATGCCCTTTGCAATGATGAATGCAGAGTAAATAAATATTTTTATACCTTGCCGGGAATTTTTTTCATTACCGTAAATCATTTTATTAATGACACTTGAAAGTTTTCAGACTCCGACAACAATTACATAGATGCCCGCCATGGGCGCGGTAACGTCAGATCATCTTTGATCACAGGAGAGCCAAAATGAGCATGTACGCAACTCTGGAAGAAGCCATAGATACCGCACGTGAGGAATTTCTTGAAGCCTCCCGTGACAGCGGCAATGACGATCTGGACCCGGTGGTGAGTCAGTTCAGTTTACAAAAATACATCATGCAAGACGGTGAGATCATGTGGGAAGCGGAATTTCTGGCCGATGAGAACGAAGCGGCGGATGCATTGCCTTTTCGAACCGGGGAAGCCGCACAGGCCATTTTTGACGGTGATTTTGACGAAACCGAACTGCGCCTGGAATGGCAAGAGGAAAACACCCTGCATGAATGGGATGAAGGAGATTATCAATACGAGCCTCCGCTGGATACCGAGGAAGGAAAAACCGCTGCCGACGAGTGGGAAGAACTGTAAATCCGGCTGGACACTACCCTGACCGGTTTAAACGACGCCCATTGTCCGGGTCCGCCGGGGTATCAACTGGCTGAGCTATCAACATAGCGTTCCGCCGGTTGATACCCTATCGATAAGGCCCGTGCCGCATATCGACAGGCAATAAAATCGTATCCACCACCATCGACAGCGGCAGATCTATCACGGTGATATATCTCCAGGGAGAGTCGCGCAAGTCCCATTTCACGCCCGGATAATATTGATTGCCGTGCCCTTGCCCGGGAAACGTACGGCTGATAATGCTGCCGCAGCCGGTCAGGCCCAGCACACATATCGCCACTACTATCATTCGCACCCTGTTATCCTATTCCAGATTCAACGGCCAGACACGCCGACCCATCGCCATCAGACGGGAAGACACTATCACATATGGCAAAACAGCGCACATCGGGCCAGGAATAAAAAATGTTATAAATTTGTGATATCTCTCATCCCCGCCTTCGTCTGGTTGCCAGCTTCCCGCCGGAGTTGGCAGTATAATAAAGGCGGCCGGCGCGACAAGGTTCTAAAGTCATGATCATCCTTCAATGAAGGTCTTGATTATGATTATCCCCGTACCCTTGCCACAGGTCATTCCCCATTACCCGGATTCTTCCGGGCGGTGTTTTTGGCAATACTCCCATTCCCGATACGCTTAGTTATTTTTTATACCCTACAGCTTGTTGTCATTATTTTAATTAAGTGGAGTACAAACAATGAAATTAAAACAACTACTGACTTGTACCCTCATGGCTTCCTGCCTGGCCCTGGCGGGCACGGCTTCGGCAGAAGTCAAAATTGCCCTGGTGGCGAAGTCGCTGGGCAACGGTTTTTTTGAAGCGGCAAATACCGGCGCACAGCAGGCGGCAAAAGAATTGGGAGACGTTAAGGTCATCTATACCGGCCCCACCACGACTACCGCCGAAGCGCAGATTGAAGTCCTTAACGGCCTGATAGCACAGGGTGTGGATGCCATCGCGGTGTCGGCGAACGATCCGGATGCGCTGGTGCCGGTGCTGAAGAAAGCCATGCAGCGCGGCATCAAGGTGGTGTCATGGGATTCCGGCGTCGCCAAGGCCGGCCGCCAGATTCATCTTAATCCGTCCAGTAACGATCTGATAGGCCAAATGAATGTACAATTAGCCGCCGAAGCCATCAAGGACCTCGGGCTGCAAAAGGGCGATACGGCAATTCTAAGCGCCACGCCCACCTCCACCAACCAGAACATCTGGATTACGGAAATGAAGAAGGTGCTGCCGAAGTACCCCTCGGTGAATCTGGTGGCGGTGGCCTACGGCGATGACCTTTCCGACAAAAGCTACCGCGAAACCATTGGCCTGCTGAAGTCCTATCCGAACCTGAAAGTGATCATCTCTCCCTCCTCGGTGGGCATTGTCGCCGCGGCGCAGGCGGTGAAAGATCAGGGTAAAATCGGCAAGGTCTATGTGACCGGCTTGGGATTGCCTTCTGAAATGGCCGGCGCGGTGAAGTCCGGTGCAAGTAAAAGCTTCGCCATCTGGAATCCCATCGATCTGGGTTATGCGGCAACCTATATCGCCTATGATCTGGTGAAAGGAACCGCCACGCCCAAAGAGGCCAGCATGGGCCGTTTGGGAAAAGTGCAGCTTGATGCGGACGGCAACGGCGCCATGGGTAAACCCTTTATCTACAACGCCGGCAATATCGATAAATTCGCCAAAGTGTTCTGATTTTTCATCAGGCTCACCGCCCCGCCGTGAGCCTTCATGATCTGCCATAGCACGCGGAGGGTTGTGATGACCGACGCCATACCTTTATTATCATTAAAAGGGATCACGAAAATATTTCCCGGTGTTCGGGCGCTGGAAAATGTTCATATTGATCTCTATCCCGGCAAAGTCACGGCGCTTGTGGGGGAGAACGGCGCCGGCAAATCAACGCTGGTCAAGGTGATGACCGGCATTTATCAGCCGGAAAAAGGCGAGATAGAATATAAAAAAATCCCCATCAAACTGGTTAATCCGGAAGCCGCCCATAAAATCGGCATCACCGCCATCCATCAGGAAACCGTGCTGTTCGACGAGCTGTCGGTAACCGAAAATATCTTTGCCGGGCACTATCTCTACAGCGGTTGGCTTAAACGCCTGAACTGGCCCGCCATGCAAAAAAAATCTCGGGAAATCCTGGCCCGGCTGGAAGTGCAGATTGACCCCAGCGCCGTGTTAAAAGAGCTGAGCATTGCCCAGCGGCATATGGTGGCTATAGCCCGGGCCCTGTCGTTCAACGCGCAGGTGGTTATTCTCGACGAGCCGACGGCGGCATTGTCTCAGCATGAAATTATCGAGTTTTATCAAATTGTCGAACGCTTAAAGCTGGAAAATAAAGCCATCCTGTTTATTTCCCATAAATTTGACGAGATTTTTGCCATCGCGGATTATTACACGGTTTTGCGTGACGGCAGCTACGTGGGTTCGGGCCAAATGGGCGATATCACCGAGGCCAGCATGGTCACCATGATGGTCGGCCGTGAAATCAGCCAGGTCTATCCCAAAAAGTCCGGACTGCCCGGTGAAACGGTTCTGCAGGTGGTCAACCTGAGCCACCCCACCGAGTTTTCCGGCATAAATTTTTCATTGCGCAAGGGGGAAATCCTGGGGTTTTACGGCCTGGTGGGGGCGGGACGGACGGAATTAATGAAAGCCCTGTTCGGTGTGACCCAACCCAGCCGCGGTCAGATAATCGTCGGTGGCAAAGTCCGGCATTTCACCCATCCCGCGGCGGCTATCCACGCCGGCATCGTTTACGTGCCGGAAGAGCGCCAAAGCCAAGGCACCATTATCGATCTGCCCATTTACCAGAATATCAGCCTGCCGCAGCTCAGCCATCTCAATCCGACCGGCTTCCTCGATGAAGAAAAAGAGTGGGCCCTGGCGGATGATTACGCCAATCGTCTGCAGGTGAAAGCCTTTAGCTGGCGCCAGCAGGTGGCGACCTTATCCGGCGGCAACCAGCAAAAAGTGGTGATCGGCAAATGGCTGGCGACGGCGCCCCTCATCATCATTTTGGATGAACCCACCAAGGGCATCGATATCGGCTCCAAAGCGGCGGTGCACCAGTTCATGGCCGAACTGGTGGGGCAAGGGCTGGCGGTCATTATGGTCTCCTCAGAGTTGCCCGAAGTCATGGGCATGTCCGATCGCATTATCGTCATGCACGAGGGTCTGATGGCGGCGGAATTCAACGCCGGCGCGGCAACGGCGGAGATGATTGTCAGCGCGGCCAGCGGTGCCGGCACGGAGGCGGCGTAAAGATGAAAACATTATTCAAACACCGCGAGATCCTGCTGGGGTTGGTCATCATTATGATGGTGCTCGGGGTCGGCAGTCGTTCGCCGGAGTTTTTAGGTCTTGAAAACCTGCTGGAAACCTTCAACGACACGTCGATTCTTATCATCCTGGCCCTGGGTCAAATGATGGTATTGCTGACCAAAGGCATCGATTTATCCATGGCCGCCAATTTGGCGCTGACCGGCATGATTGTCGCGTTACTGAATTTTCATCATCCCGATCTGTCCATCGGTCTGCTGGTGATCATCGCCACCGTCATGGGGCTGCTGATGGGGGCCATCAACGGTTTATTGGTCTGGAAGATGGGAATCCCCTCGATTGTCGTGACCTTGGGCACCATGAGCATTTATCGCGGCATTATTTTTTTACTGTCCCACGGCGGCTGGATTAACGCACATCAAATGAGCGCACCCTTCCTCGGTTTGCCGCGCAGTGAGTTCCTGCATTTACCGCTGCTGGGCTGGAGCGCCATCGCGGCGCTGCTGGCGGTGGGCTACTTTATGCGCTACAGCCGTACCGGCCGGGCGCTCTATACCGCCGGCGGCAATGCCACCGCGGCTTATTACACCGGGATCAATGCCGGTAAGATGCAGTTTATCAGTTTCTGCCTGTCCGGCACGCTGGCGGGATTTTGCGGATATCTGTGGATATCACGATTTGCGGTGGCCTATGTCGACGTCGCCAACGGCTTTGAACTGCAGATTATCGCCGCCTGTGTGATAGGCGGCGTCAGCACCATGGGAGGGATCGGGTCGGTTTCCGGCTGCCTGCTGGGCGCACTGTTTTTGGGTGTCATCAATAACGCCCTGCCGGTGATCGAGGTGTCGCCATTCTGGCAAATGGCGATATCCGGCGGTGTGATTGTTATTGCCGTCATCCTGAACGAACGCTCAAACAAACGTAAGGGCCGGCTTATCCTGCGTGATGCCGTCCTTGCCAATCAGACCCGACAAAAGTGAGAGAAATGATATGAACAAGACGCTACTTTCTCACTCGCAGCCGGAGCCGGTTCCGCTGCACAATATCTCATGGTTTCAACGCTTGCTGTGCTGGGAGGTTTTTTTACTGGCAGTGACCGTAGCGGTGTTTGCCATTAATGCCGCCGCCTCACCTTATTTTCTGAATCTATGGAACCTGTCGGACGCGACCTTTAATTTCACCGAGAAAGCCATGATAGTGTTACCGATGGCGATGCTGATCATCGCCCGGGAAATCGATCTGTCGGTGGCTTCCACCATGGCGCTGAGCTCCACCATCATGGGTTTTTGCGCCCAGGCCGGGATGGAGACTTCGGTGCTGGTCTGCGTCGGGCTGGGCGTCGGACTGCTGTGCGGTCTGGTTAACGGCCTGCTGGTGACCCGCTTGAATTTGTCGTCCATTGTGATCACCATCGGTACCATGAGCCTGTTCCGGGGTATTACCTATGTGCTCTTGGGGGATCAATCCATCAACCACTACCCGGCCAGCTTTGCCTTTTTCGGACAGGGCTACGTATTCGGCGCCCTGTCGTTCGAGTTCGCCTTATTTATCATGCTGGCCATCCTGTTTTACTTTTTGCTGCATAAAACCAATTTTGGCCGGCGGACCTTCGCCATCGGCAATAACCCTGTCGCCGCCTATTATTCCGGCATCAATGTGAAACGCCATAATCTGATCCTGTTCAGCATGGTGGGAGTCATGTCCGGATTGGCGGGGGTATTGCTGACCTCACGACTGGGCAGCACCCGCCCCACCCTGGCGCTGGGCTGGGAGTTAAGCGTGATAACCATGGTGGTATTGGGGGGCGTGAATGTGCTGGGAGGCTCCGGCAGCATGACCGGCGTGATTATCGCGGCGTTCCTAATGGGGTTGGTCACTTTTGGACTGAGCCTGCTGAACGTGCCGGGAATTGTAATGTCGATTATTGTCGGCGCGATGCTGATTACGGTGATATCGCTGCCCATACTGACGCAGCGTTTTCTGTCGCGGAAAAAGAGAACGTCTTGAGGAAAGTCACGCAACACATGTCAACAAGCGGAACCACCCTTGCGGGTGGTTCCGACTGCGGACAAACAGACTCGGAGTCGATAAGGCGGGACAGGCTGCTAGAGGAGTAAACCGTCCGCGCCAGGGATGGCGCGGATCGAGCCTCCAGGGATGGATTTACGGCGTGTTTACGATCTAGCAACCTGTCGCGACCGGGCACTTTGTCAACAAGCTCAACCATCCTTGCGGGTGGTTCAGACTGCTTCGGCTAGTTCTTATCCCAGGCCGGCCATGCCTGCGGCTGCGACCATAACCGCAGATGCAGACGGGAGAGGATAACCGGATCGCTTAAAATCGACAGCCGCTCAGGAGGAGTCAGGCCACGCGGGCCTCGTTGCAGCGCCGCCTGAACGTGCTCTTCACGATCGACTTCAATGGCCTGGCAGACGCCGTGGCGCGCGGTGGCCATGCCGGTCGCCAAGGCATTATAGGCAGGATCCATTACCGCATGCCGGAAACCGTCCAACAGCGCCCGCGCCTGATTACGCCGCAGATAGTTTTCCGTATCCACCAGCTCTTTAGGCGGTGAGTACTCTTCCGGGATCAAAAACAGGCTGACACGTTTACATGCCAACCCGAGATTGGCCCGACTGGAGAAAACCGACACCAGCGGTGAAAGGATCAACGAAAATACGATAGGTGACAGCCACCACAGGAAACGCAGGTCAAGCCACGCCATACCGCCGGCCCAGACCAGTCCCAGCAGCATTTGCGAACCGTGGCGCGTGAAAGATTCGCTCCAGGGCGTCGCATCGTCATCCCGCTGCGGCGAGTTCCATTGCACCGCCCAGCCGAGAAACGCGCTGACCACAAAAATGGTGTGGAACAGCATGCGAACCGGGGCCAGCAGTACGGAAAACAGCATCTCCAACAGCATTGAACAGAACAGGATAAATACCCCGCCGTACTGTTTCGCGCCTTTGGCGCAGATCAGGATCACGCTGAGCAGCTTCGGCAAGAACAGCAACACCATGGTGGTGGAGAACAGCGCCACCGCCAATTCGGGTCGCCATTGGGGCCAAACGGGGAAAAGCTGGCGAGGCTGCAAAAAGTATTGCGGCTCCATCAGGGTATGCACCACCTGCAAGGCGGTCGACAGCGCCAAAAACATAAACCACAGCGGCGCGGATAAATACGACATGACGCCGGTGAGGAAGACCGCCCGGTGGACCGGATGCATGCCTTTCACCAGAAACAGCCGGAAGTTCATCAAATTGCCCTGGCACCAGCGGCGGTCGCGCTTGAGCTCATCCAGCAGATTGGGGGGCAGTTCTTCGTAGCTGCCCGGCAAATCGTAAGCTATCCACACCCCCCATCCCGCCCGGCGCATCAAGGCCGCTTCCACGAAGTCATGGGATAAAATCGAGCCGGCAAACGAACCATCGCCGGGCAATGGCGCAAGGGCGCAGTGCTTGATGAAGGGATCGACCCGGATAATGGCGTTATGACCCCAATAATGGGATTCACCCAACTGCCAGTAATGCAGCCCGGCGGTAAACAACGGTCCGTATACCCGGGTGGCGAACTGCTGGCAACGGGCATACAGCGTATCCATGCCGGAGGCCTTGGGCGCGCTTTGGATAATCCCGGCGGTGGGGTTGGCTTCCATGAGCCGGACCAGGTTGGTCAGGCAAAAGCCGCTCATGACGCTGTCGGCATCCAGGATCACCATATAGCTGTACTGTTTGCCCCAGCGGCGGCAGAAGTCATCGATATTGCCGCTTTTACGCTTTACCCGCCGGCGGCGGCGGCGATAAAAAATTCGGCCGCATCCGCCGGTTTCCTGGCAGATTTCCATCCAGGCCTTTTGCTCGGCGATGGCGATATCGGCGTTATAGCTGTCGCTCAGAATATAAAAATCGAAATGTTCAATCTGTCCGGTGGCTTCCACCGATTCATAAGTCGCCCGCAGGCCGGCGAAAACCCGCTCAACATCCTCATTGCATATGGGCATGATGAGCGCGGTTCGATGTTGCGGATTCAGGGGTTCATCGCCGGTGGTGCTGGCGGAGATACTGTACTTATCATGGCCGATAAGTAGCTGGAGAAAGCCCATTAGGGCCGTCCAAAACCCCGCCGATACCCAGCAAAACAGTATGGCGAATAAAATCAGGATGCCGCTTTGCAAAACATAAGGCAGCAGTTGCAAAACCGATTGCAGCCAGTCCTGATGCAGCATATCCATCGGATCAATCAGCGCCCATCCCTGGTATGGCAGGATGGTTTTCATATACCAGGTGGCCACAGCGGTTTGAAACAGCGTCAGTATGAGCAAAACATACCGGCGCATGCTTCCCACCCGGCGCCAGTTGCCGTCCTCGCGGGCGGCCGCTTCCCCCTTATGGCGCGGCGGCGCGGTATGACCTCGCAAAGCATTCCAGAAACGTGAAACGGGGTTGGTCAGCCAGGGTTCCGGGAACATCGGCGTACGCGTAATGGTGGGCATCGCCTTGATGGCGGTACGGCCGAGGCTATCCTCCACCAGCAGCTCCTTGCAGGTCTCGGTTACCGGCCAGGCCATGTTCAACCGCGATTTTACCGAATCCAAGGCGGCATTGTCTTCACTGGGCGTCGTGCCGGGCGCCATGCTCCCGATATCGGCATGCAGCGATGCAAGGGACGGAGTGCCCTTCCCCGGCAACTTGGCGAGCAAAGAGCTCTTCTGCTCGGGAGATAGCGGTAAAGCCTCGATATAATCGAGGCTGGGTTCGGTTGATTTATTCATTGGCAGGTAGCAAATAGCTCCAGGTTTCAGTCAATGTCTTGTCGCCGTTGGTCAGCGCGGCGCGCATTTCAGTAGGTTGCTTTTCATCTTTCACGCGCAAACGCAGCGTCAGACGCCAGCCATGCGTTACTGGATTATAGCGGACATTGTTTTCCACCACTTCGGCATTATTGCCAACACTCAACTGGGACGCCACCGGAGTCTTCTCGTCAAGGGCCTTCAGGGACGGTCCGACGAAATCCACCACAAACGCGGTAGTGCCGTCCGGCTGGCGAATCAGATTGGACTGTCTTACATCTCCGGCGGAACGCAATGTCTGCTGAACGTAGGCTAAATCCGGTGAATGAATTTTGTCTTCGTCGCGGGTAAAGTGCAGCCGGTAGGCGAGATCGAAGGGTTTACCGGTATCCGGAAGTTTTTCCGGCGTCCAGAACGCCACGATATTATCGTTGGTTTCATCGGCGGTGGGTATCTCCACCAGCTCAACATGCCCTTTACCCCAATCCCCCTTGGGTTCAATCCAGCCGCTGGGCCTCAGATCATAACGATCGTCCAGATCCTCGTATTGCGAGAACGACCGGCCGCGTTGCAGTAACCCAAAACCGCGGGGATTCTCCACCTGAAAGGTGCTGACGGACAGATGCTTGGGATTATTCAGGGGACGCCAGATCCACTCGCCGTTGCCGGCATGGATCGATAATCCGTTGGAATCATGCAGCGCCGGACGGAAGTTCATGGTGGTGGAAGGCTGGTTGGGACCGAACAAATACATGCTGGTCAACGGCGCCAATCCCAGTTTACCCACTTTATCCCGCAGGAATACCCTGGCTTGCACATCGACGCTGGTATCGCGTCCCGGGTAGATGACAAAGCGATAAGCGCCGGTGGCGCGCGGCGAGTCAAGCAGCGCATAGAGCACCAAATGTTTATCGTTTTGCTGCGGACGTTCAATCCAGAACTCGCGAAAACGCGGGAATTCCTCGCCGGACGGCAAGGCGGTATCAATTGCCAGGCCCCGTGCGGAAAGGCCATATACCTGGCCCTTGCCAATCACGCGGAAATAACTGGCTCCCAGCATACTGGCAATTTCGTCGCTCTTGTCAGCCTTGTTGATGGGATAAAGGATTTTGAAACCGGCGAAACCGAGATTCTTGACCAAATCGGGATCGTGGTTGACCGACCCAAAAGTGAACAGATCCGGCGAATATTTGATTTCAGTGACGGCAGAAGATGTGACTTCATTGATTCTCACCGGCGTGTCGAAATACATCCCCTGGTGATAGAATTCCAGTTTGAATGGCGTCGGCTGATCGTGCCAGTAAGCCTTATCATGATTGAATTGAATCTGCTGATAATCGGCAAATTTCATTTCGCGAAATTGCGAAGGCAAATTGCTTTTGGGCGCCTCGTAACCTTTACTGGCCAGTTCTTGCGCTTGTTTAGCCACATCGTCAATAGAAAATGCCCATGAAGGCAAGGCGTATAAGGATAACAATACCGTCGCTCCCAGCCAACGGAGACTCGCTTTGGGTAATTTGACGAAAAATTTATTAGTTGGCACATCCCCCCCTATGCGTGTGCTCTTAATCATTTAAAGCAATTTTAATTGATAAATCACTTTTCCGACAGCGTGATACAACGATGGTTCCTCACATTAATCTTACCGGTACAGTGTTTAATCAACGATCAGAAAACAAACGCATCTACCGGTAAAAGATAGTCTAAAACAGCACATTCCAACAATCGGAACCGCCCGCTGATTTTACCTGAGCCATCAGCGGGGGGTTAATCATTTTTAACGTTAAGCGGGAAGTTATTATAAAAGCCGAGTTAAATGACCTCGCGCCGGCCTTTTTTGGCGTGCAAAAGGCTATCGGACCCGACCGGGTCGTCAAAACAAAACGTGCGCCTAATTTAATTAACGGCCATTATAGGAAAAATCTTATTACAATATAATCGTTCCCGTTCTTCAGCTAGCCTGCTGATTTATAATAATTCCACAGGCGGGAACGAGTATGCGCGCAAATAAACGCAGATTCAAAAATAGCGAACTCGACTTCGATGCAAAGTCCACTTGAACAATTATCCGCGGCGTCAATTACCCCTGTGCGCCCGTCATAATCTTGCTTGATACAAGAGGGCGTTTTCCCTGTCAAAGCAGACGAAAATAACCCTTTTCGGCCAGCTATGCCGCGCCAGGAATTCACCCACCGCGGCAATCGCAATATCGGCGGCCAATTCTTTGGGAAAACCGTAGACGCCGGTACTGATATTAGGGAAAGCGACAAGCTGCATTCGTTTATCGCAAGCAAGGGCCAGGCTGCTAAGATAGGCCTGCCGCAGCAGTTCCGGTTCATTACGTCCGCCGCCGTGCCATACCGGTCCGACGGTATGGATCACCGCCTTGGCGGGTAAATTTCCCCCGTCGGTAAGCACCGCGCTGCCCACCGGGCACCCGCCCTGGCGCCGCCGGATCTCGGCACAGGCCAGGGCCAGGGCGGGACCTGCCGCCCGATGTATAGCCCCGTCCACCCCGCCGCCGCCCATCAGCGCGCTGTTGGCGGCATTCACGATGGCATCGGCGGCCAACCCCGTAATATCCCCGGTCATTACGTCCATTCTTGCTGGCATAATTCACCCCATTTATTCACCGGACAGGCTTATCGCCCTTAACAATTGCGGACAAAATTTGACTCATAGGGCTTTTTGCGGTTCTCTGGTGAACTAACTTTGCAATAAAGATCGCAAAAGTACGCCATATCCGGAAACGTTTTAACTGTTACCTGTCTAACTTTACATGATAAGCAGATTGACCCGGTCAGGCAAAACTGTCATGGGAAGGGGGGAGCCCAATGCAAGATCAAATCGAACATGGCATATCACCCATGTACCACCCGACACTTTTTAAAAGTTTTTTGCAGGCCGGATTCGCCTGCTCCACCGAAGTACGCGGCGACGGCCGACGCCTGGATCTGATTCATGCCAGCGGCCACGAAATGCTGGCGTCCAAGGATTATGCCCAACTGGCGGAACAGAAAATAGTTACCGTGCGGGACGGCCTGCGCTGGCACCTGATTGAGGAAACCGCCGGCCGGTACGACTGGTCCAGTTTCCTGCCCACGCTGCATGCCGCCCAGGCCAATAACATCCAGGTCATCTGGGACCTTTGCCATTATGGCTGGCCGGATCATCTCGATATCTGGCAACCGGCCTTTGTGGAGCATTTTGCCCGTTTCGCCGGCGCCGTGGCCGCCAAGGTCCGCGATGAGGGCATACATCAGCCCTGCTATACGCCGATAAATTCCATTTCTTTCCTGGCATGGGCCGGCGGCGAAATGGCGCACATCCAGCCAATGACGTCAAATAAAGGCAAATTACTCAAACAACAGTTGGTACGCGCCACGCTGGCCGCCATGGACGCTATCCGCGCGGTGGACGACACCGCCCGATTTCTGCAACCCGAACCGGTGGTACACATCAATGCGCCGGAAAACAAACCGGAGCTGGAGGCCGCCTCGGAGGAGCTGCGGATGGCGCAGTTTGAAGTCTGGGATATGCTGAGCGGACGTATTTGTCCCGAGCTAGGCGGCGCTCCGGAATATCTCGATATTGTCGGGGTCAGCTACCGTCCGGCCAACCAGTGGTTTTTCAAGGGGGACGTCATTGCCGTGGATGACATCCACTATCGGCCCTTTGCGACAATTTTGGACGAAGTCCACCAGCGGTATCTGCGTCCGATCCTGATCGCGGAGACCGGTGCGGAAAACGACATGCGGGTCCCCTGGATGCGTTATGTTTTTGAGCAAACCGTCCTGGCAATGAAAGCCAACGTCGCCGTTGAAGGCCTTTGTATCTACCCGGTGGCGGATTATCGCAGCTGGAGCGGCGACAAACATTTGCCGTTCGGCCTGCTCGGCATGCCTGACGTCAACGGGTGCCGTTCATTATTCGAGCCTCTGGCGCTGGAGATGCGCAGCCAGCAGATACGGCTCAAAGGCCTGCTGGAAGATCCCCTGCCTGACCAGCGTGCCATGCCGGCTTGAGATACCCTTCATCTTTCACGTTGCGGCCGTGTTGGCTGCCGCCTGAGGGTGGGGGATAAGCTAGGCGCCGTTGGTTTTGGTATAACAAGCACCGGTATCAACGCCGCTACTGTGCCGGATATCATAAAAGTAGGCTATACCGAACAGTACCGATACGGTAATCAAGACTGAGATTAACAAACCGATTATTGCTAGCAACGTTGTATCATCAAGTTTGCTGTTTTCCATGTCCAATCCTTCCTTTATATCGACGTGTTCATCACACGAACCACAGTGTCGCTAAAATGATAAAACTGATGAGGGTACCTGAGGCTACGGCGAGCACCGCTATCGCGAATTGAGCATCATTCAGGGTCTCTCTGTAATTTCTCTCGCGACGGGATTGACGGCTTTTATTCACAAATAAGCTTATTGAGTAACAATATCAAAAGATACACACCAGAAGAGAGGCCATATCCGACCGGCACATAATCCGCTTATAAAATATGCGAATCGGCAGGGCTTTGCAAGGGGTGACGCCGCCTGGCGGCTATTCATTACATGGTAGGCAACTTCTTGACTTACCGGAGTTAATCCGACGCATTCAGTCACCGGGCCGCAATAGGAAAACAGCCCGGCTTATGGGCAAGCCTGGGTGTTAACACACACCAAAATCCCCGTCTTCCTTGTATAAGGACAGCTCTTCGGCTTTGAACTGTTTGGCATTTTCCACACCGGAATCCATCATGCCGCAAAATACGATGCCGTTTTCAACTTTTACCACACTCATTGCCGGTCCGCCGTTTATCGGCTGGACCACATCACCGGTTTCAAATGTCATGAATTTCTCCTGTCTTCAACGTCTGTATTCCACGTCGCGAGGAACCCGACGCCGGCCAATATTTAAGCCTATATTTGCCTGCCGCATACGTCAATAAAAGTTAACGTTTAACCCGGAAGCGCTCCAGGGTCTCGGTATCCAGCTGGTAGTAGTCGCCTTTAAGCTCGGCGCAAAGCTTGCTCATAAAGGTTACCAAATAATCGATATTATAGGCCGCCATCTGGCGCCCCATTTCGGTTTGCATGGTATCGGCGAGAGTTAATAGTTTGGTTTGAAAATGATCAAAGGTGTATTTAAGATCGTCCAAAGGACGATGGAGAGCCAAGGGATCTTCCACATCAAACAAACCGCGCCCCAATTGACCCGAAACATGAAACACCCGGGCCAACCCTATGGCACCCAGGGACTCCAACCGGTCGGCATCCTGGACAATTTTCGCTTCCAGGGTCTCAGGCGTAATGCCGGCACTGAAGCTGTGCGCTTCAATGGCATGTGCCACCGAGGGATATTTCGCTACCGGAAAATCCGCAAAACAATCGGACAGAATTCGCAACGTCTCTTTAGCCGCCTTGGCGGAGGCCAAATGGCGTTCGGGATGATTTTTCGGCAGGTTAACCACATCATGAAAATAACAGGCTGTCAGCACGGTTAATTCATCGGCCTTGGTAAGGTGCATAATTTTTTGAGCGGTTTGCCAGACACGGCTAAAATGGGCGAGATCATGCGCTTTGTCGTCCTGAGGGAAATGCTGTTCCAAATAGGCTTTGTATCGAGTTTCCCATTCCTCTAATCCCATATTTACCTCCTGCCTGCGATATGTTTCTTATAATAGTATTCTTGCTGATAATTGTTAATTATTTGTTACGGAGAACATTTCTTTCTCCGGACACTCCCCAATATACTGGCTGAAACAGCGATTCTCATCGCCGCCAAGATACCCTACTAAGCCATATCCCGCGCCGGTCATCAAGCTTATTAACCGTTTCATTCAGCCTTTGCGGACAGCGCCCGCGAAATAAATCGTCCCGCCAGCGCCACGCCTTCACCGGAAATCCCATGCCCCAGATGGGGCAAGATGACGGTAGTCGCCGTTACACCCAATTCCTGCAAGGTAACGCCGGCACGCTCGGTTTCCCAGGAAGGAATAACCTGATCATCCGCGCCATGGATCAGGAGAACCGGCGTGCCGACGGCCGGTATCAAAGGCATCGGCGACGATAACCGGCCGGAAAAGGCCACCACGCCGGCAAAAGGCCAACGCCCCGAAGCGACGGCGTCCAGGGCCATAATCGAACCTTGGGAGAATCCCGCCAACACCACCCGTTCGGGATGATCGGCCATGCCCTGCTCCGCCATCAGCCGGGCAACCTGCTGGTCGAACGCGGCCCTGGCGGCCGCGATCCGTTGCGCCCGGTTGTCCTGGGTTACGCCGTTGACACTGAACCACTGATAACCGGGGCCCATGTCAAACGGCATCGGCGCGTTAGGCGCGGCGAAACGGGTTTCCGGCAGGCTTTGCCGCCACACATCCCCCAGCGGCGCCAGATCGTCGCCGTTACTGCCGACGCCGTGTAAGAAAATAACCAGGCTTTGCTTCATTTATTTTCTCTCTCCATTAGTGGGCAGACCGCCCCCGATAAGGGAACGTGGGGCAGGACTGTGACATACCGCTAGGATTCAGCAAGGCCAAATTCCCCCTATCGGCTATTTTGAACACAACCATGACCAAATTATCACATAAAAACAACATATAACCATTGCATTGTACCCTAGGTTACACATATTATTTCCCACTTTGGCCGCTGTGCACATATAATGCCCATCCGGTCATCATCGACCTGGAATCGAAAACTCAATTACTGCCTGTATGGCGATAACATCTGACAACTATGAAAATGAATATGCGTGCTATCTGTACGGCAATATTGGCCGTGGCTGCGTTTAGCCACTCCGCCTTTGCCGTGGTATACCCATTGCCTGCCGACAACAGTCGACTGATTGGGCAAAATCTGGAAGTGGAGATTCCCCAGGACAGTAAATTGCCGCTGGAGCATTTTGCCGCACAATACCAAATGGGCCTGAGCAATATGCTGGAGGCTAACCCCGGGGTCGATCCGTACCTGCCCACCCCCGGCAGCAAGCTGATTATACCCCATCAATTGATTCTTCCCGATACGCCCCATGAAGGCATCGTGGTAAACAGCGCCGAGATGCGTTTGTACTATTACCCGAAAGGAACCAAGACCGTGGTGGTCTTACCTATCGGCATCGGTCAACTGGGTAAGGATACCCCGGTGAACTGGTTAACCACCGTTCAACGTAAACAGGCCGGACCGACCTGGACACCCACTAAGGCGATGCATGCTGAATACGCGGCCGAGGGCGAAACGCTGCCGGATGTATTCCCGGCGGGGCCGGATAATCCCATGGGATTGTACGCGATGTATGTCGGCCGGTTATTTGCCATTCACGGCACCAATGCCAATTTCGGCATAGGTTTACGGGTCAGCCATGGTTGCGTCCGTTTGCGCGCCGACGATATCAAGTATCTGTTTGATCACGTTCCGGTGGGCACCCGGGTACAGTTTATCGACGAACCGGTCAAAGCCACCATTGAGCCGGACGGTTCCCGTTATCTTGAAGTACATAACCCGCTGTCCTCCACCGAAGAACAGTTCAAATCCTCCGAACCTGTACCGATTACGCTTCCGGTTAACGTAAGCAAGGTGCTGGTGGATCAGGTGGTCAATCAGAATGTGGTTAACATGGCGCTGCAAAATCGCTCCGGTCTCCCGATTAATGTTACCGCACCGGACAATGCCGCGCCGGCAGTCTTGCCGGTGAGCGCTCCCGCTAACGCGCCCGCCGCCGCGCCTGTTTCGACACAGGCTGGCGCCGCATCCCAGACGGCCCCGGCCGACAACGGCAGCACGCAGACAGCGGTGCCCCAGGCACCGGCTACCGACGGCGGAGTACAACCCGTACAGGCGCCGTCCAGCAGTTCCAATTGATCCTTAACGCCTGAAGGCGGGAATCTGGCCAGAATGCCGGACTCCGCCTTCACCTCGACAACGTCGGATTAGCGGTTCAGCACTTGCAAAAGGGTATGATTGAACCGTTCCGGCTCTTCCATCTGCGGTGCATGTCCCAATCCCGCGAACTCAATCAATTGCCCCCCGGGAATGCGTTTTACCGTATCCTTACCAAGCCGGTCATAGTGCCCCAAGGTTGATTTTACCGCCGCAGACGCAATATCGCTGCCAATAGCGGTGGTATCCGCCGTACCGATTATCAAGGTCGTCGGTACCTGCAAATCCTTGAATTCATATACCACGGGCTGGGTAAAAATCATGTCGTAAATCAGCGCCGAATTCCAGGCCACCTGTTTATGCCCCGATCCCTGATTCAAACCGGCCAGCATATCCACCCAGCAGTCATATGCCGGTTTCCAGTGCCCGACATAATAAGTAGTCAGTTCATATTGGCGGATACCCGCGGCGGAAGTCTTCAGCTCGCGCTCATACCATTGGTCGGGAGTACGGTAAGGCACACCGAGAGCTTTCCAATCCTCCAGGCCGATTGGATTCACCAGGACTAATTTTTGCACCGCGGCGGGGAACATTAGCGCATAACGCGTCGCCAGCATGCCTCCGGTGGAATGCCCCACCACCATCGCCTTGGCGATACCTAGGCTAAGCAGCAATGAATGGGTATTGCCGGCCAATTGCTGGAAACTGTACTGATAATGATCGGGCTTGGTTGAGGTGCAAAAGCCAATCTGGTCGGGGGCGATCACCCGGTAACCCTGCCGGCTCAATGCCTTGATGGTGTCCTCCCAAGTGGCTGCGCAAAAATTTTTCCCATGCAGCAATACCACCGCCTTACCGTTGCCGGCTCCCTGGGGGGCGATATCCATATAGCCCATCTCAAGGGGTACGCCCTGGGAAGTAAAAGAATAATAGTGCAGCGGATAAGGATAGGTAAATCCTTGAAGCTGCGGTCCATATAGCGGCGTTGCAGCGGCGACGGCCATTTGAAAATAACTGAAAAAACAGGTGATTATGACAAACAGGCATTTGACAAAACGAAACATGATTTGACCTTTCAGATTAAATGAGCGGCCGCCAGGAAAGGGTAACCGTGATGGCGTCCCACTGTTTCCTTCACCCTCCGGCAAAAAGCGGCTATCGTAATGAATGCCCTACAAGATTAAGGGCAAACGGACGATGTATCAAACCTTCATCTTTTCCCTTTTTGAACACCAAGTCCTGCCGAATTAATCTGTAGGCCATTTTCATCAGGCCAATTCATCCTACACCGACTATTGATTTTTAAAATAGTAAGGATAACGAGCAAATGTCATTCATAAAGTGTACGGTCACGTCACCGCTCTCCCTGTTTGAAAACCATCGAAAGACAAATATATCACTAAATTAATCGGATCACTTATAACATTAATAAGCTTTATATATACTCAATATTCTACCCTGAACACGAAAACACCATGACAATATAATCGCCGCTTAGCGAAACTCTCTTTATGATTAGAGATTCTTTATTATCAATGGTATAAATATTAGCAAACTATTAAATAATATTTATTCTATTCTGTAGTGATGCTGATTCCAAATATAAAAAAAGATCGTCCCTAACGCCCAAAAATAGGATTGTCTTGAAGAAATAACTACATTTATCACATTATCGCCTCAGTGCATCTTTTAGAATGCCCAAGCGTTATATACTTTTCGCACCGAGACAATTATCAGCCATCGCCCATTAATATCATTGAGCTGTTAGAATTTATTCTAACTACCGGAGTAAATGATGTATAAAGACATATTGCCATCATCAGAACCCACACGGCGCACTTTAATAAAACGGGCGGCCGGCCTCTCCATTTTAGGCATCGCCGGTGTGATGAGTGTCGGCTTACCCTCCCTTTCTTATGCGGCGGCTATGACCAGAGAAGCCAGGGACAAACTGACACCCGATGAGATAATCGAGGGATTAAAACAGGGGAACATCCGTTTTCACACTGGCAAGGCCCATCAGCACAACTACCTGGCGCAAAAACGTAGCAGTGCCGCTGGTCAATTCCCTTCCGCCGTTATCCTTAGCTGCATCGACTCCCGTGCGCCGGCGGAGATCATTCTTGATACCGGCATAGGCGAAGCCTTCAACAGCCGCATCGCTGGAAATATTGCCAACGACGACATTCTCGGTAGCCTCGAATTCGCCTGTGCCGCCGCCGGGGCAAAAGTTATCCTGGTCATGGGACATACGGCCTGCGGCGCGGTAAAGGGAGCGATTGATAACGTTGAGTTGGGCCATCTAACCGGTTTGCTGGCTAAAATCAAACCCGCCATTGATAAAACGGAATACACCAAGGAAAGAACCAGCAGTAACGACGAGTTTGTCGACGCTGTCGCCAAAACCAACGTCAAACTGACCATGGATGAGATCAGGAAAAGCGACATCCTTGGCAAATTGGAAACCGATGGCAAAATAAAAATCGTCGGTTCCATGTATAACCTGTCCGGGGGAAAGGTGGAATTTTTCTCCTGAACCAACGGGCGTAGTTTCCTTACAGCAGGATGTCCTTTCAAATCAGCAGCCTGCGGGGGGTTGCTGATTTTGCTTAATTGGCTGGCTGTAACGAACGTTAGCCCTCTTGTTTAAAATAATTAAGGGTATGCTCCCGCCACTGAATTAATGACATCAGTTCCGCCGCATCCTGCTTGAACAGGTGTAATTTCCACAGGGGCACGCTGCTTTTCTTTGAGCAACATTTCAACTCGGCTTCATTTTGCCGTTCCACATCGGTAAACAACCGGCATTCAATCTCATCGGCATGGGCCCGCAACTGACAATGCATACCGATCAATTCAATGTAGATAAAACCAGTAAAAAAGACCGTAACCTTGGCGGTAACATCATGGTTGCCCGGAATTGAGTAAAACTTTTCTAATTTCACCGACGCCATCCTTTGAGGATAATCAGACTAAGTGTCGGCCATTTTTGATCAGAAATATAGACGTTGAATGTCTGTTTTTTAGCAGGAACGGTAAAGGTCCGTTAAAACGTATCCCATAGACATAAGCATGGGTATTTATTAAAATCAGTTGAGCAGGATTCACCATTAAGCGTTTTTTCACTACCTGCCGGTTAATGGGATAACCGCCATAACATAACAGGTTGAGTTTGTCATAGCTGCATGGAATATTCCTATTCGGCTGAACAATACAGACTTCATTTTCCGTGAGCATGGAAATGGTCTTGCTTTAGTGACATGAACAAGTCATCCCGGATCCAAAAGCAGGGATGAAATAAATAACCTAGGTGCAACGATTCAAAAGGAATAAGCAATATTCACAAGCAGTTTTCAAAAAAAAGCCCTAATTTTATATTTAAACTGATTATCTCACCATAATCCCTTTCACGCCAAACCCATTTAAGAATCATTTAATATCAATATGAGATTGTCTTTGCGCACTCCTTTGTTACATTTGGTTCCATTTATATTCCTTTGGCGAACGGGTTTGAGTGCCCATGTTTTCAACTGGTTAAACGCCCTGCTGTCAAAGTATTAGCCGCAGACAACGCCCGCAGACAAAATATTTGGAGCCAGCCGTGACCAACTCCATGCATTCAGTTCTTATCCTGCATGTTTTATCGGCCCGGACCGGCAGCACATCGTTTGCTCTCGCAATTGGTGTTAACCGGCTACCTACCTGGCCATATGCTATCTGACTGCAGAAAAAAGCATTCGTTTGTTTTGGTAATTTTGTATGACAAATCATTTAAATGTGATTTAAGTCACGCTTTTTAGAGAACGTTATCCGATAAAATAGTGACCAATATCACAATATAGTCGAGGAATTATCATGGAAAACGTAGCGAAAACTGATTTGATGTTGCTGAAATTTTGCTGGGCATTAGCTTTTGCCGGTATCGTGTTCGGCTGTGTATTAGTCAAAATGTTTTGGTAAGTTACTCATATTGTAGTTTTTTTTGCGTGTTGTTTATGTTTATTGATAACACCTCTGGATTTTACCTCTTTTTAACATCTTTGTCAGCAAGACGCTCTGAAGGACTATCAGAACGTCGTGCTAATGAATTTACATGGGCAATTACGGGCGCATTAAATTCTTAAAATTGAAAATTTTCGCCCTCATTCATGACCATAAAGTTCATAGATTTTATCACCATGCTTTAGATATTTTGCAATGAATGATTGCTACAGTGCCCCGTGTCATTTATCTCTTTTTTTACCCTTTCCTTGCAATTCCTTTACGTTTTAACGCTGCAGCGAAACATCAGTCTGCCGATAACCAGATAATACATTCCAAAAAGGAGAGCGACCTTGTCTAACACTATCTCAACATCCGTCATGCCCGTATCTTCAAGCGGCAGCAGCAGCAGTGTGGCATCGCAAATCAGTAGCCTTGAAAAACAGATCACCACGCTGACGAAGCAATTATCCACCCTGTCTAGTTCCAGTGTGTCCGCAGATCAAAAGCAGCAAGAGGAGCAACTCATCGAGGGCCAGATTAAAATGCTGGAAGCCCAGGTGAGCGCCTTACAGCAGCAGCAAACGCAGCAGACGAACACGACACAGCCATCTGCCTCCACGCAGAAAAGCAGTAACACCAGCAGCACCAGCAGCACCAGTAACACTAACAGCACTAACAGCACTAACAGCACTAACAGCACTAACAGCACTAACAGCACTAACAGCACTAACAGCACTAACAGCACTAACAGCACTAATAATAGCAGCAGCGACAATAATAGCAGCAGCGACAGTAGCAGTAACCAAATAGACATTTACGTCTGAACGAGAGCTTTTGCGTATCCACTAGCGTGCCGGCAAAGGAGTGCCGACTCTCTAATCAATTCCCCTATTTTGTTTACTTGTGGTACGTGCGGTTAAACCCGAAAGAAAGATTAATGATGTTCAGTAGCTTCCTGGCCTGCAAGACAATACCCCTCATCCCCTTTTGTGGTACCACCTGACGAAAATGCTCGCAGTTGCCAAAGCAATCATGTCCGAGCCCCCGTCCCTGATGCCGATGCGGCCTATTCCCAAATCAAGCTGGAGAAATTTGCTGCTTTACGTACGTTTTTATTGTCATTTCGGGGATTTTGAGGAATTGCAGGCATAAAAACTAAAGGTGTTGCGTACTAGGGAACAGTGTTATACTGTTCCCTAGTACGCAACACCTACGAGCCTTTTCATGATTAAAAGCTTCAAGCACAAAGGATTGCGCCTGTTTTTCGAGAAAGGGTCGACCGCAGGTATCGACGCGAATCAGTCCGGTAAACTTCGCTTACGCCTGGCAGTAATTGATGCAGCGGAAGACATCAAGGATATTGACCGGCCGGGATATTGCCTTCACGCTCTTACAGGGGACAGAAAAGGCCAGCGGTCAATAACCGTCACGGACAACTGGCGCATTAAGTTTGAATTTATGGATGGCAATGCCTATGTCATTAATTATGAGGATTATCACTGATGACTATGTTTAATCCGCCCCACCCCGGTGAAATCATTGCAGAGACTCTGGACGATCTGAATGTCGGCATCCGTGAATTCTCCCGAGCACTGCATGTCGCCCCTTCCACCGCGCAACGACTGGTCAGCGGTCATTCGGCGGTTTCTCCGGAAATGGCTCTTAAACTCTCGGCGGTGCTTGGAAGTTCGGCGAAGTTTTGGCTCAATCTCCAAGATAATTACAGCCTTTGGGTAGCAGAGAAAGAAGTTGATATTTCACAGCTACATCGGTTGGTGGCAGCCTGACGGCTGCGCTACTCAACCATAGCTTCCTCGCACCTATGGCCATGCGGGTAAAGATGCAAGGATGGCCCTGCTATACCCTACTTATTATCAAGTAGAAAGCTATTATTTGGATGCAGGCATTTGTGCCAGAAGTCAGATCATTGGGATTTTATTGTTGAAAGATATTATGAAAGCCAAATTGAAGGCATAAAAAAACCGTCTCTCGACGGCATCAATGTTACTCATACTGCTTTGTTTTTATTACGAATTCGGTGTGGTACCGGGACGGGACTTGAAGTATTATACAACTATTTGTATAAATTGCATATTTCTAAATAATTGTTCTATTAAGCCCCCATAAAGGCCCCCATTATTTCTGGCTATCGACCTTTCTTTTGATCCTGGTTGAAGGAGTTAAGACAGCTAAATTTTACAATAATAGGAAAACCTAACGATTGGCAAAATATCCTAGGAAGTTATCCCGTTTAAATGAGAAGCCTTCTGCAATACGCCGACTAATTCTTCATAGAACTCGGCTCGTGGCTCCGGTCTTACCGCACCCATGGTGCGTAATCATGTGCACTTTCTGAAAGAGCGATCAGATATGTAACTCATCAACCGACCCACTCGGTAACATAGCCTGACCGACTTGGACGAGCTTACAATGAGCGGTGTCGGCAAATCATGGCGGAGGTCGACGCTGCTGAGGGAATTGCCAGCGATGATCAGGCGGCACCGCGCGGCCTCTGTCGCGTCACTGCTCTAGTGACCTTAGGAACCACGATTTTGTCTGGGCTTTTGACCGAATATCTCCACCGCCATCGCGAAGTAAGAATTGATCTCGCCTTACACGATCGACAAGTCGATTTGCTTGTTGAGGAGTTTGATGTTGCTATCCGCAACGGTGACCTGCCGGATGCCGGGCTAAGCGTCCGTGTCATTAAACCACTATCAATTTATATTAAAATAATCTAAGATAGCAAAAAAAGTATACATGGGTGCTAACAATCTAGTTTCTATCGGGGGTGAATATCCCATATGGTAGTTGAAGTCACGCCCCGGCTCTTTTATATCATAGTATCGACGCTAAGCTATTTCACCGAAGACGAACTAATGGCTCTCCAGCGATATTAAGATACGTACGATAGATATTATTAGTCGCAGTAATATAGAGGGTTTTCCGATAGGCGCCAGCCCAGGCTACACTGGAAACTTTCTCCGGAATAAGAATAGTCGCAAGCGGTTTCCCGTCAGGTGAAAAAATCCAGACTCCCGCCGGACCAGCACTATAAATATTGCCTTTTTGATCAACTTTCATGCCGTCGGGATTTCCGGGACGCAGGTCTGATGTTGCGTCGTATAATACCCTGCCACCAGTAAGCGAACCATCTGGCTTGACGCGGTAACGCATCCATATCTTCTTGGGTTCGGAATTATCAACATACAGATATTTTTCATCAGGTGAGAACGCGATGCCATTCGGCCGGGGAAGATTAGTAATTAATTGTTGTAACTCAGCGCGTGCGGGCGCAGCGCCAGCTTTCTGTGTCAATGCGTGAGGAATACGATAGACACCGTTTATCTGCAATAGCTTCTCTGGATCGCTATCCTTTTGTGTACG
This sequence comes from Sodalis sp. dw_96, assembly GCF_018449575.1. Taxonomy (GTDB): domain Bacteria; phylum Pseudomonadota; class Gammaproteobacteria; order Enterobacterales; family Enterobacteriaceae; genus Acerihabitans. Next base: position 63,537 of record NZ_JAAVUT010000018.1, on the reverse strand, counting down.
CAAGCCATAAGGTGGATCAGTGAAATAAAGCGAGCCATCCGATTTGTAAACCAGATCATTAGGACTATTAAGCTTCTTGTCCTGATAAGAGTCCGCGAGAATAGTAATAGGGCCTGCCGAATTTAGCGATTCAAATCTGAAAACATCACGCTGCGCGTGTCCAGCCACTGTGAGCCGACCTTTGACGTCGAGCGTCATCCCGTTAGATCCGGGCTCAAGCCCGCCGTAAGGTGCAGCACCTTGGTAGCCACTAGGTTTGAGGAAAATATGGGTACCTTTGCCTGGTGTATAGGTGCGGATACTGTTACTGATTATCTCAGCAAAGAACAGACGATCTTTAACCCACACGGGTCCTTCGAGCCATTTGAAACCAGTGGCAACACGTTGCAATGTGGCACCAGCGGGAATGATCCGATCGATGGATGGATCGAGACGATCTATCTTGAGGGGTGTCGTAATTTCAGTATTTGCATCGGCTGCTTGTGAAGAGCTGGTTTCAACTGTAGCAGCGGAAACATTGGCGATATAGCTGCCCGAAACACCAGTAACCATAGTAATAAATAGTAGCAACATTTTTTTGCCCATGTCATTGGTTATTCCTCATATTAAGAAAATGAAAAATATCGCGACCTTCTACTTGGACGTGACTTGTCGCATGATGTTACCAGTAACATCAAATTTATTGGAACAGCAATATTTAAAAATTCAGTATTTTGTGAGATTTATCAAATTAATTAAAGTAAGAAAAGTGGATTTCACGTGAATTGTGTGATTTTGTACAAAATCTGATTATTTGCGATGAAAACACTTTTTCGAGCGATAAATAAAGGAAAATGATGAAGTTATTAATGATGACACAAACTCAAGTGGCTAATATGCCTCAATTATGATAGATCAACCCCCACGCCATCAGTTGCGTTCCCTTGCTATCCTACCTGAACGGATTAGCCCGATAAAAAATAAATTTACTATAACTTACAAGAAAAATATGGTTTTATTACTCGCACAGTTCGAAATAATATTTATATTTTGCACACACTCATTATTAATATAATATTCGCAGCTTTCATTCTAATTTTTATATTTTTTAAGATATCGGCTTGAATCTTTATCTCAATTAAAAAATTAACCGAATGATACTTATGATTGGCAAAGTAAGATTTTAACTTAGCCATACAACAAGTGAAATAAATTCCAAATAAACCGGCCTAGAGAAATTCACTAACATTTCTTACATCATAAATAAGAATATATATCATTTAACATGAACCACATAGCATAATACAAAAAATCATCTAATTGACATTTATAATTAGTATATTAAATTAGTTATTTATCGAAAGTAAAAATTTTGTTTTTTAAATGCAAGGATTCATAAAAAATAATTTTTTAGTTCAAATTTATCGTAGAAAATACCATCAGTCATTATATAATGATTATGCCGATATTATATTGAAAATTAATTCTTTACTCTTATGAAAAAAAACTATTTTTATCGCTTGGACATTCGTAATCGAACCGGCATCTCATATTGATATATAAAATACCGCTTCGCCATCCTAATCTCATCCGATATCGCCCTTTTTGTTCCTACTTATTAGTTTTCAAGCTCATTCATATTTTTTATTTGATCTCGGTTGAGCTGCGCGGTCTTACCTGTTTCCGCATTTTTGTAAGACACCAGGCCAGTATCATTATCAACTTTGGGCTTTCCATCAGTCACAATGGTTTCTCCATCAACGGTTTTGATGGCCTGGTTTGAAGAACATCCTACGACACTGAATAGTGATAAAGCCGTAAGCGTTGCGGCATAAAGCCATTTTCTTTTTATAGTGTTTCATCCCTAAGGGTTAGCTCTTTTTAAGTAAGGAGAGATTAAGAAACGTCACCCGCTCCGCGCTTGTATTCACGGCAACTGTCTTGTCCGTCAAGTTTTTTTGCAGTCTCGGCATTATTTTCACTGCCAGTGGCCTGAATAATTGAGTCTGGTAACGCGCCATGCTTGTCACCCCATGCACGCTGTCGGAGCAATGGAGAAATCGTTTTATGAAATGTCCGCCATAATTCACCACATCTGTTATATTTCCCCTGGCAGCGTTATTATAACCTAAATCGCCCCCTGTCCCGTTTGTTTATAACGGTCAAATATAACAGCTGCCAGCAGAATGAGTCCCCGAACCACGTATTGGGTAAAAGGTGAGATATTGAGCAGATTCATGGCATTTTCGATGGTACCTAAGATCAGCACCCCGGCGACCACGTAAGAGATTTTGCCCACCCCACCCTTCATTGACACACCACCAAGTACGCAAGCGGAAATAACGGTCATTTCAAAACCAATGGAGGTCATCGGCTGACCGCTGGTCATGCGCGAGGCCAGAATAATACCACCAATGGCCGAGACCAGACCGGAGAGCACAAAAATAATCACTTTTGTCCGTACCACCGGAACACCTGATAACCGTGCCGCTTCTTCGTTACCGCCCAGTGATAACGTATTCCGCCCAAAGGTCGTCTTGTTCAGCAAGAAGCCGAATATCACCATACAGAGGATGGTTAGCCAAATAGGTGCCGGTAAGCCAAACCAGCTGGCTGAACCCAGGAAAAAGAAGGATTCTTTTGCAACCCCGACCGCTTTTCCATCGGAAAAGATGTATGCCAGCCCACGGACAATTTGCATGGTGGCCAATGTGGTGATCAGTGCATTAATTTTCAAGCGCGCAATCACCAGACCATTAACCAGGCCGCAGATAACCCCGACCATCAACCCGGCCAGAATACCGACAAATAGGCTGTCCGTTTTATTAATGACCACTGCAGTAGTGACCCCGGCACAGGCGATAACCGACGCTATCGACAAATCGAAGTCACCTGAGGCCAGGCAAAACAACATGCCGCATGCCACAATACCGGACATGGACATCGCCAATCCTAATCCTTTCATATTAATATAAGAGGCAAAATTGGGAACAAAAATAGCGCAGACAACAAACAATGCGGCAAAAACCACCAGCATGCCGTAGGCATCCCAGATTCGAACCAGCCCAATATTGTGCTTAGATTTAACAAACGGTAAGGATGGAAGTGACATTTTATTTGTTCCTCAATAATCACATCACCGCAGTGGTGGTTTCTACGATCCGCCAAACCCAATGCTTCCGCTAAATCACTGGAAGCAAATGAAACGGCAATGCCTCGCTCAGCTAATGAATAAATAATGCTGTAGATTTCATGTTTGGCATCCACATCAATACCGCGGATAAATTGTCCTTTATCGAGTGAACCGCAATCACGCCGTCCGTTCGACGATATACTTCACAAACTAAATATTGTTATCGTGGGACATTACCGATTAGTTATTATCAATAAGACAAACTATTCTGTATCGGAAACAATTAATTATTCATAGCAGCGATGTTAATAAGTTTAATTTCAAATCATCCTTCAGAATATCGAGCACTATCACATTTGAGGATTACAGCCAGTATGTTTATATCTATAGCAAGATAAGGCAATTATAAATTCTCTTTCGTCGCTCAAAAAAATAGGCATTGAGGCGGTAATGAAAAATAATACTGAAGTTGCAAATGTTTGGTCGCTATCAATTTCAATAAAAATATCAGCCGGCAAAAAATTGAATGGTACCGGGACATTATCATCTTCGGTGATTAACACCTTGTCCTGATGGCAAAAAACGTGAAACAGCTTGATGTAGAGAGTACAGAAGACTGGGAAGGGTGCAAGACACCATGCCAATAACGATTTCATCCGGCTACCCACCATTCGCTTTCAGTCATTGACAAAGCAGGTATCCTGGCTTAACTTGCATTAAATCGGACATCCGTTCTATTTTAGTGATGAGACTAAGTCAACATGTCCGCAGCCCTGTCATAGACCACCAGAGGAAAACCATGAACGAAATTGCCTCAAGACGAATTCAAATTTTCTGCGCCTATTGCGGCCCGGCATTTGTCATCCTGTACGGGCTGAGCTGGGTGGTGCTCGGCCATAATTATCCACCGCCCAATCCCTTGTTCACCGGCCAGGAACTGGTGGATAATTTCTACCTCAAGTACCGAGACCAAATCATGTTGGGCCAGTCTTTGTCGACCGCCTTCGGCATTCTCTATCTGATTTGGGCATGTCAGCTCACGGTCCAAATGTGGCGGAGAGAAACCACCCCCATTCTCTCATTGCTTCAATTGACCGGCGGCCTGCTGACCGGTTGGGTGCTGATCTTCTGCCCGGCACTCTGGGCCTGGTGCGCGGAAGTTGCCGGGACGGTTAACCCGGAGTTAATCAAGGCGGTGCATTTCATGGCGTGGTATACCTTCGATATGACCTATATGATCACCACAGTCGAGGTGAGCGCCATTTTCCTGCTGATCTTCCTGGACCGGCAAAAACCCGCGATCATGCCGCACTGGGTCGCTTGCCTGGCCCTGTTCTCCGGCCTATCCTTCCTGGCCATCACATTTTTGCCTTACTTTAAATCCGGTCCTTTTGCACTCAATGGGTACTGGTCGTACCATGTAGCATTCATCAGTTATGGCCTCTTCACTGCCATCATCGGGCCTTATATGGTTCAGGATATCAAACGGACCAAAATTCCCGCCGTCGCCGGATTGGGGCAAGTCATCAGCCAGAGCCACTTTAATGACTGAGCGGATACCGGACCCACAGAAGGAAGCGGCGGTGGGTATCCTGCCAGCTCCTCTACCATCAGCTGCTTTGGCTAAGGACGATATTCTGGTTTTAGGCCACCAGGATGACGCGGACCGCCGCGGGATAGACAGATTGACCCGGTCCGTGGAGGGGAATAGCGGCGCGCCAAATCATCCCTGCGCTCCTGGCGGTGCAGTGACGGGCAACTTTGGGGCGGGCCATACCATGCCGGATAGTCCGGCACAACGTATCGTCCTGCTGGCAACCCGCGCCGCCGATCCACCCGGAACAAAAAACTGGCTGTACGCTCTGTGCAGCCGCCTTTACCACGCAATGGGGCGACTCATCAACGCTGCCCCAGCCGACAAGAATACCCATCCGGCCACATCACCTATCGGACTCATTGTCGCGACCGGGGATATCCTGCGCCTGGCGCGAAACGGTGAGATCGGGGAATATCAGATCGCAGAGACGACGCTCGAAGGCCCAGTGGTAGTTGATGGCTCGACCGCCGTTATTTTTACAAACTCCGAGGGATTAAGCGCTTATCAAAACGTTGGCGGTCTTGACAAGGAAATTACCCGGGTGAGGGAAATGGTCGAATTGCCTTTGCGGGCGCCACACTTGTTCAGACAATTAGGCATTGACCCGCCCAAGGGTTTGTTGCTCTATGGGCCTCCCGGATGCGGCAAGACGCTTATCGCGCGGACAGTCGCTCAGGGGACCGGAGTCTACTTTTTCAGCGTTAGTGGACCGGAGATCATTCAAAAGCACTACGGCGAATCGGAAGAATTACTGCGTCAAATTTTTGCCGATGCAGAGAAAAACGCCCCGGCCATTATCTTCTTCGATGAGATTGACGCCGTTGCACCTAACCGGGAGACCGTGTTGGGAGATGTGGAAAAGCGGGTAGTTGCCCAACTGCTTTCATTTTTTTGATGAAATCGATGCCATCGCGCCCATTCGGGGCCAGGGCGAGAGCGGTTCCCAAATCAATGAGCGCATGGTAGGTCAGTTGCTGCTTGAAATGGACAACATGGCGAGTCAGGAGGGGGTAGTCATACTGGCGGCGACCAACCGCCCCGAACTTATCGACAAAGCGCTGCTGCGCCCTGGACGTTTTGATTTTGTGGTCGACCTGCCGATGCCGGATCTGGTGGCGCGCCTGGCGATCCTGCAAAGCCACTGCCGCCATCGCCCCGTGGATCCCAATGTCGATATTGGCGGTCTTGCCGCACGCACAGCGAACATGACCGGCGCGGATCTGCAATCACTGTGTCAACGAGCTGCCCTCCTGGCTATCAGACAATCTGTCAGTACTTGCCCCGGTCCGGATTTTCTGCCTTTTACTATTGATAATGATCATTTCGAGCTGGCCTTACTTGAAATGACCCAGGATAATCCTGGTTAAACTGACGAGCTTAGGCGCTCACGCATAACACCGGAATAATCAGAGCTGAATAATGACAAAATCCAAAAGTGAGATCACCGCAGAGAAAATCCTCACCGCCGCGTTCAACTGCATCGCGGCGAAGGGATGCAACAGCGTCACGCTGCGAGAGATCGCCCAAGAGGCCGGCGTGGTGCTAAGCCAGTTGAACTATTATTTTGTGAATAAGGAAGGGCTTTTCTCTGCGGTGATAAAAGCTATGCGGCAAACCTACACGGACGGTCTCGATCTCCGGATGAAAAAATGCGTTTCGTTTGCCGAACGAATAACGGCGCTGGCCTCTTACAATGAAGAGCTTCTCAAAGAGAATACGGCGTTGTATCAATGTTTTCTTGAGTTTTTTAACTATGCGATGTGGTCTGAGCCGTTTAAAGAGGAAATGGCCGGATTTGTTTCCGATATTCTCATCGCTATCGATGCTCAGGTGGTCAGAAACGACGAGGGAAACGCCCCGCAACCGTCACCTTTCTCGCTTGAAGTCATCACGCGGCTCATCCTGGCCGCGTCGTTCGGTCTGTCCATCCAATATCTGCTGGCCCCGGCAGATACGCGGATCCTCCCGGGGTTCGATGCGATGAAAGCAATCATAGCGCGTGCGGAGCGGAATAATCCTTAACGTCACACCGAATGGTGTCTGCCCACAAGTCCAAATGTCACTGCCTGCCGGAATCTGATTGACGTCTACCGGACATCCCTTCATATTTCCTTTTTCAGAATATTCATCACCAATACCCCTGAGATAATGACTTGTTATCGGTTATAAAGATTTTTTTATCTCTTTTTTTTACTTACGGAGGGTGACCAATGCTTAGGGATACGAGAAATAATGTTAGATATTTCACCTATAGAATATATCATCCCCAGCAAGAACAACGTCATTATCGGTATCAGTATTATACATAAAATCAAATTTCGCAGGAGCAACAGCATAGGCCCTCCCGTATTATGCATAGCAAAGCTTACCAGGCAAGATATAAGCGCATGCTGGATGATTAAATAACCGCCTCTAATTCACTCCTTCCGAGCAGACCCACAGCCCGGTCAGAGAGATTTCAAAATAGCTTCCACGCTGGCTTTGGCATCGCCGAACAGCATCTGGGTGTTTTCCTTAAAGAACAGAGGGTTCTGCACACCGGCATAACCAGTGTTCATTGAGCGCTTGAACACGATGACATTCTGCGCTTTCCAGACCTCCAGCACCGGCATGCCCGCAATCGGGCTATGCGGATCTTCCTGCGCCGCCGGATTGACCGTATCGTTGGCGCCAATCACCAGCACCGTATCGGTATCGATAAAATCATCATTGATTTCATCCATTTCCAGCACCACATCATAGGGCACCTTTGCTTCCGCCAGAAGCACGTTCATATGCCCCGGCAACCGGCCGGCCACCGGATGAATACCGAAACGCACCTTTATGCCGCGCTCACGTAGTTTTTTGGTCATATCCGCCACCGGATATTGGGCCTGCGCCACCGCCATGCCATAGCCGGGAGTGATAATCACCGACGTGGAATTTTTCAGCAGCTCCGCCGTCTCTTCGGCGGTAATTTCACGGTGTTCGCCCGTTTCTTCCGCACTGCCGGAAGAGGCGCCGTCAGAACCGAAGCCCCCGGCAATCACACTGATAAACGAGCGGTTCATCGCCTTGCACATGATGTAAGAAAGTATGGCACCGGATGACCCCACCAGCGCGCCGGTGACGATCAGCAGGTCGTTGCCGAGCATAAAACCCGCCGCCGCCGCCGCCCACCCCGAGTAGGAATTCAGCATGGAAATGACCACCGGCATATCAGCCCCACCGATTGACGCCACCAGATGCCAGCCAAACGCCAGGGCAATCACCGTCATCACCAGCAAGGCCGCAAACTGCGTCCTGATCCACGCCGCACCGTCCACGGGGTTACTGACGACATCCCCTTTGATAAATATCCACAGCAGAGCAAAGGAGAGCACCAGTGCCAGCAGATTCAGCTGGTGGCGATGGGGCAGCATCAGCGGCTTCGAAGAAAATGTGCCGCGTAATTTACCGAACGCGACCACCGAACCGGTAAAGGTGACCGCGCCAATGAAAACTCCCAGGAAAACTTCCGTCAAATGGATGTTTTCCAGTACCGCTTCGGCTCCCGGTGTTTGATCAAGATAACTATTATATCCCACCAGCACCGCGGCCAGGCCGACAAAGCTGTGCAGCATCGCCACCAGCTCCGGCATTCCCGTCATCTCGACCTTACGGGCCAAGTACACGCCGATGGCCCCGCCGATAACCATTGCCGCCCCAATCCTCCCCAGCAGGATGACCGTGAAACCCGGTCCAAAAACGGTCGCCAACAAGGCCAGGGCCATGCCGGTAATGCCGAAAATATTCCCCCGCCGGGACGTTTCATGCTGCGACAACCCGGCCAGGCTGCCAATAAACAGGATGGCCGCAATAATATAGGCTGCCGTAACCAGTCCACCCGATATCTGTACCATATTATTCTCCTTAACCTTTGCGGAACATCTTCAGCATGCGCTGCGTGACGGTGAACCCACCGAAAATATTGATGCTGGCGATCAGCACGGCAATAAATGACAAGATGGCGACGGCACCGCCATGGCCTATCTGCAACAATGCCCCGACCACAATGATGCCAGAGATGGCATTGGTGACCGACATCAGCGGCGTGTGCAGCGCATGGCTTACATTCCATACCACGTAGTAGCCCACTACGCAGGAGAGAATGAAAACGGTGAAATGGGATAAAAATTCTTTTGGCGCCACACTGGCCAGCCAGCCAAAAAGGCCCATAACCACGATGGCCAACAGGTATTTTTTCCAGGGGGATGCAGGGATTTTGGCCGATGGCTCGCCAACCGTGTTGACGGTCTTTCGCGCCGGTTGCGGCTGGGCGGAAACCGGGATGGGCGGCGCGGGCCAGGTAATGTCCCCTTCCCGGATAACCGTAACGCCACGGATCACCACATCGTGGAAATCGACGGTGATGTTGCCGTCCTTTTCCTTACAGAGCAGCTTCATCAGATTCACTAGGTTGGTGCCATACAACTGGGAAGACTGGGTAGGCAGCCGGCTGGGTAGGTCGGTATAGCCGATGATTTTTACCCGGTTATCGGTAGTGACCAGGGTATCCGCAACCGTCAGCGCGCAGTTACCGCCGGTCTGCGCCGCCAAATCGACGATCACGCTACCGGGTTTCATGCTTTCCACCATCTCGCGCGTAATCAGCTTCGGTGCCGGTTTGCCGGGGATCAATGCCGTGGTGACGATAATATCCACCTCTTTTGCCTGCGCGGCGAACAGCGCCATCTCCGCGTTGATAAACTCCGGCGACATCGTTTTGGCGTAACCGCCCGCCCCGCTGGCTTCTTCCGCAAAATCCAGCAGCAGGAATTCCGCGCCCATGCTCTCTATCTGCTCTTTGACTTCCGGCCGGGTATCAAAAGCGCGCACAATGGCCCCCAGGCTGCCGGCGGCGCCAATGGCCGCCAGCCCTGCCACCCCGGCGCCGATCACCAGCACTTTTGCCGGAGGGACCTTCCCCGCCGCGGTGATTTGGCCGGTGAAAAAACGACCGAACGCGTGTGCCGCTTCGACGATAGCGCGATAGCCGGCAATATTCGACATCGAACTCAGCGCATCCAACGATTGCGCCCGTGAAATACGCGGCACCGCGTCCATCGCCATCGCGGTAATATTGCGGGCAGCCAGTTTTTCCAACAGCGCGGGATGTTGTGCCGGCCAGATAAAGCTCACCACGATACCCCCTTCCCGCAGCAAACCGATTTCATCGTCCAGCGGCGCATTAACCTTAAGGAGAATATCGGACTGCCAGACGGCAACGCGGTCCTCAATAACGGCCCCTACCGCCCGGTAAGCCTCGTCGTCAAAACTCGCCAGATTACCCGCATTTCGTTCGATAGCGACGGAAAAACCCAGCTTCAGTAATTGTTCCACGGTTTTCGGCGTGGCGGCCACGCGCGCTTCATGAAGTAATTGCTCTTTTGGTACGCCAATCTTCATTTTTTCTCCTTTGCCCTGTAATGAGCACCTGGCACTGTCACCGAAAGAAAACGGTCTTCAGCGGCAACAGTGCGGATAATGTCCCCGGCTAGCGACGGTCGCCATTCCACTTCCAGCCGGAGGATCGGTTAAAACTGCCGGGCATAAGTCAATATCATGAGCTGATTTCTGATACCGTCTTTCACCCAAAACTGCGGAGCCAGCCATTTCCACTTGAGTGAACCCATATTGTTGGGCAGCGTGTAAGACACCACCGGACCGGCGGACGCATTGGCGTATTTGTTGCCGTTCTCAAGGGAACCGGTGTAATCCGATGGCGGATGGTCGTTGGTGATCTGCTGTTGGAACACACCGGCAATACCCACTTCAAGATCGGGGCGAAGATAGCGGCCTACGCCCCAGTCGACGGACAGGACCTGTCCGGTGGTATAGTCGGTGTCCTGATTTTTAACCGGGAAGCTGTAATAGGCCCGGAAGCTCGCATCCCACGGTCCCAGCGTGCTGTCACGGTCGGGGGTACTCAGCCAGGTCATACCGAGGTTGGGCGAAATGATCCACAAATTGGCGCCGGTGTTCACCGGTTCATCCTTATCGTAATGACCGACCGGCAGCTTCATCGCCAGCCCGGCGGAAATATTCAGCCCCAGCGGCATCCAGCCATAAGGTCCCGCCGACGGCATCGCCGGAGTGCCTTCCGGTGGCGTGGCTCCGGAACGAGAAACATTTTTCGACCAGTTGAACACGTCGACATACATATCCTGGATGCCGGAAGAATCACTGTTATATACGGGATCCATCTTGACCCAGGCGTGTGAATAGGCGCCCTGGATCAGGCTTGACACATGGCCGCCAAAAATCTCGCCGGGATAAACGTACTGCAGGGTCGCCGCGACCGAATACACTTCCAATCTTGCGTTAACAGAATGGACACGATCCCCATGCACATCGAACAGGGAACGCCCGCTCGCGGGCACCAGGGACAAGGCGCCATACAATCCCGGCGGTGGCAGCAGCGCGGCGCCGAGATCGTTTCCCCCGGCGGGAGTGGCGGTTATTACCGTTTCCCCAGCCAGAGCGGGTGTCACGGCCAGGGTAAATGCCAGCGGGAATGAACGACAATATTTTTTTAAACTGCTTATGCTGTTTTCTCTTATATTACTTTTTTTACCGACCAACCAACGAATATAAATAAGTGAGTAAATGTTCATATTAATTTCCCGGAGATTTGAGCGCAGATATCTCTCTCCGCATTGAGTTAATTATCTTCCTCAGTAGAGAAAAACATAAACGCGGATGATTTTTACTTCCTGATAATATGCTCTATGGCTATTTGACTGACGCAGATTATTAGCTTTTCATTACATTTAATCGCATCAGAAAAAAAGTCATCACCTATTATTCATTCAGTTATACAGGCCTTTCTTTATTGCCTCTCCAATTAATTGTCGCAGGGAAACAGCCTTGTGGCCGGTAATATTGCCGAAATCGTCGGTAGAGACCGCCATTTTACCTTCCCTCACCGCACGGCCGAAAGACACCATATCATCGCTGCACCAGGGTATCGGCGACCCCACCATGCCATTAGCCGTGGTCCGTGGTACGCCCAGGGAATCAAAGAAGGCGTAGGTTTGATCATCGGAAATATCAATGAGCTCAATTTCCCGGCCCGTCATGTCCTCGGCGAGGGTGACTATTTGCTGTTTAGTCAGCAATTCCGGCCCGGTGATATAATAGATGTGGTTGTCATCCCCCTTGCCGCACACCAGCGCCGCGGCGGCTTCGGCACAGTCCCGACGAGAGATATAGGCCATTTGTCCATCGCCTTCATTGACGGTCCACTTACCGGTCTGAAAAGCAGAGGGCAGGGAATATTCCGTGATCGCCTCGCTGTACTGGCCATTGCGGGCAATTTTGTAGGTCAGCCCGGAATCTTTAATCAATTCTTCAGTGGCATTATGATCAATGGTCACCAGCGCATCATTAGCGGGGTCGCCAGCGCCCACTATCGAGGTATACACAATATGGCGGACGCCCGCTGCTTTTGCCGCTTCAATCGCACGGGTATGCATAGCGACGCGTTCGTCCCCGACAATGGGCATGGAAATCAACAATATGCTTTCCCCGCCCGCAAAGGCTTTTGTCAACGAGTCCTTACTGGAAAAATCTGCTTTTCGTACCTCCACACCTTTATCCTGGTAATGGCTGATTTTTTCCGGAAACGGGCTGGTGAAAATCAGCTCTCCCGCCGGTTTTCGCTTGAGCGCGTGCTCAGCCGCAATACCGCCGAACTGGCCATCCACGCCGGTGATGATAATTTTGCTCATAACTTTTCATCCTCATTGTTTAAAATCTTCAGATAAATCGACCCATCGCGTTTAGAACCACCGTTATATTGTTAAACCGCCATCAATCACCAGCGACGCGCCGGTGGTAAAACCTGCGTCATCGGAAACAAGATACAACGCTGCTTTGGCACATTCCTCCGGAGTACCAATTCGGCCGATAGGAGTTTGGCTTACGCCAAACTCTGCCACCTTTGCCGCCGTCGGATCATTGAATATCTCTGTCTGGATCAGCCCGGGATTGATCTCATTGGCCCGTATCCCCAGGTGTGCGTTTTCCAGAGCCAGAGTACGGGTCAGCTGCCGTACCGCGCCTTTAGCCATGGAATACAGTCCGATACCGGGAGCGGGATGTTCGGCGGTAACGGAATTGACGTTAAGGATCACCCCGCGCCGCTGCTGTGTCATGATTTTCAGCGCGTGCACGGAAGCCAGGAAATAACTGCGCAGGTTGGTATTGATCACCCGATCAAAATCTTCAGCCGTGCACTCCGCCAGCGGCCGGGTCAGTTCAAGCGCGGCGTTATTGACCAAAATGTCCAGCGCGCCAAACCGGCTGACCGACGACGCGATGAGCCGTTCGATATCGACCGGAACCGAGACATCGGTACGGATGAAAACCGCCTCGCCACCTGCCGCGAGGATCTCGTCGACAATCGATTGCCCGCGCTCTGTCCGCCGGCCGGATAAGACGACTTTCGCCCCCTGGGCGCTGAATTCACGCGCAATGGCCTCTCCGATGCCAGACGTACTGCCCACCACGACGGCGACCTTGTTCTTGAGGATACCTGCATCACTCATTTTGCCCTCCTGTTGATTTATAAAAACCGATAGAGATAGGCGCCTGACAATAACGCTGTGCCCGATTCAGCCCCGTCGCCCGGCACCTCACCCGGCTTAGGGGTTACTGATCGTGACCCCGCTGTCTACCACCATCTGCTGGCCGGTAACCATCAGCGACTCGTCTGATGCCAGGTATACCGCGGCATAGGCAATATCTTCCGGCGTGCTCAGCCGGCCGAGCAGCGCCAACGTATCGATCACTTCCTGCATCACCGCCGGGTCGTTTTTAACGTAATCCGGCACCATGGGTGTATCCGTCGGCCCGGGTAAAATGGTATTGATACGCACATGTTGTCTGGCGAACTCACGGGCAACATCGCGGGAGAGCTTGTTAACGGCGGCCTTCATCGCCCCGTAGAAATAGGCATTGCTTTCCGGCCAAATAGCGGAAATAGAAGCAATATTGATAATACTGCCGCCGCCGGCCTCAACCATAACCGGGATGAAGCTCTGCATGGTCCACACGCAGGAGCGGAAGTTGGTCTCCAGGATCAGGTCGAGATCGGCGTCGTTTTGTTGCAGAAAGGGTTTATGCACCAGCACGCCCGCCCCGTTCACCAGCACATCAACCTGGCCGTAAGCTTTAAGCGCCGTATTTCTAATGGCAGATACATTTTCTTTCTGCAGTAAATCCGCCCGAATGAAGGTGGCTTCCCCGCCTGCGTCGGTAATTCTTTTGACCAGTTCGGCACCTTTTTTATCATTGCGCCCGACGCCGACCACTTTGGCGCCTTCAGCGGCGAACATCAGGGCTACGCCCTCGCCGATACCCGAGGTGGCACCGGTGACCACCGCTACCTTATTGCTGAGTCGTCCCATAATCTTTTTACTCCTCTGTCGATGATGAACTGCATTCAGGCCTTCGCCGGCGCCTTGGGCCAGCTAGCCGCTGCTGCTGCGAGAACTTCCCCCATGCGGATCGGCTTACGACCGGTCAGTTTTTCGACATGATCGGTCACGAGATCCATATCGCCCTGACGGACACAGCGTCCGTAGGACACCATGTCATCACTGCACCAGGGCGTGGGAGAACGGGAAAAGTCGCCGGTAGCTTCACGCGGCACATGCAATGAATCCCAGAAGGCATAGAGTTCGTCGTCACTGACTTCGAGGTATTCCACGTCATCACGACCGGCGAGCGTCATGACCATACGGAAAATATCGGGATAAGAGAGGGCCTCGGAACCGGTAATATCATAGGCGGTATGGGGCTCACCCTTGCCGAGTAGCAGGGCAACGGCCACGCGGATACAATCTTCGCGGGCCACAAAACCGATACGGCCCTCACCTTCATTGACCCGCCAATTACCGGTATCGAACCCCACCTGCGCCATTTGATTGGCCATGGTCTGCATATACATGGAATCCCGCATGACATTCCACTGCAGGCCGGATAGCTTGATCAATTCCTCGGTATAGTGGTGATCGACGGTGACAATGGCCTCGGCATTATCCTTTTCGCCGCCGATGTAGGAGGTATACACCAGGTATTTCACCCCGGCGTTAATCGCCGCCTCAATGGCATTCTTATGCTCCCTTTGCCGTACCGGTCCGACTTTCATTGCCGACAGCATAAAGAGGCGTTCCCCCCCTTTAAACGCTTCGGTAAGACCGTCGGGATCATCATAATCGCCGATCCTGACCTGTACGCCGCTGTCGCGCCAACGTTCAATACGAGCAGGAGGAATTTTGTCGAGAAAGGGAGTGGTAAATATAAGTTGATCGCCGGGTATTGCCCCCAATAAAAGCTCAGCGACCGAACTGCCGAAATGTCCGTCAACACCAGTAATAATATACATACTGATTCCTTTTATCCCGTGTGGATAGATGTGAAGAACCCAGCGATAATGCGAGATAGTCATCGCGTTATTTATCATCGCAACCAGAGAAAACATCGTTATTGCCAACACCATCTGACCATCTCAATTATTCATGGATAAAGCTTTCCCGCAGACCCAAAAAGTCAGATTTATTTTTGGCAATACCTATTGCAACTTCGTACGATCGTACGATCATATTTTGATTAAAATAACCCTGTCTGATCACAAATTTAATCAGAAAATCGTTGCTCTCATTTTTAATAGCTTAAATCATCAAAAAATAGCATTTTTTGATAAAAAAAGGGTTTGCCAGCATGAAACATAGCTATTTTATTAACATATTTAACTTTCAACAAACATATCATGGGCTACTTTTGGCTGAGTTATTATCAATTTTAAAATTATTGCACTGAACATTTGCTAAATTTCTCTATAATTCTTAAAAAATCTAATACTGTATTTTATATTTACATAAACAATAAAAATAAATAATTTTTGCATTTATAAGCACTTTTATGAATAGCATTTTCCTTTTTGATGCGGTAACTTATTGATACTCAATTCAACTCTGCCAATATTGAGGATTACTCTTTTGCTGAGGGACAAAAATATGAAGAATGACAGGGAGGGCAACTCAGTCTCAAGCGCCAGGCGAAGCAGCTATCTGGATGCCGCGGAACGGGTCTTTATCCGTATGGGATACGAAGGTGCCTCCATGCGTATTATCGCCGCCGAAGCCGGTGCTGGCATCGGTACGCTCACCTATCACTGGAATTCCAAGGAAAGCTTTTTACAGGAGGTCTTTGAACGCAGGCTCGGGCCGGTAAGGGACAAACAGTTCGAGGGGCTGCGCGGCTGCCAACTTCGCTTGCAACAGGGAGAAGCGGTCGAGTTGAAAGAAATCATTTCCGCGTGGGTGTGCCCTTCCGTCAATCCAGAATGGGCCGATAAAAACGGAGCCGAAGCCATACGTCAGCTTTACGGTGCGGTCCTCACCGAGCCATCCGAAGGTATGGTTAAAGTCATTACCGAGTTATTCCATGGCGTGACATTTTTACTGCACGCTCTGACACAAGAGGTGCTGTCAAATTATGAACCAGATGTTTTTCATTGGTTATACTCGTGCGCTCTGGGTGTAACATTTTACCCAACGTCTTTTCGTCACCGGGTATCACCTTTATTCGGTGATTTTTCTAAAAATAATGACTGGAAAAAGATAAACGATATTATCGTGGGTTTTATTGTTCGTGGAATGCTTATTGAAAAGGGGGAGCACCGGCTCATCCTGCCGTAGGCGCAATGTCACGTATTGCCACATAAAGCGAACTGCGACCTTTTACACTGTTGACTCTCCAACATTTATACCCCGCCACCCGATTCAATATATTCAATGATGGGTTTAAAAGCTAAAGCACTATCATGGGTTTAAAATAAGGGAGCAACATATGAGCCAACGAATTCCTAAAATCTGCGTATATGGGGCGGGTGCGGTAGGATGTCCTCTTGCCGGTCATCTTGCGCGGTCAAAACAATGCGATGTGTCAATTATCGATCGAGAAGAAGTCGTAACAATAATTCAGCAGCGAGGGATGCGCGTCATTAAACCGGATCAAGACTTCACTTTTCAAGTCCATGCCGCGACAACCCCTGAGGAATTAGGGGTGCAGGACTATGTGATTGTTGCCACGAAAATCCAGCAAGCCAATACATTACTGGCAAGTATTAGTCATCTGATCGGCGAAGAGACCGCCATTCTGCCGCCTTCCACCGGAATACCCTATTTCTTTTTCCACGAATTAAAGGGCCCGTTTAAAAACCGGCATCTCGCTTACGTTGATCCCGAGGACCGGCAATGGCAAACAATGCCACCGGAACAGGTCCTGCCGGTGGTTTTCTGGTACGGTGCGCACAGCATCAAACCGGGCGTAACGTAGCAGGATGGCGATCAAGGCCGGTATCCCCTAAGTGAACTTAACGGTAGGCATTCCGAACGCGCGCGTCTGCTATCCCATCTGCTAGAACAAGGAGGCCTCCGCGCCCCGCTATCTGACAACATACGCGGTGAGATTTGGACAAAATTCGCCAATAGCCTGTGCTGGAATCCGGTGGGCATTCTGACATTAGCCGATATGGATGGCATTGCCAAATCGCCGGCAGTCGTGAGCATCATTGAAGGAATGCTGACTGAAAACGACGCGATATTTAATACTAAATTAAGCGTTATCTGTTATACTTTTGATCAATTTAGACAAGCTTATTTGTGAACAATAGAAATCATTTTTTTGATAAATCATGGTAAAATACTTTCTAGATGGAAAAATAAAGAAGTATAACATTATGCAAATATGCTTGATGGTCATGGTCAAATAAATCTATAACACAATAATCTGGCTCATTGCTGCGGAGTATATATAGCTCTATAGTGCGCCAGCCGTTTCCTGAAGAAATCAAGATGTTCGCTGGGAATTTTAGCCTCAACCATACACACATCAATAGTTTTTTTTTGGCGTTCCATGAAAGCGACAGTGGAAGCCATAAAATCTACATGGGCATGATTATATTGAGAGGTTAACAGATGTGATTTTGTCATGTTGCGCTCTCCCGCTTAGCCCATTATCATTTCTTCCAAATTAACCTATAATCCATTTGTGCAGATATGCTTTAAGTGCTCTATCTTCATTCTTTTCCGAATACCACCATGCCCCTATAGTTTACCAGCGGCAGCACGTCCGTTTGGTCATGAAACATGGCTTACGGGCTGTACAATCAAGCCGAAGCCATTTGGTGAGAGGTAACATAGCGGTTTACCTCACCTTCAGTTATTCAGAATCCACCGATAAACAATTATAGTTCCGCTTCAATGCCCTGATGTCCGAACAATGCAGTCAGGACACGGAATTAGATACTATGTCATGGCTGACATACCGCTCTCCAGGAAATCAGAGAAGTTTTTGTCATCCAATGGTCTAAAAGGATGGCAACGCAGCTACATTTCATCTTCCTCCGACTCAACCTCGTGAATCAGCGACCAGCCGTCATACTGTGGTGTCCACTGAAAGCCTGCCTGAACGCTCTCATGACAGGAAAGTATTTGTGGAGTGTGTGACCGAGTCCTCCCCTCGCAAAAGAACATGCTGGCAGGAGAATTGCTGGAATAAAACTTTTTTGATCAAGCAGTCGGACATTCATTCGGTCGCTCTATTGATTGCGTCAAACTGTCACTTGTCACTTGTGCACTCAGAACAACTTTTTTCTTAGCCCTTCTTCGAAGTTTTGCTTCAACTCGGCTACTTTTTTATAAGAATTAGTCATATATTATCGCTATATATAATATCTTCATAACAATTTAGCATCATGGCGTTAATTTTCGTTAGTGTCAGGGCATGGTTTTTTGATGTCACATATCATCAAGTTAAAATAATCAAAGAATATTCCGGACACATCGATCATTGAGTAAAAGATGCGGTACACATCTCATGAATTGGCTTTCCACTTCGAATCGGATAAATATGTTTCATCCAGAGACGAGGTATTAATAAAAAAGCAGTGATATTCTCCAGAATTATTTACACACCCCCAATAAAACCCTTGTTCTATAAATAATTTAGCCGCTTCGAGCCTGTAAATTAAATTGTGTAATTGCCTGTTTTTGATATCGTTATCCGAACAACGGAGACAGGTAAATTATGGACGAGAAGAAACTTCAGGCACTTGCTACAGAGCTGGCCAAAGACATCAAGACCGAAGCTGATCTCAATCAGTTTTCACGCATGTTAACTAAGCTCACCGTGGAAACGGCGCTGAACGCTGAACTCACTGACCACCTTGGGCATGAGAAAAACACGCCCAAAACCGGTACCAACACCCGTAACGGGTACTCCTCAAAAACATTGCTTATTGATGACGGGGAGATCGCGCTAAACACGCCACGTGACCGTGAAGGAACCTTCGAGCCGCAGCTTATCAAGAAGAACCAGACCCGTATCACCCAGATGGATAGCCAGATTTTATCTCTTTATGCCAAAGGCATGACCACGCGTGAAATCGTCACGACGTTCAAAGAAATGTATGACGCTGACGTGTCGGCCACCTTGATATCCAAAGTGACGGATGCTGTTAAAGAACAGGTAACCGAATGGCAAAATCGTCCGCTGGACTCACTGTATCCCATTGTTTATCTTGACTGTATTGTGGTAAAAATCCGACACAATGGTTCGGTGATAAACAAGGCCGTTTTCCTTGCGTTGGGTATCAATACCGAGGGCAAAAAAGAGTTGCTCGGCATGTGGTTGGCAGAAAATGAGGGCGCGAAGTTCTGGCTTAATGTACTGGCTGAGCTGAAAAATCGTGGGCTTCAGGACATCCTTATCGCCTGTGTAGATGGCTTGAAAGGCTTCCCGGAGGCGATAAACAGCGTCTACCCGCAAACACATATCCAGCTTTGCATTATCCACATGGTACGCAACAGCCTGAAATTCGTATCGTGGAAAGACTACAAGGGTGTTACTGACGGGCTGAAAGCCGTCTATCAATCGCCGACGGAAGAAGCCGCCCTGATGGCGCTGGATGAATTCGCAAACGCCTGGGACGGTAAATATCCCCAGATCAGCAAAAGCTGGCGGGCCAACTGGGAAAATCTCAATACCTTCTTTGGTTATCCGCCTGATATCCGCAAGGCAATATACACAACTAACTCGATAGAATCGCTCAATAGCGTGATCCGACAGGCTATCAAGAAACGCAAAGTGTTCCCGACGGATGGCTCGGTACGCAAAGTAATATACCTTGCGATACAGTCGGCGTCGAAAAAATGGAGCATGCCGATTCAAAATTGGCGGCTGGCAATGAGTCGATTTATTATTGAGTTCGGTGACCGACTGAACGGTCACATTTAATAGGGTGGCAATTACACAGAATTATTTACAGGGTCTGTCCTGGCGGGGTAATTCTGGCGGCAGCGGGCGGCGTTTAGGTACCGCCGGTTTGGGGGTTTTCGGTTCGGTTAATAGCGTTTCATGCTGCTGTTCGATATCGGCGGCATCGGACTCGATATCTTCATCAAACAGGCCGCGCTGCTCGCCCTGGAAGGCTTCGCTTTTACGGCCGAAGCGCCAGCGGCGGGCATTTTTCAGCGCCTCTTCCAGTTGCTGGATATACTGTGCCAGCGCCTGATTTTTTTGTGTTTGCTGCTCAAGGTCGGAGCGCAGTGTCGATGCGACCGCTTCCTGCGCCCGGTTTTTTTGCGTTTGCTGCTCAAGCGCCGACGTTTTCTGTTCAAGGTCCGCGAGTAATTTCAACGCCAGGGAGCGCAGGTCATCGGGGTCTTGTGAGGTCAGCAGCGAGTCAATATCCATGTATTTATTTTATCAAAACAGGGCATTATTGTCATTTAAAATCAAGGTATTAATTCACTTTTATCTTTATTTCCATTGGCTTAAATCCAGGCCGTCAACGCGTTGCCAGTCGATGCCCTTGGTCAGCCAATCGAACTGTTCCGGCGACAGATTCCAGGCGGCATCGCCCTGTTTGGGCCAGATAAAATGGCCCTGGTGGAGACGGCGCAGGCACAGCCAGACGCCGTGTTTATCCCAGCGCAACACCTTCATGCGGGAGTGTGACTTGTTGCAAAAAACAAAGGCGGCGCCTTCCTGCCAGGCCTGGTGCAGATTGTCGGTGATGTATTGGGTGAGCGTATCAATGCCGCGGCGCATATCCACCGGTTCGAGCGCCAGCCAGATGTGCTGCGGGATTAGCATAATGACAGTGCCTGCATCACGCTCATCAGTTGTGATGGCAGGCAACTGACCGAGCAGCCGTTGGGCAGATTGAGCATGACGGTTTCGCTGCGGCCGGCATCCGGGGTCCTGCGCTGAACGGGAATAAACGCGCCGAGCGCCGGGGCGGTCGCATCGCTGCTCATTGGCCGAATTTTCAACCAGCGATAAAAGTTGTGAGGCGCAATGCGGTGTTGTTGACAATAAAGTGACTTGGTTAATCCGCTGCGCCGCCAGGCTTCAATATGCCGTAACTGTTCGGCGCGGGTATGCCGTTTTAACATGCTCTCTTCCAAACCAAAAATAATATAAAAAAGAGCATGCGATAACGAAATGAGATCAGCAAGGCGAGATGCCCAGCCCCTTACTTTTTTATTAGCTTGAGCGTTGTGGATGGTATGCCGGCGCATAGTTCCTGGGCCTCGTCTAAGCTGCGTAGATCATTCTCCTCTGCAGCAATAATTAGCGTTGGACAACTTTTGATGGAGTCGAGACGGGCAATATCGCTCCGGCGTTGCATCAACGTTTGCCGAATGAATACTTCTCTTCCTAAACACACCCATCTCGCGCACACGGTCAATTAATTGTTGATTGCCAGCATGCTGGTGGTGTAAAAACGCAACAATGGCAGACGGAGCCAGGCCCTTGAATGGCCCTAGTGGTATTGCATATGCTGAATGGACTTTTCGCGCGACTTGCTCCAACGTGTCAGGCCGACAAGATGTGGCAATAAGTATCAAGGCTGCTACGCGATCGAGTTCCTGTCGAACATTCTCCCGAGCCACGTAGCCCTCCTCCCACCAGAATGCAGCGCAATGGGCAGGCGCGGACATTTTGCCGTACCATGTTTTCGATTGTTGTACCTCGCGTAGATCGGCGTAATACATCTCATGTCCATTCAGCAACGGCGCTACGTCGCGCCAAAGTGTCTCGTCGGTCATGTGAAACGGAAACACCGGCATCATTGGGTTCCTCCCAGGGAGGCTATTTCCGCCAGCCAGTGCGGCACGTTCAGCGCGACATGTCGGATACGCTGCATCTTGGATAACGCTGCGTCAACATAATGGCCGTCAGTAGGACTCATCGACTCCTTTAGATGTGGCAGAGACAGAAAACGTGTCAAATTCATTTTCATGCCTGCTGCGTACTTCTCGAACACCATAACCTGCAGGCCTCCGTTGAAACGCTGCGCAACTTGCTAATCACTGAGGGCCTTTGGGTACTGCGTTCGCGCCGTAAGCCTCGGGTTTATCAGACTTGTTATCAGCGCAATTCATTGAAAGGCTGGATGAAGAGACTGTAATTAAATAACGTATATTAATCGACAGATAGGTCTCTCTCATTCAATAACCGGTCGAATAATTTTATTATGCATCTCACAAGATTTATAAAAATGCTCCTGTAAAAGAAATTTTTTCAATCGAAATCGAGACAATATTGAGGATAAGACCAGCCGAAAGTCACAATTACTCATATTTTTTAACTAAAATAACATATAAATAACATTTTATGTGGTAAATTTTCTACATAATTTTAAATTTAATTAAAATATAACATTATTAATGACCATTTTTTACAAAAATGCTCATGTGTCACATTTTATACTTTTCTCATCTACCCCTTTCCGCTTATCTGTTAACTTCACTGCTGAATAAACGCCATCCCTACAAATAAAAGGGTATATCTTTTATGAAAATGAAACTCGCATTTTTTAATGTGTGTGCGCTGGCGGCGTGCATGTTATCAGCCTTTCCTGCTATGGCCGCCGCCAAGCACGAGATTGCCGTGGTAGTGAAAGTTACCGGTATCCCCTGGTTTACGCGCATGGAAGCCGGGGTGAATGAAGCTGGAAAGAAGTTGAATGTCAATGCTTATCAGGTCGGTCCCTCAACGCCCGATCCAGCCCAACAGGAGAAAGTCATTGAGGATTTGATAGCAAAAAAAGTGGACGCGATTATTGTAGTGCCTGATGATGCTAAAGTATTGGAATTGGTATTAAAAAAGGCGCGCGATCAAGGTATTGTGGTATTAACCCATGAGTAGCCGGATCAGCAAATCGGCCAATGGGATATTGAAACCATCGACAGCGAAAAATACGCCCAGGCAAATGTAGATGAATTAGCCAAAGACATGCACAGCAAGGGTGGTTACGCTATTTACGTCGGTTCCCTGACGGTACCCTTGCATAATACCTGGGCGAATTATGCGATTAAGTATCAGAAAGAGAAATATCCGGCGATGAAAGAAGTCACCTCGCGTTTACCGGTAGGTGAAAACCTTGACAACGCCTATTCCACCACTCTCGATCTAATGAAAACCTATCCAGACCTGAAAGGGATTATTGGCTTCGGTTCACTGGGGCCGATCGGCGCGGGTCAGGCGGTAGCGCAGAAACGGGCCCAGAATAAATTGGCAGTGGTCGGCATTGCCATGCCGGCTCAGGCGGCGCCCTACCTGTTACGCGGCGATATTAAAAAAGTGCTGCTATGGGATCCAAAAGACGCGGGGTATGCCTTGGTGACGGTGGCCGAACAATTGCTGAATGGCAAGCCGGTAACAAAAGATTTAACGATTGATGGACTGGGTAAGGCGAATGTCGATATGGAGCATAAAGTTATCCGCTTTGATAAAATTCTTACAGTAACCAAAGATAACGCAACGTCATTGGGTTTTTAAGTTAATGCATCGCTTTACCGGAAAAGATACTGATGTGAAATAAGGTATAACGCATCAGTATTCCTCTCCTGATAATTTATGCTCAATAGCAGCGCATATGTATTGTGCTGTAAGGATTTATTCATGATTGCCGACACACCCTTTATCACGCTGGAGAATATCAGCAAAAAATTCCCAGGCGTGCTGGCACTTGATGATATTACTCTGACGCTGAATAAAGGTGAGGTACATTGTCTGGCCGGACAAAATGGTTGCGGCAAAAGTACTATCATTAAAATTATTTCCGGAGTATATCAACCGGAAGAAAAAGCTGTTATTAGCCTGGATGGGAAATTATTTCATCATCTCACACCACAGCTTTCTGCGCATTATGGTATTCAGGTGATCTATCAAGATCTTTCGCTGTTTCCTAATCTTTCGGTCGCGGAAAATATTACCATTCATTGTTATTTGCCGGGCGGCGGCTTTTGGGTGCAACGCCGTGCGATGCGTAAACTGGCGTGTGCGGTTATGGCGCGCGTAGGCATCACGCTCGATCCTGATAAAAAAGTAGCAACATTATCGATCGCTGACCGCCAGCTTGTTGCCATTTGTCGCGCACTGGCGGCTGATGCCAGCTTGGTGATTATGGATGAACCTACTGCGTCGCTGACTCGGCAGGAAGTCAACAGCCTGCTGCGCGTTGTTACCGAACTGAAAATGGCCGGTATCTGCGTGGTATTTGTCAGCCACCGGCTGGACGAGGTGATGGAAATCGCGGATCGCATTAGCGTCATGCGTGATGGCAAACTGATTGGCACCTGGCCGGCGAGTGAATTGGATCGCGACGAGCTGGCTTTCCTCATGACCGGTCAGCGTTTCACGTTCAGCCATTTGCCGGCACGTGCGTCAACGGAGGAAACACCGCTGCTTGAGGTGAAAAATCTGTCGCGCGCCGGGCAGTATCGCAATGTCAACCTGGCGCTGCGTCGAGGTGAGATTATCTCTATTATCGGTCTGCTGGGCGCGGGGCGTACCGAATTATGTTTGTCATTGTTCGGTATGACTCAGCCCGACAGCGGCCAGATGCTGGTCGCGGGCCGGCCGGTCCGGTTTCGAAGTAATCGTGATGCCATCCGCTGTGGTATTGCCTATGTTTCCGAGGATCGGCAGGCCAAAGGGCTGATTATGCAACAGCCGATTTTCGACAACTTGCTGGTATCGATTTTTGATCGTTTGCATACCCGCCTGAAGCTGCTGGATCACCATAAAGCGCGTAATGAGGTCGATATCTTAATTCGGGAACTGAATATCAAAGTGACCGATCCTTCCCGGCCGGTGCAAACGTTATCCGGCGGGAATGCCCAACGTGTGGCTATTGCCAAATGGGTGGCGACGCGACCGCGTATTTTAATCCTCGATTCACCTACCGTCGGGGTGGATATCGCCAATAAAGAAGGCATCTATCGTATCGTGCGCGCACTGGCGGAGTCCGGCATGGCGGTAATGATGATTTGTGACGAAGTCCCCGAAGCCTATTACAACAGCCACCGCGTTATTGTCATGCGCAAAGGCGAACTGGTGGCGACATTCGCGCCGCACCAGTGTACTGAACAACAGATTGCGGGGGTGGTGAATGAATAAACGCACGCTCAGTCAGTGGGTAACGCATCATGAATTCTGGTTGGGTTTATTGGTTTTACTGCTGGCGCTAGGCCTCAGCGTCGGTACCGGTGAATTTCTGACCGTGGGTAACCTGACTGATGTCGCGACCAGCTATGCCATTCTCGGCATACTCGCATGCGGGTTATTTGTGGTGCTGATTGCCGGCGGGATCGATATTTCTTTCCCGGCAATGACCGCCATTGCGCAGTATGTGATGGCGAGCTGGATCATTGCCCATGGCGGTAATTTTATTATCGCCTTCGCACTGGCGATGCTATGCGGCATGGTGCTCGGTCTAATTAATGGCTTTTTGGTCTATAACCTGCGCGTACCGGCCATTATTATCACCATCGCTACGTTGAACCTGTTTTACGGCCTGCTGGTCTGGTTTACCGGCGGTAAATGGCTCTATGGTTTCCCTCTTTGGTTCATGAACGGTATTAACTGGTTTTCCTTCACGGCCGGCGATGGCAACAATTACGGTATCACGCTGCCTTTGTTATGCCTGTGTCTGGTGTTTATCGTCACGGGCGTGCTGATGAATTTCACCCGCCTGGGGCGGCAGATTTATGCCATGGGCAGTAACCATGATGCCGCATCGCGTCTGGGGATGAATTTACTGAAGCTGCATTTTTATGCCTACGGCTATATGGGATTACTGGCTGGAGTCGCCGCCGTGGTACAGGCGCAGATTACGCAGTCGGTAGCACCCAACTCGCTGTTTGGTTTCGAACTGACGGTGCTGGCCGCGGTAGTACTGGGAGGGACCAGTATGACGGGCGGCAGCGGTTCGCTGACCGGTACCCTGCTCGGTGTTATGTTGCTGGCTTTTTTGCAAAATGGTCTGACGCTGCTCGGCGTCTCGTCTTACTGGCATACCGTATTTAGCGGGATGATTATCTTGATCAGTATCAGCAGCACCGCCTGGAATGAAAAACGTAAACTGGCGAAGGAACTTTAATATGGCAACGCTCACCCGGTTTCTGTCGGCCGATCGCAATATTCGCTTACAACTCATGATCATTATCGCTGTGGCGATGGTATTTTCATTCACGCTCGGCATACGCTTTTTCAGCGTGGGGAATTTTCAGTCTATCAGCTCCCAACTGCCGATCCTAGGGATGTTGGCGCTGGGCATGGGCATCACCATGCTGACCGGCGGTATTAATCTGTCCATTATCGCCAGTTCCAACGCCTGTGCGCTGCTTATGGCGGCCATTATCGTCAGCCACTCCGGACAACCGCTATTTTTGATACTGGCGTTACTGGCCGGGCTGTTGCTGGCGGTGCTCATCGGTGCGCTAAACGGCGTGCTGATAGCGTGGATAGGTGTGTCGCCGATACTTGCCACGCTCGGTACCATGACCCTGATTAGCGGCCTGAATATCCTTCTTTCCAATGGAAATGTGATCTCCGGCTTTCCGAATGTCATCCAGTTTCTCGGTAACGGCAATCTGCTGGGTATCCCGGTGGCGCTAGTCCTGTTTTTACTGGTGATGATCGCGTTATGGATATTACTTGAGCACACCACGTTAGGACGCAGTCTGTATTTGATCGGCTCTAACGAGCAGGCGACACGTTTTAGCGGTGTTAACACTCATCGGGTACAGATTATCGTCTATATCCTTTCCGCTTTGCTCGGTTGGGGCGCGGCGCTGTTAATGATGGGAAAGTTCAACTCTGCCAAAGCGGGTTATGGCGACTCTTACCTGCTGGTGACTATTCTCGCCTCGGTCCTCGGCGGTATCAATCCGGATGGTGGATTCGGTCGTGTACTGGGATTGATTTTGGCGCTGGTAGTATTGCAGATGTTGGAAAGCGGCCTGAATCTGCTTGGCGTCAGTAGCTATCTGACGATGGCGCTTTGGGGCGGCGTGTTAATCCTATTTATTGCCTTACAAAATCGTAGAGCATAAACACAAAGGGAAAAACTATGGCAAATTATTTTATTGGTGTGGATGTCGGAACGAGTAGCGCGCGTGCAGGGGTGTTCGATATCACCGGCAGAATGGTTGGCCAAGCCAGTCGGGAAATAGCGCTGTTTCGTCCAAAAGACAATTTTATTGAACAGTCGTCGGATGATATCTGGCAAGCTATTTGTCAGGCGGTGCGTGATGCGCTAAATATAGCGGATGTGAATCCCATCCAGGTGAAAGGATTGGGTTTTGACGCCACTTGCTCATTGGTGGTGCTGGATAAAAAAGGCCAACCTCTCACCATCAGTCCCTCAGGTCGTAACGAGCAAAACGTTATCGTCTGGTTGGACCATCGCGCCATCAGCCAGGCCGAGCGTATTAACACGACAAAACACCGAGTGCTCGATTATGTCGGTGGCGTCATTTCGCCTGAAATGCAGATGCCGAAACTGTTATGGCTCAGGCAACATATGCCGAATACGTGGAATAATGCGGGTCATTTTTTCGACCTGCCCGATTATCTCACCTGGCGGGCAACCTCGGATGAGACGCGTTCGCTTTGTTCGTTAGTCTGTAAATGGACTTATCTCGGTCATGAAAATCGTTGGGATGACAGCTTTTTCAAACAAATTGAATTAGAAGAATTATTGGAGCATGATGCGGCCAAAATCGGTCGTGATGTGAAAATGATGGGTGAACCGCTAGGACGTGGTCTGACGCAACGTGCCGCCGCCGAGATGGGATTGATCCCCGGGACTGCGGTCAGCGTCTCGATCATTGATGCGCATGCGGGTAGTCTGGGGACGCTGGGCGCCACCGGCGCGTCGGGCGAACATGCGGATTTTGACCGTCGCATTGCGTTGATTGGCGGTACATCGACTTGTCATATGGCTATTTCCGGTAACCCATGTTACATCAAAGGCGTTTGGGGTCCCTACTATTCGGCTATTTTACCTGGCTATTGGCTTAACGAAGGGGGGCAGTCGGTCACGGGGGCCCTGATCGATCATATCATTCAATCCCATCCCTGTTACCCGGCGCTGCTGAAGCAAGGGAAAACTGCCGGGAAAACCATTTATGAAGTGCTGAATGATATCCTGCGCCATATGGCGGGCGAGCCAGAAGATATCGCCTTCCTCACCCGTGATATTCATATGCTGCCTTATTTTCACGGCAATCGTTCACCTCGTGCCAACCCGACGCTGACCGGGGTGATGACCGGACTAAAACTTTCCAATACGCCGGAAGATTTGGCCCTGCATTATCTGTCCACCCTCCAGGCTATAGCGCTGGGTACTCGGCATATTATCGAAACCATGAACAAGAACGGCTATCGCATTGATACCATCATGGCCAGCGGCGGTGGTACTAAAAATCCTATATTTGTGCAGGAGCACGCCAACGCCACCGGCTGCACGATGCTATTGCCGGAAGAAAGTGAAGCCATGTTGCTGGGAGGCGCAATGATGGGCACCGTGGCAGCGGGCATCTATGATTCACTGCCGGAGGCGATGAATGCCATGAGTCGTATAGGAAAGACCGTAACGCCGCAGACCAACAAAATTAAACAGTATTACAATCGTAAATATCAGGTATTTCATGAGATGTATTTCGATCATATGAAATACTTTCAAATGATGCATAAAGACTGAGTAGTCGTGCAAGTCGTTAACTGACGATCCAAGGGGGAGCGTATTTGAAGAGTGAGGACTTTTCATCCCGGAGGAGCAACCGCAGCGGCTCGCCCGGAAAGTACCGGGCTTTTCAATTGACGTGAGGCAGCTTCAAGCCTAACAGAGCGTCGGCCGTACCATATGCCAGCCTCGACGCCTCTGCCTCCGTTAATCCAAGTCTGCTGAGAAAAAGACCACCCTCGGCATTGCTGCTATAGGGATGGTCAACGCTAAACATCACCCGGTCGTCCCCAAAAGTGGCATACAGTAGACGTAGCACTGCAGGATCAAATTGGCCACTGGTTGTCACCCACACTTGTTCTTGTAGTTGTTGAACAAGCGGTCTGCTCAGTGATACAGCGGGTTCGTTTGCCAGCATGGATTGGGTACGGGTCATTGTCATAGGCAAAAATTCTCCCATGTGGCCGATGATCAGGCGCAGTTTTGGGTAACGGTCCAGAGTACCTGAAAATACAAGGCGCAATACATGGATAGCGACTTCCGCATGCCATCCGAAACCGTAGGTCGACAAAATGAAATCCAATGGGCTGGGCAGACCGCTGTAATAGGCACCGCGTACTGACATAGGTGCCAGCCCAGGATGAAGATACAGTGGGACACCCAGCGCTTGTGCTTTTTCCAACAATGGCTGGAACTGCGGATCGTCAAGGAACCGACCGTCACTGGTCCCGTTGATCATTGCGCCTACTAGACCCAGCGATTTAACAGAGCGCTCTAGCTCGTCTGGCGCCGCTTCGGGGTCTGTAACTGGCAGATGGGCAAACCCGGCGAAACGGTAGCTATGTTGGGCGATAAAATTGGCCAGCCGATCGTTGACTTCTTGTGACCAGATAACACCTTGGGCCCCGGGCAGTAACTCGGCACCTGGCCCAGCCCACGACAGCACCTGCATTGTGATGTTGTGTTTATCCATATCGGCCAAACGGTTAGCGCCCAGTTCCGGCAACTGCTGTGCAATACGCTGCATCAAAGCTGGGGCGTCAGAGCCTTCCGGCCATCCACGATTGCGGATCAGGGCCGCGGGGAGCCTGGCAATCATATCTGGGAAGTTGAAATGTTCTTCCAAGGCAACAATGCGCATAATTTCCTCATAAATCAATCGATTTCTACCGTAAACATCCTGCTCCTTAACCGCTTGGCTCGGCAGCCAGAGGGATCTAGGGCAGCCAGAAAGGGGGATAATTGGTAGCAGCAGATAGCTCTCATATCCACGCGCCAGCGTAGATTGTCTACGTCCGCATCCCAGTTGCGGTCATCTGAAGTCTGCAATGTCAGGCCTGCACCACACTGATTTTACGTGCCGATTTCCAGAATTAGAGAGTACCGCCCGCTGTTCGACTCTTTGCACTTCAATACCGGCCAGTTTCAACAAATAGGCGGCCATCAATCCGGTTAGGGCCGGCGTCTACAACCAGCACCTCACAACCGCAGGAGGCGCTCATTGCTCCTCCAATGGGGTAAAAGTTAAAAACAGTATAGAATTCAAATTTGAATTTGACAACATTTTCGAACAAAATACCTGCTTCATCTTCTACACACCAGGATAACCATGACCAATTCTCCATCCTCTACCAATCGGAAAACGGTCGAAAAATCTCGTGCGCCCCGGCCCGATGGCGATACGACGAAGGCAAAAATCTTAAACGTGGCAGGGCGTTTATTCGCCGAATTCGGCTACGCACAGACAACGAGCAAAATGATCTGTGAAGCGGCACATACCAACATCGCAGCCGTCAACTACCACTTCGGCAGTCGAGAGGACCTGTACCTGGCCGTGCTCAGGGAAGTACATCAGCACATGCTTTCCCTGGACTACATGAGCCGGTTAGCGGATAGCGAGATGACCAGCCATGAAAAACTAGACCAGTTGATCGACGGCATTTGCGTGAATTTGCTAAATGGCGAAGACTGGCAAAAACGATTGTGGGCACGTGAATTGCTTGCCCCTTCGAAACTGATGGCAGGAGTGCTCGAGATGGAGGTGATGCCGAAATTTGATATGATTCGGCAAATCGTGGCAGAGGTCATCAACCGGCAACCCTGTCATCCTGTGACTGTGCAAAGCACCCTGAGTGTCATGTCTCCTGTGCTTGTGCTGTTGGTCTTGAACCGCGACCTGCCGGGACCGGCGCAAATGGTACGCGAAGGTGACGAGTTAATGGTGGCGGCCCACATGAAAACATTTTTATGGGCGGGCCTTCAAGCCGTCAAAGCGGCTTCGTTCGAGGGCAACCACCCGCCAGGACCAGATAAAGATGGACTCGTCGAGTGTTAAGGGTTGTCAAAATACAGTGATTGAAATCTGCCCCCACAGGTGATCGGGGCGCTCCGCCACGAATGACGTTTAACCAGGTCATGTGGCGTACCCGCTTTGCTGCCATAGGTGATTCTGACGCTTTTACCCCGCCGCACACCACTTATCTGCAACACCCTCATTAGGCGTTCCACGGTGCACCTGGCCACGCGGATGCCTTCGCGTTTTAACTGATGCCAGATTTTGCGCTAGCCATAGACACGGTAGTTTTTGTCATAGACACGCTGTATTTCCTGTTTCAGTTGCCATCACGCTTCTCTTTGTCGCCCCGCTGCCACGGCTGGCAAACAGGTCAAAGCGAGAGTCTTAACAATAGACGGATAAAAAATTTATGATAAAATTCAATTAAATAGATGACTGGATGTTCCCGAGCCCGGGCAACATCCAAAATGAACGGTGGCATGGCGATGTGGACGGCGGCGGTCATTTTCCTGACGTTCATCGTCTACCGGCGCATTCGTGCTCGCGCTCATCTGACGCATCAAAGCCCACGACGAGCAATGGACAGCTTCGTCACACGCCTATTCAACGGGTATTCCATCGCGAGAACCTGCTGATGGGGGGTGAACGTGAATTAGTGATGTTCACCGCGCTGGTCGCCGGCAGCATTATTCTGACCTCGCAAAACCTGATGGCCGTGGCGGTGGGGATACCGCTTTATGTGATTTGTCTGGCGCTGCTGCGAATGATGGCCAAAGTCGACCCGGAGATGTCACGGGTGTTTCTGCGCCAGCGTCGCTATCAGTCATATTACCCGGCGCGCAGCACCCCTTTTGTGTACGAAAATTCATCATCACGGCAAAAACAATAGGAGCGCTTATCAATGTTCAGGCTAAAACCCTATCGCAGCCAGGCAAAAGGCGTCGGCGATTTGCTGGCCTATGCCGCCCTTTGGCATGACGGCGTGGTGATGACCAAAAGCGGCGGTCTGATTGGCAACGACGAGGATACCAAAAACGGATCCTAACGCCGGGAAAAAACGAAAAACATTATCTAGCCGGGGTGTTACATGCCGGAACAGGGCGGGTCGATTACGTCAGTTCAACAAGTAAAAATTCGGATTTATTCATCCAAATGCTAAAACACCTAGAAGTATTTATCGCAGCGCGAAAACCATCACGCTAATCGTTGATAATTACATCATTCACAAGAGCCAGAAGACCCGAGATGGCTGGATGAAAATTCAAAATTTATCATTATTTATCAACCGATTTACTCACCTTGGGTGAACCGGATAGAGTTGTTATGGCTAGCACTTCATGAAACGGTGACTCGCAATCACTAATGCCGATATACGTGGCAATTATTAAAAAAAGTGAAACAGTTTATGAAAGCGGCATCCCCATTCCCCGGCAACGGACATGGGCAGGCAAAAGTGGTGCGGTATTAGGCGCAGATATTTAGTGGTGGAACGGTTGTAACGGGTTAATTCAGACGCGTATATCGGTGATAAACTGGCGTGTGCGCGGCGGCAGTTCTGTTTAAAATAGAACCGTCATTCATCCTGAAATAGAATGTTGATTTTTATTGGAACAGATCAAAATGATTATTATCAAAATAGCATAGTGACTCCCGTCACATAATATCATCGTGGTGTGCAGATAAAAATGCACACCCGTGCAAAAATACAACGAAACGACCTCTACTTGCATATTTTTTATAAAATAATTTTTTAATAAAATTTATAATTTTCATGACGATAAACATCGCATAAAAAATATAAAATAATGGCCCCATGTTTGCAAACGCTTTACCTGAATTATTTATAGACTTAGGGGAAATAACCAAATTGAAAAATAAAAAAATTATGTTATCCGATACCATGCCCTATTTTCATGATGGCATGACAATTATGGTCGGCGGCTTTATGGGCATCGGTTCGCCACCGAATTTACTTCAAGCCGTCATGGATTCGGGTATTAAAGATATAACACTGATATGCAACGATACCGCTTTTATAGATACCGGCGTCGGGCCATTAATTACCCATGGCCGGGTGAAAAAAGTGATTGCGTCACATATCGGCACCAATCCGGAAACCGGACGCCGCATGATTTCGGGTGAATTAGACGTCGAATTGGTTCCCCAGGGAACATTGGTTGAAAGGATCCGTTGCGGCGGAGCCGGCATTGGCGGTTTTTTAACTCAAACCGGCGTCGGGACCGTGGTACAGGAGGGTAAAGAAACCATTCACCAACATGGCGTCGAGTACCTGCTGGAACTTCCTCTGCGCGCCGACCTGGCGTTAATTCAGGCTGACATGGCTGACCCCACGGGGAATCTCACCTACAAATTATCGGCGCGCAATTTCAATCCCTTGATCGCCTTCGCCGCCGATGTGGTTATTGCAGAACCCCGCGAAATGGTTGCAATCGGCGATATTCATCCCGATTGCGTCATTACGCCCGCCGCCCTGATCGATCTGATTGTTTACCCCGTGGAGGCGTTGTCATGAATGCCAAAGAGCTTATTGCACGTCGAGTCGCCCTGGAACTGCATGATGGCGATATCGTTAATCTGGGTATCGGCTTACCGACCCTGGTAGCCAATTTTCTGCCTAAGGATGTCGAGATCACGCTTCAATCGGAAAATGGATTCCTGGGGCTTGGACCGGTTACCGAACCCTGTCCCGACCTGGTGAATGCCGGCGGCCAGCCCTGCGGCATCCTGCCGGGGGCGGCCATGTTCGATAGCGCGACCTCATTCGCCCTGATACGCGGCGGACATATCGACACCAGTGTACTGGGCGGGTTGCAGGTGGATCAGGATGCCGATTTGGCTAACTGGATGGTGCCTGGAAAAATGGTGCCAGGCATGGGCGGAGCCATGGATTTGGTTATCGGTGCCCATAAAGTCATTATCGCCATGGAGCACTGCGCCAAAGATGGCTCTGCAAAAATACTCCCCCGCTGTACCTTGCCGCTAACGGCCAAGCACGTGGTGGATATGATAGTGACCGAATTATGCGTTCTGGTCTTTGAAAACGGGCAATTGGTACTGAAAGAATTAGCCCCTGGCGTATCGCTGTCCACCGTCCTGGACAAGACCATGGCCGTTATCACCATCCTGGGCGACCTGAAGGTTATGCCGATTGCAATGGATGGGCCCACATTATGAACGGCATAGGAAAAATCTCCAGTACGATGACCATGGTGGTTAATCGCTACCTGCCCGATCCGCTTATCTTCGCCATGCTGTTGACGCTGCTAATGTTCTGCATCGGGTTCCTTTTCACTCCCCATTCGCCGTTGGAGATCGGCAATATGTGGGGGGACGGATTCTGGAATCTGCTCGCCTTCGGTATGCAGATGGCGCTGATCATCGTCACGGGTCATGCGCTGGCCAGTACTCCCCTGGTCCGCAATTTGTTAAGGGATACCGCATCATTGGCAAAAACGCCGGTGCAAGGTGTGATGCTCGTGTCTTTTTTCAGTCTGATCGCCTGTGCGATTAACTGGGGATTCGGCCTTATCGTGGGCGCCATGTTTGCCAAAGAGGTTGCCCGCCGCGTTAAAGGCTCCGACTACCCGTTACTTATCGCCTGCGCTTATATGGGCTTTTTGTCCTGGGGCGGAGGGTTATCGGGTTCTATGCCGCTACTGGCCGCGACGCCCGGTAATCCAATGGAACATTTAACCGGCGGTATTATTCCTATCGGCCGGACCATGTTCGCGGGTTTTAATATATTTGCAATGGCGGCATTGCTGATTGTTATTCCGCTGGTTGCCGGGATGATGATGCCAAAGCCCGATCAAGTACATATTATCAATCCTGATTTGCTGCAAGAAGACCCCGATTATCAACGAAAACTTCCGCCTAATGCCTCCGTCGCGGAGAAGTTGGAAGAAAGCCGGACCCTTACTTTTCTCATCAGCATATTGGCGAGTGTTTACCTGATAATGTATTTCTGGAAAAACGGCTTCAATATCACAATCAACAATGTGAATATGATTTTCCTGATTGCCGGGTTATTACTGCATAAAACACCGATGGCCTATATGCGCGCGTTTTCGGCGGGTACCCGTAGTTGCGCCGGTGTGCTTGTCCAATTCCCATTTTATGCCGGAATCCAATTAATGATGGAGCACTCCGGCTTCGGCGGCATGATAACCAACTTTTTCGTGGATATATCAACAAAAAATACTTTTCCTGTTATGGCATTTATCAGCTCGGCCATTATCAATTTCGCCGTGCCCTCCGGCGGCGGGCATTGGGTTATTCAGGGTCCGTTCGTTATTCCCGCCGCGCAACAACTCGGTACTGATTTGAGCAAAGCCACCATGGCCATCGCTTATGGCGAACAGTGCGGGAATATGGCGCAACCATTTTGGGCGCTGCCAGCATTGGCCATTGCCGGACTCAGCGTGCGAGACATTATGGGGTATTGCATCACGGCGTTAATTTTTTCCGCGATCATTTTTATCATTGCCCTGAGCTTTTTATAATATCCAAAGGAAAATACAATGAATAACGTTGTTATTGTCAGTGCAACACGCACAGCCGTCGGCAGTTTTGCCGGTGCCCTGATATCGACTCCGGCAATAGAACTTGGTGCTATCGCCATTACTGAAGCGATAAAAAGAGCGGGTATTGATCCCCATATTATTGATGAAGTCATTATGGGTCATGTATTACAGGCCGGCTTGGGACAGAATACCGCCCGCCAGGCAGCATTAAAAGCAGGTATTCCAGACAATGTCAGCGCGATGACCATCAATAAAGTCTGTGGTTCCGGTTTAAAAAGCGTGGCGCTTGCCGCCCAGGCCATACGCGCCGGCGACGCCAAGGTGCTTATTGCCGGCGGTATGGAAAATATGAGCATGGCGCCCTATTTATTAGGCAGCAAGGCGCGTTGGGGGTATCGCATGGGTGATACCGTCGTGCAGGACATCATTTTGCAAGATGGGTTGCTGTGTGCGGTTAATGGCTATCATATGGGCATCACCGCGGAAAACGTGGCTAAAAAGTACCATATCAGCCGTGAAGATCAGGATCAGTTAGCGCTGGAATCCCAGAAAAAAGCAGCGGCGGCCATTGCCGGCGGCGCGTTTGTCAAAGAGATTACGCCAATGGTGATTAAAAATAAGAAAACCGGCGACAGGATTTTTGATACCGACGAGCACCCCCGCGGCGATACCTCTTTGGAAAAATTGGCGAAGCTGAGTCCCGCGTTTAAACCCGACGGTACCGTGACGGCGGGAAATGCTTCCGGCATTAATGACGGTGCGGCGGCGCTGGTGGTCATGTCGGAAGAATACGCAAAGCAACTGGGGTTAAAACCCTTGGCCCGTATTCGCGGTTACGCCAGCGCCGGGGTTGACCCGGCCTTGATGGGGATGGGGCCGGTTCCGGCAACGCAAAAAGTCCTGGCCGATACGCATCTGAGCATCAGCGATATGGATTTGATTGAAGCCAATGAAGCCTTTGCCTCGCAATTTCTTGCGGTAGGCCGAGCGCTCGGATTCAAAGAAGAAAAGGTGAATGTCAATGGTGGCGCCATAGCCTTGGGCCATCCGATTGGCGCCAGCGGTGCCCGCATTCTGGTGACGTTACTGCATGCCTTGCAGGCCAGGGACAAAACCCTCGGGCTGGCGACCTTGTGCATCGGCGGCGGACAAGGGGTTGCGGTAATTGTTGAACGTTTGTAATACCGGTTAAGAAGATAATATCCCCCTGTCGGTGACGATTACGGCAGGAGGATAACCCAGCGTCGGGCAATAACACAAAAAATAGCTATTTTTATAAACCGATGATTACGGACCATAAAAAATAAATTGGCGCATTTAAGCGGAAAAGCGAGCCAAAGCACAAAATATTACACCAGATGTTTTAGAATAATCAGTAAAATAGAGCCATCAGTGATTTATGATAATTATTACTACCGAGTAATAATCTATATCATAACAGATTTTTTATTGAGACAGCGCGGACGCGAAATTTTTACACAATAGAACCAATATTGTTAAAGGATTTGAACTGAATGGGTGAGGATTTTGTAAGGTAATCCAACTTTATAAAAACCTATGGTAACGACATGACCAAATATTAAAAAAGCTGCACGGATAAGTGGGCTTTTTGGAGTTATATAGTTATGTATCCGCAGGATTTCAATGTGGTAAAGTACATCCACAATCTTTTTTTTGACACTCTGCGCAATAAGCTAATTTTCCTGGCGATCTTTATGGTTTTTTTACCCACGCTATTAATGGCCTTTTTCGTGGAAAAACAGGGGCGCAGCGGGATGTTGGAGGAAAAAACCAGCAAACTTTACAGCGTTACATATTTATTAGACCAGGCGTTGGCCGACGGTCTCGATCGTTATTCCACGCTACCTAGGCAAGAGCGAATCCAGGCTTTAAATCGAGATTTAGCCGGTATTACCGAAAAAATTACGGCTGCATTTCCCAACGTCGCCGCTGGTTATTATAGCAAGGAACTGGATGCAATAATCACTTATGCGCCGCGAAAATATTATTCGAACAACGTGGGCATCCGTATCGAAGAAAATCATCCTGGCCGGATTGTGATGAAAACTGCCAAACCCCTGATTAAATCCGGGCGTCAGGTGCGAGGGGATATCATGAATGCCATGATCCCTATCTATCGGCACCAGAAAGTGGTGGGCTATATCTGGGCCAATGAACTCATTCATCATATTGACAAACAAGAATTGGCGATGGATTTGTCTATTTTTGGGGTAATTGGCATAGGATTATCGTTAAGTGTCTTCCTTATTATCGTTCTTTCCCGAAAAATCACCCAAGATGTGGATACTATAAAAGCCGGCCTGTATAAACTCCCCATTAATTTAAGAACGACCATCCCACCGATGCATGGCGAGATGGGAGAAATTTCCGATAGCATAAACGCGATATCCTATGCCCTGCTGGAAGCAAGAACGCTGAATGAATTGATTATAGAAAGTGCCGCCGATGCGATCGTCAGCGTCGATAATCAATGCTGCATCAGGATTTTCAACCCGGCAGCACAGGCTATAACCGGTTACAGCCTGGAAGAAGTCCTCGGGAAACCCTATCGTGATATCTTCAACAAGGCCCGTTTCCAAAGTCCTATCCTGGATACGCTGAACTATGGCGTGACACACGTGGGTATTGAAGTTGAATTCCCCGCCAAAAGCAAAATGCTCTATATCAAAGCCAGCAGTAGCCAACTGCATAATTCCGACGGTGATATTATCGGTGCACTGGTTATTTTTACCGATTTAACCGCACAAAAACAGATGCAAGACCAGATTGGCCGCGCTGAACGGCTAGCCGCATTGGGAGAACTGGTGGCGGGCATTGCCCATGAAGTGCGCAACCCGCTCACCGCCATCAGCGGGTTTATACAATATTTGACCGAGGGTGAAACCGAACCTCAACGGATGGAATATATTAAAATCATCCGCAAAGAAATTGGCTCGATAAATAAGCTTATCCAACAATTATTGGAATTTTCCCGTCCCCATCCCCAGCATTATCAGTGGGTATCCATCAACGCGTTAATCAAGGAAAGCCTGCTGTTGGTAAAAGCTCATGGTGTAGATAAGAAAGTGAATTTTGATTTGCGATTGGGCGAAAATTTACCCCAGATTGAAGTCGATCCTCCGTTGGTCAAGCAGGTAATTCTCAACTTGATCATCAACGCAATGCAATCGATTATTAACGCGGGAAAGGTCGTGATCAGTACCGCGCTGTGCCCCGGCAAATGCGTGCAAATAAATATTCATGATACGGGTATCGGTATTATGCCTGATGATATAGAAAAAGTGTTTACCCCATTTTTTACCACCAAACCCACGGGAACCGGACTGGGCCTTTCCATTGCCCAACGCATCGTGACCGCCCATAACGGAAGTATTACGCTGGAAAGCCAGCCAAGCCAGGGAACGACGTTAATCATTACGTTACCCATTAATAATAAAGACCGGGATCCATCATGAGCCAGCCGAATCGTATATTGATCGTTGATGATGAAGAAAATGTCCGCCTGATGCTGAAAGCCGTTTTTTCCCAGAACGGCAATACTATTTTATGCGCCGACAATGGTGAACAGGCGATTGAGCTCTTTAAACACGAACAACCCGATCTGGTGCTGATGGATATCCGGATGCCGAATATGGACGGCATTGAAGCGTTGCAACACATGCACGCTATTTATCAGGATATCCCGGTGATTCTCATGACCGCCTATGCTGCGGTGGAAACCGCCGTGGAGGCGTTACGTCTCGGTGCGTTCGATTATATCATCAAACCCTTTGAACTTGATGAGATGAAGCTCTTGATGGCGCGGGCCTTGCAATTGCGCGATATGAAACACGAGATCAATTTGTTGCACCGGGAACTATCGGACAGCTATAGCCACGGCCGTATATTGACCAATAATCCCAAAATGATGGAGCTGTGCCGGGCCATAGCCAAAGTGGCGCAAAGCCACGCCAGCGTATTGATTACCGGCGAAAGCGGTACGGGCAAGGAACTGATTGCTAAAGCCATACACTATAATAGCCCGCGGGCAAAAGGCCAATTTATCAAGGTCAATTGCGGGGCATTGCCGGAATCTTTATTGGAAAGCGAGTTATTCGGCCATGAAAAGGGGGCATTTACCGGGGCGCAAATACAGCGACAAGGGTTATTCGAGCGCGCGCATCAGGGAACGTTGTTGCTGGATGAGGTCGGCGAAATGTCGCCTCATTTGCAGGTTAAACTGTTGCGTGTTTTGCAGGAGCGTGAATTTGAACGGGTCGGAGGCAATCAAATTATCAAAACAGATATCCGTATTGTCGCTGCCACCAACTGTGACCTCAAAAGTATGATCGAGCGAGGGGAATTCCGTAGCGATCTTTATTATCGCTTGAATGTGATGCATTTAAACTCCTACCCGTTGCGGGAACGTCCAGAGGATATTCTGTTGTTAGCCAGGCATTTCTTGCAAAGATTCAGTGCTGAAAATAATAAGGATATTTTAGGATTGGATATCAGCGCCATCAGCATTCTTGAAGAGTATAAATGGCCGGGGAATGTGCGTGAGTTGGAAAATGCCATCGAACACGCAGTGATTATGAGCACTGGATACATCATCTTTTCCGACGATTTACCGGAACATTTGCAGCGGGTCAAAAATATGCCCTCCTCCGGCGTTACGCCGATTACACCTTTTGAACAAAACGTAAATTTGAAAGATAACCTCAAGAATTACGAAAAATCCCTCATACTGCAAGCCTTGAACAACAACCAGAATAACCGGGTACAAACGGCAAAAGTCCTGGGGATCAGTCTGCGGACATTAATGTATAAACTGCAAGAATACTGTATTGAATAGCTTATTGCAGTGTCACAAAAGCCAGTACGGCGCATATGTTGATGTTCATCGAACGCAATCACAACATTATTGTTCAGCACCCTAACGATTTTCATCATAACCCCTGAAAAAGCAAAAGACCTGACCCCCGGATGATGACAGGTGTCAGGTCTTGTCTGTCGATACAGTAACAACCCTTTAGTGGCAAATCTTATTAACGTCAATTTATTGGCCAACGCGACAGTCGCTTTCATTTTTCCTCTTCGCTCAGCAATTTTTTTTAACCAAACCCCAAGGCTGTCATCACGTTTTCGGGCCCAGTACATGACAGCTCTGGCACCATGGATTATCAACATTCGAAGCTCGCGGTTTCCATTTTTGGTCATTGCAGAAAGACTGTTTTTCCCACCAGAACTGCGTTGCCGGGGGACCAGACCACACCAGGCGGAAAGTTGTCTGCCATTATTAAACTGATCTGCATTAACTTCACTCAAAAATGCGGCTGCGATGAGGGGGCCAATACCCGGTATCGTCAACAGTGATTTGTATTTTGGCTGCTGCTGGCACAAAGCTGCTATGTTGTGCTCTGTCGAACATATTTGTTCATTGAGCGAATGTATATTTTCCAATAATGAAAAAAGCAGTTGGCGTAATACCGGCGAAATAAATTGCTCTGGATCTTCGATAATGTCAGGCAATCGTCGTTGAAGAATATGAATGCCGGCAGGGATCTCGATTTTTTGTTCCGCCGCCAGTGCCCGAGCCTGGTTTGCCATCGCAGTACTCTGCTCTACCATCAACTGACGGGCACTCCGAAGCGCTTTGATATCATGCTGTTCAACAGTTTTTACAGTAACGAAATGAATTCCTGGACGGAACGCTGTTTCACAGATAGCCAGCGCGTCATTGGCATCATTTTTTTGGTAACGGGCTAATGCTTTAACATGCGGGGTGGGAATAAGCCTGACCAGATAGCCCATAGACTGAAATGTACTTCCCCAGTAATGCGAAGTTGCACAGGCTTCCATTGCAATCAGCGTATTGGCCGGAAGGTGGCGAATGGCATCCAACGGCTTACTTATGGCAACCTTCCGATTGGATACAACGGTACCATCACTCATCCAGACACAGACCTGAAAGAAAGATTTCGCTAAATCGATACCAATGACTTTTATCGTGTTCATGATGTTATACCTCTGTGGATAAAGATCACTCAGCATAAGTTTGGCAGGACTTACGTTGAAGAGGGACGTCCATCACATCACTTCATTCGGTTGTACGGGAGGTCATGCCACGTGTTGCCACGCAAAGTAAGCTTCAGGTTATCACGCTGGTGACTCTAAAAAAATTTTGCCTTGCCATCAGGATCAAGGTATTCGAATACCGGTTTCAAGAACTCAAGGCCTGCCCTCAATTGAAAATAAAGGAGCAAAGATGAACCACCGTATTCCTAAAATCTGTGCATATATGGAACGAGTGCGATAGGTTGTTATATTGCCGGCCATCTTGCACGGTCAAAGCAATGCGAGGTATCAGTCATCGTTCGTGAAAATGTCGTAACAATAATTCAAAAACAAGGGATACGCATTATCACTCCGGATAAGGACTTCACCGTTCATATCCATACCGCGGCAACCCCTGTAGAATTAGGGGTACAAGACTATGTGATTATTGTCACTAAAATTCATGTGTGGTAATTTTCCCGAACCTGCTTCGCTTGTGCATAAATGCCGTAAATCTCAGATTGATTAGGTATCATTGTTATGATTGCATCATAAGACCGTCAAATTATTGTCTTTTTATGCTTTAAGGAGAAGTGTCGTTTAATATTAATTTAAGTTTAAGGGGTGTTTATTCTCTCCCCCGAGGAACGATTAATTATTTAATATTGCTGAGTGGTGTAGCAACACCACGCCAGCGGCGGCCGGTTCATCGGTATCAGTGGAGATGAGCCTGTTGATAATTTTTTGATGCGGCACGGATTTGTTCCTAAATTGTTTCAGCCAGCCAATAAATCTATTTAGCACCCAATGATTGGGACGTCACTTTGCTAAATGGCAATTTTTCGCGTCACCCGCATTAATTGTTAACATTCTCATAATATTCAATGTTAGTATTCATACAGTCTCACACTCCCCCTTTCCTTTTAGCTTTTGCCCGTGTTCACATGCTACGGGCATTTTTTTGTTCTCATAATCTGCATAGTGCCCGTCACCAGCAATCCGCTAAAATGAGAGTTGAACGCATTTTGCTGAACAATTGGGAAATTCAGTTATAGGGGCAGTTCCACAAGCCAGCACAGTTAATTTGTCATTGTCTCTCGGGGCTACTAACCTACAATGCATGGCAATTTCATTGTTATATCCCCTAAGGACTGTAGTCGGCCCATTTTTTTACAAAAAATTGATATTATTACTGGCAACATTCGCTCCTCTGGTCCCATGAAAAAATTAGACGACCAGTCGTGTGACGCAGGAGGTTGTGATGAACGCCTGGGCTGAAAGAAGAAGCACAAACAAAATGGTACCTTCTTTTAATGGAGGTACCATCAAATAAGAGGAAAGAAACTATTTAATCCCAAAACTTTCCGGCTCCTTTTTTTAAAAAAATAAATTATATGCCACTAAGCACACGATGACAGCTATCGCTGCTATGGCTTCGATATCTCTGATGCTGATGTTACTGGCTGAGATGCTTTTCATGTTCATCATTACCTCCTCAGTGCAAGTTAATGATGGTCGTTTTATAGACAAGTCAGTGTGATTGAATCCACATTTCATAAATATTGTTTAATATTTGTAAATAATTGTTATTAATGCTTCGCTAACCGGCGTGAAGACCTCACAGAGGTCACGGCCAGATTTCCGTAGTGAATGAGAGAACGCCTATGCAATGGCGAGACGGCCGTACTTATTCGTGATTTAGTATTCGTGATATAGTGCCCAGCCGGGCGTGATGAGTCTGTGATTTCTGCACGAAATTGTTATCACATGCCAACGATTAAAAATATTATTGGTGAGCGTCACTGCTCATTCACACGAGATACCCGGAGGGATCGGAGTGGCGCCAGGGACAGTATCGGTTTACGCCCAGGCTCCGGGGAGTGATCTTTTTACGCCAAAAATAGAGGAAATACTGAGCAAACTGTGGTTGCCCGCACGAGGTATCGATCCTTAGGGCGTGCCCCTCGAGCCAAATACGGCCCAGCGTCGTGGTGCGGTGCAGCACTTTGAAAGTCGGCAGCACAAGCCATTGACCAATTTTGCCGGGTCCACATAATTGATGCGTACTCTCCTTGCTAATTGATTCTCGTCTTTTTAAGACGAGACACAGCAATGACGGGGGGGGTAAAGCGCAAAGCCCAAACTAATGGACTGAAATCGCACAGTGCCTGTTTCGGTCCATTCCGATCATTGAATACGCAACGACTGCCCTGTATTGATGGTAACAGGCCGTGGCGGTATCGATGATTACCCTTTCCAGCCTCCGCCCAGTACTTTGTAAAGGGTTATTTGTTGCTCCAGTAATCCCAATCGGGTGTTGATTTGTGACTGCTGCGCGGCATAAAGCGAACGCTGAGCAACCAGGACATTCAAATAATTATCCACCCCCTGCCGATAACGCATATCCGACGCATCATAGTTGCGCTGGTTGGCGGCAGTATCCAAGGCGCGGGCGTTTAACTCGTCCTGATACGTTACCTGGCCGGCCAGGGCGTCGGAAACCTCTTTAAACGCTGTTTGAATGGTTTTTTCATAGTTCGCCACCTCAATTTTTCGCTCGGTTTTCGCGATATCTAAATTGGCCTGATTGACGCCGCCGTCAAAAATCGGCAGGCTGACGGAAGGCACAAACGACCAGGCCGCGGTACCGCCTTTTAGCAGATGGTCGAGGCTGCTGCTGGAGGAGCCACCGGCCGTCGTCAGGCTGATGGTGGGGAAAAATGCCGCCCGCGCCGCGCCGATATCGGCATTGGCCCCTTTCAGGGTATGTTCGGCAGCAATAATATCCGGCCGCCGCGTCAACAAATCAGACGGTAAACCAGCCGGGGTCGCCGGGAAATGCCAGTCCTGATTCAACCGGGCATGTTCAACCAGCCCGGCGGGCAATTCGGTGCCGACCAGCAAGCGCAGGGCATCGACATCCTGCCGGACCTGGCGGGTATATTGCGCCACATCGGCCTGGGCGCTGCGCACCGTGGTTTCCGCCTGCGCCAGGTCCTGAGAAGTACTTACCCCGCCATCATAGCTGCGTTTAGTTAAATCATACGAACGCTGCTGGCTGTCGGCGGTATTTTGCGCCAGCGTCAGCAATTCATGGTCCGAACACAACGTCAGATAGCCGGTCGCCACTTCAGCCATCAGGCTGATTTGCGTCGCCTGCCGGGTCGCCTCGGTGGACAGATAGCTCTCCAGCCCTTCGTCGCGCAAGCTGCGCAAGCGGCCGAAGAAATCCATTTCCCATGCGGTGACGCCCAGATTGGCGTCGTATTGATGATAGGTTACCGGCCCGATGCTTTGCGTTGTGAACAGATT
Source organism: Sodalis sp. dw_96 (assembly GCF_018449575.1). GTDB lineage: Bacteria > Pseudomonadota > Gammaproteobacteria > Enterobacterales > Enterobacteriaceae > Acerihabitans. The sequence continues at coordinate 18,543 of NZ_JAAVUT010000018.1, read as the reverse complement.
CCCCGGCAGATGCTCGGACGTTTGGCTGGCGGACAAATCCACCGTGGGTAATAACGCCGCCCGGTCAATGTGGAACTGTGCCCGCGCCGTCTCGACATTGAGCGCCGCGACCCGCAAATCGCGGTTATTGACTAATGCCAATCCGATAAGCCGCTTTATTTCGGGATCGGTAAAGAAGGCTTTCCAGCCGATATCCGCCCCGTTTACCCCTGCCGGTCCGTCTACGTCCCATTTAGCGGCCACCGGCAAAGCAGGCCGGTGATACTTGGGCTGTAGCGTACAACCTGCCAGAGCCACCGCAATTATAGCCGGCAGCAAAGGTAGCGTATGATAAAATTTATTCATGATTTGTCGCCTCGTGGTACAAGGACGCGGTCTTTTTTTCACGACTGAATATTTTGACTACCACCACATAGAACAAGGGGACAAAAAAGATGGCCAGGAAGGTCGCGGTCAGCATGCCGCCAATGACCGCGGTACCGATTGAATGCTGGCTGCCTGAGCCGGCGCCGTGGGATATTGATAAGGGAAGGACACCCAGTATAAAGGCCATGGAGGTCATAATAATGGGCCGGATACGCAGTTGGGCCGCGTCAACCGCCGCTTCAACAATGTCCCTACCCTCTTTTTCGTGCAGGGCTTTCGCAAATTCGACAATCAGAATGGCGTTTTTTGATGCCAGCCCAATCGTCGTTAACAGCCCAATCTGGAAATAAATATCATTTTGCAAACCCCGCAGTAATACCGCCCCAACGGTTCCCACGATACCCAGCGGGATGACTAACAGGACCGAAAAGGGAATTGACCAGCTTTCATATAACGCGGCCAAACAGAGGAAAACCACAATGATGGAAATGGTATACAAGGCCGGGGTTTGAGAGCCGGAAAGTTGTTCTTCATAGGATAAGCCATGCCATTGCACCAGAAATCCTTTGGGCAATTTAGCGGCAATGTCATTGACGGCTTTTACCGCCTCGCCGGAGCTGAAACCAGCCGCCGGCGAGCCCATGATTTCTACCGCCGAGATACCGTTAAAACGGTCATAGCGGGGAGAACCGTATATCCATTTCCCGCTGCCGAATGCGCTGAACGGCACCATTTGACCCTTGCTGTTGCGGAAATACCATTGATTCAGATCTTCCGGCGAGACACGCGATGGGGCACGTCCCTGGATATACACCTGTTTTACCCGGCCTCCATACATAAATTGATTGACATAGCTGGAGCCCCAGGCCGAGGAGAGGGCGTCGTTGACATCCTCCACGCTGAGCCCCAGGGCGCGCGCGCGTTCATCATCAATGAGCAGTTGATATTCGGGCTCATCTTCCATCCCGTTAGGCCGTACTGCGGTCAGGCGTTTATCCTGGGCAGCGAGTTGGAAAAACTGATTGCGGGCGCTCATCAACGCTTCGTGCCCCTGATCGTTAATATCCTGAAGAAAAAAGTCAAAACCGGTCGCATTGCCCAGTTCGACCACGGCGGGCGGAACCAGGGCAAAGGCCTTCGCGTCTTTCAATGTCGCAAAGTGTTGCATAGCCCGGGCGGCCAAGGCCTGTACCGTCTGTGCCCGGGTACGGGCTCCCCAGTCTTTCAACTTCACAAACGCGATGGCGCTATTCTGACCGCGTCCGGCAAAGCTGAAACCATTCGCGGTAAAAACCGAACTGATCATCGCCGACTCATTTTTCAGCAGATAATCTTTCATATCCATTAATACCTGCTCAGTTCGCTCGGCGGAGGCATTGGCCGGTAATGTCACCTGCATCAGCATAATGCCCTGATCTTCATCCGGCAGAAAGGTCGTCGGTACGCGCGTAAAGAGATAGCCCGTTGCCAGAATAATGCCTAAATAAATCAGCAGGAAAAGATGGCGTCGGGAAATAACACTACTGACACTGCGCGTATAAGACACCACGCCGGAATCAAATTTCCGATTAAACCAGCCGGAAAATCCACGTTTCACCTGTCCTTTGACCGAGGGTTTTAACATGGTGGCACACAACGCCGGGGTAAAAATCAGGGCCATCAATACTGATAACGCCATCGCCGATACGATAGTAATGGAAAACTGCCGATAGATGATGCCGGTCGAACCGCTGAAAAAGGCCATAGGGACCAGCACCGCCGATAAAACCAACGCGATACCGAACAATGCACCCTGGATTTGTATCATTGATTTAAGGGTGGCTTCTTTCGGCCCGAGGTTTTCTTCGGTCATCACCCGCTCGACATTTTCCACCACCACGATGGCGTCATCGACTAACAGACCGATGGCCAGCACCATGCCAAACATCGTCAGCGTATTAATGGAATAACCCACTGCCGCCAGCACACCAAAGGTGCCCAGCAAGACCACCGGGACCACCATGGTCGTTATCAACGTGGCCCGCAGGTTTTGCAGAAACAACAGCATGACGCTGAAGACCAGCGCAATGGCTTCAACCAGTGTTTTTACCACTTCCTCGATGGACGCGCTGACGACCGGCGAGGTGTCATAGGGATATTGAACCTCCACTCCCTCAGGCAATGAAGACTTCAGGTTGGCAATCGTCGCGCGTACCCTATCAGCGGTATCAAGAATGTTTGCCCCGCTGGCCAAGCGCAAAGCAATACCACTCGCTGGTTGTCCATTGGCGGTTGATGAGATGCTGTAATCCTGTGGGCCCAAATCGATATTAGCGACATCGCGTAACCTGACCTGCGAGCCATCCGGGTTCACTTTCAAAAATATATCTTCAAATTGTTTGACCGTTTCCAATCGGGTTTTACCGATAATGGTCGCGCTGATTTTAGTGCCTTTGACCGTGGGTAACCCGCCGATTTTCCCGGAAGATATCTGCTGGTTCTGCTGGCTAATCGCGTTGGAAACATCACTGGGTATTAATTGATATTTATATAACTTGGCGGGGTCGAGCCAGACACGCATTGCATACTCGGAGCCCAACACCAAAAAGTCACCCACCCCTTTGGTCCGGGTGATGGGATCTTCGAGTTTTGACACCAACAAATCACTCAGGTCCGAGTTGCTCAATTTGCCGTTTTTGGACGTCAGACCGACAATCATCATAAAATTCGATTGATATTTGGCCACCCGCAACCCCTGGCTGGTGACTTCATCGGGCAATTGCGGTTCTGCCAGCGAGACTTTATTTTGCACCTGCACCTGGGCAATATCAGGATCGGTGCCTTGATCAAAGGTGACGATAATAACGGCGCTGCCATCGCTGTTACTTTGCGACTCGATATAGCGCAGGTTATCCAGCCCGTTCAGTTGCTGTTCAATAACCTGAACCGTGGTGTTACGTACCGTTTCTGCGCTGGCGCCCGGGTAGCTGGCGGTAACGGAGATGGCAGGTGGAGCGATATTGGGATATTGATTTACCGGTAATGACAGAATGGACAGGCCGCCTGCCAGCATAATAACGATAGCGATAACCCAAGCGAAAATAGGGCGTTCAATAAAAAACTTTGACATGGTATTTTCCCTATTGAGCCGACGGGTCAGTCATTGAAGAATTGTTGTTGCTCTCTGATGCGGGGATGTTCTGACGTTCGCTGGTCATTACCGTGATCCCCGCTCTGATATTTTGCAGCCCGTCGGTGATCACCTTTTCACCCGCTCTCAGTCCCTGGGTCACCAGCCATTGACCTTTTGCCATTTCCCCGGTGGCAATGGTGCGCTGTTCAACGGTATTGTCCGGCTTCACGATATAAACAAAGGGTTTACCTTTGACATCATGGCTGATCGCTTCCTGCGGCACCAGGATACCGTGCTCTTGTACTCCTTGTTGCAAGAGGGCATGCACAAACATCCCCGGCAGCAATTCATCGTGCGGGTTGGGAAAGGTGGCGCGCATCGTCACTGAGCCGGTCCCTTCATCCACGGTCACTTCCGAGAACTGAAGCTTGCCCTCGTAAGCGTACGGACTGCCGTCTTCGAGCGTCAGTTGCATCGCGGCGGCATTGTCCCCGGCCGCTTTGAGGTGACCTTCGGCCAGCGCGCGCCGCAGACGCAGTAAATCCTGGGAGGATTCGCTGATATCCACATACATGGGATCCAATTGTTGGATGGTGGTCAGGTAATTGCTTTGCCCGCTGGTGACCAACGCACCTTCCGTATACATCGAGCGACCGATATGACCTGAAATCGGCGCTCTGACCTCGGTATATTTTAAGTTAACCCGCGCGGTTTCCAGATCGGCGGCCGCTTCTTTGGCCGCAGCGACCGCATCGTCATAGACTTGAGCACTGACCGCGTGAGCTTCCGACAGCGGTTTGTAACGTCTGGCGACGGCATCGGCGTTATTCAAGGTGGCCTGCGCCTTATCAAAGGTGGCCTGATAAGCGACCGGGTCAATCTGGTAAAGTTGTTGCCCGGCTTTCACTTCAGCGCCTTCGGTAAACAGGCGTTTCAGAATAATGCCGTCAACCTGCGGCCGGACCTCCGCTCCCCGTACCGCCGTAGTTCTGCCCGGCAGACTGGTTGAAAGTGCCACAGCCTGGGTATGTAACGTGACGATATTGACCTGTGGCGGAGAGGCCTTTTGCGTGGATTGGGGGGTGGAACCATCACATCCAATAAGCAAAAAAATCATAAACATAACTGATTTTTTAAAGCGCATAATCTTTATAATCCCATCATTCAAGCACATTCATTCTTAAGCCGTTCACTCTCACCGGAACGACACAGACGAAGGTTGTGAAAATAATTAAGTAAAAACTTCGCTCGTACAGAAAGATTACCCGCAGTCCTTGAACAAATACCGATATCGCTAACGGGGCGCGGCCATCATACTTATCAAAAAACAGTGGATTATCTCTTCAGGAACCTGACATAAATCCGTGTTCATCGCCGGTCGGTCCTATCAGGGCAGACAAAAAATAACCGTACAACAATAACCGTGATTGCTCACATTTTTATGCGGACATCCGTACCAAAATAAGCTTGCTTTAACCCGCCGTCAAGCTGTTGTAAAATGGAATATCGGTCAGGATATTATCAAGGCGCCACCGGTGGCTTACTTTTCAATGATGAACAGACAGGGAATAACCATGCCAATCGCTTCCAAAGGGGAATTGACCGCGGAGCGTATCCTCGACGCTGCTTTCAAGTCTATTGCAGCTAAAGGATGTGCGAGGGTGACGCTCAGAGGCATCGCCGATGAGGCCGATGTAGCCCTTGGCCAGCTTAATTACTACTATGAAAACAAAGACGGCTTATTTTCCGCCGTCTTGGGAAGAATGAAACAGGATTATGCTGTCGGCCTGACTGATTGGCTAAAGGACAGCAATACTCTTCGCGAGCGCATTACGGCGCTGGTTGATTATCAAGAGTTTCTTCTGAAAGAAAAAACGGATACATACCGTAATTTTCTGGAGTTTTTCAATGTTGCCCTCGGTTCGGATAAGTTTCGTGCTGAGATTGCGACATTATTGTCCGATACCACCAGCATGATAGAGGATCAGGTTATTCGTCATAAAGACAGACATGAACTCCCGGATTTCACTTCATCAGGGGTGATCACACGCTTCATTCTCTCGGCGTCTTTCGGTATATCAATGCAGCATCTGTTAAATCCTGAAGATACCGACATTCAGGCGGGTTTCCAAATTATCAAAGCCAGCACCGCCGCTCTTTTTCCGGAAAAATCGTTAAAGCAGTGAGCATAAAACGATTGTTCTTGCTTTTTTTCTGGTTGAAAGAAGCCCGAAGGAGAATATGTTGTGCTTCATATACTGAAGGGATCGGTTTATAAAGCCGGCATCGCCTGCAACATTCGATGGGCAGCTATCGCGCCTGACAGCGTGGAAAAATTGAATACTGTTACGTATCTAAATGATATTGAGTTATTTTAATCTGTATGAATGATTGCTGCTAGCACCCATGTAAAAATTCATTTGGCATTGACAAATCACCCCGTGTTACCTTTCGAGCAGCTGTTTATGTTGCCCGCCATATCGACTGCAATGCGATTTCGATGCTATCCCTGCATTTCTTGATTTCTTTTTCAAGCGATTCTAACTTGCTGTAATAACGTGGTATCGGGGCGGCTATGGCCACCGCGTAAGGGCCTATACCCATAACTGTCATCAGTGGAACGGCGACAGTGCAAACGCCTTCGATATGTTCCTCCTCATCATAAGCCATCCCATTACGGCGTATTTCCTGGAGTTGAATAAGGAGTTGGGGCATGCTACGTACCGACTTGGACGTCATCGGGTGCATTCTGTTTTCCAAGAATTTTTCAACCGAGGCATCCGGTAGCTGTGAAAGTAACGCCTTGCCTACCGCCGTCGTATAGGGAGGAGCGGTTGTTCCCACAGGGACAATCACACAAAGAGGCTGCTCAACTATAATACGGTCTACGACTATCGTCTGATGGCCTATCGCACTGCCCAGGACCACCGTTTCATGGACTGCCTGCGATAAGTTTTCAAGATAAGGCCTCACTACCGTCACAATATCGCTATGGGCTGAGCGCATCAGTTGGCCTAGTGATGGACCGAGACGTGTGCCGTTACCGGATTCAAGAGGTTCAACAAACTGCTCTACTTCAAGCGCATCGATTATCCGTTGTACGGTTGACCGGGGAAGCGATGTTTCTTCTGCAATGCCATTAAGGCTCAGTCCATTGGGATGTCGGCCCAACGCGCGCAGCACTGCCGCTGCTTTTGAAATGACCGCCATTCCTTGCTTATCTTTCCCGTTGAGATGATCCCCTACCATGTTCGATTTTCCTTGGATTCTTTTTCCCCTTATTTCCAGAGTAAATGATGCCACATATCGATGAAGTCGCAAAACAGAGTTGTAAACGGGATTTTTTTACGGTACACCTGTATTGTAATGCGGTACAGTGATAAATGATGAGGATATGGCCGGAGTCGTTGCGAGTTGTTGACGCGTTAAGAAGGGCATGTGGTGTTACCCATGGTCCTCCTTAACCCACGCCAGTATCCCTCGACTCGGTTTTATCGACAGACGCGGGATAATGCCAGAGGTATGTATTGAAATACGTGGCCGGGAAGTGGGATAGAGCACTATGGCGGGTAGGAAGTGAATACGGCCAAGTGCCAATTTTTCTCTTAACTTGAAGGTAACTCATCATGGTGAGGATGACTGTAGAGGATGCGAAGATAACGCGCCAACGGATCCTTTTAGCCGCCGCAGACGTCATCAGTAGAGAGGGGTGGGCCGCCGCAACTTTATGTAAAATTGCCGAACATGCCGGAATGACCCGAGGCGCCATTTACTGGCATTTTCGGGACAAAAATGATGTTTTGGTCCATTTGCTTGAAAATCGTAAGATGCCATTTGATGATTTACCTGACGATAAAAATATAGTGGCGCTGTGGGAAGCTATTACGGAAGTATTGCTGAACATTGCTAATGATCAAGATACGCGAATGCTAATGCAGATTCTTCTTCTTGAAACAGAGTGGAGTTCCCTGGAGCCCTCCGTCAGGTGCAAAGTGACAACAATGCGAAGCCGGCTTAATGACTGTTTAAAAAAAGCCACATTATCCTTATTGCTGCGGCGGGCTCGTGGTGGGCAGGATCAAGATGTAGAAAAAAAGATGAATTGCCTCCTTTGGACTCAGCAGGCGACACTAACCGGCTTGCTCTTTGAGCTCCTCATCGAACCTTCTATACCCGAAAGAGAGCAAAGTGTCCGTTTTGCCGTGGATATGCTTGTACAAGGCATTTCTCTGATATGAGCCAGTTCAGTATAAGAGCGTACAAGCAGGCCAGTATTAACAATTATTTTATCAGTTTTATTCAAATATTTTAAGGATACCGACTCATGGCGCTCAAGACTATAGTGGTGTTTATTGATATTTCTCCTGACAGCTGGACTCGTATCGATTATGCCGTGAAAATCGCCCGTGACCATAATGCCCATCTCATCGGTATATTTATAGCGCCTACGTCCTGGGATACCAGTATCCATGAAAACTACTCTGTAGGCAGTGCGGCAATAAAATCGGTGACAAAATTTCATCGCGACCAGGAGATTGAAACATCGAAAACGGCAAAAGAATTTTTCGACGCGGCACAAGCCAGTGAAAAGATCAGTTCTGAATTTTATATCATTAAAGATAGCGAAGTAAAACGACGTATTAATTCATTTTTGTTATATGCAGACATGATTATTGCCGGTAATCCGGGTACCAATGGGTTACCGAAAAACTGGTCTGCTGAAACAATATTATTAGCTAACGGAGTTCCGTTTCTTCTTGTGCCAAATGGATGGACGAATCCTTCAGGCGAGATTGGCAAACGGGTTTTGCTCGGTTGGAACGGCAGCCGCGAGGCGAGGCGTGCAATAACAGATTCCTTACCCTTTTTGATCGCGGCGCAGTCAGTCTCGGTAGTTGAAGTCGATCCAGACAGGCATCCAGATCATGGCGATTTGTTTGGAGCCGATTTATTGGTCTATCTTAATCGCCATGGTGTTAAAATTATTGTCGACCCAGTATCATCTCATGGGAAACCTGTAGCCAGTGTATTGATGGAATATGTTACAGCTCATCAAATTGATCTTATCGTATTGGGTGCTTACAGTCACAGTAGGTCTAGTGAAATATTATTCGGCGGTGTCACCAGGTCGCTGTTGAAAACAATGACAACCCCTTTATTAATTTCACATTAGCAGGATTGATTTTATATTGATAGATTATTATCCATAGATAGTCACCCCACCATAGACATGTGAAAAAAATTATAAGGATATATCATTTCATGCGAACTATAAAATTGATTGAATAATGTGAAATAAATATTCATAATCTCTAATAAATTTTTCTATGCTATTGCTTGACAATTACTAAACTACATCATAAATTTTTAAATACCAGATTATGACCGGATATCTAAAAGATAGTCATCTGATTCATAGACATCGTTTCATTATAATAGAAGCCAACGACGCATCCCACAAGTGAACGTCCTTCGAGGCGTGCGTTTCTTTCGCATTTCTGAACGCGCATGGGCTTTTTTGTTGAGCTTTGGTCCGCTCCGGTAGAACTTCGCGCTGAAGTGCCACTACTTCGTGCCGCTCTCTATCGCAAACAACTCACTGCATGCTCGGTCGCTTGACGCCGCTTCACTGAGATCCGTCTACTTTCCCGGGAAAAAGCGTGTCCTCCCCCGCTTATACATCTCGAACAATTCAACGTGAACACGCCCCTACGATCTACCGCATCAATGCTGCATCTACCATTAACAAAGCGGCAGCCACCGCTCGTTTACTATTGATCGAAGCCCCTGCAGTCCCATGTATCGCAGCTATCAGGCCAGGCTACATGGATTCTGGCGTGGCGGCTTGTTGTGGTTTGCTGATCGCCCCCATTCCCGGCTACGCACCACGATCCGCTTGGATTGATGATGGGATTTTGATTATCTGAAACGTATTGAAATTTATAGTTTTTTATCTAGCAATGTATGCGGTGTTCTATCCGTTGTCCTTATCGCTTGCGGCGGCTTTTGCATAAAGTGCTCACCTGAGCGTACTTTGCAATAAGCCAGGATGTCCATTTTACCTGTCTATCTTAAGGAATCTACACCTGGCAGAGGAGGTAAGGAATTGTTTTCCGATAAATACCACTCTGTTAATCTGTCTGGCAGTGCTAATCTGGAAAACGATTCCTTAGAGATTGCAGAAGCAATTTCATCTATTCTGTTTTCTTTAATTTTCAGAGCAAATTCTGGTTCAATTAAAGCTTCTCTACCTATTGCTACAATATCACCATGATCCAGAGCATTTGCAGCATCTATTGCAGAGAAGATATTTGAAATAATAATAACGGCAGCGCGGCCATTCACTTGTTTTCTAACAAGTTGACCAAATGATTCTGTTGATCCTTGCGGGTGCGAATTATAGTTGGTAAATATGGATACATGAACATAGTCTACTTTGCGCTTGATCACTTCCTCAATCAATTGAAGAGATTCATCTATCGTGTAACCGACATTCTCACCATGAATTTCCTGGGGAGAAAACCGATAACCAACAATAAAATCGGCCTTAGCAAATTTTTTGACGACTTTTTGTACTTCCTCAACAATAGCCAGAGGAAAATTCATGCGATTATTTAAGCTTCCACCCCATTTGTCGGTTCTGTGGTTAGAATACGCAGAAAAAAATTGCTGAATAAGATAATGATTTGCTCCATGGATCTCAATTCCATCGAACCCAGCCGTAATCGCTCTTTGGGTTGCACGTCCAAAATCGTTAATGATTTCTTTGATTTCTTTCGAAGTCAATTCACGTGGCACATAAGAAAGAAAGGGAAACTTAATAGCGCTAGGCGCAATGACTTCCCCCAGTCTCTCATAAGCTATAACTGCCTCTCTTCCGCAATGATAAATCTGCAGGACCGCTTTACTATTGTTTTTTTTAATACTTTCCGCTAACTTAGCTAATCCATGTATATACTTATCATCCGACACGGATAACTGATAGTTAAACCCACGACCGTTTTCATTAACTACTGCCGCACCAGTGATTATCAATCCGGCAACATTCGATCGCGTTTGAAAATAGTCTATATCTTGCTGAGATACAAATCCGTCTTTTGATGAACCTTCAACAACCATTGGCGACATAGCAATTCTGCTTGGAATAACAGCACCATTTCTTAGTGTCAAAGGTTCCACCAATGTTTGTAAATTTTTGCACATGTTCCTTCCCCTATCTGTGTTTACAATACAAATATATTTCCACCGATTGATGTGGTCTCTATATCTCTAAATTTAGGATATAACTCTGAAGACATTTTGCTTGACGGTTTTAAATCCATGTCATGAAAATATATCAACAAACTAATTGGTCATTTGCAAAAAATGCGTATAGTTTATTAAAAATGTGCAAAAAATGCTTTAATAGTGAAGGCTGTATATTACGGTAACTATCGATTTATTGAAATTGAATTGCCGCAATATGGAATTTTCCTGAGAGCGAATATAGCAGATATGGGTAGTCTACTTTGCATAAAATCTTAATGAAGGGCTGTCAATTATTTTCATAACATAGCTGGTTTATATGTATGTTATATAAATATTAATGTGGCTATTTTTAATAAGATGAACTAGTGTGTTGGTCATTATTTTAACATGATTATAATTACTGCTACTGATGATATGAGATGAATAATTATATCAAAACAGATCGTAATTCATCACTTTTTGTTGAGCATCTAATAAGTGATGAATTCCTCGATTCTGTCATCCCAACATTTGAAGGTGGCATGGTCCTCCTGTAACGAGAAGGGGTGCAATGGAACTTTTTTAAACGCTCGGGTAAATGTCTCTTGCGAGTCGAAGCTATAAGCTATCGTAATATCGATAATTGATTGCTTGGTTTTTAAAAGCGAGAGTGCAGTTTCGAATAATTTTCTTTGACGTATATAGGTACCAAGCATAAGGTCAGTTACCTGTAAAAATATACGTTGCAAATACCATTTTGAATAACCCGATTTATTTGCGACTATGTCGATGGAAAGTGGCTTATTTAGATGGTTTTCTATCCAGATGATTAAGCCATGAATCATTGAGTTGTAACTCATATGCACTCCTTGGCGGTCAAGAGTTTGCAATATTTTATCTTTCACTATCAATCATTTTTTAGCATAAATATAAGATAGCGTTATTCCCAGTCAGAGCTGTCCGGCGCCATGGTGCCGGTTTGAATCGAGATCTTTTATGAAAGAAATAGACCACGGCTCGCTTTCTCGAGCCCGGATTACTGTTTTTGCGACTGCATGTGGTATGACTGTTGCCAAAATCTATTATGCTCAACCGCTGGCGCATACGATTGGACAAGCCTTGGCAATACCGCCGGCATTATCAGGCCTGGTCGTTACCGTCACCCAGATTGGTTACGCCGCAGGGCTAGTGCTGCTAGTGATCTCTCCAAACTCGCCCAGAACCTCATCCCTCACGTAAGCTGATTCGGCAGAAATCAGGATCAAAAGGTCATAATGGTCCGGATTACTTTTCGTACCATCTCTCTGTCAAGAGTTTCCCCCAACCGTGGATTACGAACTGCGCGTACAGACAATCCTTCCATTAACGCCGAGACTATCTCACAGCGTGAAATTGTTTCTGAAGAATTACTTCCAATGACCTTATAAAATTCCTGAAACACCTCATTGTCGTAGTGCTCTATAAGGTCTGCAACCACAGGATTACGGGCCCCTTCAGCCAAAATCTCCATCTTAAGCGCGGCGTTTTCTCTGTCCAAATAACGGGTAGCTTCCTCAGAAGTTGCGTCGACAATAGCGGAAATGACATCCTTTTGCTGCATTGACGTTTTTATTTTTTCGATGAGCAATTCCAATTCGCTGCGTTCGCGGGCTACTGTGGCTTCGACGATGTCCTCTTTACTCTTAAAGAAATGGTAGATGTGGCCAGAGCTCATATCAGCCGCGGCCGAAATCTGAGCCATGCTAGTGCGATGAAACCCCTCACGGCGAAAGCAGTTACCCGCAGCGTCCAGCACCTGTTCCTTACGTCGCCGGGCTATGGCCGTTTCACCTGATTTTTTATTTGCTGTCATTGTTCGTCCTCGATCTAGGGAGCTTTTTCCATCATGGCTACGGCGACTATCCCCAGAGTCTCTTGTGATCACTATCCGCGAAATCAAAAAGTGACTCAACCCAAAATCGCACCAAATTAGTGCGCCGCCCATAATTATACAAGTACCGGATACTCTGCTTTCTATGCCTTTATCCACTATTGTATTGATACCGCACGATTCAGCCTTTTAGAACATTTTTGATCGAACGCACGATTTCTCCAAGACAATTATAGGTCGGTCAGTCAATCTATGATAACATCGAAAAACAACCAATGGTGATGTGATATTTTGTTATTACATATAGGTTGGTTAATCAACCTAAAAAAGTTTCCAAGAAAATCCCTTGATGAATAGAACGCATGCAGCAATAGAGAGGAGAAAGCCGATTTCTTGCGTCGGTGTAGGCATTCTGATGAGCGTCTTCTTTGCTCTGACTGCTTGCGATAAAAAACAGCCCGCCTCTGCACATATCCCGCCTGCGGAAGTCGGTGTGTATAGCATCCACAAAAGTAGGCTGGATGGAAATCCTAAATTTATCGTTATTTATCAGCCTATTTATTCATCTTGGGTAAACCGGATTGAACCGTTATGGCTAGCACTCCATGAAACGGTTACTCGCAATCACCTGTGCCGTCATATGTGGCGATTACTGCGAAAGGTAGGGCAGTTTATGGAAGCAGCGTCCCCTTTCTCCGGCAACAAGCATGGGCTAAAAAAATGGGGCGCTATTAGGCTCAGCTATTTAGTCTACGTTGGTGATTAAAGAAACAGGCGCAGTACAAATGGCCGCTATTGAAAAGGAAATAGAAATGACTAGAAATGATAGTGAAAAGAGCAGGCCCCCTCGGAAAAAGATAGGAACTGCTATGGGAGTCCCGCTCGCGGTGTTGCTGTCTGGCTTCAGTATTGCAGCCAACGCCGCTGGCACATCAACGATACCAATCGACCCGGTTTTTGGGTTACCAATACCACCGATAGATACTTTTTACAGCGCTACCAATACGTTGCACGCCGGAATCGCCTGGACCATTGGCGGCCTGATTGTTGTATGTATTTCCTGCTTTCATGCAGCAAAAAGGAAATCCCTCCTTCCTATTTTTGTTGCCCTCAGTGGCCTTCTTTGTGTCGTACCGGAAGTGTTTGTAGATATTGCCGGAGATTGTTTCTATGCAATCGGACCACATAATCCAAATGTAGTTTTTTCCATATGGGGGAGGGAAATGACGTGGTATACGGTTGCCGCGTGGTTTTCCTTCGGTGCCGTTTTAATTTATATTAACTATTACCTGATTTCAAAAGGAGTCAAGACAAAATGGCTATGGGGGGCTTTTTTAATCGCAGGCGCCGTGGATGTTTTGTTTGAAGAACTGTTACTGCGTGTCCCTGGGGTTTATCTTTATTACGGTAATCAGCCATTTATTGTCTTCCAAAAATTTCCTGTATGGTGGATGTTTACCAATTCTGCTGGACTTTTTCTGGCCGCCTCGCTCGCCTACCGCTACGAAAAATATCTGCGGGGATGGAAAGCTGTCTCCATACTGTTTTTGACCCCAACGGCCTACCTCGCTGTCTTCGGATTTTCAGCTATGCCGGCAAGTATAGTTATCAATGGAAACTATTCTTGGTTGGCGACACAGACCGGCGGGCTTATCAGCGTAATCCTGGCGCTCATCGCTGTGGCACTTACAATGCACCTCGTTTTACAACGTGATCCGTTCTGTCGAGAGGCGCTCGCACAGAGTGAGATAGCCTGAAGGGAAGCATCCGGTGCCTTTGCCTGCATTACCGCCGGCAAAGGCACCTGGACCTGACGATGGCGAAGAGAACGAGACGAACGCACTCAGTGGCTTTTTCGTCGAAGATAGTGTGTAAAGTTAGCAACGATGAGCGCCTTCACTAATGTATTTTGAACAGTGAGATTGGCACCCACATCAAATTAATAAAGGCCAAAAGTATAAGAACTATTTCCACTTTGAGTTTTAGCGTATGAGAAGGTTGTCAGATTATTCGCAATACCGCTGTCTTGCGTATTAAAGGCCGACGTTCTATAGTCCTGAAGCTGTACAAGCAGGGTCAATCTGTCAATGTTTTCTTTAGCGGACATAATATTTTTCTATGACATCAAAATCTTGTTAGGGATTATTAATGGGGTGTTTCCCCAGCTTTGGGGTTTTAATTGGCCACATTCTCCAGATTGTCGTCTCATCTCTTCTTCCAGTAGCCCTATCAAAAAACGGCTTCGCCATACCATAATTCTGCAAACTCCAGATATCGATTGATTGCTGAAGTCCCCCTTGAGGACTCTGGATTAAGGTGGAGGGATAACGGATAGTGGGATCAAGGCAATAATCGGCCGCTTGCCCCACAAATTGTACGGCGCTGTCTTCCTCGCCATTAGCATAATGATTACTGAAGAACAGGGTCAAGATGCCGCGCGTTGTATTGCCCTGGATAATCGTCAAAGATCCGTTAGAGGCCGCGTTGACTATCTGGTACAGATGGGTAAATGGCAGCACCTCAGTGGTTCCCTGTGCCTTCGTAATGCTAAACTGAAGTTTGCTGGTTTGTTTGTCCAAACACAAAGAGGCGATCCACCTCGAGCTTAATCGACATGAAAAGAGTTCGACTTGTGGAACCTCACAGAAGGACGGATAATTTGTCTCTTTGGCGGCTCGCCGAGAGCTGATCAGGCCCTCGTTTTGGGCCTGATCCAGCATAGCGAGAACCCCGATCACCGCCAACCATGCCAAAATGATAACCGCTGACCGTTTCGTACTTCGTCTCTTTATCATGACTTTTTACTTTGCTCCCGATTGGGCGATAGCGGATGTATGATATCCTGTACTAGCGTCGCCTGAAAAGTCAGAACCAGACGTCTCATCGTGCGACTCCTTGGCCTAAATGATGACAAAAAAACACTAAAAAACGTATTCAGCTAAAAGCATGACAAGATGATAAGATGATAAGATGATTTTTTAGAAAAACATTTGTATTAAATTGCAACTTCAAAAATTTGCTTTGAAAAATATTTTCTGCCGGGTGCGAAATGACAGAGTCTGTTCCTGAATATTATACAATCTCTCATCAATACATTTCGTATGAAAGTCTTTCTGATGATTTCGGTAGCATTTGAATCCTTGATATGGAACATGACCAGCTTTATCATGATATATATTGAGAAAAATAAAGAGAAATGCAAGTGCAGAAACAAATAATGAAAGTGAAGATTTTTTATAAATTACCAAAAGAGTGTAAAAGAGAAAAAACAAAAAAACCGCAATAGCGATGTCTGAAATGATTGAGTTTCGTGCGAATAAAATCACCACTATCTTTGGATATCTATGCCAGTTTTATGCAATATGCAAGAGTCTGTTTATCATTCATTGCGTTATCTGTTTAAATGCCGGATATCAGCCCGCGTCAATGGCTTGGCATCCCCTTCCGCTTTCCAATTCTCTTTATAGTCGGTCCGGTAATTTTGAATGCTGCCTGCCGGATGTCCCTCAAGAAAACCGATATAGCTGCCGCTGCGCCGCCCTCGGGTATCGTTGGTGCGGCGATGGAAATCGCCTATCTCTGCCTGGCGCGGCAAAGTGACGTGCTCGGCCTGAGCAAAAGCCAATTGTTGGAAGACGGAATTTTCATCCACCAGGGTAAGACCGGGACAAAGCAAATCAAAGCTTGGTCCGATAGTCTGATACTCGACCCGTTTGTGGGCAGTGCGTCAACGGGCGTGGCGGCGCTGCGGCAGGGGTATCGGTTTATCGGGATCGAGATGAGTCAGGAGTATTTTGATATTTCGTGTCAACACTTGGAAAATTTTTTCGGATGAAGCGTTAAAAGACAAAATCGGATTTTTTAAGATAAAATTTTATACCGGCCATATTGGGTCGGTACAAAAATCATGCTCATTTCACCCTTACTGAATAATTTTTCACATTACTCAAAAAGGATAAAGCATTTAATATTTATTTCGTAAGCTTTTTAATTTTGAAAATATTTTCATATCTTGTTCGTTTGTAACTTATTGCCGCTTCAATGACATTTAATGCATAAGCACTTCTCCTTTGTACTTCGATAAAAATTCCAAACAGAATAACAACTGACACTAGAAATGATGAAAGCAGTAAAAATATCGGGAAAGGGGTGCTATCAAAAAAAAGCTCAGCATCTAATTTTAAAAATTTAGACAATGTAGGCCATGATGATATTAGAAATACAAACATGGCGCCCGTCATTAGATAATATTTTATTTCTTTGCTAGTTTTGGTTAAATTTACACTGACAATGATTTTCATAGTGTTTAGTTCAAAATCACTCAACTTACTATTTTGTACTATTAGAAAGTAATTATGTTTAGCCTCATTATTTTTCTTGCCATTAGAGAGAACATCTATTCCATGAAAAATCGATAAAAATATAAAAAACATCATAATTGCACACAAATAAATATAAATGATATTTACTGCCACGGGATAATAGGCGTTGTAATTTGTGGTAAGATCAAGCATCTGAGGATAATATTTTTCAATTATTCCATTTGATATATAAAATAAAATAATCAGAGCAAAAATCAACGTTGGAATTGAAATTAGCCATAGCATAATTTTATCAATTATACCGTTTTTACCCCAAATAAAATAAGGCCTGATGGCCGATATTTTATTTATAATATCTTGATTGAGATCACTATCTTCCACAAACTTATCTCCTAAATACGCTAATCGATATTTATCGGCTTCATTTCAATAATCTCGATACGTGACAAAATTTTCCGGTTAAATTTTATCCTCGTTGTATTGGCCCCGATCAAACAGAAACCTCATGCCCACCGAAAAAAATCCCTGCATCATACCCATAACCCTCACCAAGAGATCTTCCCGATGGCTAACTACCACCACGGCGTCCGCGTCCTTGAAATCAACGACGGCTCACGCACCATTTCCACCGCATCAACCTCCGTCGTCGGTCTGGTCTGCACCGCTGACGATGCCGATGCCGCCACCTTCCCACTCAACACGCCGGTCCTTATCACCAATATATTGACCGCTGCTGCAAAAGCGGGCAACACCGGCACGCTACGTTCCTCACTGCTCGCCATCGCCGCACAGGCCAAACTGGTCACCGTCGTGGTTCGCGTGGCCGAAGGCAAAGACGAGGCCACAACTACAGCCAATATCATTGGCGGCGTGGATGCCGAAGGCCGTTACACCGGTTTGAACGCCTTGCTGGCTGCCCAGTCTGAAACCGGCGTTAAACCCCGCATCATCGGCGTCCCTGGCCTGGATAATCTGGAGGTTGCTACCGCCCTGGCCTCTATTTGCCAACAGCTCCGTGCTTTCGGTTATATCAGCGCCTGGAACTGCAAAACGGTGGCGGAGGCCATTACATACCGCGCCAATTTCAGCCAGCGTGAGCTGATGCTGATATGGCCGGATTTCCTGGTGTGGAATACGGTCATCGCCGCCAGTGAAGTGATACCGCTTATGCCACCGCCTACGCCCTAGGGCTGCGCGCCAAAATCGACAACGACACCGGCTGGCATAAGACGCTATCCAATGTGGACGTTAACGGCGTTATCGGTATTTCCCGCCACGTCTACTGGGATTTGCAAACCACCGGCACCGATGCCGACCTGCTGAATGAAGCCTGCGTCACCACGCTTATTCGCAAGGACGGATTTAAATTCTGGGGTTCCCGCACCTGTAGCAACGACCCGCTGTTCGCCTTTGAAAACTACACCCGCACCGCGCAGGTGTTGGCGGACACTCTGGCCGAGGCGCACCTGTGGGCCATGGATAAACCCGTCACGCCGACGCTGGTCCGCGACCTGATGGAAGGGGTTAACGCCAAGTTCCGCGAGCTGAAATCCGCCGGGTACATCATTGACGGCACCTGCTGGTATGACGACGCGCTGTATGCCGAGGGTCGGTTTATCGCACCGGGCGTGGCATTCGACCGGCAA
>NZ_JAAVUT010000017.1 GCF_018449575.1 Sodalis sp. dw_96 | reverse complement strand
CCCTATTTAGGGGCGTAGTTCAATTGGTAGAGCACCGGTCTCCAAAACCGGGTGTTGGGAGTTCGAGTCTCTCCGCCCCTGCCAGAAAACAGATAAAGCCCTTCGCTTACGCGAGGGGCTTTTTTTTTAGTGCGCCGGGCATGGCGCGTAGCGCCTTGACAGGCGCTATCTGGAAGCGGGCATGGTCAGCGGCAAGGCGGTAATAAAACGGCGGGAAGGGATGTCGGGGGGGCAGCCCGCTATCGCCGTTGCTCTCCAACCTGCTGCTGACCGACCTTGACCGTGAGCTGGAGCGCCGGGGCCACCGGTTCTGCCGTTATGCGTACGACTGTAATATATACGTGAGCAGTCGCAAAGCGGGAGAGCAGGCGATGAACTCAATAAGCCGGTCTCTGGAAAAGCACCTCCAACTGTCGGTGAATCGGGCAAAGAGCGCGGTGGCCAGGCCCTGGGAGCGCAAGTTCCTGGGATATAGCCTGACAGGGCACAAGCAGGCAAAACTGAAGATAGGGGCGAGCAGCGTGTCCAGGCTGAAGGAGAAAAGCCGCAGCCTGACAACGGGAAACTGTTCAAAAGCGCTGAAAGCGCTTATCGACGGGCTTGCTCCGGTGCTGCGAGGATGGATAAGTTACTTCCGGCTGACCGAAATCAAAGGGATACTGGAAGAGTTGGATGGCTGGATACGCCGTAAACTGCGTTGCCTTATGTGGCGGCATTGGAAAAAGCTGCACAAGCGGGCAAGAATGCTGATGAAAGGCGGCTTGAGCGAAGAAAGAGCGTGGATATCGGCGACGAACCAACGCGGTCCCTGGTGGAACTCAGGGGCAAGACACCTGAATCAAGCGCTGCCTAAGAAAATCTTTGATCGTGCCGGTCTGTTATCGCTACTGGAGTTGCACAGGCAGTTCCAGAGTTGTAAATGAATCGCCGTATACGGAACCGTACGTACGGTGGTGTGAGAGGACGGCGGTTGTGAGACCGCCTCCTACTCGATACGTTAAATGTAATGCATCCCCTATCGGATAATGCAATTTTGCTATCAGGGAGTGGCTTAATTGTACCTATACGATAATAAATGGTTAGTCTTTTATTAAAAAATAATCGATAGAAGCTGCCGCCCATTTACGGGCGGCACTGAATATAAGGTGGTTTACCAGCCTGAATTTTTATAAGGTCCACAATTCGGGTGCGGAGGATAACAGTTTTGTGGGGGCGGGCAATACCTCGGGCGTGGCGGATAATATGGCTGCGTATAAAAAAGCTGTGGAGTAATAAAAAAGATATTAAGAGGATTACTGGCTTGTCCATTAATGCCGAAGGCCGTAATAAGGTAAAAATTAACAGAGCCTGGGGCCAAATTTTCCAAACCAAACCAGGGTGTGTTTCCATCAGATGTTCCAGCCACATAGCCGGGGCTGATGGCTTGCCATATCTCGTAGTATGCAACAGGCGTGCCCCCGATACCAGGTGTCCAACTAATCAGTGCTGATGTAGGAGTAATATTGGAAGCCAACCCATTGGTGGGCGGTGCTGGCCTGTCATCAAACGGTTGATTGTAACATGAAATAGTAGAATTTGTCATAGCGGTATCCACATTAGGTTAAGTTAACACAATAATGAATGTATGATGATATTAATGAATTTTCTAAAATTCACCCGCAACGGACGCCAATGATCAGCGCTCAGCGAAAATATAAAAACAGCAAATAGTCAACTACTAATCTTTAAACATAAGGTGTAATTTTTAAATATAATGATTCCATGGAGATGAATTCAGTAGTTCACTTTCATAAAATAGGAGTTAAATATAATGCCGTCAATTGCCTAATTTAAAGAGAAAATTTCCTTTTCCGATTAAGGAAGAAAGTACCTTCAAAAGCATTGGAATTATATGATTTTATAATCAATGCTGCTTCTGAATAGATGGCTTAATAGCAAAAAAAATCATTGATAAAAATAACAATTTAGACGAGGAGCTTAATGAGTTGCAAAAATCTGTGGGTCCCAGACTCTTCACTCGATTTTCATTTAAGGGCGGGTTTGGCCTCCACCAGCCATCACCAAGGCTTATAACATTAAGCCGTCGACAAGACTTTCAAGATCTATAACGAAATGCTTCCCCGGAAGCTGCCGCCGCAGTAGGGTGACCCGTTGCCGATCAGGCCTGATGCCGAACCTTGTAGTAAAAGTAGGATTCGGGATAATAAAAGCAATTCAGTCCATATTTTCAAATCGATTTTACTAAGCTAATTCAAACTATCGAGAAAAGCATGTTTTGAAAATCCCTATGCTTGTGCAATAAATGTGAAAAACCACTGAGTTTTCGGGAAAAAAAATATAGCAGATTGATGCATGTCTCTACGCGTGTTACAGGTTAATGAGCGAAATGTTAAGATGATATTTACTTAATTTTGAAGCATTTAATTTTCCTTAAGCAGAGGCGCCGGACCAATTTAATCCATAAGGTACAGATTTAAATGAATAAGTTGTGATAAATCTCTGTTCCTATTTGTCAAAAGTGTGATGTGCTCCGATATAAAAAACCCTTTTCTTGTTTAGTTTTATTATTGCTAGCATTCGAATGATACCCGAAAATTTTATGATTATAAGAGGACGATGACTATGTGGAAGCGTTTACTTTTAGGATCTGCCATTTCTGTCGCGATGTCTGCAATGGCACTCGCCGCGCCGCTGACGGTGGGGTTTTCTCAGGTCGGCTCCGAATCGGGCTGGCGTGCGGCGGAAACCACGGTAGCAAAAAGTGAAGCACAGAAGCGTGGTATAACGTTAAAAATTGCCGATGGACAGCAAAAACAGGAAAACCAAATTAAAGCGGTCCGTTCATTCATTGCCCAGGGCGTAGACGCCATATTTATCGCGCCGGTGGTACAAACCGGCTGGGAACCCGTTTTACAGGAAGCTAAAAGCGCTAAAATTCCGGTGTTCCTGCTTGACCGCGCCATTGTGGTAAAAGATAACTCATTATATCTGTCCGTTGTAACCGCCGATAACGTCCTTGAAGGCCGGCTGATTGGTGACTGGCTGGTGAAGACCATGAACGGCAAGCCTTGTAACGTAGTGGAACTTCAAGGCACGGTAGGTGCCAGCGTGGCGATCGATCGCAAGAAAGGTTTTGCGGAAGCCATAGCAAAAGCGCCGGCAATAAAAATAATTCGCTCGCAATCCGGTGACTTTACTCGCACCAATGGCAAAGTCGTCATGGAAAGTTTTATTAAAGCGGAAAATAATGGTAAAAATATTTGCATGGTTTTCGCCCATAACGATGATATGGCAATAGGCGCAATTCAGGCAATCAAGGAAGCAGGGTTGAGACCGGGTAAAGATATCCTTACCGGTTCAATCGACGGCGTTCCGGATATCTATAAGGCGATGTTGGCGGGAGAAGCCAATGCCAATGTTGAATTGACGCCTAATATGGCTGGCCCGGCCTTCGATGCTCTTAATAAATATTTAAAGGATGGAACGAAACCACCTAAAATTATCAAAACAGAAAGCAGATTATATTTACCTGCCGATGCCCAGGCACAGTTAGCCAAGAAAAGCGGTATGGGATACTAATAAATAGACGGTGTTTTATAGCCAAAATAATAAAAATCCGCCACTGGGACAGAAGGCAGATTGAATATTCGAAGTATACCTAAAATACGTCGAGTTGCAGGAAAGCCAACGTACCTGCAACTTGAAGTATGACGGGTATAAAGCATCCCGCGTCATGGGCCCTGCGCTAAGGTCTAAGATGCGGTAGCAACACAATGATCTGTGTTGTTGCAAATGCCGCTGGCCAAAGTGTGGCCAGCGGCGGCGGTTTATTCTTCTGCATCCTGCCTGGCGGGTCGCGACACGGTTTGTCAAAATCCGGGTCCTTAGATGTAATGATAAGGCGGTTCTTCCGGCTACGTTTTCAGGAGCATATTCCGTGAGCATCAGCGAAAAGCATGACGACGTGTTACTCAGCATCACAGGCCTGAGCAAAAGTTTTCCCGGCGTCAAGGCGCTTAATGACGTTTCGTTAAGCCTGCGACGGGGTGAGATTATGGCGCTGTTGGGGGAAAATGGCGCGGGGAAATCGACATTAATCAAAGCATTAACCGGCGTCTATCAACGTGATAGCGGTTCCATCAATCTAGACGGTCAGGACATTCATCCCAAAAATACCGCTCATGCGCAATTATTGGGTATCGGCACCGTCTATCAAGAGATCAATCTGCTGCCTAATTTGTCGGTTGCCGATAATTTGTTTATCGGCCGCGAGCCTCGGCGGTTCGGTTTTATCGATCGCAAGGAAATCAACCTGCGGGCGCGGGACATTCTGGCCGGCTATGGCTTCGCTCTGGATGTGACCGAGCCGTTAGGCCATTTTTCCGTCGCCATGCAGCAAATTGTGGCGATTTGCCGCGCGGTGGACCTTTCCGCCAAGGTGTTGATACTGGATGAACCCACCGCCAGTCTGGATGCCAACGAGGTGGAGATGCTATTCACCATCATGCGCCAGCTGCGCGATCGGGGAATCAGCCTTATCTTCGTGACGCATTTTCTCGATCAGGTTTACAAGATTTCAGACCGGATTACGGTATTGCGCAACGGCGAATTTGTCGGTACCCGTGAAACTGGCGAGCTTCCGCATATCGAACTGGTGAAAATGATGCTGGGACGCGAATTGGATGAGCATGCCTTGCAGCGGGCCGGTCGCACGTTGCTCAACGACAAACCGGTGGTGGCGTTTGAAGGTTATGGTAAAAAGAACACCATCATGCCCTTCGATTTAGCGGTGCGGCCTGGTGAAATCGTCGGTCTTGCCGGTTTGCTGGGCTCGGGACGGACGGAAACCGCAGAGGTGATTTTCGGCATCCGTGCGGCGGATTCAGGCACCGCCCTTATCAAAGGTAAGAAAAAGGTCATACGCTCCCCCAACCAGGCCTCGCGGCTGGGTCTGGGTTTTTGCCCCGAGGACCGGAAAACCGACGGTATCATCGCCGCCGCATCGGTGCGGGAAAACATCATCCTTGCCCTCCAGGTTCAGCGCGGTTGGCTGCGCCCGATTTCACGTAAAGAGCAAAACAATATCGCCGAGCGTTTTATCCGGCAATTGGGTATCCGGACACCCAGTCCCGAACAACCCGTGGAGTTCCTCTCAGGCGGGAATCAACAAAAAGTGCTGTTGTCCCGCTGGTTGTTGACCAAACCACAGTTCCTGATCCTCGATGAACCCACCAGGGGCATTGACGTCGGCGCCCATGCCGAAATCATCCGCTTGATTGAAACCCTGTGCGCCGATGGCCTTGCTCTGCTGGTTATCTCCTCGGAACTGGAGGAATTGGTGGGGTACGCCGATAGGGTGATTATTCTGCGTGACAGGAAACACATTACCACCATACCCCTGGAAGATTTGTCCGTTACCGCCATCATGAATGCCATTGCCGCCTAAGGAGCGAGAAGTTATGTCCGGTTCAACGCCTTCCTTGACTAAAACGGTTACCGCCAAACGGTGGCCGAGCGGCATGCCGCAGCTGGCTGCGCTGATCGTTGTCTTAATCGCCGACGGTATTGTCGCCAACAACTTTTTCTCGATACATATGCAAGACGGCCGGCTGTTCGGCAGCCTGATTGATATTTTGAACCGCTGCGCGCCGGTGGCCTTGCTGTCCATTGGCATGACGCTGGTTATCGCCACCGGCGGCATCGATTTGTCGGTGGGGGCGGTAATGGCTATAGCCGGCGCGGTGGCCGCCACGCTGACGGTAGATGGCTACAGCCTGCCTATGGTTATTTTATGCACCCTGGGCGTCGGCGTGCTATCCGGATTGTGGAACGGTACGCTGGTGGCGCTGTTGAAAATACAGCCTTTTGTCGCCACCCTGATTCTGATGGTGGCGGGGCGCGGCGTCGCCCAACTGATTACCGCGGGGCAAATCGTCACCTTCGACAATCCTTCCCTGGGCTGGATTGGCAGCGGTTCCCTCCTGTATTTCCCCGTACCGGTTTTTATTACTCTGTTCACCCTGGTGCTGGTATGGCTGCTCACGCGTAAAACAGCGCTGGGGCTGTTTATCGAGGCGGTGGGAATCAATATCCGCGCCGCCAAGAATGCCGGCGTTAAAACCCGGGTCATCGTGATGTCGACTTACATTTTGAGCGGAATATGCGCCTCCGTCGCCGGGCTTATCGTCGCTGCCGATATTCGTGGCGCCGACGCCAACAATGCCGGTTTGTGGTTGGAGCTGGATGCCATTTTGGCGGTGGTTATCGGCGGCGGCTCGCTGATGGGCGGTCGTTTCAATCTATTCCTGTCGCTGTTGGGCGCGTTGATTATTCAAGGAATGAATACCGGAATCCTGCTTTCCGGCTTTCAACCGGAGCTTAACCAGGTGGTGAAGGCTATCGTCGTGCTCTGTGTGTTGGTGATGCAGTCATCCAGTTTCATCGCTTTTCTCAGGAGGCGCCGCCGCCATGTTTAAACGTAATCTTCCCCTGGTGATCACCATCTCGGTCTTTATTCTCGGCTATCTGTTCTGCTTGACCCAGTTCCGTGGCTTCGCATCCAGCAGGGTCATCTGTAATATCCTGACGGATAATGCCTTTCTCGGCATTATTGCGGTGGGCATGACATTTGTGATTCTCTCCGGAGGTATCGACCTGTCGGTGGGATCGGTTATCGCGTTTACCGGCGTTTTTCTGGCGCGGGTCATCGGCGATTATCACTTGTCGCCGCTGCTGGCTTTTCCCCTGGTGCTGGTGATGGGTTGCGGATTCGGTGCGTTTATGGGCTGGCTGGTGGATACCCTGAAGATTCCGGCCTTTATCATCACCCTGGCCGGTATGTTCTTCCTGCGCGGCGCCAGTTACCTGGTTTCGGAAGAGTCCCTGCCGATCAATCATCCCATCTATGACACTCTCTCCAACCTGGCCTGGCAGATCCCGGGGGGTGGGCGCCTGAGCGCCATGGGGGTACTGATGCTGCTGGTGATCGTGTTCGGTATGATTCTTGCCCGCTATACCCGGTTCGGTAGCCAGGTCTACGCCATCGGCGGCAACGCCACCGCCGCCAATCTGATGGGGGTCTCCACGCGCAGCACCACCATTCGTATTTATATGCTGTCAACCGGGCTGGCCACGCTTGCGGGTATCGTCTTTTCGATTTACACCTCCGCCGGTTATGCGCTGGCGGGCATGGGCGTGGAGCTGGATGCCATCGCCTCGGTGGTTATCGGCGGCACTCTGCTTAGCGGAGGTATCGGCACGGTGTTCGGTACTTTGTTCGGGGTGCTTATACAGGGGTTGATCCAGACCTATATCAACTTTGACGGCACCTTGAGCTCCTGGTGGACCAAAATCGTCATCGGTATATTGCTGTTCACTTTTATCGCCCTTCAGCGCCTGCTGAATTCGCTGTGGGAGAACAAGCAGAATGCCAAGGTCACCAGTATTCCCCGCACCATCGGGAATCGAAGCGTTAAAACGTGATAGACCAGGATTGTGATCGGGGTCTCGTTAACCCCCCTGAAACAGCTTTTAACGCACTTTTAACCTGAAGGGGTAGTCAGGGTCGACTAATCGTTTTTATGCGGATATGGACGCGTTAAGACGCGTTAAATAACAGGAGTTTTCAAAAGCTGGCGAATGAGCACGCGCTGATCGCTATTTTGTAACCAAACCGCATAGAGGGGGCGGAGCAGCGGCGGCATATCGGCGATAACAACCAGTTCGGGAAAACTTTCCGCCCAGTGACTGGGTAAAAAAACGCATGCCTGGGTGATGGGCAGTAAATTACGAGCCAAATGCGCCGAGGTGGTATTCATGATCGGATTCGGGTTGTGCACCAGCAGCCGGCTTTCATAGGTGTGAAAATCCGCGCCCCATTCCAACCGGATATAGGGTCGTTCTTCCTCCACCGGCTCGCTGGAGGCGGCAAACAGCGATAACGAAAAATTCCCCAGCAGTTGGCAGGTCAGCTCTTCCATTTTGGGCGCTTCGGTGGTTATCAAGAGATCCAACTGCCGTTCATGTAGTTGATTTATCAGCGCGTGGCGTAAGGCGATGCGGGCCTCTACCTGTAGGGTGGGGCGTTGCTGATAGAGTAATTGCAGCCATTGTCCCAGCCAGGCCTCCCAAAGCGACGCCGTGGCGCCGATAGACAACAGGTTATGCTGGAGGGAGCGCGTCACTTCCTGTTTGGCCAATTGCCAGGTGGACATCAGGTTCTCCGCGTAGGGCAGCAGGCTCTCTCCGGCGGGCGTTAACCGGATATTATTGCGGTGCCGGGTGAATAAACTGACGCCCAATTGTATTTCCAATTGGCGGATACGAAAGCTCACCGCGGACTGCGTCAGGTAAAGCGCTTCGGCCGCGCGACCAAAGTGTCTGGTCCTGCTAACTTCCAAAAAGGTTTTCAGTAATTCCGTGTCCACGCCCATCTCCAAAAAATTTTTATCGTGACGATTTAAATGTTTTGTTTTACAGAAAGTCAAGCCTATCTAATACTCCGCGCCATAAACAGTACGGCTTATGAAAGGATGGGGAGCGCTTAAGATGGCGGACAGCTTTTCTACTACCAATCGTTATTTCGATAACAAAAACTACCCTCGCGGGTTTTCACGACATGGCCATTTCACCATACGGGAAGCTCAATTACTGGAGCGTTGCGGCCATGCCTACAACGATCTGGACAGTGGTAAACGTGAGCCAGTGACCGACGAAGAGAAACAATTTGTTTCGGTATGTCACGGTGAACAAGAACCCTCAACGGAACATGAAAAAGTGTGGTTCAAGTACATAGAACATATTCGTCGCCCCAAACGTTTCCACACATTGTCCGGCGGAAAACCGCAGATGGATGTCGTGGAAGATTATACCGATAGCGAAGATTAATCCTTTCATGGGGCTTTCGTCCCATGTTATTCCATTTGCAGCCAAAGTTGTCGCAGTAAGCGGTCGATACTACGATAGCTGACGGCTTCCGCCAAATGGCAGCGTTGTATCTCTGGGGCGCCGGCCATGTCAGCCAGCGTGCGGGCGACCTTCAGCGTTCGGTGCCAGGCGCGAGCGGAAAGTCCCAGTTTTTCCATCACGCTTTCCAAAAAAACCGCGTCTTCTTCCCCCAGTCGGCAATACACGCCCACCTCCCGATTATTCATGTGCGCATTGATTTTCTGACAGCGTCGCAGTTGGATATCCCTGGCTATCCGCACCCGTTCCCGTACCGTCGCGCTCTCTTCACCCCCCGGCCCTGGCGAGCGCAACATGCCGGGAGGCAATAACGGCACTTCAATGGACATATCGAAACGGTCGAGGAACGGGCCGGATAAACGATTCAGGTAGCGCAAGGTCTGCTGAGGGCCGCTTCGGCTGTGGATGCCCTGATAATCACCGGAGGGGCTGGGATTCATCGCCCCAATCAGTTGGAAGCGCGCCGGGAAGCGTACCTTGGCCTGCGCGCGGGAGATATTGATCTCGCCGGCTTCCAGCGGCTCGCGCAACGCATCCAACACCCGACGCTGAAATTCCGGTAATTCATCCAGGAACAGCACTCCGTTATGGGCCAGGGAGACTTCACCGGGTCGCGGCAGGGTGCCACCCCCCACCAATGCCGCCAGGGTGGCGCTGTGATGTGGGGAGCGGAAGGGACGTCGGCGCCAGTGCCTGCGGGCGTTATCGACGCTGACCAGACTGGCGATGGCGGCGGCTTCGATGGCCTCGTTATCGTCGAGGGGCGGCAATAAGCCGGGCAGCCTGCTGGCCAGCATGGTTTTGCCGGTGCCCGGCGGCCCCATCAGCAGCAGGTTATGGCCGCCGGCGGCGGCAATTTCCAACGAACGCTTAGCTTGCTGCTGGCCGATAATGTCCCGCAGATCCGCCCCTTCATACTCTTCCGGCGGGTCGGCATGATAGGCCACCGCGGTCAGTTCCCCCACGCCCTGGATAAAACGGCAGACCTCCGGCAGCCTTTCGGCAATTCTTGCCCGGCTATCGGGCACCAGGCCGGCCTCGGCGCCGTTGTGGCTCGATAGGATAAGCTGCCGTTGAGCGCGAGACGCTTCCAACGCGGCGGGGATGGCGCCTTGTACCGGCCGGATTTCACCGGACAACGCCAGTTCGCCGAGAAACTCAAACCCGTCCAGCGCCTCGCGGGGGATCTGTTTTGACGCCGCCAGAATGGCCATGGCAATGGGCAAATCGTAACGTCCGCCCTCCTTGGGCAGATCCGCCGGCGCCAGACTGACGGTAATGCGCCGGGCGGGGAAATCGAAGCCATTATTTAATAATGCGCTGCGCACCCTATCCCGCGCGCCCTTGACGGTGGCGTCGGGCAACCCCACCAGAGTAAATCCGGGCAGGCCTTTGCTGATATGGGCCTCCACCGTGATGAGCGGGGCCTGGATTCCGATTGAAGCTCGGGTATAAACAAATGCCAGTGACATAACTGCCTCCATGCTGTTTTTCTTCATTCTGCCTGACTGCGCTGTGCAACATTGCGGCAAAAAAACCGTCTTGCGACGCCGATGGGGAAATCATTTTCCTGCGTAGAGTCTATGGCATGTGATATGCGGGATGTTTCACAGGGTCTTGGCAAAGGGATGGCGGAGTGGGTATTCCCGGCAATCGAAGGATGAAAATGAAAAAAATTCATGCATAAACAAATTATTGAATATGTTTATATTTATTTGCTTTCGGTCCCGCTCTTCGCGGCGGCGGTCATAAAAAAGAGTTGTCACCGGCGTCACTACTGTGATAACTCTGTAGACATTCATTCGACGTGAAATAAAATGAAAACCTATTTATGAAAGTCCTAGCCCAAGTGATTAGCCTAGTCGTGATTAGCGTGGTGGTGATTATTATCCCACCGTGCGGGGCTGCACTTGGACGACGAATAGCTTAGCAAACAAGCTTAACTCTCAAGAAAACCCCCGCACCGAAAGGACGGGGTTTTTTTTTGCACTTTATTTTTTGGCAGCTTAAACGAAAAAAGTATAAGGAACAGATTATGATTAACGGCAGAAAATCCTGTTCCTGCCACCAGCGGGCGGGGAAGTGACTATGAACGGGGCTCAGTGGGTGGTACAGGCGTTGCGCGCACAAGGTGTGGACATGGTGTTCGGTTATCCCGGCGGCGCCATCATGCCGGTATACGATGCGCTCTATGACGGCGGGGTGGAACACTTGCTTTGCCGGCATGAACAGGGTGCTGCCATGGCGGCGATTGGCTACGCGCGGGCAACCGGCAAAGTCGGCGTCTGTATCGCCACCTCCGGTCCCGGCGCCACCAACCTTATTACCGGTCTGGCGGATGCCCTGCTGGACTCTGTTCCGCTGGTGGCCATCACCGGCCAGGTCGGTTCGGCTCTGATTGGCACTGATGCCTTCCAGGAGATCGACGTGCTGGGGCTCTCTTTAGCCTGTACCAAGCATAGCTTCTTAGTGGAGTCTTTGGATGAACTGCCGTCCATCATGACCGAAGCTTTCGCCATCGCCGCCGGCGGCCGGCCCGGCCCGGTCCTTATCGATATTCCTAAAGATATACAGTTGGCCGTAGGCGATCTCAATCCGCATTTGATAAGCCTCGACGATCAGGCGGGCGTGGTGCAGGGCGACGTGGCGGCGGCTCGGGAGTTATTAAGCCAGGCGAAAAAACCGATGCTGTATATCGGCGGCGGCGTCGGTATGGCCCGCGCGGTCCCGGCGTTACGTGAATTTATCGCCCAAACCGGCATGCCGAACGTCGCGACGCTGAAAGGTCTCGGGGCACCCGATCCCGACGATGTCTGTTATCTGGGCATGCTGGGCATGCACGGCAATCAGGCGGCCAATCTGGCGGTGCAATCCTGCGATCTGCTGATGGCGGTGGGTGCGCGCTTCGACGATCGGGTTACCGGTAGGCTTAATGCCTTCGCGCCCCATGCCAAAGTGATTCATCTGGATATCGACCCGGCGGAGCTGGGCAAACTCCGGCAGCCGCACGTGGCGTTACAGGGCGATTTAAACCGTATGCTGCCGGCCCTGGCGCAGCCCCTGTCCATTAACGACTGGCGTATCGAGACCCAGGCGCTTAAAGCGGAATACCGGTGGCGCTACGATCACCCCGGCCAAGCGATTTACGCGCCGGCCCTGTTGCATAAGCTGTCCCTGCGGGCGCCGGAAAATACCGTGGTCACCACCGATGTCGGCCAGCATCAAATGTGGACGGCGCAGCACATGCGTTTTAACCGGCCGGAAAACTTCATCACCTCCAGTGGCCTGGGCAGCATGGGCTTTGGTATTCCGGCGGCGGTGGGCGCACAGGTGGCCCGTCCGCAGGATACGGTGGTCTGCGTGTCCGGAGACGGTTCCTTTATGATGAATGTTCAAGAATTAACCACCATCAAGCGAAAACGGCTGCCGGTAAAAATTGTTTTAATGGATAACCAGCGATTAGGCATGGTTCGACAGTGGCAACAATTGTTTTTCGATGCACGTTACAGCGAAACCATCCTCTCCGATAATCCCGATTTCCTCGTACTGGCCAGCGCTTTTGATATCTCCGGCCAACGCATTACCCGCAAAGACCAGATTGATGCCGCCCTTGAGACCATGTTC
The DNA here is from genome assembly GCF_018449575.1 of Sodalis sp. dw_96. GTDB lineage: Bacteria > Pseudomonadota > Gammaproteobacteria > Enterobacterales > Enterobacteriaceae > Acerihabitans. Next base: position 103,616 of record NZ_JAAVUT010000017.1, on the reverse strand, counting down.
ACCCACCAGGGTCCGTACCTGCTGCATGTTTCCATCGACGAAAACGATAACGTCTGGCCCCTGGTGCCCCCTGGCGCCGGCAATGAAACCATGTTGGAGAAATTATCATGATGCAGCATCAGCTTTCCATCGACGCCCGCTCCCGTCCTGAATTATTGGAACGGGTGCTGAGGGTGGTTCGCCATCGCGGATTCCGCGTTTGCGCGATGAATATGGCGCCGCAAAGCAATTCCGAGAATATAAATATTCAGTTGACCGTTGCAAGCCAACGCTCGGTCGATTTACTGTCTTCACAATTAAGTAAACTTATGGATGTCGCCTGTGTCGAGATCCTGCAATTGGCATCACAACAAATACGCGCCTAAGGCACGAGTAAGGAAAAGAAAATGACGACGAAGAAAGCTGATTTTATCTGGTTCAATGGCGAAATGGTTCCGTGGGCGGATGCCAAGGTCCATGTGATGTCCCATGCGCTGCATTATGGATCATCAGTCTTCGAAGGTGTGCGTTGCTATGATTCCCATAAAGGGCCGGTGGTTTTCCGTCATCGTGAACATATGCAGCGCCTGCGCGATTCCGCCAAGATTTATCGCATGCCGGTAAGCCAGAGCGTGGACGAATTGATGGCGGCAACCCGCGCGGTGCTGATTAAGAACAAACTGACGAGCGCCTATATCCGTCCGCTGATATTCGTGGGCGACGTAGGCATGGGCGTCAACCCGCCGCCAGATTACACCACGGATGTTATAATCGCCGCCTTCCCCTGGGGAGCGTACCTGGGCGAGGACGCATTGGATCAGGGTATCGACGCCATGGTCTCTTCCTGGAATCGCGTGGCGGCCAATACCATACCGACGGCGGCCAAAGCCGGCGGTAACTATCTTTCATCAATGCTGGTGGGCAGCGAGGCTCGTCGCCATGGCTACCAGGAAGGGATTGCGCTGGACGTGCACGGTTATGTTTCCGAAGGTGCCGGCGAAAACCTGTTTGAAGTGAAAGAGGGTATCCTGTTTACGCCGCCCTTTACCTCCTCAGCCTTGCCCGGCATCACCCGCGACGCCATTATCAAACTGGCTAAGCAGCTCGGCATCGAGGTTCGCGAACAGGTGCTGTCCCGTGAATCCCTCTACCTGGCCGATGAAGTCTTTATGTCCGGCACCGCCGCCGAAATTACCCCGGTGCGCAGCGTCGACGGTATTCAGGTGGGCATCGGCCGCTGCGGTCCGTTGACCAAACAATTGCAACAGGCGTTCTTCGGCTTGTTTACCGGCAAAACCGAAGACAGATGGGGCTGGCTGGATCCGGTCAATAGCTAAAAACAGACGATGAGTGTGGGCGGCGTATACCCAATAGCTTTCACGTTGCAGCAAGGCGGCAAGCTTGTGAACCCCAGGAGCTTAGATAACTAAGTGACTGGGATGAGCGGGCGCAGCCAACACAGCTGCAACGTGAAAGATGAAGGGTATCGGCCGCCTGACAAAAAAGATTAACTGGAGTATTGAGCATGCCTAAGTTACGTTCCGCGACCACAACCCATGGCCGCAATATGGCCGGCGCCCGTGCCTTATGGCGCGCCACCGGAATGACCGATGATGATTTCGGCAAGCCGATTATCGCGGTGGTGAACTCCTTTACCCAATTTGTGCCGGGTCATGTACACCTGCGCGATTTGGGTAAATTGGTCGCCGAGCAAATCGAGGCTTCCGGCGGCGTGGCGAAAGAATTCAATACCATTGCCGTGGATGACGGCATCGCCATGGGCCACGGCGGCATGCTGTACTCCCTGCCTTCCCGCGAGCTTATCGCCGATTCGGTGGAATACATGGTCAACGCCCACTGCGCCGATGCCATGGTGTGTATCTCCAACTGCGATAAAATCACCCCGGGGATGCTGATGGCGGCGCTGCGTCTCAATATACCCGCGATTTTTGTCTCCGGCGGACCGATGGAAGCCGGCAAAACCAAGTTATCCGACAAAATCATCAAGCTGGATCTGATTGACGCCATGATGCAGGGGGCCAACCCGAACGTGTCCGATGAAGACAGCAACCAGATTGAGCGTTCCGCCTGCCCCACCTGCGGTTCCTGTTCCGGTATGTTTACCGCCAACTCCATGAACTGCCTGACGGAAGCCCTTGGGCTCTCCCAGCCGGGCAACGGTTCTCTGCTGGCCACCCATGCCGATCGCAAGCAGCTGTTCCTCAATGCCGGCACGCGGATTGTCGGCCTGGCCAAACGCTATTATGACCAGGACGATGAAAGCGTATTGCCGCGCAGCATCGCTTGCAAGGCCGCATTTGAAAATGCCATGACGCTGGATATCGCCATGGGCGGTTCCACCAATACCGTGTTGCATTTGCTGGCGGCGGCACAGGAAGGGGAAGTGGACTTCACCATGGCGGATATCGATCGCCTGTCCCGCAAAGTACCGCATCTGTGCAAAGTGGCGCCGAGCACACAGAAATACCATATGGAAGACGTTCACCGCGCCGGCGGCGTGCTGGGTATTCTGGGAGAGCTGGACCGGGCCGGACTGCTCAACCGCGAGGTGGGCAATGTGCTTGGCCTGACATTACCGGAAACCCTGCGGCAATACGACGTGATGGTCACCGACGATCCGGCGGTGAAAAGCATGTTCTCCGCCGGTCCGGCCGGGATTCGCACTACCCAGGCGTTCTCGCAGGACTGTCGCTGGCCGTCCCTGGATACCGATCGCAAGGACGGCTGTATCCGTTCCCGTGAATCCGCCTACAGCCAGGACGGCGGGCTGGCGGTGCTTTACGGCAATATTGCCGAAGACGGTTGCATCGTGAAAACCGCCGGTGTGGACAAGAACAGCTTGATATTCCGCGGGCCTGCGAAGGTCTATGAGAGTCAGGAAGAGGCTTCGGAGGCCATTCTCGGCGGTAAAGTGGTGGCGGGGGATGTGGTGGTCATTCGTTACGAAGGGCCTAAAGGCGGCCCGGGTATGCAGGAAATGCTGTATCCCACCACCTTCCTGAAATCCATGGGCCTGGGCAAGCAGTGCGCGCTGATTACCGACGGCCGTTTTTCCGGCGGCACCTCCGGCCTCTCCATCGGCCATGTTTCCCCTGAAGCCGCCAGCGGCGGGCTGATTGGCCTGGTAAATGACGGCGATATCATCGCCATCAATATCCATGAGCGCAGTATCGCCCTGGACGTGGCGGACAGCGAACTGGCCGCACGGCGCGAAACCGAGCTGGCGCGCGGCGACGCCGCCTGGAGCCCTCATGCCCGCGAGCGTCAGGTTTCGTTTGCCCTGCGTGCCTATGCCTTGCTCGCCACCAGCGCCGATAAAGGCGCGGTGCGCGATAAAAGCAAGCTGGGGGGCTAAGGCCATGTCAGATTCACAACCGCTTCCCGCCGCGCCGTGCGCCGCGGAATATCTTCGCGCCACGCTGCGTTCGCCGGTGTATGAAGTGGCCCAGGTCACGCCATTGCAACATATGGATAAGCTGTCGGCGCGCCTCGACAATACCGTGTTGGTAAAACGCGAAGACCGGCAATCGGTGCACAGCTTCAAGCTGCGCGGCGCTTACGCCATGATATCCGGCCTGTCCGAAGAGCAGAAAGCCCACGGGGTGGTGACCGCCTCGGCGGGCAACCATGCCCAGGGTGTGGCGCTGTCGGCCACCAAATTGGGCATTAAATCCCTGATCGTCATGCCGGTGGCGACGGCGGATATCAAAGTAGACGCGGTGCGCAGCTTCGGCGGCGAGGCCTTGCTTTACGGCGCCAATTTCGACGAAGCCAAAGCCAAGGCCATCGAACTCTCCCGGGAATTCAATTATACCTTTGTGCCGCCATTCGACCATCCGGCGGTGATCGCCGGGCAGGGCACGCTGGCCATGGAGCTGTTACAACAGGATGCCCATCTGGATCGTATTTTCGTGCCGGTGGGAGGCGGCGGTTTGGCCGCCGGCGTCGCGGTGCTGATCAAGCACCTGATGCCGCAAATCCAGGTCATCGGCGTTGAGGCGGAGGAGTCCGCCTGCCTCAAGGCGGCGCTGGATGCCGGCGAACCGGTGGATTTGCCTCGGGTAGGCGGGTTTGCCGAAGGGGTGGCCGTACGGCGTATCGGTGACGAAACCTTTCGTTTGTGCCGTGCATACCTGGACGATGTGGTGACAGTGGACAGTGACGCTATTTGCGCCGCGGTAAAAGATATTTTCGAAGATGTCCGCGCCATCGCGGAACCGGCGGGGGCGCTGGCGCTGGCGGGTATGAAAAAGTATATCCAGCAGCATAATATCCGGGGTGAGCGACTGGCCCATATCCTGTCCGGCGCAAATGTGAATTTTCACGGGCTGCGGTATGTCTCGGAGCGTTGCGAACTGGGAGAACAGCGGGAAGCCCTGATGGCGGTCACCATTCCGGAGCAGAAGGGCAGCTTTCTGAAGTTTTGCCAGCTATTGGGCGGCCGGGCGGTGACCGAATTCAACTACCGTTATGCTGATGCGGACAATGCCTGTATTTTTGTCGGTATTCGCCTGACCCGCGGTCATGCGGAAAGGGATGAGATCTTGGCCGAACTCACCGCCGACGGTTATCAGGTGGTCGATCTGTCCGATGACGAAATGGCTAAACTGCACGTGCGTTATATGGTGGGGGGCCGTCCGTCCAAACCCCTGCGCGAACGCCTGTACAGTTTCGAGTTCCCCGAATCGCCGGGGGCGCTGTTGAAATTCCTGCAAACCCTGGGCACCCATTGGAATATTTCCCTGTTTCATTATCGCAGCCACGGTACCGATTACGGCCGGGTCATGGCGGGATTTGAACTGTCCGAACGGGAGCCGGAATTTGACAAACACTTGTCGGCGCTGGGTTACGAGTGTCACGACGAAACCCAAAACCCGGCGTTCCGGTTTTTTTTGCAAGGCCCGGGGGAGCGGGATTGAGCTTCGTTTGACCTTAACTATTCGGGCCGGCGCGGCAGGCCCGAATAGTCAGCGGGATTGACCAAAAATAGATATTAAGAGGTTGACGTCTGCACCAAACTTCTTCAAGTCAAAAGGTGATCCACAAGATATATATTTAGGTTGAGAGCCACTGGCAAAAAATTCAACTATCCACCGTTGCATTTCTGTCGGAAGCCGGGTCAGTCTACTATTATTTCTTACGTCCAATAATTGCAAAGTAGGTGGCAATTCACCATGAAAATGGATCAAATTGTTATTGTGAGCAACAAATTTAATGAGAAATAAAGGCAGAATAGGTATTTCTTCCAATAGGTTGTTATTAACGAAAAGTATTTCCAGTGCAGGGGGTAAATCACCAGACAGTACAAGGAGACGGTTATGACTAACATTGAGTGATGTTAATTCTAATAGAAACCCCATATTCGGAAGGATTGTAAGCTGGTTTTCACTGGCATCAAGTGTGATAAGGGTAGGCGCCAAAACCGGCGTTATTTCGCTGAGTTGATTATTGTGTATATCTAATGCTCTGAGTCCTTTGGGCAGTACAGACGGGAGGCTGGTCAAGCCAAGGCCGCTAAGGTTTAGCTCCTTGCTATTATTACGCTCGCATTCAATCATGAGTTGTACTGCGATGGATCTTTTTTCTCCCATTCCCGGTATCGCTTCGTTTTGCCATATTTCCCATATGGAGTAGCGTAAATCCACGGGGTCGGAATAGGATATGGTTACTGTTTTAGTCGATAGGCTTGAGCAGAAATTTGTCATTAAGTGTCTCCGTTATAAACGTCGAAGATAATACGTTTACATTTATAACGTGACTTCAACCATCTATATGAATGACCGGTCCAGGCATTGCCAGAACGCATCGATAAGCGGTTCCTGCAATCTTTTGATTTGTACGCAGACACCTAGCTCCAGCGGCGCCACCGGCGTGCCATGTTCAATGACCTGCACACGGTTACGCACCGGCTCGGGGCTATTGTCCACCACCACCGATGGAATCAATGCGATACCGCAACCCAGCGCCACCATGGAAACAATGGCTTCATGTCCGGCCACGGTGGCGTAAATCTGCGGGTTTGAGATATGGTTGCTGCGAAACCAGTGATCGATGCGACGGCGCGCCGGACCGTGTTCCGGTAGAATAAACGGCGTTTGGGACCAATCGGGGGTTTGTGCCAGCACCTGGGTTCGCACCGGGCAGGGCAGCGCCGGGGCGATAAGGATCATCGGGATCTGGCCGATGGGGGCGAAGTCAATGCTGGCGGGCAGGATTTCCGGATGACCGGCGATGCCCAAATCCACATCGTTGGACTGAACTTTTTCCACCGCATCGGCGGGGTCACCGGTGGTGAGTTTAATCTCCACCAGTGGATGCTCGGCGCGGAAACGATCAAGGATCGGTGGCAGATGGCTATAAGCCGCGGTTACCGAACAAAACAGGCGTAATTCCCCGCTCAGCGAAGGACCATGCTGGCCCAGGCGGTGTGATAACTGTTGATATTGCAGCAGCGTCTGCTGGGCGAAGATTTTTAATTGCTCGCCGGCATCGGTAAGCTGCACAGTACGATTATCACGTAAAAACAGGGTGCGGCCTACGTCCTCCTCCAACCGTTGAATCTGCCGAGACAGCGTGGAAGGGCTGACATGGGTCGCTTTGGCGGTGCGGCCAAAATGGCGACTTTCCGCCAGATGAAGAAATAATTTCAGATCCCTGAGATCCATATCAGCGTCGCTCCGTTGTTATTGCACAATCTGCAACATGAGATTGTTAATATATCAATTTCAGCAACGTGATGCATGCTTTATAGTAAGCACCATATCGATCCCGCACAACGCCCCAGCCGGGCCCACGATCCTTTAAACCGGCTGGAACACACCAATTGAATTTGGCGGGCCGTTGCCGGGAATTCATACCCTATAGATGTCATAGAGACGGAGTAGCAAGATGGCCAATTATTTCAACAGCTTAAACCTGCGCCAGCAATTGGAGCAGTTGGGTAAATGTCGCTTTATGGGCCGCGATGAATTTGCGGATGAAGCGGGTTATCTGAAAGGCAAGAAAGTGGTGATCGTCGGCTGCGGCGCGCAGGGCCTTAACCAAGGCCTGAATATGCGTGATTCCGGTCTGGATATCTCCTATGCCCTGCGCCAGGCCGCCATTGACGAGAAACGTCCCTCATGGCGTAAAGCCACGGAAAACGGTTTTAAGGTCGGAAACTACGAAGAGCTGATTCCCCAGGCGGATCTGGTCGTGAACCTGACGCCGGACAAACAGCACTCCTATGTGGTGAAAGCGGTGCAGCCGCTGATGAAAAAAGGCGCGGCGCTGGGGTATTCCCATGGCTTCAATATCGTCGAAGTGGGCGAACAGATCCGTAAAGATATTACCGTCATCATGGTGGCGCCAAAATGTCCGGGCACCGAGGTGCGTGAAGAATACAAACGCGGCTTCGGCGTGCCGACCCTGATCGCGGTCCACCCGGAAAATGACCCCCAGGGTGAAGGCATGGCATTGGCCAAAGCCTGGGCCGCCGCCACCGGCGGACATCGCGCAGGGGTGCTGGAGTCCTCGTTTGTCGCCGAAGTGAAATCGGATCTGATGGGTGAACAGACCATTCTGTGCGGCATGTTGCAGGTGGGTTCACTGCTCTGTTACGACAAGCTGGTGGCCGAAGGCGCCGATCCGGCCTATGCCGGCAAGCTGGTGCAATTCGGCTGGGAAACCACCACCGAAGCGCTGAAGCAGGGCGGTATCACTTTAATGCTGGATCGCCTGTCCAACAGCGCCAAACTTCGCGCGTTCGCATTGTCCGAACAGCTGAAAGCCTTGATGAAGCCGCTGTTTGAAAAACATATGGACGACATCATCAGCGGCGCGTTCTCCAGCGGCATGATGGCCGACTGGGCCAATGACGACATCAAATTGCTGACCTGGCGCGAAGAAACCGGCGCCACGGCGTTTGAAAACGCCCCGGTATATGAAGGTAAAATCAGCGAACAGGAATATTTCGATAACGGCGTGCTGATGATCGCCATGGCGAAAGCCGGCGTCGAACTGGCTTTCGAAACCATGACCCGTTCTGGCATCATCGCCGAATCGGCCTATTACGAATCCCTGCACGAGCTGCCGCTGATTGCCAATACCGTTGCCCGCAAGCGCCTGTATGAGATGAACGTGGTGATTTCCGATACTGCTGAATACGGTAACTACCTGTTCGCCAACGCCGCCATTCCGCTGCTGAAAGAGAAATTCATGTCCAGCCTGCAGCCGGGGGATCTGGGCAAGCCGGCCGCCGCCGCTGAAGTCGATAACGCGCAGCTGCGTGATGTGAACGAGGCTATCCGTCAGCATCCCATTGAGGTTATCGGAGCCACCCTGCGCGGCTATATGAAAGACATGAAGCGCATTGCGGTAGCAAACTAAGTTTAGTTCCGCGCCATTGCCGGCGCGGACGGTTTGGTTTTCATTCAAACAATTAGACTGTCAAAAAAACTTCAATAAGGCGTAACGTCCTATTGTCATCGTCTTGCACAAATACATGTTCGCCGGCATGTATTGCACAGCGAGAAAGCCTATACGAGCTGACAGCCGACGAACCTCAATGCCCAAAAGTTCAGGAATGTCCGGTTCATTTTATTTCCGTGATAAAACTATCGCGGCTGCGCCGGACTTTTTTCAAGTTCACCAGCCAGTCACCTTCGGTCGCCCGGTAACCCAGCGGCAGAATAACCACGCTACGCAGGTTCTTCGATTTCAAATCCAGGATTTCATCCACCGCCTCCGGGTCGAATCCTTCCATCGGCGTCGCGTCGACCTCTTCGAACGCCGCGGCAATCAAGGCAGCGCCCAGGCCGATATATGCTTGCCGAGCGGCGGCCTGATAGTTAGCTTCCGTTCCCCGAGCGGCAACGATACCCAATAACTGCTGGCGATAATTTTCCCAACCCTCGTTTTTTAAACCTCTGACGTCGTTGGTCAGGTCGAACATCATATTAACGCGATCTGGAGTGATGTCGTCCCATGCGGCAAATATCAGCAGGTGCGAACAGTCGGTAATTTGCGCCTGGTCCCACGCCACGGTCCGAATTTTTGCGCGAACATCCGCATTGCTCACGACAAACAGCTCAAAGGGTTGAAGCCCGCTTGAGGTAGGCGCCAGTCGCACAGCTTCGATGATTCGTTCGAGCTTTTCCGCGGGGACAGTTTTCGTCGCATCGTACTTCTTGGTTGCATAGCGCCATGCCAATCTTTCATTTAAGGTCGTCATTAGGTTTCTCGTCAGGTGTGAATGTGAAATCAGGCAGCGTCTGCGGCCGTTGAGTAATGCTTTGTTTGCTCTGCGCAGGGCGATAAAGCCCATCGACCCACTGCATAGATGGCCTAGCAGGTGACCACTAACTGGTGATCCCTTTAAACACAAGGCGATTGGGTTCAAGCGTTTCCTTGGGTGACTTCGGCATGATCAGGGATACGCCATGGTACCTGGCTGTATTGAGATGCCGAATTGCAGGCGATTATAAATTCTATAACATGAGCATCCTTAACGTGTTACCGATAATGGCAATTCGAATATTCAGAACTTAGGAACTTAGGAAGGAGAATTTTTTAATGTATAACTTATGATGCAGTACCTGCTATAAAGAATAACATATAATACAATTTTTGACGCCGTAACTAAAAAACTGTTTCCAGGACGGTTCAAGATTACAGATATCGCGCTGGCCCTTTGAACAGTACGTTAATCCACTGAGATTGGCTAAAAGGGCTGCATTCAAAAGCGTCTGGGACGTTCGGTCGTATCACTGCAAAGGTAAATAGCGCAATAATTTCTCAGTGTCATCATGCTCAAATGACCGCTCCATTTGTTTAATCTCTTCGCCACTGAGACCATTGCGTTTCGCTACGCTGCGCCAGTCTGATAGTGCGCAAGCAATCTTGGCCAACGCTGTATTGATTTCAGCCTTTCCCGCACCGAAGAATTCCGCCAGCTCCAAACAGGTATCAAGGGAAGGCCTGGAACGGTCGCTATCAAATGACAGGTTATGATTCCGGCGGGCATAATGTTCCGTCGTCGGGTTGATATCGTAAGCGGGGGCGAGCCGCCAACCCCGCGGCTCGCGTAAAAAGCCATGATTACGCAAGTGATCGTCGATATTGCCGGTCATCGCGTTAAAAATCATGCGGCTGAACAGTTCCAGCTTGTCTGCTGCGGGCTGTGGTGAATAATGGGTGAGGGCATCGGCAATATCAATATAACTGGCGCCTTCTTTACTGTTTTCGTTACGCTCCAGTAACGTCATGGCAGAAATAAAGGGGATACGCTTACCGTCCGCTCGATCAAACCGCTCTACCAGGAGCACAGGTCTGTCGCCGCCGCCATTCAGAACCCGGTAATGGGCCGTTCGAATACCGGCATTTTTTGCGAGACCCAGCATGGTGGCTTCCCAAAGTGATACCCGTTCTGTGTCGGTATTACTCTGAAACTTCGCCAGCCACAGCTTATTTTCGTCTTCCACCGAGGCTTTGGGGTGTGCACCCCCAAGAGATGACCCGGGTTGCGCGATCATTGCCAGATCGGCTGGACTTTCCTGACCGGCTTCAAAGCGGTGAACGGCAGCTTCCAGTTCCCGTAAATTCATCAGTTTCGGCACATCATGGTTATCCGCTAGAAAAACGTCTGGCAGATTGATATCGCTGAGGCGCAACGCCCCCATTCTCATATGATCGCTGACGCCAAGGAGAAAATCGCTTTCGGAAAGATGGCGGTTTTGCACCCTGGTCTGGACCAACCGACCCCATCTGTCCGGGGAAATATCCTGGAATGCCCCCCACAGTTTATTATCGATATACGGGATCCGGGGAATGAGCTCCAATGCCGGATCAATGGCAAATCCGTCCCTAGCCCAGTCCGCTGTATAAGCGAACTGAAAACGTTCCGTTCCTCTGGATGCGTACACGTCCAGTTGGCCCACCATGCGCTCGTTGCCCTGCCAGTGAATGACGACGTTAATAGACTTCATCCTTGTCTCCCGGTACGAATGCGAACGGGTAACTGTTCATCCATCAAATCCAGCCCAAGGGGATCACGCGTCCTGTCGATGATTTTTTCCAGTTCATCCAGTTTACCCAGCACATACAATGCTATGGCATAACTTCCCATGGACACTTTCGGATCGCCGGCCTCCAGCCTGCTGAGCGTGGCGCGGGTGATACCGATACGCTCCGCCATCAGCGAGGTGCTTATGCGCCGGCGTTTACGCGCATCCTGTATATCGCGGCCCAGTTTCTTCAGGGCCTGCTCGACGCGGAATACTCTCATTTTGTATACTCTATGACGCATTAAGTATTATAAAGAACAATATAGCATACTATTTTGCGACGTCACTTGAAGAGAGGAAGACTCATAACGAAAATTCTTGCCGTTCGTGACCCTCCTTTGTATCGCACCTTCGCGCCTGAATATCAGGCGTCGGGATTGGTCTCCCGAATACGTAACCTTAGTGGCGGCATATGACGCACTCGCGTCTTTTTTTATGTCGTGAATTTCGCTCACCCTTCACTTTCAATCACGTTCAGTTCAGCAACGGATTACATTGGGCTTTTCGCTGTTCGTCAGGCTATCTTTTTCATTTTTGGGATAGGCGATCAGCAGGTATATTTCGCCGTATCTTGTCAAATAATTGTAATGAAGCCCATGGACCAAAAAAAAAGGTCGGACTCGACAGCCCGACCGATCTCACTTGCCCATCCATGGCTTACAGCAAAAGAATGAGGTTGTAGAGTGCCACCCTGGTACTAAATGGTTCCTTAACAGTTCCTAATATTGCCAGGACAGATTTGACGATAAAACGAAATCCCGGCGAAGCTCTATTATCTGATTTTACAGATTACGATAATTTTCCTAAGCTTAAATAAATATCATTCAGAGGTAATCTAATGAAGGTCACAGGCACTGAATCAACATTATCGTGCACCGAATCTACTACGGAAATTAGTTCACTCAATAATAATTCTACATCAAAATTATCCACGGCATTAAATAATGCCAGGAACTGCCCAAAAACATCCATTAAATATAAACAGTATGACGATAACGTAAGCCTGACGGCCGTCGCCGCTATGCTGGCAGCCGGTACGGCCACGCTTGGAATGACGGTATTGGAGGCGTGGTTGATTGCTTCGCCGGAGGCGCGCCTGGCTTCGTTAATCGCATGCACAACGCTAGGGTCGGCTACCGGCATGTTCATTGGTGGGAAGGCAGGCCTTTACCTCTCGAAGAATATTTCCGGGGTCTCAGGGCTGGTAGGGGCAGGAATTGGAGGCGTATGCGCGGGCGCATGGGGAGGGGTGAGCGGAGCGATTCTTTCTCAAGTAGTCAACAACAGATAATTATGGTGTATAACTTTTTCTGAATCCTTCTGGCGGCCTTGTCACAGATCTATTAATAAAATGGTTATCCAATTCCGGCGAAATTTTTGGAGAGCGAAAAACAGACAGGATATAATCCGTCGCAACCCCTGAAAGCGAAACCCCGGGAGAAGCCTTTATAAGGTCTGTACCGGGGCTCTGATTAGATTGTGGGTGGCGCGTGATTTAATCAATCCAGAAGGAGCTTTACAACTGTTCTGACAAGGATTTTAAATAACCATGGTTGGAAGTCCAGCTCTATGCAGTATTCCCTTCCCTACTGCCCATAAACATATGGCTTTTATAAAATAGTTCATCAGCTCGCGCCTAGGGATATAGCAAGATAAATGTCTCTTTATTCATTTTACATAAAAATTATTTGCTTTATCTCAAATATTTTCAATAAAAAATCCCCGAGCGTTGATTGACAGTAAAAGATTGAATTGATATATTCACTATGCCTCGATTAAAAAAGGCTATTATAATGAATATAGTTTTTTAGTAACTTCCATATCATTGACGACATTGTATGTTAGTAAAATAACTGAACAAAATATTATTATCAATTATGTTAACTTTTTTTGCATCATTTTTTTAATTTTCATATCTGATATATTTATTGAGAATTATAATTCTGCCACACAAGAATTTTTTATACCATTAAGAATTATGATAATTATCATCATAACAAGTACAATAATTTCTGCTTTATCATGCCTCTATTATATTAAGAATAGAAAGACGGGATAAATGTTGTTATCAAGAAAAATGTAATAATTATCAACGAAGGGAGAAAGTTTATGATTAAACCACAATTCGGTCCAAGCTGGGTAAACAACAAATAGTTACTATTTCATGACATATGTTGAATGCAGTAGCTTCAATTTAGCCTAATATACCATGAGGCATTATATCGATGTTTCATGGTATTTGTTATATCAGCATTTACTTCGTGATGGACTTAGGTGTTCGCCGACCATGATTTTGTGAAGATCCTCTGTGGCATCATCTTCGTTAAGCCCTCAATCTCCCCCGCGCTTTCTGCTACAATCTTCCTCCGACTCTTTCAGCCCCTTGAATCCGGGAAGCATCATGCGTTTGAATCCCAGTCAGCAACATGCCGTTGAATTTGTTACCGGGCCGTGCCTGGTGCTGGCGGGCGCCGGATCGGGCAAGACGCGGGTCATCACCAATAAAATCGCCCATCTGATACGCCAGTGCGGTTATCAGGCGCGCCATATCGCCGCGGTGACCTTTACCAATAAAGCCGCGCGGGAAATGAAAGAGCGCGTGGCGCAAACCTTGGGACGGCAGGAAGCGCGAGGGTTGACCATCGCCACCTTCCATACACTGGGCTTGGAGATCATCAAAAAAGAATATAAAGCGCTGGGGATGAAGGCGAAATTCTCCCTATTTGATGAGTACGACCAGCAGGCGCTGCTGAAAGACCTGACCGAGCAGTGGCTGGAGGGCGATAAAGATCTGTTAAAGCAACTGGCGTCGGCCATCGGCAACTGGAAAAACGATCTGCTGGGCCCGGAGCAGGCCGACGGCTTGGCCCGTACCGAACGGGATAAGCTGTTCGCCCACTGTTACGGCCTGTATGACGCCCATCTCAGGTCATGCAATGTGCTGGATTTTGATGATTTGATCCTTAGGCCCACGCTGTTGTTGCAACGGGATGCCGAGGCCCGTGAACGCTGGCAGAACCGGCTGCGCTATCTGCTGGTGGATGAATACCAGGATACCAATACCAGCCAGTATGAACTGGTGAAGATGCTGGTGGGCAGCCGCGCCCGCTTTACCGTGGTGGGGGATGATGACCAGTCTATCTACTCCTGGCGCGGCGCCCGGCCGCAAAATCTGGCGCTGTTGCAGCAGGATTTTCCGGCGTTGCAGGTGATCAAGCTGGAGCAAAATTACCGTTCCACCGAGCGCATCCTTAAAGCAGCCAATATCCTGATTGCCAATAACCCCCATCTTTATGAAAAACGCCTGTTTTCCAGCCTGGGTTATGGCGAGGCGCTTAAAGTCGTCACCGCCAATAACGAAGATCACGAGGCGGAACGGGTGGTGGGTGAACTGATAGCCCATCACTTTATCCATAAAACCCGCTACGGCGATTATGCCATTCTGTATCGCGGTAACCACCAGTCCCGGCTGTTTGAAAAAATGCTGATGCAAAACCGCATTCCCTATCGTATTTCCGGCGGTACATCGTTTTTTGCCCGACCGGAAATCAAGGACCTGCTGTCTTATTTGCGAGTACTCACTAACCCTGACGATGACAGCGCCTTTTTGCGGGTGGTGAATACGCCGCGCCGTGAAATCGGTTCGGCGACGCTGCAAAAGCTGGGAGAGTGGGCGGCCACCCGACAGAAAAGCCTGTACTCAGCGAGTTTTGATGTTGGGCTAAGCCAGACCCTCACCGGTCGTGGTCTGGAGTCACTGCAACAGTTCACCGGCTGGATGGCCCATATCGCCCGGCAGGCGGAAAGCGGGCCGGTGCCGGCGGTGAGGGATCTCATCCGCGGCATAGAATATGAAAGCTGGCTGTATGAGACCTCTCCCAGCCCGAAAGCCGCCGAGATGCGGATGAAAAATGTCGATCAATTGTTTGCCTGGATGACCGATATGCTGGAAGGGTCGGATTTAAACGAGCCTATGACGCTGGATCAGGTGGTGACCCGCTTTACCCTGCGGGAAATGATGGAACGGGGGGACAACGACGAAGAGCTTGATCAGGTGCAATTGATGACCCTGCACGCCTCGAAAGGGCTGGAGTTCCCCTACGTCTTTCTGGTTGGCATGGAAGAGGGCCTTCTGCCGCACCAAAGCAGCATCGACGAGAACAATATCGAAGAGGAGCGCCGGCTGGCCTACGTCGGCATCACCCGGGCGCAGAAGGAGCTGACTTTCACCCTGTGCCGCGAGCGGCGCCAGTACGGTGAAACCATTAAGCCCGAACCCAGCCGGTTTTTATTGGAATTGCCCCAGGACGATCTGGCCTGGGAAAGCAGCCGGAAAATTGTCAGCCCGGAAGACCGCATGGTCAAAGGGCAAAGTCATTTGGCCAATATCAGGGCGCAGCTGGCCAAAGCCAAAGGGCAAAGCCCTCAATAGCCCTCTACCGCTAGGCGTATTAGCTCGATTCAGACTGCTGACAAACGTACTCGGTGTCGATAAGGAGGGGCAGGGTGATAGACGTTTAATTAATGAATTTCTTCCAGCAACAGCGGCCAATGGACGTAGCTTTGCCATTGGCTCTCCTGTTCCAGGTATTCCCCACGCAGGGGATGCTGATTCAGCCAGCCATGGGGCAACAGCACATGCAGGGTATCGTCCAGCGCCCGCAGTTTTACTTCCGGCACTGTGTCGTCGCGACGGCGGCTGGCGAAGATGATCGCCAGGCGCATCAGCCGGCACAGGCGCTGCGCCATCCGGGGCGGCAGGCTGTTTTGCTGGTTCAACTGGGCAACGTCAATCTGTTGGCTTTGATTTTGCAACAGCGTAGCGATGAGCTTCTGCTGGGCAGGGGTAAAACCGGGTAAATCGGTATGCCGGGTCAGGTAGGCGGCATGTTGCGGGGCATTTTTGATATCGATACTCAGGCCAATTTCATGAATCATGGTCGCGCAGTGCAGCAAAGTGAAACATCGGGAGTCCAACTGCCACGCTTTAGCCACCTGATGGGCGAAATTGTCCGCCAGCCGGCTCACCCGCTGCGCCTGTTCGATATCCAGCTGATAGCGGTGCTGCATGTTTTCCAGCGTCCGTTCGCGGATATCCTCGCAGACCGAGATATTCAGCATGCCATACATGATGCCTTCCCGCAGCGCGCCTCCGGCCAGGGTCATGGTTTTAATGCCCAGCTCATGGAAAATCGCCAGCAGTATCGACAGTCCGCTGGGGAAAACCAGCGCCCGCTCCAGCGTCAAACCCTCGATTTCCAGTTCTTCCAGCTTGCCGCACTGGATGGCCCGCTGTTTGAGCTGTAGCAGCTTACTCAGAGTGATGTTCTCGTCCATGCCCTGAGCCACCATAATCTCCTGCAGCGCCTGCACGGTGCCGGACGCGCCGACGCAAATCTGCCAGCCCGAGGCCAACAGACTGGATACCACGGGACGAATCATCTCCCGCGCCGCACGTTCAGCCTGTTCGAAATTCTCCTTGGTCAGACTGCGATCGTTAAACCAGCGTTCGAGCCAGGTGACGCAGCCCATTTCCAGGCTGAACAGCTCCAGTGCCTGAGCGCCGCGCCCCACGATAAGCTCGGTGCTGCCGCCGCCGATATCCACCACCAGGCGTTCGTCCGAACCGCCGGTGGTATGGGCCACCCCTTGATAAATCAGCCGTGCTTCCTCTTCGCCGCTGATAACCTGGACCGGGCAGCCCAGGATTTCTCCGGCGGGGACCAGGAAAGCGTCGGCATTGACGGCAAGGCGCAGCGTGGCGGTGGCCACCACGCGGATATGGGTCGGCGGAATGTCCTGCAAATGTTCGGCAAAGAGTTTCAGGCACTGCCAGCCGCGCTGCATGGCCTCATGGGATAGCTGATTGCCGTCATCCAATCCGGCAGCCAGGCGCACTTTACGTTTGATGCGCGCCAGCGTCTGGATGGTGCCGCCCACCTCACGAACCACTAACATATGGAAACTGTTAGAGCCTAAGTCAATGGCGGCGTAAAGGGAGGTGCAGCTCAGCATCTTTATCAGCCCGGACGTTTGCGGTTATAACGCGGCGCTCCGCTGCGACGGGATACGGAATGACGACGCGGGCCGGTACCAGGCCGAGCGCGCGTGAGTCGTTTCGGCGCGGGAAGCTCACTCAATAGCGCATCGCTATTGTATTTACTGACGGGGATCTGATGGCCAATATAGCTTTCGATCGCCGTAAGGTTCAATGCATATTCTTCACAGGCCAGGCTGATGGAACTGCCGCTTTCCCCGGCGCGTCCGGTCCGGCCGATACGATGGACATAGTCTTCGCAATCATCGGGCAGATCGTAATTGAACACATGGGTGACCAACGGGATATGCAGGCCGCGGGCGGCAACATCGGTGGCCACCAGGATATCCAGCGCGCCCTGGGTAAAATCTTCCAGAATGCGCAAGCGCCTTTTTTGCGAAACGTCGCCGGTGAGCAAACCCACACGATGTCCGTCGGCGGCCAAATGCCCCCAGATATCCTCGCAGCGATGCTTGGTATTGGCGAAAATAATGCAGCGATCCGGCCACTCTTCCTCAATCAGGGTTTGCAGAAGACGCATCTTTTCTTCGTTGGACGGATAAAACAGCTCTTCCTGAATCCGATAGCCGGTTTTCTGCAGCGGCTCCACTTCAACATATTCGGCGTTGTTCATGTGTTCAAACGCCAGCTCACGTACCCGATAGGATAAGGTGGCTGAAAACAGCATATTCAGGCGTTGTTCAACGGCGGGCATACGCCGGAACAACCAGCGGATATCTTTGATGAACCCTAAATCGAACATGCGATCGGCTTCGTCGAGCACCACTACCTGAATGGCACCCATATTAATATAGTTTTGCTTGGTATAATCGATGAGACGGCCGGTAGTGCCCACCAGAATATCGACCCCGGATTCGAGGACTTTAAGCTGTTTGTCGTAACCGTCGCCACCGTAAGCCAGACCCATTTTCAGGCCGGTTGCCTGGGCTAAGGGTTCAGCGTCCGAATGGATTTGCACCGCCAGCTCGCGGGTCGGCGCCATGATAAGCGCTCGCGGCTGGTTGATTTGGCGCTGCTCATCCGCGGGATGTGTCAGTAAATGATGAAACGTGGCAGCGAGGAAGGCCAGCGTCTTTCCGGTTCCGGTTTGCGCCTGGCCCGCCACATCTTTCCCGTCGAGGGTGATGGGCAGTGTCAGCGCCTGAATAGGCGTGCAATAACTAAACCCTTGCTTTACAAGGGATTCAGTAATCAGCGGGTGCAGGGCGAAGTCGGAAAACTTCTTTTCGGTTAAGTGTGTTTTGCTCATAGTGTGGTAGAATAACAGTTAACTATTGAATTACGAAAGCGTATCCAGTGAAATAAAGTCAACCCGGCGTCAGTAACCCTTAAATCAGCCGGGTAATGATAATCCTGTGGAGTAGAACATGAGCGATAAAATTATTCACTTAAGTGACGACAGCTTCGACAAGGACGTGTTGCAGGCAAAGGGATTGTTCCTGGTGGATTTCTGGGCGGAGTGGTGCGGTCCTTGTAAGATGATAGCGCCCATACTCCTCGAAGTCGCTGATGAATTCGAAGGTAAGTTGACCATCGCCAAGCTGAACATCGATGAAAACCCGGCAACGGCGCCTAAATACGGCATCCGGGGCATTCCGACGCTTTTGCTGTTCAAGGATGGCGAAGTGGTGGCAACCAAGGTCGGTGCGCTGTCCAAAGGCCAACTGAAAGAATTCCTCAATAAAAATTTGTAATCGCCCACAAGGCGATTTCCTGCCGGGCCCTGGTGTTCGTTATGATTTCTCGTATTGACCGCTAGACGCCCGTCAAGAACCATGCTAAGTTTATGTCCACTGCATTTAGATCTTACCCGTAGTTTGAATCTGAGCTTTACTCTTTGCCCGAGTCCCGTTATAGAACAGCATTGGCGTGATCAAGCAAGGTGTTCAGGCAATCTGGATTTGAATTGATCCGTTTTTAGGCGCTCTCAATCTTCAGTCTTCTTGTATTCATTTTGCATGATTTGCTGTTCATCAGCCCAAACGGGATGTACTGGGATTAAATGCCGTTAGACAGGCACGATTTTACGCTGCCATACCATCCACAAGAATAGTTCGAGAAATACCCCGAGTTTAAGAACCCACCATTATGAACCTTACCGAATTAAAAAATACGCCGGTTTCTGAGCTAATTACTCTCGGCGAAAATATGGGGCTGGAAAATCTGGCCCGCATGCGCAAACAGGACATCATCTTCGCCATTTTAAAGCAGCATGCTAAAAGTGGTGAGGATATCTTTGGCGATGGCGTTTTGGAAATATTGCAGGATGGATTCGGTTTTCTCCGTTCCGGTGACAGCTCCTATCTGGCCGGTCCCGACGATATCTATGTTTCCCCGAGCCAAATCCGCCGCTTCAACCTGCGCACAGGGGATACCATTTCCGGCAAGATACGGCCGCCTAAAGAGGGCGAGCGTTACTTTGCACTGTTAAAAGTCAACGAAGTCAATTACGACAAGCCGGAAAATGCTCGTAACAAAATCCTGTTCGAAAACCTGACGCCGCTGCATGCCAATTCCCGTTTGCGCATGGAACGCGGTAACGGTTCCACCGAAGATCTTACCGCCAGGGTGCTGGATTTAGCCGCCCCCATCGGTCGCGGACAGCGTGGACTGATTGTGGCTCCGCCGAAAGCCGGTAAAACCATGCTGCTGCAAAATATTGCGCAGAGCATCGCCTATAACCATCCCGATTGCGTGCTGATGGTGCTGCTGATTGACGAACGGCCGGAAGAAGTGACCGAAATGCAGCGTCTGGTGAAAGGCGAAGTCATTGCCTCAACCTTCGATGAACCGGCTTCCCGCCATGTGCAAGTGGCCGAGATGGTTATCGAAAAAGCCAAGCGTCTGGTAGAACATAAAAAAGACGTTATCATCCTGCTGGATTCCATTACCCGCCTGGCCCGCGCCTACAACACAGTGGTACCCGCGTCTGGTAAAGTATTGACCGGCGGCGTGGACGCCAACGCCCTGCATCGTCCGAAACGTTTCTTCGGCGCGGCGCGTAATATGGAGGAAGGCGGTAGCCTGACCATTATCGCGACGGCGCTTATCGACACCGGCTCGAAGATGGACGAAGTGATTTACGAAGAGTTTAAAGGTACCGGTAATATGGAACTGCACCTTTCGCGCAAAATTGCCGAAAAACGTGTATTCCCCGCCATTGATTACAACCGTTCCGGTACCCGTAAAGAAGAGTTGCTTACCACGCAGGAGGAACTGCAGAAAATGTGGATCCTGCGTAAAATCATTCATCCGATGGGTGAGACCGATGCCATGGAATTCCTGATGAACAAATTGGCCATGACCAAAACCAATGACGAATTCTTCGACATGATGAAACGCTCTTAAACAACAAAAACTCGGGTAACGCCACGTCTAAACGTGGCGTTTTTTGTTTGTGATGCTAGGATAGTCGCATCTTGCTTGTCATACCCTTCCTACCCAAAAGATTTCAAGTTGTAGCTATAAGGGTAACGGCAAGCGGTCTTTTGCTTCAACAGACCTGACGGAGTCGGGTACGATGAAAAAGATCAAAGAAAAAAATTTCAGTGTCACGGACTTTGGTGGCAATTGAGGCAAAGAGTGTGAGGCGTACACCACAGTAGCGTCCCAAACAGCCCGATGGATGCAGAGAGCTTTCTATTGTGAACCTACTCAATATGAGTACTGATTTTATTGCCATTTTTCTGTTCTCAATGGTTTTTTTGTTTTTTCTGCGCAAGATTGCCAAAAAGATAGGTCTGGTAGATCGACCCAATTACCGCAAACGACATCAAGGGCAGATCCCGCTGGTGGGGGGTATTTCCATTTATGCCGGTATCTGCTTTACTTTTATTTACACCGATCACGCTGTACCCCACATCGGTCTCTATTTATTATGCGCGGGAATTCTGGTTGTTACCGGGGCCCTTGATGATAAATACGATATCAGCGTTATCTCCCGCGCCGGCATTCAGGCGCTAGTGGCTATCGCCATGATGGTTTTCGGCGGTCTCTACATCAGTAGCCTGGGATTAATCTTTGGCCCCTGGGAAATGTTGCTCGGACCCTTTGGTTATCTGGTTACCCTGTTTGCTGTCTGGGCCTCCATCAACGCCTTTAACATGATGGACGGTATCGACGGTCTGCTGGGGGGGTTATCCTGTGTATCCCTGGGAGCCATAGGCATACTCATGTGGCTGGATAATAACCCTGCCCTGGGGATGTGGTGTTTCGCCATGATCGCCGCCATTTTGCCCTATATCCTGCTTAACCTCGGCGTATTCGGCCGGCATTACAAAGTATTTATGGGCGATGCCGGCAGCACCATGATTGGTTTCAGCATCATCTGGATCATTTTGCAAAGCACCCAGGGCGACGGCCATCCGATGCACCCGGTTACCGCCTTGTGGATCATCGCCGTTCCGCTAATGGACATGATAGCCATAATGTACCGCCGGATGCGCAAGGGTATGAGTCCGTTTTCCCCCGACCGGCAACACATCCATCATCTCATCATGCGTGCGGGCTTTAGTTCCCGCCAAGCCTTCGTTATCATTACCGTTACGGCAGCTTTGCTGGCTGCTTTCGGCGTCGTGGGAGAGCGTTGGCTGGCCTGGCCTGAATCCGTGATGCTGATTTTATTCATATTGGTCTTTTTACTGTATGGCTATTTGCTCAAATGCGCCTGGCGGGTAGCGCGCTTCGTGAAGCGGACCAAACGACGGTTCGGCGATAAAAAATTAACGGCTGGCCGCACTTCGGAACGGAAATGACACCAGATAAACATGCTTCCTCACAGGATCCACAACTGGATAACGAACTGGATATTCACGGCCTTGTTCTCAGACTATGGCGCGGCAAACGCTGGATTTTCGCCATGGCGGCGGTTTTTGCCGCTTGCGCCTTGATCTACTCTTTTTTAGTCAAGCAGGAATGGACCGCGACCACCATCACCGATCGGCCGACGGTGAATATGTTGGGCAGCTATTTCTCACAACAGCAATTTTTACGTAACCTTGATGTGAAAAACTCTACCTTGCCGACGTCGGATATGTCGTCTATCGGGGATGAGGCCTACCAGGAGTTTATCCGCCAGCTCTCCTCCTATGATACCCGGCGTGATTTCTACTTACAAAGCGCTTATTACAATGCGCGTAAAGAGGGAAATCCCCGTACCGACGCGCTGCTGCTGGATGAAATGATCAATGACATCCAGTTTAGCCCCCGCGACGATGCTAAAAAGCTGCCGGATCAGGTGACCTTGACAGCCGAGACGGCGGCGGATGCCAATACGCTGTTGCGTGCTTATGTCGCTTATGCCAACCAGCGCGCGGACGGGTTTTTGAACGAAGATGTCACCGGCGCATGGACGGCTCGAACCCTCTCCCTGAAGGCTCAGGTCAAGCGTCAGGAGGCGGTGGCGCAGGCCATGTTTGAACGGGATGTGAATGCGCTTCGGCAGGCCTTGGAGATTGCGAAGCAGCAGGGGATAAGCCATAGTCAAACCGATGCGTCGGCAGCGCCATTACCGCAGTCCGCACTGTACCTGTTAGGGCAACCGGAGCTGCAAGCCAGGCTCTCGGCATTACAGGTCGCCGGCCCCAATTATGATGTGGAATACGATCAGAATCGCGCAATGTTGGCTACGCTGAATGTAGGACCGACATTGCAGAATAAATTCCAGACATATCGTTATTTAAGAACGCCTGAGGAACCGGTAAAACGCGACAGACCTCGCCGGGTTTTCCTGCTCATTCTCTGGGGTGCCATGGGTGTGCTGGTGGGCGCAGGGATAGCGTTAAGCCGCCGTCGATGATGTTGCTGTAGCCCGCTACGCGGCAGAACTTATACAAGCCATCCCGGTGGCTTACACGAGACGGAAGGGAATTGCTGTGAAAGTGTTGAGTGTCTTCGGCACCAGGCCGGAAGCCATTAAAATGGCGCCGCTTTCCTTGGCCCTGGCCAATGATCCGGCCTTCGAGTCAAGAATTTGTGTCACGGCCCAGCACAGGGAAATGCTGGATCAGGTTTTGCGTCTTTTCGACATCGTTCCCGATTACGATCTGGATATCATGCAGCCCTCCCAGGGGCTGACGGAAATTACCAGCCGGATCCTGATTGGCATGAAACCGGTATTGGCATCGTTTCAACCCGATGTGGTTCTGGTGCACGGCGACACCACCACCACCCTGGCCACCAGCCTGGCGGCATTTTATCAGCATATTCCGGTCGGCCATGTGGAAGCGGGGTTACGCACCGGTAATCTTTACTCGCCCTGGCCGGAAGAAGCCAATCGTAAATTAACCGGCCATCTGGCCATGTATCATTTTTCCCCCACCGAAAACGCCCGGCAAAATCTTTTGCGGGAGGGTCTGGCGGCGGACAGGATTTTCATCACCGGCAACACCGTAATCGACGCGCTGTTTTGGGTGCGCGACCGCATCATGAATGACGCCGCTTTGCGCACCGCTCTTGAGCAGCGCTACGATTTTCTCGATGGGCAAAAAAAACTGATCTTGGTTACCGGTCATCGCCGGGAGAGTTTTGGCGACGGTTTTGAACGAATTTGCAGCGCGTTGGCCCATATTGCCTGCAACCATCCCGAAGTGCAGGTGGTGTATCCGGTGCATTTGAACCCCAATGTCAGCGAACCGGTTAACCGTATTTTAAGCGGCATAGCCAATATCAAACTCATCGATCCCCAAGATTATCTGCCGTTTGTCTACCTCATGGACCGAGCGTATATGATTCTCACCGACTCCGGCGGTATTCAGGAGGAGGCGCCTTCCCTGGGTAAACCGGTGCTGGTGATGCGGGAAACCACCGAGCGTCCCGAGGCGGTGGCGGCGGGAACGGTCCTGCTGGTGGGCACCGATCCCGCCAGGATACAGGCGGCGGTATCAAAATTGCTTAATGACGTCGATGAATACCAAGCCATGAGCCGGGCCCATAATCCCTACGGTGACGGACAGGCATGCCGGCGAATAATCGAAGCCTTAAAAAATCATCAGGTGCAAGTATGAGTTTTGACACAATTTCCGTGATCGGGCTGGGTTACATCGGCCTGCCTACCGCCGCGGCGTTCGCCTCGCGCCAAAAAAAAGTGGTGGGCGTGGATGTCAATCAACGGGCCGTCGATACCATCAATCGCGGCGAAATTCATATTATCGAGCCGGACCTGGATCAACTGGTGAAACGCGCCGTTGAAGAAGGTTATCTGCGGGCGGTGAACCGTCCCATGGCGGCGGATGCTTTTTTGATCGCGGTACCGACGCCGTTCAAAGACGGCCATGAGCCGGACCTGACCTATGTCCGGGCGGCGGCCCTCTCCCTTGCGCCGGTATTAAAACCGGGGGATCTGATTATCCTTGAATCCACCTCGCCGGTGGGTACCACCGAACAGATGGCGCTATGGCTGGCACAGGCCCGTCCCGATCTGCATTTTCCCCAGACGGCGGGGGAACAGGCGGATATCAATATCGCCTATTGCCCGGAGCGGGTGTTACCGGGCAAAATCGTGGCCGAACTGATTAAAAACGATCGGGTGATCGGCGGCATGACCTCGCGCTGTTCCGCCCGCGCCTGCGAGCTTTACCGACTCTTCCTGGAGGGTGAATGTGTCATCACTAACTCACGTACCGCCGAGATGTGCAAGCTCACCGAAAACAGCTTCCGGGATGTGAATATCGCCTTCGCCAACGAGCTGTCGTTGATTTGCGCCGAGCAGCGAATCAATGTTTGGGAACTGATTCGTCTGGCCAACCGCCATCCGCGGGTGAATATCCTGCAACCCGGCCCCGGCGTGGGCGGTCACTGCATTGCGGTGGATCCCTGGTTTATCGTCGCGCAGAATCCGCAGCAGGCGCGTTTGATCCGGACCGCGCGTATGGTAAATGACGATAAGCCGGACTGGGTGGTGGAACAGGTAAAGTCGGCGGTGGCGGAGTGCCTGTTTGAGACTAATAAACGTGCCGGCGACGTGATCATCGCCTGTTTCGGCTTGGCGTTCAAACCGGATATCGATGATTTGCGCGAAAGTCCGGCGGTGTCCATTGCCCACCGGATAGGTTCCTGGCATCAAGGAACCACCCTGGTGGTTGAGCCCAACGTCGGGCAACTGCCGCAGGCGCTGGCCGGAGAGGTCACTCTCACCGCGCTGGACGAGGCGCTCAGCCGGGCGGATGTGCTGGTGATGTTGGTGGATCACCGTCAGTTCAACGCGCTGCCGCCCTCGGCAATACGGCAAAAGTGGGTGGTGGATACCCGGGGGGTCTGGCGGTGAAGCGGATACTGGTCACCGGCGGCGCGGGGTTTATCGGCTCTGCGCTTGTGAGGTATATCATTTCCTCGACCCCGGACGATGTGCTGGTGGCGGACAAACTGACCTACGCCGGTAACCTGGACTCATTGGCATCGGTATCTGGGGACGAACGCTATCATTTCCAACGGCTGGATATTTGTGACGGCCCGGCGGTGGATCGGCTTTTGCAGGCCTACCGGCCCGACCTTATCATGCATCTGGCGGCGGAAAGCCATGTGGATCGCTCCATCGACGGGCCGGCAGAGTTTATCCGCACCAATATCGACGGTACCTATATCCTGCTGGAGGCGGCACTGCGTTATTGGCGGTCGCTGGACCGGGTAAAACAGTCGGCTTTTCGCTTGCATCATATTTCCACCGATGAGGTATATGGGGATCTTGGCTCATCTAAAGGCCTGTTTAGCGAAATTAGCCCTTATGCCCCCAGCAGTCCCTATTCCGCCTCTAAAGCCGCCGGCGATCATTTGGTGCGCGCCTGGCTGCGAACCTATGGTTTGCCCACGCTTATCACCAATTGTTCCAATAATTACGGCCCCTATCAGTTTCCGGAAAAGCTGATTCCGCTGGTAATATTGAATGCCCTGGCGGGAAAACCGTTGCCGGTGTATGGCGACGGCGGACAGATTCGGGATTGGCTGTACGTGGAGGATCACGCACAGGCCTTGTACCGGGTGGCGCAGGTTGGGAAGATTGGCGATACCTACAATATCGGCGGCCACAACCAACGTAAAAATATCGATGTTGTGGCGTCGATCTGCGAGATATTGGAAGAGTGCGCGGTTGCCAAGCCTGCCGGCGTGGCGCATTTCCGTGATTTAATTCAGTTTGTGGCCGACCGGCCCGGGCACGATCGGCGTTACGCCATTGACGCCGGAAAAATCGAACGTGAATTGGGTTGGCACCCGCAGGAGACATTCGACAGCGGTTTGCGCAAAACCGTGCAATGGTATCTTTCCCATCCGGCCTGGTGGCGTAGAGTGCAGGACGGCACCTATTCCGGCGAGCGTCTGGGACTGGCACGCTAGGCTCGTCTGCGGCATGGCCGGCCGGTGTCCGGTCACGGCTGTTTTTCATGAAACGACGGCAGGAGAGCCTATGAAAGGCATAGTTCTGGCGGGCGGCTCCGGCACTCGCCTTCATCCCATTACCCGCGGCGTGTCCAAACAGCTGTTGCCCATTTACGACAAGCCGATGATCTATTATCCCTTGTCGGTGCTGATGCTGGCGGGTATCAGAGACATCCTGATCATCACCACCCCCGATGATCTGCCTTCCTATCGGCGATTGCTGGGTAACGGCGACGAGTTCGGCATTCGCCTCAGCTATGCCGGCCAGCCCAGCCCCGATGGATTGGCGCAGGCCTTTCTGATTGGCGAAACCTTTATCGGCGGCGAACCCTGTTGTTTGGTGCTGGGGGATAATATCTACTTCGGCCAGGGGTTCAGTCCGAAATTAAGGCAGGTGGCGGCGCGCACCCAGGGCGCGACCATTTTCGGATATCAGGTAATGGATCCCGAACGCTTCGGCGTGGTTGAATTTGATGATAATTTTCGGGCGCTGTCATTGGAAGAGAAGCCGGTGCGGGCCAAATCCAATTGGGCGGTGACCGGTCTCTATTTTTATGATGCCCAGGTGGTTGAATTCGCCAAACAGGTTACCCCTTCATCTCGCGGTGAATTGGAGATTACCTCTATCAACCAAATGTACCTGGAGCGCGACCAACTACAGGTGCAGCTCCTCGGCCGGGGCTTTGCCTGGCTGGATACCGGCACCCATGACAGTCTGATCGAGGCCAGCATGTTTGTGCAGACGGTGGAAAAACGCCAGGGGTTTAAAATCGCCTGCCTGGAGGAGATCGGCTGGCGTAACGGTTGGCTGGACGACGACGGCGTGCGCCGGGCGGCCCAAGCATTGTCTAAAACCGGCTACGGCCAATATCTGGTGGATTTACTCCATGCCCGTCCACGCCAATATTGAGCCGCTGCGCTGGGAAAGCGATTTTTTCGGTTTCTCCGGCGGCAAACTGGTCTTTAACCCGGCGGCGCCGGCGTTGACGTCCGCCGCGCTGGATGCCTACAAAATCGTCCAGGCCAAAGTGGCGGCCCATTGCCCGCGACAGCTTGATGCATTGGCGGCGCTGGGCTTTCGTCTTGTTGAGGGTGAAACCGACCTCAGCGTTGAAATAACACCGACCGCCAAAGCCGCCAAGGGCAAAAACGTTCAATTCGAGGCCGATTCCGGCTCCCGGGCAAAGTCAAAACACACGGACGGTTCCGGTTACGCCGCGCGGTCGAATCACCGGGCCGCTGTCGTGACGGCCGGAACTGAAACGACGAGCATCGCTCCGGACAAAACGGTGGCCACGGCAGCAATCCGTCTTGCAGATGCGGCGGATATTCCGGCGTTGCGCTCCATGGCGTCAACGGCGTTTGTCTTGAGCCGGTTTCGTGAGCCCTGGTATTCCGGCCCGGACAGCAGTCGTTTTTACGCCCTGTGGGCCGAGAACGCCGTGCTGGGGCGTTTTGATCACCGCTGCCTGGTGGCTGGCCCGCCGGGGGCCATTATCGGCATGGTGACCCTGCGGGATATCTCTGATGACGAGGTACGTATCGGGCTGCTGTCGGTGGAACCGGCCTTTGGCGGCCGGGGCATCGGCCGCCTGTTGTTTAACTCGGCCCTGGCCTGGTGTCGCGAGCATCAAAAAAAACGCCTGCGGGTGGCTACCCAGACCGGCAATATCGCCGCGTTACGGCTTTATATCGCATGCGGCGCGACCATTGATAGCGCCGCTTATTGGTTATACAGGTGAACACATGATTCCGTTTAACGCGCCACCGATAGTGGGAACTGAAATAGATTTTATCCGTTCGGCAATGGGCAGCGGCAAACTTTGCGGTGACGGCGGTTTTACCCAGCGCTGCCAGCAGTGGCTGGAACAGCGTTTCGGCAGCGCCAAGGTACTGCTGACCCCCTCCTGCACCGCGTCGCTGGAAATGGCGGCTATCTTGCTGGATATCCGCCCCGGCGATGAAGTGATCATGCCCAGCTACACCTTTGTCTCCACCGCCAACGCCTTTGTGCTACGCGGCGCCTCCATCGTGTTCGTGGATATCCGCCCGGATACCCTGAATATGGATGAAACGCTGATCGAAGCGGCCATCACAGATAAAACCCGCGTTATCGTGCCGGTTCACTATGCCGGTGTAGCCTGCGAAATGGACCCTATCATGGCGCTGGCGAAAAAATACCGGTTGTTTGTGGTGGAAGATGCCGCCCAGGGGGTGATGTCCACCTATAAAGGCAAGGCTCTGGGCACCATTGGCCATATCGGCTGTTTCAGTTTCCATGAAACCAAAAACTACACGGCGGGGGGCGAGGGCGGCGCTACCCTGATAAACGACCCGGCATTGATTGAACGGGCGGAAATCATTCGGGAAAAAGGCACTGACCGCAGCCAGTTCTTTCGCGGACAGGTGGACAAATACACCTGGCGCGATATCGGCTCAAGCTATCTGATGGCGGATATCCAGGCCGCCTATCTCTGGGGGCAGCTGCAGGCGGCGGAAGAGATCAATCAACGCCGCCTGAGCCTGTGGCGCCGTTACCGGGAGGCGCTGTTGCCCCTGGCTGAGCGGGGCCGCATCGAACTCCCCTTCATCGCGCCGGGCTGCGGGCAAAACGGCCATATGTTTTACCTGAAATTGCGGGATATCCAGGATCGTGCGGCGTTTATCAGCCATATGAAAGCGGCGGATATCCTGACGGTATTCCATTATATTCCCCTCCATGACAGCCCGGCCGGCAAACGCTTTGGCCGCTTCCACGGTGAAGAGCGCTTTACCGGCCGCGAAAGCCGCCGACTGGTGAGATTACCGCTGTTTTACAATCTCACCGACGATGTCCAATCCCAGGTTATCGACGCCATAAACGGATATTTCGCCTGATATGTCGCTGGCCGGAGCGTCATTATGGACAGCCGGATCGACGCTGGTAAAGATCGGCGCCGGCCTGCTGGTGGTAAAACTGCTGGCGGTATCCTTCGGGCCCGGCGGCGTCGGCCAGGCGGGTAATTTCCGGCAATTGGTGACTGTGCTGGGGGTATTGTCCGGTGCCGGTATTTTTAACGGCATCACCAAGTATGTGGCGCAGTACCGGCACCAGCCGGAACAGCTGCGCAGGGTGCTGGGCACCGGTACCACCCTGGTGCTGGGATTCTCCACCCTGCTGGCGCTGGTATTCCTGGTGGCGGCCGGGCCCATCAGCCGCGCTCTGTTCGGTCATGACCAATACCGGTATGTGATTTACGCCGTGGCGTTTATTCAGCTCGGTATCGCTTATGCCAACCTGATGCTGGCCATCCTGAAAGGGTTTCGCGACGCGGCGGGAAACGCCCTGGCCGTCGGCTGCGGCAGTGTACTGGGAGCGGGCGCTTACTTCCTGAGTTATTTCCTGGGTGGCTATCAGGGCGCTTTGGCCGGTCTGGCGCTGGTGCCGGCCGCCACCCTGCTGCCGGCGGCCTTGATTGTCGTCCGGCGGCGGCG
The DNA here is from genome assembly GCF_018449575.1 of Sodalis sp. dw_96. Classification (GTDB taxonomy): domain Bacteria; phylum Pseudomonadota; class Gammaproteobacteria; order Enterobacterales; family Enterobacteriaceae; genus Acerihabitans. Next base: position 73,673 of record NZ_JAAVUT010000017.1, on the reverse strand, counting down.
TATTCGTCTGGGGGATTTACGTCCGGCATGGGATCGGGCCTTGGCCACCGAGCTCGGCAAATTTACCCTGATGGCGCTGATGACGTCCTTTACCCTGCCGGTGGCCTATATCCTGATGCGAAATCTGCTTGCGCGGCAATACAGCTGGGCGGAGGTGGGTATCTGGCAAGGCGTCAGCAGCATTTCCGACGCCTACCTGCAATTTATCACCGCCTCTTTTACGGTCTATCTGCTGCCGACGCTGGCGCGCCTAACCGACAAGCGCGATATCAGCAAAGAGATCGGCCGCGCTTTATCGTTTGTGCTGCCGGCGGTGGCCGGCGTCAGCCTGGTGCTGTGGCTATTGCGCGATATCGCCATCCGTTTGCTGCTGTCGGCACAGTTCGACGCGATGCGCGATCTCTTTGCCTGGCAATTGATTGGCGATGTATTGAAAGTGGGCGCTTACGTATTTGGTTATCTAGTGATTGCCAAAGCCTCCCTGCGTTTTTATCTCCTGACGGAATTGAGCCAGTTTATATTGTTAACCGGCTTTTCCCATTGGCTGATCCCCCTTAATGGGGCCCTTGGCGCGACCCAAGCCTATATGGCAACCTATATCGTCTATTTTTTACTTTGCGGCGGCGTGTTTATTCTCTATTCCAGGAAAAAATGACTTTGCTGATCCATGTTCTGGGTGCAGATATACCCCATCATAATGTAACGGTCTTAAAATTCTTTAAAGACCGCCTGGCCGGAGTATTGCCGGCTGAACAGGTACGGCATTTTATGGTGGTGGCCGGTGATTCCGCCCTTTATTCGGGTTTCAATGGGTTGAATATCGAGAGCTATGCCGATAAACCGGCGTTGGCGCGGGGGGTCATCAAGCGCGCCGCCGCCGATCCCAAAGCGCGTTTTTTTCTGCACGGCCAATTCAATGCCGGCATTTGGCTGGCGCTGCTCACCGGCCGGGTCCCCCCGGCCAAGGTCAGCTGGCATATCTGGGGGGCGGATCTCTATGAAGAGTCCGTTCAATGGAAGCATCGCCTGTTTTACCTGCTGCGCCGCCGTGCCCAGGGCCGCCTCGGCCATGTGTTCGCTACCTTGGGCGACCTTTCGGTTTACCGGCAGCGTCACCACAAGGTGCCTTGCGCGCCGCTCTATTTCCCGACCCGCATGGATCCCGACCTGTCTTATGCAAGACCGCCGCTGCCGGCGGGTAAAAACCTGACTATCCTGCTGGGCAACTCCGGCGACAGCTCCAACCGGCATCTGGAGGGGCTGCAATCCATCCACCGGCAGTTCGGCGCCCGTGTACGGCTCATTATCCCCCTGGGTTATCCGGCCAATAATGACGACTATATCGCCCGGATTCGGGCCGAAGGTGAAAAATATTTCCCCCCGGAACAACTTAAGCTATTGACTGAACCGATAGCCTTTAAGGATTATCTTGCCTTGCTGCGGCAGTGCGATTTGGGCTATTTTCTGTTTAACCGGCAACAGGGCATCGGTACGCTTTGCCTGTTGATTCAGTTCGGCGTGCCCTTTGTGCTGAGCCGGCAAAACCCGTTCTGGCGGGATTTAACGGAGCAGCAGGTGCCGGTATTGTTCCATGGCGATGTGCTGGATACGGCGGTGGTGGGTGAAGCTCAGCGGCAACTGGCCGCCGTGGATAAAAGCCGCATCGCGTTTTTCTATCCCAACTATATGCAGGGCTGGCGGCAGGCGCTGGCGACGGCGGCGGGGGCCACCTTATGACTCTGGGGCAGTTTGGCGGATTGCTGGCGGTGTATCTGCCGGGACTGCTGTTTGTCCTGACGCTGACCTATCGGGAATTCAGGCGTATCAGATTTAACTTCAACGTTTTTTTCTCGATACTTTTCCTGCTGACCTTTTATCTCGGATTCCCGCTGACCTGTGTGCTGGCCTTTCGCTATAACGTCCAGGTGGTGCCGGCGGAGTACTTGATGGAGGCCTTGCTGGCGGCCACCGCCTTTTACGGGATTTATTATGTCAGCTATAAAACGCGCTGGTTCGCCCCTTCGCCGACCCGCTCCCGCGGGTTATTGACATTTAACCGGGTGGAGACCCATCTCATCTGGATGTTATTGGCCCTCATCGCCATCGGGACCGTGGGCATTTTTTTTGTGCACAACGGTTTCCTGCTGTTTCGCCTGCAATCCTATAGCCAGATTTTTTCCCGGGATGTATCCGATGTCGCGCTCAAGCGATTTTTTTATTTCTTTATCCCGGCGATGCTGGTGCTCTATTTTCTCAATCCCCATCGCCGCAACTGGCTGCTGTTCCTGACCAGCACCGTTGCCTTCGGCATCCTCACCTATATGGTGGTGGGGGGGACGCGGGCCAATATCATTATCGCCTTTGCCCTGTTCCTGTTTATCGGTGTTCAGCGCGGCTGGATAAGCCTGTGGATGCTGGGGGGCGCGGGGGTGATGGCGGTGGCGGGCATGTTCTGGCTGGCGTTGAAACGTTATGGATTGGATGTCAAAGGGGATGAAGCCTTTTACACGTTTTTATATTTGACGCGAGACACCTTCTCTCCCTGGGAAAATCTGGCGCTGCTGCTGCAGAATTACGATAAGATCGTTTTTCAGGGACTGGCGCCGATCGTGCGGGACTTTTATGTTTTCATCCCCGGCTGGGTATGGCCGGAACGGCCTAACCTGGTATTAAATACCGCCAATTATTTCACCTGGAATGTATTGAATAACCATTCGGGTCTGGCGATCTCCCCGACCCTTATCGGATCTTTACTGGTAATGGGCGGCGTGCTGTTCATCCCTCTCGGCGCTATCGTGGTGGGGCTGATCCTGAAAGGGTTCGATACCCTTTATGAACGAGGCAAAGCGGCGTCAGATCGCTACCGTTCAGCGGTATTGCAGGCATTCTGTTTTGGCGCGGTATTTAATATCATTGTACTGGCCCGGGAAGGCGTCGATGCGTTCGTTTCCCGTGTGGTGTTTTTTTGTTTGGTATATGGCTTTTGCCTGGTATTGGCTAAATTGCTTTTTTGGTTGCTTGATCGCGCGGGCCTGATCCGGCCCCGGCAGCCGCGCGGAACGACAGAGGCATTATAATCATCCCTCTGCAAGGATAAAAAACATGGATAACATTGACGGGGTATCCCGGTATCGGATTCGCGGTTTGGCTATCTGGGGCTTTCGCGATCAGCAACACTGCGTGGATTACCTGTTTGACGGGCATCAGGTTAAAACCGGCTGTCTGGTGGCGATGAACGCCGAGAAAGTACTTAAGGCGGAACGGGACCCCGCCTTGTTTGCGTTGCTTAATGAAGCGGAAATCAAATATGCCGACGGCATCAGCATCGTACGATCCATCCGCCGCAAATACGCCTCCGCCCGGGTTTCCCGCGTCGCCGGCGCGGATTTATGGGAAGGGATTATGGCGCGGGCGGGTCAGGAGGGTACGCCGGTATTTCTTATCGGCGGCAAGCCGGCGGTTCTGGAGCAAACCGCGGCAAAATTACGCGCCAGTTGGAACGTCGCGATTGTCGGTTGCCGGGACGGTTATTTCACTGAAGATGAAAAACCCGCCCTCTTCAGCCGAATACGGGAGAGCGGTGCGGCCATTGTCACCGTGGCGATGGGATCGCCCCGACAGGAAAAAATCATGGGGGAGTGCCTGCGCTATTACCCGAATGCGTTATACATGGGCGTAGGCGGCACTTATGACGTTTTTACCGGCCACGTCAAGCGCGCCCCTCTCATCTGGCGGAACATGGGCCTGGAATGGCTCTATCGCCTGGTCAGCCAGCCAGGCCGCATTTGCCGGCAGTTTAAACTTTTGCGTTTTGTGGGCTATTATGTCAGCGGGCGCCTTTAACGGGCAGGAAATGAGCAAAGCGTCATCAAACACATCAAAAGTATGAAAAAGCACTAGACAGTCAGCCCGCGATTCCGTACTATCCCCACCCGCAACGGCGCTAAGCGCCCGTAGCTCAGCTGGATAGAGCGCTGCCCTCCGGAGGCAGAGGTCTCAGGTTCGAATCCTGTCGGGCGCACCATTTTTAGTTTAGTGCGCAAGTGCTGTAGCAGTTGCTTCACCGCGTTGCGGTAGTCGGTAATGGTGATTGTAGCTCAGTTGGTAGAGCCCTGGATTGTGATTCCAGTTGTCGTGGGTTCGAGTCCCATCAGTCACCCCAGAATCAGTGGGCATGCGAAGGTGGCGGAATTGGTAGACGCGCTAGCTTCAGGTGTTAGTGTCCTTACGGACGTGAGGGTTCAAGTCCCTCTCTTCGCACCACAACCTTGTTAGATTGATCGCCGGTATCTTTTGTCTTTCCTTGTGCAACTTCTCCGCTGAAACGGCGGTTATAAACACAGTGGTTTGCGGTATGCCGCGTCCGAAAATTTTGTAAAATGCAAGATATCGGCGAGTAGCGCAGCTTGGTAGCGCAACTGGTTTGGGACCAGTGGGTCGGAGGTTCGAATCCTCTCTCGCCGACCAAATTCCCCAAAGGCTCAGTCTGGCGATGTTCGGTTTGAGCTGTGAAATATCATGAAAAACAGTAAGTTATAAAAAACTTACTGTTTTTTGTCTATGTTGTTCTCCGCGTTCTCGTTATAACTCTCCCGCTATTGACTGGTATGTTGCCGATATTCTGCTTTCACAAACCTGGCGATAAACCTCAATCGCCGCACTGCCCAAAAGACGAAACCAAAATTTGCTCTATACTTGTTTAGAGATTCTACGCATTTTATCATCATATCCCACAAGGATAACTGGTATGTTGGGGGAAACAGTGTAGGCTGACAGTAAGGCGCTTTTAACTGAAAATCATTAACCTTACATATCATAAATATAAAAAATATGACGTTTTCAGGTAGAAATTAACATCGTTCAGCTAAAAGCGTGGTGAAAATAAATTTTTTCACCATGGATTGTTAAGTGATTATTTATGGACAGCAAAACTGCCATATAAGCAATAGCCTCGAATAATCGCAGGCGGCATGCTTGTATAAAAAAAAGATGGTTTTTTGAAGGGTAAAATACCATGTTGAGTGTTAGTAAAAAAACGCTTACATGTATCATTCAGCCGCCGCATGTTGTACTGTGCTGAAAATTTATGTAGGGAATTTTTCCCTGAGGCCATAATTTTTATTAGTATGTTTAAAAAGAGCCAGTTATAGCATGTGCTCTTTACAAGGCATATGAGTTGATGAGAGGTGAAAAATGGAAGTTGATTTTCTGTTAATTGAAAACGATGGAAAAACATCCATTTATCGGGATGAATTCAAGATCGGGCGTATTTTAGTGACGCCAAAAATGACCCTGATGGGCATGGCTCAAAGCAAAAAGAGGAAGTCAGTCCCGTCTGCCAGGAGTTATGATACGGTCGTTCATATCAGTGCTGACGGACAGCGGTATGCGGTGGCATTTTCGGGAAAAACCTTATCTGCCCTTGAAACCGATGAGTTAATTAAAAGATCGGTTCCAAAACCATTGCCTCTGTAAAAATTCCTAGTCAAGCGATCGGCTCGCTCAGCGCGGATTAAAAAGGGTGTTGAGGCGATCTGTGCGCGATTTTCATTATTTCCCGTCTTATCAAATCGCTATTTGATTAAAAATAAACTTACCAGTAAAAATCTTAAGCCAATTTTTGGAGTATTAACCCTGGCTACTGGAATATTTTAGCTTCTGGCATTGATAACAAAAATTATATTCAATAGTTCATAAATTGTGAAATAATTTAACACAGTTTTGTTTGATAAAAAGTAATTGTTCGGCTTATTGATTTTGTTCCATTGCCTAAAGAGGCAAGCCACTAATTTAAATGAGCATTAAGTCTATATGACTGATATTGGAGGCCCTTGTGGCTAAATTTTTAATGATCGGCGGCTCATTAGATGGACAAATACTCGAAAAAACCTACCCACGAGAAGTTATACATAAAATTAATGGCACTGTAAATGTAGAGCCGGTAAGCGAGGCGTCCCAGAGACGCGAGATTAGCACTATTGAGACATATTATGTACATCATGCCTATTTTGCGGGTAAATTATACCCTTATGCCTCTTTAGAAAATATTAAAGTCGAAAAAGTCAATGCATTAATCAAATCATCGGGTCTTGAAGCACTGAATTGATCCCGGAAAGCATTGATCGTTGTTTTGCCAAAAGATTGGTGTTAGGCCTCAGCGACCCCATTCAATAAGGGTCAAGGCGTCGTTAGGCTAAATAATTGAAACAATCCTTCAGCTTGCCGCTCTTGCCTGCGTTCATTAGCCATCAATAATTGTATGACTTATCGTTTTTGATAAAAAGCGTTAGTCGCCGACGAGTATGCGATCGTACACTTTTGATCGTTGCTTTTAGCAAGAACATGGCATGAACGATATTAAAAACGATGGCAAGATTGGGGAGCAATGAATGAAATTATTGCGTTATGGTTTACCCGGCGAAGAGCGTCCCGGCATACTGGATAATCAGGGCCGAATCCGCAGTCTCGATAAGGTTATTCCAGATGTGAGCTGTACCGCGTTATTGCCGGCCTCCCTGGATATGCTCCGTGGACTGGATATCCAACAGTTGCCGCTGGTGGGCGGCGAGCCACGGCTGGGGCCTTGCATCGGCGACGTGGGCAAATTTATCTGCATCGGCCTCAATTATGCGGACCATGCCGCTGAAACCGGCGCGGCGATCCCCGGTGAGCCTATTGTATTTAATAAATGGACTAGCGCGATCATCGGGCCGAACGATGAGGTGCAAATTCCTCGGCAATCGGTGAAAACTGACTGGGAAGTGGAACTGGGGGTAGTGATTGGCCAAGGGGGGCGCTATATCAGCGAGCGGGATGCCTTGGATCATGTGGCCGGTTATTGTGTGGTAAACGATATCTCCGAACGCGAATGGCAAATCGAGCGGGGCGGCACCTGGGATAAGGGCAAGGGTTGCGATACCTTCGGTCCCATTGGTCCCTGGCTGGTGACGGCGGATGAAATCCCCGATCCCCAGGCGTTGAATTTATGGCTGGAGGTTGACGGCAAGCGTTACCAGAACGGCAATACCAATACGATGATTTTCGGCGTCAGGCACATCATCAGTTATCTTAGCCGGTTCATGAGCTTGCAATCCGGCGATATCATCGCCACCGGGACGCCTCCGGGCGTGGGCATGGGGCAAAAACCACAAGCCGTATTTCTTCGGGCGGGTCAAACCATGCGCTTAGGCGTCGAAGGGTTGGGTGAACAGTTTTTAAAAACCATCCAGGCCTGAGCAGGTTGATTTCGGGTCGGCTAATCCCAGCATGGCGGCTCATGCCGGGTAGAAATTTCTCCCCCTATGCCATCTCCAGCCCTACGCCGCCAGGGCTACAGGTTGTAAAGCCTCTTGACGAGGGGACAATCTCTCGGACAAGCCGAGGGACACCCGTGGTTCACGAAAATCTTCGCTACGCTTGACGCTGTTAATGGCCGGCGGCTTTATCAATGGCGGCTTGTAGCGCCTCCTGATCAACCGCGCCGGCAAAAACGGTGATATTTTCCTTCGTGGCGCCGGCAGTGGGCATAATCACGAAACCGGGGGTGCCGCTAAAGCCGATTTGCTGCGCCAGCTCGTTGATATGGCCCAGCGTGGCGACATTTTTATGTAATTCCGCCGCCGACGGTTGTGTAAAATGGATTTGTTTAAGCACGCCGGAGATATCCTCATCCGTCAACTTGCCTTCGTTGTGGCCGGTTTTATAAATCCCGTTGTGATAAGCAATATACCCCTTGGCGCCTTGCTCTTTCCACACGCTCAGACCCGTCTCTGCGGCGGTGATGGAAGGCTGCCAGCGACCGCCGAAAATCGGCCATTCCTTGAAGACAAATTTTACCTTGTCGTTGGCCTGCATGACGGATTCCATGATGGGCGCCATCTGATTGCAATAAACGCATTGATAATCAAAGAATTCCACCACCGCTACCTTGGCGTCCGCCGGACCCGCCGCGGGGGTGTCTTTATCTGCGAGTAACGCGGCCTGGTTATTCAATACGCCCTCGGTCAAGGCGCTCGCCTGCTCCTGGGCCTGTTGCGCCTGCAGCTTCTGACTGACCTGAACCAATATTTCAGGGTGCGCCATCAGATAGTCGGCGGCAATTTTGCCGATGGCTTCCTGCTGCGCCGGTGTGAAGGGCGCCTGTGCCGTTGTGTCCGCCAGGGCGGTCCGGCTTATCAATGCGAGGGTCGTCACCAATACGGCATGTTTGAGTTTGAAATTCATCACATTTCCTTAGAAGCAGTCAAGTATATACCCTAAATAATTCGAGTTGCAGGAAGGCGGCGACGCAGCGAATCCCCAGGAGCTTACACGAGTAAGTGACTTGGGTGAGCGAGGAAAGCCAACACTCCTGCAACTTGAAGTATGACGGGTAAACAAACATGACATAAATAGGGAGTTTTCAGGTTGGCCGGATGCAGAATACCATCCGCCGGCCGCTGCGGTAACCTAAATCATATGGAGCGAATAGGCAATAAATGGCGTATACGTTGGTCACCTTGAAAAGAGCGAATCCTTAAATCTTCATAAAGGGCACACTTTACCTTAAGGCAGTTAAGAAATTTAACAGAATGTCACTCAATGGCGACATCTAACATCATGAAAGCAAAAGCTATAGGCTGGGTGGCCAGGATGCTGTCGTTATTCGGTGACAGTTAGGGGTTATGAGTATAATGGTTTCAGGCCTAAGGGCCGGGCGGCGGTTTGAAGGCCTCTAGATAAACTTATATTTAATTAATTGATATTTATAGATAATTAATCAATAAATTCTCTTTCGACGCCTTTGCTTTCCTATTTTTATTGGTCATGCCGCCAAGGTGGCATAAGATCTGCAACAGCCAGGATGTAGATGCTCATTCCAACCCTTATGTTCGCGTTTACGCCTCATAAACCCGGGAATGATGCAGAGCCAAATTAAGGTGCCTATTGTCCATCCTCTTGATGAATTTTCATCAGACATCCCGGACAAACCGTTGAGTGAGGCACCCCCTGTTGTCTTTGATCCGACCTTATGCACTTGTCTTGATGGCAAGTGTTTTTTTTATTTCACGATGTTCCCCGCACTCAAGAACCTCAGATTACGCCTCAGTAATTCAAATTAAATTAAGTAATAGAGTAGGTGGCAGTGCGCGCAACGAGCATGTAAGGGGCCGGGCCAACATCGGCGTCGATCGACCCAGTGAGGCGCGGCAACGACTGAGATTGACTATCATCAGGGGTGTCGCTAAAGTTTTGTCGAATAAGCGGTTATGCTGATTCAGCCGTTTTCCCTCATGCCTCGTGCGGTCTTGAATGACACCCGAGGGATGCCGAACATTCGCTCTGGAATGGTTGGGACCAATGCGCTTAACTACCCTCGTTTTATCCTGGATCAGCCGCCGGGCAGTATGGGCGGATGGACACATCTTCGCCATCGCCCCGGAACAACTGGGAATGGAGGAGGGCGCAAGAGCGTCAACAGCGATGGCGGTCATGCTTTGTATCGCGGTCGTGTTCGGTAACCCCATGATCGCGTACGGCGCGGTAGCCGCCTTTTGGAACTGTCTGTGCGACCCGTTCGGATCGTCCCATGCCCGGCTAAAAACCATGGCGAGCTTTAGCGTCCTGGGTTTTATCGTGATGCCACTGGCGGCCTATGGCGCCAGCTGGGGGCCGTTCGCGGCCTGTGTGAGCCTGTTTTTGCTGGTCTTCGTGTGCGGTCTGATGCGATCATATGGGCCGGCACTCGGCCCCATGCCAGCCCAGGGGGGATTGATCGCTTCCATTGCCGTGGTCATCGGTATCTCTTCTCCTCACGGACCAACGGGTGCGCTTGAAATGGGCGGGTGGTTCCTGGCGGGATCGGCATGGACCATTCTCTTATGCGTGTTTTTATGGCGAACCTCCCCTCGGCATCTCGCCCAGCGCAGACTAGTGATACTCATGAGCCGCCTTAAAGACATGGCGTCCTCATTGATAAAACTCGATCGCGTCCCAGATGATTCCCGGGCCTGGGTCAGATTCGATACGTTCCACCGGCGGGGGGTGCGTACCTCCATCGAGCGGGCAAGACAGGCCGCGGCTTATGCAGGTCCGCAATCCGCCTTCCTCAACCACGGCGTCGATGCCGCAAGCCGTACCTTTTCCGCCCTCATCTCGCTCGGACGTCATCGACGTCTGGTATCCGCGCCGATGGACGCCTTCGAGCAGCGGCCACTGCTGCCCGCTGTTGCGCATCTTCTCGGCTCGTTCGCCGACAGACTGGACGCGGTGGAGGTGGACTACACCCATGTCATACAGGAAGCGGCAATCTTGTCCGACACGATCGGCACACGCGACGACGCTCCCGCGCGCGCCGTGGCGTTCGCGCTCACCGCCATCGGGCGTTTTTGCCGGGAAAGGCAGGCGACCGCCACGGACGACGTAACGCATGAGCCTGTACGGGCATACCTCAAAATCGACCCGCATGCATGGCGCAACGCCCTGAGGGTCGCCATCGCCGCATCGATAGCCTACATAGTCGGCGTAGGGTTCAACATCGCGCTTCCGCAGTGGGGCGTCATTGCCGCGCTACTGGTTACGCAACCCATGGCGGCCAACACCTGGCTGCGGATTCTGGAACGCGCCTGCGGAAGTCTTATTGGCGGCGTGATCGCCGCCCTGCTGATAGCCCAACTGGCCGCCCCCTGGGAGCAAGCGATGGCCGTTGTCGTGCTGGCCACGGCTGTTATTGCATTTCGCCTGGTGAACTATGGCCTGTTCGTGGTTTTTCTCACCCCGATGTTCATGTTGTTATCGGATTTCATAAAGCCGGCGGAAGGCTTGATCTATGCGCGAATCGTCAACGAGCTGCTGGGCGCCTGTATCGGTGCGACAGCCAGCGTTTTGCTATGGCCGGTCAATGAACGCAGTGCATTGGCTACCGCGTTGTCCGACGCGGTAGCCGCAAACATGGAGTTCGCCGCGGCCGTACTCAGAGAGTCAAGCGGGAATAGCGGCGAGCTCGATAAGATCCAACGGGAAGCCGGGCTCGCCAGCACGCGGCTCGAAGTTGCCAGGGAACGTATGTTGTTTGAGGGACGATCGGGAAGCCATCGGTTGGATCGGGTGCTGGACGCCGCCGTTGCTTTGCGCGGGGTGTGTGGCGCGGCGGCTGTTCTGGAAATATTATGCCGAGGGAATACATCGGTGGAGCAAGAGGCTCGCGCCGATCAATACGGAAAGCTTGCCGTCTCGCTGCAGCACAAGCTGATTGGTACAGCAGACGAGGAGATATCCCCGTTTGCAGAGCATCCCGATGATGACCTGAGCCACGCCGTTCGTCGTCTCGTTGAGGCCGTCGATTTGCTAAAGCCCTGACGTTCGCTTAATCGTTTGCCGGCTTACGGCGATTTCAGGGTCATCATCAAACCGTCACGGCGCATCTGCGCCGACTCTTCGGGTAAATGCAGGCGATCCAGCACATCCGCCAGCCAGGCGTAGTCATGGGCGTCCGGACGCTGCTTGAGCGCGGCGCGAAAGGCATCGGCGGCGGCCTGCCATTCACCACGCTTCATCAGCAATTGTCCCATGGTGCTGTCAAGCAGCGGCGTGGCGCCCTGCTGTTTAATTTGCAGGCGCAGCACCTTTTCCAGCTGTTCGGGGTCGCCGGTTTTTAGCCGGGGGATAAGCAACAGCAGCTGTTCATTTTTTTGATTTTTCAGCCCTTTGACAATGATGGCCTGTGCGGTTTCATGGTCGTTGCATTCAATCAGATGCTCCGCCAGGGCCACCAGCAGGCGCGTATCGCCGCGGGTTTTGCGGTCCTGGCCGCGCCACCAGCGGTTCAGTCCCTCACTGCCTTCATTCTCCATAATCTGGTCCATCAGCCCGGTGTATGCCTGATAGCCCAGCGCGTCTATTTTCCCTTCTTCATAGACCCGGACCTTATGCATCGCCGGCAGGATATCCAGCAAGGCCTGCCAGGCATGAGTGCGGATAAACGCCTGTTCGGCCAGGCGCAAGACCTCCGGGTGCCGCGGAGCTATGGACAATAGATGGTCGACGCCGTGGCGGGCGGCATGATTTTCATTGCGCGCCAGTTGCAGCCGGACCCGGGTGATATCCACCGGCAGCTGATCGCTGTCGGCGGCTTCCATGGCGCGCTCAAGATGCTGGTTGGCGCGGATATCGTCTCCCCGCTGCTGCGCGGCCTCGGCGGCCAGCAAATAGTTGACCACCGGCTGATCCGCATGGTCTGCGTTACGGGTCATCAATTTTTCAACCTGCCGATAGTCCCCTTCGGCCAGTTTCATCATCGCCGCTTTGGTGTGCACCCGGGCGCTGTGGCTTTTACGACCGATGAACCAGTGCCGGGTGCGCGCGCCTGTACGAAACACCCTTCGCAGGATGGCTTCGATAACAAACAGGACGATCAACGACAGAATCAGCATGATAACCAGCCCGGTGACGCTGGTTTCAATATTGTAATTGTCGGTCTGGATCAATACATAACCCTGATGACCGGCCACCATGGGGCCGATAACAATGCCGGCAATCAGCAGGATAAGCAGCAAGAATACCTGTAGCATGGTCTATTCTCCCTGGCTTGCGGCGGCGGTGGGTTGCGCCAGCAGGTTGCGCACCCGGGTCTGCATCAGTTTTTCCATAAGCGGCTGGCTGAGCAACTGGTCCGGTACATTCAGGGACACGCTTTGCTGGCTCAGGGCGTCCACTTCGCCAAGAAAGGCGCGGGTAGCGGCGTCATTGGTGTCAAAATAGGCGCGTACCCAGGTGGACACGGTTTCCAGCGACTGCTGATAGACTTCATTCTGGTGGCGCGGTATTGCCTGGGCGGCTATCAACAGGCGGGAGCGGATATTTTCACGCAAGTAAACGTCTTGATTGGGCGCCAGCAAAGGTTCGGCTCCGGTGTCCCGGCGGCGGATGGTGATGAAATCATTGATAAAGTTGTGCCAGCTTTTGCTGAGATTTTGCCGCCATTCCCGCACCGATCCCGAAAGCTTGCTATCACCGTTGCCGTCCATCGGCGCTTCATCGCTGTCGTTGTCCGCCAGGCGCAGGTTATCCACCTGATTCGACAGTTGATTCACTTTCAGAATAATACCATCGAAATCTATCTGGCTGACGGCGGACAAACCGGCGATATCTTCGGTAATCGCGCGCCGTACCGGCATCAGACTGGGGTCGTTCATGTCCGCCAGACTGGCGTCGGCGCTTTTCAGCAAGGCGCCGGCGGTGACGACGTCCTGATCGCTCCACAGTTTACGACCGGCCAGTTTTATCAGAAAATCCGCCTGCGCCAATAACCAGGTATTGGCTTCGGAGCCGGAAATGGTGGCGACTTTCTCCCGCAGCTCCCCCAGTTGCCTGGCCTGATCCGCCGCCTGCTGCCGGGCCGCGGTCAATGTCTGGTCCTGTTGCCGCAATGCGGTTTGATATTGCTGCTGTTGCTGTTGCTGCGCCTGTTGCAGTGCGTTAAGACGGGATTGCAACTGTTGGCTGGCGGCGGCTTGCGCCTTGCCCTGGCGGACATTGAAGAAATAGAGCGCGGCGGCCAGCAGCAGGGCGAGGATGATGGCCAGTATCGCCAATATGATCCCAAGCGTTGGTTTGCCGCCGGAACGGGACGCACGGGGGGGGTTACCGCCGGTTGCCGGTTGCGTCTCGCTAAATAGGGGTGCCGTTGCTCCGGACCGGGACGCGCCGGGAGTTTCGGCCGCGCCGGCGGCGTTTTCCTGCGGCGTTGTTGGAGTAGTGTGTTCCGTCATATTGGCCCATCCCATGTTAAATTTAGAGCAGCACGCGCATAAGTGCATCATTATCTGCTGCATCAGCCACGACGATATCCGTCCAGCCTAATTGTCGGGCCAAGGCCCCTATTCGTTCACTCACCACTATCAGCCGGCAGGCAAGCAGCCAGGAGTCACGATAGTAAGCGGGAATTAAAGTATAGAATTGTTGTAACATTTCGCCGCTGGTTATGATCAAAGTATTTATACCCAATTGCCGGCATCGCCGACTTTGCTCATCACCGTCATAACTCACCGGGCTGCGACGGTAGCATTCGCAATAGCCGACCTCGACGCCCCGTTGACGCAGGATCTCTTCAAGAACTTCCCGTCCGCCGTTACCGCGCAGAATCAAGGCCTGTCGCCCGGTTACCCGTTGCAGGGCGGGAAGGTCGAGCAGATGCTCGCTGCTTTCGCCGTCGCGGGGATAGTCAACGTTTAATCCGCTCAGGGTATGCAGCAGTAATCCGCTGGTACGGCCCACGGCGAAATAATCGAGCTGCGGTGGCCACGCCAGTCCTTGCCGGGTCAGCAAAGCGTGTGCGTAATCGATGGCATATTTGGATACCGCGAACAGCATATCCCCCGCTTTTAGTGCCTCAAGGCGCGACGGCAATAATGCCAACTCATCGCCGGGAGAAAATTCAATCAAGGGTAAATGCCAGGCGGATTGACCCCGGGAGCGCAGGCGATTGACCAACTGTTCGCCGGCCGGTGATGGACGGGTCACCAATATGGTCATTGCGGCGGGTTTCCCTGGTAGACCTGATCAAGGATTTCCCGGGCGCCCCCGCGCAGCAGTTCTTCCGCCAGCGCTTCACCCAGGGCTTGCCCCTCGGCGAGCGGGGCGCTGCGCTCAGCGCGGATAACCCGGCTTCCGTCCGGACTGCCCACCAGGGCCCGCAGCCACAACCGGTCGCCGCGGATTTCGGCATAACTGGCGATAGGCACCTGGCAGCCGCCTTCAAGGCGGGCGTTCATGGCCCGCTCGGCGCCGACCCGAATGGCGGTTTCCCGATGATGGAGCGGGGCCAGCAGTGTGAGGGTGCGGCTGTCGTCGAGGCGGCATTCGATGCCCACCGCGCCTTGGCCGACGGCGGGCAGGCACTCTTCAGGCTCAAGGGGCGACCGGATGCGTTCTTCCAGGCCCAACCGCTTAAGGCCTGCCACCGCCAGGATAACCGCGTCGTAGTCCCCGTGATCCAGTTTGGCCAGACGGGTGCCCACGTTACCGCGCAGATCGCGGATGATCAAATCCGGCCGGCGTTCCCGCACCTGGCACTGCCGGCGCAGGCTCGAAGTGCCCAGCACCGCCCCCGCCGGTAAATCCTCCAGGCGGCCATAGCGGGAGGAAACAAAGGCATCGCGGGGATCTTCACGTTCGCAAATCGTCACCAACCCCAGCCCGTCGGGAAAGGAAACCGTGACATCTTTCATGGAATGCACGGCGATATCGGCGCGGTCTTCCAATAACGCCCGTTCAAGTTCCTTGATAAATAACCCTTTCCCGCCGACTTTGGCCAGCGGGGTATCCAGCATCACGTCGCCGCGGGTTATCATCGGCACCAGCTCCACCCGCAGATCCGGGTGATGGCGCAGCAATTCCCCCCGCACGTATTGTGCTTGCCACAATGCCAGGGGACTTTGCCGGGTGGCGATCCTTATCAGGTTATTTTGCATAGTGTTCGTTACCGTTTCAATCATTCACCGCCCATCCTATCATTGCATTCTATCATTGATGGTAAGGCTCTGTAAGGTATAGGGATCCGGGGGGGAAAGCGTCGGGCAACCCGCCGACATCATGGAATTAAAAGTAGCAACAGGGAAAAGTGTTATAATTAATGAGTAGCTTAACTTCCTTTACGGTCAAACAGCAAGGTGTTAAATTGATCACGTTTCCAGCAATTATCGGCCGAGCATTCTTCTAACATTATATCCCGGCGGATTTGGAAATAGGATTTTTTAGGCACCGGGATAACCAGGCGAGACGTCTTGTACTTTTATATCGAGACACTGAAACAGAGACTGGACGCGATCAACCAACTACGGGTAGATCGGGCATTGGCGGCCATGGGGCCTGCCTTTCAGCAAGTCTACAGTCTGCTGCCAACCTTATTACATTATCATCACCCAATGCTTCCGGGTTACCTCGAAGGTAACGTACCCTGCGGCGTTTGTTTTTACACGTCTGATGATAAACAAACCGCCTGGCTGACCGATATGACCCAAAAATCGGCCATTCCGCTGGTGGTTCCGGTGAGCGGCGAGCGCCCGATTACCGGCGTCTACTCCATGGGCAGTACCTCCTCCATCGGCCAGAACGCCAATTCAGATTTGGATATCTGGGTCTGTCACCAGTCCTGGCTCGACAATGTGGAACGGGCCCAATTGCAACGCAAATGCCTGCTGCTGGAAAAATGGGCCGCAGCCCAGGGCGTGGAAGTCAATTTTTTCCTTATTGACGAGAACCGTTTCCGTCACAATGAAAGCGGCAATCTCGGTGATGATGATTGCGGGTCCACCCAGCATATACTGCTGCTGGACGAATTCTACCGCACCGCGGTACGCATGGCCGGCAAACGTATTTTGTGGAACATGGTGCCGGGGGATGAAGAAGATCATTACGACGAATATGTCATGTCGTTGTATGCCCGCGGCGCGCTGACCCCCAACGAATGGCTGGATTTGGGCGGCCTGGGCACGCTTTCCGCCGAAGAGTATTTCGGCGCCAGCCTGTGGCAGCTCTATAAAAGCATCGACTCCCCATATAAAGCGGTGCTGAAGACCCTGCTGCTGGAAGCCTACTCCTGGGAGTATCCCCACACCCAGCTGCTGGCGATGAATATTAAACAGCATCTCCATGATGGCGAGATCGTCTCTTTCGGCCTGGATCCCTATTGCATGATGCTGGAACGGGTAACCCATTACCTGACTCAGATTAACGATATGACCCGGCTGGATCTGGTGCGGCGCTGCTTTTACCTTAAAGTCTGTGAGAAATTGTCCTCCACCCCGGCAAGCGTGGTCTGGCGGCGGGAGATTCTCAGCCAGCAGGTCAAGGAGTGGGGCTGGGACGAAGCGCGTTTGAGCATGCTCGACGATCGCGCCAACTGGAAAATCGGCCAGGTGCGGGAAGCACATAATGAATTGCTTGACGCCATGATGCAAAGCTATCGCAATTTGATTCGTTTCGCCCGGCGGAACAATCTGAGCGTCAGCGCCAGCCCGCAGGACATCGGCGTATTGACCCGCAAGCTCTATGCGGCATTCGAAGCGCTGCCCGGCAAGGTCACTCTTATCAATCCGCAGATTTCCCCTGATTTGTCTGAGCAGCACCTGACGTTTATCCATGTGCCCCAAGGGCGCGCCAATCGGGCTGGCTGGTATCTGTATAACCAGTCGCCGTCGATGGAATCCATCATCAGCCATCAGCCGCTGGAATATAACCGCTATCTGAACAAGCTGGTGGCCTGGGCCTGGTTCAACGGCCTGTTGACCGCCAAAACCTGCCTGCATATCAAAGGCAGTGATGTGTGCGATCTCGGCCGGTTGCAGGAGCTGGTGGCGGATGTTTCCCGGACGTTCCCGCTGCGGGTGCCCGCGCCGACGCCCAAGGCGCTGTACAGCCCCTGTGAAATCCGCCATCTGGCCATTATCGTCAATCTCGAATACGATCCCACCGCCGTTTTCCGCAATCAGGTGGTGCATTTCGATTTTCGCAAGCTGGATGTCTTCAGCTTCGGCCAGCAGCAGGAATGCCTGGTGGGCAGCATCGATCTGCTGTACCGCAACTCCTGGAACGAGGTGCGTACACTGCATTTCAGCGGCGAGCAGGCGGTGCTGGAAGCGCTGAAAACCATCCTCGGCAAAATGCATCAGGATGCCTCGCCCCCCGACACGGTGGAAGTGTTCTGCTATAGCCAGCATTTGCGCGGTTTGATTCGTACCCGTGTGCAGCAGCTGGTTTCCGAATGTATTGAACTGCGACTCTCCAGCACCCGTCAGGATCCGGCCCGTTTCAAGGCGGTTCGGGTCGCCGGCCAGACCTGGGGATTGTTCTTCGAGCGCCTGAGCGTATCGGTGCAGAAGCTGGAAAACGCCATTGAATTTTATGGCGCCATCTCCAATAACAAGCTGCACGGGCTGTCCATACAGATGGAAACCGATAAAGTGCATTTGCCGCCGGTGGTGGACGGCTTTGCCAGCGAAGGCATCATACAATTCTTCTTCGAAGAGAGTTCGGACGAGCAGGGTTTTAACATCTATATTCTTGATGAAACCAACCGGGTCGAGGCTTACCATCATTGCGAGGGGAGCAAGGAAGAACTGGTACGGGACGTGAGCCGTTTTTATTCCTCGTCCCACGATCGATTTACCTACGGCTCAAGCTTCATCAACTTCAACCTGCCTCAGTTCTATCAAATTGTGCAACTGGACGGGCGCATCCAGGTGGTGCCGTTCCGCAACAGCGTGCTGTCGCATCTGGTGGCCGCCACCTACGAACAGGATGCGTCGCAGCAGCAGGCGCGCTCGAACTGATTATACTGGTTTAGGCATTATTTTCCCTTACCCCGTCGCCTCCCCAATTAATTCTTGCATATCCATTGAACATCACAATCGTTCGGCATCTCCAGTGTAGAGCGTTGCAATTGTCCTACGCACCCCTAGTTGAGAGCATCAACGGTCAGTTTAACGGTGGAACTCGGAGCCCTTCCTATCGATTCCTATTGCTTTTCATGATCCAACTGCGATGATAGAGGACTAGAGAGCATGAATGACAGGTATTTAATCGGATGAAAAATCAATTACGCCCCTTGATAATGGCGTTTTTAGTACTGGGATTGTACGGATGCGGGTTAAAAGGGCCGCTTTTTATGCCGCCGCCACCTAAAACCACTAACCCCGCGCAGACACACAAGCTGACCACGACGAGTACCTCTACCCAATCACCGGTGCAAACGGCGGATCCCGGCAGCAACGCGCCGCATAACGGCGATTCTGTCGTGCCTTAGAGAGTGCCTTAAAGAATACCTTGGATAGTGCGGTAAATAATGTCGTAAGAGCGTTGTAAACGTGCCGTGAAAGTGCCGTAAATGGTGCGGTACAAGGCCCTAAACAGTGCCAAAAGTGTGCTGTAAACGCGATTCTGTCGCATCCTGACAAGAGAAGCGCTATGCTGCGCACAGGGTAAGTCAGCGGAGTACGTTATGCAGTTTTCCAAAATGCACGGTCTGGGAAACGACTTTATGGTCGTGGATGCCGTAACGCAAAATGTCTATTTTTCGCCGGAGCTTATCCGTCGTTTAGCGGACCGGCATTGCGGCGTGGGGTTCGATCAGCTGCTGGTGGTTGAGCCGCCGTACGATCCCGAACTGGATTTTCATTACCGTATCTTTAACGCCGACGGCAGCGAAGTGGCGCAATGCGGTAACGGCGCCCGCTGTTTCGCCCGTTTCGTCAGGATGAAAAGCTTAACCAATAAA
Source organism: Sodalis sp. dw_96 (assembly GCF_018449575.1). Classification (GTDB taxonomy): domain Bacteria; phylum Pseudomonadota; class Gammaproteobacteria; order Enterobacterales; family Enterobacteriaceae; genus Acerihabitans. The sequence continues at coordinate 54,421 of NZ_JAAVUT010000017.1, read as the reverse complement.
CGGGAATTGCACGTCAGCACCCAAACCGAGCGGATGGTCATCACCATCACCGACGACGATTTGGTGCGGGTCAATATGGGCGAACCGAAATTCGAGCCGCAGGACGTGCCTTTTCGCGCCACCAAAGCGGAAAAGACCTATATTATGCGGGTGGCGGAGCAGACGGTCCTGTGCGGCGTGGTATCCATGGGTAATCCTCACTGCGTTATTCAGGTGGAAGATACCGAGACCGCGCCGGTGGCTTTCCTCGGTCCCCTGCTGGAAACCCATGAGCGTTTCCCCGAACGGGCGAATATCGGTTTTATGCAGGTGGTCAATCCCCAGAACATCCGCCTGCGGGTGTTTGAGCGCGGGGTGGGTGAAACCCAGGCCTGCGGCAGCGGCGCCTGTGCCGCCGTGGCGGTGGGGATCCAGCAGGGACTGCTGTCGCCCCAGGTGAAGGTCGGTTTGCTTGGCGGTGAATTGGACATCAGTTGGAAAGGACCGGGCAACCCGCTCTTTATGACCGGGCCGGCGGTGCATATCTACGACGGGTTTATTCATTTATGAAGAATATCGGGGAACAAGTCGAGACGGCGCCGGTCCTGGACGACAGTACGGTTTCGCAATTCCTGGTACAAAATCCGGACTTTTTTATCCGCAATGCTCTCCAGGTTGAGCAAATGCGCATTCCCCATGTCAATCGGGGCAGCGTTTCCTTGCTGGAGTGGCAGATAACGCGCCAGCGCCAGCATATCCGGCAGTTGGAAGAAGACATCGGCCGGCTGATGGAGGCGGCGACGGAGAATGAACAGTTGTTCAATCGCCTGCTGGATTTGCAAACCGACCTGGCTACCGCCGAAAGCCTGCAGGATTTCCTGAGCCGTTTACAACGTTGGGCGCGCAGCCTCGGCCTATCCGGTGCTCATCTGCGATTATTCTCCGATAAATGGCTGATTGGCGCTCCGTCGGATTTCACCCATTTAGGCCTGTCCAGAACCGCGTTTGAGCCTTTGCGCATTCAACGCCTCGGCCAGGGCAATCATTATCTGGGCACCCTTAATGGCCCGGAGCTGTTGCTGTTAATGCCTCAGGCCAGACAGGTCGGTTCGGTGGCCATGACCCTTATGGGTGAAGACGGCTCCCTCGGCATGGTGATTTTCACCAGCCGCGACAGCCAGCATTATCAAACCGGCATGGGGACCGTTTTACTGCAACAATTGGCCGCCCTGTTGCCCGGTTTGCTGGTGCGCTGGGTCGCTCGCCTATGACCGCCGGGGACTCGCCGTTACAGCCCGAGGTGGACGCGTTTTTGCGCTATCTGCGGGTGGAACGGCAATTAAGTCCGCTGACTCAGGCCAGTTATGCCCATCAGTTAACCGCACTGCTTGAGATTGCCGATGACCTGGGTGTCGCCCAATGGCCGCAGCTGGATGTGTCCCATGTCCGGTCGATGGCGACCCGCAGCAAGCGCCAGGGGCTACAGGCCGCCAGCCTGGCATTACGGCTGTCGGCGTTACGCAGTTTCCTTGATTTCCTGGTGGGCCGCGGACTGTTGAAGGCCAATCCGGCCAAAGGCGTTTCCACGCCCCGCGCCGGCCGCCATCTGCCGAAAAACATGGACGTGGACGAAGTCGATCGTCTGTTGGACATTGACAGCAATGATCCCCTGGCGGTGCGCGATCGCGCCATGCTGGAAATCATGTACGGCGACGGCCTGCGCCTGGCGGAAATGGTGAACCTCGATTGCGGCCATATCGATTTGGACGCCGGTGAAGTGAGGGTGGTGGGGAAGGGCAACAAAGAGCGCAAGCTGCCGCTGGGCAAATCCGCCGTGACCTGGCTGCGGCATTGGCTGGCGCTGCGGGATTTTTTCGCCCCCGAGGACAATGCGGTATTCGTGGCGAAAACCGGTAAACGCATTTCCATGCGCAATGTACAAAAACGTTTTGCCGAATGGGGGATAAAACAAGGTATAGAAAGCCACGTCCATCCCCATAAGCTGCGCCATTCCTTTGCCACCCATATGCTGGAATCCAGCGGCAATTTACGGGCGGTGCAGGAGCTGCTGGGTCACGCTAATCTCTCCACCACGCAAATCTACACCCACCTTGATTTTCAACATCTGGCCCAGGTTTATGATGCCGCGCATCCCCGGGCCAAACGAGGGAAGTCTTGATGCGTTTTTACCGTCCGCTGCGCTCCTTGCGCGCATTAACCTTTGATTTAGACGACACCCTTTATGATAATCGGCCGGTGATCGCTCGTACCGAGCGGGAATCGCTGCTGTTCTTGCAAAATTATCATCCGGCCCTGAAAACCCTGGATGCGGCCTATTACCGACGCATCCGGGCTGAACTGCGTCAGCGGGAGCCGGACATTTATCACGATGTGACGCAATGGCGCCGGCGCGCGCTGGAACTGGCCTTGCGCCGCCAAGGGCTGAGCGACGCCGAGGCCGGTGTCGGCGCGGATGCCGCCATGGCGGAATTCGCCAACTGGCGCAGTAATATTGATGTTCCCGACATCACTCATCAGACGCTGCGCGCCCTTGGCGCGCGCTGGCCGCTGGTAGCCATCACCAACGGCAATGCTTCGCCGGAGGCCTGTGGCCTGGGCGGCTATTTCGCGTTTGTGCTGCGCGCCGGTCCCGACGGGCGTGCCAAACCCTTTCGCGATATGTATCATCTGGCGGCGGAAAAGCTCGGCTTGCCTCCGCAAAGCATCCTCCATGTCGGAGACGATCTGGCGGCGGATATTACCGGCGCCGTACAATGCGGCATGCAGGCCTGCTGGATCAACGATCGCGGCGGCAATTTCCTCCAGGCCCCCGACGCGCGCTTGTTGCCGCATATGGAAATTTCGCGGTTGGAATCCCTGACAGCCTTGCTATGATCGTCGTATTTGCTGTATAAATAACCAGTATGTTTGCCCTGTCACCGTTGGGATGACACCCCGCTTTAGTAATTGAAGGCTTTTTATGGACGTCACTGAACTGCTTGCTGGCCTGAATGACAAACAACGCGAAGCCGTCGCCGCACCGCGCGGCAACCTGTTGGTGCTGGCCGGGGCGGGCAGCGGCAAAACCAGGGTATTGGTGCACCGTATCGCCTGGCTGCTGTCGGTGGAAAACAGTTCGCCCTATTCCATTATGGCGGTGACCTTCACCAATAAAGCGGCGGCGGAGATGCGCCATCGTATAGAGCACCTGCTCGGAACGGGTCAGGGCGGGATGTGGATCGGCACATTCCATGGCCTGGCGCACCGCTTGCTGCGCGCCCACCATATGGATGCCGGACTGCCGCAGGATTTCCAGATTCTCGACAGCGAAGATCAGCTGCGCCTGCTCAAGCGGATTATCCGCGCGCTGAATATCGACGAAAAGCAGTGGCCGCCCCGACAGGCCATGTGGTATATCGGCGGCAAAAAAGACGAAGGGCTGCGCCCGCAGCATGTGGAAACTTACGGTAATCCCGTTGAAGCCACCTGGCTGCGTATTTACCAGGCCTACCAGGAAGCCTGCGACCGCGCCGGGCTGGTGGATTTCGCCGAATTATTACTGCGCGCCCATGAGCTCTGGCTGAACAAACCGCATATCCTGCAGCATTACCGCGATCGGTTCCGCAATATCCTGGTGGATGAATTCCAGGATACCAACCGCATTCAATATGCCTGGATACGCCTGCTGGCCGGCGACCAGGGCAATGTGATGATCGTGGGGGATGACGATCAGTCCATTTACGGCTGGCGCGGCGCGCAGGTTGAGAATATCCAGCGTTTCCTCGATGACTTTCCCAACGCGCAGACCGTGCGCCTGGAACAGAACTACCGCTCCACCAGTAATATCCTGACGGCGGCCAATGCCCTGATTGCCCATAACGGCAGCCGGCTGGGTAAAAACCTCTGGACCGAGGATGCCGCGGGGGAACCCATTTCCATTTACTGCGCCTTTAATGAACTGGACGAGGCGCGCTTTGTGGTCAATCGGATCAAAACCTGGCAAGAGGGCGGCGGCGCGCTTAACGACAGCGCTATTCTCTACCGCAGCAACGCCCAATCCCGGGTATTGGAAGAAGCGTTGCTGCAAAGCGCCATGCCTTATCGTATCTATGGCGGCCAGCGGTTCTTCGAGCGGCAGGAAATCAAGGACGCACTGGCTTATTTGCGCCTGGTAGCCAACCGCAACGACGATTCGGCCTTTGAGCGGGTGGTGAATACCCCCACCCGCGGTATCGGCGATCGCACCCTGGACGTGGTTAGGCAAGCGGCCCGGGATCGCCAGCTCACCCTCTGGCAGTCCACCCGCGAGTTATTAAATGAGCGGGTGTTGGCCGGCCGCGCCGCCTCGGCTATGCAGCGCTTTATCGAACTGGTGGAGGCCCTGGCGGAAGAGACCGCCGATCTCCCCCTGCATGTGCAGACCGATCGGGTGATAAAAAATTCCGGCTTGTGGATGATGTATGAGCAGGAAAAAGGCGAAAAAGGCCAGGCGCGCATCGAAAACCTGGAAGAACTGGTGACCGCCACCCGCCAGTACAGCTACCAGGATGAGGACGAAGATTTGATGCCCCTGCAGGCGTTCCTGTCCCACGCCGCGCTGGAAGCCGGCGAAGGGCAGGCGGATGCGTACCAGGACGCGGTGCAGCTGATGACGCTGCATTCGGCCAAGGGCCTGGAGTTCCGGCAGGTGTTTATCGTCGGCATGGAAGAAGGCATGTTTCCCAGCCAAATGTCCCTCGACGAAGGCGGCCGGCTGGAGGAAGAGCGCCGGCTGGCCTATGTGGGGGTGACCCGGGCCATGGAAAAACTGACCCTCACCTATGCCGAAACCCGCCGCCTTTACGGCAAAGAGGCTTTTCACCGGCCATCGCGGTTTGTGGGTGAACTCCCTCAGGAGTGCGTGGAAGAGGTGCGCCTGCGGGCCAGCGTGTCACGGCCGGCAAACTATCAGCGCATGGGCACGCCGCTGAGCGAAAACGACAGTGGTTTCACCCTGGGACAGCGGGTGCGCCATCCCAAATTTGGTGAAGGAACCGTTATCAATCTGGAAGGCAGCGGCGAGCACAGCCGCTTGCAGATAGCTTTCCAGGGTCAGGGCATCAAATGGCTGGTGGCGGCCTATGCCCGGCTGGAGACGGTTTGATGCAGCCAATGTCTTGACGGCCGGTATAAAAAAATCCACGCCTCCGGGGCCGGGGCGGGCGTTGCTAACAATTCATTAAGTAGACTGCTAACAAGCCATTCCCTGTTCAGCTAATCGTGCAAAAAATAAGCCATTGTGTCGTCCTTGTGTATTGACAGTCTTTTTCATCTCGGCGTAACATGCGCGCACTATGATTGTGTGAGGATTACGCCTTGGACGCCCCCAGTAGATACTGGCTCGATAATCTGTTTATCAGGTACAACTAAGGCTACCTCCTTTGCTGATGGCCTTGGTGGTTGTCAGCGACCCGCATGCATGTGTCGCTCAGAGTCAGATCTTTGATGGTCTGAAACTTGCCGGTGACATTCTCACCCCCGGTTTCAACTTCTAATGCGTTTCCCGCTTGATACCGCTAAGGAAGCCATGGCGTATGCTTAACGCGTTTACATTGGATCACAATCGCTTATCCCGTCTTGAATTGGATGAAAGCGATACGTTAACCAGTTCCGTCTGGGTGGATTTGATCGAGCCTGAGAACGAGGAGCGCGAAAAAGTTCAGAATGAGCTGGGACAAAGCCTGGCGACCCGCCTTGAACTGGAAGATATCGAAGCCTCCGCCCGTTTTTTCGAAGATGAAGACGGACTGCATATCCATTCGTTCTTTTTTTATGAAGACGCCGAGGATCACGCCGGTAACGCCACGGTAGCGTTCACCATCCGCGATGGCCGACTCTACACCCTGCGCGAACGCGAGCTGCCGGCGTTCCGGTTGTATCGCATGCGCGCCCGCAGCCAGACCCTTACCGACGGCAATGCCTATGAACTGCTGTTGGATCTGTTCGAAACCAAAATCGAACAACTGGCGGACGAGATCGAGAATATTTACAGCGATCTGGAAGCGCTGAGCCTGGTGATTATGGAAGGACATCAGGGCGATGAATACGATGAAGCCCTGTCCACCCTGGCGGAGTTGGAAGATGTGGGCTGGAAGGTTAGACTGTGCCTGATGGATACCCAGCGGGCGTTGAATTTCCTGGTGCGCAAGGCGCGTTTGCCTTCCGGCCAGCTGGAACAGGCGCGTGAAATCCTGCGGGATATCGAATCCCTGCTGCCCCATAACGAATCGCTGTTTCAAAAAGTCAATTTCTTGATGCAGGCGGCGATGGGATTTATCAATATCGAGCAAAACCGCATCATCAAAATTTTCTCGGTGGTGTCGGTAGTCTTTTTACCGCCGACGCTGGTGGCGTCCAGTTACGGAATGAACTTCGAGTTTATGCCCGAGCTGAAATGGTCGTTTGGTTATCCCGGCGCGATAGCATTGATGATCTTGGCGGGTTTGGCTCCCTACCTGTACTTTAAGCGCAAAAACTGGTTATAAAGATCATTCTGCGCCACTTAACCGGCATCATATCTCCGGCCCGCACCTTTTATAGCGGGCGCGAGTGCCTGACTTTTTATCTCGCTGTTTAAATCAAGAGGGCAAACAGGCCTTTTTGCAGGTGATACGAAGATAATTTGTACGATAATTACTTCTCTTGTTGCTGGTTTATGCTAAAACATACTGTTTTAGCGTTACAGATAATTAACAATGAAAAAGTTATCGTTACCTCTCCAGTGGCTGATATTACTGTTTTTCTCGCTGGTGCTGGGGTCCGCCCTGCAACTGTATCATCTCCCCGCCGCGTTATTGCTCGGGCCCATGCTGGTGGGCGTGGTGATGGCCCTGTCCGGATCTACCCTGCACATCTCGCCGAAAGTGTTTATCGGCTGTCAGGCGGTGATAGGCTGCATGATAGCCCTGGTGCTTTCCCCGACGATTCTGGGGATCCTGGTTTCCTATTGGTGGCTGGTGGTGGTGGTGGTCCTGATGACGCTGGCGGCAAGCGGCCTGTCGGGTTATCTGCTGGTAAGATTCAGTAGTTTGCCCGGTCCCACCGGCGCCTGGGGGTCTTCACCAGGGGGCGCGTCGGCCATGGTGGCGATGGCGGGGGAGTTCGGCGCGGATGTCAGGCTGGTGGCGTTTATGCAGTATCTGCGCGTCTTGTTTGTGGCGGCCGCCGCCGCTATGGTGGCCCATATCAGCCTTGGGACGCAGAATAACGCCCCGGCTGAGATAATCTGGTTTCCTCCGCTGGATTATCATTTCGCCGCGACGCTTATCATTGCCGTCGCCGGTGCGTGGCTGGGCAGAAAGCTGCATATCCCGGCCGGGGCGCTGTTGATTCCGATGCTGGTGGGCGCCACGCTGCATATCACCGGTACCCTCACCATGCAGGTCCCGCAATGGTTATTGGCGCTGGCCTATGCCTTTATCGGCTGGAGCGTCGGCCTGCGGTTCACGCCGGCCATTGTGTCGCAGGCATTAAAAACCCTGCCGCAGATGGTGGTGTCAATTATCGGATTGATCCTGCTGTGCAGCGGCATGGCCTGGATTTTGACTCTTCTGTTGCCGGTGAGTCTACTTACCGCCTATCTCGCCACCAGTCCGGGCGGATTGGACACCGTCGCCATTATTGCCGCCGGCAGCCATGCCGATATGGGCTTTGTGATGGCCATGCAAAGCCTGCGCTTGCTTTCCATCCTGCTGCTTGGCCCGACGATAGCGCGCTTTATCTCACGCAATGCCGCGCCGCGTTTGACGTGATTTTTTTTGCCACATCACGGCGTCGAAGATAAATACCGCCAGCGCCAGCCAGATAAAACTGAACGCGAACAGCTTGTCTTGGGTCATGACCTCGCCATAGCAGAAGACCGCCAGCAGGAACATCAATGTCGGGCCGAGATACTGGAAAAACCCCAGGGTGGAGAGCCGCAGATTATTGGCGGCATCGGCAAACATTAGCAGCGGCACCGTGGTAATGATCCCGGCCGAGATTAACAGCAGGTTAAGCGACAGGCTGTTGGCCCCCAGGTGGCTGGTGGGGCTGTCTGCGAACCAAAACAGGTACCAGGCGCCGGCGGGCAGCAGCCATAACGTTTCAATCAGCATGCCGATTTGCGGATCGATACCCAATTTTTTTCGCAGCAGGCCGTAAAAGGCAAAACTGAAGGCCAGGCCAAGGGCAATCAGTGGTAATGAACCGAATTTCCAAAGTTGCATCAGTACGCCGCATGCCGCCAGCAGTACTGCCAGCCATTGCATTTTTCGAAACCGCTCGCCGAGAAACAGGATACCCAGCAGGATATTCACCAGTGGGTTGATAAAATAGCCGAGGCTGGCTTCCAGCATATGATGATGGTTTACCGCCCAAATATACAGCAGCCAGTTTCCCCCCACCAGCAGCGAGGTCAGGCCCAGCATCAGCAGCGTCCTGCCCTGGCGGAATACCGCCCTGGCCTGCGCCCATTTACTGAAAAGGGTCAATAATGCCGCCATGAAAAATACCGACCAGATAATCCGATGGGTCAGGATTTCAATGGCCGGCACCTGTTGGATCTGTTTGAAATAGGCCGGCGCCAGCCCCCAAATCAGATAAGCGCCGAGGGCGCATAACATGCCCCGGCGCGTGGATTGTTTATTCATCAATGAATCCGATGGCAGTATAGAAGCCTGCCAGTATAGGTGAAACCCATCGGCCAATCATCTTCCATAAAAGCTGAAAATTAAAATACCCGTCATACTTAAAGTTGCAGGTGTGTTGGCTTTCCTCGCTCACCCCAGTCACTTACCTGAGTAAGCTCCTGGGGAGTCGCTGCGTCGTCGCCTTCCTGCAACTCGAAGTATTTAGGGTAAAGCATATTTAGACTGTAAGGGCTTCGTTAAGAATGTCATGTTTTAACAGATCGTGATAATTAAATGCATTTATTTAATTAGAATAGCTAATTGTGTGTAAACTAATTGCGTTGCATACTTTTTCAGGTTGCGCACTTAGGAGATAAAAATATGCGTAAGCTTTTGGGGGCCGCGGTACTTTTGGCAGGATCATCGACAGCCGTATATGCACAGGAAGCGACACAGCAAACAGTTAAGGATGCACCACCGGTCAGAGGCAGTATTATCGCCAATCTGCTGCAGGATCATGATAATCCCTATTTGCTTTATCCTTATGAAAGTAATTATGTGATTTACACCTATACCAGCGATATCAATAAAGATTCCATCAAGAGCTATGACTGGTCCGATAATGCCCGCAAAGACGAGCTAGCTTTCCAGCTGAGCCTGGCATTTCCCCTCTGGCGGGGTATTGCCGGCGACAACTCGTTATTGGCGGCCTCCTATACCCAGGGCTCCTGGTGGCAGGCCTCAAATACCAAGGAATCTTCACCGTTTCGTGAAACCAATTACGAGCCGCAGCTGTTTCTCGGCTGGGCCACCGACAATGAATTTGCCGGCTGGACCCTGCGGGATGTGGAAGTGGGCGTAAACCATCAGTCCAACGGCAGGTCGGATCCCACCTCCCGCAGCTGGGACCGTGTTTATACCCGCCTGATGGCGCAAAACGGCGACTGGCAGGTGGAACTGAAGCCCTGGGTGCACTTCGGCAGCGTGGATGATAATCCGGATATCTCCAAGTATATGGGGTATTATCGTCTGAAGATTGGCTACGCCTGGGGTCCCAGTGTGTTCTCGGTGGAGAGCCATTATAACTGGAACAGCGGTTACGGTAGCGGGCAACTGGGGTGGAGCTACCCCATCAGTAAACATGTACGTTTCTACACCCAGCTTTTTAGTGGTTACGGTGAGTCGCTAATTGATTATAATCACCGCCAAACCCGAATCGGCGTGGGTTTCATGCTTAACGACATGATGTAAAATGTCGCGGTTTTAATGACGGGCGCCGAAAATGGCGGTGTTCTGCAGGGAATAAGTTGGGGATGATGTGTCGACGGCGTTGGTGATAGATCGGGAAGCGCTGGCTGAACAGGTGTTGCACGACACCTTCGGCTATCAGCAATTCAGGCCGGGTCAACAAGCATTGATTAATGCCGTCATAGGCGGCAGGGATTGCCTGGCGGTCATGCCCACCGGCGGCGGCAAGTCTTTATGCTATCAGATACCCGCCCTGGTGATGGAGGGACTGACGCTGGTGGTCTCGCCGTTGATCTCCCTGATGAAGGATCAGGTGGATCAACTGCTGGCCTACGGTGTGGCGGCAGCCTGCCTGAACTCCAGCCAGACCCGTGAACAGCAGCACGAGATCATGGCGGGCTGCCGTGAAGGCCGCATCAAATTGCTCTACATCGCCCCCGAGCGTCTGATGATGGACAACATGCTCGATCAACTGCTGCAATGGCAACCGGCCATGATCGCGGTGGACGAGGCCCATTGCATCTCCCAATGGGGCCATGATTTCCGCCCTGAATACCGTGCCCTGGGGCAAATCAAACGGCATTTCCCCGGGTTGCCGTTTATTGCCCTCACCGCCACCGCGGACGATACCACCCGGCAGGATATTGTCCGCCTGCTGGATTTGCAAAATCCGCTGATCCAGATCAGCAGCTTCGATCGCCCCAATATCCGCTATACGCTGGTGGAAAAATACAAACCGTTCGACCAGCTGTGGCATTTTGTGCAGAGCCAGCGGGGCAAATGCGGCATTATTTATTGCAATAGCCGATCCCGCGTGGAAGATATCAGCGCGCGTTTGCAAAGCAAGGGCATCAGTGCCGACGCCTATCATGCCGGCCTGAGCAACGATCGACGCGGGCAGGTGCAGGAAGCTTTTCAGCGGGATGACCTGCAGATTGTCGTGGCCACCGTGGCATTCGGCATGGGCATAAACAAACCCAATGTACGTTTTGTGCTGCATTACGACATTCCGCGCAATATCGAATCCTATTACCAGGAAACCGGCCGCGCCGGCCGTGATGGTCTGCCGGCGGAAGCCATTTTGTTTTACGATCCGGCGGATATGGCCTGGCTGCGCCGTTGCCTCGAGGAAAAACCCCCTGGCGAACAGCAGGATATCGAGCGCCATAAGCTCAACGCCATGGGCGCTTTTGCCGAAGCGCAAACCTGCCGCCGGCTGGTGTTGCTGAATTATTTCGGCGAAGGCCGCCAGCAACCCTGCGGCAACTGCGACATCTGTCTCGATCCGCCGAAGCGCTATGACGGGCTGGAAGAGGCCCGCAAGGCCCTCTCCTGCGTTTACCGGGTGGGACAGCGTTTCGGTATGGGCTATATCGTCGAGGTGCTGCGCGGGGCTAATAGCCAGCGTATACGGGAATATGCCCACGATCGGCTGCCGGTGTACGGCATCGGCCGCGATCGCACCAGTGAACATTGGGTCAGCGTGCTGCGCCAGTTGATCCACCTGGGTTTGATTAGCCAGAATATTACCCAGCACTCGGCGTTGCAGCTAACCGAATCCGCCCGGCCGGTGCTGCGGGGCGAAGTGCCGCTGATGCTGGCCGAGCCGCGGGTGACGAACCTCAAATCCCGCAGCGCGCCGAAAACCTATGGCGGCAACTATGACCGGCAGCTGTTCGCCAAGCTGCGTAAACTGCGCAAGTCGCTGGCGGATGAGGCCAATGTGCCGCCCTATGTGGTGTTCAACGATGCCACTCTGCTGGAAATGGCGGAACAATTGCCGGTGACCGCCAATGATTTGTTACGGGTAAACGGCGTCGGTCACCGTAAACTCGATCGTTTCGGTATGCCTTTCCTGACGATCATTCGCGATCATCTGGTTGACGACGACGCGCTGCCGGTGCGTTGATGCGCCGGGAATAGAGTTACCGCCTGCCCTAATTAAATCGAGTTGCAGGAAGGCGGTGGAGTATTACCAACACACCTGCATCTTGAAGTATGTCGGGTAGAGGAGAGTCGATAATGTTAATACTGTTCGCCACCGTGGCCATGGTCCATTTGATTGCGCTGATGAGCCCAGGGCCGGATTTTTTCTTTATCTCCCAAACCGCGGTCAGCCGTTCCCGGCATGATGCCATGCTGGGTGTGCTGGGCATCAGCCTGGGGGTGGCGGTTTGGGCGGCATTGGCATTGATGGGTTTGCATCTGCTGCTGTCAAAAATGCAGTGGCTGCACAGCATCATCACGGTGGGCGGCGGTCTGTATCTTTGTTGGCTGGGCTGGCAGTTGCTGTGTTCCGCCCGTCATCCGGGGGCGCAATCCGGCGCACCGCTGCCCCATCAGGGCTATACCTTTTTACGCGGCCTGTTCACCAATCTGGCCAATCCCAAGGCGCTGATTTATTTCGGCAGCGTCTTCTCGCTGTTTGTCGGCGATAACGTCGCCGCCAGCGCGCGCTGGGGCTTGTTTGTCATGATCGTCGGCGAAACCCTGTTTTGGTTCACCCTGGTGGCGGTGGTGTTCGCCCTGCCTGCCATGCGCCGCGGCTACCAGCGCATGACGCGCTGGATTGACGGCGTGGCGGGGGTGTTTTTCGCCGGTTTCGGTATCAGCCTGATTATTTCCCGGTAGCCAGCCACATGCCCACCCTGACAGCGCTAAGTTTCATCGGTGCGACGGAACGTGACCTTTTTGCCCTCTGTCATGCCAGGAGTATTAGAGTTGGTATCAGGACATAAGCAAAGCTGGTTGACTCGCGAAGAACAATTTGCCGCTTTTTATACCGGTCCGCTGTTGGATTTCTGGCGCCGGCGCGAGGAGGGAGAGTTTATCGGTGCACAGGGCATGCCCATTCGTTTTGTCCGTTTGCGCTCCCCCCGGCATAATAAAGTGGTGGTTATCAGTACCGGCCGCATCGAAAGCTACGTTAAATACCCCGAAATCGCTTATGATTTGTACCATTGCGGTTACGATGTGATGGTCATCGATCATCGCGGCCAAGGGCGATCCGGTCGTCTGCTGGCGGATAGTCATCGCGGGCATGTGCTGCAATTCGATGATTATGTGGCGGATTTTGCGCAATTCTGGCAACAGTATGTTGATACCGGCGGTTATAAACGCCGTTTCGCCCTGGCGCACTCCATGGGGGGCGCAATATTAGCCCTGTTCCTGGCCGCTCACCCCGAATCTTGCGATGCCGCGGTATTATCTGCACCGATGTTCGGTATTCGTTTGCCTATGCCGCACTGGCTGGCCTGGAAGATCCTGGAATGGGCCGAGCGGCATCCCGCCATGCGTGATTATTACGCTATCGGTACCGGCCAGTGGCGACCGATGCCTTTTGTGCTCAATTTGTTGACCCATAGCTGGCAACGCTATCGGCGCAGTTTACGATTTTATGCCGACGATCCGGAATTGCGGGTGGGAGGGCCAACCTACCATTGGGTTAGAGAGGGCATTCTGGCGGGCAACGACATCCTGACCAAGGCCCCCGCCATTACCACGCCGTTGCTGCTGCTCCAGGCGGATGAGGAAAAAGTCGTGGATAACCGCAGCCATGATGCTTTCTGCCGGGCAATGGCCGACGCCGGTCACCCCTGCGAGGGAAATAAACCCGTCAGGATCGAGGGTGCCCGGCATGAGATACTGTTTGAAAGCGATCTTTTACGCGCCGAGGCGCTGAACATCATCACCGCTTTTTTCGCGCGGCATCATTAATTTTATTCCGGCGGTGATTGCCGTCGCCAACGCCAGAGGATTAACCAGAATTATGTATCCAGTTGTCGCATCCGATTTGGACGGTACCCTGCTTGCAGGGGACCACACCCTCAAGCCTTATACCAAAGAAACCTTGCAGCTGCTCACCGCCCGGGATATTCATTTTGTGTTCGCCACCGGCCGGCACCATATTGATGTGTCGCAAATCCGCGATAATCTGGGGATCAGCGCCTTTATGATTACCTCCAACGGCGCGCGCGTGCACAATCCCGCCGGTGAACTGATCTTCGCCCACGATCTGGACGGCGATATTGCCGGCGAACTGTTCGGCCTGGTTCATGATGACGCGAAAATACTTACCAACGTATATCGTCGCGATGATTGGTATATGAACCGTGACCGTCTCGATCAACAGGACTTTTTCCGGGAATCCGATTTCAATTATCAGTTGTTCGAACCGGGCATGCTGCCAACCGACGGCATCTGTAAAGTTTATTACACCAGTGACGACCATGACCGGTTAACCGAGCTGGAAGCGGCGCTCAACGCGCGCTGGGGTGATAGGGTCAATGTCAGCTTTTCGCTGCCGGTTTGTCTGGAAGTCATGGCCGGTGGGGTATCCAAGGGCCATGCGCTGAATCAGGTCGCTAAGACCATCGGTTATTCGTTGGCGGATTGTGTCTCTTTTGGCGACGGTATGAATGACAAAGAGATGCTGGCTATGGCCGGCAAAGGTTTTATCATGGGCAATTCCCATCAGCGCCTGAAAGAGTTGCTGCCCGAGCTGGAAGTCATTGGCACCAACGAGGAAGAAGCCGTATCCCATTTGCTACGGAAAATGTATCTCGGTTAAAAAAAAATGCTTTACAAGTGCGAATGATAATGATTATTATCTCCATGCTTTCCGGATTTCCGCTCTTATGAGGGGGAGCCGCGAAAGCACGACATTGCTCACATTGCTTCCAGTTATACTTGAGCCGGCTTGGGTGCCGGCTTTTTTTTGGCCGATATCAGGCCTTAGAAAGAAGCCCAGCTTTCCCCTTTGTCCGCTTTTTCCGATTGCTCAGTCGCGGCTGGCCGCGGGTCCTTCCCCACCGGCGCATGGTCCGAACCTGCCTTATGAAATGTAAGGGCGTCGTTCAACGATGCCGACGTCAGTTTAAAGGTACTCACTATTTGCGTCAGGGACGCCGCCTGGGCCTGAAGTGAAACCGCCGCCGAGGCAGCCTCTTCAACCAATGCCGCGTTTTGTTGCGTCGAGCTGTCTATCTGTCCTACCGCGAGATTGATTTGGTGTATGCCGTCGCTTTGCTCGTTACTGGCCTGGGCAATTTCTTTTATAATATCCGTGACATTATGCACGTTGGCGACCATGTCTTTCATAGAGATCCCCGCTTCCTCAACAAGTTTCATACCGTCATGAATTTGATTGACCGATTCATCAATCAGGTTTTTGATTTCTTTGGCCGCGGTTGCGCTGCGCTGGGCCAAAGCTCTGACTTCGCTGGCCACCACGGCAAAACCGCGGCCGTTTTCTCCGGCGCGAGCGGCTTCAACCGCGGCATTCAGCGCCAGAATATTGGTCTGGAACGCGATGCTGTCGATGACGCCGATAATTTCCGACATATGCTCCGATGATTTCCGGATGCTGCGCATTTTGTCCGTGACATGTCCCATCAGTTCGCCATTGTGTTTCACGATACCGGACGCCCGCGCCGAGACTTCGGTTGCCTCGGCGGTATTGGCCGCCGTGTTTTTGATGGTGGAGGTCAATTGTTCCAATGACGCGGCGGTTTCCTCGATGGAACCCGCCTGTTCCTCGGTACGTGACGAGAGGTCCTGGTTGCCGATGGCGATCTGGGCCGTCGCGTCGGCAATCGCCTCCGCTCCGTCCCGGACACGCTGCACAATACGATGCAGGTTAGTGTTCATATCATCCAGCGCCTGCAGCAATAAGCCGGTCTCATCATGGGCGGCGTTGGCTGCCGAACCGGTTAAGTCGCCTTCCGCTACCCTCCTGGCCACGTTTACCGCCCGTTGTAGCGGCTGGGTAATACTCAGGGTAATGCGCCAGGCAATCACAATACCGATGGCGAGGCTGCCAAGAATTAATATTATCAGTACCAAACGAATTAATTTGAAATCCTCCGAAACCCGGAATTCGGAGGTGACCATTTTATTATCTTGAAGGGCGATAAATTTTTTAATTCCCGAACGGTATTCGGCGATAATGGGTAAGGATGTATCCATAAATTCGCGGGTTGCCGTCGCCTTATCCCCGCTGAGCATAGCGGCCTCGAAACGCTTATTGGATGCTATAAAATTCTGGCGGACGGTGACGAGTTCTTTCAGTAACTGTACGGAGGGCGGGTCTATGACGGCACTGGCCATTGAATCGTATTCTTCTCCGATCTGTTTTCGAATATCTATTATATGATTGATTTGGTGGCTGGCGCCGGTGTTATCGCTAGCCAGCAGCATATATTGCTGCATTGCTATAATTTGATTAAATTCGTCGACGATATTATTTGCGCTGACGGTGACCGGGTAATCCACTGAAACGATATGAATGATATTTTTATTAAATTTAGCAAGATTAAAGATGGATATCACGCCGGATAGTAGAATCAAAACTAATAATAATGTAAAACCTATCGTTAATCTGCGGCCAATTTTTATATTCGCAAGCCTCATAACTCACTCCTAAAATAACTACTGCCATTTCATTACCCCCGATCCCTATGCGTCACGTCAGATGGGGGAATGAGCTTCCCGAAAGTGGAAAAATGAAGACTTTATTCCTGCACTCAGCATACTTATCGGATGGGCGGAGCGCTTCTTTACCATTTTGATCGGTTTAATCTTTCTTATATAATTTTATGATAGGCGTTGGCTATCATGTTTTGTTTATTGATCGATTATAGTTATATGATTGTAAAGCGACGTTTATATTTCGGTTCTGTATCTGAAAAAAAAAGTGAAACTCACCATGGCGTTTTATTGCGATGGCAAAACCTCTGAAGCTGTCGGCTCGGTACGTTCAAAATTTTTGACTTAAGCGATGAGTTTTTTATCCTTTCTTATTCTCAGTGCAGGGATAGACTGGAAAAAACATTGAGGAGACTTGAACATGATTTATTTACGTGCTGCAAACGATCGAGGTCATGCCAATCACGGTTGGCTGGATAGCTGGCATTCGTTTTCATTTTCCGACTACTACGATGCCAATTTCATGGGGTTTTCCGCATTAAGGGTTATTAACGAAGACCGAATCGCGGAGGGGAAGGGATTCGGTACCCATCCCCATAAGGATATGGAGATTCTGACCTACGTATTGGAAGGGACCGTGGAACACCAGGACAGCATGGGCAATAAGGAACAAATTCATGCCGGTGAGTTCCAGATCATGAGCGCCGGTACCGGCGTACGCCATTCGGAATATAATGGCCGAGATGACATGCCGCTGCATTTGTACCAGATTTGGGTCCTGCCGCAAAAAGCCGGCCTGGCGCCGCGTTACGAACAGCGCCGCTTTGATGCGCCCCAGGGACGGCAACTGGTGCTGTCGCCGGATGCTCGAGATGGCTCTTTAAAGGTATTCCAGGATATGACCCTGACCCGGTGGGCGCTGGGGGCCGATCGGCAGGAAACGCTGACGCTGGAACCCGGTCGCAGGACCTGGATCCAGGTGGTGCGCGGCCAATTGTCCATCAACGGTCAGCAGGCAAGCGCCAGTGACGGTCTGGCGATATGGGATGAAAGCGCTTTAACCCTGCGGGCCGCTCAGGACAGCGAAATTCTGATATTTGATTTGCCGGCGGTGTAAGGGGCGGGATTTGTCTATAAGAAGCAAGACAGGGAACAGTCAATGGACAGGCCTTCGGTATTATGCCGGAGGCCTGTTTTTTTGACGAGGCTTCCGGCCCGGGCTGAAAGAGCCATGCATAAACATACTCGCCATCGGTTTTTTTTGCTAAACTCCACCCCATTCTGAACAGGGGCAGCTATAACACGAAATGAAGAAAAAAAGACCGGGTCTTCAAGATGTTGCCGATAAAGTGGGCGTCACTAAAATGACGGTGAGCCGCTATCTGCGTAACCCGGCTTTGGTATCAGAGGCTTTGCAATATAAAATCGCCGGCGCGCTGGATGAACTGGGTTATATTCCCAACCGGGCGCCGGACATCCTGTCCAACGCCACCAGCCGGGCCATCGGCGTGCTGTTGCCCTCATTGACCAACCAGGTTTTCGCCGAAGTGTTGCGCGGCATTGAAGCCGTCACCGATGCCAACGGTTATCAAACCATGCTGGCCCACTACGGTTACCAGCCGGAAACAGAAGAACTGCGGCTGACCTCGCTGATGTCCTATAATATCGACGGCTTGATCCTGGCGGAGCGATCGCACACGCCGCGTACTCTGAAAATGATCGAAGTGGCCGGTATCCCGGTGGTGGAGATCATGGACAGCGTCTCGCCGTGTCTGGATATCGCGGTGGGGTTCGATAATTTCGAAGCGGCGCGGCAGATGACCTTGCTGATGCTGGATCGCGGCCATCGCCATATTGTCTATTTCGGCGCCCGCCTGGATGAACGCACCATCATCAAACAGCGGGGTTACGAACAGGCGATGCGCGAGCGGGGCCTGCCCGTCCATAGCGTGATGATAACTGAATCATCGTCCTACTCCACCGGGGTGGATTTATTGCGCCAGGCTCGCGAGGAATATCCGGCCATTGACGGCATTATCTGCACCAATGACGACCTGGCCATCGGCGCGGTGTTTGAATGCCAGCGGCTCGGCCTGCGTATTCCGCAGGATATCGCGGTGGCGGGTTTCCACGGCCATGATATAGGCCAGGTGATGCAACCTAAATTGGCCAGCGTGCTCACCCCCCGCGAGGAGATGGGCCGCCTGAGCGCCGAAAAATTATTGGCCCGCCTACGGGGTGAAGTCGTCGATCCGGTTAAAGTGGATCTTGGCTTTACATTGCTGGCCGGCGAGAGTATTTGATTTACCTGTCCATTTCCTTCTCCCTTTCCCCATTATTCATATCAGCGTCATTTACCAGGGTCATATTTATGATCCACATCCCAAAACGCTAATTTTGTCACCAGGATGGATTCCTTATCTGAGGATGTTACCGGTATCATGATACCGGTAACATCAAGAATACTACTATGCTCAAACGGTTGGTTGGGGATTACCCCTTATTGCGCATCACTAACCCGAATGCATAACTACTCGAAGGCCGGGGAAAATCAAGCCCTTGCCGGGAAAAGAAGCCATTGAGGATTTTTTATGCCGCTCTTTATCGTTGCTATCGGTGTGGCATTACTGCTGCTCCTGATGATTCGTTTTAAACTGAATGGATTTGTTGCCTTAATCGTGGTGGCGCTCCTTGTCGGCGTACTGGAAGGCATGCCGGTGAGCAAGGTGCTTGATTCCATCAAAAATGGCGTCGGCGGGACATTGGGTAGCCTGGCGCTGATTATTGGTTTCGGCGCCATGCTGGGTAAGCTACTGGCGGATTGCGGCGGCGCACAGCGCATCGCCACCACCCTGATTGAAAAATTCGGTAAGCAAAACGTTCAATGGGCAGTGGTATTGACCGGCTTTACCGTCGGTTTCGCGCTGTTTTACGAAATCGGTTTCGTCTTGATGATTCCGCTGGTGTTTAGTATCGCCGCGACGGCGCGAATACCGCTGCTGTATGTCGGGGTGCCCATGGCGGCCGCGCTGTCCGTCACCCATGGTTTCCTGCCGCCCCATCCCGGGCCGACGGCGATTGCCACCATATTTCATGCCGATATGGGCAAGACCCTGCTGTTCGGCGCGATTTTAGCCGTGCCCACGGTTATTCTGGCCGGCCCGGTTTACAGCCGGTTCCTCAAGGATATCGATAAGCCGGTGCCGGAAGGACTGTATAACCCGAAAATCTTCACCGAAGCGGAAATGCCGAGCTTTGGCGTCAGCGTCTGGACCTCGCTGATACCGGTGGTACTGATGGCCCTGCGTGCGGTGGCGGAAATGTCCCTGCCCGCCGGCCACCCGATCCGGACCTATGCCGATTTCCTCGGCGACCCGATTATGGCGACCCTGATTTCGGTCTTGATTGCCATCTTTACCTTCGGCATCAACCGTGGCCGTACGGTGGATCAGGTCATGGGAAGCATCAGCGACGCGGTGAAGATCATTGCCATGATCCTGCTGATCATCGGCGGTGGCGGCGCCTTTAAACAGGTGCTGGTGGACAGCGGGGTCGGTACCTATATCGCCCGCCTGATGACCGGTAGTGCGATTTCGCCCTTGCTGCTGGCCTGGTCCATTGCCGCCATCCTGCGTATTGCCCTGGGGTCCGCCACCGTGGCGGCCATCACCGCCGGCGGTATCGCCGCGCCGCTAATCGCTTCCACCGGCGCCAGCCCCGAGCTGATGGTGATTGCCGTGGGTTCCGGCAGCGTTATCTTCTCCCATGTGAACGATCCGGGCTTCTGGCTGTTCAAGGAGTATTTCAACCTGACCATCATGGAAACCATCCGGTCATGGTCGGTATTGGAAACCATTATTTCGGTCTGCGGCCTGGTAGGCTGCCTGCTGTTGAATATGGCCATTGCCTAACAGAAATCCCGGCCCCCAGGGCCGGGACTCAAATGTTCCGGCAATGTGCCTGTACGGTTTTTGCACCCACCCCATTGGAGGCGATTCGCGGTGTTTTTGCCATCAATGCCCCTAAGTAAACCTTTCATATTTCATGCCCAACTCCCCTGCTACAAGCGTAGACTCCTGCAATAACTCTAGGGCGCTATGATCTGTCAGCATTAGCGTTTCCTTCCGGCCGGCATTGCCGCTATTAGATTTTTGGGCAAAAAAATCCTTTAGACCCATGCCGGACATGTTATCAACGTAGGCAGCTGTACCGCCGTAAAACAGGATATCCTTTTGGACATCGTAGTAGCCATGGTCCCCCTCGCCATCGCCTAATTTCAAAATACATCCCATGGGAAAGGCATTCTTGATAATTTTCAATATATCATCGGCATATGTATTCAGCAGCTGTTTCTGCGCCCTGATTTTTAGGCTGATTTTATTGCTTCTGCTGATGTACTCCTCGACTTTGATATCATCTCCAAGACTAAGGTATGCTTCGTTGTTTTTATCGCCACAGAAAAAGCATCCGATATCGAGCGGGAGGCCGGTTTTGCTCAGATCATCAAGTGCCGGGGAACGAAATTTTTGGGGCTCGGTAGATTTGCTTTTCACATACTCCGCCAACAAAAAACATGGCTGTTTTAAAAGAGGATGGGCATTTGTCAGAATATCGAATTCACGATGTTTTTTTGCAGTGTCAAATTTCATCACCACAGTATAAACATCACTCTTTTTGAAAAAATCGTTATACTTCAATATGAAACGTTCAAGCATGTCGGGTATCTCTTTAGTCTTGATTTTTACAAGAGTATCTTTTATGCCAGCCATGCTTAGCACTAAATTGTCGCCAATGTTAGCGACACTCAAAACTCGATTATTGGATAACTCGAACTTCAAACTTCCCATATCGGCATTCGATTCCAAGAAAAAAAATATGTAAAAAGTATACAGATCATGAAAATGAAGTTCTTTTTTTTCAGCGCTAAGGGTGTTAAAGACAATAATAGTTTCATCGGCTTCAATAGGTTCAAAGGTGCTGTTTTGTGGACGTCCGCCATTAATGCTTAATTTAAGCAGCTGAAGCGTCTTTTTTCGGGCGAATCGTTTTGGGTGATATTCTCGCTGTTGATGGCGCACAAAGGCGTATGTGGGTTATGGGTTATGGACTCTGGGAGCATAAATTCCCCTTTGCAGAATATGATATGTTGAAGCGAAATGGAAAGTGAGGTAGAACATATATAATAACTACCTTATATTACATACAATGCTTAAGAAAGCGAGACTAAAGACTGAAATTATCGTTTGCCCAGAAATATGACTTACATTTAAGCACCATTACACATTAAGCCGGGATATCGATTTATAAATTGTTTCTATTCAGAATTATTTTGTTTACTACATTATTCATAGCTTGTTCAATAATGATCTTTGCTGTAGTTCATCACCTTTAACGTCATCGCTACAGCGGTTCGCGAAATAATATCTATCCGTTTAGGCTTTTATGCCGAGCTGTTAAAAAAGTCCCGATGCTTCCACCAGGGCTTAATTTTATTTTAAAAACTCTTCACGAGGTATGCCCGTTTCTTCTGACACAATGCCGGCGACGTCCAGCATTTCCTCGGCGTCATGATCGGTCAGCGTCAACGTTACTTTATAATCAATGTTATCGCTGTTGAACTTTCTAGCGAAATATTCTTGCAAACTCAAGCCGGACATACCAATAGCGTAGGAGTTTTTTCCACCGGAAAACAGGATATCTCTTTGTACGTCATAGTAGCTATAATGTCCCACGCTACCGCCGACCTTCAAAATGCAACCCTGGGGATAAGCGTTTTTAAGGTAATCACATAGGTAATCGACGTTTTCCCTCAGATCTTTTTCCGCAGCTCTTATTAGGAGGCTGGTTTTGCTCTTGACGCTGGCGTATGTTTGGGCTGCAATTTTACCTATTGAAACCTCTTTTTCCACTCCAGAGAAAAGGCAGCCGAAATCAATCTGCAAGTTCATTTCAGCAATTTGTTGAAGTGAATCTGGTAATTTAAAATTTCCAGGATCTGTCGCTTTGCTCCTAAGATATTCCGCTACCAAAAAGCAGTCCTGCTTTATTTCTGGGTGGGCATCGGTCAGAATTTGCAATTCTTCAATCTTGTCATTAATATAGATTATCAGTCCTTCATTATTTTTATTATTTTTATTAGCGTCATGGATTTTGTCTTTTGAACTGACGGCGGCATAAAGTTCAGTGTGCCTGAAAATTTCGACGTTTTTAATTATATGTTGGCGAATTATTTCCGGAATCTCTTGAATCTTGACGTTTTCAACGATAGCGAGATGATCCCCGATGGCGAGCACCATGCCATCACCGCTATTTTCGATATCAAGCAATAGGTTATTCGATAGCGGGATAGGTAGTCTTTCGACTTCGGCAGCCGGGTCCGGTATCGACGATAAGTATAACTTAAGCAGGTCGTTGCTATAATCCTCTTTCTGCGCGGCGTCGAGTTGGTCAAAATCTGGACAACCTCCTTCTATGCATTCGCTCAGCCGCTGTAGCGTCATTTTGTCAGGCGAACCGGTCTGGGTATTGTCCTCGCTGTTGGATATATACAGAGGCATATGGGGTTGCTGTGTTATGGATTCTGGGTACATATCTCACCCTTTGCTGAATATGAAATGTTGAAGCGTAATGGACAATGGAGTCGAGTAAATAGACTGACCGCCATATCCTACAGGCAACACTTAAGAAAGGAAGACCGAATGTGTTGAAATAAAGGATCTGTCCAGCAAGTTGATTTATATTTAATATTCGTTTTAAATTGAATTCATAAATTTTATTGAGAAAAATAATTTTACTTCACATATTTTGATATGTAGCACAACCTGTTCATGAATTACCTCTGGCTTTTTCTCAACCCGCAAAGCCATTGCTATATTGGGCCGCCCAATGATATCCATGAGTTTTTAAGGTGCCTGTAAAAATACCGTCCCCATGTTCGCGCCCACTTAAGGAGCCGTGCGGGGCGAAGCCAGTGCCCTTAACTCAGCCGGCTCCAGAAAAAAACGGCGATTGCCCGCCAAATGCTTCACCATAAAATCGATGAAAGTGCGTACCCGCAGCGGCAATTCCGTTCGCTGGCCGTAATACATGTATATGCCTTCATGATCGGTGACATGCTGAACCAAGAGCGGTATCAGCCTGCCGCTGCGGATAGGTTCGGCGGCGGTGAAGCTACCCAACTGGCCGATACCCAGCCCGTCGAGTACCGCCTGGGCCTCCCCTTCGATATCATTGGTGCAAAAGCGGGGGGTAACATCCTGATACACCAGTTCGTCCTTCACGCGAAACTCCCAGGGAGCGATTTTTCCGGTATTCGCCGTGCGGTAACCGGTACAGGAGTGCCGGGCAAGCTCTTCTATTGAGGCCGGCGCCCCGTACCGTTCAATGTAAGACGGCGCTGCGCAAACGATCATCTGAATCGGCAGCAAATGACGCGCGATGGCCCCCTCCGATGGCAAAGCGCCGCCGCGGAATCCCACATCCGCCCGATCCCCCGCAAGGTCGGTAAAACGGTCTTCGAGCTGGATATCCAACTGCACTTCCGGATAAGCATCGCAAAACGCCATAAAATAGGCATGAAACAACGATAGTCCCAGCGCCCTCGGGGCGCTGACCTTCAATGGCCCCTCAATCACTTCTGTGGAACGTCGCGCGGCGGCATAGGCGCCTGAGACCAGCTCAATGCCTGGTTTCACGCTGTCTAGAAAGCGCTGCCCTTCCTGCGTCAGGCTTAATTTGCGCGTGGTGCGATGGAACAAGCGGATACCGAGGCTATTTTCCAATTGCATCACCGCCTGACTGGCCGCCTGGGGCGAAATTCCCTGATCGATGGCGGCTTTGCGTAAATTACCCAGCGCAGCGGCACGGATAAAAGTGGTTATCGCGCGAATTTCATTCATGGGCCGTCCCGTGATTCGCAAGTAAATGCGGATTATCAGTCTAGCAAATGTCATCTAGTTTATTACAAACCACTCCTTATACTTTCTTTACTTTCGCAGAAACGGGACAAACAGCATGAAAACTTCCTCGGAATTCAAACACGTCTGGTTTATAACCGGTGCGGCACGCGGGTTCGGCGCACTGATCGCCCAGGCCGCGTTGGCGGAAGGCGACGCGGTGGTCGCCACCGCCCGCAACCCCGACGCCATCGTTGAGCGCTTGGGCCTATCCCCAGGGCTATTGCCGCTAAAAATGGACGTGACCGACTCGGAACAAATGCATGCCGCGGTAAAAGCGGCGTTAGCCACCTTCGGGCGGATCGATGTGCTGGTGAATAACGCCGGATTCGGTCTGCTGGGAGCGATTGAAGAATCGGCCCTGTCGGATGTGCGGCGCATGTATGACACCAATGTGTTCGGCCTGTTGAGTGTGACTCAGGCGGTATTGCCGCAGATGCGCCAGCAGCGCGCCGGACATATCATCAATTTCTCCTCCATCGGCGGTTATCGTTCCGCCGCCGGATTTGGCGTGTACTGCTCCACAAAATTTGCCGTTGAAGGCCTGTCCGAGGCACTGCATGACGAACTCAAACCGTTGGGCATCAATGTAACGGTGGTGGAACCGGGTTATTTCCGCACCGATTTTCTCGATGCGTCTTCCCTGACCAAAGCCGATCATATCATCGACGATTACGATCAGACCGCCGGCGCGGTGCGCCGGGTCGCCGCCACGCTGAATCACAACCAGCCCGGCGATCCTCTCCGTCTGGCAACCGCGATAATCCAACTGGTGAACGCCGGGACGCCGCCCCTGAGATTGCCGCTGGGGACGGATACCCTGGCGG
Organism: Sodalis sp. dw_96; assembly: GCF_018449575.1. Taxonomy (GTDB): domain Bacteria; phylum Pseudomonadota; class Gammaproteobacteria; order Enterobacterales; family Enterobacteriaceae; genus Acerihabitans. The sequence goes on along the minus strand of NZ_JAAVUT010000017.1, from coordinate 29,338 downwards.
CGATAGCCAAGAAAAATGCCCTGGTTGAACAGGAGATGAACGCCTGGGCCGCGCTGTCAGCCTCCACGGACTTTCCCGACTAAAGAGGTGTGTGGAATAAATCTCAAAGGATGATGGATTCCACGACCTATAAGGAGAACGGCCATGTTGAGCGTAAAGCATTTTACTGTCACTAGGGTCAGAAATCGTTATGTCGGCGTTGCGTTGGCCTTGCTCTTATTAGCCCTGGCGCCCGTGCCGGTTGTATGGGCACAAGAGAATAGCCGGAGCACTGCTGAGCAGAACAAGGCGATGGTGCTGTCCGGTTTTGACGCTTGGAAAAAAGGCACCGGCAGTCCATTTGAATTCTTTGCCGATAATATGACCTGGACAGTGGTGGGACGCTCGCTTGCCTCCAGGACCTATCACGGCCGTCAGGATGTGATGGATAATCTGTTGAAACCCTTTAACGCCAGGTTATTGGGGCATCTGGTGCCTACTGTCCATAACATCTACGCCGACGGCGATACGGTTATCGTCTATTTCGACGCGGCCGGAACGGCCCGGGACCACCAGCCCTATCGTAACTCCTATGCCTGGTTTCTGACCTTTAAGGATAAAAAGATCGTTAACGCTACCGCTTTCTACGACAGCATCGCGTTTAACGATCTTTGGCGCCGCGTGCAGCCTGCATCCTGAACTTTGACTACGCATGCTGTCTGCATCTTAAGCATTGTCAGTACGTGCAGGCCGCATCCTAAGCAACGCAGTTCACTCGACCTCGGTTTAGGGCCAGATGTTCTGTGGTTGTAGTTACCCCAATATTGTTACCCCTGATGTAGTTACCACCGAACGAGCGGATAAAGAAAATGCAAACACAACAAAAACCAGTGTGGTTTATTACCGGCTGTTCCACCGGGTTCGGCCGCGAGCTGGCCGGGCTGACCCTGTCGTTGGGCTACCCTACCGTGGTGACGGCGCGTAATCCCGATCAGGTTAAGGATATCATCGCCGGCCATGAAGACCATGCCCTGGTGCTGAAGCTGGACGTGACGCAGCAGGATCAGATTGATGACGCCGTCAGCGCCGCGAACAAACATTTCGGCCGTATTGACGTATTGGTGAATAACGCCGGTATCGGTTATTTCGGTTCGTTTGAAGAGAGCCGGATGGGCGATGTGCACCGGATGTTCGATATTAATGTCTGGGGCCTGACCGCCATGACCCGGGCGGTGCTGCCGACCCTGCGCCAACAGCGCGGCGGTACGATAGTGAATATTTCCTCCATCGGCGGCATTACCACCTTTCCGGCGCTGAGTTTTTACCATGCCAGCAAATTCGCGGTGGAGGCGCTTTCCGAGTCGCTGTCGCAGGAGGTGGCGCCGTTGGGTATCAAGGTTTTGCTTGTCGAGCCCGGTCCGTTCCGGACCGATTGGGCCGGGCGGTCGGCCGCCGAAGCGCCGCAGTCCATTGCCGATTATGCCGAGACCGCCCATAAGCGGACGCAGGTCAGCCGGGGCTATAGCGGAAAGCAGATGGGGGATCCGAAACGTGCCGTGAAAGCTATCGTCCAGGCGGTGGAGGCAGATAACCCGCCGCTGCGATTGCTGTTGGGCAACGCCGCTCTGGAGAATGCCTATAAAAAGATCTGGCTGCTGCAGCGGGATTTTGACGGCTGGGCCGAGGTAACCAAAGGGGCGGACTTCCCGGCGGGGGAATAGGATCAGGGAATGTGGGGAGCGCTCCCTATTACCAGCTTGTTGCACGATCGGTGGTAGCGGGCATACCGTGGCATGGGGCGCTCCGCGGCCGACAATGGCCGCTCCGACCCCATCGCCACGGTCTCCCTTTAACAGGCTCGATTCATGCCGCGGTGATAGTCTGCTTCAGCTGCGTAAATAGGCCCGCGCGCCATCCAGGAACATTTGGGTGGAGAGCATCACCAGCAGCAGGCCCATCAGCCTTTCCAACGCATTGACCCCTTTATCACCCAGCAAGCGCAAAAACAGCGTGGATTGCATCAGTATAATTACCGACAGGCCCCATGCTATTAATAACGCCACCACCAAGTGCGGAATCCGCAGCGGATATTGATGGGACAACAGCATCAATGTCGCCAGGATAGAGGGACCGGCCACCAGCGGAATCGCCAGCGGCACCAGAAAAGGTTCTTCCCCGGCCGGCAGCCCGCTGCCGCCGCTATCCGGGGTGGGGAAAATCATTTTTAACGCAATCAGGAACATGATAATGCCGCCGGAAATCGAGACGGTTTCCGTTCTCAGGTTGAGAAAAGATAAAATGCGCTCGCCGGCGAACAGAAACAGCAGCATAAGCAGCAGCGCAATCAGCATTTCACGAATGACAATTATTCGCCGCCGTTTAGGTTCCAAATGCTTTAATACCGACATAAAAATCGGCAGGTTTCCCAATGGGTCCATGATTAAAAATAATAAAACGGTAGCCGAGATCATTTCAGTCATCATTACCTCGAATTTCAGCTTTATCCCACGCGTCGTAAACCTTGTCCTTCAGGACGGGGAGGATGCTCACCCGTCAATCCCACTCCTTGAGGCTATTATTAGCGACGCTGCTGAAAAATTTCCTCTAATCGAATAATTTCACTTGCAGCAATTCAACCACTTTTTGTAAGGTGGTCTTTGTGTATCCTGCAAGTTCCATGCAGCCAGACACCATCAAGTCTCTTTGTCACCCTCCAAGGCAGGACAGTTAACATGAAAAACGTTGGTTTTATAGGCTGGCGCGGTATGGTCGGTTCGGTACTCATGCAACGCATGAGCGAAGAACGCGATTTTGACGCCATCCGTCCGGTATTCTTTTCAACCTCCCAGCATGGCCAGGCTGCGCCGGTCATCAACGGACAACAAGGGGTGTTGCAGGATGCCTATGATCTGGACGCGCTCAGCGCGCTGGATATTATCGTCACCTGCCAGGGCGGCGATTATACCAACGAAATCTATACAAAGCTGAAGGAAATCGGCTGGCAAGGGTACTGGATTGATGCGGCGTCCTCACTACGCATGAACGATGATGCCATCATCATCCTGGATCCGGTGAATCAGGCGGTTATCCAACAGGGCCTGAACGACGGAATCAAGACGTTTGTCGGCGGCAACTGCACCGTCAGCCTGATGCTGATGTCCCTGGGCGGCCTGTTTGCCCAGGATCTGGTGGAATGGATTTCGGTGGCCACCTACCAGGCGGCTTCCGGTGCCGGTGCCCGCCATATGCGCGAACTGCTGGTACAAATGGGGCAACTCCATAACGAGGTAGCCAAAGAGTTGCAGGATCCGGCTTCAGCGATTCTGGATATTGAACGTAAAGTCACGGCCCTGACCCGTAGCGGTACCCTGGCGACGGATAACTTCGGCGTGCCGCTGGCGGGCAGCCTGATTCCCTGGATAGATAAGCAGTTGCCTAATGGCCAAAGCAAGGAAGAGTGGAAAGGGCAGGCGGAAACCAACAAGATCCTGAATACCGCACATGTCATCCCCATTGATGGTTTATGCGTGCGTATCGGCGCATTGCGCTGCCATAGCCAGGCATTCACCATCAAGCTTAAACAGGATGTCGGATTGCCGGATATAGAACAGATGCTGGCAACCCACAACGATTGGGTCAATGTGGTGCCTAACGACCGCGAGCTGTCGATACGTGAACTGAGCCCGGCGGCGGTGACCGGCACGCTGAAAACGCCGGTGGGTCGTTTACGTAAGCTGAACATGGGTCCGGAGTACCTTGCGGCGTTTTCCGTGGGGGATCAATTGCTATGGGGCGCGGCTGAACCATTACGCCGCATGCTGCGCTTATTGGCCTGATCTTCCTCCACTCTCCGCCGGTCCTCCGTCAGGGGACCGGTAAACGACTGCCAGGTTAACCTTTCTTTATCCCACGTCAATATATTAATAAAACTTAACAGTTATTCTCCTTATCTGTGATCGATCTCGACTTATTGCAATGATTTTCAAAAGGAATCTTGCGCTGAAATGATGTATTTTCAATAGTTTAATAAATGATTTAAATTTTCATTGTTGAGTATTAATCTTTCCTTTAAACCTTTGTCTATGCTTATTATTGAATGGGTATGATTACACCCGCGGTGTAATACTCCTTTGAAGGGATTTCTGAGCACGTTGCCACCCCCTGTTTTTCTTGCCGCTACTCTCGGCAAGAATTTCTGCGCTTTGGGGAAGCTGGGATACGTGATTAAAGGATACGAACTGATTTTTTGGAAATATTCTTTTATTTCATGGAGTAATCTAAGGAAGAATACCATGTCGGGATTTCCGGGCCATGAGGTCATCACAGCTTTGGTTTCAGGACGTTATGCGGATCCCTTTTCATTTTTGGGGATGCATATCACCAGCGAAGGATTGGTGATCAGGGCTTTATTACCTGACGCCAGTGCCGTGACATTAATTGAGAGTAAAACTGGGCGTAAAATCACAGAATTAAACTGTGAAGATGCCCGCGGTTTTTTTTCGGTGCTATTAAGCCGGCGAAAAAAACCGTTTCGATATCAATTAGCCGTCACCTGGCATGAGCATACTTATACTATTGAAGATCCATACCGTTTTGGGCCGTTACTGCAGGATATCGACAGCTGGCTATTGGCCGAAGGCACCCATTTAAGACCTTATGAGCGGCTGGGCGCCCACCCCGACGTTTTGGACGAGGTTGAGGGCATGCGCTTCGCCGTCTGGGCGCCCAACGCCCAGCGTGTTTCAGTGGTGGGTCAGTTCAATTTTTGGGACGGGCGGCGGCATCCCATGCGCCAGCGGCGCGAAAACGGCATCTGGGAATTGTTTTTGCCGGCGGTGACCGTCGGTCAGCTGTATAAATATGAAATTATCGACTGCAATGGCGAGACCCGCCTGAAGGCGGATCCCTATGCCTTTGAAGCCCAGATGCGCCCGGAAACCGCCTCGGTTACGCGGGGAATCCCGGCCATCGCCGATGCCGACCCCGGCAGGAACGCGGCCAATGAGCGCCATCAGCCCATCTCTATCTATGAAGTGCATTTGGGCTCCTGGCGACGCCACGTCGAAAACAACTACTGGCTCAGCTACGGGGAATTGGCCCGGCAGCTGGTGGATTATGTCAAATACATGGGGTTTACCCATCTCGAACTGCTGCCCATCAACGAACATCCTTTCGACGGCAGTTGGGGTTATCAGCCGCTGGGTATCTACGCCCCCACCCGTCGTTTCGGCACGCCGGAAGATTTTCGGCTGTTTATCGACGCCGCGCACCAGGCCGGCATCAATGTGCTGTTGGACTGGGTACCCGGCCATTTTCCCGGCGATGAATTCGGCCTGACGAAATTTGACGGCACCTCTTTATATGAATATGCCGATCCCCGCGAAGGGCTGCACCAGGACTGGAATACGCTGATTTATAATTACGGCCGCAACGAGGTACGCAACTATCTGGCGGGCAATGCCCTGTTCTGGCTGGAGCGGTACGGTATCGACGGGCTACGGGTGGACGCCGTGGCGTCGATGATATATCGCGATTACAGCCGGCCGGCGGGCCAATGGGTGCCCAATCACTACGGCGGCAATGAAAATCTCGAGGCAATCGCCTTCCTGCGTTACACCAATCATACCGTCGGCACCCAGCGGGACGGCGCCATCACCGTGGCGGAAGAATCCACCTCGTTTTCCGGCGTCACCGCCCCGCCGGATTCCGGTGGGCTGGGGTTCCATTACAAATGGAACATGGGCTGGATGAACGATACGCTGCGTTATATGCAGCTGGATCCGGTCCATCGCAAATACCATCACCACCAAATGACCTTCAGCATGGTCTATGCGTACAGCGAAAATTTTGTCCTGCCGCTGTCCCATGACGAAGTGGTGCATGGCAAACAATCCATACTCAACCGCATGCCCGGAGATGTGTGGCAAAAATTCGCCAACCTGCGCGCGTATTACGGCTTTATGTGGGGACATCCCGGCAAGAAGCTGCTGTTTATGGGCAATGAGTTCGCCCAATGGAAAGAATGGAATCACGATGTCAGCCTGGATTGGCACCTATTGGACGATGCCGACAATATGCACAGCGGCGTGCAGCGGCTGGTGCGCGATTTGAATCAGTGCTACCGGCAGCATTCACCGTTATACGAACTTGATTACCGCTATGACGGCTTTGAATGGCTGGTGGCGGACGATGCGGAAAATTCGGTATTTGCGTTTTTGCGCCGGGACAGCCAGGGCAATGAAATGATCATCGTCAGTAATTTTACCCCGGTGCCGCGCCTGGGATACCGCATCGGCATTCCGACCGCCGGCCGCTGGCGCGAAGTGCTCAATACCGACTCCCAGTACTACAACGGCAGCAATATGGGCAACAGCGGCGAGCTTCACAGTGAACAGGTCCCCAGCCATCACCGGGAGCACTCCCTGCTGCTGACCGTGCCGCCGCTGGCCACCATTTTCTTGGCCAGGGAGGCGTGATGATTCCACGGCACACCGGTTCCCCGGCGTTACCGGAAGCCTGCTTTGAGGGTGAAGGCGGGCTGCGCACAGGCTCCGCCGCGCCCATGGCGGTCGGTGACGGTGGAAACACGATGCCCGTTAAACCCATCGTGCCCGATGCGAATGGCGGAAACGCGATGTCCGTTGAACCCATCGCGCCCGATGCGAATGGCAAAAACGCGATGTCCGTCGGACCTGCCGTATCCATAGACGCTGGTAAGGATGGCATTCACCACATCTCAATCGGTGCAGCGTCGCCCTTGGGGTCAAGATTTAACGGCACGGGCGTCAACTTCAGCCTCTATTCCGCCCATGCGGAACGGGTGGTGTTATGCCTGTTTGATGAACAGGGGCGGGAGAGGCAAGTGGATTTGCCCGGACGTACCGGGGATATCCGGCACGGCTATCTGGCCGGCGTGAAACCCCGCCAGCGTTACGGTTATCGTCTTCACGGCCCGTTCGACCCCGCAAAGGGACTTCGCTTTAATCCGGCCAAGCTGGTCATTGATCCCTGCGCACGTGCGCTGGAGGGCAAGGTGCCGGACCATCCGGCCCTGAACGGCGGTCTGGAACGGCCAGATGCGGCGGATAGCGCGCCGGTAATGCCGAAATGCCTGGTGGTGGATGAGCATTACGACTGGCAGGACGATGAATTTCCCGCCGTGCCATGGGGCAAGACGGTGATTTATGAAGCCCATGTACGGGGCCTGACCCGACTGCATCCGGATATCCCGGAGGCGTTGCGCGGCAGTTATGCCGGCCTGGCGCACCCGCTGATGGTTGCTTATCTGCGACACCTTGGCGTTACCGCCGTGGAGCTGTTGCCGGTGCAACTGCATGCCGATGAACCGCGCCTGCAGCGTCAGGGACTGCGCAATTATTGGGGCTATAACGTTCTGGCGCCTTATGCGGTAGAGCCGGGTTACGCTTCCGGCCTTGACGGGAAAACCGCCCTGGATGAATTCCGCGACATGGTAAAGGCGCTGCACCGGGCCGGTATCGAAGTGATCTTGGACGTGGTGTTCAATCATAGCGCGGAGCTGGACCTGCCCGGGCCGACCCTCTCCCTGCGCGGAATCGATAACGCCGAATATTACTGGCTGGACGAGGGTGGTGATTACCGCAACTGGACCGGTTGCGGCAATACCCTGCAACTGAGCAACCCGGCGGTCACCGCCTGGATGCTGGATTGTCTGCTGTTTTGGCGCCGGACCTGCCATGTGGACGGCTTTCGTTTTGACCTGGGCACCGTGCTCGGACGCACGCCGGATTTCGTGCGCGACGCGCCGCTGTTTGCCGCGTTGCGGAACCATCCCGACCTGGCGGGCTGCAAGTGGATTGCCGAACCCTGGGACATCGGGCCCGGCGGGTATCAGGTAGGGCGATTCCCGCCGCCGTTCGGCGAATGGAACGACCATTTTCGTGACGATATGCGCCGGTTTTGGCTGCACGGCGATGTGCCGCTGGGGCTCTTTGCCCGGCGTTTTGCCGCCTCCAGCGATCTGTACGGCGCCGAAGGGCGCGACCCCTGCGCCTCGGTGAATATGCTCACCGCCCACGACGGTTTCACCCTCCAGGATGTGGTGAGCTACAACGAAAAGCACAATCAGGCCAACGGTGAAAACAACCGTGACGGGGCGGGCGATAACCACAGTAATAACCACGGCCATGAGGGCCCCGACGCGGAACCGTCGATCCGGCAGGCGCGGCGTGACAGCCAGCGGGCCTTGCTGGCAACGCTGTTATTGTCCCAGGGCACGCCGATGCTGTTGGCCGGCGACGAACTGGGTCACAGCCAGCAGGGCAATAACAATGCCTATTGCCAAGACAACGAACTGACCTGGCTGGACTGGCGGCAGGGAGATCGCGAACTGGCGGACTTTACCGCCGCCCTGATCCGCCTGCGCCAAAAAATACCCGCCCTTACGGAAAACCGCTGGTGGCGAGAGAACGATGAACAAACGGTGCTTTGGTTGAATATAAACGGGCAGGCATTGAGCGCGACAGAGTGGGAAGGGGGCGAACGGCGAATGCAAATCCGGCTCTCCCGAGATTATCTCTTTGTGATCAACGCCACGACAAAAGCCTGTGAAATGACCTTACCTGATGGGAAGTGGACGCTAATTGCACCATTTGAGCGCCCAGAACAACCGGGATCGGCCGACCACTTATTCGTGGAAGCCCGTACGGTTTATGTGCTGGTAAAACGATAATAAGGAGTCGGCCATGGTTAGGTTTGAAAGTAGTGACCCGGTAATGTTGGCCAGACAATTACCCATTCAATCCGTTGCGCTGATTCTGGCGGGCGGACGTGGTTCCCGTCTGAAGGATCTGACCGCTAAACGCGCCAAACCGGCGGTACATTTTGGCGGAAAATTCCGCATCATAGATTTTGCGTTATCCAACTGCCTGAATTCCGGTATTCGCCGTATCGGCGTGATTACCCAGTACCAGTCCCATACGCTGGTGCAACACATCCAGCGCGGCTGGTCGTTTCTCAATGAGGAAATGAACGAGTTCGTCGATCTGTTGCCGGCACAGCAGCGCTTCGCCACCGAAAACTGGTATCGCGGCACGGCGGACGCGGTGTATCAAAACCTGGATATCATCCGCCGTTACCGCGCCAAATATATCGTCATCCTGGCGGGCGATCATATCTATAAAATGGACTACTCCCGCCTGCTTATCGATCATGTGGAAAAAGGGGCGAAATGCACGGTGGCTTGTTTGCCGGTGGAGCGTCTGGAAGCCAGGGATTTCGGCGTCATGGCGGTTGACGAAGAGTACCGGGTGCTGGATTTTGTGGAAAAACCGGCGGATCCGCCGGCCATGCCCGGCTCGCCGGATCAGGCGTTGGCCAGCATGGGCATCTATGTCTTTGACGCGGATTATCTGTTCCAACTGCTGGAAGAGGACATGCTCATCGACAGCTCCAATCATGATTTCGGCAAGGATATCCTCCCGAAAGTCACCGCCGCCGGAGAAGCCTGGGCACATCCCTTTACTCTCTCTTGCGTCTCCTCCGCCGAGGATAATTCGGCGCCGCCTTACTGGCGCGACGTCGGTACCCTCGACGCCTATTGGCGCGCCAATCTCGACCTGGCGTCGGTGACGCCGGAACTGGACATGTACGACCAGCAATGGCCGATCCGCACCCATATGGAACCGCTGCCGCCGGCCAAGTTTGTTCAGGATCGGGCCGGTAATCACGGCGTGACCCTGAATTCTCTGGTGTCCGGCGGCTGCATCCTTTCCGGCACCCATGTCATGCATTCCGTCCTGTTTCCTCGGGTCAGGGTGAACTCATTTTGCACCCTGGATGAAGCGGTGGTATTGCCGGATGTCAATGTGGGCCGATCCTGCCGGCTACGGCGCTGCATTATCGATCGCGCCTGTTCCATTCCCGAAGGCATGGTGATCGGTGAGAACGCCGAAGAAGACGAAAGACGATTCTATCGCTCTGAAGAAGGAATCGTACTGGTGACACGCAAAATGCTGGCAGGCCTCAGTTAGGGAAGCCTTTACCCCATAGCTTTCGCGTTGCCGTCAACACAGCTGCAATGTGAAAGATGACGGGTATGCACGTTGGCGGTCATTGAACAGCAACAAGATAACAAGATATAGATGGGAGCGATAATGCAGGTTTTACATGTATGTTCCGAACTTTTTCCCTTACTGAAGACCGGCGGGCTGGCCGATGTGGTCGGCGCGTTGCCCGCCGCTCAAATTATCGAAGGCGATGATGTGCGGGTACTGCTGCCCGCATTTCCGGATTTACGTAAGGGCATTCCGGATACCCGCATCATTAATGAGTTCGATGCGTTTAATCATCACGTCACGTTATTGTACGGCCGGTTTAACGGGGTCGGCATCTATCTTATCGATGTCCCCAGTCTCTACGATCGTCCGGGCAGCCCCTATCACGACCAGGATCAGTATGCCTATATGGATAACTACCTGCGTTTTGCGCTATTGGGCTGGGTGGGAAGTGAAATGGCCACCGGGCTGGACCGGACCTGGCAGCCGGATATTGTCCAGGCCCACGATTGGCACGCCGGATTGACCTGTGCCTATCTGGCGGCCAAAGGCCGGCCGGCAAAATCGGTGTTCACGGTGCACAACCTGGCTTATCAGGGGCTGTTCTCCGCGCGCCATCTGCCGGAACTGGGTCTGCCCGAGGGCTATTTCCAAACCTATGGCATGGAGTTTTTCGGCCAGATTTCTTATTTAAAAGCCGGGCTGTTTTTTGCCGATCACGTCACCACCGTCAGCCCCACCTATGCCAAGGAAATCACCCAACCGGCATACGGCTACGGCATGGAAGGACTGCTGATGTCCCTGCAATCACAAGGGCGTCTTACGGGTATTCTTAACGGTGTCGACGACGCTATCTGGAACCCGACCCACGATCCCATGCTCTCCACCCGCTATAACCGCGACGTGCTGGAAGCCAAGGTCCATAACAAACGTCATTTGCAAACCGCCATGGGCCTGACGGTGGATGAAAAGGTCCCGCTGTTTGCCGTGGTCAGCCGCCTCACCAGCCAAAAGGGGCTGGATCTGGTGCTGGAAGTCCTGCCGGATTTACTGGATCAAGGCGGCCAGCTCACGCTGCTGGGGGCCGGCGACGCCACCCTGCAACAGGGCTTTCTCGCGGCGGCGGCGGAATACCCCAGTCAGGTGGGGGTGCAACTGGGCTACCATGAAGCCTTCTCCCATCGCATTATCGGCGGCGCGGACGTGATTATGGTTCCCAGCCGCTTCGAACCCTGCGGGTTAACACAGTTATACGGCCTTAAATACGGCACATTACCCCTGGTGCGGCGCACCGGCGGGCTGGCGGATACGGTGACCGACAGCTCGCTGGAAAATCTCTCCGACGGCATCGCCAGCGGTTTTGTGTTTGAGGATGCTACAGCGGCCGCTTTACAGCGGGCAATCCGCCGGGCTTTTGTGTTATGGTCAAGACCTGCCCTCTGGCGCTATGTTCAGCGACAGGCAATGGGGCTGGATTTTAGCTGGCATGTCGCCGCCCGGGCTTATCAGTCTCTGTATCAACGCTTGTAGATATTCACTGATGGGGAATGAATGTCATGAACTCACCGTTTATTTATGCCTCACCCACGCTCAGCGTTGAAGCGCTGAAACATTCCATAGCCTATAAGCTTATGTTTACCATCGGCAAAGATCCTTCCGTCGCCAATAAACATGAATGGCTGAACGCGACGTTACTGGCGGTGCGGGATCGCATGGTGGAACGCTGGCTGCGTTCCAATCGCGCCCAGCTGTCACAGGATGTGCGCCAGGTATATTACCTCTCGATGGAGTTCCTGCTCGGACGGACCCTGTCCAATGCGCTGCTGGCCATGGGCATTTATGACGATACTAAAGCGGCCCTGGAGGATATGGGGTTTGAGCTGGACGACCTGCTGCAAGAGGAAAACGATCCGGGGCTGGGCAACGGCGGGTTGGGACGACTGGCCGCCTGCTTCCTGGATTCCATGGCCACCCTGGCGCTGCCGGGACGGGGTTACGGCATTCGTTACGAATACGGCATGTTCAAACAAAACATTGTCAACGGACAGCAGGCCGAATCGCCGGATTATTGGCTGGAATACGGCAACCCGTGGGAATTTCCCCGCCACTCCACCCGTTTTAAAGTCCGTTTCGGCGGCCGGGTCCAGCATGAAGGCGCCAAAACCCGCTGGGTGGAAACGGAAGAAGTCCTGGCGTGCGCTTTCGACCAGATCATCCCCGGCTTTGATACCGATGCCACCAATACGCTGCGGCTGTGGGGCGCGCAGGCCAGTAACGAAATCAACTTGGGTAAATTCAACCAGGGAGATTATTTCGCCGCGGTAGAAGATAAAAACTTTTCCGAAAACGTATCGCGGGTGTTGTATCCGGACGATTCCACCTATTCAGGCCGCGAATTGCGCCTGCGCCAGGAATACTTTTTGGTTTCCGCCACCATGCAGGATATCCTGAATCGCCACTGGCTGATGCATCAGACCTTCGATAATCTGGCGGATAAAATCGCCATTCACCTTAATGATACCCATCCGGTGCTCTCTATCCCGGAATTGATGCGCCTGTTAATCGACGACCATAAATTCACCTGGCAACAGGCCTGGGATGTGGTCTGTTCCGTCTTCTCCTATACCAACCACACCTTGATGAGCGAAGCGCTGGAAACCTGGCCGGTGGAGATGATGGGCAAAATCCTGCCCCGGCATTTGCAAATCATCTTTGAAATCAACGACCATTTTCTGAACGGCGTGCAGGAACAGATACCCGATGACTCCGCCCTGTTGTCGCGGGTGTCGATTATTGATGAGAACGATGGCCGACGGGTCAGAATGGCCTGGCTGGCGGTGATTGCCAGCCATAAAGTGAACGGCGTATCCGCGTTGCACTCGGACCTGATGGTACAATCCCTGTTTGCCGATTTTGCCCGTATTTTCCCCGATCGCTTTTGCAATAAAACCAACGGCGTCACGCCGCGCCGCTGGCTGGCGCTGGCAAACCGTCCTCTGTCGGCGGTGCTGGATGAGAACATCGGCCAGACCTGGCGCACCGATTTGAGCCAGCTGGAAGAGATAAAAAGCCAAATCGATTTCCCGGCCTTTATCCAGGACATCCAAAAAGCCAAGCTGAGCAATAAACGGGCCTTGGCTATCTATTTGGCGCGGGAACTGAACGTCGTCACCGATCCGGCGGCCCTGTTTGATGTGCAAATAAAGCGTATTCACGAATATAAACGACAGCTGCTGAACGTGCTGCACATCATTACCCGGTACAACCGCATCAAACAGGATCCGGACCTGGATTGGGTGCCACGGGTCAATATTTTTGCCGGTAAAGCCGCGTCGGCCTATTACATGGCAAAACATATTATCCATTTGATCAACGACGTTGCCGCGGTGATCAACAGCGATCCGGTGGTGAAGAACCGGCTAAAAGTGGTTTTTATCCCGAATTATGGGGTTAGCCTGGCGCAATTGATCATCCCGGCGGCGGATCTGTCGGAACAGATCTCACTGGCGGGCACCGAGGCTTCCGGCACCAGTAATATGAAGTTTGCCCTCAACGGCGCGCTGACTATCGGCACGCTGGACGGCGCCAATATCGAAATGGGCGAACGCATGGGAGATGAAAATATCTTTATTTTCGGCAATACCGCCGAACAGGTGGAGGAACTGCGGCGTAAAGGCTACAACCCGCGCCAGTATTTTGAACAGGATGCCGAATTGAACCAGGCGTTAACGCAAATCGCCACCGGCGCCTTCAGTCCCGGCGAACCCAATCGCTATCGCAACCTGTTCGATACCCTGGTAAATTTCGGCGATCATTACCAATTGCTGGCGGATTATCGCAGTTATGTGGATACCCAGGATAAGGTGGATGTTCTCTATCGCAATCAGGATGAATGGGCGCGTCGTGCCGTGATGAATATTGCCAGCATGGGGTATTTTTCCTCCGACCGCACCATTCAGGAATATGCCGACGAGATCTGGCATGTGAAGCCGATACGGTTGTAGCAGAGTCACGCACTCTTATTTAGCCGCCGATGGGGGAATCCTCGTCGGCGGAAATCTTTGCCAGGCAATAAAAAATGATATTTATTACGCGTTAACTATAAATATAATCCCCCCTCTTATGTAATTACTCTTGACTTGAATATAGTCTGGCGAAGGTTAAGCGCGAATTTCGCGGAATGAAAGTGTAATGTTCATCACAAATCAGCTATTTAAAATCAATGTAACCACAGTAAAAAAAGAGTTAATAAATAAATCGTATAAATTAAAAAACCTTATATTACAACCATTAAAAAACAGTTTAGTCATTCAGATTTCTGTAATGCGCTGTAAGCATCACAAGAATAGTAATGGGCATTAGTCAGAACTCACTCAAAAAATATAATGGGAATAAGAAAACAGATCAGCAAGGTTAACATCGTAGGGAAATAAAATGCATATCATTGATGTTGTCGAAAAGACCAAACCCATCGCCTCTCCTATTCGTAATGCATACATAGATTTTAGTAAAATGACCACCAGCCTGGTTGCCGTTGTCACCGATGTCGTCCGCGACGGGCGTCGCGTGGTGGGTTATGGCTTTAATTCCAACGGGCGCTACGGACAGGGCGGCTTAATAAGGGAGCGTTTTCGCAATCGGATTTTGGAAGCAGAGCCGGCAAAGTTATTGAATGAGGCAGGGGATAATCTTGATCCTTCCCGTATCTGGGACATCATGATGACTAATGAAAAACCCGGCGGCCACGGGGAACGCTCGGTTGCCGTCGGCACCCTGGACATGGCGATATGGGACGCCACGGCAAAGATTGCCGGCAAGCCCCTGTTCCAGCTGCTTGCCGAAATGAAAGGCCGTAAAGCCAATCCCCGTGTTTTTGTCTACGCGGCCGGGGGATATTATTATCCGGGTAAAGATTTAACCGCCCTGGGCACGGAAATGCGCAGTTATCTTAATCGCGGGTATAACGTCGTCAAAATGAAAATCGGCGGCGCCTCCATTGACGAAGATCGCCGGCGTATTGATGCGGTATTGGCCGAAATAGGTGATGAAGCCAGGTTGGCGGTGGATGCCAACGGTCGATTCAATCTCGAAACCGGTATCGCCTACGCCAAAATGCTGCGTGAATATCCCTTATTCTGGTATGAAGAAATCGGCGATCCGCTGGATTATGCGCTACAGGCGGCCATTGCCGAATTTTATCCCGCCCCGATGGCTACCGGGGAAAACCTGTTCTCACATCAGGATGCCAGGAATTTGCTGCGTTATGGCGGCATGCGACCCGATCGTGACTACCTGCAATTCGACTGCGCCCTGTCTTATGGCTGTGTGGAATATCTGCGTACGCTGGAGGTGCTCGCAGAATTTGGCTGGTCTCCGTCACGCTGCGTCCCCCACGGCGGTCATCAAATGTCCCTCAATATCGCCGCCGGTCTGGGCTTGGGGGGCAATGAAAGTTATCCCGATTTATTCCAGCCTTACGGCGGTTTCCCTGATTCTGTCCGGGTGGAAGAAGGCCATATCGTTATGCCGGAGCTGCCGGGGATTGGCTTCGAGGGAAAATCGGATCTTATCAGCGTCATGCGGGAACTGGCGGAATAATTTAAAATATAATGACCTGGCATAAAATATGTTTGCTCGTTGTGCCAGGTTATTATGTTCGAGTCGCATCAAAAATAGGTATATATCTCATGCGCCAACCGATCTGAAATTTTTCACAACGGCCACCTATTGCATCTTTATAACCAGCGGCATGCCGGGAGAGACAGATGAAACGATATAATAAAGCTGAATGACGGACACTAGGTCCGAAAACGACAGAAAATAACAGTCTAATGGATCTCCTTGATTAATAATAGTCGTTTAAAAAATTTTAACGAATATCTGTTCAACTCATCATAATATTTGTTTATTCGTCATTTTAAATTACCCCCTACACTATGATTTACGAGGCATAAAATGTTCATTGAGGTTTTATATCGCGTTGCTTTTTTAATTGCCGTATCATTGTTAGGATGGTATGTCGGTAAAAAATTCAAAATAAATAGCAAAGATATTTCCAGCTTATTAATTTATGTCTTTACGCCAGCGGCCTGTTTTATTCTTATCTACGAATCCCCTGCCACTGTGGGATATGTTGTGTATACCTTTGTTTTTTATATCGGAGCGAGTATCGCCGCATTGATCGCTTTCGCGATCGGTAAACTGGTCTGGAAAGATAGCCGCGCTAATTTATTCGGCGCGATCGGCGGGGCAGGCAACGTCGGTTATTTTGTCTTGCCTTTGGCCATCGGCCTGTTGAAGGGCACGGAATATGGCGCCGTGGCCATTGCCATCGTCGTTTTTGTGAAAGTGGCGTCAAATATTTATGAGTTCACCACGGCATTTTATCTCACCGCCCGTGGAAAAAATTCAATAGTCGACAGCCTGATCCTGGTAATGAAGATGCCTACGCTTTATGCTTCGGCCCTGGCCCTGGTGTTTAAACATTTCAACGTTTCCCTTTCTCCGATCGTTATATCCGGAATGGATACCTTTGTCGGCGGATACAGTGTATTAGGCATGATGATAATCGGCTTGTCCCTGGCCAAATATGAAAAGCTGATCTTGGATTGGAAATTTATCGGTCTGGCATTGCTGTGGAAACATGTTCTTTACGCAGTGGCGGTGATTGTCATTTTCTCTTTGTGCTTCAATCTTTCTCAACCCGAAAAAATTGTGGTGATTATGATTGCTTGCAATCCCTTAGCCAGTAATATTTCCGCCGTGGCTACCTTACTGAATGTCCATCCTGAAAAAGCGGCATGCGCTATTATGGCAAGCACGCTTTTAGCCGTAATCACCGTGCCGTTTACTATCTCTCTGGCGTTGAAATTAATTTAATCGCTATAGTCGTTTTTTTGTGCAATAAGGAGGCATAATAGATTACATTGAAAATCCTGATAACAGGGTGGCGTAGGTTTCTATGCATCAGAATATTCAAATAGAGTTAATTTGGCTCGAAGACTGTTTAGCCTTGAGGCAGACATTAAATTTTTCACAGGCTGCTTCAATCAGAAATATCACCCAGCCGGCGTTCAGTCGCCGGATTCAGTCGTTGGAAGGATGGATCGGCGCAACGCTGTTTCAACGTTCACGACGCAGCGTCACGCTGACAAAAGCCGGTGAAGTCTTTTGCGACGAGGCGGCGACGCTCATCAGCCTGCTTTATAACGCCCGCAGGAAAACGCTGGAAACCTCGGAGCTAAATGATGCGGAAGTCATCTTTACTGCTACCCATTCTTTATCTTTTGCCTTTTTTCCTTCCTGGATAAAGAGAAGTAAAACTGCCAATCTCCTCAACACCTTTCAGCTGGTTTCGAATACCATGCGCGCCTGTGAAAGGATATTTACCCAAGGACAATCTCAATTCCTGCTTTGCCATCATCTTCCTAAAATGAACCTTAAGCTGGAATCCGGCGATTACAAAAGCATAAAAGTCGGTTCGGATAATATGGTGTTGGTCAGCGCCCCCGATCCGGATAGCGGCAAGCCTAAATGGAGTCTGGAAGATAAGGCAATTCCCTTCCTTTCCTATAGCGGCGAATCCGGCCTGGGAAGAATTTTATCCGGGCAACCCGCGGTGGTGAAATTGACCAGGCATATGCGGACGGTATTCACGTCCGATTTAGCCAGTACGCTATTGGCGATGGCGGTGAGCGGGGAAGGGGTTGCCTGGCTGCCGTTCTCCATTGCATTAGGAGAGATGCTGCAAGGCAATCTGATGCTGGTAACGCCTATCGACATAGCGTTGAAGATACCGGTTGAAGTTCGCCTGTTCCGACACGCCGCTCCGATGACCCGTACGGCGGAAGAGCTATGGGAACATATCGTTCAAAACGCCGCGTTAGCGCCGGACTGATTAGCGGCGCTTCCCGCTGCGTTACACAATTAACCATTCCTCCTCACGGGCGAGGAAAGCGTCTTTTATGCCGAAGGTCCCCACAACAGGGACCTAGGCCCAAGATTCAGTTTCACCTGATAAGCGGCCTAGGAGCCATTCGTCGCCGGGAGCCTTAATCGATAATAAAATTTTCCCAACCCTTCCGCTATGACGCCAGCGACAACGACCGTCCAGCCCTGGCGTGTTGCGCCAGCCACTCGCTGATATGCTGTTTTTGTTGGTCATCAAGCCACATGCCCAGCTTGGTGCGCCGCCAGATAGCATCATCCAGCGTCACCACCCATTCATGGGCCACCAGGTAATTCAGCTCCACTTCATAAAGTCCGTGACCGAAGTCTTCGCCCAAGTCCGCTATCCGGACGGCCCCTTTCAGCAACTGCTCGCTTTGGCTACCATAGGTGCGACTATAACGGCGCGCCAGGCTTTCCGGCAGAAAAGAGAATTTACGGCGCAGGCCGGCGGCATAATCGTCGCGATCGCCATGAAGTTCGCCGCCGGGCAATACCGTACCTTTGGTCCAGGCCTTGGAGGCGGAGGGGTAATACTTCGCCAGTTTATCCAAGGCATGCTCAGCCAGCTTACGATAGGTGGTGAGCTTGCCGCCGAACACCGACAGCAGCGGGGCCTTGCCATGGTCGTCGGTCACCGACAGCGTATAATCACGGGTCACCGCCTGGGGAGAATCGGATTCATCATCGCACAAAGGCCGAACACCGGAATAGCTCCAAACAATGTCCTGGCGGCTTAGCGGTTTTTTGAAATGGGTATTATAAACATTTAATAAATAATCGATTTCGTTTTCGTCGATGGTAACCCCCTTCGGGTCGCCGTGATATTCCACATCAGTGGTGCCGATAATGGAAAACTCATCCATCCAGGGGATGACAAAGACGATGCGGTGATCTTCGTTTTGCAGAATATAGGCCTGCTGACCGTTATGCACGCGGGGCACCACGATATGGCTGCCCTTGATGAGACGAATGCCGTATTGCGACGGCAGCTTCAGACTGTCGTCAATAAATTCCTTCACCCAGGGACCGGTGGCGTTGACCAAGCCTTTGGCCTGCCAGGTCAGGGTTTTGCCGGTTAAGGCATCCAGCGCCTCCACATTCCACAAACCCTCTTTACGCCAGGCCCGGGTAACCTTGGTTCGGGTGCGCACTTCACCCCCCTTGGCCAGCACTTCCTGGGCATTGGCCACCACCAGCCGCGCGTCGTCCACCCAGCAGTCGGAGTATTCAAAACCGCGCACAATCGACGGTTTTAAGACGGAATCCGCGCCAAAGCGAATACCTTTACTGGCGGGCAGGCTGGTGCGTTTACCCAGATGGTCATACATAAACAGGCCGATGCGAATCATCCAGGCCGGGCGCAGATGGGGGCGATGGGGCAGGCGAAAACGCATCGGGAAAGCGATATGGGGCGCCATTTTCAGCAAGACTTCCCGTTCAGCCAAGGCTTCGCTGACCAAACGGAACTCGTAATGCTCGAGATAGCGCAAACCGCCGTGAATAAGTTTGGAACTGGCTGATGAGGTCGCGCAGGCCAGATCATCTGCCTCCAGCAGCAACACGGACAGGCCGCGACCTGCCGCATCGGCCGCAATGCCGGCACCGTTGATGCCGCCGCCAATCACAATCAGATCTTTGGTTTCCACGATCGCTTCCTCCAGATGTTCGCAAATGGTTCATTTATTTTCGTTTTCGCTCATTATTGTAATCGAAAACCAACATCTATGCCAAGTCCCTGTTGAAATTTTAAGCTTATGCGTGATAGAGCTAACAGATTCGAGCCTCAAATGGGGGAAAAAGGTTCCAAAGGGATGTGGGTTTCATTTGGCAACGAAGATTTTGGCCCCAAGTAAGGGCGCTACCGAATTTCAGCTAAAAGGAATCCGTATGGAAAAAGGCTAGACGCCCACGGAGGGGTTGCTAAACTGGAATAACCCCTTGGGGTAATATATGACTTCAATCGAGGCGAAGTACTATGGAACAATTTGAAGCGATAAGCGTAGAGCAGGCCCATCAACGTTTGCAACTGGGCGAAGCCGAACTGGTGGATATCCGGGACCCGCAAAGCTATGCCGCCGGGCATACGCCGGGTGCGTTTCATCTTACCAACGATACTCTGGGAGCATTTTTGCAACAGACCGATCCCGATCGCCCGGTAATGGTCATGTGCTATCACGGCAACAGCAGTAAGGGCGCGGCGCAATATCTGCTGCAACAGGGTTTTAAAGCGGCCTACAGTATTGACGGCGGATTTGAAGCCTGGCGCAATGCTTTTCCTGAAGACGTGTCCGCCGCCGGATTGGCGCAATCATAAGGCCGGACCATCCGCTCGCCCCACCTTAGGTCCGGTGACGGCGATGTGCCCAATCGCCACCCATTCTCTGCCTTTTCCCAATAATAGAAATTGACCGGCCGGCATTAACTTATTATGATATTTTTCTCAATGAGGGAAATAGCGTAAAAGGCAAATTTTATAGGGGATTTATTATTTATTTCCGGTGCTTTAAGTTAAAGGAAAATGATTTACCAATAAATATGATAAGGTATCATCAAATGGCCATGTGATCGCTTGGAAGATAAATGAAGCGCATCGGCGCGTATCAATTATCCTTGCCAAGGAAATAAATGAGGCTCATCTTCATGCGTCGTTTATATTGCCAGAAAGATAAATGAAGCGCATCTTCATGCACCTCTTATAACTGCCAATAAGATAAATGAAATTTATCAATTGTATCTGTTAGCATTGCCTGCTTGAAAAGTGAAACTCATCTTTAATCATTCGTTAACATTGCCATAAGTATAAATAAGTATGCTGATGATATTGATTATGATGTGCCATAAATAGAGCCGTTGTTAAGTTTGTGATCAATATAAGAGGCTAACAATGGAATAGGTCATTATGAACTTTTCACTCGACGCCGAAATTGCATAGGTCAAAAAATAACATTAGGAAAAATTTTTTAAAAAATAATATTGGATATTTCATAACTTTCATAAAACCACTTGCAGTGTTTATCTTCTCTCGCCATGCCGAATTTCAGGTAAACAGAGACGGTAATCTTTCCAGGGAATTTAAGGATATTTTTATGCTAGGACGGCACTATCATTTCTTGCCTGCCCATTATTTTTTGTCGGCCAGGATGTTGTTACGGCCAATGTTGTTACGGCCAATGTTGTTATGGCCAGTGCTGTTATGGCCAGTGCTGTTATGGCCAGTGCTGTTATGGACACTCTCCTCTTTTCAGGCCTGTGCCGCCCTGGGCGGAGGACAAGATATTCATCAGCAGGCGCAGCAAAAGGCCCTTGAGCGGCAATTAACGCCGAAGGCACCGGATATCAGCCTTTCCGCGCCACCCTCAGGGCGTTCGACGCTGGCCTTTCCCGTTGAATTCCCCTGTCAAACGATTCATCGCGTCACCCTGGAAGGCACTGAAGCGCTGCCGCGCTGGCTACGGCTCAAGGATTTGACTGAACAGGCTCCCGGCCATTGTCTCGGCGCTCAAGGGATCAATCAGTTAATGGGCGCGCTGCAAAACCGGCTGACCGATCATGGCTGGATCACTACCCGGGTGCTGGCGCCAGAGCAGGATCTGCGTAGCGGAACCCTCAGATTGATGATTCTGCCCGGCCGTGTCGGCCAGGTACTTTTCACAGCCGACTCCCCGGGTCACGCCGCCTTGTTCAACACCGTTCCGACTCGCAACGGCGATCTGCTGGATCTGCGGGATATCGAACAAGGCTTGGAAAACCTGCAACGGCTGCCCACGGTAACGGCCGACGTAGAGCTAATCCCCGGACAGCTTGCCGGCGAAAGCGATATCCGCATCCAACGCAGCCAATCGCGCTTCTACCGCCTGGGAACCTGGCTGGACGACGGGGGCACCCGGGCCACCGGACGCTACCAAAGCGGCCTGATGCTGGCCTTGGATAATCCGTTGTCATTCAGCGATTTGTTTTATGTCACCCTGGGCCGGGATCTGGGTTTCGCCGGGCATAAAAATATCAAAACCTACAGCGCCCACTATTCGGTGCCGTTCGGCTATTGGCTGTTCAGCGTTAACGGCGGCCATTATGACTATACGCAGAACGTGACGGAAATCGTCACTCGCGACCCGCACTATAAACTCTATCAGGGTAACAGCGGCAATCTGTCGGCGCAGGCAAAGCGGGTGGTGCACCGCGGCGCCGGTCACAAAACCTCGCTGTCCTATGACGTTATGGCGCGTAAGAGTAGAAATTATAGCAATCACAATAAGCTGGAGAACCAAACACGGCGCACCAGCGCCTGGCGACTGGGGGTATCCCATCGCCACCATATCGGCGCCGCAACCCTCGACGCGGGGTTGAGCTATCAGCAGGGCACCCGCTGGTTCGGCGCTGCACCCGCCAATGAAGAAATCACCGGTACCGGCACCGCGCTGGCAAAAATCACCCGCTGGTCCGCCCTGCTTAATGCGCCTTTCTTCGTGGGGAGCGAACGTTTTCGCTATGTGGCGCAATACAGCCACCAACTCAGCCACAGGCTGCTGACGCCGCCGGATCAATTCGCCATCGGCAACCGCTGGACGGTGCGCGGTTTTGACGGCGAACGCACCCTCAGCGCCGATAACGGCTGGTTTGTGCGCAACGATATCGCCTGGCGCACCCCGGTGCCGAGCCAGGAACTCTACCTGGGTATCGACTACGGCGAATTGCACGGAAGAATCGATCTGAAGTCCCCCGGCCGGCGCTTGGCGGGCGGCGTGACCGGGTTGCGCGGCGCCTGGCCCGCCTTCGGGCTTTCTTACGATGTGTTCACCGGCATCCCCCTGTCAAAACCGGACGGACTGGGAACCGACGGGCTCGCCTTCGGATTCAACCTGAATTGGCAGCACTGAACCATCAATTGCTATTCCCCTCATTACATGGACGCGGCGTTTTGTCGGCAAGGAAACCAGGAAGGCGCAATGAATAAACATCTTTATCGAATTATTTTTAACAGGGCGCGCGGCATGCTGATGGTAGTGGCGGATATCGCCGGTGCCGGTCATGTTTGCTCAGGGCAGCGGGGCCAACCCGGGCGGACAATGCCGAAGGCGGGCCGTCCCTGCCGGCTGGCGACGCTGCACTTTTGTTTGCTGATGGCTTTGGGGGGTATTTCATTCACCGCCCGGGCCGGCTTCGAGGCCGATCCCCACGCGCCGGGACATCAACAGCCCAACATCACCCAAACCGCCAGCGGCATTCCCCAAATCGATATCCAAACGCCCAACGAACACGGACTTTCCCATAATAGCTTCAGTCAATTCGATGTGGATCCGGCCGGGGTGATCCTTAATAACAGCCGGGAACATACACAAACGCAGCTTGGCGCTCTGGTGGACGGCAATTCATCCCTGGCCCGTGGCGAGGCCAGCGTGATTCTCAATGAGGTGAATTCCCCCCATGGCAGCCACCTTAACGGCTGGATTGAAGTAGCCGGCGGCCGCGCGGACGTCATCATCGCCAATCCCGCCGGTATCACCTGCGACGGCTGCGGTTTTATCAACGCCCATAACGCCACCCTGGCCGCCGGCCAGGCGCTAATTGAAGACGGCAGGTTGAAGGGTTTCGACGTTGAGCGCGGAGAGATTGTGTTCGAAGGTCGCAACGCCGACCTGAAAACCGATCATGCTTTACTCATCGCCCGCGCCGTGCGGGTTAACGCCGAGGTCCATGCCGGCAACCTAACCATCACCACCGGGCGCAACGTTACCGACAGCCGGGGAAACGTCACCCACAAGAAGGCGGATAACGAGGCCCCTTCCCGCTATGCCCTGGATGTGGCGGCGCTGGGGGGTATGTACACCCGTAAAATACAGTTGGTGGGCAATGAACACGGGCTGGGAGTTCGCAATGCCGGCCATATCGGCGCCAACGTCGGTGAAGTCTCTCTCACGATGGAAGGCCGGCTGGAAAATAGCGGCACTATTTCCAGCGCGGCCGATCTGCGTATCACCGTGGTGGACGACGTGCATAATCCGGGGCGCATGTCATCCGGTGGTGATGTCGTTCTGCAGGTGGCCGGAGAGTTGAACAGCGGCGGCACGATAGCGGCTCGCGGCGCTATTGCCGCCACCTCGGCCAGCCTGCAAAGCGGGAAAGGCAGTCTCTGGGAAGCCGGCCGGGATGAGCAGGGCAATGCAACACTGCCGGGTCATCTGCTGTTGACCGCCTCCGGCGCCATCACCCTCGGCGGCGACAATCGGGCCAGCGGGACCCTGACGGTAGCGGGTACGGCCCTCGACTTGTCCGGCAGCCAGACGACGGCGCCACGGATAAATATCGGCGCGTCGCGGGGTGAAACCCGTCTGACCGGTGCCGTCGTCCATGCCCAGCACGGTCAGCTTACAATCCATTCCCCTCAGGGGATCAATAATGACGGCGGCAACCTCACCGCTCAAAAGATGTCCCTCACCACTACCACCCTGAGCAACCAAAAGGGCGTCATTCACCAGACCGGGTCCCAAGACTTGCTCCTGGCGATTCAATCCCCGTCCGATAGCTCATCCCCTCAGCCTTCGGGTTCCGGATTGCGCAATGGAGGTCTTGAGGATGGCCACGTTGTTTATGGCGACAGTCCACAGGGCGTCGTATCCCCCGATATTGCCGTCACGCTGGATAATGCCGGCGGTATGATACAGACCGCCGGCAACGTCACGGTAATCACCGGCTGCCTGGCCAACACGGACGGCACGATACATGCGACGGGCGACGCGTCGGTGATGGCCGGGTCCGTTGACAACAAAAAAGGCAAGGTGCTTTCAGAAGGGAGCACCTCGGTGGCCGCCGCAAAGCTGGACAACCAGGGTGGTGTGATTCAGGCACCCGGCAGCGTCAAGGTCAATGCCGACACATTAAACAACACCGCCGACGGCTGGATAGTCACGAAAGGCGATGGCGAGATAAAAGCCCAAACACTGGATAATACCGAGGGCAAGATAGACGTCACCGGCAATCTGAAAATACATGCCGGAACGCTGGGCAACCATGCCGGTAAAATTCATACCTTGAGCATTGCGGTATTGGACGGCACGGAGCGGCTGGACAATACCCATGGTGAGATACATGCCGCCGGACTCCAGCTGGGCATCGGCACACTGCACAATTATGCCGGTGAGATTCACTCCTCCGGCAATGCGGTAATAAACAGCGCCGAACGGCTGGACAACAGCCAGGGTGAAATACGTGCCGCCGACGTCACGCTCAACACCGTCGAGCTGATTAATGATCACGGCAAAATTCTTACTCCGGGCAACGTCGCCATAACCAGTGCGGATCGGCTGGATAATACCGGTGGTGAGATATCTGCCGCCGGCGTTACGCTGAGTAGCGGCACAGTGATTAACCATGACGGCAAAATCCTCGCTTCAGGCAACGCGGTCATCAACAGCGCTCAGCGGCTGGACAACACTCGAGGCAAGATCCGGGCCGAGGCCGACCTCACCTTGAAAACCAAGGCACTGGATAACAGCGGCGGAAATCTCTTTTCCCTGGGTGACACTCACCTTATCAACGCCAATCCGACCCTGGCCGGAGCCTTTATTAATGACGGCGGTCATATCCAGGGCAATTGGCATTTGGATATCAACACCGGCGGCAGCGGTTTTGACAACCGGCACGGTACGCTATCGTCTTTAAACACCCTTATATTGAAATCCGCCGCCCTCGATAACCGGGATGGCCGCGTCTCAGTGGTAGACAGGGCTAACCTGCTGATCGCTGAACGGCTGGATAACGACGCGGGAATGATTTACAGCGACAATACGCTGACCATCCATGCCGATGAGGTGATTAACAGCAATACGCGTCGGGACACACTGGGCATCCAGGCTCCCCGTTTGCACATCAACGCCCGGCGGTTGGATAACAACAATGGCGCGCTCAAAGGCGAGGAACAGCTCAACGTCACCCTCGCCCAGACGCTGGACAACCGGCAGGGGCGGCTGTCCGCTAATAAAATCGAGCTTAAAGATAATGTCTTGGGACAGCGGCTGGACGTGGACAATGAAGGCGGAGAGATGATTGCCGAAGAACAGGGTTTCTATCTCCTGCGCCGCCTGACGGGGGGTGGCCTAATCAGCTCGTCAGGGGATCTGGTTATCAAATTGCAACAGGATTTCCATCTTACCGGCGAGGTGAATGCCGGCGGCAATCTGACGCTGAATACGGCGGGCAGTATCCGCAATGATCATCTGTTAACCGCTGGCGGGATATCAATCCTGGACGCCGTCCTTCTGACCAATACCGCATCGGCGCGCATCAAGGCCTGTGATTTGCAACTTACCGTGCCCGGTACGCTAAGCAATCACGGTCTGATTGAGATGGGTAACGGTCAGCTAAATGCCCATTCCTTTAACAATGCGGCAGGGTCGACCCTCAAAGCCGATGAGCTGCAGCTCACATTACAAAGCGGCCTGGATAACGGCGGCGTGATTGACGCCGATACCTTTCGCCTTGAGGCTGGAACGCTTTCCAACGCCGGTAGCGGACAAATTTTCGGCGATCGCATCGCCCTGCGAACCGATCGTCTGGAAAATTTCGCCAAAGATGGCCGGGCCGGCGTTATCGCTGCCCGTGAACGCCTGGATATCGGCGCCGGCCATATCGATAACCGTGATAAGGCGCTGATTCACAGCTGCGGCGATATGTCCATCGGCGGCGGATTGGATGCCCATGGAAAAGCAACGGGCCGGGCAGACAGTCTGGTTAACCATGACGCTGAAATAAACGCCGACGGCGATATGACCATCGCCGCCCGTGAAATCACCAACAGCAACGGCGGCCTTATACTGACCAAGGTCACCACCAAAGAGGGTCGCCATGAGGCGGTGTTAAAGGGTAAAACCACCCGTTTCAATTGGGACAAAGTCAGACGCAAAAAAGAAGCCTACGGGGTTCATGAAGCCTATATGCCCGACGGTAGCCAAAATAATCATTTTTATGAATACCATTATACCCGCCACATCACCGAAGATGCGGTGCGGGAAAGCAATCCGGCGAAGATCCTGGCTGGCGAGTCCCTCACCATTGATGCCGATTCCTTTATCAATCGCGATAGCCAGGTGATCGCCGGCGGTACGATAGACAGCCATATCGGCGATCTGCGCAACGAATCCACCCAAGGCGAACGGATCACCAAAGATCTTGGCAGGCAAACGCGCTGGTATGCCAAGAAAAGCAAGAAAAGAGGTAGAGGCACCAAAACATCCCAAGGCAAGGACGACAGCAGATATCGCCCTAGTCCCATCAAGGAAACCATCGACTTAAAAACCGCGTTATGGAAGCCAAACACCCGGCAGGATCACCGTTCCCCGGAAACGCGTCCCAGCCCGTTCAGCCGCGTTCGCCATGATGACGAAGCGTCATTTGCCGAGGGTTGGAATCATACCCCCTTTAAGGCGCCCATCCCGCCGGAGGGGCCGGATCGGCTGTTTTTCCGCCCGCTGGATTTGTCCGCCGGTGAGTTTTATGAGCATCCGTTGCCTCCGGTGATAAAAGCCGGTAACGCCTGGACGTCGGTGGTGCGCGTTATGGCGCCGGAAGTCCGGTTACCTGTCAGCAGCCTGTTTACCCGGCACCCCGGTCAGGCTAACCCTTATCTGGTGGAAACCAATCCACGTTATACCCGGTACAAGCAGTGGATCGGCCTGGATTATATGC
This sequence comes from Sodalis sp. dw_96, assembly GCF_018449575.1. Classification (GTDB taxonomy): domain Bacteria; phylum Pseudomonadota; class Gammaproteobacteria; order Enterobacterales; family Enterobacteriaceae; genus Acerihabitans. The sequence continues at coordinate 1,694 of NZ_JAAVUT010000017.1, read as the reverse complement.
AGCAAAAAATGAAATTTGATCATAACTATACCCATAAACGCCTCGGAGACGGATTCTACGAGCAGCGTCTGGTGCGGGATCAGGTCCTTAACCTCACCGGACAGCGCTATCTTGACGGCCACACCAACGATAATGAACAGTTTAAAGCGCTGATGAACGCCGGGATGCAATACGGCAAGGCCTTTAACCTGACGCCGGGGGTGATGCTCAGTCCCAGCCAGATGGCATTGCTCACCACCGATATGGTGTGGCTGATAAATCAGGATGTTACCTTAGGGGACGGCAGCACCCAGCGAGTGCTGGTGCCCCAGGTTTACGCCAGGGTGGGCAAAGACGATCTGTCCGGCGACGGCGCGCTGTTCTCGGGCCAAAACGTAAAGCTGGATATCGGCGGCGACCTGGACAACAGCGGCGGCATCACCGCCCGTGAAACCCTGAAAGTGTCTGCGAAAAACGTCACTCACAGCGGACAGATGGCGGCCAAAGACATCGAGGTACAGGCCAAGGAGGATATCAGTCAGACCGGCGGCCGCCTGTTCGGCGGCGACAGACTCTCGCTGCTGGCCGGACAGGATATCCGCATCCAGTCCACGGCGCGCGGCGACCAGGACAACCGCTGGCTGGATCGAACGGCGGGCATCTATGTGCAAAACCCGGGCGGCGCGCTGGAACTCAAGGCCCTGAACAATATCACCCTCACCGCCGCTGATATCGCCAACCGGGGCGAGATCGGGCGAACCGAAATCACGGCGGGCAACGATCTGAAACTGGATACGCTGCGTACCGCCAAGACCGACAAGGCGTATTGGGACCAGGATAATTATCGCCTGGAGAACCAGCAGACGGACGTGGGCAGCCGCATCACCAGCGGCGGCAGCCTTGCTCTGTCGGCGGGACGGGATGTCAGCGCCGCCGCGGCCAATATCGACGCCGCACGGCGGCTGGATCTGGATGCGGGGCGGGATATCACCCTATCGGCGGGCAGGAATGCGTCCTCGGTTGTCGAACACATGAAACAAAGCAGCAGCGGCATGCTTTCGTCCATGTCCCTGGAAACCCATGACGAAGTCCATAGCCGACAGGCCCTTGGCACCTTGCTAAGTGGAGATGAAATTGGCCTTAACGCAGGCCGTGACCTGACGGTTACCGGCGGCGGCATCGCCGGCACCCAAGATATTGCCTTAACGGCCGGCAACAACCTGACCTTGACCACCGCCCTTGAGACCCACCATGAAAGCCACTTCAGGCAGGAACAGAGTTCGGGCCTGATGGGCAGCGGCGGTATTGGCTTCACCGTGGGTTCGGAAAGCCTGAAACTCACCGATGATACCGCCATCCGCCAGCAAAAGGGCACCCTGGCGGGCAGCGCCGAGGGAAGCGCCACATTGATCGCGGGAGGGCGGTTAACCGTCCATGGCAGTGAATTGATAACCGGCGACGGTATCACCCTCAGCGGCGCCGATGTCGACCTCACCGCCGCTGAAAACAGCATCGTTCAAAATCAGACCATGGAACAAAAGAAGAGCGGCTTTACCCTGGCGCTCTCGGGCGCCGTGGGCAGCGCCGTCAACAGCGCGGTGGAAAGCGCCCAGCAGGCGGAAAAGACCGACAATTCACGCCTGGCTGCACTGCAGCGCACCAAGGCGGCACTGAGCGGCGCACAGGCTGTGCAGGCCGGGCGCATAGCGGCGGCT
>NZ_JAAVUT010000016.1 GCF_018449575.1 Sodalis sp. dw_96 | reverse complement strand
TGACATCAAGGCCGATTTGGGTATCCCGACCTCCATCCGTGAAGCCGGCGTGCTTGAAGCGGATTTCCTGGCGAAAGTCGATAGGCTGGCCGCGAATGCGTTCGATGACCAGTGTACCGGCGCCAATCCGCGCTATCCGCTGATTGCCGAACTGAAGCAGATCCTGCTGGATACTTACTACGGCCGCAAATTCGTCGAGCCTTTTGACAACGTTGCGCCCGCGCCGGTCGAGGCCGTCATCGGCGGCAACGCCGCGATGGGGCAAAACGACGGCGCCCAGCAGAACACCAAAAAATTGAAGGCCGACAGAAAGATGAGCCATACCGTCGGCTGAGGAATGGACGCCTTCCCGCGGCGGGTGCCCGCCGCCAGGCTTCCACCGAGCCCCTCGGCGGAAAAATACGGCCGCAGGACGAAAAGGCGAAGTGCACATTCAAACGAAAGCGATCCTCATTACATTATGGAGTGTATTTGTTATGTCAAAAGTAAAAACGTTACAGTATTTAGCCGGCGGCCGCTGGCTCGATTCCAAAACCACCCGCTTTATGGATGTGCGGAATCCCAGCACCGGTGAAATCATTGCCAAAGCGCCCTGTTGCACCGAGGAGGAAGTGAAAACCGCCATCGCCGCTGCCCGCAAAGCGTTCCCGGCCTGGTCGGCTACCCCGGCGATTAAACGCGCGCAGATCATGTTCCAGATCCGCGAACTGCTGATTAAGCATGAAGAACGCCTGACGGAACTGGTGGCGCAGGAAAACGGTAAAGCCTGGGGCGATGCCCAGGGAGATGTGTTGAAGGCCAAGGAAGGTACCGAACTGGCCTGCTCCGTTCCGACATTATTAGCCGGTGAAAGTCTCATGGACGCCTCGGTGGGTATTGATACCACCCTATTCCGTGAACCCATCGGGGTATTTGCCGGTATCGTGCCGTTCAATTTTCCCGCCATGATCCCCATGGGCTGGATGGCCCCACTGTGTATCGCTTCCGGCAATACCATTGTCATTAAAGCGGCCAGCATGACGCCGATGACCTGCATGGAAATCGCCAAACTCTATCAGGAAGCCGGCGTGCCCGACGGCGTCATTAATATTGTGACCTGCTCGCGCAACGAGGCCGATCTGTTCCTGACCCATCCCGATGTCAACGGTGTCTCCTTTGTCGGCTCGACGTCGGTGGGTCTGCATGTCTATTCCAAAGCGGCGGCGCACGGCAAACGCGTCCAGGCGCTGTGCGAAGCCAAAAACCATGCGTTGGTACTGGCGGATGCGCCTATTGCCCGCACCGCGGCGGGCATTATCAATGCCGCGTTCGGCTGTGCCGGCGAACGCTGCATGGCGCTGCCGGTGGTAGTGGTCCAGGAAGAGGTGGCCGATCAACTGGTGGCCGCCATACTGGAAAAGGCCAAAGCCCTTAAGGTCGGGCCGGGTTACCGGAAAGAGACGGATATGGGGCCGGTTATTTCTCCCGAACATAAAAAATCGGTGGAAAACTGGATAACCAAAGGGATCGAGGAAGGCGCCAAACTGGTGCTGGACGGCCGTGGCTATAAGGTCGAGGGTTTTGAGAACGGATATTATGTCGGCCCCACGCTGTTTGACCACGTGACCGAGGAGATGAGTATCGGTACCGAGGAAGTTTTCGGCCCGGTGTTATGTTTTAAACGGGTGAAAAACTTTGAAGAAGGCCTGCAGGTCATGAACCGGAATCCGTTAGCCAACGGGTCGGTTATTTTCACCCAAAACGGCCACTATGCCCGCGAATTTCAGAAGCGGACCCACGGCGGCATGGTAGGTATCAATGTGGGTATTCCGGTGCCGGTGGGTGTCTTTCCGTTCTCGGGCCATAAGAATTCATTCTTCGGCGATCTCCATTGCCTGGGTAAAGACGGCGTGCGTTTTTACACCGAAACCAAATGCGTCACCAGCCGCTGGTTTGATGAGGAAGAACGCAAACGTGAAAAAGTGGATTCCTGGGACGGCACGATTTAATCATTGTTAATGTTGGTTCAGCGGTTACGGGGTGGTCATATGACCGCCCCGCCTGCGCTAATTCACCAGAAACGAAAAAGCTTCTTCGCCATAATAGCTTTGCTGATAAAGAACTCTGACATCCTCCACATCAGGATGACCGGGATTGGTCAATGTACAGGGGTCGGCCAACGCGTTTTTGCTCATTCTTCCCACCACGGAATTGAATTTTTTCTCTTCAATGGCCACCTCCCGGCATTCCTTTAAGGTAAGGGGAATATCCAGCCGCCGGTTGAGCTCCCGGATTGCTTCTATCAGGTCTTTTATTCTCAGTGTTTTTTCCAACTGGCGATATTTATCGGTGGAGAGACGATTATATTGAATGATATAGGGCAGCATAATGGCATTGGCCAGTCCGTGGGTAATACCGAACTCACCCCCGATCTTATGGGCCATGGAATGCACCAACCCCAGCGAAGCATTGGTAAAGGCGATGCCGGCCAGGGCGGAGGCGTTATGCATATTATAGCGGGCAGTCATATTATCCGGCTGCAGATAAGCGATTTCCAGATTTTCAAACACCAGTTGGATTGCCTCGACGGCATAGGGATCGGTAAAAGAGGTTGCCGCCGTGGAAACATAGGCTTCGAGGGCATGAGTAAGCACATCCATACCGGTATGGACGGTAATATCCGGCGGCATTTTCGCCGGGATACAGGGGTCGAGAATAGCGATATCCGGCACCATGTCCGCTGCCACGATGGGATATTTAATATGGTTTTTCGTATCGGTGATAACCGAAAAAGCAGTGATTTCCGACGCGCTGCCGCTGGTGGAGGGGATCGCCACGAAGCGTGCTTTGGTGCGCAACGGCGGCATTGCGCCAACGGGGATGATGTCCTCGAAACTCAATTCCGGATGTTCATAAAAACACCACATCACTTTGGCGGCATCCAGTGCGGAACCCCCGCCGATGGCCACGATCCAGTCCGGCTTAAAGGCCAGCATCGCTTCGGCGCCTTTGCGCACGGTTTCAACCGAGGGGTTGGGCTCGACATTATCAATAATGATGCATTCGAACTTTGCCTGTTTTAACAGGTCCTCGGCCCGTTTTAAAAACCCCAGGCGTTTCATGGAACTGCCGCCGGTCACCAGTGCGGCTCGTTTACCGGTTAATTGCGATAAATGATCTAACGCATTTTCTCCATAAATAATATTACGTGGTAATGAAAAAGTTGAGATTGTCATAGTAAGTCCTCATATATTTGAGTAATTAAAAATGATTTGTGCATCATCCGGGTTAACGATTAAAATGACTCTTTTGGCGGTAAACATCTTTCGCCCAAATAACCCGAATGCTTAAATTAATTTATTTCAACATAATAAGGGCCATTATCCACCTCAGGATATTTAAGCGCGGTCCGGCCGTATCGCGCGTGTTATCGCCGCCCTGGCAATAACAGATGAAGGTCATGTTTTTGCGGAGCAACGCTCGGGAAGTGTCATTGTGTTTATTAGAACATTTATTTCAATAAAAAATAATTATGAAATTTTAATTTTTAGATCCGGCTCATAAAAAAAAACGCACTGAGGTTACTCGCAGATGACCGACTGTCATAGTGCGTTTCGCGGGGCGAAGGTTTTGTTGCCCCGCGCTTTCGGCATCAACGTTCCTGATCGAAAACGATGCCTAACTGACGTCGCACCTCGTCAATGGTTTGCATGGTTATCAGTGAATCCTCTATCGACCGCAGCGGGGATTCCGTCAGGCCTTGTCCGATGCAATAAGCCAAATGGACGGCTTCATGGTAGATATGATCATAAGCGTATTTGGGCTCCTCATAATGAATAACGTGCTTGTCGTTATCGTAGACATGGAAACTGCCGGGGGTGTAAAACATCCCGTCTAAAACGATAAATCCTTCCGTGCCGGCAATGGTGGCCGCGCCAGGGGTATGGCTAAGTAAAGTGGTATGCAACACAGACTGGTTGTCATCCTGGTGAGTGAGGATAATGGATGCCTGCCCGTTGACGCCGGTGGGCGCCTGCTGTCCCGACGCCAGGACGCTTTTCGCCGGACCGAGAAGTTTTGTGGCAAAGGCCACCGGATAAGACCCCAAGTCCAGCAACGGGCCGCCGGCCATATCGGCACGCATGATACGATGATCGGGATTAAAATGTTCGCCATGGTCGGCAACAATGGAACGAATTTCGCCGATAACCCTTGCCTCGAGCAGTTGACTCAGCACGTCGAACTTCGGCAAGAACCAGGTCCACATCGCCTCCATCAGAAAAACATGGCAACTTTGCGCGGTATCCCGCAGCAGCGAGACTTCACGGGCATTGAGCGCCAAGGGTTTTTCCACAAGGACGTGCTTCCCGGCGCGCATGGCGGCCAGCGCGCAGGGTAAATGCAGATGATGGGGCGTGGAGATATAAACCACATCCACATTCGGATCGTTGATCAATTCTTCGCTGGAACCCCAGGCCCGAGGAATGCCGAAACGTTCGGCAAAAGCCCGGGCACCCGCAAGATCGATGTTACCGACAGCGACGATATTCTGTTGAGTATGCTCCTTAACCGACGCGACAAAACGCTGGGCAATCCAGCCAGGGCCTAATATCCCCCAGCGTAACGTCGGTGCTCTCAGCGGATCGGGATTTCTGGCGACGGGCAGTCTAGTGGGTAACGCCATAAAAGAACTCCTGTTTATAGGTTAAGAAATCTGTTTTGGTTAAAAAGCGATGCAATTAATTCGATTCGCTTTCCAGCGCTGTTCCCTGTCTTACATTGCAATAAACCAATTATCCAACATGGACATTTACTTATTTTTTCAGCACTCCTCTGCTATTTATTCAGTGCGGGATGCTCTGCGGGTCGATGCAGTTTTTCAATTTGCCGGGCCATGACCCCTTCAATATCATCAAGAGGGATGCCCTTTGTTTCCGGGACGAAACGCTGCAAGAAGAGAAAACAAAGAATATTCAGCCCGACGAACAGCCACATGGAAAAGGCGCCGTTGAAATGGCGCTGTAACCAGAGATTGTCATTGAGAACCGGGAAGAATTGAGTAATTAGGAAATTGGCCAGCCAGAGCAGGCTGACGGCCAGCCCCATTCCGAAGGCGCGGATTTTTAGCGGAAAAATCTCTGAAATCAGTACCCAGGCGCCGGAACCCCAGCTCATGGCATAGAGCAGGATAAAAAACAGGATGCCGAAGATGGTGATGTAACCCGTATTGTGCGTATAAAGACTGAATGAGGTTATCAGCAAACCGATAATCGCGCCCAGGGTGCCTATTTTCATTATCGGCATCCGACCGAAACGATCGAAAAGAATAATACCGATAAGGCCGCCGATAACATTGAATAAGGCAATAAAAATCGTCTGGAACAATACGGTTTCCGTATTACCGCCGCCATTTTGCAATACCAGAGGCGCGTAATACATCATGACATTGATGCCGGTGCATTGCTGCAATACCGCGATGAGACAACCGACAATAAGGGCAAATTTCAAGACCGGCGACGTCGCCAATAGCGAGAATGTCCCGTTGGTTTTCGTGCCCGGCGCCGCATCCGCTTTGAGCAAACCGGCGTGTTCGGCGTTAAATTCCGGATAGATTCTCCGGAGTACGGCGGCGGCTTTTTCTTTTCCGTTGCGATTATTGCGATTTACGTTCCATACCGGCGATTCCGGCAGGAACAGGAGCAAAAGAAACATGCTGATGGCCGGAACGAGCTGGGCGGCCATCATCCAGCGCCATCCTTCATTTATCAGCCAGGATTCCGCCATGCCGCGGGCAATAAAAAAATTGACGATGAACACGATAATCTGACCCAGCCCCACCGACAGATTATAGATGCCCGACGCCTTGCCCCGAATAGCCGAGGGTGAGATTTCCCCCATGTACATGGGAGAGGCGGTTCCCGTCAGCCCAACCGCCAGACCGCAGAGGATCCGGCTCAGGGAAAACAGCGTGAAAGAGGCAAACCAGGCCGAACCCGCGGCCGAGAGTATAAACAGCAACGCGGCAAGCAGCAGCGTGGCTTTTCGACCGATACGGTCGGCAATTTTTCCGCCCGCCAGCGAGCCGGCGATACAACCGATGATAATACTGGACACCGCCCAGCCGACCTCCACCGGCGTCAGTTGGTAATAACGCTGTATGGAATGAACGGCACCAGTGATGACCGACGTTGAATAACCAAACATCAGGCCGCCGAGCGCGGCGCTACAGCATAGTAGGTAAACATACCCCGATCGGTACTTGCTCTCGTATGACATATCAATCCTTCCGGCGCGGTGAGTAGTCTAGATAAAATGGATAATTATGGATTTTTTATTTCAATGTTGGGGATTTTTTATCATTTATGGAATTTTTATTTTTCTAACCAGATCAAAAAAATGATAATTTTTAAAAATTATCATTCATCGTGCATTTTATAAATGCCTGTTTTTTAGGGGTTTAATCTCAAATGGCTATTTTTCTGCGTAGTCTTAATCTCTAGAACGAGGCGGGCACGTTTAGGTTTGGTTATTTGTTTCCGTCTATATTGTAAATAAAATGTTTAAACATGCTTGAATATCAAGCATGTTTTCCCCTGTTCCTCTGGTTTAAAAACGGCCCTATTCCCTGATAACACTCCCTAATGACGCTTCCTGCCCGTGCAAGAATCCGTCAGTCCGAGTAAAATGGAAAATAAAACCTTAATTTTTTTATTTGATTTTTTTATTTCATTATAGGTACAGTAAATGCCTCACTCAACGCATTAAGGAATAGCATGAACGCTAAAATCACCCTGGAGGAACTGCTGCGCCAGGAAGCGGAAATTCATTTTGACAGCTTCGATATGGACTCGGCCTGGGAAATCGGCCAGGGGATACGCCGGCATGCGCTGGAAAATAACAGCCCGGTTTCCATCGAAGTTTACGCTTTCGGACAAGAGCTTTTTCTGGCGGCATTGCCCGGATCGAGCCAACACAACCTTTCCTGGATGCGGCGGAAAAGGAATACCGTGCTGCATGAGGCTCATTCGTCGATGTATGTCGGGTTGGAAAATGAAAAGAACGGACAGCGCATGGACCAGCAGCGTTATACAGATCAAAGCCGGTTCACCGACCATGGCGGCAGCTTCCCGCTGTTGCTGGCTCACGGCGGGATTATCGGTGCCGTAAGCGTAAGCGGTTTACCCTCTCATGAGGATCATGCCCTGGTGGTTTGGGGTCTAAGACAATATTTGGCGAGATAATCCCCTGGGCATGCCCATAGCCACCCGTTTCGGCAAAATTGTGCGCGGGTTCCCATTAAAATAAAATTTCATAAAAAATTATTTGAAATATTTATTCCGTAAATGTAGGGTTGTACGCAATTCAGTCATTTCAACATGGCCCGACTTCCGCCGCCGGGTGGCGGGTAGCCCTATCCAGCCAAAGGGTGCGGACAAGAAGTCGGTTTGGGTTCGATTGAAACAGGAGGACCGCGTGACGACATTATTATCAAAGAACCGGGCAAGGGATGCCAGCGGACGTATCCAGCATATTACCCCTGAAAATGCCGGCTGGCGCTATGTCGGCTTTGACGCATACCTGCTGAAGAAGGGGCAGACCTTGAATTTGGACAGCGGCGGCCAGGAGCTTTGCCTGGTGCTGGTGGCCGGTTTGGCCACCATCGCCACCCGCGATGCCGAGTTCAGCCATATCGGCAAACGCTTAAGCCCTTTTGAACGCATACCGCCTTATTCAGTTTACGTGCCGCATCACGACGAGGCGCGTGTCACCGCAGAAACCGATTTAGAGCTTGCGGTATGTCGGGCGCCCGGTAGCGGCAATCTGCCGGCCCGGCTTATCCCACCGGATGATGTCGGAGTTGAACAGCGCGGCAAGGGTCGTAACAAGCGGCTGGTGCATAATATCCTGCCGGAAAACGACCCGGCGGATAGCCTGCTGGTGGTAGAGGTATTTACCGGCGAGGGGGATACCAGTTCTTATCCCAGCCATAAGCATGATACGGAAAATTCCGCCCATGAGACCTATCTGGAAGAGACTTATTATCATCGTCTCGATCCTTCGAGGGGATTTTGCCTGCAGCGGGTTTACACCGACGACCGCTCCCTCGATGAATGTTTACCGGTCTATGACCGCGATGTGGTGAAAGTCCCGCGCGGTTATCACCCGGTGGCGACCCTCGCCGGTTACGACAGTTATTATCTTAACGTCATGGCCGGCCCGGTAAGGAAATGGCAGTTCACATGGGAAAAGGACCACGCATGGATCAACACCGAGGCGTATCCGAAGGCGCCGTAAGAATGAGGTCATAATGAGGTCATCCTGAAAAGCGCCGATTAGCGGCGCAGACGGATTGGCAATCGCCCTCGCCCTTGGCGAGGGTTTGCTTATCAAACCGACCGCCGCCGCGTTCAGCCGATATTTTGCGAGTCGGCCAGTTGATGAGTGGCGTTTTGCATCGCCAGGGACAGCATCAGCGTCTGGGACAAACACATGGATGAGACCTGTGAGCGAAATCCATCCACCTGCGCCTCGCGCACCACAAAGCAGACTTCACTGAAGGCGGCCAGCGGACTGACCAGGCTATCGGTAATGGCGATTTGCTTGGCGCCGATTTTCGCCCCCATGGACACCAGCTCCACCACTTCCTGAGCGTACGGCGAATAGCTGATGGCGATCACCACGTCGTCGGGCTGCACCATGCTCAGTTGCTCGGTAAACATACCGCCCAGCCCGTCGATGAGAAAGGCGCGTCGCTCCAGATGCCGTAAGGCATAGGTCAGATAGGAGGCAATGCTGAAGGAGCGCCGCAGCCCGATAACATAAATATTGTTGGCCGCGGCCAGTAAAGATACCGCACGGGACAAATCGGCTTCATTGATCTGCCCCGGCAGTTGCTGAAGCGCCAGGCTGTTAACCATACTGAACATATTCAGGATTTCCATCGGCGTTTCCGGCGCATTGGCTTCAGTGCCGGCGGCGGTCTGGCGGAATAGCCGGGCGCGTTCGGTGTAGCTGACCGTGTCCTCCATCATGTGCTGGCGAAATACCTGTTTCATTTCATTGAAACCGTCAAAGCCGAACGCATTGGCGAAACGGATCAATGTCGAGGGCGGAACGTTGGCCCTTTCAGCGATGGAGGCGATAGTGTCGAAGGGGATGCTGTTACTGTTATCCAGGATATAACGCGCCACCTGCTTCAATCGCTTGCTGAGCGTATCGTAGCGGTTGCGTATATCGTCCTGCAATGACGACAGTTGAGAAGAAGAAGTTGTCATGAAAACCACACGAGTGAATGCAAGCAAAAGCGCTAGTCTTGATTATTATGATTGAAAATTTCAAATCAATCTATTATTGAAAATATTTCGTCATTTTATTAAGCGAATCAAGCTTAGGTTCACGGAAAGTGCAATTTGACGATGATCTCTCCTATCCCTCGGTCTAAAACCAGGATGATTAGACCCCGGCAATAACGCTTTTGCTCCCCGGCAGTCACACGCTTGCTGTTCAAGCATGGGAATCGTCAACGGCAATTCGGCTCAGCCAGCGCCTGGTACAAGGGACAGTGAACGGTGGAACGCCAAAAGATTTAAAAATTTCATTTCAAAATTCAATGGAAGAATATGCAACCAAAGAGAAAAAATAAACTGCCGCGCATTTTCATCTTTCATGGCCTATCCAATTGATTAATAAATGTTATAATTAAAAATTATTAGATTTTAGTTTTTTTAAGCAAAAATAAGCATAAAGAATAAAAATAGTCTGTTTTACACCTCATTAAACAGCGATTCTCTGTAAGATGCGGTATTTGTTCGCGTTTCACTGAAATGAAAACAAAATTTCCAATATTTGATCTTTCTCTCATAAATGGAATTTTTATTTTATTATACGTTTTTTCTGCCGACTAAATTACCTATAATCACCGCATGTCTTCGCAACCCGATCAGTCATTACATCATAACCCTATGCCCTTCTTGGATTTCCTCAGGCCCGGCGGTTGCCATTGCCGGTGGGATCTTCCTCAGGCAAGGGCAACCGGAAGGAAAACATGAACACAATCAGATTGACCATGGCTCAGGCGCTGGTGCGTTTTTTAGATAATCAATATGTGGAAGTTGACGGCGTCGAAACGAAATTCATTAAAGGGATTTTTGCTATTTTCGGCCACGGCAATGTCCTTGGCCTGGGGCAGGCGTTGGAACAGGATTGCGGGCAGCTGCACATCCATCAGGGTCGTAGCGAGCAAGGCATGGCCCATGCGGCCATCGGTTATGCCAAGCAGTCTTTGCGCCGGCAGATATATGCCTGTACCTCTTCCGTCGGTCCCGGCGCCGCCAATATGATTACGGCGGCTGCCACCGCCAGCGCCAATCGCATTCCCCTGCTGCTGCTGCCCGGCGATGTTTACGCCACCCGCCAGCCCGACCCGGTGCTGCAACAAATTGAACAGTCCTATGATCTGAGCATCAGCACCAATGACGCTTTTCGCACCGTGAGCAAATACTGGGATCGCATTTCCCGGCCTGAACAGTTGATGAGCGCCTGCATCAGCGCCTTGCGTGTTCTGACCGACCCGGCGGAAACCGGCGCGGTCACCCTTTCACTGCCGCAGGATGTCCAGGGCGAGGCCTATGATTATCCGGATTATTTCTTTCAAAAACGCGTGCATCGTATCGAACGCCGGCCACCCACGGCGGATATGCTGGACGAGGCGGTGGAATTGCTATTACGAAAACGCAAACCGTTGTTGATCTGCGGCGGTGGCGCCAAATACTCGGACGCCGGCCAGGCGCTGCTGAATCTCGCAGAGCGTTACGGTATTCCTTTCGCTGAAACCCAGGCCGGAAAAGGCACATTGATTTCCGATCACCCGCTGAACGTCGGCGGTATCGGCGAAACAGGGACCCTGGCCGCCAACCAGCTTGCCAAAGAGGCGGATTTAATTATTGGCGTCGGCACACGTTATACCGATTTCACTACCGCCTCCAAATGGATTTTCCAGAATCCGGCGGTGTCGTTCCTGAACCTGAATATCAACCGTTTCGACGCCTTCAAGCTCGACGGTTGCCAGATAAACGCGGACGCACGCGAGGCTCTGCACGCCCTCAATGACTGCCTGGCGTCGGAAGACTGGCGGACGGACTGGGGGGTTCGCGTGGTCGACGTGCGCGACCAATTGCAGGCGGAACGGGAACGGGTTTATGCGGTTAATTATACCGGCGACGATTTTGTTCCCGAAATTGACGATACCCTGGATCGCAAATCCGTTTTCGCCGAATTCAACAGCATTACCGGCTCGTTGCTGACTCAAAGCCGGGTGCTGGGTATCGTCAATGAAAGCATCCCCCGGGATGCGGTGATTGTCGCCGCCTCGGGCAGCCTGCCGGGAGATTTACAGCGTATCTGGCGCACGACCGCTACCCAGGGTTATCACGTGGAATACGGTTATTCCTGCATGGGTTACGAAGTCAACGCGGCCCTGGGGGTCAAAATGGCCGAGCCGGAGCGGGAAGTGTATGCCCTGGTGGGGGACGGCGCCTTTATGATGTCCCATTCCGAACTGGTCTCTTCCATCCAGGAAGGATGCAAAATCAACGTGATACTGTTCGACAACATGACCAACGGCTGTATCAATAACCTGCAGTTAGAGCACGGTATGCACAGTTTTTTCACCGAATTTCGTTTCCGCGAAAAATCCCCTTCCCGGCTTGACGGCGGTTTTGTGCCGGTGGATTTCGCCAAAATTGCCGAAGGCTACGGCTGTAAAAGTTACCATGTCACTACGGTGGAGGAGTTGCATCACGCCCTGGAAGATGCCCGGAAGCAAACCCTCTCGACGCTGATTGATATTAAAGTATTGCCGAAAACCATGATCCATAAATATTTCAGCTGGTGGCGGGTAGGGGGTGCCCAGGTATCGGAAAGCGCCGGGATACAGGCCGTAGCGCAAATGCTGGCGGAGAATATCAGCAAAGCCCGTCAATACTGAAGATTAAACAAACCCGGCGCAGGGGTATTTCCCGGCGCATTTATTCGATCCGCAAAACATCGATCCGCAAAGATCGCCGGTGGTATTACTGTCATTTATCACCGGTCGGCTGCTGTTGGTAAAGGAGTGAAAAGAATGAAAATCGCTTTCGACGTGGATGTCATTAAAGAGTTGAGTATTACCGATATGGTGAGACAGGTGGCCGATTGGGGCTACCGTTATATTGAGCAGTCACCTCATCCACGTATTAATCCTTTTTATAAACATCCCAAAGCCGGCAAGGATGTCATAACCGAATATAAACAGGCGATGAAAGACAATGGCGTCGATATTTCATCCTTCATCGTGGTGTATCGCTGGTCGGGTCCCGACGAGGCCAGGCGCCAGGCGGCGGTGAAAAACTGGAAACGGATGATAGAAATTGCGGTGGAAATGGGTGTACAGGTCATTAATACCGAATTATCCGGCAACCCCAATGAACCTGAAATCTGCGAAGAGATGTGGTACCGGTCCATGGAAGACTTATTGCCCATCATCGAGCGGGAAGGCATCCGCGTGGAAATCCAGTCCCATCCCTGGGATTTTTGCGAGCTCAATAACGAAACGGCCGATTTGGTAAAATCCCTGCGCAGCGAACATGTTAAATACCTTTACGCGGCAGCCCACACCTTTTTCTACGATAAAGGCGTGGGTGATATAGACGGAATGCTCGCTTATGCCGGCGAGGAGTTATCCCACGTATTAATTGCCGATACCATGAACCACACTCGGAACTGCCGTTACATTGTTAACCCGCCGGGGGTAGACGCGACAATCCATCAGCATGTGGCGATTGGCGAAGGCGAGGTGAATTTTGAGAGCCTGTTCAAAAAGCTACGGGATATGGATTTTGCCAACCGAACCTTTAAGGTTGGGGGCGAGGCAATTATCGCCGCATCGCTGTTCGGCTACCCGGAAAAAATGGCCCGCCAGGCCGTGGAAACCCGCGAAAGAATCGAGCGGGAATTGCTGTAGGAACACGTTTGACAGGTGATATTGCCGACCGTCGCGACGTATGGCGACGATCGGCATCGAGTTATGTTTTCTATGGCTATGAATGGGTTAGCAGGTCAAGGCTTTGGTGGATTTCCCGCTCGATTTGCCCTTCGCTCCAGCTGGCAAGCACTGAAGAAAATGGCTCGAATGAATAGATGCCATGGTAGCCGAGTTTTTCCAGGCGCGTTACCTGGGCAATGTTTTTCATCCGATCCCGGCCGCTCAGCATCAGACGTTCTTCGTCGCTCAGTGTGGATTTGGCACGGCCGTCTTCCACGCCGGACAAATGCACCAGACCGATAAGACTGATATCGATGTTGGCTTCGAAATCCGTCTCGTCCTCAACGAACAGGTAATGATGGAAGGTATCCAGTACGATGCTAAAGGGTACCTGCGCATCACGGATCAGGGACTGGGCCTGCACTGCGGAACGCAGCGAGCTCTGTGGGAAACCCAGTGGCTCCACCAGCCCTTTCACGCCGTATTTCTTAAACAACGGCGCCAGGGTTTGCATCGCCGCCACCGTCTGTTCCGGTTGAATCGGCGTGCCGTCATTCAACGGGCAAAGGACCAGCGCTTTAGCATTGACGCCCTGAGCCTCCGCCAGCAGCCCTTCGGTTTTTTCCAACAGCGCGTCGGTTATCTGATTGAACGGATATACCGCATTGATAGTGATGATTTCCATGCCGTACTTATCCGCCAGCACGCTAACCTGCCCTGCGCTGAGCGCATCCGTCACCTTGCCGCTGGGCATATCGTTACGTAATTCAACTTTGTTCAGCCCGCAGCGTTTAACCAGCTTGAAGAATTGTTCGATAGTCAGATTGGGCGCGATTTTCCGATTGATACAAAACCTGTTTTGAGCAATGTCCATACCTAGACCCCTGCCTCTCGTTGGAGAGGATGATGTTATTCCCATGTTCAAGCAAAAGGCTGTTGCCTTGAACGCCTATGGATTAGCAATGCCGGTCGCGGCCATCTTCGGTAAAACGACTGAGGGTTAAATAGTTAAGCGTGCGGAGATGTCCCGGGACGCGCATATGACGGACATATGAAAACATTTATTTCATAATAAGTTAATATTGAAATTTTAATTTTTAGATCCAGCTCATAAAAAAAAGCATCCCGCGCATATTGCCGGTCATCGGTTTTCACCCTTTCTGGCCGGCCTCTCTCCGCCACGCCTTGAACCCAGGGAAAAAAAAGACGACTTAAAGCACATAATTTTTCTTTAAAACAATTAATTATCATCATATTGACCGCCGTCGAATCTTCTTGGGAGAGTCTGAATTCAGAGGAGGCGGCAAAAAAAAACCTTCAATATATGATCTTCATCGCAGAACAGAACGTTTTTTTTGTATTAGTATTTTATGAAATATATATTTTCATATGAACAAAATATGAATGCGATAACTCATTATCCGGCGCGGTCCCTTTGCGCAATAGGGTTAACGGGTTGCGGTAGATGTGAACTTCAACAGCTGAAAGATAACGTCTTACAGGAGAATGAACATGACGCTGAAATTAGGGGTGATTGGTACCGGGGCTATCGGTCAGGAACATATCCGCCGCTGTAGCCAGGTGCTGCAGGGCGCAAAGGTGGTTGCTGTTTCCGATATCAACCTCAACGGCGCCGCCCAGGCGGTCAAGCGGCTGGGTTTGGACGCCGAGGTATTGCCAGACGGAAAGCAGGTCATCAAGGCCTCCAATGTCGATGCGCTGATCATAACATCTTGGGACCCCACCCATGAAGAGTTCGTTTTGGCGGCCATTGCCGCGGGCAAACCGGTGTTTTGCGAAAAGCCGCTGGCGGTAACCGCCGCAGGGTGTAAACGCATCGTCGACGCCGAAATCGCCTATGGGCGCCGTCTGGTTCAGGTGGGTTTTATGCGGCCTTACGATCAGGGCTACCGGGCGCTGAAAAAGGTGATCGACAGCGGCGAAATCGGTCAACCGCTCATGCTCCACTGCGCGCACCGCAACCCGAACGTGGATGAAGGCTACACCACCGATATGGCCATCACCAATACCATGATCCACGAACTGGGCGTATTGCGCTGGCTGCTAAACGATGATTACGTCTCCGCGCAGGTTATTTTCCCTCGTGCTACCGCGCACACCCACGCCAAACTGCGCGATCCGCAGATCGTTTTGCTGGAAACCGTCAAGGGAGCGCGCATTGATGTGGAAGTCTTCGTCAACTGCCAGTACGGCTATGACATCCAAACCGAAGTGGTGGGGGAAAACGGTATCGCCAGCCTGCCGGAACCGTCCAGTGTTCTGTTGCGCAGCGGCGCCAAACGTTCGCACACCATCCTCACCGACTGGAAGGATCGCTTTATCGACGCTTATGACGTCGAACTGCAGGATTTCATCAACGGCGTGATTCACGGAGAATTGACCGGCCCCTCCGCCTGGGACGGCTACGCGGCCTCGGTGGCGGCGGATGCCTGTGTCGCGGCGCAAAAGACCCCCGGCTTGGTCAGCATCTCGCTCCCGCCCCGCCCGGCTTTTTATGAACGCTAAGCAACCCTGTTTTGTTACATGCGGCGCAAAACTGCGCGCCGGAACAGCTAATCGAATATTACTCCGTTCAAGGTGTATTTATCATGGATAAAAACAAGGTCAGACTCGCCATCGCCCCCATCGGCTGGACGAATGACGACATGCCCGATTTAGGTAAGGAAAATACATTCCAGCAGATTGTCAGCGAGATGGCCCTGGCGGGTTTTACCGGCAGCGAAGTGGGCAGTAAATATCCCCGCGACCCGAAGATCCTCAAACCGATGCTGGATATTCGCGGTATTCAAATCTGCAATGCCTGGTTCAGCACTTTTTTTGCCGACGGGCAAAGGGCCAAAACCATCGAAGAGTTCATCGTGCACCGGGATTTTCTGAATGCCATGGGGGCAAAGGTCATCGGCTGTTCCGAACAGTCGCGCAGTACCCAGGGTACGCCAAAGCCGGTACTGGAGGGCCGGCCTAACTTTACCGACAGCGAATGGCAACTGGTGGCGACCGGCTATAACGAACTGGCGGATCTCGCCGCCCAAAAAGGCATGACCGTCGGCCTGCATCACCATATGGGTACCGGTATTCAGACGGCCAAGGAAATCGACCATTTCCTGGATCTGGTGAATGACGACGTGTATCTGCTTTACGATACCGGCCATGCCTATTATTCCGAAGGCTCGCAGGACGCGATGCTGGACATCCTGAAAAAACACCTGCCGCGCATTAACCACGTACATCTAAAAGATGTGAGGGATAACGTGGTTGCCGAGGTTCGCGCCCACAAACTCAGTTTCCTTGATGGCGTGAAAAAAGGCACTTTTACCGTACCAGGCGATGGGGTAATTGATTTCAACCCAGTATTTAAGCTGCTGGAGGATAGCGGGTACCAAGGATGGATAGTCGTGGAGGCGGAACAGGATCCCGCCAAAGCCAATCCCTTTGAATATGCGGTCAAGGCACGACGCTATATTCGGGAAGTTGCCGGTATTTAACGCCTCGGCACAGGGTTGATTCAATCTCGGTCATTTTCCGCAGGGCGGCTTATTGAGCCCTGCGGCTTTTGGCTAACCGGTATTATGCCTGCCAACACATGAAGTAAAAATTTCAAAAAAAATATTATTAATAAATTCCATATCCGGTCCTTTGTCCGCTATAAAAAAGCCCTCAATAGACATTATATAACTTATTGATTATTAGATATGTTAATTTGATTTTTTGAACCACAACACAAAAATTAAATTTCATATTATATAAAAATGAAAAATAAGATCTAAAGTAGAGTGGCAAGCTGATCAATTGTTGCCCTATTTTCTTTTGCAAGATGTCCCTACAACCCGGTCTAAAAGATCACTGGAGTCATCATGGAACATGAGCAATTTATAACAAATAATCCGGCCTCCGGACCGAACAGTAAGACCAGAACAGAACCCTTCGTTAAAATCATTGCGATCATCTCGACACTGGGCGGCCTGCTATTCGGCTACGATACGGGCGTGATATCCGGCGCATTACTGTTTATGGGTCGGGAATTACACCTTACGCCTCTCACCACCGGCCTGGTCACCAGTTCATTGCTGTTTGGCGCCGCATTTGGCGCGCTGACCGCCGGGCATCTAGCCGACAGCGCCGGACGTAAAAAAATCATTATCCTGCTGGCGATAATCTTCGCCGTCGGTGCGGCGGGCACGTCCCTCTCGCCGGACGTTCACTGGATGGTTTTCTTTCGTCTGGTTCTCGGCGTGGCCGTGGGCGGTGCAGCGGCTACCGTACCGGTATATATCGCCGAAATCGCGCCGGCCAATAAGCGGGGCCAACTGGTCACCATACAGGAGCTGATGATTGTCTCCGGACAAATGCTGGCGTATATCTCCAATGCGACGTTCCATGAAATCTGGGGCGGCGATACCACCTGGCGCTGGATGTTGGCTATTGCAACCATTCCGGCCGTACTGTTGTGGATCGGCATGATGTTTATGCCCGACACGCCGCGCTGGTATGCCATGAAAGGCCGTTTTGCCGAGGCGCGCCGAGTCCTGGAACGCACCCGCGCCAAGGAAGACGTGGAATGGGAAATGACCGAAATCGAGGAAACCATCGAAGAGAACCGAGTCCAGGGTAAAGGCCAACTGCGCGACCTGGCCATACCTTGGTTAAAAAAACTGTTCCTGCTGGGTATCGGTATTGCGGTTATTCAGCAACTCACGGGCGTCAACACTATCATGTATTATGCCCCTACCGTGCTTAAAACCGCCGGACTCAGTACTGACGCGGCCCTGTTCGCCACCATTGCCAACGGCGTGGTATCGGTATTGATGACGCTTGTCGGGATCTGGGTTCTGGGTCGGGTTGGCCGGCGTCCGCTGGTGCTGCTGGGCCAACTGGGCTGCACCTGCTGCCTGTTCCTGATTGGCCTGGTATGTTATCTGCTGCCGGAGTTTCGAAGCAACGGTGACATAAATCTGGTCCGCTGTTATATGATCCTGGGGGGAATGTTACTGTTCTTATGCTTCCAACAAGGTGCGCTATCGCCGGTGACCTGGCTGCTGCTGTCGGAAATTTTCCCCATCCGGATGCGCGGAATCTGCATGGGCGCCGCGGTATTCTCCTTGTGGATAGCCAACTTTTGCATATCCATGGCGTTCCCGCTGCTACTGGCTGCCTTCGGTCTGTCCGGCGCCTTCTTTATCTTCGGGATCATCGGTATCGGCGGCGCGGTGTTTGTTATCCGCTGCATACCGGAGACCCGCGGCCGCAGTTTGGAACAAATAGAGCATTATTTCTATGCCCGCTACAATAATACCCCCGCCACACCAAAACCCCTGTTGAGCAGCGCGGAAAAACGTAAAGTCTGAGCATCGCGGCTTACTCTCTGCCCGCGCTATAGCGCGGGCAGAATCGTTTATAAGGGGCGTATTAAATACGGTTTACCCAGTGCCGCCGCCCTTGTCTGCCCCAGGGGCCCGTCCGGCATCCACAGCCCGGCGCAGCGCATCCAGCAGTAAGGCCAACACCGGATTATCATTATCATCGCGACGGATCAGGGACAGCTCGCTGAAGACCCCTTCTCCCAGATCAATGTCACGAAATACCACGTTTTCAAAACGAATGCGCGCCGCGCAGGCCGGCACCAGCGCCAGTCCCATGCCGCCGTTCACCAGGGAAAGCATGGTGACGGTGGAGCCGATTTGATGCACATAGCGCGGTTGGATATTATTGGCTCGGAACACGCCGGCGAACAGTTCGTAAAATGGCTGCCAGGAGGCATGTCCGTAGGTGATGAACGGTTCCTTATCCAGAGCCTGGAGCCGGATATCCCGGGCCGTTGCCAGGGGATGGTCCCGGGGCACAGCCAGCACAAAAGGCTCTTTGACCAGACTTTCGCAAATAAAGCCGTGCCGGCAATCGGCCGAACGCACAATGCCGATATCCACCTGCCGCAAACGAACCCCTTCAAGCTGCTCGCTGGTGGACATCTCCTGCAGATTGATATCGATCTGCGGGTGCAGGCGCTTCACCTGATTTATCACCTCGGGCAAGAATTCATACACCGCGCAGGACACAAAGCTGATGGTAATAGTACCGATATCTCCCCGGGCAATTCGGCGGGCGGTGTTAACCGCGCTCTGCGCACGCTCCAGCAGATGATTGGCCTCGATAAAAAAGGCGCGTCCCGCCGGCGTCAAGGTCACCGAACGCGTGGTACGCTCGAATAACTGCACGCCGAGATGGTGCTCCAGCAACTGTACCTGGCGGCTCAGCGGCGGCTGGGTCATATTCAGCCTTTCGGCGGCCCGCCGAAAGCTCAACTCGGTTGCCACCGTGGTGAAACAGCGCAACTGCCCCAACTCAAACATTGATTCAATCCCCGTATTAATCCATGCCCTGATTGGAATAGACAGTATTAGTCGTCCATTACAAGATACCAGTAAGAACTAATGAATAAATGTGCTGCTTGCGGCACTTTTATGCGTTGAAAACCGGTTTACCCCACCACCACCCATAAGGACAGCTCATGTCAAAACCAGTAGCGGTAACCCCCTCCGATCGTATCCGCAGCATCAAATTATCCTCGGTGAATGTGCCGCTAAACATGGCGGTCAGCGATGCCAAAGTCCTCACCGGCCGGCAAAAAGCCCTGAAAGACGTGGCGCTGCTGTTTGCCGAAATAGAAACCGAGCAAGGATACAGCGGGCTGGGTTTTACCTATACCCTGCGCACCGGCGCGCCGGCGCAGTTCGCTCATGCCAAAGAGGTGGCGCCGGTATTAATTGGCGAAGATCCGAACGATATCAGCCGTCTGTGGGACAAAGTGGTTTGGGCCGGCGCCTCGGTGGGACGCAGCGGCGTGGCAACCCAGGCCATCGCGTCCATGGATACCGCGCTATGGGATTTGAAGGCCAAACGGGCCGGCCTGCCGCTGGCCAAGCTGCTGGGCGCCCACCGTAATGAAGTGCGCTGCTATAACACCTCCGGCGGTTATCTGCAGGCTTCGGTGGAAGAGATCGTCGACAAATCGGCGCAGTCTTTGGCCCGCGGCATTGGCGGCATCAAAATGAAAGTCGGCCACCCGGATCGCAAGCTGGATCTGCAGCGCGTGGAGCAAGTGCGTAAACATTTGGGGGATCAGGTGCCGCTGATGGTGGACGCCAATCAGCAGTGGGATCGCACCACCGCCCTGCGCATGGGTAAAGCGCTGGAGCAATACGAATTGCAGTGGATTGAAGAGCCGTTGGACGCGTATGACATCGAGGGTCATGGCGCGCTGTCGGCGCAGCTGATTACGCCCATCGGCACCGGTGAAATGCTCACCAGCGTCAACGAAGTGGCCGACTATATCAAAACCGGGGCGGTGGATCTGTTAATGCATGATGCGCCGCGCATCGGCGGCATCACTCCCTTTTTGAAGATTGCCGCACTGGCGGAGAACCGCGGTCTGATGATGGCGCCGCACTTTGTCATGGAGATCCATATACATCTGGCCGCCGCCTACCCCCATGAAACTTGGGTCGAGCATTTTGAGTGGCTGGAGCCTGTATTTAATGAACGGGTTGAGATTGCCGACGGCCATATGCGGGTGCCCCAGCGGCCTGGACTCGGGCTGACGCTGCATGAGCGGTCCGCCGGTTGGACCGTGGCCCAGGTCACCATCGACCGCCGTGATGTCTAAGTCCGCCGGGCCGTCAATGCCAGTTTAATTCTCTCCATCGCCGTTTATCCGGTTAACCGCAACGTACTCTACAACATAAGAATATCAGTATGAGGGAATATAAAAATGTCATCAGAAATAAAGGCAGACATCGTTGAAAAAAAATCCAATATTCGGTTTATCGTTTTGGGATTTATATTCTTGGCCACCGTATTCAATTATGTGGACCGGGCCACCCTGTCCGTGGCCGCCCCCTTTATGAGCAAGGAACTGGGCTTTAGCGCCTCCGCCATGGGATGGGCCTTTTCGGCCTTCGGCTGGGCTTATGTGCTGATGCAGATCCCCGGCGGCTGGTTCCTGGATAAGCTCGGTGCCCGGCTGGTCTATGGCGTCACCCTGCTGGTCTGGTCGGTAATCACCGTGATGCAGGGCTATGTCTATCTGTTTGCCTCGCCTTTTATTGTTCTGTTTATTCTGCGGTTTTTGATGGGGTCGGTGGAAGCGCCGGCATTTCCGGCCAACAGTCGCCTGACGGTACAATGGTTTCCCAATAAAGAACGCGCCTTTGCCACCGCCATTTACTCCGCGGCACAGTATATTTCCCTGGCGATTTTCACGCCGCTGATGACCTGGATATTGCAGGCCCTGAGCTGGCACTTTATTTTTTATTATATCGGCGGCATCGGTATATTTATCGGCATTGCCTGGCTGTGGTATGTAAACGATCCGCTGCGGCACAAAAGCGTCAATTCCGCCGAGATCGACTATATCCGCGACGGTGGCGGTATTCCCGACCTGACGGCAGCCCGTAATATCTCGGCGATTAATCTCGAGCACGTCAAAATACTGGTATGCAATCGGATGATGGTCGGGGTCTATATCGGCCAGTTCTGCTTGACCTCCATTACCTGGTTTTTCCTGACCTGGTTTCCAACCTATCTTTATCAGGCCCGGGGGATGACCATCATTAAAGTCGGGCTGGTGGCGTCCATACCCGCCATCGCCGGTTTTATCGGCGGCATATTAGGAGGCTTATTTTCCGATTACCTGCTGAGAAAAGGCAAAAGCATGACCTTCGCCCGCAAAACGCCGGTGATGGCCGGCATGATTTTCTCAAGCGTGATTGTCGGCGCCAATTATGTGCATTCGGATCTCTTTGTGGTCTGTGTGATGAGCGTGGCGTTTTTTTCCAAGGGTTTCGGCAACCTGGGCTGGTGCATATTAAGCGATACCTCGCCCAAGGAGCTGCTGGGTATCGCCGGCGGCTTGTTTAACTTCTTCGGCAATATCGCCAGTATCGTGACGCCGCTGCTAATTGGCTACATTATTTCCGCCACCGGCTCGTTTGATTATGCCATCCTGTACGTTGGGTTGATGGGTATTCTCGGCACCTGCTCCTACCTGTTTATCGTCGGGCCGCTAAAACGCCTGAAGATAGAATAACCTTACCGAGGAAAACCGTCGACCTGGGTGAATGATTATGTAGGCCGCGTCGGCGGGCTTACATAAATCAAACGATATTCATATCGTCCGAAAGCTCTTGCTGCACTACGGCCAACAGGCAGCGTCTAAATAACTTATGTAGCGATGACTGGCGCTGTGAATAACGCATGATCAAAATAAGCTCACGGTGGAATGTTTGTTCGGCAAGGGAAATGATGCGCAGATTGACCTCCCGCTCCAGCCAGAGACCCGCCCGCGGCACCAGTGCCACGCCCAGGCCCACTTCGACCATTTTAACGATGGAATCAATTTCATCGATTTCAAGCGTATGCGGGGGGTCGATATGGTGTTCGCGCAAAAACTGTGAAACCAGTCGTCCGCCAAACGCGGTGCGATCGTAACGGATAAAGGGTTGGCTGCGCATTATCGTAATAGGATCGGACTCTTTGATGGTCGAAGGGGTAATCAGAACAAAAGGCTCACGCTTCAACGTTTCCCAATACAGCTCTTTGGTCAGGGGGAAATCGGGTTTAATCACCAGGGCAAGATCAATATTTCCCGCTTCCACCTCTCTGAGCAGATTAAATGAAACACCGGGTATTAGCTTTGGTTCAATGGCCGGCGCCTCCACGTGCAGCCTGAGCAACGCATTGGGCAATACGCCGGTTTGCGCGGTGGCGATGGCGCCAATCTTGATGGGACCGCGATATTCGCTGACGTTATCGGGCTGTGACATGCGGGCAAATATCGCCACGATTTCTTCAGCCATGGGCAATATCCGTGCGCCAGTGGCATTGAGCACCGCCGTTCGTCCGGACCGGTCGAACAGCTGCATGCCTATGGCATTTTCCAAAATTCGTATTTGGGCGCTTACCGCGGACTGGGTCAAGCCGATGCACTGGCCGGCTGCGGAAAAAGTGCCGTATTGGAAAACAGCCAGAAAGGTTTTTAATTCGCGCAGCATACCGCTTCTCCATTCATTCAAAATTTTAATGTTTTACGCGAAAAAAATTCGCTTTTAATAAGAAAAATTATAGTTAATGATACGTTTTTACAACATTTAAATGCAATATTTAACATATGAGGTTTTTATGAAGCTTAGCCCTTTTCACTTGGCTATACCGGTTTATGATTTGCCCGCGTCCCGTCGGTTTTATGGTGAAGTGTTTGATCTCAAAGAGGGCCGCGCCAGTGAGCAGTGGGTTGATTTTGATTTTTACGGCCATCAGCTGGTCATCCATGAACATCCGATCACCCCGCTGCAACAGCATGTCCACACCAATCCGGTTGATGGTCACGATGTACCGGTACCCCATTTCGGCATTGTCCTGGAATGGGAACAGTGGCAGCGCCTTGCCGAACGGCTAACTTCCTTCAATATTTCTTTTGTGATTGAACCGGGCATCCGTTTTAAAGGAGAAGTGGGTGAACAGGCCACCATGTTTTTAATGGATCCCTGTGGAAATGCTCTCGAATTTAAAGCCTTTAAAGATATCGGACAGCTGTTTGCGAAATAAGCCACGGTATATGGTTCGATGACAGGACGCACCAGAATGACGCCCCATCAACGCATTATGTCGTAATCTGGTTCAAAGAAATATCGGAAAAATATCTCGGGGCTTTTTATGGCTTATGTCCGAGGAGGAAGTTGGAAATATATTATGACGTATCGGGATGGCGAGGAAATTCTTGGCATTGATTCATCAAAAAAATCTATTAATAAGACATCGTGCGCAAATTTTTTGTGTATCGAATTACTGGCTCGCATATTGCTTTATTTTTAATAGGGGGAATTAAGCCATCGTGAAACAGTGGAATATCAAGGAAATGGAAAAATAGGTTTTCTACTTGGCGGAGTTTTCCCTTTGATAACGTATTCGATTTTATCAGAGACTTTCTGGGATTCAATCGGTACAGCCGTCGTCAGAAGATGACCAAACGTTACTAGCGGAGTAAGAAGAGCATGCAGCAAATATCTGTCGTGGCCGGTAAGAAAAAATCATTCAGGATGATTTTCTGGGGGTTGATCAGCAGTGCCATTATCTTTGCGCAGCCCGCCATAAGCGCCGACGGCGATACCCTGGCGAATATAAAAAAAACCGGTGTGCTGAAAGTCGCCACCGTAGCGGCCAATGCCCCTTGGGAATCGATAAATCCTGATGGGAGCTTTACCGGATACGATATTGATATCGCCGAATTGCTCGGTAAGCAATTAGGCGTAAAAGTCCAATATATCCGTACGGATATTGCCGGACGGGTGGCATCCTTGCAAACTCACAAAGCCGACATCACCATCGCGGTATTTACGCCGACGCCGGAACGCCAGGCCGTGGTGTCCTTTTCCACGCCCTATATGATGGACGGCGTTCAATTGCTGACCCGCGCCGACAGCCCATACAAGGACGTCAAAAGTTTTGATAACGATGGCCTCACCATAGGCGTGACCCGGGGGAGCACCACCGCCGCGAAAATCGGCACCCAATTGCCTAAAGCGAAGGTTTCCGAATTCGCCGGCCAGGCGGACTTGATCAGCGCGCTGGACAGTAAACAGGTCAGCGCGGTTGCGTCGAATAATGGCTTGATAGCATTGGTTGCCAAGAACAGCGGTAATAAATTTCTGGCGTTGTCGCCGCTATTGCTTACCGAAGAGGATGCCATCGGCGCAGCGAAAGGGGACGACGCTTGGGTCAAATTGCTCAATGATTTTATCAACAAGATAAACAGTGACGGCACCAATTACCGGTTGGCCAAAAAATGGTTCGGCATTGAGCCTCCGGATTTTATTAAAGCTCCCGCACAATAAAAGAACTTATAACACATCGGTTTGGCCTGAAAGGCTCACGAGGAAAGACAAATGGAACGTAAGGCGGATTTTCCACTCTTCAACCCGGTTGACTTTAATTTACCCGAAGGCGTTACCCATATTTGCGCCGGCGGTGAAACCGCAGTGCTGCACCGCCACCAAACGGCGGTAGCGACCTATTTCTCCGATAAAGCGAACGGTATGCCGGGTAGGACAGCGCAGGAAGAAAAGCTCCAGCTTGTGCGTCGGCAAATAGCCGCCTCCTGGCAGGTCCAGCCGCGGGATATTGGTTTTGTCAGCAATGTGGCGGAGGGGATGTCGATGCTTATTGAAAGCATCCACTGGCGACCGGGGGATAATGTCTGCGTCTACGCCAATGAATATCCTTCCCTGGTCAGTACACTGTCACTGCAAAAGCAAAAGATGGAGCTGCGGCTGGCGCAGAGCATCGTCCCCCAGGAAATGGCCAGGCATATCGACAACCGTACCCGGCTTATCGCGGTGAGTTATATTTCTTATCTTAACGGCGAGCGGGCGGATTTAATGAAGCTTCGGGAACTGGCGGACGCGGTGGGGGCGATGCTGGTGGTGGATTATACCCAGGCGGCCGGTTACCTGCCTATTAACGCCGACATTGCCGATTTTGCCTTTTCCGCCTGTTATAAATGGCTGCTGGGGGTCACCGGCACCGCTATCGCCTACTGGAACAGCCGGCGCCGGCCGGATTGGCGTCCCCTCAGCGCCGGCTGGCATTCCATTTCCATCGGCACCAAGCGGCCGGATTATCTCGGTGAATTAACGCTGCATCAGGACGCGCTGTGCTTCACCCGCGGCAATCCTTCCCATATTTCCCTGTATGTCCTGTCGTCGGCACTTGACTATTTATCGGCATTCGATATGCATCGGGTGGAGGCGCATATCCGCCAACTGACGGTACCCTTGTTGGCGGCGCTGGTCGACCATTCTATTTCCACATCCACCCCGGCCGAACCTCATCGCCATGGCGCCAGCGTATGCATCGATACTCCCCATAACGCCGAGGTGGTGGCGCTGTTGCGCGAGGAAAAGATTTTCGCCTGGGGCGGTCGCGGGCGGGTAAGGTTCAGTTTCCACGGTTATAACACCCTGGCAGATGTTGCCCATCTCATTGAGGTCCTGCCGCGCATAAAAGAACTTTGCGTAAACTCTTAATCGGAAGCCGGCCTCATGCACATTGGTGAATATCAGACCGATTTCTCAGTATTGTTGCCCTATATGCCGCAGTTGGGTCAAGGGGCGTTATTGACGTTGTGGATCAGCGTGTTATCCCTGCTGCTGAGTTTCCCCCTTGGCCTGGGGGGCTCCCTGCTGCGCCGCTCGCCGAACCGCCTTTTACGCGGGCTGACGGCCGCTTACGTGGAAATTTTCCGCAATATCCCCATCATCGTGGTGCTTTATCTGCTGTTCTTTGTTCTGCCGGCTAACGGCGTTCCGCTGACTGGCTGGCAGGCTGGGGTATTGGGCTTGACGCTTAACAGCACCGCGTTCGTGATCGAAATATGTCGCGGCGGCCTCAGCGCCATTCCCGCCGGGCAATATGAAGCCGCCCAGGCTTTGAGCCTGTCGCGGTCTAAAACGTTCAGCAAAGTCATTTTGCCGCAGTTACTCAGGGTGGTGTTTCCCTCATTAGGCAACCAGGTGGTGATGGTGGTGCTCGGCTCGGCGCAGGCGTCGATTATCGGCGTGGCGGAGCTGACCTACCGTACTCAATCCATCGGTTCGGTGGTTTTTCGCTATTTTGAAGTTTTTTTAGTCGCGGCGCTTTTTTACATTATTTGCGTGCAGCTGATAAACCTTATCTGGCGGTTGTTGGGTAAGCGCCTGGTTAAGGAGATCGTGATGCGATGATGTATTTTACCGTGCCAGTCCAATACCTGAATATTCTCCTGCTCGGCGGCTGGGTGACGTTGAAATTATGTGGTTTATCGTTGGTCCTGGGAGGGCTGTTGGGGACCTTGTTGGGATCCCTGCGCGCCTTCGGAAATAAATTTATCCGGGCATGGATCATAGCCTATGTGGAATTGGTGAGATCGGTGCCGTTCCTGATTCTGCTGTTTTTCTTTTTTTACGGACTGCCGCTCACCACCGGTTTGGATATGCCTCCCTATACCGCTGCCATCGCCGCTCTCAGTATTAACTGTGCGGCTTATATAGCACAAGTGGTTTACGGCGGGGTGAAATCATTATCCAAAGGACAGATTGAGGCCGGCATGGCGCTGGGGCTCGGCCATTATAAAATATTTTCGAAAATCATTTTTCCGCAGGCGTTAAGGACAATGGCGCCGGCCATGGTCAATGTGGCCATTACCGTTATCAAGGAATCGGCGCTGACCTCTACCATCGGTTTTCTCGATCTGTTGGGCACCGGGCTTGCCATCCGGGAATCGAGGGTCGGGCAGCCGGGGCCGGATATTATTATCCTGGTGGCACTGTTTTATTTCATTTTGTGTTTCCTGCTGTCACGGCTTGAATTCGTATTTATCAAAAAATGGCGCTCTGGCTGACATCGCCGCGAACCTACAGGAAAAAGAGTCAATGAATCGGGGAAATGGTGAAAAACACGGGTTGGACCGCGCCTCTTCCATTGTATTGCTTGAAGCGGTATATAAAAATTTCGGCCAATTCATCGCCCTGTCGGAAATCGATCTGGCGGTGAAAAAAGGGGAAAGAATCATTATTTGCGGGCCTTCCGGCTCCGGCAAGTCGACAATGATTCGCTGCATTAATCATATTGAAAAGCATGACTCGGGTCTTATCGTGGTGAACGGTAAAACCTTGACGGACCAGACGCAGGATATCATCTCCATACGTCGCGATGTCGGCATGGTGTTTCAGCATTTCAATTTATTTCCCCATTTGACCATTCTGGAAAATTGCACCCTGGCGCCCATCAACGCCCGGGGGAAAAGCAAGCAGGAAGCGGAGCAGGTGGCCATGGAGTATTTGACGAAGGTGCGCATTGCCGATCAGGCGAAAAAATACCCCGGAGAACTTTCCGGCGGCCAGCAGCAGCGGGTGGCCATCGCCCGGGCGCTGTGTATGCAGCCCAAAGTGATGTTGTTTGATGAACCGACGTCGGCGCTGGATCCCGAAATGGTCAATGAAGTGCTGGAAACCATGATCCAGCTGGCCCGGGAAGGAATGACCATGTTATGCGTAACGCACGAAATGGGTTTCGCCCGGGAAGTGGCCGACCGGGTGGTCTTTATGGATCAAGGCCGGATCCTGGAACAAGCCGCTCCCGAGGAGTTTTTCCAGCATCCCCGGACAGAACGGGCAAAAGATTTTCTCAGTAAAATCATTCATTAATAACGAATAAACCGGATTGATCATGCAAAAAACATTACGTGTCGGCATCGCGGGTTTCGGCTCCCTAGGTCGGGGCGTGGCGAAAGCGCTGGATCAGGGCAAGGCGGGTTATACGCTGGCGGCCATCGCCGTCAGGGATCCCTTATCCCCTCCCGCTGTAAGGTGGCAAAGCGCTGAACCCCTTTTCACCAACATCGCGGGCCTGGCGCCGCTGTGCGATCTTATCATCGAGTGCGCGCCGTCCAGCCTGCTGGAATCCATTGCCGCGCCGGCGCTGCGTCTAGGTAAAACGGTGGTGGTGCTCAGCTCCACCGGATTACTCGCCCTCCCCGGTTTGCAGGATATTGCCCGTGAAAACGGCGGGAAAATCATTGTGCCCTCGGGAGGCATCGCCGGTTTGGATGCCCTGGCGGCCGCCGCGGTGGGCGAGTTGTATTCGGTAAAAATGGTGACCCGTAAACCGCCTAAGTCGCTGGCCGGCGCCCCTTATCTGGTGGATAACGCCATCGATGTGGATGCAATGACCGAACCGACGCGGATTTTCAAGGGCTCCCCCAGGGAAGCGGCGCGTCTGTTCCCCGCCAATGCCAACGTATTGGCCAGCGTGGCGCTGGCGGGTATGGGACCGGATCGTACCGAATACGAAATCTGGGCGGTACCGGGGCTGCAATACAATACCCATACGGTGGCAGTGGATTCTTCCGCCTCCCGTTTTACCCTCAATATTGAAAATGTACCTTCCGCCGATAATCCGCGTACCGGTATTCTCACGCTGTACAGTGTGCTGGCGGTATTGGATCGGTTGAACGCTCCGGTGCGCATCGGTACCTGAACGCCCGGGCCTGACGGTTATCCACCTTAACGGATTAATGACTGCTTTTTGCTGGCAAGGTATATTTCATATTATGAAATAATTACGTCTGGCGTCGCGTTCAATAAATGGCTACGGCTGTGAGCATAGGATTAATTATGCGTTGTTTTCGGTGTATAGCCATGATAAGGTTTTTTATCAGGGCAAACCGGTTTTAATATATTCATCTTTGTTATTTCATAATATGAAATAATTTTCCCGTGGCGCCTGGATCCCGCCATTCTTACCCCCCGCGCGCTATTTCCCGGGGAGGGTGGCGGGGAACGACAATCCATTCATCAGGAGCGGTTGTTATGCAGCGTTTTACTCTCTGGGTGATGGCGTTAACCGCCGGGCTGGTGGTGGCCAATAACTATTACAATCAGCCTCTGCTGGCCACCCTGGCGAAGAGTTTCCATGTCACGCAGCAAAGCGCCAGCGCGGTGGCGGCCCTGACCCAATTCGGCTATGCGCTGGGGATGTTTTTGCTTTTGCCCCTGGGGGACAAAATCGAACGCCGCCGACTGGTGACTATCATGCTGGCGTTGGCGTGCATGATGCTGCTGCTGTTTGCCCGCGCGACGGATTTCCGGCTGCTGTTGGTTTTTGCTTTTCTAATCGGCTTCACCAGCATCGTGCCGCAAATCCTGCCGCCGTTCGCGGCTAAACTGGCCGGCCCGGAAAAGGCGGGGGAAGCGGTGGGACTGGTGATGGCCGGGTTGCTGCTGGGTATCTTGCTGTCGCGCTTTGTCTCGGGCCAGATCGGCACATGGCTGGGCTGGCAGGCGGTCTATTATATGGCGGCGGTCATCATGATTCTTTTGCTGTTCGCGCTGCGGGCGCTGCTGCCCGCCGCCAAGCCGACCTTTAACGGTAACTATATTTCGCTGCTGGTCAGCCTGGCCGGGCTGGTCAGGCGTCATCCGGTATTACGCATCACCTCCCTGGCGGCCGCGTTGCAGTTCGGCGCGTTCAGTATCTTCTGGACCACGCTGGCGTTTTATCTGGATAGCCTGCATCGGGGCTATACCGCCAGAGACGCCGGATTGTTCGCTCTGGTGGGCGCTGCGGGAGTCATGGCCGCGCCGGCGGCCGGTCGTTTGTCCACGCGCATTAGACCGACCCTGCTGTTATTGATCGGCGGAGTGTTGATGCTGCTGTCGTTCGTGTCGTTTGCATTGAGTTTCGGCAATGCATTCGCGCTGATACCCGGGGTGATCATGATGGATTTGGGTATGCAGGTCAGCCACGTTATCAGTATGAATCGCAACTATCAGCTGGATATGAAAGCCGTGAGCAGGCTGAATACGCTGTACATGGTCACGCGTTTTCTCGGCGGTGCGCTGGGCACGCTAGTGGGAGGAGTGGTATGGCAACAGGGCCACTGGTATGGGATTTGTGTTGCAGGCGCACTCTTTTGCGCCCTGGCATTAGTGATACAATCCCGTCTGCTGCGTATCGATCGTCAACTGGCCGGCGCCGGCTGACTTTTCCTCGTGACGGCGCTTCGTTTTCCGCAATAAGGATTTATCGTGACCAGACCCACCGACCCCAGTGCACGGCCTTATAAGACCCCCCCTCGCCGACTGGAGCCGGAGGATGTCAGCCCTATGACGGATTCCCCCCGAGACATTGTGCCGGCGGATACCCTCAGTCCGACGTTATCCCCTGTCAAGCCGGCGGCGCCGGTTAATGACAAAACGCTGATTCAATCGCTAAGCCGCGCGCTGGATATTCTGGAAATCCTTGCCAACCGCCCCGGCCCATTGCGGCTGCAAGAGATTGCCGTAGGATGCGGCCTGAACAGTTCCACCTGCCATCATTTGCTTAATACCCTGGTTTACCGGGGTTATGTGCACCGTCAAGATGATAACCGGACCTATCAATTAGGGAGCCGGCTGCTGGAGCTGGCGCAGGGCAACAGTGGTTCCTTTGATTTGGTAACCGAGTCGCTGCCGGAACTGCGGCGGTTAAGTCATGCGATGGACGAAACGGTATTATTGGCGGCGTTTTCCGGCTCCAACCTGACCATTATGACGCGCCAGGAGCCGAAGGATAACGAACGCGGGATAGCGATAGGCGATATCAGCGCCGCCGCCCATGCCACCGCGGTGGGAAAAGCGATGCTGGCCTGGCTGCCCGAACCGCAGATTGCCCGAGTGGTTGCCGACCGGGGGCTTACGCTCTTTACCGGCAAAACCATTGATTCACTGACTACGCTTCTTGAAAGCCTGCGGCAGATTCGCCGCCATGGTTTTGCGTTGGAAGATGAGGAGTATAAGCCGGGCATATCCGGCATCGCCTGCGCGCTGCGGGGAGAATCCGGCGAAGTGCTGGGCGCCCTGGGCTGTATCCTGCCAACCGACGAGGCCGATACCGTCCGGCTTCAACAGCTGCGGCGGACGCTGTGCGACAGCGCCGCCCTGCTCTCCCGGCGTTTTGTTCGCCGCGCCGAACCGGATACCCGCCAACCACGCAGGTAATCACAGCCGTGTTGCCTATAAGAGCGGATTGCGCAGGAAATGTGTAATAGGGGCATCAGTCAATGGCCCCACCGCCGTCCGCCGGCACGATGGACAGCGGTGGCATACGGCGAGGCCATTATACCGGCTGACACGGTTTTATCTTGGATCTTCAGCGGTGCCGGCCGGCAGCAGCTGGCGTGGCGCGCCATCGTGGGTAAAGCATTGCAGCACCGCCGCCAAAATCGCGGCGCCGGAACCGACGGCAAACCCTATCAGGTAACCCTGGGGATGATCCCAACCGCCGAAATGGTCGATAAGCCAGCCGGCCAGCGGCGAGGCCGGCAGCGTACCGAGAAAAGTCAGCATCAGCAATAATCCCATGGCAGATCCGGAGGCTTTCGGCGCGTGATCCGCCACCATGGCGTAATAGACCGGGAACACAGCGTTTAATCCCAGCCCCCACAGCAGCAGTACCGCCCACAGCATACTGATGCCGGTGATAAATACCAGGGCGGCAATGCTGACGGCATACCAAAGGGAAAGAAAAATCAGCGTATTGCGTCGACCGAAATGATCGGAGATATAACCGAAAAATAACTGGCCGAACCAGCCGGTGATATAAGGTACCACGCCGATAATGGCGCCGGCGGTATCCTGCTGGTGCATGGTAAAGACGATGTAGGGCGCCAGAAACCACAAGCCGACGGTTTGCGCGAAATTTATCAGCGCCGCGCCGATTACCGTCAGGCGGATATTCCTATCCTTCAACACCCGGCGGGTCTCGATTAACTGATCTTTAAACGCCAGTGCCGGCTCTGCTTCGTCATCCGGCGGCGTCAGTTCGTGTGCACGGGCATAATCGTTCACCTGCTGATAGCTTTGCGGCGTGGCGCTTACCCATAGCAATAACGCCAGCAGATAACCGATAAGCGGCGTAAACAGAAACACCAGGCGCCAATTTTCACTGCCGAAGGCAGAAAGAATCCAACTGGTGGCCAAGCCGCCCAGCAGCGCGCCCACCGGATAGCCGGTATGGTGCAATCCAAGGGCAAATCCCCGGTGTTCTTTCGGCCAATATTCCGCGCACTGGGCGATATTGGTCACTTCGGCGCCGCCGGCCGCACCCATGCCCAATACGCGCCATAACATGAATTGCCACAGGTGCAGACAGGTGGCCTTAATGCCCACCAGGATAGACAGGGTGGTAAAAATAATCATATACCACACCTGGCTTTTCTTTCTGCGCCATCCGCGGCCGAGCTTATCGGCAAAGATGCCCGCAGGCAGCGCTATCAAAGCATAGGCGGTAAAAAAAAGACTGATAATATAACCCCACTCGGTGCCGCTCAGCTTGAATTCATTTACGATGGCCGGCTGTACCCGAAACATGATTTCGCGGTCATTGGCATTCATCAGCCACAGCAGCCAGGTTAAAAAAAGAATAATCCAGCTGGCGCGCGCGCCCTTGGGAACGGTTAATATCATGATATTGTCTCCGGGAATGTTCTATCGAGTTTTATAACGATAAACCTTAATAAAATAGGCCAACGCATTTATAAATGTTATACCTGTTGCCATAAAACCAAAGCGGCTAATAAATGGCAGCGGCAACAGAGCCGAGGTGCAAAAGGCAAAAAAAAGGCTGATGGCCATTCCGCAAAAAAACAGTAATGCTATTTCGCGGCGAATAATGATCAGCGTGGTGCGATAATGTAATGGGATTAATTCATTCATCATATCTCTCTTATAATAGAATTCAGTAGGATATAGGCGTTCGGACGCCGGGTACGGTATACCCGCCGGTAATAACAGCGTTGTCTCCTGGTTAAATCGCGTTTCAGATACGATAGTATTTTTCGCAATTACGATAAAACAGCCTGTGCCGCTCGTCGCAGGACAAATTTTCCGTGAGCGTGCCATATGCCTGCCAGAGATCATGGTAGCTGGAATAAAGGCTATCCACCGGCCAGTTCGAGGCAAACATACAGCGTTCCACGCCGAAGACTTCCAGGCAATGTTGAATATAGGGACGTATGGAATCCAGGCTCCAGCAGTGATCGCTCATGCCCAAGCCCGATATTTTACACACCACGTTATTATGGGCCGCGATTTGCGACATGGCCCGGCGCCAATAATCAAAGTAGCGTGGGCTGCGGTATTTTGGGAATCCCGCGTGGCCGATGATGAAGAGCTGATGCGGATGGCGAATAAACAGCTCCTGAAATACCGGGGCCTGAGTCCAGTCCAGATCGACGTCAAGTACCCACTCTTGCTGTGTTAATAAATCGATACCGGTATCGATCTTTTCATTATATAGCGCGGAATCATCACGCAGACAAAACAGACGAATACCGCGAAAATTGGCCGCCGCCCGGTGTTTTTGCAGCACCTCGGACAAATTATCGTCTAACAGATCGGCATAACCGATTATACCGTCGGCGAGTCCGTACCGGTCGGATAGGGCTTGCAGCCATAAGGTTTCCAGCCAGGGCGTGACGGTATCGCCCTGGGTTTCGATGCAGACTGATTTTGCCAGGGTATAGCCGGCGGGCAGGGTTTGCCCTTCCCGAATCAAATCCGGCGGCAGAAAATTTCGGACTAAATTATCCATCTGGCCAAGAATTGGCGCCATATCGGACTCAACCGGCTCACCGTTCATATGGCGGATATGGTCTTTCAGCCATTGATACCCGCCGCGGCCGAGGTCCCAGTAATGGTGGTGCGCATCGGCGATAGGATAGTCCATAACGCATTCTCCCCATGAAAGCCCGGGGATACCGCCGGTCCGGCGTATCCCGTCCAGGGCAAAGCTATTGTTCCTTGCGCTGGTTGAATTTATCCGCGCCGTCTTTATTCTGACCCATGGCAAAACACAGGGTCATCAATTCGTTTTCCAACTGTAGGCCGCTTTGCAAATTACCGTTAAGGGATGCGCGAACGGCCGCTTTAACCGATTCAGTGGCCACCGGCGGCAGAGCGGCGATATTTTGCGCCAAGGCGCGTCCCCGCTGTAGCGCATCGGCCACCGGCATTACCTCCTCCACCAGGCCGATGCGCAGCGCTTCGGCGGCGTCGATGCGCTCGCCGGTCACCAACAGCTTCATCGCCTGGCCGTAACCGATAAGCTTGGGTAAAAACTGCGACGTGCCGCCGGCGCCTATCCAGCCCAGCGTCACTTCCGGCGCCCCGAACACCGCATTATCGGCCGCGATGCGAATATCCGCGGCGGCGGCCAGCTCCAGCCCGCCCCCCAGCGTCCAGCCGTGGGCCACGCAAACCACCGGCTTACGCAGATTACGGATTTGGGTGACATAATCCACCCGATTGCGCCAGGCCCAAAAAGAATCATAATTTTTCAAGGTGTTGATATCGGTTCCGGCGCAAAAGGCGCGCTCCCCGGCGCCGTAAAGCAAAACGGCGTGCACCTCCTCGTCTTCATTGGCCCGTTGGCAGATATCGCGCAGCTGGCTGAACATCTCCGGCGTCAGGGTATTTAATTTGGCCGGCCGGTCCAGAATAATTTCCCCCACGTGCCCCTGCTTTTCAAAACGAATCATCGAATTACTCCTTGCTGCATTAACCGTTCAATGTCTTGATCCCCAAGCCCCAGTTCAGCCATGACCTCGACGGTATGCTCTCCCAGGCGCGGCGCCGGGCGGATGGCGGGACCGTTTTGGCAAACGATGGACGGCGCCAGGGTGCGGTAGGTACCGCCCACCGGATGCTCGATGTCGGTAAACAGCGACTGGTATTGCGGGTGTGCCGCCACCTGGGCGTAATCCATCACCGGTCCGACCCAGATACCCAGCGCGGTCATGAGCTCAAGCCACTCATCGGTCTTGCGGGTGAGAAAGTGCGCGGAAACAATATCGCAGACCCGATCCCGCCAGTCCAGGTAAGGCTGTTCGTCGGTGATATCCGGCCGGGACTGCCCCAGTTCCACCAGTTCGGGCACTGAAAACGCCTCGGCGATGGCCGGGAAGGTGGCCTGGGCAATGGCAATCCAACCATCGGCGGTCTGGTAAATGTTGTAAGGAGGCTCCATCCAGGTGGAAACAAAATGGCGCCCGGAGCGCTTAGCCTGCCGCCCGCTGGTCATGTAGGTGGAAATTTCCTGGATTTGGACTTCCATTACCGCCGAGAGCAGCGACACTTTCATATGCTGGCCCAGTCCGGTACGCAGCCGTTCGATATAACCGGCCAGCGCCGCCTCCACCGCCAAATGGGAGGCGCAGGTATCCACCAGATACACCGGCGACGGCTGCGGTTTTTCACCCCGCACACCGCCGTTGAAGGCCAGGCCGGAAAAGCTCTGCACCAGCAAATCCTGC
This sequence comes from Sodalis sp. dw_96, assembly GCF_018449575.1. GTDB lineage: Bacteria > Pseudomonadota > Gammaproteobacteria > Enterobacterales > Enterobacteriaceae > Acerihabitans. Next base: position 81,843 of record NZ_JAAVUT010000016.1, on the reverse strand, counting down.
CCCGGCCGGTCCACCATCGGTCCCTGGTCGCCGTAGCCGGAAATGGAGATATACACCAGCCGGGGATTGACGGACTTCAGGGTGTCAAAGTCGATGGACAGGCGTTTGGCCACCTTGGGGCGAAAATTTTGCACCAGGATGTCCGCATCGGCCACCAGCCGGTAAAGCAATTCCAGCCCCTGCGGCTGCTTCAGGTCGATAACAATGGCGCGTTTGCTGCGGTTCAACGTCAGGAACGCGCTGGATTCCCCGCCGTGAAAGTAACCGGCCAGCGGCCAGAGACGGGAAAAGTCGCCGCTTGGAGACTCTACCTTGATCACATCGGCGCCTAAATCACCCATCCGTGACGTCGCCAGCGGTCCGGCCATGGCAATGGTTAAATCGATCACTTTCAGGCCCGCCAGGGGACCCGGCTGATTATTGGGTATAAACATACTGCTCTCCGTAGATAATGTCCGGGCGGCGCCGCTCCAGCGCATCCCGGATGAAATAATGAGTCAGGATTGCTTTCCCGCCGCGAATTCCTGGATAAACCGCGCCGCCAGCGCGCTAAGAGCCGTCCAGTCTTCCTGTTCAACCACTTTGCGCCGGGTCAGCTCACCGCCGACGCCGACGGCGAACGCTCCGGCGCGGGAAAATGCCTGAACATTGCCTTGATTTATTCCGCCCACCGGAATGATGGCGGCGTGATTGAGCGGCCCGAGCAGGTCTTTAAGATAAGCGATACCCAGCGCGCCGGCGGGAAACAGCTTGAGTAAATCCACCCCCAGCCGATGGGCCTGCATCGCTTCGCTGGGGGTGGCGATGCCTGGGATCATCAATCGCTGATGCTCGTGTACCAGCGTGACCACCGCCGGATTGAAATCCGGCGCCAGGATGAAATCCGCGCCGGCATCGATAGCCAGCTGCGCCATCACCGGATTAAGTATGGTGCCGGCGCCTATCTGCATCCGGCTGCCGAAATGCGCGTTTAACGCCCGGATACCGGACAGGTGATCGAGACTGTTGGCGGTCACCTCAATGACCCGGATACCTCCCTGGTAGAGCGCATCGGCCAAGGGCAGCAGGCAGTCGTGAGGCACGCCGCGCATTATGGCGATAATGCCGGTGTCGCGAATGGCGTTAATCACCTCGAATTTTTTCATGACGGGTTCTCATTGACATAAAAAGTGGAAGGCACTATTCCGCGCCGGCGAGCCAGGGCCAGGGCACCGAGACCCGACAGCGACGTCGGGATGCTCTCGGGGGTCGACAACTCGCCGGTAAAATAGGGATCGTGACGCAAAAGCAGCGCCAGTCCGCGGCGCAGCACCGCTTTGCCATAGATAATGATCCGGGTATCGCCCCTCATACCCAGCGCCGCGCTGTTTTTTATCGCCTGAACATCGGCGTCCAGTACCGCCCCAAGCAAAATATTGGCGCGCTGGTTGCGGCTGAGATCCGAGAACATATCCATGATGCGGATGGTAAAGCAGACCCGGGACAGTCCGACCCGCCGGCTCATCGCCGCGCCGCGCAGCAGCATCGTCTCATCGATGTCATCGCAAAAGCCGCTTTCCAGCGCGTCGGCGATAAGGGTATTTTTGCTGATCACATCCAACAGCTCGCCGGAAAGCGTCGTGATGCAGCCGGTAATGAGACCCTCCCCGCTGATGCTGACCATTTTGGCATGGGACCCGGGCAGCAGGACCAGCGACGCTCCCGTCGAGCCTTCTCGCAGCAGGCCGAAGGTTTCAGTTTCCTCGCCGCGCATCATGTCCATGGATTCGATATTCTCGAGCGTCACCTCCGGCACCGCGTTTTTCACGCCGGGGATAAACCACACCGGACGGTTCAGAAACCCGTCAATACGCCGGTTGACCATGCCCTGCGCCAATTGGCCAAGCCCTACCGGCGCGGTCAGGTGCGGCAGTTCCACCAGCCCCAGGGCGGAGGTGATCATGCCGGCGGCAATCACCACCGGCTCCTCGTCAGGTGCCAGACAACCCTCGTCAACCACCCTATCGCAGAGCCGGGAAATCCCGGCCTTTAACGCAAGGTTATCGCCGGTCAGCACCGTGTCGCGCACGCCTACCGGCGCCGAAGCCTGCGCCAGGCAGCCCGATGCGTTCCACAGGCAAACGCGGGTATTGGTGGTGCCGGTATCAATGGTTATGACATACATGGTTATTCGTCACCCCCGGCCGCTTTTCCATGAACCGGCGAAGCGGCCCGTTGAAATATCGCCCCCGACGCCAGTAATTCCTCCAGTTGCCGCCGGGTGAATCCCCGGGACTCGAGCACCCGGCAGGTATCGGCGGCGTAAGCCGGGGCGCCGGTCAGTTCGGCGGGTTCCGCGCCGATAAAATCAATCACCGGTTTGACCGTGGTATAACTGCCGTAGACCTCATGATCCACTTGCGTCAGGTAAGGTTGGGTTTGGGGGTGGGCCAGGAACTGCGCATAATTCAACACCTTCATGCACCAGATGCCGTGTTCGTTAAGGTAGTTATCCCATTCCGAGGCGCTTTTACCGGCAAACAGCTGCCCCAACAGCCGGTAAACCCGGTCTTTCCACTCGGCATATTCAGCCGGATGCTCGCTGCCGGGCACTTCCGCCGCCAGCGCCGTCAGTTCGCCGGAGTCAAGCAGCCCGCCCAGCAGCGCCAGGTCGCACTGCGCCAGCGCCAAATACCCCTCGGCGGTGGCGTGAATGCCATAGGGCGGCGGCATCCAAACGGTGGCGGACGGGTAATCCACTCGCTCAGGCGGATGATCGTGGGCCAAAAAGGTGCTGATTTCCTGCAGTTGCATTTCCATGATGCCGCCAAGCATGGATAAAGTGGCTTCCTGCCCTCGGCCGGTGCGCGCCGCGTTAAACAACCCCGCCAGCACTGCTTCTGTGGCCGAGTGCGAGGCAATCACATCGGCGATAAACGGCGGGCAGGCCACCGGATGTCCATTGCGGCGGCCCGCGTTAAACGTCAGTCCGCTGAAGCTTTGCAGAAGCAGGTCTTGCCCCGGCCTCGCCGCCAGCGGGCCGCTTTCGCCGTAGCCGGTAATGGAGACGTAGACCAAGCGGGGATTGAAAGCTTTCAGCGTCGGATAATCGATGGCCAAACGCCGGGTCACGCCGGGCCGGAAATTCACCACCACCGCATCGGCGTTTTTGACCAGTGAATAAAAAACTTCCCGGCCCGCGGCGGACTTGAGGTCGACGGCCACTGATTCTTTGTTGCGATTCATCATCACAAACGCCGTGGAATCGCCGAAGGCGCGGCAATCGCCGACAATGTTATAGCGGGAAAAATCTCCCCCGTCCGGCGCTTCGATTTTGATCACCTCAGCGCCCATTTCACCCAGCCGCTGCGTGCACAGCGGACCTGACAGAGCTATCGTCAGGTCCAGGATGGTAATCCCCTCCAGAGGCAGACCTTTTTTTCCCATGGTTGTTACTCCAGGATCGGTCCGGGCGAACGGCCGAAACCCATGGCCGGCGCCGCGGACGGAATCCGTAAAATGTCAAAAACGTCAGCCGGCATTGGCCGGATGAGCCACCGCCAGGGCCAACAGACCGTCCACCGCGTCGTCAAGGCCGACCCGGCCGCGCAAATGAGATTCCAGCAGCGCGCCGGCCCGGGTTTCAAATTCCTGATAGCCCGCGTAACGCGGCCGCATCCACGCGCTTTCCATGGAAGGACGCACCGCGGAAAAAAATCCGTTGAATTTTTTGTCCAACGCCGGGGAGTTCCAGGCTTCCACCCGACCCGGCTGGCCGTGAAAACCGGCGATAACGCCGCGCTGCGTGGCGTCTACCATCAGCCAGTCCAAATAGCGCAGCGCCTGCGGCTGCCGGCGGCTGTAGCGGCTCAGGCCGATAGCGGCGCCCCCTAACACCGAGCCCGCATGGTAAGGCGCCCGGACCCCGGCAAAGCCGGCAAAAGACAGGGGGTGCTGATAGATACCCGGTTCGCCATAGACCGCGAAGCCATAAACGCAGGGGCAGTAGACCAGGTCGTCACGTAAGGACATCTGGTTATGCAGCGCAATGGAATTCCACTCAATGGACTGAGGCGGGCAAAAAGCCATTAATTTATCCAGCCAGTCCACCGCCTGCGCCAGAGTCCGGCGGTGGATCTCCAGCGTCCCTTCCCGCTCGCCTTCCCGCCATGGATTGCCCATATTGGCGCACAGGGCGGCCACCGCCAGCAGCCCGTGATGCGCATTGGCGGCCATGGCGAGATAGAGCCCCTGGCGGCGAGCCGCCTCCCCCAAAACCAATGCCTGCTGCCAGCTTTGCGGCAGCGGCAGGCCGAGCCGGGCCAACAGATCGGCGCGATAGACCGCGTGATTGGTGGCGCCATCCACCGGCGCGCCCCACTGTTTATTCTGGTAACGGTAGCTGGACAGCGAGGAACCGATAAAATCGGCATCGTGCTCCGCCGACAGCGCGTCCAGGGCATCAAGGGGCACAAACAGCCCCTGTTGCGCCAGCATGCCGCAGTGCGGATGATCGAATACCACCATATCCACCCGGCGCACAATATCGGCAAGGGATTGATGCTCAAAATCCCGCAAATCCCTGACCTGCCAGTCAACGTCGCAGCCCTCCGCCGTGTTGCTGTATTCTCTGGCCGAAGCCACCAGGGGATCCATGGCTCTGATGTGTCCCCATGTCATGCCTGTGAGTGTCATAACGTTGTCCGTGGTGCTGTAATTAGCAATAATAATATATCATATATTAATATCAGATGTGATACGTATCCCAAAATTAAGCACAACTGACAATATTGCTGCTAAATATAACCGTTTTAGTGATTATCATCACACAAAGAGAATATTTTGCGTTAAATTGCAGCTTATTCATAGACAGGATCTTCGGATATCATTAATTATAATATACGATTTATTATCCTGGTTCGCTCACCAGAATCGGCGATGGGTAAAGATCTGTTTCATCACTGTCCGGACGTTTTTTTCCATAATAAAAATGCGGGAAAGGATGGCAGTTGCCTTTCAGCTGGAATTACAGAGGAACTTTTTTATGAGTGCTTTGAACCCTACAGCCCTTCAGGCGCCGAACTCCCGCAAGCCGATGCTGGCCGCCATGATGGGCAGTATTGTCGAATGGTATGATTTCGCGTTATATGGCGCCGCCGCCGCGCTGGTGTTTTCCAAACTGTTTTTTGACGCCAACGCAGCCGAAGCCTCGGCGGTCTGGGCCTTTATGACGTTTGCCGCCGGGTTTCTGGTCCGTCCCCTGGGGGGCATCATCTTCGGTCATTATGGCGATAAATTGGGCCGGCGGCCGATGCTGGTGATTACACTGATTTTGATGGGTGTCTCCACCACCCTGATCGGGCTGCTGCCGACGCGGGATATGGTGGGCCCCTGGGCGGCGGGTTTATTGATCGTACTGCGCTGTTTGCAGGGGCTGGGAGCCGGCGCCGAGTATGCCGGCGCCATCCTGGTGGCGTCCGAATCCAGCCAGGCAGCCAAACGCGGCAGCGCCGGCGCCTGGCCGGCGGCGGGCAGTTGGATCGGTTCGCTGCTGGCCCTCGGCGTCATGGGCGCGGTATCTTCCAGCCTGTCCGATGCGCAGTTCCTCAGCTGGGGCTGGCGCGTGCCGTTTCTTATCAGCATTCTGATTGTGGCGTTCGGCTATTGGGTCAGGACCAGCGTGTCGGAAACCGCCGAATTTGAAAAGACCAAACGGGCACAGGCGCTCACTAAACACCGACCCGCCCGGGCGCCGATTGTGGAAGTATTGCGTGATGACTGGCCACGCCTGCTGGTGGCAATGGGATCCACGGTCATTCATACCGGTTATTCTTATATTCTTCAGGTATTCGCGTTACGTTATATGACCGCCCAGATCCATTTGACCTCGGCGCAGGCTTTATCCATCAGCTCCACCGCCTATGCGGTGGGGATTATCGTTTTGCCGCTGTGGGGCAAACTGTGCGACCGTATCGGCAGCCGCGAGGTCTATCTGGGGGGCGCCATTTTCAGTCTGCTTTACATCGTGCCGTTCTTTTATCTGGTGAATACCGGCAACGTCTATCTCGGCGCACTGGCCCTGACCCTTGGGCTGGCGGGAGGAATGGGGTCACAATTCGCCGCGCAGGCATCGTTTTTAACGCAGCTGTTCCCGGTACATATCCGCTATAGCGGAATCGCCTTTTCCCGTGAAATCACCAGCGCGCTCATCGCGGGCCCCGCGCCGGCAATCGCCACTCTTCTGGTGAGCTACGATCGCGGCGGCTGGCATTATCTGTCACTGGAAATGGCCGCCTGCGCCATTATTACCATTATCTCGCTGCTGTGCGCCCGTAAATTTATGACCGAATAATCCTAACACGGGCTCGATTTGGCACATGTGCATGGAATTCATGGGGAGGGACAGGATGCTGGAAGAGTAAACCGTCCGCGCCAGGGACCAATACGCCGGGAGCGTATTGGAACAACGCCGTCAGGCGTTGGCCCGAAGGGTGACCCTCAGGGATGAGGGTCATAATCGCGCGGATCGAGCCTAAATGGATGGATTCACGGCGTGTTTACGATCCGGCATCCTGTCCTGACCGGGCAGCGTTTGAGCTTGAAGTGCTGCATAAACGGCTGCCGTAGGATAAAAATATCGGGTAAACCCTGTCAAAGTTGTTGACTTGAAAGACGGCTACTTTACTCATCCTGACGATTTATTGATTTCAGGCCCCCATTCCTCTACCCTGTTTACAACAAAGCGCCCTTCCCGGGATGACCGGCGCAGAGGGGGGTTAAACATGGTGTACCCGTTGAACGATAACACGTTAATTCAATCCGACAGCATCAGCCATCAGGTTTATAAAGCGCTCAGAAAGCGCATTATTTCCGGACAGGATGCTCCCGGCGCGAAGTTGATCATCAGCCGCCTGGCGCTGGAATACGGCGTGAGCGTTATTCCGGTGCGTGAGGCGCTGGCGCGGCTGCATGCGGAAAAATTGCTCTCGTTCGAGCAAAACAAGGGATACCAAATATCGCCGGTCCCCTCAAGTGAAGACATGCTCAAATGGCACGAAGCCCGCCTGATGATTGAGGCCACCATTGGTGAGTATGTCATGGAGAATATTACCGAGCAGGAAATAGCCGAGCTGGAAGAGCTTAACCAGACGATGCTGAACGGGGAATACGGCGCCGATTATCAGCATTACGATAAATTCATTGAATTAAACAGCCAATTCCATAAAAAAATCGTTTCCACCACCCGTAACCCCTACATCATCGAAATGTATGCCACCCTCAGCTACGGCCCGCAGGTCGGTCGGGTGCATCATGGCCGCGGCGTGCCGGATATTGAGCTGCTCTGTCAGGAACACGCCGCCATAATCCAGGCGATCAAGCGCGGCAATGTGCAAAAATTTATCCTGGCGGTCAATGAACATATCAAAGGCGGCTACAACCGGACGATACATTACCCGGAGCTGCCGCGCTAGCAAGCCGGCAAACGACTTTAACCGTCAGACTTCGCGTTGCGGGTTCGTAGGCTTTCCCGCATCTTGAATTATCTAGGCCATATATCACCCGTTGGTGATTCATGAGCGGTACGGTTCTTCTCCTTCATGGCCGGTATCCGTTGCCTTGCCCTAGCGAATATCGCGATATTCGGAGGTCGCGGGTTTATTGCGGATCGCTTCGGACATAAAATTAATCACATAGCGTACCGCGGTTGTCACAAAGCCCTCCTCTTTCAGGCGACGCGCCGACGTTTCCATGATCATTTCCAGGTCGAATTGCACCCGGCCCTCGCCGGACAGTCGGCGGGCGATATTGGTATCTTCCCCATAAAACGCAATGGAGGTATCGAATCCGCCAATGCGCAACAGGGCCTGTTTACTGGCGGCGAAATTGCCGCCTACCGCCATATAGCCGGTGAACCAGTAAGTGGGTTTGGCCAGCAGCAGCCAATAAAGCTTCACCAGCAACCCCTTCACCCCCGGCAAGTCGAAATAACGGTACGGACCGCTGACGCACACCAGATCGCTTCTTTTCTCATAGGCAGCCAGCACTTTGCCCAGCCAGCCGGACGGCATACGCGTATCGGCGTCGATAAAGGCCAGAATATCGCCGGATGCCGACTCCAGCCCCTTCTGCCGGGCGCGGGTCAGTCCTTTTATCGGCTCGTAAACCACCTTCACATTGTCAAATCCGGCGGCAACGGCCGATGTCCGGTCAGTGCTGGCATTATTGACGACGATAATTTCAAACTCTCCGGGATTTGCATGCGCCGTCAGCTCCTTCATCGCGCATTGCAGGCAGGTCGCAAGATACAGCTCTTCGTTATAAGCGGGAATTATCAGACTGAGTTTCACGATTACGCTCCTGAAATACGCGACATTTCCTCGGGTACTGCCAGACTGATCCGGGCATAAATCTCTTCCCAGCGGCTTGTCACGGTAGTGATGGAAAATTGTTTCGTTTTAAGGGCGGCATGCTCGCCCATTTGTTTGCGCAACGCCGGCGAGCGTAGCAAGTGTGTCAGCCTGCGGGCAAAATCCTCACTGTCGCCCGGCTGCGCCAGAAAACCCGACTGGGGGTCGATATATTCCGGCAACGCACGCCAGCGCGCCCCTACCACGGGCAAACCCGCGCTCATCGCTTGAATCAATACCATACTTTGGGTTTCAGACGTGCTGGCGATGGCGAAGATATCCGCCGCATGAAAAGCCTCCGCCAGTGTGGCTTTATCCAGGGTGCCGAGAAACCGGATGCGTTCCCTTACCCCCAAATCCCGCGCCAGTTGTTCAAGATGACGGCGCGCGGAACCGTGTCCCGCCAGCGCCAGCATCACATCGGGCATCTCCGTTGCGATAAGCGGCAGGGCACGGATCAATACATCGATTTTTTTTTCTTCCGCCAAACGACCGGCGTAGATAATGGTTGAATGACTGAAGCCGTAGATTTTTTTGAGGGCTTGGCGATGTGCGTCCGGCAGCGGGCGAAATTGAGACGTATCCACCGGATTGGAGATCACGCAGTGGGGGCGGCGCAGCCCGAACGCGCTCATTTCGTCCGTCACGGAATGTGACGGACCGGTCACCATGTCGCAGTGATTGTAGTAGCGGGTTACCGCCCGGACGCTGATGTCGCGGAAAAAATTCGCCGAAAAGGGCGTATAATTGCTGAATTCGCCAATGGCCCAGTGGTTGGTTCCCACCACCGGGACGTCAAGATGGCGCGCCGCGCTCAGCGCTTCCAGCCCCGCGCCCAGAAAGGTATGGGTGTGGATAATATCCGGCGCGAAAGGCAGTAACTGTCGCCAACGCCGCCCGGTAGGCACCAGAAGACGGGACTGCCCGGTGGAACTGGGCACCGGCAGCGAAAACAGCCGCCGGATCTCGACATTTTGCCCGGCGTCAACTTCACGCCCGGGTACGCCGGCAACGTTAAAGTCATGGCGGGTGGCATGTGGAGCGAATATCACCACCTGATGACCGCGTTTGCCAAGCTCCCGGCACCCGGTTAATACCGAGTCCTGGATCCCTCCCAGCTCAGGATAAAAACTGTCGGTAAACACAGCGATACGCATACTTCTACCCTCCTGGCAGCACAGATCCGGTGATCCTACGCAGATAAACCACAAGCATGATGCAAAGCACAACCAGGAACGAACAGGATAATAACCACAGCCATAAATCGATACGCTGCCATGCGGCGCCGGCAAAAAATCCCAGTAACACTAACAAACCGGACTTGGGTAAGGTCGCCAGCAGATTAAAGCCCAGAAACAGCCAGACAGGAATCCTTGCCGCCCCGGCGCTTACCAGTACCACAAACCCCGCCACGTGCGTCAGTTTCGCCGTCACCAGAATACGTCCGGGATGAATACGAAACCGTTGCACAAGCGGCTCCAGTCGCCGGCGGCCAAGGTCAAAACGGCGGCACCACGGCAACGCCGTTATGCGGCCACTCATGCCAAGCCCGTAGAGAATCAAATCTCCGGTCAGATCCCCCGCCACGGCGACGGTGTAGACACCCCCCAGATGCAGCAGTCCCTGTGACGCCAGAGCCGCGCCAAAGAGCGTCGCCATCGGGCCTTCAATCAGAGCGGCGATGAACAGCGCGGCGTATCCATAGTTGGAAATGGCGGACAACAACCATTCCGGCATGTTCCCTCCCGGCATAGCCCCTCCCTAATCCTTGTTATTCACAGGTGCGAAAGATGTGGTTTAGGTTGCTTGTTCGGTCCGGCGGCCGACATGTCCTGTGCACAACCTTGAACAGACATCCTGAGACTTCATAGTCACGGAACCTGCTCCGCTTTACTGCTGTTTGAATCATACTATCGGGATGTTACTGGAATCTTACTAAAGCTCTGTATTGGAATAGCTGGTATAAACGACTTATGTGGAAATTCAAAAGGAAATATGTGTAACATTATGATAAATAATATGTTTAAAAATATTACTTAATACACTATTCCCATTGCCTATTACCATTTGTATCAGACCCCGTATAGCGCGCGGTTATCATTGAGTATAAGTTGCGCTATAAAATTGGCCCGCCGATTTTTTTAAAATCCTATTTTCCAGATCAGCCGGTGAGATAATAAAAACCGGTGACAGACGCAAAGAAAGATAACCGGCAGTCTGAAGCAGCGTGCGACGCGTAGTATTTTAGCCGCCCATAGGCTATTTTTATCAGAGACTGCCTATTAAATAACCGAGTCCGATTCATGTCGTTGGCAGCCTATCCGGCATGGTCTGTACGGCAATGCCCTTCCTGTGCCTACCCAGAGAACTCTCATCATGACAACGAAAAAAATTTTAATGCTGATCGGCGATTACGTCGAAGATTATGAAACCATGGTGCCTTTCCAGGCGCTGCAAATGGTTGGCCATCGCGTGGATGCCGTCTGTCCCGATAAAAACAAAGGCGATTATGTTTTAACGGCAATTCATGATTTTGACGGCGCGCAGACCTACAGTGAAAAACCGGGACATCGTTTTGTGCTTAACGCCGATTTTGCCGAAACGCGGGCGCGGGATTATGACGCCTTGGTGATCCCCGGCGGAAGAGCGCCGGAGTATCTGCGTTTGAACCCGGATGTGATAAAGCTGGTGCGGGATTTCGACGACGCCGGTAAACCCATCGCCGCCGTCTGCCATGGACCGCAAATATTGGCGGCCGCCGGCGTGTTGAAAGGACGAACCTGCAGCGCCTACCCCGCGTGCGCGCCCGAGGTTCGCCTGAGCGGCGGCCAGTTTGCCGATATCGGCATCGATCAGGCTTATGTGGATGGTAACCTGGTCACGGCGCCGGCCTGGCCGGCCCACCCGCAGTGGCTGGCAAAGTTCATTGAACTGCTGGATAGGTAACCACATTACGTGACGTTATCACCGGTAGCGATTTGCCATCGGTGATAACCGGGTCGATTAGGACCGAAGCCCGTTGATAAATAACCTCAATTTTTTTTGAAAATGGCCCATGTCAAATCTCCAGGATTGTCGGCGATAATTCTGCTCACCTCAGTCGGCAATAACGCCGACTTGGCCGCAAAGCAGCCTTTTTGCCCATAGGCCGATCTTTTGAGGATCTGCTTAAAGCAGCTTCGATATTTTGCCAGCCCAAGATTCCGGGTATATTCTGAACCGTTCGTTCTTTTACATAAACCGCAGGCAACGTGAGCCGAGGAAGATTTCTATGGGTAAGCTGGATAACAAGGTAGCGGTGGTGACCGGCGCGACGGAAGGTATCGGCCTCGCCATTGCAAAGACATTTGTCCATGAAGGCGCCTTTGTATTTATCACCGGCCGGCGCGAAAAAGAACTCGCCGAAGCCGTTGACCAATTAGGGCCAATGGCCGTCGGCGTCCAAGGGGATGTGGCAAAAATAGCCGATATCGTCAGGCTTTACGACCGGGTGGCGCAGCAAAAAGGCCATCTTGATATTGTCGTCGCCAATGCCGGTCTGGGAGACGTCATGCCCCTGGCGAAGGTAGACGAATCGTTTTTCGATCGCCTGTTCGACGTCAATGTGAAAGGGGCGTTTTTTACCCTTCAGCAGTCCCTTCCCCTGTTGCGCAACGGTGCTTCCCTTATTATCACCGGCTCGGTGGCGGGTTCAAAAGGGACGCCCGGCTTGGGCATTTACGGTGCGACCAAAGCCGCCGTCCGTTCGTTCGTGCGCACATTAACGGCGGAGCTGGCCGATCGAGGCATCCGCGCTAATGTGCTAAGCCCGGGGCCGATCCAAACGCCGCTCATGGATCGCCAGCCGGCGGAAACCCTTCACAGAATGGTTTCAACCATTCCCATGGGCCGCATCGGTAACGTGGATGAAGTGGCCAAAGCCGCGCTTTTTTTGGCTTCCGATGATTCGAGTTTCACCACCGGAGCGGAAATTTTTGTTGATGGCGGTCGGGCACAGGTGTGAATGATCACGTGCGTCGGGAAAAATGAATGAGGCCCGGGGATGATGGACCGTCCAAGAATGAAAATCATCAGTGATAAGCGACCCTGACCGGGAATATTTTCCTATAGTGGTAAAGGTGGAATTCTGCGGATAATATCCAAAGACTAAGGCATGTCCCGGTTAACCTTCAACACAGGGGGGTGATGCAATGGCAGGTCTGACAAGACGGCAATTCTGTCTGGCGGGCGCGGCGATAAGCCTCTTGGGAGGCCGCGCAATGGCGCAGCCGGCAATGTCAGGCGTGCCGCTGCCGGACGGCAGCAAAGCGCCGGCCCTGGGCCAGGGATCCTGGCATCTGGCACTGGGCCGCCATCCGGCCGCAGAAGAGGAGGCCGCCCTGCGAACCGGCATCTCGCTGGGTATGACGCTTCTTGATACCGCCGAGCTGTACGGTGAGGGCCGTGCCGAGCGGATGATTGGACGCGTTATCGCCGGACAGCGCGATAAGGTATTTCTGGTATCCAAGGTACTGCCCTATCACGCCACCACCGCCGACGGGATCCGCCAGGCCTGCATGGGAAGTCTGAGCCGGTTGGGCACCCATTATCTCGACCTTTACCTGCTCCACTGGCGCGGCGACGTATCGGATCTGAGCGTGGTGGTCAATACCTTCGAAAGCCTGCGTGGGGAAGGACGTATCCGGCGCTGGGGGGTATCAAACTTTGACGTCGCGGATATGGAAGACCTGTTCCGCGTCCCCGGCGGCAATGCCTGTGCCGCTAACCAGGTGCTTTATAATCTCACGCAACGGAGCATCGAGGCGGACCTGCTGCCCTGGTGCATACAGCACGGACTGCCGATTATGGCCTATTCCCCCCTCGGCATGACCGGCGGCCTGTTAAGCAATGCCGCCTTAACCCGGGTTGCCCAGCGGCATCAGCGCAGCCCGGCCGCGGTGGCTCTCGCCTGGACGATGCGAAGCGGGCATGTCATCGCCATTCCTGAATCCGGTTCGCCCGATCATGTGAAAGAAAATGCCTCTGCATTGTCGTTGCGGCTGACGGAACAGGATGTGAACGAGCTGAGCCATGGCTTTTAAAACCACGGTATCTGACCTGTTAAATCGGCTCTTGTTGCAACCACAGCGGTTTGCCCACATACGCCGGGATGAGATCCGCATGCTGGCCTGGTCCTGGCTTTATATTTTCGCGCTTTTCCTGGCCTACTATGTACTGCGCCCCATCAGGGACGAACTGGGCGTCGCGGGCGGCGTGCGAAACCTGCCCTGGCTCTTCACCGGCACGCTGCTGGCCATGCTGGCGATCCATCCCGCTTTCGCCTTTGCGGTGCGGCACTGGCCGCGCGAACGGTTTATTGCCATTACCTACCGTTTCTTTATGCTGAATTTGCTGGTGTTTCTGATTTTGCTCGCCCTGGCGACGCCGGCGCAACATGTCTGGATCGGACGGCTGTTCTTTATCTGGGTCTCGGTCTTCAACCTCTTTGTGGTGTCGGTGTTCTGGTCCTTTATCGTGGATGTGTTTGATGCGGAGCAAGGCAAACGACTGTTCGGCTTCCTGGCCGGGGGGGCTACGCTCGGGGGTATCGCAGGTTCGGCGCTGACGTCCGGTTTCGTCGAGCGGCTGGGGCAAAGCGTCCTGCTGCTCGCCTCCATTATACTGCTTGAGGTGGCGGTATTCGCATCGGGGCGGCTGTCCCGCATAAGCGATGCGTTCAAGCGTCCGCTGCCCGGCGAGGATCCGCACCAACCGGTAGGGGGCGGCATCTTCACCGGGATGACACACACCTTCCGATCGCCCTATTTACTGGGTATCGCTTTTTTCATCTTTTTTTATTCCACGACTTCCACCATTTTGTACTTTCAACAGGCGGCCATCGCCGCGGCGCATTTCGTCGATGGCAGAGCCCGCACCGCCTTCTTCGCCAATATCGATTTCTGGGTCAACGTGCTGACCCTGGTGTTTCAGCTGTTCATTACCGGACGGTTTATGAAATGGGCGGGGGTTGCGGTGACCCTCTGCGCGCTGCCGCTTTTCAGCGTGGCGGGATTTACCGTGCTATCGGCCTCTCCGGCCATCGGCGTCTTTGTTGCGGTACAGGTGGCGCGGCGGGTCAGCAACTTTGCCTTGGCCCGTCCGGCCAGGGAGGTGCTTTTTACCTCCGTACCCAAGGAAGATCGCTACAAGACAAAAAACTTCATCGACACCGTTGTCTATCGCAGCGGGGATCAACTGGCCGGCTGGACCTATGCGGGGCTCCTTGCCCTGGGCCTCGGCGTCACCGGCATTGCCATCGTGGCCATACCCCTCTCCGCCCTGTGGCTGGGGTTGAGTTTCTGGCTTGGGCGCAGGCAGGAGGATTTGGAGCGCGTACGAAAAGAGGAAATCGCCTTGCTAACGCCTGACAAAGAATAGAATCCGCCTTTCATGAAGGCGGATTTAAATCGTTATGTTTACAGCACATTATTATTGGGGTGTTTAAACAGGGCTTTTATTTCATCGCTCATGTCGAAATTCATATTAAGCCCTTTGGGCGGTATCGGCTGTTTAAACCATTTTTCATACCATGTGGCGGCTTCACCCGACAGCTGCGCATCCGCAATCGTTTTATTCACCAGCGAGGAGAATTGCGGATCGTCTTTTCGCATCATGCAGCCATAGGCTTCATGGGATTGAGGCGTACCGACAATCACCCAGTTTGAGGGATCCCGGCCTTTGGAACGATCGCCGGCCAGCAAGGCATCATCCATCATATAGGCCACCGCCCGGCCGCTTTGCAGTGTGTAAAAGGCCGGCGCGCCGCCCTCTTTAGAGGTCACAATCCGCATACCCATATTCTGCGTATCGTTCAGCTTATTCAGTATGACCTCGGATGTCGTTCCGGTATTGGTGGTAACGGGCTTACCTTTTAAATCGCTAAAATCCTTGATATTACTGTCTTTAGCCGTTAACAAGCGGGTACCGACGATAAAGATGGTATCTGAAAATTCAACCTGCTGAGCCCGTTCTTTATTGTTGGTTGTCGACCCGCATTCAACATCATACACGCCGTTTTGCAGCAGAGGGATACGATCGGGAGAGGTTATGGGTACAAATTTAACCGTCAAATTGGGTTTATTCAGTTTCTTTTTAACGGCATCGATAATTTTGTCGGAATATTCCTGCGAATACCCCATGACGTGGTGAGCATCATCCTGATAAGAGAAGGGTATATTGGTCTCTCTGTAGCCCACCGCAATGACGTCCGAATCATTTATTTTTTTTAATGTTCCGCTCAGTTCTTCCGCCAGCGCCGAACCTGAAGAGATGAGTATTCCCATACCGATGACCAACGTTGCGCCTCGTTTCATATCGCTATCCTTTTTTTGTGGAAAATGACATACAGCAAGCAATAATCGAGCCAATATTTTTTTAGGCAAAGATAACGCAGGTGGGACTGGGGGTGCTGATAACCCTGCCCGTGTTCTCCAACATGCCGCTTTCCGCATTCACCAGGAATTCCGTCAAGGTATCACTTTCCTCATTGGCGCTGTAAAAACGCCGGCCATCCGGTGTCAAGGTGGTAAAGCGGGGGTTTTTACCCCCACAAGGTACCCAGCCGATCGGATGAACGCCGCCGCTTACCCTATCAATACCAAACACGCCGATACTGTCGTGCCCGCGATTGGAAGCATAAAGAAACCGTCCGTTGGCATGGACTTCGATTTCACCGGCATCACTGCGGCCCGCATAGTCCGGCGGCAAACTGCTTAGCGTCTGCCGCAACGCCAGCGATCCCGCCGTTTCATCATAGTCAAATACGCTGATGGTGTTGCTTATTTCATTGAGAACATACAAAAAGCGTCCATCCGGGTGGAAATCAACATGCCGGGGCCAACTGCCGGCGGCCATGTCGACTTCATCGGTGAGAACGCATTGGCCGGCGTTGAAGGCATAAATCCGCACCCTATCAATACCATTCCCGGCGCTTCTTCCCTGAATGGGCAATGCAAAATGTTTACCGCCGTGATCAAACACGATTTCATGAGGGCGGGATAACCCGGGGGCATGATGATCCGGCGACGACCTTCCGGGGATCGGGATGATTGAACAAACCGGGTCGGGTATACCTTTGATTCCTATTGGGAATACGGCGACATTGCCCGCGTTAAGATTGGCCACCAGCAAATAGCGTCCGGAGGGATCATACGCCACATGCACCGGATTATTGCGCTGCTTGGGATCCAGGGCGGGATGGGGATTTTGCGGTCCGGTTGACCGCTCACCCAGCAAGGTCAACAGCCCCGACAACGGATCGCGGCCATAGGTCGCCAGGGCGGTGCCGTCGCCATGAACGGCGTGCAGCAGCCCTCCCCGGCTATCCAGGATAAGCCATGACGGATTATCCTGAACGGGCTGAACCGTTTGTTTCAAAAACCACTTTCCGGCGTTATCTATCTCATACACCTCAATCCCGCGGCCTCGCGCGGCACGCTGGCGCGATGTATAGCAGCCGACATAGGCAAATTGTGCCATTACCCTCTCCCTCAAGGTTTTAATCGCCGTGACGTTGCATTCTCATGTCAAGAAAAACACACAGGCGGATGTGATGTATAAAAGGGTATCAGGCTGGCCGGCCTTAAACGCCCGGCTTGTTCAGCATGTGAGATACCGGGCCGCAGCTGGCGCGGTTTTCGAACCAGGTCGGCAAAAGCACCTGCTCTTTTTCATGGGGGTTTTCCAATTGTCCCAATAAGAGCTGGGCGGCACGCTTACCTAATAAAATATTGTCCCGCATTACCGTGGCAATCGGCGGAGAAAACAAGCGACTGAGGGCGACGTCATCACAGCACACCAGCGAAAAGTCACGGCCGAGGATCAGCTTGTGTTGCTCAATCACGGTTAATGCCCCTTCCAGCAGCTGATTGCCGCCCAAAATCACCGCGGTGGGCGGGTTCGGCAACGCCAATAAATGCGCCATTGCCCGCTCGCCGTGGGCAACGGACAGGATGCCGGTTTCAATGAGATAATCGGGCGCCGCGTTGCATGCCTGATAGGCATCCTGTACGGCGCGGATCCGTTCCCGGGTCGGCCGGACATCCCGTCCGACGATCAGTCCGATGCGTCGGTGGCCTTGTTGCAACAGCGCCCTGGCGGCAACGCCCACGCCAAGATAATGATCGGAGAGCACCGTATTCGCTTCAACGTCATCCGGCAACGTGCGGTCAATCACCACCAACGGCATAGTACTTTTACGCAGGGCATGCAAGGTAGCGTCATCATTTTCCAGCGACGGTAGTAAAATCAGGCCGTCCACCTGCCGCTGCTGTAATACTTCTATATGCTCCGCATCCATTTCCGGCATTCCGCCGGAGTTGGTAAGCAGCAGGGAATACCCCGAGGCTGCCAGGACGCTTTCCGCCCCGCTGACAATGGACGCCAGCAGAGGGTTGGTGATGTCCGAACAGACAAAGCCGATTGAGCGGGTTGAGCGGCGTCGCAGGCTTTGCGCCAGGACATTCGGCGTATAGTTCAATTGTTCCGCCGCCAGCAAAACCCGTTCGGTCATTTTTTTACTGACGCCCGATTGCCCGGAAAGGACCCGGGAAACGGAGGCAATACCTACCCCTGCCAGTTCAGCAACTTGACGGATCCCGGCACGTTCATTGACCGGTGTCTCATTTTTAGAACTCATATTCATCCTCTGGCTCGAGAAACTTGACAGTAGCTGATAACCGATTTTAAATTATGGAAACGTTTCCGGAAACGTTTCCATTTTGTCAGAAACCGAACATAACGGCCTATTTCCATTTTATAAGCATCATTACAAGCTGACCGAGAGTGTAGCAACAAAGAGCCGTTAGCCGTTTTCATTCCAACGTTGGCCAAACCTGTACACCTATAGCTGTACACCTACATAAGGGGCTCGTCGTGGAACAAACAATCGCTGAAACGCCGGAAACCCGGCAAGCAATACGTAATACCATTCTCAGCGCCATCATCGGCACCACCGTTGAATGGTATGATTATTATCTTTATGCTACCGCGGCGGCAACGTTATTCAATAGATTGTTTTTCCCCTCTTTCGACCACCTGATCGGCACCATTTTAGCCTTTGGCAGCTTTAGCATCGGGTTTTTTGTCCGTCCGTTCGGCAGCGTGCTGTTTGGACATCTCGGCGATCGCATCGGCCGTAAAAAAGTCCTGGTGATCACGCTATTATTAATGGGCGGGTCCACCACCCTAATGGGGTTTTTGCCCACCTATGCCCAAGCCGGTATTGCGGCACCGGTGCTATTGACCCTGCTTCGCGCCCTGCAAGGGCTTGGCTCGGGGGCGGAATACGCCGGCGCGGTATTAATGGTGGTTGAAAATGCGCCGGTCAAACGGCGCGGTCTCTATGGCGCAATGCCTTATATGGGCGTTGCCCTGGGTTTATTACTCTCTCTGGCCACCTTTAACCTCTCTTCCCATTTTTCCAAAGAGGCTTTTGACATCTGGGGCTGGCGTATCCCCTTTTTGTTGAGCACCGTGGTGATTGTGATTGGCGTTATCCTGCGCATGAAGCTGAAGGAGTCGCCCATATTTGAAGAGCTCAAACGCAGGAATGCCGTCATCAAGAATCCGGTTCGCGAGGTTTTCAGGACATCAAAACGCCAACTGTTTTGTGCCTGGGGCGCAAGGTTGGGCGACAATTCACTGGCCTATATCTATGAATCGTTTGTTATCGTCTATGTCACCCAGCAGCTGCACATCCCCAGAGAAACCATTGTTACCGCGCTGATGTTCAGTACCGCATTACAATTTATCACCGTGCCTTTATTTGGCTGGGTCTCCGATAAGGTGGGACGTAAACCTGTTTATATAGGAGGCGCCATTTTATCCGGTCTGGCTATTATCCCTTTTTTCCATCTATTACAAACCCGTGAATTGATCTGGATTTACAGCGGTCTGTTTCTGGTCTCCTCCATTGCCAAAACCATGATGACGTCGGCGCAAAGCCCATGGCTGGCGGAAATGTTTCCTTCGCGGGTCCGCTATACCGGGTTTTCACTGGCGAGAGAGGTTACATCGCCGATTTCCGGCGGAATAGCCCCGATTATTGCCCTGAGTTTATTGGCCGTGGGCGGAGGAGATCCCAAGCTGGTTTCCGTCTACGTCATTGTTTTATCGGTTCTCACCGCCCTGTCCGTTTTTTTGGGACCGGAAACCCGCGGCCGCGATTTACGTGATATCGACACCAAAAACGATGAGCAGGCCGGAGCACACAGCGCATATTCATCCACTCTGAGCCGGTAATGAAGGGTATTTGTGACATAAACATTAAGTGAGGAGCCTATGAAAATAATCCGGGTTGAGCCATTACATGTCGGCCAGTTCATGTTTGCCCGTGTGGAAACCGAAAGCGGACTGGTTGGCTATGGAGAATCGGGTGCCTGGGGACATATTGAGGCGTCGGGCGCGGCAATCCGCCGTTTTGCCGAATACCTTGAAGGGAAATCGGCTTTTGATATCGAGCATCATTGGAATGTGATGCACCGCTTTAGTTATTTCCAGGGGCTTGCCATCAATGCCGCCATTTCAGCGATAGATATCGCGCTTTGGGATATTAAAGGCCAGGCGCTGAATGTGCCGATTTATCAATTACTGGGGGGGCCGGTTCGTCAAAAAGCCCGGATATACGGTCATATCTACGAGCAAAACATCGAAAAAATACTCGAAGAGTGTCAGGCTAAAATGGAGGCGGGATTTACCGCATTCGGTCATCTCAACCCCTTCCTTGACGAAGGCAATGACCAGATTTATTTCAAAACCCACATTCGCAAAATGCGTGATGCCATCGATAATGTCCGGCGCATGCGTGAAGTGGTCGGAGATCGGGTAGATTTACTCATTGAGCTTCATCGTCGCCTGACGCCGCCGGAAGCGGTGACATTTACCCGCGGCATAGAAGAGTATCACCCGATGTTTGTGGAGGACCCGATCCGGCCGGAAGGTGCCGATGCCATGGCGCGGGTGGCGGATAAAATCCATGTTCCCATAGCCACCGGCGAGCGTTTTTCCACAATCTATGAATTCCAGGCCCTGTTAAGCCGTAATGCCATGGAGTTTGCCCGAGTGGATTTGTGCCTGTGCGGCGGCATTACCGGCGGCAAAAAAGTCGCGGCGATGGCCGAAGCGCACCATGTCCAGGTTGTCCCCCACAACCCCTTGTCCCCCATAGGATTGGCCGCCTGTTTACAATTGGCGGCCGCCATTCCCAATTTTGCCATCCAGGAATATGCCACCGGGTTTGAAGCGGGAATCTTTGAATCTCGTCCCGAGCATTTGGGAAGCAATATCGTGGATAAGGTTCCCCTGCCGTTGAACGGTTTTGTGGATATTCCCGACGGGGCCGGTCTGGGCATGCGCTTATTACCGGATGCGCAACGTATTCGTCCGCCATTGAGCAAACCGATTTCCATGCGTCCCCATCTGGACGGATTTATTGTCGATCAATAACCAGGTGACAGGGACATGGACACTAAGGAGCGACGCCCAGGGAGGGGCTGATTATTGCCAACGCATCCGCATCTTGAAGTATGACGGGTATATCGATTATAAGCTAACGGCATTATAATAAGGCACCCTGTCGTCTGAGCTTTTCTTTTATTATGACCGAGCTTTTGAAAACCCTGCCTGTTGATGTGATCTCCATTCAGTCACAGGTCGTCTATGGCTGTGTAGGTAATAGTGTTGCCGTCCCCACCCTGCAGAAAATGGGGCTGAACGTTGTCCCCGTGCCCACCGTGATGTTCAGTAATACACCGCATTATCCCACCCTTTACGGCGGTGCGCTGCCGGATGACTGGTTCAGCGGCTATTTGCAGGGCCTGCACGATCGCGGCGTCACCGAGAAGGCCAAAGCCATATTGGTGGGATACATGGGCGGCCCTTCCCAGGCCAAAATTTTGGCCGAATGGTTAGCCCGGCTTATCGCCGCCCGGCCCGATATACAGGTGATCATTGATCCGGTTATCGGCGATTATGACACCGGCATTTACGTCAATCCCCTGATGACCGAGGCTTATCTTGACGCCTTACTCCCCCTGGCCCAGGGGATGACGCCTAACTGTTTTGAGCTTGAGTTATTAACCGGACATCCCATCACCGATATCAACAGCGTGATTGCCGCGGCCCGGACGCTGCTCACCGGCAGAACCCAATGGGTCGTGGTCACCAGTGCCGCGCCAGGGGACAACAGCGGCAGTCATGATGAATTGCGGGTAATTATGGTGACCCGGCACAAGGAGCAGGTTTTTTCACACCCGCGCATTGCCATTTATCCTAAAGGGACCGGGGATCTGTTCAGCGCGGCGTTAACCGGTTATCTACTGAAAAACGCCACCCTGCCGGATGCCATCGAGCGCTCCTATGGCGATGTGATGGCGGCCCTTGAGCGCACCCGCAAGTTTGGCTATGGCGAGTTGTTGCTTCATGACGTTGAACGTTGAACGTTGGATGTTTAATGTTGAATGCCGATCTTTGACCGGATGGGCAGGTCGGGCCTTCACGGGCCGTCCGATCCGGGGGTTTTAAGACGGCGAACGATAACCACACAAAGAATATGGACTTATGGCTGTTCTACGCTTACAGTTTATCGGTAGCGATTCATTTTTTTGACTTATCGTCCACGGGAGAAAAAGCGTAATGCCAATAAACAATGCACTTCCCGATACTGTTATCGAAGCGTTCCATCTGATGTGGGACAACTTTCCGGAACCGGCTTCGCTGGTGCATAAAAGCCGCGAGGTCATAGCGCTGAACAAGGCCCACCAGAAACTGGGCTATTTACAGCCGGGAATGAACTGTGCCAAGCAAGGTTCGCCTGAGGCGCACAAGGGATGCCTGGCCAACAAGACACTGAAGTTCGGGCAGGCGGCCTACACCATCATGCGACCCACCGCCGATAAGGAAGTTATTGCCTACTGGCTTCCGGTGGATGGCTATCCGGATTTTTTCATTCATTTCGGCGTGGGAAACACTATCGATTACCGGAAAGGATCCAGTGCCGCCAAATCGGTGGTTATCTTGCGGGAACAGGCATAACGCTGGTTCGCGTTTCCTCCATTGAGCCGCTATACCGATGAAACTGATTCTGTAAACAGATCGGTAGACAGATAATGTAAACCGGTATCAGCGAAGATAACGACAATGGTCTTGCCTTTATTTTCAGCCCGTCTGGCCAATAGCGTTGCGGCGTGCAGAACGGCTCCCGAGGATGTCCCTACCAATATTCCGTCGGATTTCGCCACCGCCCTGGCAGCCGTTCTGGCCTCGCTGGTCTCTACGGCAATAGCTTCATCAAGGATGTCCAGGTTGAAAGTATGGGGAATGCGATCCGGCGGCATGTCTGAGAATCGATGGACACCGGCTATTTCATCCGGTTCCGGATTGTCGTCGGTTGGGACCGAATCCGGTCCCGGCTGTACCGCGACGATGTGGATAAGAGGCTTTTTTTTGCGCAAATAGGCGCCGGCGCCGGATAATGTTCCTCCGGTACCCACGGCCGCTACCAGAATATCCACATCGCCATCGGTATCACGCCAAATCTCGGGGCCGGTGGATTTTTCATGGATTGCAGGATTGATTTTATTTTCAATTTGATATGAAAAGAAAATATTCTTTTCTTTTGACAGAATCACATCCACCAGGGCGCGGGTAGCCGCAATAAAATCCCCGTGGGTTTCTTCCATAATCCTGTTATAGGGCTCCACTTGCGAAAATTTTATGACTTCGCCGCCGAAAGCCTGGATAACTTTCGTTCTTTCGATACTCACCCGATCCTGTATATAGGTTCTGAATTTATATCCCCGTGAAGCAGCAATCGCAGCCAGCGCTATACCGGTATTGCCGCTGGTTGTTTCGATGATTGTGTCGCCTTTTTTCAGTAATCCCCGGTTTTCCGCATCTTCCACCATCGCCAGGGCAATTCGGTCTTTGACACTATTATTGGGATTGAAATATTCGAGTTTTGCAATGATGTGTGCATCCAAGCCCAGCAGTTTCTCGTATTGAGATAATTCCAGCAAGGGGGTATAACCGATGAGTTCCGCAATGGATTTCTTTATATTTCTGCCCATGATAAATCCTCTTTAAAAATTTAATTCATTAATTAAATCGCCGCGTTTCCTAATGGCATTAATTTTATTAATTAAAAATAAAACCCGCCTATGAGACATATTTTATACACGTCACGCAGGTTATGTATGCCATATACGTTATGCAGACTATCGATACAATGACTGTTATGATTGCGATAAATGTTATTGGCCGGTATAAATTATTTATTTAAGGAAGATAAACTATAAAACCAATCTTGACATGCCAACCGTATAAATATCTTCCAATAACTTTAACCCACCGCTGTAACCGGCAATACTGCTGTTCATCACCAGTTTCTCCAGCATAGGATAAGAAATATTGATATAGAGCCCCTCCAACCGTGCGGCGAGTTTTTTTTCATAACTGCTGCCAAAAATCAATGGAATGCCGGCAAAGTCCACTTTTGCGATCTCTTCATGAATTTCATAACCATTAGTGGAAAATTCAACTTCGGTTTCGATACCATAATTTAATTTTTTGAATTCATTTTCTATCAAAGAACGGTATTTTTTAGGCGTATCATCCGTGATAAATTGTTTGGTGGGGAACATGCCCAAATCGTTGGTTAAAAATTTTGTTACCGCCAGGCTGTACTGCGCGTCGGACACCACTGCGAAGCGCTTGGACATAATACGTAACTCTAAAAAGGTGTTGGCATAGCGTTC
Source organism: Sodalis sp. dw_96 (assembly GCF_018449575.1). Taxonomy (GTDB): domain Bacteria; phylum Pseudomonadota; class Gammaproteobacteria; order Enterobacterales; family Enterobacteriaceae; genus Acerihabitans. The sequence continues at coordinate 57,665 of NZ_JAAVUT010000016.1, read as the reverse complement.
GATATAATAATAATACTCCGCTTCGGACTCAGCGATAACGCTATTCACTACCTCGGGGGGAATGCCGGCGGCCTCGGCAACCGCACGCAAAAATTTCGACGTTTCAAACGCGCCAATGGGCAACACCGGATAATGCAAATAGGGTGTAGCGTATTGGTCATGCAAAAAGACAACGCTTTGAATACCCGCCCAGGGAGACACTAAAATATTCAGCTCCGCCGCCGGGATTTTTTTTATGTTGCCGATACCGCGGTCATGGCCAAAAATGGTGTTGGGTTTAAGGCCCAGTCTGGTCAAAAGATGTTCGAGCGTTCGTAAATTACCCAGCCAATAGGGATCATAAAGCGGGGGACCGGCAAAGAGATTGACACATCCCTTTTGGGTCACAACCTTCTCTTTCGACAAAAGCTGATCAAAAATGCCCGATAACACCCAGTCATGACCGAGGATATTATTCCCTTTGAAACCCGGGGTGTTGACATATACCACCGGCTTACCCTGCCGCTGGAATTCGCGGCTGATTTCCTCCACGCGATCGCCGACGATTTCCGATGTACAGCCGGTTAACACCACAAACAAATCGGCATTGATGACTTTCAATGCATTTTCAATGGTGGCCTTGAGCTTATCGTTACCGCCGAAAATTACTTCTTTTTCGCTGATACTGGTGCAAGGAAAAATATTCGGTGAAAAATGCCCTGAACTTCCTTCCGCATTATTATTCAGTTTTTCCGCGCATCCCGGCCCGGAATGCAAAATGGGAATGGCGCCGGGAATGGATTGTACGGTGCGCATGGCCCCCAGCGCACAAACATATCTTGGCTGATCGAGAATTTTTGTCATGGCTTATTCTTTCTCCAGCAGCGCATCATTGTTTTGCCGATACCACCAGTCGGTATAAGGCATGCGGGTATGGGCAGCTAAATTTTTCTCAAAACTGCGGTTGCGCACGGTGTCCAATATGGTCTTGGCAAATGAGAGCATGCCTTTGTAGCCAAAAATCATATACTCGTCGGCAACGTACACCGAGGCTATTCCCTGTTTCACCGCCCATACCGTCGAACCAGGATGGCGCGAAAAATAGAGATCCGGCTGCTGCGTATTGAGAATGTTCATGACTTCAAAATTTTGCTGATCCGCGACGCTTAGCGGAAAATTATTCGCCGCGTGCTTATCCAGGAAATCCATCGCCGGCGGCGGCTGCCCGTTATCGTGTTTATAGTCATAATGCCAGGCAGCCGCCCAAGCCACTTCGATGCCGAGTTCTTGTAAAACCCGCGCGACCTCATAAGTATACCCCGGCCCCATGCCGATAACCGCCCGCAGCCCGGCAAGCTGCTCGGCCAGCGCGGTTATCTGCGGCAGGTATATCGCCCTCTCACGTTCGATATAGCTCTCCACCTCATAGATTTTATTGATAACCCGGCCGATTTCCCGTAACCAGGCTTCATAACCGATCACGCCCATTGGATTAAGGGTTCGGATATAAGGCACGCCATACAGCGATTCCAGCCCATTACCCAAATAGGTCCCCAATGTTCCGCAAATACAAACCGTCGCCAAGGATTCGGATAAATGGGAAAGATCTTCCACCGAAGAATTGGTATACAAAAATTGGGTTTTAACGCCGAATCCAGCGAACAGGTCGGTAATTTCCTGCCGGTGGCTTTCGTAGAAATTTTTAAAATTAATCACCTGCCGTTTTTCTTTAGGCGGTTTAACGATACCCTGGAGTACGGCATGGTCGGCGATATCAAAACCGGAAGCCCAGATCCTGGACTTAAAACCCTCGCAGTGCACGGCGATAACGGGAATGTCCAATTCTGATTTTAAATCCGTGACTAATCCGTCGATATCCTCGCCGATAACACCGCTCACGCAGGAGCCGGAAATAAACAAGGCCTTCGGCCGGTAGGTCTCGACTGTTTTTAATACAATTTCACGCAGTGAAGTTAACCCGCCAAAAATGGTATCTATTTCATTCATATCAGTGCCGATAATCACGGTTTCATATTTCTTACCAACCTTCACCGCCAATTGTTCACCGATAACCGTTGAACCGGGTGCCACGGCGGTACAACCGGCCGGCGTGTGGTAAATAACGGCGACATCCATAATTCTCGTCAGTTGTGAAATGGCACAGCTGGAAAGGCAGGTGCTTGACTGGCTAAAGCAGCGCTCCCGGTTTTTTACCTGACCGCAGCGGGTCTGCCGAGTCAAATTGGCCAAATCGCCCTGGTAGCCGGTAATGGATCCCAACCGGTTTTCGCGCGTTCTGACATTGGAAGAACGTATATTGATTGAGTTTATTTTCATTATTTTTTAAAGGATACGACCGTATCCCCCAATAACCATGCATATTATGTGGGTTAATAGCCGAACTTTAAGGCGTAATTTTACAGAAGTAAAATGCCCATATTGAATTTGTATATTTATTTATGATGTTTTATTTGCGACAGGTTAAACACCTAATGACGACTTGGAATTGCCATTGACATCTTCCCCTACCTTGCCATCATCACCTACAGCCGGGAGGGTGATGTTGATAGCAAAGTCGACGCGGGCGAGGAGTTGCTCATTGTTTACCGCAGCCGGTTCATTTTGGATATCGCCCCGCGATACCATTTTCACTCCCAGCAAACCTTTACCCAAACCTTTAAAAAACAGTTCGGCCTTACGCCGCGAGTTTATCGTCATTCCGCCGATTGGTCAGCACGAGGTCATCTCTATGAAATGAATTATATAGCATGATTTCTCTTTATCTTTGAACAGTAGCCCGCGCAGTGGAAATTAAAGGGGCTTTGCACTAGGGATGACATATTTCGACTGGTCGTATCGCTCATGCTGTGGCGCCAGAGCGTGACGTCGGTCGTGAAAAACCCGCCGGATACATTTATTTACACTTTACGATACGTTTCATTACTCTCCCTGTTTTCTCTTCTTCCTCATTCTTAATGTTAATGGTATTAATATTCATTCGTATTTTACCCCTAAAAATAATTGAAAGAGGTCCAAAACGTTAGCCACACTCGTGATAGGCCTGCGTGAAGGTCTGGAAGCCGCGCTGATAGTCGGCATTATAGCGGCGTTTCTGCGCAAGAACGGGAAACGTCTGACGGCCATGTGGATTGGCGTTGTATTGGCGGTGATACTCTCCATTATCGTCGGCGTCGGCCTTGACGTGGCCGAGCAGTCCCTGCCCCAGGCCCGCCAGGAAGGAATGGAAACCATTATCGGCGCCGTCGCGGTGTTTTTTGTCACCGGCATGATAGCCTGGATGAACGCCCACGCACAGGATATGCGGCGGCAGCTTGAGGCCGAAGCGGCGAACGCGTTAAGCCAGGCCAGTGCCTATGCGCTGGCCAGTATGGCTTTCCTGGCGGTGTTGAAAGAGGGCTTCGAAACCAGCGTGTTCCTATTGGCGACGTTCTCGGTGGCGCAGTCGGCGCAAATGGCCGTCGCAGGCGCCGTCATCGGGTTGCTGATGGCCGTTGTTATCGGTTGGGGTATTTATATCGGCGGCGTGAAAATCAATCTGTCCCGGTTTTTCAGCTTTACCGGCGCCTTCCTGATTCTGGTTGCCGCGGGACTGGTGATCTCCTCCCTGCGCACCGCCCATGAGGCCGGCTGGCTGAATGTCGGTCAACAGGCAGCAATGAACCTGTCGTGGCTGGTGGCGCCCGGGACCATACAATCCGCGCTGATTACCGGCGTACTGGGTATCCCCGCCGACCCCAGGCAGATTGAGGTGGCGGGCTGGCTGATTTATCTCATCGTGGTCGCCCTATTTGTCTATTGGCCATTATCCCTGCGTCCGGGGCCGCGTTTGGCCGCCCGGCTTCAGATAGCGGCGGCCGCGGCGTTCGCCGCCGTTGCGCTGGCTATGGTTATGTTTTATCCGGTCCCCCGGCCCGCGGTGCCCGAGCGGGCCCCGATAGTAGCCGCGGCGGACGCCGCCCCACAGCCCATCGGCACCCTTCGCTTGACAGCGGCGTCCGAGGATTCCCCGGCCACCCTGCAAGTTGCTCTCAACGATGGGCAAGGGAAAACGCTGCTCCTGTCCGAAGATCAGCGCCGGCAGGAGCAATATGAAGGCATCGACGCTTCCGTCTGGACCCTCAGCGGCGCCAGCCCGGTGGCTGATTCACCCTCTACGGTGACCCTCGACGACGTCGTGACGCTCAATGGCGGACGCATCCCCATCGGCCTTAATCCCCAGCAGCATCCGGGACCTTTCAATGCCTCCCTGTCGATGAATTGCTCCACCCGGGTGTGGGTTGCCGACGGCGTACTGCTGGATGCCGGCAGCAGCGTCAATAACCTGCTCACGCTGTCCGGCAGCGGTCTGCAGACCCCCCGTACGCTGATGGTAAACGATGCCGGCGCTCCGCCCGCCGCCTGTCACTGGCAGGTGGATGAGGCGTACCGGGACAAGGCCGTCGCCGCCATGAATCTCTTGGTGTTCGCTCGGGAGGAACGGCAGTTCTGGGCGGTAGTGCTGCCGACCGCGCTGGCTATCGCCTCGATTCTTCTCATGATTTCCGCCGCCCGAATTCTAATTCGGCTGTGCCGCGCCGCCAAAGCCGTCACCGCCGATTCAAAACCACACCACAGTCTTAATGCCGATAATCTGGATTAATAAAGGAGCACTACATGCCGAGCACCACCCAACCGTCACGGCCGTTCATCACCACCGCCGGTCTCACGACGCTTATCCTGTTCTCTTCAGGCATCTATTCCATTAATGCCTTGGCGGACAATACCCCGGCGCCGGTAAAAAACGGCGTCTCACAGGTGAATATCACCATGACCGGTGATAATGACGGCACCTGTGTTCTCGATCATAGTTTCGCCAAAGCCGGCCCTGTGACCTTTTCGGTAACCAACAAAACCGCCACCGCCATCACCGAGATAGAACTGCAAAGCAACAACCGCATACTGGGGGAGAAAGAGAATCTGGCGCCCGGCTTGCCTACCGTCAGCTTTACACTCACCCTTGACGGCGGCGCCTATCAGATCTACTGCCCCGGCGCGAAGCATGAGATGGTGAATTTCAGAGTCACCGGCAAAAGCGCGGCGCGGCCCACCGGCAGCACGGCATCGATTCTCGCCGTCGGCACCAAAGGTTATGCCACCTATGTAAACGGGGTGGTTGACGCCATGAAAACGGCGGTGGACCGGCTGAAATCCGACATTGACGCCGGCGATCTGGCCAAAGCCAAAGCGGATTACCCGCAGGCCCGCCCGTTCTATGAACGCGTTGAATCGGATGTGGACGGTTTCGTTTTGCCCGGTTTCAAAGCCACCGACAACGCGGGTAATCTCGATTATCTCATCGACATGCGCGCCTCCAACCTTGATCCTAAAGTCGGCTGGCACGGCTTCCACGCCATCGAACGGGATTTGTTCCAGAACGGAAAAATCACTGACCAGACCAAACAGCTGGCGGCGGAGTTGCAGGCTAACGTCATCAAGCTCGACAATGTGGTGAAATCCCTGAACTACAAACCTGAAGATCTTGCCAACGGCGCCGCCGATCTCCTTGAGGAAGTGCAATCCACCAAAATCAACGGCGAGGAAGAAGCCTTCAGTCATTATGACCTGGTGGACTTCGCCGGCAACGTCGAAGGAGCGCAACAGGCTTTCGCTTTCCTTGAACCCGGTATGGAAAAAATTGACCCCGACCTCACCAAACAGGTCAACGCCCAGTTTGCCGCCGTGCATACCCTGCTGGAAACCTACCGCGATCCAGGCGTACCCGGCGGTTACAAACTCTATACCGAGCAGTTGAAAGCCTCCGATGCCAGCAAACTCAGCAAGAGCATCCAGGCCCTCCAGGAGCCGCTGTCCAAAATTTCCGAAAAAGTCGCCACCGCAGGCAAGGAACATAAACTATGAGTGATAAAGACACCCCGGTCGACAGACCGACCGGGGAGTTTTCCCGCCGCGATGTGATCCGCGGCGCGGTGGTGGGCGCCCTGGGCATATCCACCTACGCGGGCGCCGCTCAATCCTTGCCTGCCGATGAGAAGGACAGCGTGGACCTGACGCGGTCCCACCCTTTCTATGGCAACGCCGAACAGGCGGGCATCCGTACGCCGCCCCAGCGCTATACCTTCTTCATGACCTTTGATCTGACCACCACCCAACGCACGGAGCTGCAAGTCCTGCTGGCACGCTGGTCGGCGGCCATCGCCCAGTTGACGAAAGGACAGACCATCGGCCAGGTGGAGCCGGTGCGGGACTTCGGCGTCGGTTTCGACACCGGCGAGGCACTGGATCTCGGTCCCGCTTCCCTTACGGTGACGGTGGGTCTCGGGCCCAAGGTTTTCACCGACACCTATGGCCTGGCACAGCATAAGCCCCCGTTGCTGCGCGAGTTAAAGCAATTGCCCAGCGATGCCATGAAGCCGGAATTAACCGGCGGCGATCTCTCGCTGCAAGCCTGCGCAGACGACCCTCAGGTGGCTTATCATGCCATCCGGGATTTGGCCCGTATCGCCAAGGATACCGGCGCGGCGTCAACCCGCTGGACGGTGATGGGCTTTGGCCGCGCCTCCGCCGGCAAAGGCCAGTCCACCCCGCGCAACCTGTTGGGATACAAAGACGGCACGCGGAATATCATGGACACCGCGGACTTTGAAAAATTTGTCTGGATAAAGGAGGGCCCGGACTGGCAGCGTTACGGCAGCTATCAGGTGGTGCGCAAAATTCAGATCCATATCGAGAATTGGGATACCGACCGGGTCAGCAATCAGAATGCGGTGTTTGGCCGCCACAAGGTTTCCGGCGCCCCGCTGTCAGGGGTCAAGGAGTTCGATACGCCGGATTTCCATAAGACCGGCGCCGACGGCAACCTGGTGATCCCCGCCACCGCGCATATTGCGTTGGCCGCTCATGAGAACAACGGCGGCCTTAAAATCCTGCGGCGCTCGTATAATTATACCGACGGCATCAACAATGTCGGGCTGCTGGATGCGGGACTCCTGTTCATCAGCTACCAGAATGACCCGGCCGCGTTCGAGACGCTGCAAACCAGGCTGGGTGCTTCCGACGGCCTTAATGAATATATTTCCCATATCGGATCGGGGATCTTTTTCGCTCCTCCCGCCCCGCCCGTGGGTTCCTACATCGGCGGCAACCTGTTTGTATGAGGCGTTATTCATCATTGAGCCGCGGAGGAGAAAATCGGCGGTTTGCCAGCACCGGCAAGTTCTGGCGCGCATAGGCAATCCGCTCGGGAGAGAGTTCGGTAAATACCAGCGCCGGCGCTTCCGCCGCGCGGGCGATGGCGACGCCCAGCGGATCCACCGTCATGCTGCCGCCGATATTGCGAGGACCGCATTCTCCCACCGCCACCACATAACAGGTATTTTCCAGCGCACGGGCGGTCACCAGCACCTCCCAATGCATCTCCTTCAGCGGCCCTTTGACCCAGGCGGACGGCAGCACCAGCACATCGGCGCCGTCCAGCACCAGGCGCCGGGCCAGCTCAGGGAAGCGCACGTCATAACAGGTCATCAGTCCCACGCGCATCCCGGCCACCTCCACCAGCGGCGGGATCTCGTTGCCGGATGCGACGTTATCGGACTCCCGCATGGAAAAAGCATCATATAAATGCAGCTTGCGGTAACTGGCGATAATGTCGCCGTTGCGCAGCGCAATCAGCACATTCCAGGCTTTAGCCCGCGGCGCGGGAACATGCACGCTCATCATGGTGGTCATATTGTTGCCGCGACTTGAGGCCAGCAGCTGCGTGACAAACGGGCCGTCCAGCGGCTGCGCCGCTTTACGCGCAAAATCGGGATCGGCGATATCCCGCGCCAGCACCGCCTCCGGCAAAACCAGCAAATCGGCGCCGCCCTGGCGCGCCTGGTTCATCAGGGCGATACAGGTTTCGGCATTGGCCTGCCACTCGCGGGCGACCATAAACTGACCCATGGCGACTTTCATCATCAGGCTCCTGTTGCGATGAACGGAAAAAGCTGCGAGACCTCTGTCTGATAATAAGCGCCTCAGCGCGGGATGATAAGCGTTGTACAAAAGAACAATAAAAATGAGTGCGGCGCCTTTCATCGCCTGGGCCGTTTAATCCCATTAAAGACAAATGGTTAGTGGATTATGTTATTTGCACCCTCTTGATCGCCAAGCGTATAAGTTTTGTGGCAACAAAAAGCACATCAAAAAAAGTGGAATGCCAGGAGCGCGCCGGCAGCGCGCACAGAGAGGATTGAAGTGCAATGAAACCGAATTACGTCAAGGGCCTTAGGTGGTGGATCATCGGACTGGTCATGTTCGGGGTCGTCCTGAATTATTTAGACAGAAGCGCCCTGTCCGTGGCAATGCCGACTATCGGCAAGCATCTGGCCATCACGACGCAGCAGTATTCCTATGTGGTGGCCGCGTTCCAGGGTGCGTATATGGTGATGCAGCCCATTGCGGGATACCTTTTGGATCTCATGGACACCCGCATCGGGTTCGCCGTCTTTACGGTACTGTGGTCGGTTGCGTGCATGCTGCACGCCTTTACCACCGGCTGGTTATCCCTCTCCTTCTTTCGGGGCTTGTTGGGCTTTTCCGAGTCCGCCGCCATTCCCGCCGCCATGAAGGTTGTCGCGGAGTGGTTTCCCGACAAAGAGAAATCCGTGGCAACCGGCTGGTTCAACTCCGGCACCTCCATCGGCGCCATGATAGCGCCTCCCCTGGTGGTCTGGTGTATTCTAAGCTACTCATGGCAGGCGGCATTCCTGATAACCGGTGTGCTCGGCCTCTTTTGGGTCGCCGTCTGGCTTCTGGTGTATAAAGACACGGAAGGCCATCGCCGTCTGAACCCGCAGGAACGTGATTATATCGTCGCCGGACAGTCCATAGCCGAACCCGTCGTCAAGCCAGGCAAAACGTCCTGGACGGCGCTGCTCAAAAAACGCGACCTGTGGACACTGATGGCCTCGCGCTTTCTGGTGGCGCCCGCATGGGCGACGTTCACGTTCTGGATCCCGATTTATCTCACCACCGTTCGCGGCATGAGCCTCAAGGAGATTGCCCTCTTCGCCTGGATGCCGTTCCTGGCGGCGGATCTGGGCAGCATCGTCGGCGGCTATCTCTGCCCGTTATTCATGCATCAATTCGGCGTGTCCCTGATTACGTCGCGAAAACTTGTGGTCATCTTTGGGGCATTGCTCATGTTTGGTCCCGCGTGCATCTGGCTGGCAACGGACAAATACACGGCGGTGTTCCTGTTCTGCATCGGCGGATTCGCCCACCAGGCGCTGTCGGGATCGCTCATCACCCTGGCATCGGACATTTTCCCAAAAAGCGAAGTCGCCACCGCCAGCGGCTGGACCGGCTCGGCGGCATGGCTCGGCCAGGCGTGCTTCTCCCTGCTCATCGGCGCCACCGTCGCCACTATCGGCTACAATCCTTTGTTCATTTGCCTGGCCTTTTTCGATGTGCTCTCGTCCATCATTCTATGGACGATGCTTCCCTCCACGGTCCCCCGGAAGGACGAGACGGTTGCGGTCACGCCGGGTTGACGGCGTCCAAAGAACGCCGGTACGACAAGGTTGCCTGTTCTAATGTATGGTCCGTTCCAAACGTTCCGACAAGGTTGCCTGTTCAGAGCGTCCGGTACGATCTATTATCGGTTTAACCTGACGACATTACCGTCAATTTCCGCTGCCTGATAAGATGACTATGACCGCTCCGAACGTATTACTGATCACCGCGGACCACTGGGCCGCTTCAATGATGGGATGCGCAGGCCACAGCGCAATAATGACCCCCACCCTCGACCATCTGGCCAGGACCGGTACCCGGTTTACGAATTGCTACAGCACCTGCCCCGTCTGCATCCCGGCTCGCCGCTCGCTTATGACCGGCACATTTCCCCGCACGCACGGCGATCGTGTCTATACCGACAGGCTGCCGATGCCGAACGTGACGACGCTGGCCCAATCGTTCAGGGACGCCGGATACCAGGCGTACGCGGTGGGCAAACTTCACGTCTATCCCCAGCGCAACCGGATTGGCTTTGACGATGTCATTCTCTCGGAAGAGGCCCGCTACAACTTTGGCGTCACCGACGATTATGAGATATGGCTGGGAGAGAATGGTTATCTTGGTAAAGAATATGCCCACGGCATGTCCAATAACCAGTATTACACCCGCCCCTGGCATTTGCCCGAGGATGCCCACCAGACAACCTGGGCCACCTCGCAGATGATCAAAATGATTAAACGCAAAGACCCGACGCGGCCGGCATTCTACTACCTGTCATACGTACATCCCCATCCGCCGCTGGTGCCTCTGCAAGCCTACTGGGATATGTACGACGGGGTGGATATCCCCGCGGCCCCGATGGGAGACTGGCTGGACGCCGACGCCGCAATGCTCAAGCGATACCGCCGGGACGCGGCCCCCTACAGCCCGCAAGATATAAAAAGAGCCAAACGGGCCTTCTTCGCCCTGTGTACCCATATCGATCATCAAATCCGTCTGCTGATAGGCACACTGCGGGAAGAGGGACTGCTGAACGACACCATCATTGCCTTCACCGCCGATCACGGCGACACGCTGTTCGACCATGGTCTGACGGCCAAAAGAACTTTCTACCGGAACGCAACCAACGTGCCCCTGATACTTACCGGGCGCCCGCTTGGCGCCTATGCGGGAATGACGGATAACCGCGTTGCCTGTCTTGAAGATATCATGACGACGCTGCTCAACGCCTGCGGCATCGCCTCTCCCGCCTCCGCAGAAGGCCGCGATCTGCTGAAGGGCGAAAGGCGCGACATGCTCTATGGCGAGGTATGCGAAGGGGTGGTGGCCACCCGCATGGTCACCGACGGACAGTATAAGCTGATCTATTATCCCTACGGCAACGTCCTGCAACTCTTTGACTTGCGGAAAGATCCGGATGAAACGCACAATCTTGCCGCAACCGCCGAAGTCCAGACGGTGGTTAATAGATTAACAGCTTTTTTGATTGCCAATTTGTATGGCGGGGATGAACAGTGGGTTGAGAACGGCAAACTGGCGGGGGTCGTGGATTCAGCTCCGATGGATCCCGTTATCGATTACGGGCTTAATAACCAGCGCGGCGGGCATTGGCCGGCACCCAAAGCGGGGTGAGCCCAAAACGGGGTGAGCCGAAACCTTGTCTGAACTCGCCCCGGCGCCCTATAGCTTACTTAACCCACGCGGCAAAGCTGTTTCCATTAACATAAGTCATATCTCGTAAAAAAATATTCAGTTATATAAAACATCAATTAATACAGTTGATTGTAACAGCCAACAGGCTTTAAGAGCGCTTTGCGCCTGCTGCCCTCTGGCTAATACTTAGCTATCTTAGTAATGTCTTATGTAACAGCACGAAGGCTTGCTCATGAAAAGCGGTTATCTATTACTGACAAATTTTGTTTATGAGGAGTAAGTTATGAAAAAGATCGGTATCAATGGTTTTGGTCGTATCGGACGTTTGGTGTTGCGTCGGATTCTGGAAACTAACAGCGAAGTGGAGATCGTTGCCATTAACGATCTCACCTCCCCCAAGGTGCTGGCCTATCTGTTGAAACACGATTCAAGCTACCGGGACTTTCACGGCACGGTGGATTTCACCGACGACGCCATCATCGTTAACGATAAGAAAATCGCGGTCTATGCCGAGAAAGACGCCAAAAATATCCCATGGGGCACGCTTGGCGTAGAGATTGTGATTGAGTCGACCGGCTTTTATGCCTCCAGTGAAAAAGCTCAGGCTCATTTGGACGCGGGGGCGAAAAAAGTGCTGATATCCGCCCCGGCCGGCAATATGAAAACCATCGTTTTCAACGTGAACTGCGATACCATCACCTCCGAAGACACCTTCCTTTCCGTCGCGTCCTGCACCACAAACTGCCTGGCGCCGATGGCTAAAGTCCTCAATGACAGTTTCGGCGTCAAAATCGGTACCATGACCACCATTCACGCTTATACCGGCACCCAGTCGCTGGTGGACGGCCCGCGTGGCAAAGATTTGCGCGCATCCCGCGCGGCGGCGCAAAACATTATTCCCCACACCACCGGTGCGGCGAAAGCCATCGGCCTGGTTATTCCTGAACTGCAAGGCAAGCTGAAGGGCCATGCCCAACGCGTGCCGAACCTCACCGGTTCGGTTACCGAGCTGGTGTCGGTGCTGGATAAAAAAGTCACCGTGGATGAAGTCAATGCCGCGATGAAAAAAGCCGCCGAAGGCAATGAATCGTTTGGCTACACCGAAGAAGAAATCGTCTCTTCCGATATCGTCGGCACCCACTTTGGCTCGGTGTTTGACGCCACCCAAACCGAAGTCAGCGAAGTTGGCGACCTGCAGTTGGTGAAAACCGTCGCCTGGTATGATAACGAGTATGGTTTCGTTACCCAGTTGGTACGCGTGCTGGATAAAGTCGCGGCATACTGATTTTCCACATCTTTCCTGCCTTCTCTTCCCGGAGAAGGCTATAAAAATTTTCATCTTAAAATCATCATATTGTTAACCAAAACGCCAAGTAATTGTGCGGACAAATCTTTTTAAATAGGTACTGTCTGTAATAAACACAGTCTAAATTAAAACCAATCTGGCAAAATGCATTCTTGCCGAAAGATCTTTTATAATGTTATCGGTGAATTTAATGTCGCTAGGAATCAGAAATAGTGTTGGCTCTTAGTCTGAGTATGCCGTTAAGCAGCGTAGCTGTGCTGTCACTCCTGTTAACTCTAACGTCAGGCATTTATCGTGAGCGCGGTGGGCGTCATCAGATATATTGGCAACATTCATTGGCCGCCCTCATTATATGTACTTGATGTAAAGTTTTCTTTATTAAACGTTTGGAAAATATTGTCTCCGGCTATTAGATAATTCGAGGACCATCAGGGAATAGATGACAACCTGCCGTTGAGACCCTGCATATTATGGTTCATCATGTTGTTAACCGGAAGCGACTCTAATTAAGCAGACAAAAGAATTTTTAACAGGTAAGGTCTATATTAAATACAAAGAGGAAAGCTCAAGACAATAATTGACATAATTAAATAAACTTAACGATGAATATAATTTAAACCTATAGAAGGCTAGTCATTAATATAACATAAAAAATCAATAGTACCCCCGAAGACTATAGACGCAGAAAAATGCCAAACTCATTTATAGAAAAAAATTACATTACAAAATGCAAGTATATAGCCAATTCTTGGTCATTTTAGTAAAAAGAGACAAAGCATCAATTTCAATTTTTCATATAATATCAGGAGTTTAAAAATGAACAACATATCATGTTCTGGCAACTCTTATCCGCCAAACATCATCCATCCGCAGACTTCGGGCATTATCCCTCCCCCCGTTCTGCATCAATCATCATTAGATAGCAGTGTTGCTAGCGGAAGCATGGCCTCTGGATGGGAAAAAAAAACGGCGCGTCATAAGGTATCACCTCCTTCTGCAGAGAATAACCTACAACATTGTGCGCAAGAAGAAATCAATGCGGATAATTTATTTTCCTGTGTCGCAGAATTAAAGCGGAATATCGATTTTTTATTAAAAGCGAAAGGAAGTAAATACGTAACACTATCCATTGAGGGGAAAAAAAGCTCGATATTGGCCAAAATAGTCGTTTTGCCCAGCGGGAGAGAAATATACGTGGGGAATCTTTCAGGTAAGATGATGGTTTCCGACGGCACGCTTTATCATCTGGAACATACCTCAGCCAATCAGAACAGTGTTATCTCCTCATTGATGCTGGCATGGGCCCACGGAAGCATGGCTTTTTGTCAGCCTCCTTCACAGCATGCAACACGCCAGAGTGATGCCGATCTACCCCGTCCGGGATACGATGGCTTTCAGTCTGCAACCGCGGCATCAACGGCTGTGCCGCAAATCGCCGCACATTCCTGGTATTCTCCTATTTTTTCAGTCTGGACGAATATCATTATGCGACCCGCAGAAGCCCTGTTGAATGCATTCACTTTACCAGGAGCGGCGGCAACTGAAACACGGGGTTCCCCAGATGATATTTTTGAAGAAGAGTGGCCCAATGATATTAAAGATCTTATTAAGGATGAAATAACCCCTATTCCCATGAGAAACGGATGCCATCCATCCAGAGACTACTTAAACGAAGATAACTATTTTGTAGTCGATAAATCGTTGACCTTTATGATCGATGGAAAAAAAACGACACTGTCAATGCCCCACCGCGATGCTCAGAGTGAATTTGAGCATTGGGTGTCAGTTTTCTCTCTCACCCCCTCCCCTTCCGCTGATTCCCTCGAAATGCTATTGTCTTTTGATCAGTATATTGGGGAAAAAGTACAGCTAACTTTTGATAAAGGCAATATTTTATCAAAAGAAAAAAAATATGTGCATCTTATTCTCTTAAAAGGTATGGTTGAAAAAATTATCAATGGCTGTCTTGAAAGGACTGAAGTAAGCACTGCTACACAAACCGCCATAAAAAAATATGAAAAAAAACAAATCAAGATTAATCGCTTTCTTAAAACCGAGGCAATTGATTTAAAGAATTTATTTAGTGAATCTGAAATGGACATGATTTACGAAACCCTAGAGTTTAAAAGAGGCGTAACATTTGAAGATGCGAAAGGTACCATTCACGCATTATATAAAGATGCCGATTATGAGCAAAAAGAAAAATATGTTAAATATTATAAAATATTATTACTGATGGAAGAAGCAAAAATACATTATTGCAATGAACTCAACGCTGTTCCAAATTCGACAACCCTGGAAAGGGTACTTTATAAGAATGACATGCAGTTATTGGAAGCAATATTTAATGAAAACATAGAAATAGCTAACAGTTTAATTAAAAAGAGGATTTTTTACAGCGTATTTGAATTTACTCGAGGAAACGACGTTAGTTTACAAACTGAAAATCTGCTAATGCCTGGAGAATTAACAAAATATAACACATTATTTCAACAGCCAGAACATGAAGTTATCGAAGATGACCTTTTGAAGAACTTTTCAGCTGAACTTACAAATTATTTAAACTTGCGTAACGAGCATGGTTCTAATTTAACCAAGACCCTAAAAGTAATAGAATTATTTAGAGAAAACGACGAAAAAGAACTCAATGTAGATCCTTGGCACGAGATAAACCTCATGCCCTTCAAAAGGGCTAAAAAATTATTTTTTGAAATAATTCACTCCAGTCAAGAGAAAAAAACATACATAGCCTTACCCGCTACGTGGCAGAATGATTATAATACTCAGTTATTTAATGATAAAATTTCATATATAAATTCCGATATTTTAATATCCTTACAAATGGATTTTAATAAGATAGTCAGCAGCATCTTGGACAATGGAAAATTCATAGAAGCGGAAAGTGAGGAACAGCGCATCATTCAGGCTAAACTGGCAGCGGTGGCGCTGACTTTCCCGAGTGATTTAATACGAACTGATTATGATTCACACCTGATATCTTATAAAGACAGTGTCAGTCAAGGGTATATATCTGTCCTAATATCGGCAGCAGCCTACTGGTATCTTTCTACACTCAAAGCAGAAAGCCTATCCCATACACTGCGAGATGCTCATGTCTTGACAATCGTCCGTCAATTTGTCGAGCAAGAACATAACATTGCCACGGAACTCAATCTGGCGGCATCGGAGAGGTTCTCAAGCGTTTACACTTTGAAACCCTCCAATGAATTTGACGATAAACGTGATTATTATAATCAATTTATTGATTATAAAATAAACACTATTAAAAGAGAAGCAAAATATAAAACATTTTTTGCTATAAAACACTCATCCATTGGCTATTATGATCTGATTTACAATCCCCAAGAAGTTTACACCTTTAAGGTTTACTCCAGAAAATATATCCAAAACACCTTGGCCAATGCTCCCAGCGTATTAAGCCCAGCGACAAACCTGGGTTTTGTGTCCATCGCCAAAACAGAAACGAATCGTTTATTTCTTATTTCGACCCTTGCGGATTTTACCTATATCAATGATGTTACCGAGCTTATGGATGATTTATTTATTTCACGTATAATAAAGGAATGGGTGAGTGCGCCGGATCGGCTGGAGACGAAAAGTCGCAACAAATTCGCCGTCACCCTGCGCGAGTTGCAACTGCTCTTTTGTTCATCTGAACAAGACAACAATGATAGCAATTTCTCTATGGATTTATTATTAATAAAACCGCAGGAAAATGAATATTCAACTCCCTCATCGGAAATTACCTTCTCCGCGGTAAAAGAAATTGATCTTAATCAAAATTTACGAGATTTTATAGACACTTTGAATGTTAAAACCTTATTGGAAATTTGTAATGGTCTAAAATTTTCTTTAATTAAACCAACTTGGATTGATTTTATTACAATGAATATCCCTTTTTATCATACCTTAGAGAAATATTGGTATGATGCCGATATGACGCTCAGATTCGAAGATGTCATTTTTGATATTTTTGATTTACTCATTACTCTAATTCCCGCAGGAGTTGTCGCTGGCAGGCTTCCAAAGAATTTTATAGTGACTATTTTGAGCTCTGCTAAATCCAAAAATATCCCCAAACAACTATTCAGGAGTTTTTTAATCGCTGAATTTGCAAAAATCTTACCGGGCATGTCTCTCTCTTTAGCGAAAAAAGCGTCGAGTGATTTATTAGGATTTATTAGTCCACTGCCTTTATCCCTACAATCGACATTGCGCTTGCCCTTAATATGTTATAAAGGTTTGAAGATAAATATGCATTTTGTTAATTCAAGAACGAAGACACAAAGAATATTTCGGGAAAATTTGCGCAATAAATGGAGCATGAAAACAACTCCTGAAAAACTGAAGCCGCTTAGGGATGGCATCTATATTGAAGATGAATGGAGTAAAACTGCCCGGCATTTTATTAAAGATAGGAACGATATTTTCCAAGTTCAGCGCGATGAGACAAACAACGTTTGGCGTGTTCTTGATCCTGGTGCAAACGAAGGCATGAACAATGCGGTAGCGGTTGCGCCACATGGAGTAAACGCTTGGGAAATTAATCCATTGGATGTTAAAATTGAATCGCCGGCCTTTTCATATCATGCCCCTGCATTGACGGGTAAAAATATTATCCCGGATATTGAATTTGAAAAATTTCCCCCTGTGCTGATGAGCCACGCCACTGAAGATAATTACGCAGAAAGCCACCTGCGGGTGCTGAGCTTTTTTTTGACGGAAAATGATTATTATATAAATGAGCTATTATCCTCTCATTTTAGCAGAGATAGCATACTCTTGGCATTGTCCGATCGGCTTAAGGGTAACGTCTCCAAAGCCCAGATTTTCTCCAGTGAGGATTATACTTCGTTACAAAATAATCTAATTGAGGAATTTTATAGTCTCTCGACTAAATTCGAGACGAATATCAGTTTCCGGGCCATCAATTTCTGGATCGACAAACTTGATTACAGCCCTATTAATCATATTCTGATTAATTATAAAATCGGTAATAATGTTTACATTTTAGACTTGCAGGCACTTAGGCCGCCAAAAAATATAAACACCAGCACCACGCAGGTCTATTTAGAAAATGATTGGCTAAGAAAATACAAAACCGATTTACCCTCAACATTGACTTTAGTGAAATATAAAGATTACATCGATATTGATGAGGCCTTGTTATTTTCAAAAAAAGGGCACCTTTCACCTTCACAGGTAATCGAAAATTCGTATCTGCTCAGGGAACCGGCATGGTATCTGAGTTCCGTATTGAAGAACAGCCACACCTCTATGAAAAAGGCCTATCCAATAACATCCGGAAACAGTCCCGGTTTCCGTGGTATCTGTAGAAAATCCTTCAGAAATTTGAAATCAATGACGCCCTTTGAAGCCCTACCGCCCAAGGTACTTGAAGAGGCAGGCTTTATTGATAAAGACCAAGCGAAAGTACTTTTAAGTCAACTTAATATTTCGAAATCCAATATTATTCCCGCCGGCGCTTTTTTAGATGCAGGCGCGCTGATACCAAACCTTGATATATTTATACGTATTAATCCAGGAAAATTGGTGCTCTATTACGATCAGATTGGCATACTGAGTCATGCCCAGGTGAGCATCGGCAATGGGCGTTTCGCCAGCATAGGCAATGCTTTTTTCGACCCCCAGCTGTCTGATCGGCCTGCCATATTAACGGCTGAAGAACTAGGTGTGTTTTATGGAAAAACCTTGGAGCTCAGGCACAATAATATGAAATTGACCGTTATTGCCGGCAGTATAAAAGGCAGCGAAGAAACATTGCCGACAATTGCCCCCACCAAAATGATATTAAAGACCTTGGCGGTGAAAGGTCATGGCGAGGAAGTCATTGAGAAATTGATTCCAATGCCTCGGGAAGAGATGCTGCTGGGTAAACATTGGGAAATGAGTCAAGTCCCTAGTCTTAAAGACCATATTCAGATCAAAGTGCATGGTATGCCCTTCAATGTCAATTACATGGACGCAATGGAATTTTCCCATGTTGTCCGTGGCCTTATGCTGGCCAAGCCTGACACTTACCCTTTGGCTACACTGCGACAAATCGATCTCTTTTCATGTTTTAGCGGGTTTGGCGGCAAATATTCCATGGCGCAAGTCCTGGCAAATGAGTTGCAGGTAAGGGTAAAAGCCTATCCCAGCATGATTAGCAAAGACATTGAACAGAGGCATCCCTCGTGGTTTCATATTTATCAGCCTATGAACACCGACCTGACGGGCAATAAAAATCGTTATGTCTTCGAAAGGCAGAATGACCAGTTGCAGGGTATCATCTCAATGCATACTCAACTACATGATTTTGTTTCATATCTTGCGCAACTGAGAACAACATTCTTTCCTATCCGAGGCAAACGAGCAGTGGCCGGCGAGCCAAAATTCATCGGCTTACCTTACATACCCAGCATACAAACCGCATTAGCGAAATTAATTCTGGGTATATTACCTTTACACCAATTTATAATGGATTTTGATATCGCAAAGGAAACGGAAATAGAGCTTAAAAGGCTCATAACTGATTATCGATTTGAGGAAAATGATCCGGATGACAATTATTTCCAGCTTTATTTTGACATCATTTGTAGCATTGAACGTTTTAAAGATATCGGCAACGGCTGGAAAAGGTTTTCCACTCCTTGATGCGCCGGGTAGGGATTACCTTTTGTCAAAACACATTTCATGAGATGAAACAGGGGGCGGATGCCCCCACAAGTACCCGCGCATAGCGGACTATCCGCTTTACGCGCCCTCGCTGACTAGCGCTTCGTCGGGTGTGTCTTCCCCGGCGGCATTGCCGGCGACGCCATTGGCTATCGCTTCGTCGGGTGTGTCTTCCCCAGCGACATTGCCGGTGACGCCATTGGCTATCGCTTCTTCGGGTGTGTCACCCTCGGCGACATTGCCGGTGACGCCATTGGCTATCGTCCCGCCGGGCACACCTTCCCCAATGGCACTTCTGGTGACGACATTCGCCATCAATCCACCGGGCACGACGCCCCCAATGGCACCACCAATGACGCCACCGGCTATCCCTTCGCCAGGCACGCCTCCTTCAATGGCATTGCCGGGGACCTCATCGGCTGCTACGCCGCCTGGTATGACTTGTCCTATGGTTCCGGCCATGGAGCCGCCGATTATTCCCCCCACATCTCCCCCGCCGGGCAATCCTCCGATAATCCCTCCAGCCAGGATGCCCCCCGGTAACAGACCGATTGATAGGAGTCCACCGGCCAGCAAGGCACCGGGGTAAAGCTTCTCAACCAAGACTGCCAGCGGGGTATTGGCGATATACAGCTTCAATGTGGTAGACAAATTGGCGGGCAAAGCCGCCAATTGGGTATTGCTGGCCTGGAGAATCTGCAGGCCAGAGGGCAATTGAGCCGGAAGCCTGCTCAACTGGGTATTGTTGACGTTCAGGGTTTTTAAGGATGACGGCATCTTCTCCGGCAGGCTGGTCACTGCCGAGCCGCTCAACCCGAGCACCTGCAATCCGTCCGGCAAAGCACCCGTCGGCAGGCTGGTTATCTGGGTACCCTCAAGGTGTAATTCCTGCAGGCCGGACGGCATTTGGTCCGGCAGGCCGTTCAGTTTGGTCCCCCCGACAAACAGCGCCTGCAAGCTCGTTGGCATGCTGGCCGGCAGGCTGTTGATTGGGACGTTATTCAGATGAAGCACCTTCAGGCCCGAGGGCAGATTGTCAGGAATCACCGCCAGTTTGGTTCCGCTAAGATGGAGATTATGCATTGTCGTCGGCAGGTTGTCCGGTAGGCTCTCTAGGGGCGTATTGTCTACGTCCAATTCTTCCAGATCCGGCGGCAGTTGTTCCGGCAGGGTGGTGAAAGCGTTACCGCTGGCTTTGAAAGTAAGCAGACTCGGCGGCAGGTTGTCCGGTAAGCTTGTAAGATGCAGACAATTCAAATTCAGGTAGGTGGCGCCTCGTTCCGTACAATCGCGCAGGTGTTTTACGGCGATGTCGCGCTGCTCCGATCCGCCGGCGGTCGCCTGCTTGGCCCAAGTATCCCACTCATCGAAAAGGATTTTATTTTGAGTATTGCCGTGGTCAAGTCCATTTACTGCGCCTGTAGGAAGGCTGGGGGTTGAGGTTGGGGAGATATCCATATATTTCCTCTTTTAAGTGCATCGAAAATTTGGCACTGAAGAACTCTCAGCTTTGTTGTTATTTAACGGCCTGTCCGCACATTTGGCCGGTAATATCCCCCCGCTCCACGTCCTGAACCGGCGCGGGAGATATTTTTGCCGGCGAGCTTTCCTGGCGAGCGTCGTGGCGTTAAACACACAAAGCTTAGATAGGGATTTATGGATGGGTTAAGTCATTATGGTGAAAGAGATAATGACTATTGCCGGCTTTTATAATCAGCTGATTCTCAAACATTCCGCCACCGGCATAATGGCTTTTAACGCAGGATCCGCCGAACTATACCGCCTGGCCCAAAGACGGTTTCAACGGTATATTTTCCGCTGTTCACGTCCCGGCTCACTGGCGATGGGGTGAGTATCCCCCCACCACCGGCCCTCAGGCCGAAAATCCGTCATCCGGCCAGAAGGAACGGGCCTTTTCCAGCAGCAGGCCACGCATGCGTTTCGCCTCATGGAACGGGGCGCCATGGCTTTTATGTCGTCCCACCGCGCCAGCATTGAAAAAAATGTTGAACCGGGCCTCGGTCTGGAGTTATACAGGGCTAGTAAAGCCGTGCTCACTATGCTGGCAAGAGGTATTTATGCCGATATCAGGGAACCGGGCCATAGCCTGTTGTCCATTCATCCGGGCTGGGTCGCTACCGCCATGGGTACCCTTGACGGCACAGTTGAAGCGGAAATTGACGTCAATACCAGCGTGAACGGCATGGCCGAAGTGATTGAACGCTATCGCGGTTCAGGGCGGCATCACTATCTGGATTATCTCGGTAACCGTCGGCCCTGGTAAAGGCGATGATGGGCATCGTCTGATGCCGCTGTCCGCCGACGGATTTGAATAAGGAAAAATGATGGATTTGAAGATCGCGGGTAAGGTGGCCCTGGTGAGCGGCGCCAGTACCGGTATCGGTTTGAGTATCTGTGAAGAGCTGGCGGACAACGGCGTGCATCTCGTCATGGTGGCCAGAAACGAACAGCGCCTGGTCTTAGCCGCGCAAACGCTGGAAAATAAATACGGCGTAAAAACCCTGGCCGTTGCCGGCGACGTGGCCCGGCCGGATTTTCCCCAAGCCGTCGTCAGCGAGGCGCTGCAACATTTCCCCGGCATCGATTTACTGGTCAACAACGCCGGGCGGGCGCATACCGGTACGTTGCTGACCACCTCGGAGGAGGATTGGCACAGTATGACGGAAGTGAAATTTTCGGCGATGCG
Organism: Sodalis sp. dw_96; assembly: GCF_018449575.1. GTDB lineage: Bacteria > Pseudomonadota > Gammaproteobacteria > Enterobacterales > Enterobacteriaceae > Acerihabitans. The sequence continues at coordinate 35,802 of NZ_JAAVUT010000016.1, read as the reverse complement.
GCGGTTTTGCCGCGAGGTTATCCCCGGGATGCAGCGGCGCCGGTGGGGGCGCATCGTGAATATTTCCTCTATCGGCGGCATTTTCCCCAATCCGCCGCTCACCGTGTCTCACGCACTGAGCGCGGCCATCAATAACCTGACGCGAAGCCTGGCGCTGGATGTCGCCGCCGACGGTATTCTGGTGAACGCCATCGGCGTGGGCGCGGTGGCCACCGAGAACTGGGCGCGAAATATGCTGCCCGGCGTCCGGGCGCGCAGACCGGAGCTGAAAGACAGTAGCGACGGGGAAATTATCGCGCAACTGGGTCGGGAGAAAACCCCGGTCGGTCATTTTGGCCAGCCGGAAGACATTGCCGCCATAACGGCCTTTTTGCTGTCGGCCCGTAATAATTTCGTCACCGGGCACACGGTGGAAGCGTCCGGCGGAGCGGACCGTTTTATGTGATTTATCCCCTGCGCCATGAGTCGCGGAACAACCGCTGCGCTTCCGGACAGCCGGCAATAATCGGCTGCCCGGCGGAAGTGATGGCGGTTGAAAACATTAGCGCCTGGCCGTCCTCGCGGGTTTTGCTAACGGCTCAGAACACCAGAGCCTGGCCGTCCTTGCGGGATTCGCTGGCGGCGATGTAATGTCCCTGGGGATGGCGCTGTATTATTTGTGAACCGCCGAACAGGTGGTTAAGCTGCACGTCTTCAATTTCTACCTGGTGGCCGAGAGCGCGCAACGCGGTGAGCAGGTTACGGCCCATGGTATGTTCCACCATCACCCGCCGACCGCCGATAATTCGCCAGCGCGGCGCGTCGATGGCGGCCTGGGGATTCTGTTTGTATTGCATAACCCTCAAGGCCACCTGCAGATGGCCTTGTGCCTGCATCGGGCCGCCCATCAGGCCGAAAGACATCAGCGGCTGGCCGTTACCGTCCAGGGCAAACGCCGGGATAATAGTATGCAATGGACGCTTGTTGGGCGCCACGCAATTGGGATGACCGGCCTTTAGTACAAAACCGGCCCCGCGGTTCTGCAGACTGATGCCGGTTCCCGGCACCACGATACCCGACCCGAACCCTTTGTAATTGGATTGGATATACGACACCATCATGCCTTTGCTGTCGGCGCTGGTGAGATACACCGTGCCGCCCTCGCGGGGGGTGCCGTAGCTGAAATCCCCCGCCTGACGGGGATCGATTAGCGCCGCCCGCTGTCTGAGATATTCATCGCTCAACAGCATATCGGCGGAAAACCGCATATGGTCGATATCGGCAATATGGTTATCCAGATCCGCCAGCGCCAGCTTCATGGCTTCAATGGAGAGGTGCAGCACCTCAATGGAATCGGGGGAATAGCGGCCGATATCCAGTTGCTCCAGGATACCCAGGGCGATCAGCGTGGCAATGCCCTGCCCGTTGGGGGGCAGTTCCTGTACCGAACCGCCGGCAAAGGCGCGGGACAACGGCTTGACCCAGTCGGGGCGATGATTTTTCAAATCATCCCGGCTCATGACCCCGCCGCACTGATTGGAAAACGTGATGATTTTTTCCGCCAGCTCACTGCGATAAAATGCCTCACCCTGGCTTTCCGCAATCAGAGCAAGTGAACGTGCCTGATCCGGATTTTTAAAGCATTCCCCGACACGGGGAGCGCGGCCGCCAGGGGCGAAGCATGCGCTGAAGCCCGGCTGGTCTTTCAGCAGGGCCAGGTTTTTATGCCACAGGAAACTCACCAGAGGAGAGACCGGAAATCCCTGCTGCGCATAATCGATCGCCGGCTCGGCCAGCGTGGTCAGCGGCAGAGAGCCAAACCGTTGCGCCAGCTCCACCCAGGCGGATACCACACCCGGTACGGTTATCGAATTTATGCCCCGGGCCGGCATCTCACTTCGGCCGGCGAAATGCCCTTCGGTCCAGGCCGCCGGGGAGCGTCCCGAGGCATTCAGCGCGTGCAGCTGTTTACCGTCCCATACCATGGCGAACGCATCGCTGCCGATACCGCAGCCGGTAGGCTCCACCACGGTTAATGCCATGGCGGTGGCAATGGCCGCATCCACGGCATTCCCCCCCTGTTGCAGCATTCTTATGCCGGCCTGGGCGGCCAGCGGCTGCGATGTGGCAACGGCATTACGTCCCATCATGGCCGGTCGGAATGAGGGATAGGCAATATTAAAATCAATATCATTCATCGTATTATCCTGGTTTATTCAGATCGGGGATCGAGAGCGTCGCGCAGTCCCTCACCCAGTAAATTAAAGCCCTGCACCGCGAGAAAAATAGCCAACCCCGGTACGATGGACATCCATGGTGCCTGTTCTAGAAAGCTTTTCGACGAATTGAGCATCGCCCCCCAGGACGGCTGCGGCGGTTGCTGCCCCAGTCCCAGGAACGACAGGCTGGCTTCGGTAATAATGGCATGGGCAATGGACAAGGCGGTCTGGACCAGTATGGGGGACAAGACATTAGGCAGAACGTAACGCACCAGGATCCAGCGATCCGGCAAGCCAATCGCCTTAGCACCCTCGATATACTCCTCATTGCGAATAGCCATAACCTGGGAGCGTGTCAGCCGGGCAAAGATGGGCATTGCCGCCACGCCGATGGCAATCATCACATTTCCCAGGCTGGGTCCGAGGAATGCGCCCAGCGCAATGGCAAGCACCAGAAAGGGGCATGACATCAGGGCGTCAATAACCCTTGAAATAAGGCTGTCATAAAATCCCTGCCAGTAACCGGCTATCAATCCCAGCGGCACGCCGAGGGCGATAGCCAGGACAATGGAGAGACAGCCGGCAAGCAGGGAGGATCTGGCCCCCCAGATCACCCGCGAGAGAATATCCCGTCCCAGCTCGTCGGTACCGAGCCAGTGGATAAGCGACGGCGCCTTGCGTATCACCGTGAAATCGGCTTTGATTGGATCAAAAGGGGCAATCAGCGGCGCCAGTAATGCCACCAGAACAAAACACAAGATGATTGCCGCTCCGGTCATCGCCCCTCTGTTGGCAAAAAATTTATTAAAAGCCCGTCCATGGCGCTTTTTCTTGCCCAGGTTAATGGCCCCGGCCGTCAGTTGGCTCACGTCAGGCCCTCCTCATACGCGGATTGATGGCGATATTGAGTACGTCGGCCATTAAATTGAGCAGGATGAACCCCACCGCCACCACGATGACCACGCCCTGCACCACCGCGTAATCCCGGTTAAATACCGCGTCGACAATGAGTTTGCCGAATCCCGGAATGGTAAAAACCTGTTCGGCCAGTACCGCGCCGCCCAGTATTTCCCCGAACAGCAGAGTACAAAGGGTGATGATGGGAACCAGCGCATTGCGTAAGGCATGTTTCAGTACGATACGCAGCGGCAGCAGTCCCTTGGCTTTCGCGGTACGGATATAATCCGCCCTCAGCACGCCGAGCATCGCTGCGCGGGTGTGGCGCATCAGAATCGCCCCCAGTCCGGATCCCAATACCAGCGAGGGCATCAGCAGGGTCCTGAGATTCTGCACAAGATCCACCGCCGGCGAGACATAGCCCGAGGCGGGCAGCCACCGGAGCTTGACCGCAAACAGCAGGATCATCAGCATACCCAGCCAGAAATGCGGAATGGAGATGCCGGTGAGCGACAGGACGTTCGCCACATGATCCAGCCAGCTCCCCTTGCGCACCGCGGCAAGAATGCCAGTGGAAATGCCGATAATCATCGCGATCAGCAGCGATAAAACCGATAACTCCAGCGTGACGGGCAATTTACTGGCAATCAGGCTCAATACCGGCTCCTGATTGCGCAGCGATGTTCCCAAATCTCCCCGGGCCGCACTGGCGAGCCAGCGGTAATATTGCACCGGGATCGGATCGTCCAGATGGTATTTCGCCCGCAGCGCCTGGATAACCTGGGGATCGCGCTCCTCGCCGGCCATGGCCAGCACCGGGTCGCCGGGCAGCAATTTTTGCAGGCAAAACGCCATCACGGTGACCAGTAATAGAGTGGGTATCGCCAGTACCAGACGTTTACAAATTATCTCTAACATAAGGCATCCTCGGCCGTTCGCCCGTGATTCGCTACATTCATTGACTGAGGGTCACATCCGCCAAACGCAACAAGGCATCGGGATACGGGACGAACCCCTTTACCTTATTGCTGATGGCAAATATGCGCGGTTCAAAATAGAGATAGGCCACCGGCATGTCGGTTTGCAGTTGCCGGACCACGTTGGTGTACAGCGCCTTGCGCTGATCCTGGTTATTGGTTTGGCGGGCCGCCAGCAGCCACTTGTCCACCTGATCGTTGCTATAACGGCCGTCATTCAAGGCGCCGTGGCTTGAAATAAACGAATAGACATCGCCGTCCGGATCCGGGCGACCGGACCATGAGGACAGGGCCAGCTGGAAGTCCCCAGAGGATAACCGGCTCAGCAGCGTGGCATGCTCAGTCATTTGCAGACTCACATCAAAACCCGCTTCTGCCTCCATGGATTGGATAACCTGGGCGACTTGCTGGGCGACGGGTTCGTTAGGCACCACCATGGTGACATGCAAAGGCGAGGTCACGCCCGCCGCGGCCAATAATGCCTTGGCCTTAGTCACATCGCGGGACGGAACCGGCAACGGGACATGATAGGGACTGGCATCGGTAAATGGCTGGTTTGCCGGCGTATATTGCCCGGCAAAAACCACCTGATTGAGGGCTTGCCGGTCGATGCCCAGAGAAAAAGCCTGCCTGACGCGCGGGTCGGTCGCCAGAGGACTGGCGGGTTTGTTTTGACCATTGGCGATATTGAACACCACGCTCATGTATCCCAGCGGCGTAGGTTTAGCCAGGGTCAGATGGCTGTCAGACGTCACCGTGCCCACATCGCTGGCAGAGACCCAGTCAATGAGATCCAGGTCGCCGGCGCGTAAATTGGCCAGTCGTACCGAAGCGTCGGGAACCGGCAGAAAAATTACCCGGTCAAAATGGTAACGCTTGCTGTTCCAGTACTGATCAAACTTTGTCAGTACAATGCGATCCTGCTGCACCCGGCTGTCGAATTGATAAGGTCCCGAACATACCGGGTGGGCGGCGACATTTCCCTTGGCCGTGGCGCCGGGGGCCAGCATGGCGCCGGCACGATCGGTTAACTGGGATAACAGCGCCGCGTCGGGATTCTTAAGATGCAAAACAACGGTATAGGGATCGATAACTTCCACCGAACTAACGGAGGAAATTTCACTTTTACGGGTTGAACCCGGCAAGGTAAGATCCCTTTCGATATTATATTTGACGGCGGCGGCATCGAATTTTTCGCCGTCATGGAACACCACGCCCTGACGCAAATGCAGAGTCAACGCTTTATTATCCGCGCTCCAGGACCATTGGGTCGCCAGGCCGGGGACGATATTCAGATGCTCATCTATATCCACCAACCGATCGCACAACGCATTAAAGACAAATCTGCCGGTATAGGAGCGCGAGGTCGCAGGGTCGAGCTGATCGGGATCACTGCTCAGACCTACCCGCAGCACGGTTTCCGCCTGGGCAATACCGCTCGCGCTGAGCATGATCAAACCGCTGAGACCGAGAAAAAACCGAGCACTTATTTTCATCGAGAATTTACCTTTAGGATTGGCTGCTGTTAATGGAAATCTGGCGTTCAAAAAGCCTATGGCGTCTTAAAAAAGCCTCTGATAACGGCGGGGCGACGATAGATCCCTCATGCTGCAACTCTCGCCAACGATGGCATGAGACCTGACGACCCTCCCCTACCGGCGTTAATACCGGCTCCCAGCTCCGGCAGACGTCGCGGGCATAAGGGCAGCGGGTGTGATATCGGCAGCCCTGCGGTACGGAGCCGGGGCCGGGCAACTCCCCCGCCTCTATCGGCAGGTCGCGCCGTCCTCCCGGGGTAAGCCTGGGCGCGGAACGGATAAGTGCCCGGGTATAAGGATGCAGCGGGCTGTCGAACAACGCACCGGTGGGCGCCGATTCAATGATTTGTCCCAGGTACATGACTGCGGTGCGATCGCTCATATGACGAACAACCGCCAATCCATGGGCGACGATAATCATGGTCAGTCCAAACTGCTGCTTAAGCTTTGCCAGCAGATTAATCACCTGGGCCTGCACCGAAACATCCAGCGCCGAAACCGGCTCGTCGCCCAAAAGCAGCTTGGGGCCGCAGGCCAGCGCGCGCGCGATTCCGATGCGTTGCCGCTGGCCGCCGGAAAATTCATGGGGATATCGATCGTCAAACACCGCGGGCAAACCCACTGTTTTTAATAATTCCCTGACCCGCTGCCGGCGTTCTTCCTGACCGACGTTTTCATGCAACCAAATCGGTTCACCGATAATCTCCCCCACCGTCATACGAGGATTGAGAGAAGAGAAGGGATCCTGGAATATAATTTGTAATTCGCGCCTAAGCTGGTTGAGCGGTTTTTTTTTCAAGGCACAAATATTGCGACCCTGATACCAGACCTCGCCCTCGCTGGCGGGGAGCAGCCCCAGCAGCAGACGACCCAGCGTGGATTTTCCCGATCCGGATTCACCCACTATCGCCAACGTTTCCCCCGGGTATACGCTCAGTGACACGCGATCCACCGCCAGCACGCCGGATGTGGTCCGCAACAGCGTTTTGGCGGCGTTAAAGCGTTTGGTTAACGACAAGGCCTCCAGCAAGGGAGGAGTTGAATTGCTCATTGCGCCGCCTCCGCCGATATGTTTTCTTCCAGAGGGGCTTTGAAACAAGCCACCTGATGTTCACGGACCAGATTTTCCAGCTGTGGCCGGTGATGACGGCAATGATGATCCGCAAAGGGGCAACGGGTGGCGAAACGGCAGCCGGCAGGCATCTCATGGGGCTGGGGGACCGTACCCGGAATGGTGGACAGGTTTCCCCCGTGGGCTGAGAGCGTGGGGATAGCGCCAATCAAACCGACGGTATAAGGGTGCTGGGGATTGTTGAAAATCTCCAGGACGGACCCCTGCTCGACAATCTGTCCGGCATACATCACCGCGACATGATGGGCAATTTCCGCCACGACCCCCAGATCATGGGTAATTAACAAGATAGCGCTACCGGTATCCTGCTGTAATTGGCGTAACAGTTGAAGAATTTGCGCCTGGATGGTCACATCCAGCGCGGTGGTGGGTTCATCGGCAATCAGCAGACGGGGGCCGTTGATCAGCGCCATGGCAATCATGACCCGCTGGCGCATTCCTCCCGAGAGCTGATGAGGATAATTATCCATACGCGCCGCCGGATCGGGGATCTGAACTTTTTTCAACATTTCCAATGCCAACGCTTTTGCCTGCGGGCCGGTGAGCGCCTGATGGCGCATGGCCGCTTCCATTAGCTGATTGCCGAGGGTAAATGACGGATTAAGGGACGTCATGGGTTCCTGGAATATCATGGCAACCTGCCGACCCCTGAAATCGGCAAATTCACGTTCGGACAGATGGGTCAGATCGGTGCCGTCCAATTGCAGGTTGCCGGTGATAACCTTGGCGTTCGGCGGTAATAACCCCATTAACGCCAAAGAGGTAATACTTTTACCGCAGCCCGACTCGCCTACCACCGCAAGGGTTTGCCCGCCCTTAATAGCCAGAGAAATATTATCCAGCACCGATATTGGCGCATGGTTAAACCGAACCTGGAGCTTGTCGACATTTAAGACCGTGGATTCAGGGCATGTTGAAACTGTCATGAGTGTTTCCTATTCGTTATTCAAAACCGGCCTGCTTTGTTCAGATAACGACGTTATTCGTTAATCGCCATGTTTTGAAATAGTATTTTCATACGACGATTTTGATATTCATCTCACGCCCTGTGCCCCGATTTTTTACTTCTGCGTGCCATCCTGACAGGAGAAATTTTTGAAATAACGCCATCAAATAACAGAAACAGGGATAAAAAATTTAAATGGGATGAACTCATTGATTACAAGTATTGGTTCAAATAGATGTCTTACACTTCCTACTTATTACAAGCATAAAACGTACCACTAAATATAGAAAATAATAAAAAATATTATTACATATAAAACAATATGTTATTGATAAGTTATTTGGAGGAATAATAACACGTTAATGTTTTATCCGGCACCTGCCCTCATTAAGTGCAAAGGGGAAAAGATATAGTGCAGTTGCTTTAACATCCATGTCATTAGTGATTGAAAAAATCCGATGATAATATATAAAAAATCACCACTCAGACTATGCCCATACTCTTATTCCTGCAATCTATAGCATGTATACATGGATATTGATCATATTGTTTTCTTATTTTATTTTCCTCCCAACTTCTTCTACTTCATCATTATCTATTTACTCGCACCGGGTGTTTCTTACCCGCGGTCAACGCCTGTTGTGCTTTATTTTTATATCTTCTCGCTAATACCGCGCACAACATTAATTGAACCTGATGGAATATCATCAAAGGCAATACCATCACGCCTACGCTTGCGGCCGGAAAAAGTATGTTCGCCATCGGTATTCCATTGGCCAGGCTCTTCTTTGAACCACAGAATAATAGGGTAATTTCATCTTGCCGGTTAAAACCCAACCGTCTGGCGCACCAGACATTGATGAACATGATGACTGACAGAAAACCCAGGCATGACACCAGAATCAACATCAGTGAGCCCGGACTGACGCGATGCCATATACCATGCGTTACCGCTTCGCTGAATGCTGAGTAGACCACCAGCAGTATCGAAGCCCGATCGGTTTTTCCGACAATGTTTTTATGACGTCCCAACCAACCGGCAATCCAGGGGCGCATCAGATGACCGGCAACAAATGGCGCCAACAGTTGCAGCATGATGCTGCCGAACTGACGGATATTGCCGCCGGCGCCGTGGACATGCATCACCAGACCCACCAGTAACGGAGAGATGAACACGCCGAGTAGGCTGGATGCCGAAGCGCTGCATACCGCCGCCGCGACATTTCCGCCAGCCAGGGACGTAAATGCAATGGATGACTGCACGGTGGCAGGCAAAATAGCGAGATAGAGAAAACCGTCATACATTTCCTGGCTCATAGGTACCGGCCGCCACCAGGTAAAGAGCAGGCCCAGCAGAGGAAACATGACAAAGGTGCTGCCCATGATCCATAAATGCAGCCGCCAGTGCGAACTGCCGGCAATGATGGCTTCACGGGAAAGTTTAGCGCCGTGCATGAAAAACAGCAGCGCGATGGCGGCGGTGGTCAGTACCTGAAAGAATTCCACCAAATCGCCGCGGGCGGGAAATATCGAGGCAAGCACGACGGTGCAGACCAGGGACAGCGTCATGGGATCCAAATAATCGGGAAGTTTCATCAAAATTCCTGGCGAAAAAAGTCATAGGCTATTGTGCTTAACTGGCTTTAAGAAATAAAATTGATTTATCTAATCATCTTATGAATTTTCCGCATGAATTATTCTCTACGCCAGCTTCGCGTTTTTGTCGCCATAGCCCGCCACGGCAGCTTCAGCCGCGCGGGCGAAACCATCGGACTCAGCCAGTCGGCGGTAAGCCATAGCATCAAGGAATTGGAAAAAGAGGTGGGGGTCACGTTACTCGATCGCACCACCCGAGAAGTGGTATTGACCGAAGCCGGGCAGCGTCTGGTCAGTCGCCTGGAGCGCGCATTGGATGAGTTGAATACCACCTTGCAAGACGCCCGGCATTACGGACAACAGCGCAGCGGTAAAGTCCATATCGCGGCAAGCCCGACCATCTCCGCCCATCTGATGCCACAGTGCCTGTCAGTCAGCGAGAAGCTGTATCCCGACATTAAGGTGCGATTACGTGACCGGCCTCAGCAGTGGGTGCTGGAGAGTATCCGCAATGCCGAAGTGGATTTCGGCATTGTCATCGACCCGATCCAAACCGCGGACTTGTACTGTCAGCCGGTGTTGCTGGAACCTTTTTTGCTCTTATGCCGCAGCGATCACCCGTTTGCCGGGCAGAAGCAGGTGGCCTGGCGATCCCTGAACGGCTGCCGTCTGGTCTTGCAGGATTACGCCTCCGGCAGCCGCGCCCTGCTGGATGAAGCGCTCAGACAACAGGGCATCACCGCCGAAATAGTGCAGGAGATAGGCCATCCCGCCACGCTGTTTCCCATGGTGGAAGCGGGTATCGGCATCAGTATCGTGCCTGCGCTGGCCCTGCCGCTGCCGGCGGGCAGTTCACTGGTGGTCCGGGCGCTGCAACCGGAAATTAATCGTTCGCTCATGTTAGCCCGGCGTAAAAACCGAACGCTATCACCGGCCGGTGAAGCTGTTTGGGAAGTTGTTCAGCAACAGGCAGCGTTGTTGGCGCAACAGCGCCAGCTGCATCCTTTTTACTAGGCGGGCGCCGCTTGTCCTTCTGCCTGCCACCAAGGGTCAAAACGATGCCCGGGACGCTCCAGATTCACGATGTCCCCCATGCGGGGGGTTTCAAGAACAAAAGATTTACCCTGGCTTGCGGCAACAATGCGGTTATAGGGCTCGTCCCAGGCATGGTGAGACAGGGTAAATCTTCCGGCATGGGCCGGCAGCACTCTTTTTGCCTTCACATCCAGGGCTGCCTGAACCGTTTCTTCGGGCATCATATGGATATATTTCCAATGTTGATCGTACTGTCCGTTTTCCATGATAGCCAGATCCACTGCCCCGAATCTGTCGCCAATCCGGGCAAAGTGCGGACCATAACCGCTATCCCCGCTGTAAAAAACCCGGCGATGGGGCGTCTCCAGCATGACGCTGGCCCAGAGCGTTTGATTCCTTTTCGGTCCGCGGCCGGAAAAGTGCCGCGCGGGCAGCATATGCAAGGTAAAATCCGGCTCGGGCGTCCACTGTTCGTTCCAGTCGAATTCATGGATAATTTCCGGCGCTATTCCCCAGTATTCCAGGTGGGCCCCCACGCCAAGAGGACAGATAACCACCTTGATTTTCCCCTGCAACGCGATCATCGTCGGATAATCCAGATGATCCCAGTGATCATGGGAAATAATCAGATAATCGATTTCCGGCATATCGCCGGCGGAAAAAACCCCGTCGGTGCTGAACGCCTTATTCAAAAAAGACACGGGCGCGGCATAGGGGCTGAAAACCGGATCGATAAGAATACGCTTGCCGGCAAGCTGCAGGTAATAAGATGAATGGCCGAACCATAGCGCCATATCAAGATTCGGGTCCAGTTTTATCAGATTGGTCTTAATCACCGGTAGGGCGTAGTCAGGTTTAACTCTTTCCGCGGCGCCAAACGTAAAATCCCATAATGACGAAAAATAGCTGCCCCCATCGGAAAACATCGTGGTGGGAAGCTGGTTGCGAAATTCGCCCCCGACATAGTTTGACGAAGCCACTATACGATCAAGACGGGGCCCTTTGGGGAGCCTGCCGAATGAAGCGGCAAAATGTGAAAGAGACATAGGTTACGGCACCATTCATCAAGGGAAAACACAACATTAAAGGGTGACTTTTTCGGCGGGACTGTTGCAGCGGGATTTTTCCCAGCGCTTAGGTTTACCCACTGTCCCGCCGGCGACATCGCAGTTTGGCTATCGGACGCATTTCGGGATGCCATTGCCGTGATGCTACAACAACGCGTATTTATGATTTGGGTTTATGGGCCCATGGGGATAGGGTCAGTAAACAAGGTTATCAGGTCAGCGATGACATGTGGATATATCAAAGGATTCCATTTCGTCCCTAACCCAAGAATAACCAGGTACATTGCACATGTCTACATGGCTTATCACAGGCTGTTCCACCGGCTTTTAGAGGATGCATAATCTCGTTCATTTGCATTATCTGCCTTTAAAATACTCGACTAACGCTTTGGGGCTGGGACAGTTATGATGTTGTGCCGCAATCTGTTTTAACCTGTCCCAAGGCATATTAATGGTATTTTCCGGATGCGGTTCATCAAACACATCATCTTCCAGCCAGGTTCTCATCGCTTGCGTATCGGCAATAAATTACCCGCCCTCCTTTGCATCAATAACTGGACGAACGAGTTCAAAATCATGGTCTTTCAAAAACTGCTTAAAAATGGCTGATTCAATAATGGTTCTTTCACTGTCGCCTTCAACGATAAATCCCACTTTTACCATGGCAAACCACCATCAAATAAATTTGTTAGCCAAGCGGTATCCAGGGGAATCTATTCCTCCTGAACCTTATTGCCGATGATGGCTTTAACATCCGACGGCAGGTGGCCTAACTTGCCGTAGTTAATCTTAACACCTTGTTGAGATCAAGAGTGATTCACATAGAGTCTGCAACGATTCATCCAGCTAAAAAACTATTACCCCCTCAAGCTATTATTCCACTATCTTATGCGGCTAACCGGCGTTAACGCCGCACGGATATCGGCCGGCAGAGCCGAAACAACATCACTGACAGGAATAAGTCTATATGGTTGAGCATGCAACAGAAAAACTATTAACTGAACAGAGTCCGAATAAGCTCCGGCGCAATCTCCATAACCGCCATATACAGCTGATTGCCATCGGCGGCGCCATTGGTACCGGCCTTTTTATGGGTTCCGCTAAAACCATCACACTGGCCGGCCCCTCAATCGTTTTCGTGTATCTGATCATCGGCTTTATGCTGTTTTTCGTGATGCGCGCCATGGGGGAGTTGCTGCTGTCCAATCTGGAGTATAAATCTTTCAGCGATTTCGCCGCGGATCTGCTCGGTCCCTGGGCGGGCTATTTCACCGGCTGGACTTACTGGTTTTGCTGGATAGTCACCGGCATTGCCGACGTGGTGGCCATCAGCGCCTACTTTCAGTTCTGGTTTCCCGATTTCTCTGTCTGGATGAGCGCAGTGCTGTGCGTTGGGGTGTTTTTTGCCCTGAATATCGCCACCGTCAGGCTGTTCGGCGAAATGGAATTCTGGTTTGCGATTATTAAAATCGTTGCGATTGTCGCCCTGATTGTCGCCGGCTTCGTTCTGGCGGCCCTTCATTATCCGTCACACACGGGCGGCACGGCGGCACTGTCGAATATCTGGCGTCATGGCGGTCTTTTTCCTAAAGGTCTCAGCGGTTTTTTTGCCGGTTTCCAAATCGCGGTCTTCGCCTTTGTCGGTATCGAACTGGTGGGAACCACCGCGGCGGAAACCCGCGATCCACACAAGGTATTGCCGCGCGCCATTAACGCCATCCCCCTGCGCGTCATCATGTTCTATGTGCTGGCGCTGATAGCCATAATGGCGGTAACGCCCTGGGACAGCATCGCGCCGGATCATAGCCCGTTTGTGTCCATGTTCATGTTGACGGGCCTGCCCGCCGCCGCCGGCGTGGTGAATTTTGTCGTGCTGACCTCCGCGGCCTCCTCCGCCAACAGCGGCATGTTTTCCACCAGCCGCATGCTGTATGGCCTGGCGGAACAGGGTTCGGCCCATCGCCGTTTTGCCCGCCTGTCGCGCCGCGCCGTGCCCACCAACGGGCTGGTGTTTTCCTGTCTGTGCCTGCTGCTTGGCGTCGCCTTGATTTACCTGATTCCCAACGTCATGACGGTCTTCACCCTGGTGACTACGGTGTCGGCGATTCTGTTTATGTTCATCTGGACCATTATTCTCTGCTCTTACCTCGCCTATCGTAAACAATACCCGGAGCGTCATCGGCAATCGCACTTTAAAATGCCGCTGGGTAAAGGGATGTGCTGGGTGTGCATGGGATTCTTTCTGTTTGTGCTGGTGCTGCTGACGTTACAGGCGGATACCCGGCAAGCGCTGTTGGTGACGCCGCTTTGGTTCATTATCCTCGCCGCCTGCTGGGGGCTGAGGGGCAAAAAAACGTCTTGACAGGCGGTCGGTGTCAGCGGCATTTTGTCTGGCGACAAGGGGGAGCCCCGGCTCATTTTTAACCGCCGTAACCGACTTCGCCGACGATGCGCGGCGGGAAACCATCCGTCATGGGATGCGGGCCTCATCAGGCCAAAGCAATAAGCTCGCGCACCTGAGCCGGGGTGAGTGCCGGCCCGGAAGCCGCCGCCGCGTTTTGCGCCATGTTATTGGGATTGCCTGTACCCGGTATCCCGCAGGTAATGGCCGGATTGGCCAGGATGAACTTCAGCGCCAGCTGCGCCCATGAAACGGCCCCAACCTCCCCGGCCCAGGCGGGCAGAGGCGTTGAACCGAGACGGCGCAGCAGCCCGCCGCCGCCGAAAGGGGTATTGCAAATAACGGCCACGCCTTTATCCCGCGCCAAAGGCAACAGCCGCTTTTCGGCGGTGCGGTCATCCAATGCATAATTGATCTGCAAAAAGTCCAGCGGTGTGGTATTGAGCACCGACTCAAGGGCATCGTAGGCCGAGGCGGAATAATGCGTGACGCCGATATAGCGGATACGGCCCGCCGCTTTCAGGTCTCGCAGCGTCGGCAGGTGCGTGCGCCAATCCAGCAGATTATGAATCTGCATCAGGTCGATAACGTCGGTTTGCAGCAAACGGAAGGAATCATTCATCTGGCGGATGCCGGCCTCGCGGCCTGAAGTCCAGACTTTGGTGGCGATAAATGCCCTGGGCCGGGGATGCCGCGCGCTTAATAGCTCCCCCACCGAGCGCTCCGCCAGGCCGTACATGGGGGAACTGTCGATAACCGTGCCGCCGGCGGCAAAAAGCGCGTCCAGTACGCCGGGCAACCGGGCATAATCGGCGCTGCCGGGACCGACATCAAAGCCGCGATAGGTGCCGAGGCCGATAACCGGCAGCGCTTCGCGAGAAGAGGGAATTATTCGGGTCGGCATGGTTTTCGCTCCTGGTGAAGGTTGTCCCGCGGCGTCCGCGGCAGCGCCACAGGAGGCAAGACCGCCTCCCAGGGCTGCCCATGCGGCAGCCAACCGCAACACCTGTCGGCGGGATAAGGTTATCAGCAAGCCGGACTGTTTCTTCATCGGTGTTCCCGCTGTGGACCAAACGTCTTAAACGATTATCGGGTTACCTTTACAATAACCGACAATAAACCCTCCGCCAAGGAGGACGCGAGATGTAATAGCTGACTCGAGTTAGCGGATACGTTACAATTTCCTTACGGTGACTTTTCGGGACAGCATTTTTAATGGTAAAAACGGTTGAGCAGATAGCCACAGCGTTACATCTCTCCATTACCACCATCCGCCTGGTACTGAACGGGAAAGCTGAGCAATATCGCATCAGCGCCAAAACGCAGGAACGGATCAATAACTATGTGGCCGAGTTTGGTTACAAGGTAAACCATACGGCCCGCAGCCTTAAGCTGAATAAAACCGATACCCTGGGGCTCATTGTGCCGCGCCTGTCCAACCTGTTTTTTTCCACCCTGGCGGAGAAATTGGAAATACGCTGCCGGGACGCCGGTTACCAGCTCATGATCGGTTGTACTTACAGCGACGTCCGTCATGAAAACAAGCTGGTTGAAGGGTTGCTGCAACGTAATGTGGACGGTCTGTTTGTCGTGCCTTCATCCCGCGAGTCACAAAACCATCATGCAAAACTGGTGGAAAGGCGTCCGCTGGTGCTGCTGGACCGCGACTTTGGCGAGACGGGCGTTTCATTGGTGGTCAGCGACAATTGTCAGGGCGCCGTGCAGCTCACCCGCGTCATGAAGGCAGCCAACGGATCGGCGCCGCTTTATTTTCTGGCGGGGGATGCCGAACAACCGGCGATTAAAATGCGTTTGCAGGGTTACAGGCAGATCATGGGGGAAAACTCCCGCCAATGGATCCTGGAGGCCGGCCATAATCGCCAGGAAGACGGGGTGCTGATGATGAGCCGGTTCTTTGCGCAGCATCATCGGGCGCCGCAGGGATTTATCGCCTCTTCGTTGCCGATACTGGAGGGTGCGCTGAGCGTTTTGCGTGAACAATATGGCTATATCCCGGCCGAAATCAATATCGGCACCTTTGACGAACATGCCATGCTGGGATTTTTATCAAACAACGTTTGGTCAATGCGGCAAAATGAAAACGCCTGGGTGGAACAGGCCTTTAATGCCATGCAAAACGCATTGACCCATGGCGTGGCCGGCGTTGAGAAAGTCATGATCCCCATGACGATGATCCACCGCCAAAGAGCGGTTGTGCAGTAGTCCTCGCGGCGCAATAAGCGTCATGCCCTGTCGCCTGTTGCCGACTGGACGGCTAATGACTTACTGCAGGCAAACGGCTTTATTCGATAACAGGAAAACGGGGTATTGATGAGATTCTTCGTGGAAAAGGGCTATTATTTTTAGCCGGGCTGTACGCCGCTGGATTCCGCCGCAAACTCGCCAAATAACGGATCCCATTCCGAAATGCTCAAACTCACGATTAATCTTGCCAGGGAAAAGGGGTCTTTCTCAATCAACAATTCAACTTCCTTGCGGGACGCGGCCTTGAAAATCAGAAAACCACTGCGTAATGGCGAATTTTTCACCGGACCCGAAGCCCGCAAAACGCCCTGTTGAACCAGTTTTTGCAGATAGTCGATATGTTCGTGCAGATGTTTTTTCCAGCCATCACCGTCGGGGTGTGTCATGGTGACGATAAAAAAAGCCATTTCGCTCTGCTCCTGTTCTTTGTATGGATTACCATAGCGATCGCCTTCGCTTCGCCCGCCGAGCCAGATTCGTCGCTGATCATAACATAAGATGAAATACGGCCAATCAATAGTATTGGCCGTATTTCACGTTAAATGTACCTTACTTGACAGACGTCGGGTTGCAGCAAGATAGCTGGCTTGTGACAAATCTGTCTGGAACAGATTTGAACGCTGCTTGCAGCGGCCCGAAGGGACGAGGCTCATGGATGAGCCGGGTTACAAAGCAACCCGGCCGCAACGGGAAAAATAAAGGGTATAAACGCCCTCTTTAAAACTCGGCGTTGATATCCACCACCGACACCAGTTTATGGTTTACAAACTCTTTGATGCCGAGCCCGATAAGCTCGCGTCCATAGCCGGAGCGCCGGACGCCGCCGAACGGCAGATCCGCTTTCACCCGGGTGGGATGGTTGATATACACCATGCCGGTGGAGAATTTCCGCGCCAATTCCGCGCCGTGCTTGGCATCGGCGGTGAATATCGAGCCGCCCAGGCCGAAGGGGGAATCATTGGCAATGCGTAAGGCATCGTCCTCGTCCTTGGCACGAAATATCATGGAGACCGGGCCGAAATATTCCATGGAATAGGCCGGGTTATCCTCCGCGACATTCGTCAGGATAGTGGGTTGAACAAACGCGCCCTGCGCCGGCACCTTAGGACCGACTTCCGTCGCGGTGGCGCCGTGTTCCACCGCCAGCCGGATTTTTTCTTTTACCTCTTCCGCGGCTTCCTGGGAAGACAGCGGCGCCAGGGTGGTGGTGTCCAGCAGAGGATCGCCGGCGCGCAGCGCCGCGACGCCCTCGGTATAGCGGGCCATGAAATCGTCATAAACATCGTCAACCACGATCATGCGTTTGGAAGAGACGCACACCTGGCCGCCGTTCCAATGCCGTCCGAACACCGCCCATTTCACCGTGGGTTCCATATCCGCGTCAGCCAGGACAATAAAGGCATCCGCCCCGCCCAGTTCAAGCGTGGACTTTTTCAGCGCCTTCGCGGCCTGTTGGGCCACCAGGGCACCGGCGCCTTCCGAACCCGTCAGCGCCACGCCCTGAACATGGGGGTGGTTGAGGATAAGCTCAATTTGCGAGCGGGTGGCGTACAGATTGGTGAACGCGCCATCCGGCAATCCCGCTTCATGCATAAGCTGCTCAAAAATAGCCGCCGCCTGGGGAACGTTGGAGGCGTGCTTCAGCAGCAGGGTATTCCCGGCCGAAAGCTGCGGCGCAATGATGCGGGCAATCTGATAATACGGGAAATTCCAGGGTTCGATGGCCAGCAGCACGCCCAGAGGCTCATGAAAAACCACCGACTCCCCTTCTTCGGGTTTCGCCACGGTGAGTTTTTCAGGTGCCAACAGGGTTTCGGCATTTTTGGCGTAAAATTCAAAAATCTGTGCCGACAGTTCAACTTCAGCTTTTGCCTCGGATAAGATTTTCCCCATTTCAAGGGTCAAAATCTTGGCGTAACGTTCGCTGTTGTCGCGCAGAATATCCGCGGCGCGCTGCATGATTTTACCGCGCGTCGAAAAAGTCTGGTCTCTCCAGTTCAGAAAAGCCCCGTGCGCATGCTCTATGGCAGTAATCACTTCTTCGTCGGTTGCGTCGGGAAAGGTTTTTATCACTTTGCCGGTAAACGGATTCTTGGTTGCATAAGCCATTATTGTATTCCTTCACATTTTATTTACATCATAGAAGCATTTAATAATACGCTTCGTAACTTTATAATACAGTACCGCTAATATTTCGATACAAAATACCATGAAATTGAACTTATCTATTGAAAGTCACTAACATAATGCTTGAGAAGCGGTACAAAAAACTGGCGAAGAGAGGCGGGAAGATGGCCGATGGCGAGTCCCCCTGAACGGCCTGGTAAGACCGTCCGGGGGAGCCCTTGTTACGCGAAGCCATGCTGCCGTTTACTGGCCTGTTCCTGGACATTGAACTGATTAAAACGCGGCAGGAATTTATCCCAGTCGATAAGATGCCCGTCGATTTCCGGGCCGTCGATACAGGCGTGTTTACGCACCATCTTGCCGTCGATATTCACCGGCACCATGCAGGCGCCGCACATGCCGGTGGCATCCACCATAATCGAGTTCAGGCTGGCAACGGTTTTCACGCCGTAAGGACGCGTCAAATCGCAAACCGCGCGCATCATCAGCGGCGGACCGATGGTCACGACTTCGGTTATTTGCCGCCCTTCCCCTCTCAGGTTGCTTTTAAGCAGGTCTTCCAGCGGGACAGTGACAAAGCCTTTGACGCCAAAACTGCCGTCGTTACTGGTATAAATGACATCCAGCAATCCCGGATAACTCAACTGCAGTTTGCCGATGCGTTCGTCGTCCCCGATCCAGAACAGCAGCCCGGCGTTGCGGAAACCCGCGATGAGAGTGACATGGTTGCCGGCGCGTAAATGCTCCCGCATGATGGGATATACCGGCGGCAGGCCGACGCCTCCGGCGGTAAAGACCACGGTATTGTTGCCGGCGGTCTGGTCCCCAGGCTTGCAGGCATTCTGACCTGTGGGCTTATCCGCATAGCTGCCCGAAGCGTTGCCCGCATCCTTATTCGCTAAGGTGTCCGTATCGTTGCCCGCACCCATATCCCCGGATGTGTCCGAATAGCTGTGCACGACGCTGGGCCTGCCCAGTGGACCGGCAATGCCGGCAAACACATCCCCCACCCGCATCCGGTTGATGGACAGACTGCTGCTTCCCATCCCCTGTACCACCAGGCAGAGAGTGCCCTGCTCCGGGTCCCAATCGGCCAGGGTCAGGGGAATCAATTCGCCGCTGGCCCACGGCAGCACACGAACAAACTGTCCGGCGCGGGCGGCTTTGGCAATCAGAGGCGCATGGACGATAAATTCGACGATGCCGTCCGCCAGCTCTCTCTTCGCCAAAATGGTTTTCGGGGCGGCGGCAAGCAATGAGTAGCCCCGGGCCAAACTTACCCTGGTCCGGATTTCCTCGGGGGACAGCGTCATATCGCCGACGATTTCACGGGCCGCCGCCTGGCCGTCACCGGCGGCGTTAATGGCGGTGGAGCCGCCGCGTGATGCATCTCCCCCTGAATACACGCCGTTGATGGAGGTTTGCTGCGAACCCTGCCCCACCTCGACGGTGCCCCATCGGGTGGTATGCAGATCCGGCTCGGCGTCTTTAATAATAGGATTGGGAGAGTTGCCGAGGGCCATAATCACCAAATCCACCGCCATCGGCTCTTTTTCGCCGGTAGCCGCCGGGCTGCGTCGACCGGAGGCGTCGGCTTCCCCCAGCGTCATGACATCAAGCATGGCCTGCCGGACAAAATGGGTGTTATCGTCGCCGATAAACTCGCAGGGGGCGCGCAGGACTTTGAGCACAATGCCCTCCTCCCGCGCATGTTGCAGCTCTTCCACCCGCGCCGGCATTTCGCTCTGGGTGCGGCGATAGACGATAGTGACCTCGCCCCCCAGGCGCAGGGCGGTACGGGCCGCATCCATCGCGGTATTGCCGCCGCCTATAACCATCACCCGTTTGCCGCTGACTTCCGGCAGCGGCGTTTCATACTCCTCCTGAGCGCCTTGCATCAGATTGACGCGGGTCAGAAACTCGTTGGCGGACATCACGTTAAGCAGATGTTCTCCGGGTACGTTCATAAAGCGCGGCAGCCCGGCACCGGTACCGACGAAAATCTTCCAGAATCCGGCGCTCTTCAGGTCATCAAGGGTGGCGGTCTTGCCCGCCACGAAATTGGTCACGAACTTTCCCCCCAGCAGGGTTATCTTGTCCACCACATCATTAATCAGGTCATTGGGCAGCCGGAACTCCGGGATACCGTAACGCAACACACCGCCCAAGGCGTGGAAGGCTTCGAATACCGTCACCGGAAATCCCTCCGCCGCCAGCAGGTAGGCGTTGATAAGTCCTGCGGGTCCGGAACCCACCACGGCGATGGGGGGTTTTACCGCCAGAGCCCAGGGATCGGGGCGCAGGGGGACATCCTCGCCGCCGCCGTCGGCAAACATCTTATGCCGCTGGGGCAGATACCATTCAAGCTGGCCGATTTCAATCGGTCGTTTTTGGTGGGTGCAGACGCCCTGGCACTGCAACTCCTGCGGGCACACCCGCCCGGTGACGTTGGGCAACGGATTGCAGCTTTCTATGAGTTCCATCGCTTCGCGAAAGCGGCCGGTGCCCAGCAGGCTGAGCATCTGCGGAATGTGAATTTTCACCGGGCATCCGCCCTTGGGCGCTGATTTGCCGGGGACGGTCAGGCCGATTTCACAGGGCTTTTCTTCGCACTGCTTGTCACGCAGGGCTTCCAGCCAGACCAGCAATTCCACCTCACGGGCGCTGTAACCCACATTCATATAACCGAGATAACCCTGGTTTACCAGTTCGAAATCCCGCGCGCGCAGCGCCGGGTCACGTATATAGGGCGGAATGGCGTTCTCCGCCGGCCAGTTATCCGACAATCCCAGGAATACCGGATAACGCCCGGACAGATGCCGGTCGAGGGCTCGAATGAATTTACGCTTGAGTTTTAATGGAACCTCCCAGATAAAACGCATCAGCAGTTTGCCGGCATCATTGTCCGAAAGCAGTAGCTCCCACAGGGTAAAGGTGAATTCGGCGCCCAGCTCCTCCTGGCGGAATTCCAAGGCCACGGCCTGGGTGCCGTCGGCGATGAACATATCGTGAAAGGCCCGCGGCTGGTTTTGCAGCCGGCGGCCCAACAGCGCCATCTGCCGGTGATAGGTATCCACCGGCTCCGTTTGCTCTAGGGCCGACAACTGCGCTCGGGTATTTTCAAGGACCGTGCCGGCCCCGAGATAACGGCGCAAAGCGTCCTGTGGGAAAGCGTTCTCTAAGCAAGCATTCTGTGAAGACGCATACGGTGAGAAAGCGTTCTCTGAGCAAGCATTCTGTGAAGACGCGTCCGGTGAGAAAGCGTTATCCGCGGAAGCAATCCGTGATGATGCGTTTTGTGAGAAAGCATCCTGCGGTGATCCGCCCTGTGTTAACGAAAGCCTGTTTTCGCTGCTCATTGTATGATCTCCGCATCGCAGTTGGCCGCTACCCGCTGAATACGGCGCTTCAGCTCCGGCGTGATGGTCAAACGCTCCAGCACGCCGGGGATCATATGGGCGATTTCCCGGCTCTCGCCGTTGATAACCACGCGGGTCCTTTCAAAGATCTCAGGCAAATCCTGATAGCAGGTTTTGCAATTGGTGCACTTCTCCTGGTCTTCCGGGGAGAGCGTGACCGGCGCCTCGCGCTCCGCCGCGGGGGATAGGCCGGCGGACGATGCGTCGTTCACCATGGTGATGGGAATAGCGCCGGCGCCCATCGGCGGTACCTTGCTGGACGCCGCCAGCCGGGACATGGCGCGGGCGATATCGTCCATGGCAACTTCCCGCTGTTGCACGGAGGCCTGATACCGCGCCGTCAGGGCGTTGATGGCGGCATCGTGTTCCGCCGCCATTTTCCCGACATCCTGACCGGCGAGATATTGCAACATCCGCCAGTACTTACGCCGCTCTTCCACCAGTTCGATCAACGACGGCGAGACGCCGAGCTTGATGAGATGCCGGTTGGCGTCCACGGCATAGACAAAGGGAATGCGCTGCGTCCGCTCAACGGGCGGCAGATCGATATACGTCTCCACCGCTGTCGTGTGCCCCTCGTCCTCGCTATCCAGCGCATAAAACTGCTTTCTGAAGCGATTTTCCCCCAGGGCGAAGACCGCCGGCGTCAGCGCCATGGTCAACAGCCGCAGGGCGCCGTTTTCGTCGAGATACTCAAGGGTAGTGGCGGTCCAGTCCTTATCCGCATCAGGATTCCCCTCCAGGGAGAACCAGTCGTGCAACGAAGCGCCGCGGCGCGTATCGTGCACAAACACCGGGTTCATCCGGCTTTCCACCGCCAGACGGCCATGCCGGGCGGCGGCGGCGTCGGTAATGCCGTGCTCGCTCTGACAAGGGGTATAGATATCCAGCACCGCCGGGCCCTGGCTATAGCGCAGGAACTCCAGCGTATTCTTGAGGAAATGCCCCGGCAGCGCGGTGGTGGTGGAACAGACAAACACACCGGGATGGAATGAGGCAATCAGCCCCAGCTCTTTGCGGGCTTCATGCTTGCCGCCCTGAGCCTTGCCGATGCGGGCCAGGTCGGCGTCCTGGCCGATGAAGCTTGAAGTTGAAGCCTGGCCACCGGTGTTGGAATAGACACCGGTGTTCAGCACCACCACCTTGAGGGGCGTGCCGCTGGTTAGAATGCGTGACAGCGCGCCGAAGCCGATATCATAGGTGGCGCCGTCCCCGCCGATGGTCATTACCGTCGGCAACAGGGCAAGTTCGTCTGGGGTGAAGCCGCTCCACGACAGGTAACGGAGCGCCGGATCGTGCAGGTCCGGACAGTATTGGTCCGCCAGTTCGAGACGCGCCAGGCGCAAGGCGCGGACATCCCCCACCGCCTGTGCGGCCAGCCCCTCGAACATCCCTTTGGCCAGCGGTTGGGCGTCCTGGAACAGGCTGTTGACCCAGGGATCGTTATAGCAGTTGTACGGGAAGGTCGAGGCGTAAACGCTGCTGCAGCCGGTGGAGTTGGCGATAACCGCCCCTGCCGGGCCACTCCCCCCGGGACCGCCTTCGTACAGATACAGCCTTTTTTCCAGCGTATCGATAAGTCCGCCGAGGCGCACGCGCCGGGCTTCTTCCGCCTGCGGCAATCCATTCCGCTTCCCGTTCAGCCGGGCAATAAGGTCCTCCAGCTCTTCCCGGTGCTCCTGCTGGCGCTGATGCGTGATGGCATGATTGGCGGAGACCACCAAACGGATGGCCGTCACCTCGCCGCAGCCGCGACATCCGCCGTGGCCGCCGGTGGTGGCGTAATAATTGCCGGGTTCAAGCAACATCCGTTTGATGTCGCCGTCGGGTTTGAGCGCGTCGGCATAAAAACGCGCCGGGGTCTTCGGCAACGCGGTCATAAACTCGAAACGGGCCTGCAGGGTCTGTTGCAGCGGCGCGTCCTGAGCGCGTTCCGCCAGCGCGCCCGGCCCGCAAACGCTGATGCACTCAAGACAACCGGTACATTTCCACGGATCAACGATCGCGGCAAAAAGGCCGCCGCCGGCACCGGTCTTTTCCACCGCATCGAAGAACGGCCGGGTCCGGGCAACGGGATACACCGCCAGCACCTCGGCCAGTTTGACAAAATCTTTACGCAGGCCCGCCGCGTCAATGGCCAATCCCGCCACCGCATCGGCGACGACATCATGGAAGGGCCGCGGCGTTTTACTTTGACGGTAGCTTTCACGCACCGCATCCACCAGCGGGTAAAGATGCATACCCATGGCCTCGCGCCGGCTTTCATCCAGACCGAGCCGGCGGATACCCTCCAGCAGCAGTTGGTGGATATCATGTACCGTATTCGGGATCGCCGCGTCCGGACACACCAGCGCACACTCCATACAGCCGGTGCATGCTTCGGCGTTGAACGCGGGAACCGAACGGCGAAACAGCCCTTTATCCTTCGCGCTCGCGGTGCCGGCGGGCATAAACAGACCGGCGCCGGGCAGTACCGGCGCTTCACCGATGGTGCCTTCACGGAAGGGGCGCGCCACGGTTTCTTCATAATATTCATGGTCGAAAAGACCGTTCAAAACCGATGTATCTTCCGGATGTTCATGCCCGGCGGATAAAGATACCGAATACGGGCTCACCGATGCCGGTTGACCGGCGATGTCGATAAAAGCCGCAGAGACGTAATCAACCCGCCTGGTGGCGGCAATGCCGTCGTGGATAACCGCCATATTGCCGTCCACCACCGCACCGCCCTTGGCACCGAACTTTTTACCGATCTGCTGGCGGATTCTCGCCAGTATCACGTCGGCGGATGAGCCGGCCGACACCCGTTCAACATGACCCACCACCGCGCCGATAAAGGCGATGCCCATCATACGGGTTTCTAGCTCCGGCGTCGGCGCATGTTTTTTCGCGACGGCAAACGCATCGATAATCAGAAAATGGATCTTTTTTTCATCCAGGGTCTTGCGGGCCGATGCCGGTAATTCCCGCCACACCTCCAGCGGGGAAAGATTGGATTGCATAATAAAAGTGCCGCCGGCCACCAGGCCGCGCAGGGGGTTGGTATGACTGAATACCTTGTGATCCGGCGAAATGACGATTTCAACATCCTCGAGTTCGGCATTGGTGATTTTCACCGGCTCCGGACTGAGGGTAATGTAATAATTGGTGGGCGCGCCGCTTTTTTCCGAACCGTATTTCGGCGCCGATTTCGAGTGCATATCCAGCGCGCCCGCCAGAATATCGGTTAACAGTTTACCTGTGGCGATAGTGCCGTAACCGCCCACCGAATGAAAACGGATGCGGAACGCGCCCTCCGGCAGAAGGTTCGGGTTCGGCCCGGTGTTAAGCGCCATCCGTTCGGTTTCCGGATAGGCTCCTATCAGGCGCGCCTGGAGTTTCTCCAGATAGGGGGAAGGCGATCGGGAGAAGAACTGCGAACCCAAATAGACCAGCGGCGCCCCCTGGCCATTCGCCATATTGTCAAAGGCGGCGATCAAATGCCGCGGCTGCAGGTCGTGCCCGCCGAGACCGAAAATGGCGGTGGTGAGCTGCGGCATGGCGTGGATCGGTGGAATATCCCCATGACGCACTTCATCGGCATTCTCCCGGGCCTTGAACAGAGCGCGGGTCACCCGGACGGTGAGCTCCGTCTGGTCGGAACGTTCCAGCACCGTCACGGCCCGCTTACCTTGCAGCGCCGCCACCAGTTCCGCTTCCGGGAACGGCTGCAGCAGCTTAACCGCCACCAGCCCCACTTTCCGCCCCTGGCGGCGCAGATACGCCACCACCGCCTCGATATCATCGGTGACGGACCCCAGCGCCACCATGACATTTTCAGCATCTTCACACATAAAGGTCTGTATCGGCTGATAATGGCGTCCGGTCAACTCGCCGTATTCCGCCATTGCCAGACGCACCAGCGCCGGCACGTCACTGGCGAAATGCGCGCGATGATCAGCCGCCCCGGCCTGGAAATCCGGCTGGTTCTGTACACCGCCGGTCAGCCCCGGCTGATTGACGTCGATTAACGCCGGCACCAATTGCCGGGTACCCTGCTCAAAGGCATTCATCCACTGCCTCCGCCAGGGAGCGTGCAGTTCGACCGGCAGCCAGCCCAGCGTCTCGGCTACCAGGCTGCCTTGTTGCTCTTGTTCAATGGCTTGCGCGTTAAGCTCCAGGTAGTTTTGCAGCGCCGACCGCCCGTCGTTGGCGATATCGGCCTGGTGGCGGGACAGATACCGCTTAAGCTGGAATACGCGCCCTTTGGCGCCATAAAGCATCTCCTGCGCCGCGGTGGGCGCTTTGATGCGCCCCGCCGGATCACCCAAGTACTCCGCCAACAGCGCCGGCTCGGGCAGCAGCGCTTCACACAGCATATGGCTGGTGGAAAAGCCGTCCATGGCGTTGGCTACGGGAATCAGCGACAGCGACGAGACCCGATAGGCAATGGCCGCCAGGTCCGCCGCTTCCTGGGGATTAGCCCCGAACAGGATGGTATAACCCGAGGAGAGCAGCGCGTAGACGTCGTCATGGCCGGCCATCACATTCAACGAATGTTTTGACACCACCCGCGCCGCCACCTGCAGCACAAAGCCCCCCACCTTCTTGCCTACCGTGACGTAATGGGATTCCATGGCATAAAGAATGCCCTGGCTTGACGAGGCGTTTGAGATGAACTGGCCGCCGGTCAATGCCGCCCCGAGCGCGCCGCTCTGTGCCGAGTGCTCCCCCTCCGGGCTAAAGAAAAACGGATGCTTGCCCCAGACGTTGATGCCGCCTTCGGCGCGGGCGGCTTCGAAAATCTCCGCAATTTCCGTCGACGGGGTTATGGGATAACCGATAACGCCGCCACAAACGTGGTTCATGACATAGGCAACAGCGCCATTGCCATGAATCACACTGGGAATGCCTGGATATTTCACTTTATTATTTTTCATAGTGACTTGTCTGTAGGATGGGTAATATATAAGCCGTGCTAACTGGAGTGCGGCGGCGCCTTTATATAAAATCGCTTTATATAGGATCAATGTCTTGGTTTTGTATTTCCTTAAATGCACGTTTCTCGATTTAAGCAATGACAGCAATATCAAACAATTGAATCTAAATAGCTAAAACAATACTGATATGGCTTAAGCAAAACCTATACATTTCATTAATCACATTCGGGCTACCGGTTACACTCACAAGACCTATTACATCATACAAAGCCAATGTCCCGTTTCCCCTCTATCGCCTGCGGGATATACCCCAGGCGATAACCGGCAGACGTTTTCCTGTACCTGTGCCCGTCGCTGAACCAGAAACCGCCGTCGGGATAGGGCATCCCGTTTTGGACTTCCTGGCACAAGGGCATATCGCAAAACCCCTTCTATTTATATGGTTATAGACAAAGAATGTACCCGCTTTTTGCCGATAAAAAGCAGCTTTACATCACGCGGCGGCGCTTTTTACAGCGGGCGCACGGGAACGACGACAGTCAGGGCTGACGGTGAATCCTTATTGAGCACAGCGGGATAATGTGCTGCTACCACCCTCGTCTGCCGTCGGTTTTGCGCACATCAGGCGTTAAAGGGTGAAGGACACTGGATAATGGCCCGGCGGAAAAAATAAATGCGTACGGGGGTTAAAAAAAGGCAGTAGAAATGTTTTCGGGCCGATACGCGCCCAGCCGTTAAAACATACCGGTCTGGGGGAAAATCCTGGCCGGCTCAATCACAGGGCGAACCAAGACGAATGTCCCAAGGCAGCCGGTTCAGAACAGGCAAAAGACGGGCTAGTAGGGGGCGCTGTTAAGTTTTCTCGCCATATTGATGCCGGTAATATTAAAGCCCACTTTTTTATAAAGATTCAGCGCCGGCTGATTATCCGGGTCCACGCGTAATGTTATGGCGGTATTACCGTTTTGCGCTAATTGATAGAAAAGTTCGGTTAATGCCTCTGTCCCCAGGCTTTGCTTGCGATACTCGGGTAAAATATAGAAATCCATAACAAAAGGAGACTTATCCTTCTTTGAAGATAAAATCCAGATATATCCCACGTTATGCTGTGCACCACTGATGGTTTTTACGATACGAAACAGCGAATTGTTCGTAATCCCGACTTCGCCTAAAAATGCGGAATCAATGATATTGACTGCTTTTTCATGGGCTTCATATTCACTGAGTTTATGATTCCGAGTCAAATCCATTTCATATTCATGAATGAAGATGGTTCGATACGCGTCAAACTCTTTTCCATGACCTTTAATCGATACTAACATACCTGTTCCTTTTTCAATTCAGTGAATTGCTTGCCTTTAAAATACAGGCACAACCTAACGGCTGACCACAGTCAATTTTGCCCGGTTTATGCAAGACTCAAGGTTTAGCGGTCGGCCGGTAAATCCGCCAGCACAGCAAGTTCTTCCCCGTTCAATCCGGTAACGCGCTCGATCGTGACGCTGTTAAGACCTAAAGCCAGCATATTACGGGCAATTTCTCTCGCCTGCTCGTTACGACCTTCTTTGAGACCTTCTTTGAGCCCTTCTTCACGGCCTGCATCCCGTCCTTCACTACGTCCCAATTACAGCCCTTGTTGCAGTCCAATCTCGCGTCCAATTTGTTTTAGCTGTTCTGCGACAGTCATCATCTTTTCCCTGTAAAGTGGCGTATTTTCGATAAGCATACGTATAAAGGCATTCAAGTCAAGGGGATCTGCCACTTCCGCCAGGTAGTGAAGCAGCGCCGGCATCGCTAAAAAATTTTCTGAAAAAAATCATGAGGTGTGGGGAACGTTTTCATTGCCGCACTGTAACGCCTTAAATATAAAATATAAATAAAGCTGCGCCGCGAAGTATAAAGAACAAATTTTCAAAGAGCTTCACATTTCTATAGAATACGATCGTTGGTTTCTTTTCATTGCAGCGCAAATGCATTTAGGCAAATAAAATAAAATTTCGTCGTCATTTGAAAACATCATTATTCAGGTAGCTTATTTACCTAGATTTTTTAGCGCATTGACATTCTTTTTCACATAAATAACCCACAGTAGCGCTATCAGGTTCAGTTATTCAAAGCGTATCCGCCGCCCCCTCCTTGAATTCTTCCGTATTCTCCAACCGCTGACGTTGCCGAAGCTTGGGGAACCAGGCCATCCAGAGCGCCACCACCAGCAGGGTGCCGATGCCGCCCAGCGCCGCCGCCGGCACCGCCCCCAGCCAGGCCGCCAGCATGCCCGATTCAAACTCGCCGAGCTGGTTGGAAGTATTGACGAATATCGAGTTAACGGCGTTAACGCGGCCGCGCATTTCGTCGGGGGTATCCAACTGCACCAGGGCGCCTCGTATCACCATGCTTACCATATCGAACGCGCCGAGGGCGAACAGTGCCAGCAGCGACAGCCAAAGTACCGTGGATAACGCGAACACCAGGGTCGCAATGCCGAAACCCGCCACCGCGCCGAACATAATCATGCCTACTCGATGCTCCAGGGAGCGACGGCTAAGCCAGAACCCCATCAACAGCGCCCCCACCGCCGGCGCGCCGCGCAGTAAACCCAGTCCCCAGGGGCCGGTATGCAGGATATCCTTGGCGAAAATCGGCATCAATGCCGTGGCGCCCCCCAGCAGCACGGCAAACAAATCCAGGGAAATGACCCCCAGCACGTCCGGGCGGGCTCGAATAAAATGGATGCCGGCAAACAGGGTGGAAAAACTGGCCGGCTCTCGTCGCGGCGGCGATTGCTCATAGCGCAGCAGGCCGACCATCACCATCGACACCAGATAAAGCAGACCGGTCACCAGATAGACCGTACCTGCCCCCGCCACATAAAGCACGCCCCCCAGCGCCGGGCCGACAATCATAGCGGCCTCGCTGGAGACGGCGTTAGCGGCGGTGGCGCGCGCCAGCATGGACGGAGGCACCAGCGCCGGCATCATCGACTGAAGCGACGGCGCTTCGATGGCTTTAGCCACCGCGATAAGAAACACCAGCCCCAAGATAATGATTTCATCGGCAAGGTGCATAAGGGTTAACGCCGCCAGCATGATTACGGCAAGCCACTCGACGACCTGGCCGAACAGCACGATACGGCGGCGGTCGTATTGGTCAGCGACATGCCCGGCCGGGAGTGCCAGGGCCACCGAAGGCAAGAACTGCGCCAGCCCGATAAGCCCCAGATCCAACGCGCGGCCGGTTGTGGCGTAAATTTGCCAGCTCACCACGATGGACAACATCTGAAAACCAAAGCTGGAACCGGTACGGGCCAGCCAAAAAGCGATAAAAGAGCGGTGGTGCAACAGCGAATCCGCACTGGCGGGGGCAGAAGAAGACATAACCCATCCTGATATACACTATTTATGGTCTTGCCAGACATGCGGCTCTGAATGTGATCTGCCGGTTAGCGTTTACCTCTTTGCACCGGCAATTTTCATCGGTACTGTTCATCGGTACATCTCACCGGGACTTAACATCAACTTATCATATCCGCCGGCATTGCTACCATACCAACCATTTCAATCAATACCAATAGCCTGAACCAAACCGATCCCGGTTTCCTTCTTCAGTCATATTTTCCGCTTTCTAAAAAACTGATTTTCATGCTAAAAAGTCACCCCTACCCTTATGCTAACCGGATCAGCCCCATGCCACCGTCCATCGCCACTCGGCTCGTCCCTTTTCTGCTGGTTCTGGGATCCATCGTTTCATTGGGTATCGGGACGTCCTTGGCAAAAGCGTTCCTGTTTCCTTTGATCGGCGCAACGGGCACTTCCGCGCTGCGCACGGGATTTTCCGCCCTTATCCTATTGGTTTTGTGGCGTCCCTGGCAGGCGACCATAACCCGGCGGGAGCTGAAATTCATCGCTCTGTACGGCATGACGCTGGGGGCGATGAACCTGTTTTTTTATCTGGCCCTGAAAACCATTCCCTTCGGCCTGGCGGTGGCGATTGAATTTATCGGTCCGTTAACGGTAACGGTAATTTATTCGCGCAAATTCACCGACTTTATCTGGATACTGTTGGCGGTTGGCGGCATGTTGATGATATTGCCGCTGCGAGGCAACCAGAGCGGCCTGGATGTGACCGGCGTGCTTTTTGCCCTGATTGCCGCCTTTGGCTGGGGGCTTTATATTGTATTCGGCAAAAAGATAAGCCATCTGCATTCCGGGCAAACAGTGGCCATCGGACTGGTATTCGCTTCCATCGTTACGTTTCCGGTGGGGATGTCAGATGCCGGCGCGATTATCACCCATCCCTATCTGCTGTTGATCGGCCTGCTGGTGGCGGTGATTTCCAGCTCGCTGCCCATGACGCTGGAAATGGCCGCCTTGAAGCGATTGCCACATAAGACCTTCGGCATCCTGGTGAGCATGGAGCCGGCGGTGGCGGCCATCGTGGCGTTTTTTCTGCTGGCGGAGAACCTGACGCTTATCCAGATCCTGGCGATTGCCCTGTCGGTGACGGCGGGAATAGGCAGCGCGATCACGGCACGACCGCAGATCGATACATTGGTGAATTGAATGGAGATTGCGCTGGCAGCTGATTGATACTTTGTTGCATTGAATGGAGATTGCGCTGGCCGCAAACCAGACAATCAAGTTAATTGCCTAGATTCGGTCATCCGACTCATTCAGCTGATTCGGTTAATTCGGTTAATTCGGTTAATCAGACTCATTCCGCTAATTCAGTTGATTTGATTCCGTTAATCCGATGAGTCCGGTTAATCCAGTGTACAGGGTATGATGATATTGTCCCCGGCCGGCTCGCCGTTGAGCAGATTCACCAGTTGGTGCGCCGCGGCTTTGCCGGCGTTGGAATAGCCGAGATCCACCGACAGGGTGTCGGGAAACAAAAAGCTCAGCAGCGGCGTATGGCCGATACTGCACATTTGCATCGGCTCAATATGATGCTGCTGGAGATATTTTATCGCCCCCAGGGCGATGGTGTCGGTGGCACAAATCAGCGCGGTGGTGTCGGCGGTGATAACCTCGCCGGCCAAATTAAAGCCGCTTTGATAGCCGAGATCCCCCAGCGCCGCCGCCGGTGAGATACCCATGTCGTCACAGGCCCGCAGATATGCCTCGTAGCGCAGGCGTCCGGTGGTTTCATCGCTGGGGATCACGCCGATATAACCGATATGGCGATGTCCCTGCCGCCGCAGGCGCGCTACCAGCAGCTGGACCGCGCCCGCATCATCGTAACAGACCGAGGAGAGCCCGGCGTATTCCCGCACCATCACCACCATTTTATCCCGCCACTGTGCAAGCATGTCGTTTTGCAGCCCGGTGAAGCCGAACAAAATGACGCCGTCAACGTTGCGCTGGAATAATACCCGCAGATGCTCCCGCACCCGGCCGAGATTAAGCAGGCTCTCCATCAGGATGGAATCATAACCCTGTTCATACAGCAGCGGCAGAATGGCCCGCACCGCCTGGTTCTCCGACGGGGAGTCAAGACGGGTGACGATAATGCCGATGATTTTGTCGCTTTGTCCCCGCATCGCCTGCGCCGATTTCGAGGGCACAAACCCGTGCTCCCGTATCACCGCCTCCACGCGCTCGCGGGTTTGCCGGCTGACCTTGCTTTCGTTATTCAGCACACGGGAAACGGTGGACTTGCCGACGCCGCTCAGGCGGGCGATATCCTTGATGGTGAGACGACTCCGTATAGGTTCCATTGAATAATTGCCTGAATTTACCTTGTAATATTGTGCCTATCGTAGTGTAACACCATACCGGCCCGCCGGTGCCCTCCTGTCCTGTTTCAGGGGTGCTTCGGCTGCCGCCGTGAATATTTAATGTGATCATAGTCGAAAATGGGAACGTTCCCACTTTATCGCCAAAACTATTAGGGTTATTTTCCCGTTGCCCTCCAATACCTCTGGAACCCATAACAATAAAGGTCGCCGAAATGAAAAAAATAAACCCGCAGGATATCGACAGTTTGATATCCCTTGTAGGCGGCAAAGAGAACATTGCCGCCGTCAGCCACTGTATTACCCGACTGCGTTTTGTATTACACGATCCGCAGGCGGCGCAACCGAAAAAAATCGAACAATTGCCGATGGTAAAAGGATGTTTTACCAACGCCGGGCAGTTTCAGGTGGTGATCGGCACGGACGTCGGCGATTGGTATCAGGCGCTCATCAGCGCAACGCAGCTTAACGCCAGCGACAAGGAGAGCGCCAAACGCGCGGCACGCCAGAATATGAGCTGGCATGAGCTGGCCATTTCCCATTTTGCCGAAATCTTCTTCCCCCTGCTGCCGGTACTGATAAGCGGAGGTTTGATTCTGGGGTTTCGTAACGTTATCGGCGACGTGCCGCTGTTCGGCCATCAGCCGCTGATTAAAAACTCACAGGTTTGGCAGGCTATATATGACTTTCTCTGGCTGATTGGCGAAGCGATTTTCTTTTATTTGCCCGTGGGCATCTGCTGGTCGACGGTAAAGAAAATGGGCGGAACGCCCGCCCTGGGTATCGTGCTGGGCGTGACCCTGGTATCGCCGCAGTTGATGAATGCCTATCTGCTCGGCCAACATACGCCGGATGTGTGGAATTTCGGACTGTTCAGCATTGCCAAGGTCGGCTATCAGGCGCAGGTGGTGCCGTCGCTGCTGGCGGGCATGGCCTTGGCTTTTATCGAAACCCGGCTTAAACGCCTGGTGCCGGATTATCTCTATCTGGTAGTGGTGCCTGTAGTGTCGCTGATTTTAGCGGTGTTTCTGGCCCACGCGATTATCGGGCCGTTCGGCCGCATGATTGGCGACGGCGTGGCCTGGGCGGTGAAAGGACTCATGACCGGCGGCTTTGCCCCCATCGGCGCGGCGCTGTTCGGTTTTCTCTATGCGCCGCTGGTCATTACCGGCATCCATCAGACGACTCTCGCCATTGACCTGCAGATGATACAGACCCTCGGCGGCACGCCGGTCTGGCCGATTATCGCGTTATCCAATATCGCCCAGGGATCGTCGGTACTCGGCATCATTCTTATCAGCCGCAAGAACAACGAACGTGAAATCTCGGTACCGGCCGCCATTTCCGCCTTCCTCGGGGTGACGGAACCGGCCATGTACGGTATCAATCTGAAATATCGCTTCCCGATGCTGTGCGCCATGATCGGCTCCGCGTGCGGGGGCCTGATTTGCGGGCTTTTCGGCGTAATGGCCAACGGCATCGGCGTCGGCGGGCTGCCGGGCATCCTGTCGATTCAGCCGCAGTACTGGCAAATCTACTCCATTGCCATGATGGTGGTGATTGTGGTGCCGCTTACGCTCACCATGGCGGTTTATCGCCACAAGACCCACGTGAATACCCTGCCGGTGGTATAAGACTGTTTTAGCACGGACATCAACGGACCTCGCCTCGCCGGGGTCCGCACTTGTCGCGAAGATTAAGGATAATAGGCATGAACAACACTGATATTCCCTGGTGGCGAAACGGCGTCATCTATCAAATCTATCCCAAGAGTTTCCAGGACAGCAACGGTGACGGTATCGGCGATTTGCCGGGCATGATCAGGCGGCTGGATTATCTGCAATGGCTGGGAGTCGACGCTGTCTGGCTGACGCCGGTCTATGTCTCGCCCCAGGTGGATAACGGTTATGATATCGCCGATTACTGCGCCATCGATCCGCTGTTCGGCACCCTGTCCGACTTCGAGCGGCTGGTGGACGAGGCGCGCCGGCGCGATATGCACATCGTGATGGACATGGTATTCAACCATACCTCTATCGAACATGCCTGGTTCAAGGCGGCGACGGATCCCGCCAGTCCCTATCGTGATTTTTATATCTGGCGCGACGGCGTCAACGGCGGCCCGCCCAATAACTGGCACTCGAAGTTCGGCGGTTCGGCCTGGCAACTGCATGAATCCAGCGGTCAATTCTATCTGCACTCCTTCGCCGTGGAACAGGCGGATCTCAATTGGGAAAACCCCCGCCTGCGCGAAGAGTTGAAAAAGGTGTGCCGGTTTTGGGCGGATAAAGGCGTCGCGGGGCTGCGGCTGGACGTGATTAATCTGGTCTCCAAGCACCCTGAATTCCCCGATGACGATGAGGGCGACGGTCGGCGTTTTTATACCGACGGCCCGAATATCCATCCGCTATTGCAAGAGTTCAGCGACGAGGTGTTTGCGCCATACGGGTTGATGACCGTGGGGGAAATGTCTTCCACCAGCCTGGATCACTGCCGGCGTTATGCCCGTCTGGACGGCAAGGAGCTGTCCATGACCTTTAACTTTCATCATTTGAAGGTGGATTATCCCGGCGGTGCCAAATGGACCCGGGCAAAGCCCGATCTGATTATGCTTAAGCGCATTTTCCAGCAGTGGCAACAGGGCATGCACGGTCAGGCCTGGAATGCGCTGTTCTGGTGTAACCACGATCAGCCCCGCGTTGTTTCCCGCCTGGGGAACGACGGCGAGCTGCGGGAGGTCTCGGCCAAAATGCTGGCGATGGTGCTGCACGGCATGCAGGGCACGCCCTTTATCTATCAGGGCGAAGAGATAGCCATGACCAACCCCCATTTTGCGGATATCCGGCAATATCGCGACCTGGAAAGCCTGAATATGTTTCATACTTTGCGCCGGCAAGGAACGGACGACGAAGAATTGCTGGCGATCCTGGCGCAAAAATCCCGGGATAACGGCCGCACGCCGATGCAGTGGGATGCTTCCCGCAACGCCGGGTTCACCGAGGGGGACGCATGGATCGACCCGGCGGCGAACTATCGGGAAATAAACGTGGAACGGGCCTTAAACGCCGGGAATTCGGTGCTTTTTACCTATAAACGGCTGATTGCCCTGCGCAAACAGTATGAGATTATCACTTGGGGGGACTACGGAGATCTCGCGCCGGAACACCCTGCCCTGTGGTGTTATGAACGCCGATGGGGAACACAGCGTCTGCTGGTGATGGCCAACCTGGGTTGTGAACATCTTCCTTTGGAAGAAGACTTCCTTGCCGACAAGGGGCAACAAACACTGCTGCTCAGCAATTACAGCAGTGATGACCCGGCGCCGGACGCGCGGTTCTTGCGACCTTATGAGGCTGCCTGGTGGCTGTTAAGTGAAGATAAACAAGGCGAAAGCCGGCCCAGCCGCCCCACAGTACGGTAGACCCGTCATCACTGAAGCTAACACCGGGCGTGTTAAAGGGAGACCGTGCCAATGAGGTCGAATCGGGCATGGGTTTTCTGCCCGACCGAGCGCCTCATGGCACGGTAGGCCCGTCATCACTGAAGCTAAC
>NZ_JAAVUT010000015.1 GCF_018449575.1 Sodalis sp. dw_96 | reverse complement strand
GGGATGAAGCCGGCGACGGACAAAGGTCAGGGCAGCTCGGCCAGACGTTGCTGCGCCCACTGCAATCCGCGCTGGTAATCATCGGGCAATTGTGGCGCGAGCCGCGTCAGGCTGCGATGCAAATAATCCCGATCGGGATGGTTGAAGTTCAGATGGCCCACCTTGCGTCCGGGCCTGACCTCTTTCTCATACCAATGCAAATGCACCAGAGGGTCGTTAAGCCAGCCTTCGTTGACGTCGGTGCCAATCAGATTCACCATTACCGACGGCGTGGTGACCACCGGTTTGGGCAGCGGCAAGTCCAGTATGGCCCGCAAATGCAGCTCGAACTGGCTGATGGAGGCGCCGTTTTGCGTCCAATGGCCGCTGTTATGCACCCGCGGCGCCAGCTCGTTAATCAATAAATCATCGCCTAGAATAAAACACTCCATCGCCATCACGCCGACGTAATTCAGCTCATGCATGATGGCCGACAGCATCAATTCCGCCCGGTGTTGCAATGTCGCGTCCGGCTGCGGCAGCGCGACGCTGGTCCGCAGGATGCCGTCCTGATGCAGATTATGGGTCAGTGGATAAAAAACGCTGCCGCCGTCAAATCCGCGGGCGCCGATTAGCGACACCTCGCCGGAGAAGGGAATACCCTGTTCGACGATACAGCTGCCATAACAATCCTGGGGCAGGTCCGCTTCTTCGCCGGGGGTCAAACGCCACTGGCCGCGGCCGTCGTAGCCGCCGACGCGCCGTTTCACTATGGCCAGATCACCAAAGGAGTTATACACCTGCGGCCACTGCGCCGCCCCGCTGAGCTCCTCCCAGGGCGCGGTGGACAGTCCGAGCTGGTCCAGCAGCTGTTTTTGCGTCAGGCGGTCGGCCAGCCGTGGGAAAATATCCCGGTTGACAAAGGCCTTGTGGCGCGCCAGCTCCAGGGTCAGCGGCGTTTCGGGCCAGCGTTCGATTTCGGCGGTGATCACGCTTTGCTGGAACGGCACCGACTCCGGCTCCGCGTCCAAACCCACCGGAAAGACCTGAATGCCCAAGGGCTCCCCGGCCTGGCGCAGCATGCGCCCCAATTGACCGTTGCCTAAAATGCAAACCGGCTTCATGCATCCTCCCGCGGATCGGGATGGGCCAGGACCTCATCGGTTTGCGCCTGCCGCCAGGCCGCTAAACGGTCGGACAAATCCTTGTCATGCAGCGCCAGTATCTGCGCCGCCAGCATACCGGCATTGGCGGCGCCGGCCTTGCCGATGGCCAGGGTGCCCACCGGTATGCCGCGGGGCATCTGTACGATGGAATACAGGCTATCCACACCACTCAACGCCGCGCTTTGTACCGGCACGCCCAGCACCGGCAGCAGGGTTTTGGCCGCCAGCATGCCCGGCAGGTGGGCCGCACCGCCCGCCCCGGCGATAATCACCTGAATACCCGCCGCCGCCGCTCCCTCGGCAAAATTAAACAGCTTATCCGGAGTGCGGTGCGCCGAGACAATTTCCACATGAAAGGAAACCTGCAGCAAAGTGAGAATCTCAGCGGCAAATTGCATAGTGGCCCAGTCGCTTTTGGACCCCATAATGATGGCGATTTTTGCCGGGGCAAGATTGGATTGCATGGCCGTAATGCTCCTGTGGTTGCGCTAACGGCCCCCGCCACGCCGGGATGCCGTTCAAAGAGGGCGTAGAGCATATCATGTGTAATGGGTGAGGAAAACGGTTGCGTACCCAACCAACGCAGAAATTCCCTGCCTATTATTCGTCGAAAGGAAATTCAATCAGTTCGATACTGTCCCGGCTGACTTTAATCATCGAACCCTGCTGATGCCAGGCGCCCAATACCGCCCGATGGAGCTGGCCCGACGGCAATTTCTGGTTATGAATGGCCGGGCGGTGGGTATGGCCGTGAATCAGCCAGTCCACTCCGTGACGCTCCGCAACCGAGGCCACCGCCTGCGGATTGACATCCATGATGTCGGGGGATTTGGTTTGGTTGGCTTGCCGGCTGCCGGCACGCATCCGTTCAGCTATCCTCAGCCGCCAGCGCAGCGGCAAGGCCAGGAATAATCGCTGTAGCCAGCGCCGGTTGACGCGCCGTCGGTAACGTTGATAGCGGACATCATCGGTACACAGGGTATCGCCGTGCAGAATAAGGATTCGATGGTCGTATAATTCCAGCCGCTGCTCTTCAGGCAGTATGGTCATACCGCAAGCTTCGGCGAACCGTCCGCCCAGCAGGAAATCACGGTTGCCGTGGATAAAAAAGCACGGGATGCCTTTTTTATGCAGGGTGTGCAGCGCCGCCGCGACTTGGCGATGCAACGGGGCGGGATCGTCATCGCCTATCCAGGCTTCAAACAGATCGCCCAAAATATAGAGCGCATCGGCGTGAACCGCTTGCCGTTGTAAAAAATGCACAAAACCGGCGGTGATCGCCGGCTCTTTATGACTCAGATGGAGATCCGCGATAAATAAGGTTGTCATTGCCGCGGGGATTAATCTTCCACCGTGACGCTGGTGATAATCACATCTTCTTTCGGCACATCCTGGTGCATGCCGCTGCGGCCGGTGGCGACATTTTTGATTTTGTCCACCACATCCAATCCGCCGGTGACTTCAGCGAAGACGCAGTAGCCCCAACCGTCGGCATTTTCAGAGCGGAAATTCAAAAAGTCATTGTCCACCAGATTAATGAAAAACTGCGCGGTGGCGGAATGGGGATCGTTGGTTCGCGCCATTGCCAAAGTGCCACGGTTATTTTTTAAACCGTTATTGGCCTCGTTTTTGATTGTCGCCTTGGTGGCTTTTTGCTCCATGCCCGGTTCAAAACCACCGCCCTGAATCATAAAACCGTTAATCACCCGATGGAAAATGGTATTATCATAAAAGCCGTTACGGCAATAATTCAGGAAATTCTCGACTGTTAACGGTGCCTTGTCGGCGAAAGTGTTAATGACGATGTCGCCGTGATTAGTGTGGAAAGTGACCATAAATAGTTGTCCTACGAGTCAGAAAGGGAGTTATACCCAATAGATTTCAAGTGGCAGCAAGGCGGCAAGCTCGTGGTTCCCCGGCCGCTTAGATAACTCAGCGCCTGGGTTGCGCGAGCGCAGCCAACACAGCTGGCTTGAAAGATGACGGGTATATTCACTGCCAGGGAAACAGACCGATTTATAACATAAGTCCGGCGTGGAGTCAGCATGCACCGCAGATAACACCGGTTTCTGTTATCATCCCCGGTCAAATCCCCTGCAAAACGGTTGTTTTCCGGTCACGGCGTAACCCTCCGGGCTCCCGTGGCGCCTGGTCTTGCATTCCCGATGCCTTCAGGGTTCAATACCCCGTTGCATGAACAATCTGTCTAAACTTATCGGTATACACACGTACCCGTTACTACCATGGAATGAATGTAGATGCTGAAGATTTTTAATACCCTGACCAGACAAAAAGAGGAATTTAAACCTATTCATGCCGGAAAAGTCGGCATGTACGTGTGTGGCATCACTGTTTATGACCTTTGTCATATCGGCCACGGTCGCACTTTCGTGGCTTTCGACGTCGTGACCCGCTACCTGCGGTTTAAAGGTTACGAGGTTAATTACGTACGTAATATCACCGATATCGACGATAAGATTATCCATCGCGCGGCGCAAAATAAAGAGAGCATCGAGCAGCTTACCAGCAGAATGATCGATGAAATGCACCAGGATTTCGATACGCTGAATATTGAGCGCCCTGACAGCGAACCCCGTGCCACCTTCCATATGGCGGATATCATCGAGCTGGTGGAAGTACTCATCGGCAAAGATCATGCTTATATCGCCGCCAATGGCGACGTGATGTTTGCCGTGGATACCGACCCTTCCTATGGCGAACTGTCGCGCCAGGACCTGGAACAGCTCCAGGCCGGAGCGCGGGTTGAAGTGGCCGATGTCAAACGCAACCCCATGGATTTTGTGCTGTGGAAGATGTCCAAGGCCGGCGAACCAAGCTGGCCTTCGCCCTGGGGCCAGGGCCGTCCCGGCTGGCATATTGAATGTTCGGCCATGAACTGCAAACAGCTCGGTAACCATTTCGATATCCACGGCGGGGGATCGGATTTGATGTTTCCCCACCATGAAAACGAAATTGCACAGTCCACCTGTGCCCATGAGGGGCCCTACGTCAACTATTGGATGCATTCGGGCATGGTGATGGTGGATCGTGAAAAGATGTCCAAGTCGCTGAATAACTTTTTCACCGTGCGCGATGTGCTGAAGTATTATGATGCTGAAACGGTGCGGTATTTCCTGATGTCGGGACATTATCGCAGCCAATTGAACTACAGCGAGGAAAACCTCAAGCAGGCGAGGTCTTCCCTCGAACGCCTCTACATCGCGCTGCGCGGGACCGATCCCGAAACCGTGCCGGCGGGGGGCGAGAGTTTCCATGCGCAATTCGTTGCCGCCATGGACGATGATTTCAATACGCCGGAAGCCTACTCGGTACTGTTCGAGATGGCGCGTGAAGTTAACCGGCTGAAGGTGGAGAGTCCGCAGGCGGTGGCGGGGTTGGCCGCCGCGTTGCGTCAGTTGGGTAATGTTCTCGGCCTGTTGTCACAAGACCCGGAGCAATTTCTGCAGCACGGCGCACAGACGGATGATGACGAAACCGCACAAATTGAAGCCTTGATTAAACAGCGTAATGATGCCCGTAAAGAGAAAAACTGGCTGCTGGCGGATCAGGCCCGGAAACAGCTCACCGACATGGGCATCGTACTGGAAGACAGCGCTCAGGGCACTATCTGGCGCCGTGGTTAGAAAGGCACGCGAAGAAGGCGGATCCCGCCGCTATCGGCTACCCTTATCCCTGCGGGACAGAGCAACGGCCTTCTAAGCCGTAGGTCGCTGTTCTAAACCCCGTGGGGGTTGTCATTTCGCTATCGCAAAAGGGTGTGGTGGAATATGCCGGTCTATTCGACGATTTTTACCACCTGACCGAGAAATTCCACCTGCTGATTAATAACGATCTTACACCGCTTACGGGTTTCCATTACCCCGTTTACTTTTACCTGCTGGCCATTGATGGCGGTTTTTGCCGCCGCGCCGCTATGGCACCATCCCTGAAATTTTAATAAATCGCACAAAGCAATGTGCGGGTGGCCTGCTAGAGAAAATGTTTCCATCGTATTCCGCCGTTATGATGCTGTATCGTGAAATTCTTCACATGCCTGCAAGGTATTTTGAATCAGGGTGGCCACCGTCATCGGACCGACGCCGCCGGGCACCGGCGTGATATAGGATGCCCGCTGCGCGGCAACGTCAAAATCCACATCCCCCACCAGCTTACCGTTGTCCAACCGGTTAACGCCCACGTCCAGCACCACCGCGCCGGGTTTTATCCATTCCCCGGCGATCACGCCGGGTTTGCCCACCGCCACCACCAGAATATCGGCATATTGTATATGCCGCTGCAAATCCTTGGTGAAACGATGGGTGACCGTCACTGTACATCCGGCCAGCAGCAGCTCCATGCTCATGGGACGGCCGACGATATTGGACGCGCCCACCACCACGGCGTTGGCGCCGTAAGTTTCAATGTTGTAATGCTCCAGCAGGGTAATGATACCCCGGGGCGTGCACGGTCGCAGCAGCGGCGCGCGCTGACATAAACGTCCGACGTTATAGGGGTGGAAGCCGTCCACATCCTTATCCGGTCGGATGCGCTCCAGAACATTGATATTATCCATGCCCGGCGGCAGCGGCAGCTGTACCAGAATACCGTCGATTTGCCCGTCGGCATTCAACTCGTCGATTAACGCCAGAAGTGCGGCTTCGCTGACGGTAGAGGGTAAATTGTAGGAGCGGGAAACAAAGCCGACATCCTCGCAGGCCTTGCGTTTATTGGCGACATATATTTGTGATGCGGGATTTTCTCCCACCAGCACCACTGCCAGTCCGGGCGCACGTTTCCCGGCGCCCAAACGCTGTTTTACCCGTACGGCAACTTCATTCCTGACCTGTTGAGCAATCGTTTTGCCATCAATGAGTTTTGCTACCATCAGAATCGCTAGTCCATCCGTTTAACCTGCTGAGATGGGCTATTTTGGCAGAAGCGCGGCCCGCTGTCAGGCACTGAATGCGATCCGGTTGTTTATCCTGCGAGCACTCGGCAGAAAACCCATTGACTCGACCTCTTTGCTACGTATAATCCAAACCGCATTATCCCGCATCTTAGTCGTCGGGCGCCCTTAGCTCAGTTGGATAGAGCAACGGCCTTCTAAGCCGTAGGTCACTGGTTCGAATCCAGTAGGGCGTACCATTTAATCTCAATGGGTTATACCGATTTAAATTTACCTTTCTCTTAGCTTGCGACGCTATTGCGTCGTCATCGCCGAATACCGCATCCGGTTTGCCGCCATGTTGCGTTATATGACCTTACAACCGCTCTGAGCCAGCCGATTAACCGCACTAGAGAATACTTGAGCTAAATAATGGGATTTTCTATGCTTTTGATTATCGCCGCGCTGTTGTTATGGATATTGCCAACGGCCTTGCCCACCGGATGGAAGGTGAATTCGTCGGCCGGTATTCCACAATCAAGGGCCAATTGTTCCGCGTGTTCCGGAGAAGTATCAAAAGACAACCATTCTAAACACGCCTTCCTCGTCATAACCAGGGGGCGGCGATCGTGGATATCCAGCAATCCTTTATCACTGGCCGCCGTTACGATAACAAACCCATCCTCATCCGGCGCATCCAAAGCATCGGCATGAAATCGGCTGATGGCTGCCAAGAAAATCGGCTTCTTGTTCTGGTGATAGATGAAGTAAGGTTGTTTGGCTTTTGCGTCGCCAGGGACTTTTTTCCATTCATACCAGCCATCGGCCATTATCAGGGCGCGGCCGGTGTTCCAGAGCGGCTTGAACATGCGGCTCGCGGCCGCTGTTTCGACGCGGGCATTAATCATGGGAGTCCGTCCTGATTCTTTCGCCCATGCAGGCTGATATCCCCAATTGACGGGATCAAGGTGTAATTTGTCATCGCGCTGGTTCAGCATCAGGACGCGGGTGCCTGGCGCAACGTTGTACCTGCCGATAGGCTCGCCATCAAGAACGCCGACAAATTCAACGCCGGCGTTTAGGAATTCCAGGTATTCCTCTTTTGTTTCAAATTGAGCAAATCGGCCGCACATGGTGCTTTATCAGATTGTTAACGGGAACTTTAGTTTAGGAGGAATTTTACAAGAGGAGCCTATCTGGAAGTTAAAGAGAATTTTCGAGAATTCACTATTGATGATGTCACGAACGCGCCAATGATATATCGTTTTTCGCCAATTGATTTTTAATGCTATAGATAATGCTTGCCGGTATGGGAAGTTGTTCTTTCAGCCGTGCTACCGGCCGCATTCCGGCTTTTTCAAGCACACGGC
The DNA here is from genome assembly GCF_018449575.1 of Sodalis sp. dw_96. Classification (GTDB taxonomy): domain Bacteria; phylum Pseudomonadota; class Gammaproteobacteria; order Enterobacterales; family Enterobacteriaceae; genus Acerihabitans. The sequence goes on along the minus strand of NZ_JAAVUT010000015.1, from coordinate 114,999 downwards.
GTGATGCGGCGTGATTTTCTCGCACGATGGCGGACACTTCTTTTAGCTTTAGGGTATTGAAGCCAAAATCTATCGCCAGGCGGCAAAATTCCGTAGCCAATCCTTTTCCCCAGGTTTCATAAGCAAAACGATAACCCAGGTTGATAGGGCGGTTTTCACCCAGGTCGCGATAGCTCAGGCCGCCGAAACCGATAATCTTGTCAGGATTGTCTTTTAAAACAATCGTCCATGTACCGAAAAAATTCCGTTGCCAATGGCCGAGCCAGCTTTCGAGGCACAGGCTGGCCGCGTGTTCATCGGGGAGGGGACCGACGGGGTTGAAACGATGTGTTCTAACATCGCCAAAGATGGAAAACAAGCTTGATAAATCGCTTTGTTCCGGGGCGCGGGCAATCAGGCGTTCCGATTCAACCATAGTGGAAGACACGTTTTGCTCCACTCCTCGTAAGATCGGTTACATAATATTCAGACAGTTAATCCACGATAAACAGTTTGGCGCCGGCGACCGTGGATGAGCGATGAGGTTCTGCATTGTCCGCAACCTGGTAACTGACACCGGGTGTAAGGGTAAAAACCCGTCCATCGCCAAGCTCTGTATGGAGCTCACCCTCCAGGCAATAAAGTATATGTCCCTTCGAACACCAGTGATCCGCCAGATAATCCGGAGAATATTCTACCATTCTTACCCGTATATTGTTAAATCTACAGGTCCTCCAGGTGGCATATCCGGTCTCTCCCGGGTGCATTTCCGGCTCGATATTCGACCAGTCGGTGATACCGAACGGTGTGTTTTCCATTTGCATCCAACGCTGCTCCTGATGTGTGCTGTTAAAAACAATGATAACGGCGATTTTGACAGGTTAACGCTGCCATGAATTAACGCAACGTTTAACGTGGGATTTGGTTGTCTCATGTCCGCGATTTTAAGAACAGTAGACAAAAAAATGCCCGCAACTGGCTGCGCGGGCAAAAAAGCTACCTTAAACAATGAAATTGGCTTCATGGGGGAAGCCAATGGCACGATACCAAAATAAAGGTGAGGTTTTTGTAGTGAATTCGTTTTGAGTTGCAACAATTAGCGGCGTTATGGTCGATATGGAGCACCGGACAAAAAAAAGCCCGCATAAGCGGGCGACAAGTATACACACAACAAATGGCAAGGAGATGAGGGTTGTTTCTTTAATGATTATGTTCGTTCGAATGTAGGTTTATGTCATGGCTGAGTAAGTCTTTCTGTGAAGATGTAAGACGCAGTGAGAGAGAAAAGAGCCCGTTGTTAACGGGCGAATCGAGTCAAGTAAACAATGGGATTTCCATGGAGAATGACTATATGCTCTTCGAACACTTAAGCAAATCTTACGTTTCATTCCAAAGACGATAATGCGATTATCGTACCAATTGCGGTTATGTTGAAATATCAGCACATATTAACCTTTAAATGATGGTGGTTAATGCTGCCCAGAGATGACCGCCGCCAGGCTTTTCGTGGGCATGTCAAACAACACTCCCCCCGCCCCCCGGTTTTGTTTCAGTGCATTGTAATATAGAAAGATTATTGACTGACACGGCGGACATAACATATTATATAGCTCTCAGGGACTGAAAAATGTAAGCGAATATTATGGAAAAAAATACTTTGTTCGTTATGGTTTTTGTTTTTGCGTTAGCCGGTTGTGTGCGTACCGCGCCGGTGTTAAATGTCTCCGAGCCTATCACCGCTCATCACAGCGCCGATGAGGTGAAAGCCGCCATCCTTTGGGCAGGGATTAAACACGAATGGGTGATGACCCCCGTTGCTCCCGGCATTATCGACGGCCATCTCAAGCAGCGTGATCATATGGCGAATATTCGTATCACCTATTCTCCCACCGGCTATTCCATCAATTATGTCAATAGTCAAAATTTGATGGCGGATAAGGGTCAAATCCACCGAAATTACAATCGATGGATCCAAAACCTCGATCACGATATCCAGTTAAAACTCTCTTCCAAGCAGGTTAATTAGAGTAGCAGGCCGAATGTCGCTCATTCGGCTGGTTGATCCATTAAATATGGCCTGCTTCTTGAGGGAAAACTGTGCATTACGAATATCATTGCGCTGATTTCGGCCCGTCGGATATGGCGGGATCAAGCCATTAAGCGAATGAATTGTTACTAAAGGTAATCAGTGTCTTGTCGATAACCCTTTCCGTCCTGTATCAATTATTCCAGCCAGCGCGAGCAAGCGGGGCTGTTGTTTACCCATTCCTTCCGATTGGGCTATTCATGCTTCGTTGCCGCAGCCGCCCAGACCGGTTACGCCACGGGTGGCGCCGTCGGTAAATAAACCGGGCGCTGCTATGATTACGAACGGGAGACATGCATTTTTATCTCGTCAGGGCTTCATGCATTTGGCCGGCATCAGGTGAATGGTACCGAAGCAGACGAATCCGATCGTAACCAGGGTGGCGCTGTGGCTATGCTGCCGGATAGCATCGGGATGGCGAAGGGTGTTGGATGCGTCTGTCTGCTAAGACACTTAACCCTTATTAAACCAAAGTGAGAGAAAGGTAAAACGGCACATCGCTGAAGCTGAATGGGACGTGGAGCATAAGTAACGTATCGGCAAAAAAAGACCGGATGAGTTGTCGTGCTCAAGGCAATAAAGCGCAATTCGTGTTTTGATAGCCGGTAATTGTCGCTTGAAGAAGAACTATCGTATGAAATTAACCTTTTCACTTCTTGACTGGCAAGCCAGCGCACCCGGACTTGGCGCCGCCGATGAATGGCGGCGCTGGGCCGCCCATTCCGCGTTTATCGACCCGGAGAGCCCGCTGGTTAAATGCAGCCAGCTGCCGATGATGACGGCGCGTCGTCTGAACAGCGGCAGCAGGGCGGCGGTGGATTGCGGCCTGGCGCTGCTGCGTCGGCAGAAAGTTGATGCCATTGTGTTTACCAGCCGGCACGGCGAATTGGAGCGAAACCTTAGAATTCTGCGGGCGCTGGCGCAAGAAGAAGAAACCTCGCCGACAGATTTCGCCATGTCGGTGCATAATGCGGCGTCGGGAAGCCTGACTATCGCGGCAGCCATGCCGCTGGTCACCACCTCGCTGGCAGCGGGCATTGATTCTTTTCAGCAAGGTCTGGTGGAGGTAGCCGCCTTGCAGGCTGCCGGATACGAACATGTTCTGCTGGTGGATTTTGATGGTGCTGTTCCGGCTTTTTACCAAGACAGGATCCCGACACAGATGCCCCGTTATCCCTATGCGGTCGCTTTATTATTAAGTAAGGGAGATACGATGAGTTGTGAGTCCGATACGGCAGGAAAGTTGGAGGAGCCATTTATGGCACAGAGCCTGCAGTTTTTACATGCCGCGCTGGCGGAGCAGGCGCAGTTTGTCATCTACGGTGAGCGCCTGGCTTGGCAATGGACCCGGTATGGTGGCTAAAGTCCTGCGGCCGTGGGTCGCTACTACTACGGGTTTTGGTCGCCTTTGGCGCCTGCTCATGGGCGGGTGCTGCTTGGTGTTATTCAGCCTGGGGGGATTGTTGATGTCCCTGGTCTGGTTCAATCTTTTGCTTATAGTGCAGCGGGATGCGTCAAAGCGACGCCAGCTGGCGCGTCGAAGCATTTCCGCCAGCTTCCGGCTTTTTCTTGGTACCGCCCGCGCATTGGGGGTGCTTGATTATCGTATTGACGGCATAGAGTCATTGCAAAACGACCACGGTTGCCTTGTGGTGGCAAACCACCCGACGCTTATCGACTATGTTCTGCTGGCCTCCGTTATGCCAGATGTCGATTGTCTGGTTAAAGCCGACCTGCTTCATCATTTTTTTTTCCGCGGCGTGATTCGTGCGGCGGACTATCTGGTTAATAGCCAGGGCAAGACATTGGTGGCAACCTGCCGGCAACGGCTGCTTAACGGGGATACCATCATGATTTTTCCAGAAGGGACCCGTACCCGCTATGGCACGGCGCCGGTATTAAAGCGCGGCGCGGCCAATATCGCCGTGCGTTGCGGCTGCGATCTGAGGGTTGTGCATATCCATTGCAGCGAGCAGATCCTGAACAAGCAGAGCCGGTGGTACCAAACCTCCCCAGCGAAACCGTTTTTTACAATCAGCGTTCGGGAACGTATCAGTATCAGTTCATTCATGGCAAAGGAAGAAGATACGCAACCCATAGCGGTGCGGCATCTGAATCGTTTTTTACAGCAGGCGTTAACGCCGGAGCTTTTATAATTTTTGGAAACAGGTATGGAAGAATTATCCCTTGAGATAAAACAAATGATTATCGACACGCTTAATCTAGAGGAGATGAGTGTGGATGAAATCGAGACCGATGCACCCTTATTTGGGGATGGCCTCGGGTTAGACTCCATCGATGCCTTGGAACTGGGACTTGCGGTCAAAAACCGTTACGGTGTGATGCTGTCGGCGGAAAGCGAAGAGATGCGTCAGCACTTTTTCTCCGTGGCGACACTGGCCGTCTTCATTAATGCTCAGCGCCTCAAGAGTGCCTGATAATACATAACGAGTCGATTATGGACAAAAAACAAATTTATCAGGAAATAACCGGGCTGCTGGAGAAGTTATTTGAAATCGATGCGGCGCAAATAAAACCAGAATCGCGTCTCTATGAAGATCTCGAGCTGGACAGCATCGATGCCGTGGATATGGTGGTCCACTTGCAAAAGCGAATCGGCCATAAAATATCGCCGGAAACCTTCAAGTCTGTGCGCACCGTGCAGGATGTGGTTGACGCGGTAGAACAGTTGGTGAGCTCTGACTGAATGGCGCAGGCCACTGTTGTTGCCGGCAAAACGGTGCAAACACTATTACGCGGCCTGGGCTGGTTAATGGTGCCGGCATGGCCTCTGCTGGTGTGGATAAGCTTTGCGCATCCGCATATCCGCTGGCTGCTGCCGCTCCTGGCGCTGATTTTTGTGCTGCGAATGCTGACGCTTTGGGGGAAAAAAGGCGCCATGGGACAGACGGCGAAGGTTTTGGCGCTGGCCGGGATAATGCTTTGTAGTGCCAGTCTGGCGTTGCGCAATCTGCATTTGCTGCTGTGGTATCCGGTGGCGGTCAATGCCGTTATGCTGGTGCTGTTCGGCGGATCGCTGTTAACGGCCATGCCCCTGGTGGAGCGTCTGGCCCGGTTGCGGGAACCGGAGCTTCCCCTGAGGGCCGTTGCCTATGTACGCCGTGTTACGCAAGTCTGGTGTCTGTTTTTCATCATTAACGGCAGCATTGCGCTGGCGACCTGTCTGGCTGGGAGTTTGCATTGGTGGACATTATGGAACGGCATGTTGAGCTACCTGATGATGGGGTCGCTGGCGGCCGGAGAATGGTGGGTCCGCAGGCGTTTGAGGGCCGGTTTATGAACGCGCCCCGTCCTCTGGCCTTTAATCAGTGGCTCACCGGTGAAAATGACCGGCGTATCGTGGCGGATGACGGCAAGGAGCAGTACACCCTGGCGCAGATGCGCGGACAGGCGCAGGCCCTCTGTCGGCGGCTGCAATCGCTATCCCAGCTGCGTTGGGCGCTGTGTTTCGAAGACAGCTATCTTTTTACCGTTGCTTTGCTGGCCGCATTGCATGCCGGCAAGATTCCCGTTATTCCGGGGCATATCCGTCAATCTCTGTTGCAGGAACAATCCGGCGATTTTGATGGTGTTATCACTGATGCCTGCCTGACCCTGTCATGTCCGGTGCTGGGAGTGGACGACGGCGACGATGGTTTAAGCTATTCCGGGTTAAGCTGCGCCGATTTAACTGACGGATTGCCCGCCATCGATCCCGCGGCTTATGTTGTGCTGTTTACCTCAGGTTCCACGGGAAAACCGCGCCAGGTCAATAAACCGGTGCGGTGCCTCGAGGAGGAGTCGCACTGGCTGGCGCAACTCTGGGGGATGCGTCTGGCGGGTTGCCACTTTGTTGCTTCGGTCAGCCATCAGCATCTGTATGGGCTGACTTTTCGCATTTGCCTGCCCATGGCTCTGGGATTAAGTTTTGACAGTCGCCAGGTGCTCTATAGCGAACAATTGGCCTGCCATTCATCCGGTCGGCGGTATGCTTTTATCAGTAGCCCGGCATTTCTGCGCCGCCTGGATATGTCCCTGCAATCCCCCGGGTGCCGGTTAATTGTTTCCGCCGGCGGCGCGTTGCCCTGGGTGAATGCCGATGGGGCGCGTCGGTGGTTCAGCCAGACGGTGGATGAAATCTACGGCAGTACTGAAACCGGCGTGCTGGCCTGGCGCAGCCGCCAGGAGGAACACACGCCGTGGCAGCCTTTCTACGGTGTCACCCTGTCCTGCGACCAACAGGAAAACTGGTGGGCGCGCTCGGCATTAATCCCGTTGGAGCAAGGGCTGAAGCTTGATGACAAGCTCGCTTTTGAGGCCACGGGCGGTTTTCAGCTGTGCGGTCGTCACGATCGCATCGTCAAAATCGAGGACAAGCGCATCTCTTTAAGCGAAATTGAACGGCGCTTAATGGCGCTGCCGGAAGTCGCGGATGCGGTTGCCTTGCAGGTTGCTCGTCCCGGACGCAGTGGTGTCGGCGTGGTGCTGGTGCTGCGCTCCCCGACTCAGGCTGCCGATTTGCCGCTGCTTAAACGGCAGTGGCGCCATGAGCTGCATCAGTGGCTGGAGCCGGTGGCTATGCCGCGTTTTTGGCGCATCATCGATGCGATTCCCCTCAACAGTCAAAGCAAACGCGCCTGGCCGCAAATACAGGAGTTGTTCCATGCTGCCCGTTGAGCTTTCCAGGCATGCAGATGAGCGTCAGGCGGAACTCTGCCTGCGGGTGGACGGGGATTTGTTCTGGTTTCAGGGACATTTCCCCGGCTATCCGCTGCTGCCGGGGATGGCGCAGCTGGACTGGGTACTGCTGTACGGTGGCGAGCTGTTGGCGCCGGGCTGGCAATTTTCCGCCGTCGAAAGCATTAAATTTCAGCGCCCAATCCTGCCGGGCAGTACTCTGCGGCTAAAGCTGGCCTGGCAGGTGGAAAGATGTCTGCTCACCTTCAGCTATACGATTTTGCATAAGGATGGGGAGCAAGTGGCCAGCAGCGGGAAAATCAGTTTATGTCAGTAGACGGCGTTATCTCCCTTTGTATTATGATCCCCTGTTACAATCATGGCGCCACCATGGCGGATGTGCTGTCGCGTCTGGCGCTGTTCAACCTGCCGGTTATCATCGTGGATGACGGTAGCGATGAGCCGACCCGGCAGATGCTTGGGCAATTGGCCCGGGAGCGCCGGGAGGTCTTTTTGGTGCGTCTGGATCATAACAGCGGTAAGGGCGCCGCGGTTATTCGCGGACTGACCGCGGCGTCCGCGGCCGGTTACAGCCATGCCTTGCAGGTGGATGCCGACGGACAGCACCGGATCGAAGATATTCCCCGGCTGCTGGCGGAAGCGCGCCTTCATCCCGAATGCCTTATTTCCGGCTGTCCGGTTTACGATGCATCCGTGCCGAAGTCGCGCCTTTATGGTCGATATGTCACCCATGTATGGGTGTGGATAGAAACCCTCTCATTCTCCATAAAGGACAGTATGTGCGGCTTTAGGGTCTATCCCATCAGGCCGGTGCTGGCCCTTGCCGCAAAACGCGGTCTTGGGCAGCACATGGATTTCGACACGGAAATCATGGTACGCCTGTATTGGCAGGGAACGACAAGCCGTTTCATCACGACCCGGGTCATTTATCCGGAAGCTGGAATTTCCCATTTCGACGCCTTGTGGGACAACCTGCGGATTTCCTGGATGCATACCCGGCTGTTTTTCGGCATGCTGCCCCGAATTCCCGCTCTGTTACGGCGCCGGCGACACTGGTCGGGCATGGATGAACGCAAGGGGTTGCTGGGCATGCGCTTTATGCTCGCGGTTTACCGACGGCTGGGGAGGGGTGTCTTTAATGTGTTGCTCAGGCCGGTTATCGCCTTTTATTGGCTGACCGGCAGCGTACAGCGCCGCGCATCCCGGCAATGGCTGAGCCAGGTCAGCCGCTATGCCCGTTCGCAGGGGGCGGTGTTGCCGGCGCCCTTGAGCAGCTATCGGCATTTTTTGCGATTTGGTGGCGCCATGCTGGATAAAATCGCCAGTTGGCGCGGCGACCTGCTGTGGGGGCGGGATATAGATTTTGCTCCCGGCGCCCGCGACGCCATCGAAACCTCGATGCGACGGGGACAACTGATCCTGGCCTCGCATCTGGGGGATTTGGAGGTATGCCGCGCCATGGCTCAACAGGTGAGCGGGGTGGTGATTAATGCCCTGGTGTTTACCGATAATGCCCTGCGTTTTAAACAGTTGCTGGAGGAAATTGCCCCCCGGGCGGGAGTGAATCTGATGCCGGTGAATAATATTGGTCCGGAAACCGCCATACTGTTGAAACAAAAGCTGGACGCCGGCGAGTGGGTGGCTATCGTGGGGGATCGCACGGCGATAAACCCGCAGCGGGGCGGGGTACGCCGGGTTATCTGGAGCAGTTTCCTGGGCCGTGAGGCGCCGTTTCCCCAGGGACCCTTTGTGCTGGCGGCGGCGTTGCGCTGCCCTGTGCTGCTGATGTTTGCCATTCGCGAACAGGACAAGCTGCGGGTCTACTGCGAACATTTTGCCGACCCCGTTATGCTGCCTCGCACCAGCCGGCAGGCGGCACTGCAGCAGGTGGTGGATCGCTATGCCGAAAGACTGGGGCATTTCGCCCTGAAAGCACCGCTGGACTGGTTTAATTTTTTCGATTTCTGGCAGTTGCCGGATGAGCGACGCACAACGGAACAGAAGGAGTGACGGTGGTAAACGATTCTCGTTTAAGCCATGAAGTGGAGCTGATTGTCTCTTTCCATGATTGCGATCCGATGGGCGTGGTCTGGCACGGCAACTATATGCGTTTTTTTGAAGTGGCCCGTGAAGCATTGCTGGATAAATTCAATTACGGCTATCGCCAGATGCAGGCGTCCGGTTATTGCTGGCCGGTGGTGGATCTGAAAGTCAAATATCGCGCCGCCATTACCTATGAGCAGCATATCCGGGTGCGCGCCACTATTGAAGAGTACGAGAACCGCCTGCGGATCGCCTATCAGATTTTTGACGCCGACAGCGGGCAACGGACCACCACCGGCTACACCATCCAGGTGGCGGTGGCCGAGGGCTGTCGTGAGCTGAGTTTCGTCTCGCCGCAGATCCTGTTCGAACGACTGGGGGTCACGCCGTGCTGAAATTTTTTATCGCCGTCATGGCGCTGTTCAGCTGCGTCGTGCAGGGCGTGACCCTGGACCAGTTGCAGCAGCGCTTCAGCCTCCAACCGGTGGTGCGCGCCGACTTCAGCCAATCGCGCTCCATTGCGGGTATCGCGAAGCCCCTGGTATCCAGCGGTCAATTGCTGATCGCCCGGGATAAGGGGTTGTGGTGGCACCAGGCGCGTCCCTTTGCCCTGACCCTGGTGCTGGACGATAAGCGTATGGTGCAGGTGATGAACAATCAGCCGCCTCAAATCGTCACCGCCGAAAGCAATCCGCAGATGTTTCAGTTCAATCATCTGTTGCGCGCCCTGTTCCAGGCAGATCGCCAGGCGCTGGAACAAAACTTCATCACCGATTTTACCGACGAGGGCCATCAGGGGTGGCGTTTGGTGCTGACGCCTAAAACCACGCCGCTGGATAAACTTTTTCATACCATCACCCTCACCGGGCACGATTACCTGGAAGGTATCGAGCTCAATGACCGTCAGGGCGACCTGACCACAATTACCCTGAGTAATCAGCGCTTAACACCACGGACGTTAACCGATGACGAACAGCAGCGCTTCGTATTCTGAATGGCATCGCCGCGGGGCCATAGCCTGGGGAATCGTCTGTGTCGCCCTGTTGATTGCCGCCGCCCTGCTATTACCCCGGGCACAGATCAACAGCAGTGTACTGGCGCTGTTGCCCAAACAGTCCATGGGAAATATCCCGCCGGAATTGCAGCAAGGATTTATGCAGCGGCTGGATCGGCAGATGGTCTGGCTGGTCAGCCCCGGCGGTAATGACGATTCCGCCGCCGCCTGGTGGCTGGAGCAGTTGCGGGCTTTGCCGCTGTTGCAAAATCTGAAGGGCCCGGTGGACGAGGCGCAGCTGCGATCATGGGGAAGATTTGCCTTTGAACACCGTAACGGCCTGGTGGACGGCGCAACGCGCTCACGCCTGGCGCTGGGGGGAACGGCTCAGGCGGATTGGGTATTGGCGCAGCTTTACTCCGCTTTTGCCGGCGTCAGCGGACGGGAGTTGCACGGCGATCCTCTGCTGCTGGTGCGCGGCGCGCAGCTGGCGATGCAGGGCAGTGCCGGTGGATTAGGACTGTCCCAAGGCTGGCTGACGGTCAGGGATGCCCAGGGCCGGCAGTGGTATTTTCTCCACGGCGAACTGAGCGGCAACTCATTTGATATGGCCCAGGGCCGGCAATTGGTGGCCGGTCTGCATCGGTTGCAAACCGAACTCAATTCGCGATTCCCCGATGCACAGGTATTGACGCGCGGCACCGTGCTGTTTAGCGATTATGCCAGCCAGCAGGCGCGGCATGACGTATCCAGGCTGGGGCCGGCCACTCTCGGGGGCGTACTCCTGCTGGTATTCGCCGCGTTCCGATCTTCCCGCCCGCTGTGGCTTTGCGGTCTGTCGGTGGGCATCGGCGCTCTCGCCGGCACGGTGATGACGCTGTGGCTGTTTGGAGAGCTGCACCTGATGACCCTGGTCATGAGCCTCAGTATCGTCGGGATTTCAGCGGATTACACCTTGTATTATCTTACCGAACGCATGGTGCACGGCGGTTCGGCATCGCCCCTGGAGAGCCTGAGAAAAGTCCTGCCCGCCCTGCTGCCGGCACTGGCCACGGCGGCGATCGCGTATCTGATCATGGTACTGGCGCCGTTTCCGGGTCTGCGGCAATTGGCGGTGTTCGCGGCGGCGGGCTTGACCGCCTCCTGCCTGACCGTGGTGTGTTGGTATCCCTATCTGGTCCGGGGATTGCCGGTTCGGCCTTTGCCGGCAATGATGCTGCTGGGCCGCTGGCTGGCCGCCTGGCGCCACAATCCCTGGGTACGTCTCGGACTGCCGCTGGCGTTTGTCGCCCTCGCGCTGGCGGGAGCATTGCGCCTTAAGGTTAACGACGATATTTCCCAGCTACAGACCATGCCCGCCGGATTGTTGCGGCAGGAGCGCCAGATTACCGCTTTGACCGGGCAAAGCGCCGATCAAACCTGGTTTGTGGTGTACGGCGACAGCCCTGAACAGACATTGCAGCGATTGGAGAATCTCGCTCCGCGGCTGGAGGAGGCACGGCAAAAAGGCTGGCTGAAAAGCTGGCGTTCGCTGCCGCTGTCATCGCTTATACGGCAGCAGCGCGATACGCAGCTAATCGCCGCCGCCGCCCCCGCGGTTATGAACGGGCTGCGCCAGGCCGGGGTGGATGTCGCCGACCCTGATGTCCGGCCGATGCCGGTGACGCCTGAGTCATGGCTTGACAGTCCCTTGAGCGAAGGCTGGCGCTTGTTATGGTTGTCGCTGCCCTCCGGTGAAAGCGGGGTGCTGGTGCCGGTGAGCGGCGCCGTTCAGGACCAAGGGCTGTCCCGGCTGGCGGAAAGCCTGCCGGGAGTGGCCTGGATCGATCGCAAAAACGCATTTGATGAGCTGTTCGGCTTTTACCGAGTGATGCTGGGCTGGCTGTTGGCGGCCGCCTTGGCGGTGATTGCCCTGAGTTATGTCGCGCGCCTCGGCCTGCGTCGGGGGCTCATCAGCATCGTGCCCTCCCTGCTATCCCTGGGGGCCGGATTGGCGGCGCTGGCGTTGAGCGGGCACCCGCTGAATCTGTTTTCCCTGTTGGCGCTGATGCTGGTGCTGGGTATCGGTATCAACTATACCCTGTTTTTCAGCAATCCCCGCGGTACGGCGATGACTTCTTTGCTGGCGGTGACATTGGCGATGTGTACTACGCTTCTAACGTTGGGCATGTTGGTTTTCAGCAGTACTCAGGCGATTAGCAGCTTCGGTATCGTGCTGTGCAGCGGTATTTTTACCGCGTTTTTACTGGCGCCGCTGGTTGTGCCCGATTCAAAAGGAAAACCTAAATGACATCGTTCAGACGCCGGATAGTCCTGCTGTGCGCGCTGCTTCTCGGTGCCTGTGCCGGCCATCCCGATCCGGGCCGGCCGCAGGCGTGGCTTAAACCCGGCGTGCGCGTCACCCTGCCGGCGCCGGGCATCAGCCCCGCCGTTAGCGAGCAACAGCTGCTGACCGGCACGTTTAAAGGCAAACAACAATCGCTGCTGGTATTGCTGAATGCGGATGAGCGGCAGCTATCCCTGGCGGGGCTCTCTTCCCTTGGCATTCGTCTGTTCCTGGTGACCTATGACCGGCAGGGCATTCATACCCAGCAGTCTATCGTGCTGCCGGAGATGCCCCCCGCCAGCCAGGTACTGCTGGATATCATGCTCAGTCATTGGCCCGTCGAACGGTGGCGGCAGCAATTGCCGGCCGGCTGGACGCTGAGGGACAGCGGCGACACGCGGCAACTCCGCGACGACAGCGGCAGGCTGGTCACTGAAATACGTTACATGATCCGTAATAATCAGCGGGAGCCCATCAGCGTGCAGCAGTTCGCTTTTGGTTACCATATCGTTATTCAACACCTGGATAGTTAGTATGATCACCATTTCTGCTGTGGGCATGTTGAACGCCTTGGGCAATAATCTTGACGACATCGCCGCCAATCTGTCCGGAGGCACCGCTCCGGGGATGAGGCCGGACAGCGGTTGGCTATTGCACGGCAGGCCCTGCTGGACAGGTCGGGTTGATGGGGATCTTCCCCTCATTCCCCCGGCGTTCGCCGATCACAACAGCCGCAACAATCGTCTGCTGCTGGCCGCTCTGGCCCAGATCCGGTCGGCGGTGGATGAGGCTGTCGCCCGCTTCGGCGCCCATCGCGTGGCGGTGATCCTGGGTACCAGCACCTCCGGCCTGGATGAGGCGGATAAGTATGTCGCCCATCACTTGCCCAGCTACCGTTATGCCCAGCAAGAGCTAGGGGATCCTTCCCGTTTTTTGGCCGGCTTGTTGCGATTGGGCGGCCCGGCTTACACCATTTCCACCGCCTGTTCCTCCAGCGCGCGCGCCCTGATAAGCGGACAGCGTGTGATTGAGTGCGGGCTGGCCGATGCGGCCATCGTCGGCGGCGCCGATACCCTGAGCCGTATGCCGCTGAACGGTTTTGACAGTCTGGAGTCTCTTTCCGCCGGGCGCTGCAGTCCGTTCAGTCGCCAGCGCGACGGCATCACCATAGGCGAAGGCGCCGCGTTGATGCTCATTGGCCGGCAATCCGGCAGCGTCGGGCTGTTGGGGGTGGGTGAATCTTCCGATGCGCATCATATGTCCGCCCCCCATCCGGAAGGCGCGGGTGCGATCCGGGCGATAACCATGGCGTTGGAACAGGCGCGGCTGCGGCCGATGGATGTGGGTTATATCAACCTGCACGGCACGGCGACGAAAATGAACGATCGAATAGAAGCCGGGGTGATCCATGGCCTTTTCGGCGACGCGGTGCCCGGCAGTTCCACCAAGCATCTGACCGGGCATACCCTCGGGGCGGCGGGAATCTGTGAGGCGGCAATCTGTTATCTGCTGTTGACGAGGGAGTTGGACCTGCCGCCGCAGGATTTTTCACAAAGCGACCTGGATGATACCTTGCCGCCGTTCGGTCTGCTTACCGCCCCGGCGCGGCCCGCTCATCCCGTAATGTTATCCAATTCGTTTGCCTTTGGCGGCAATAACGCCTGCTTGATTTTGGGAAGGACTGATGGCTGAGTATTTATCCGCCGCGGAGTATTTACCGCACCGCACGCCCATGATGCTGCTGGACGAGTTGCTCTTGATTGACGAAGAACGCGCCCATTGCCGCGTGCGCGTCGGCCGCGATACGGTGCTGGGGCCCTTCCTGAACGCAGAGGGGCAACTACCGGCCTGGTTTGGCATTGAAATCCTGGCTCAAACCATCGGCGTCTGGTCCGGCTGGCATGGCCACCGTCTGTACAATACCGTGCCGCGGCCGGGTATGTTATTGGGCGGGAGGGGATACCAGTGTAAAACCGCCGGTTTCCCGGCCGGCGCCCTACTGGACGTGCAGGTTCAGCTATTGATGCGCGATGAAAAAATCGGCAGCTTCGAAGGGGTGATTTTTATCGGCGGTGAACGTTATGCCGGCGGCAGGCTGAACATTTATCAGCCTGACGACCATGAATTACAACAACTTTTACAACAGGGCGATAGCTAATGTCATGTGCAGTGTTAGTGACCGGGGCCAGTAAAGGCATTGGACGGGCGATTGCGCTGCGTCTCGCCGCCGACGGTTTTTTGGTGGTGGCGCACTACCACCGCGACCGAGCGGGGGCCGAAGAGACCTTGGGGCGGATAAAGACCGCCGGCGGCGCGGGGCGTATCCTGGGTTTTGATGCGGCCGAACGCCTGGAGTGCAGGGCGGCTATCGAGCGGGACATTGAACGTCACGGCGCCTATTACGGCGTGGTCAGTAACGCAGGCGTTACCCGCGACGGCGCTTTTCCGGCCCTTGGCGACGAAGACTGGGATCAGGTTATCCATACCAATCTCGACAGCTTTTACAATGTGCTCCAGCCCTGCGTCATGCCGATGATCGGCTTACGCAAAGGGGGGCGGATCATCACCTTGTCATCAGTGTCCGGCCTGATGGGCAATCGCGGCCAGGTGAATTACAGCGCGGCCAAGGCGGGCATTATCGGCGCCACCAAGGCGCTGGCGGTGGAACTGGCGAAGCGTAAAATTACCGTCAATTGCATTGCCCCCGGCCTGATAGATACCGGCATGATCCAGATGGAGCCGGCGGCTCTTGAGGAAGCAATGCACATGATCCCCATGAAACGGATGGGACAGCCGGACGAAGTCGCGGGCTTAGCGGGGTATTTAATGTCCGATAGCGCGGGTTATGTGACCCGTCAGGTGATATCCATCAATGGAGGTATGCTGTGATTCGGCGCGTCGTGGTAACGGGAATGGGCGGCGTGACAGCCTTCGGCGAGTCCTGGCAGAGCGTGTCCGATGGACTGCACTCGGGTTTGAACGCCGTGCGCAAAATGCCGGAATGGCAAATCTATGACGGGCTGCATACCCTTCTTGGCGCACCCATCGATGACTTCCGCCTGCCGGAGCACTATACCCGCAAGCGAACCCGTTCCATGGGCCGTGTTTCGCTGCTGGCCACCCGGGCCACGGAATTGGCTTTGGCGCAAGCGGGCCTGCTGGGGGACCCGGTGCTTACCAACGGCGAAACCGGCATTGCCTACGGATCCTCCACCGGCAGTACCGGGCCGGTGAGCGAATTCGCCACCATGCTGACGGAAAAACACACCAATAATATCACCGGCACTACCTATGTGCAGATGATGTCCCATACCGCCGCGGTAAATACCAGTCTGTTCTTCGGCCTGCGCGGCCGCCTGATCCCCACCTCCAGCGCCTGTACTTCCGGCAGCCAGGCCATCGGCTACGCGTTTGAATCCATCCGGCACGGCTATCAAACCGTCATGGTGGCGGGCGGGGCGGAGGAGCTTTGTCCGTCGGAGGCGGCGGTCTTCGATACGCTGTTTGCCACCAGCCAGCGTAACGATACGCCTAAAAGCACGCCGGCGCCTTTCGATACCCATCGAGACGGCCTGGTGATCGGCGAGGGGGCCGGCACGCTGGTACTGGAAGAACTGGAACACGCCCTGGCGCGCGGTGCCACCATTTATGCCGAACTGGTGGGGTTTTACACTAATTGCGATGCGACGCATATTACCCAGCCACAGCATGAAACGATGCAGGTCTGTATTGAAGGGGCGTTGCGTATCGCGGGTTTACAGGCGGCGGACATCGGTTATATCAGCGCTCACGGCACCGCCACCGATCGCGGCGATGTGGCGGAAAGCATGGCCACGGCGGCGATATTCGGCAATCAGACGCCCATTTCTTCCCTGAAGAGTTATTTCGGACATACGCTGGGTGCCTGTGGCGCACTGGAAGCCTGGATGAGCATAGAAATGATGCGTGAAGGCTGGTTTGCGCCGACGCTCAATCTAACTCGACCGGCGGAAGATTGCGGCGATTTGGACTACATCATGGGGGAACTGCGCCTGCTGGATACGCAATATATACAGTCTAATAATTTTGCGTTCGGGGGGATTAACACTTCATTAATTTTTAAACGCTGGTCAGCATAAAAATTCTCACCCTATTTTTCCGGCAAAAAACCCCGCCGTCCAAGACGGGTAAACAGGGTAGAACAGTGCTGAATTTTTATCCAGCTGTATCAATTATAGGCTATCGGCAAATTACCGGCACAATGCATCCGCCAGCCGGTGCGGGACTTTTGTTGGCGTTCATGGGTCTGTTCAGGCCGGCAGGGGAAAAGCTATCTGTAAAAAACGGGAGCATTAAAACAGCAGCAGTGCCACGACAATGGGAAAACTCAGCGGCCAGGTAAGGGCTATCAATACCGAGCAGAGAAGACGCATTTTCATTGAAGGGTCGCAGCTGACCCGATATGTTAAAAAACCCGTGGCAGCGGCCCCAAGGGAATAGATCAATTTGATATATTCCCATCCCGTGACCATTTCAATATCCATTTTAATAGGCCTTCAAATCGCGCTATTTTCCCCGGTATATTCCGGGCTATGGGTCCTGCATTAACCTTAATCTATCAAGATACAAAATAATCCAATGATGCTAAGAGCAATAGCCAAAGCGGATATGACATTGAAATCCTGATTGTCCAGATACATAGTCACCTCCTACCATTTTTAACCCTATTAATAATGGGACTTTTGCTGCCGGCGTGTTGTGACTGAGTGTTCATAATTGTAAGTTTACGTAAAAACAGCGGATTTTTGATGGTAGCCGCCGGCGCTATTTTTTTACCCATTCCCTGAGCCGTTGAATATGAAGATAAAGCGCGGGGATCACTAAAATTCCCACGGCGGTGGCCATCAGCATACCGCCGAATACCGTTATGCCGATAATTCTTCGGCTCATGGCGCCGGCGCCGCTGGCGAACACCAGGGGCGTTACCCCGAATATAAAAGATATGGCGGTCATCATAACGGCGCGGAAACGCTGAAAAGCGCCGTCCCGGGCCGCTTGCGTAATACTTGCGCCCTCTTCGCGCCGGGCTTTCGAAAACTCGACAATCAATATCGCGTTTTTAGCCGCCAGCCCTATCAGCAGCACCAGTCCTATCTGGGCATAGACGTCATTGGCAAAACCCATGACCTCTAGGCCGGCCACGGCGCCGGCCACGGCAAAGATGACCGACAGCATCACCACCAGCGGGATACTCCAGCTTTCATACTGCGCAACTAAAAACAGGTAGGCGAAAACCAGCGCCGCCGCATAAATCACCAGCGCCTGGCCGCCGGCCTGCTGCTCCTGCCAGGACATACCGCTCCAGGCATATCCGTAACCCGCGGGAAGCTGATGCCGCATCAGATCCTCCATCGCCCCCATGGCCTGGCCCGAACTGACGCCTTCGGCGGCGGAGCCGCTCACCGACACTGAAGGAAACTGATTGAAATTACTGATAAACGGCGCTCCCAGGGTGGGAGTAATATGCACCAGATTGGCCAGCCGGACCAATGCGCCGTTGTCGCTGCGTACATTGATTTGTCCGATCTGCTCCTGCCGTTGCCGGTACTCCATGTCATTTTGCAGTTGTACGTTGAATAAACGATTATTGCGGGTAAAGTCTCCCACGTTTATCCCGCCCATGGATGCCTGCAGCGTTGCGAAAATACGGCTGACGGGTACCTGCATCAGCGCGGCGCGATTGCGATCGATGCTCAAGCCGATTTCCGGCACCGCGGCGCTGAAGGTAGTGAACACTCGATTTAACAAGTGATTCTGATTGGCCGCCAGGATCACTCCGCCGGCGACCTGCGCCAATGCTTGGGGCGTCTGTCCTTCCAGTGCCTGGATGCGCAGATCAAAACCGGAAGCGCTGCCCAGGCCGCTGATGGCCGGCGGATTGAAGGCCATGATCATGGCTGCCGGAATGGCCGCCAGGCGCGGCTGGATATCGGCCAGTACCTGATTGACCTGCTGACGTTGCCCCCAGGGCTTAAGCAGGACAAACATTAACCCGGCATTGGTGGAATCACCGCCGCTGAGCAGGCTGAAACCGGTGATTTTGATGACATTCGCCACCGCCGGATTCGCCGCCACCTGCTGATAAACCCGCCCCATCACCCGCTGTGTGCGATCCAGTGAAGCGCCGTCCGGTAATTGTACATTGATAAAAAAATATCCCTGATCCTCTTCAGGCAAAAAGGAGGCGGGCAGGCGGCTATAAACCCATCCGGTGGCTAACCCCACCAGCAGCAGGATAATCACGCTGGTGGCCGCCCGCTTACTGATTAACAGGGCAACACGGACGTATTTGTCCCGCAGCCGGTCCAGGTCCCGGTTAAATCCGCCGAAAAATCCCCGGGTAGTTAATTCACGCCGTTTTATCAGCGAGACGCACAGGGCGGGGGCCAATGTCAGGGCATTGATGCTGGACAAAATAACCGCCGAAGAGAGGGTAACGGCGAATTGCCGGTAAAGCGAGCCGGTAATGCCCGGCAGTATGGCGATGGGCACGAACACCGCCATCAGCACCAGCGTGGTGGCGATTATCGGGCCGGCTATCTGTACCAGCGCCTTGCCGGTGGCCTGCGCCGGCGTCAACGTGTCATCCTGGGACAGCAGTCGTTCGACGTTTTCCACCACCACGATGGCATCATCCACCACCACGGTAAGCGCCAGGATAATCGCGAACAGGCTGAGGGTATTGGCGGTATAGCCAAAAGCGAACAGCACAGCAAAGGTGCCGAGCAGGGAAACCGGAATGGTAAGGGCCACGATAAAGGTGGCACGCAGGCTTTGTAAAAACAGATAAACCACCACCAGGACCACCGCCAGGGTCAGCGACAGTGAAATGACAATCTCGTCCAGGGTGGCGGTAACCGTGGTGGTGGAGTCGTAATTGATGGAATACGCCATGTCGTCCGGGAAGTCGCGGGCCAAACGGGCCATTTCCGCTCTGACCGCGCCGGCCACCGCCAGGGCATTGGAGCCGGGGGTGGGATAAACCCCCAAAAAGGTTGAGTCGGTATTATTCAGGGATGAATTCACCTGGTAATTTTGCGCCCCGAGATCCACCCTGGCCACGTCTCCCAATCGTACCGTGCCACCTTGTGCGTTGGTGCGGATAATCACCTGGCTGAACTGCCGGGCGTCCTGCAAGCGGCCCCGGCCGCTGATGGTCAAGGTTTGCTGCTGCGCGGGGGGATTGGGGGGCGAGCCTACCTGGCCGGCGGCGGCCTGGATATTCTGTTGCTGCAAGGCCTGGATAATATCCTGCGTGCTGACATTAAGGGATTCCATCCGGCGCGGATCCAGCCAGACCCGCATGCTGTAATTGCGCGCGCCGAAGATTTGAACGTCTCCCACGCCGTCGAGGCGGGCCAGGGCATCACGCAGGCGCAGGCTTGAATAATTGCTGAGAAACAGAGTGCCCAATGTCTGTTTGGGGGAAAAGATGTTCACCCCCAACAGGATATTGGAGGAACGTTTACGTACCGAGACGCCATTGTTATTCACCTCCGCCGGCAATTGCGCGCTGATTTGAGAGATTCGGTTTTGCACTTCCACCGCCGCCATGTCCGGATCGGTGCCGCTGGCGAACGTCACGTTCAACTGATATCCGCCGCTGCTGGCACTGTTGGATTCCATATACAGCATATGGCTGACGCCATTGACCTGGGCTTCGATGGGGGAGGCCACCGCTTCGGCGACGTCCCGGGCGCTGGCCCCGGGATAAAGCGCGGAGACCGATACCACCGGCGGCGCGATATCCGGGAATTGTTCCACCGGAATCACCTTCAGGGCGGTCAAGCCAATCAGCGTGATAACCACCGCAATGACCATGGCGAACTTAGGACGCGTGATGAAAAAAAGCAGCATGAGTAGACCCCTTAGTCCGCGTTAGCCGGTTCAGCTATGGCCGAACCTACCGGCACCGCCGTGGTCGCATTCACCATCATGCCGGGCTGGACCCGCTGCAGGCCTTCGATAATGACCCGATCCCCGGCCGCCAGTCCCTGTTTGATTTGGTACTCCTGCTCAAACTGATCGCCGATAACCACCGGCCGCACTTCCACCCGGTTTTGACTGTCTACCAGCAGGACAAAAAAGCCCTCGCGATTTTGCTGTAACGCGGCGATGGGCGCCATCACCACCGGATCGACGCGGCCGGAGGTCAGCGATACGTTCACCACCCCGCCGGGCAGCAGCAGATGGCGTGGATTGGCAAAACGCGCCCGCACGGTAACCGTGCCGGTCTGACTGTCGATGCGATTATCCACCGATTCAAATACCCCCGGTTCCGGATAATCCATGCCGTTGGCCAACTGCAGGTGCGGGGTATAGCCGCTGTGGGAAAAATCATCGGCGTCGGCGTTTTTCCGGTTTGCCGCGGCGATGTAATCCCGTTCATTGACGGCGATGGCAATCCGGATAGGGTCGAGCTGGACCAGATGCACCAGCGCACCGCTCGCCGGATTGATCAGGCTGCCGACGCCAAAATTGCTGTGGCCTATACGTCCGGTAATCGGCGCGGCGATCAGGGTAAAACTCAACTGTAACTGCTGAATGCCGAGATTGGCTTGTGCCTGGGCCACCGCCGCGCTGGAGGTATCCCGCTGCGCCTGGGCGGCATCCACGTCCGCCAGGCTGGCGGACCGCTGCTGTCCAAGGCGCTGCAGACGGCCCAGGTTAAGTTGCGCAAGGCGGGCAGTGGCTTTGGCGCTGTCGAGCTGCGCCTGCGCCTGGGCAACGGCGGCCCGATGCAGCGCTGGATCGATTTCAAACAGCGGATCGCCGGCCTTAACCATCTGGCCTTCGGTAAAATCCCGCCTGGCGATAAAACCTTCGGTGCGAGTAGTGATATCCACAGCCTGTATGGCCTCTATACGCCCTAGGTAATATAAAGCCCGCTGGAGCACCCGCTGCTCGATAACCGCGACAGTCACCGCCGGCAGTGGCGCGGCGGACAGGGGGTAGGAGACATTGAATAACGCCAACATTATCAAAGAATAGAGCAGCAGGCCGGTACGATGCTTTACTGTCATGATCTTACCTATACATAAATGAAGTTCACGCTTTTATAAAAGGTTTTTAAATATCCATTCACATCAAATGCGGCCGGTGCATAAAGCGATACCGGTGTGATTCAAGGCTCAATCTTGTTATCGATGCGTTTGAGCATATAAGGAAAAAACGGATTGGATGAAAGACGCATCAGAGAATCCAACCCCACCACCAATACCGAGCGTTCGCCTCGGGCGGCAAAGGCTCCCAGGCTGATACCGTACTGATTGCGCGGATCCGGATAACGCCCGTACAGGGAATCGTTCATGGGAAAAGGCAAGGCCACATGGGATAACGAAAAGATATCCGCCGGATAGTCTATTCCCAGCAGTTCTACGGTTTCCTCAGTGTGTCCGGCAAGGGTGGTCCGCGCCAGGGTTGAGAGGCTATTGGGGGAAATATTGGTGACCACGGTAGTGGTATAGCGGCGCGGCGCCGGCGGTAATAAACGACCTAAGGCGGTATAGGAAGAGGTCCTAAGCAACGGTCCGAAGCTCTCGGTCTGATTCAGATCAAACAGCACCAGTTCGCTGCCGTTGGCCGGTAGCTGCTCATATAACGCCGTGACCACCGCGCGGGTGCTGACGGTGGAATCCATAACCGACTGAAAAGTCAGCACCGGCGGCAATGACGCCAGCTTATTATTGCGGGCGTCCCGGGCGATTTGCTGTTGCAGGACCCGGGTCAGCTCAAAGGATTGCCGGCCGCCGTTCACCGGAAACGAATTGTATTTGAAGGGGTTGAATTCCGGCACTATTCCCAGCCAGGCGGCCTTGGCAAATGCCGGGAAAAAAGCCGGCCAACCGGCGATGCCGGCGAACCGGGCAAAACGGGTCACCCCGATCATGGGCGAAATCAGAATGACCCGGGAGGGTTTTGCCAAAGCAGGATCGTCCAAGGCATCGAGGGTGTATTTCATCGCCAGCGCCCCGCCATTGGAAAAACCAACGATATGCAAAGGCCGATCCTTACCGCTCAGCATTTTCGCTTCACGTACCGCTAAACGTGTCGCCGCCGTCCAATCCTGCCATTTCACCTTGGTAAGGGCGCCCGGTACCGTGCCATGGGCCGGCAGACGGATGCCGACGGCCACAAATCCACGCTGGCGGTAATTTTCGGCTATATGACGCAGACTGTAGGGGGTATCAGTCAAACCGTGCAGTAATACCACCGCGCCTTTGGGGGCGCCGTCAGGCATCATGATATAGGACCGATTCCAGTTGGTGACGAAACGGTCGGGATAAATCGGACTGCCGGAATAATAGCGATTAAGCGGGGTTTGGACGTCCGGCGCCAGCTTGTCGGTCACATTTTCCCGCACGCTTTGGAATAATGCGTCTTCCGCATGTAAATAGTCCTCCCAACTGGCTTTATCAATGGCTTCCGCCTGCATATCGTTCGGCACAAAAGTATGCCAAAGCTGTAATGGCGGTCCGCGCTGTGTTTCAAAAACACGCAATCCGAATACCGCGACAGCGAAGATGACCAGGACCCAAAAAAAACGCCTCATCCAGGTGTAAATGACTCTGACAGCCATAGGCCCATCCCCCGATCAGCGCGGTGAAACCGTCGTCGAACTGCCGTTGGTGGCGACGGCCACGCGCTGGCCGACATGGAACTGGCTGGAGCCCAGGGCCTGGACCACTATGATGGTGGATCCATCGTCCCGGCGAACTTCAAGCTCCACACCGCTGCTGCGATTAGCGGCGCTTTGCACAGCCGAACCCGCGGCGGCGCCGCCCACCGCGCCCGCGGCGGTGGTCAACCTGCGTCCGTTGCCGCCGCCGACGGAATTGCCGAGCAATCCGCCTATTACGCCGCCGCCAACGGTACCCAAGACATTTTCGCCGGAGCCTCCCTGAATAGTGACCGGACGGACCGAGATCAATGTGCCATAGGTAACGATATGGAGTTGCCTGGCTTGCGCCGAGGTAAAAGTATCGCCGGAAGAGGTGCGGTTACTGGCGCAGCCGCTTAATAACGCCATGGTAACGGCAATGACGACATATGTTCTGGTCATGATTTCCCCTGTAATTTCTCATGTATGACACGCGGAGCAACATTTATGTAAGCCCGGGATGGATTATATAAGCGAGTATTAAGCATCTATTAAATGCCTGGTTATCTCAGCCAGACATAAAATGAAAATAGATTAAATCATAATTTATGTGAAGCTAATAATTAACAATAAATTCTCATCAATGTGCCAAAGATAAATAATTCTTACGGAATGGGGGAAAAATCCAAAGTAATCTTGTTCTTATTATTTCAGTATTATTTATGTATAAGTAACCAATTCTTATTTGTACATAAATTCAAAATAGCTCATGCTGGGTTAATATAAACATTAATTATTATTTTGATGTGAGATATCGATCATATTCAACGGTTAAGTTATCCCATAACCGGTATGGCCCCTGCCGGCGGCCCACAATTTAACGCAAAAGGCGCGCTTGCCGCTGCGGGTGGGATAATTTACAATCGATCGTTATGAAAACAGATAAAATCCCTCCCACCAAGCCCCGCGGGCGGCCGCGCTCTTTTGATCGCGATACCGTGTTGGATCGCGCCATGCGATTGTTTTGGCTGCGTGGTTATGAGACCACCTCCCTGGCGGAATTACTTAAGGTCATGGAAGTCACCACGCCGAGCATTTACAGCGCTTTCGGCGACAAGGAACATCTGTTCCTGGAAACCATCAAGCGATATATCGCCGGGCCGGGCAGCTACCAGGCCGAGGCGCTGGGGGAAAAAACCGCCAAACAGGCGGTGACGCGCATTCTCAGCCAGGCGGTGGACAGCATGGTTGACCCCCATACTCCTCCCGGCTGCATGCTGACGCTTTCCACCATCAACTGTTCCGCGGCGTCGGCCTATGTGCAACAGGCCGTTACCGAAGCCCGTAGGGAAACGGAGCTGGCGTTGTGTCGGCGTATCGAGCGGGGCATAGCGGAAGGGGATGTGCCGGCGGATACCGATGCGGCGGCGCTGGCGGGATTCTACGCGACGTTTTTGTACGGGATGTCCATCAAGGCTACAGAAGGAGTGACCCGGGCACAGGCCCGAGCCATGGCGGATGCGGCCTTGAGGGCATGGCCGCCGGACTGAAACGGCCGCCCGGCTTAAAATATGCCAGACCGCCGTCGGGCTGGGACGGTTTTGGGGTCTCAGATCTGCGCCTGGCCGCCGTCGACAAACAGTTCCGCGCCGTTAACGAAGCTCGCCGCGTCAGAGGCGAGGAATACCGCTACTTTGCCGATTTCCGCCGGCTGGCCCACCCTTCCAAGGGGGACCAGGGAGGCCATGGTCTGCAGCAGGCCCTGCTGGTGTTCTTGCTCAACCAGACCCAGCAGGCCGGGCGTTTGGACGGGGCCTGGGCTTAGCACATTGATGCGGATATCCTGGCCGGCCAGATCCTGTATCCAGCTGCGGGCGAAATTCCGCACCGCGGCTTTGGTGGCGCTGTAAACGCTGAAATCCTTTCCGCCAAGGGCCGAGGTGGTGGAGCCGGTCAGGATTACCGACGCGCCTTTCGATAACAGCGGCAGTGATTTCTGCACGGTAAACAGCACTCCTTTGACATTGATATCGAAGGTACGATCATAATGCTCCTCGGTAATCGCCCCAAGGGGAGCAAATTCGCCGCCTCCCGCATTGGCTACCACAATATCCAGATGTCCTTTTTGGCTTTTGATCTGATCAAACAGGGTATCCAGCGCCGCTAAATCCGCTACATCAGCCTGGATCCCCGCTGCCTGATTGCCAAGCTGCGCCAACGCGTCGTCAAGCTGCTGTTTCCTGCGGGCGGTGATAAAGACAAACGCCCCCTCATTGACGAATTCCTGGGCGATACCCAAGCCGATACCGGTGCTGCCGCCGGTTACCAGCGCTATTTTACCTTGAAGCGTTTGACTCATCCGATCCCCCTGGTCAATGTTTGTTATTCTTTAGATTTTCATAGTGAACACTACGAAAATAGTCACAGGAAGAAGGGACGTCAAGATATTTCGTAACGATTGATACGCAATAGTCGTGAAATGTTATACCGCTAAATCAAATTAACTCTTGGTTTCTTTATCGACCCAACCGGCTATTTCCTGATAGGGAACAAACATGGTTTGGTTCCGTTTAGGATGAGTGGCGGTAAATACCCCCACTATCGCACCATCCTGGGCGTAGACCGGACCGCCGCTCATGCCGGGCACACCGCCGGCGTCGCTCAGCCCATAGAGGCAACTTGTGCCCGGCTTATCCCACCAGCCGAATTCCTTCAACACACCGGATGAGGAGGTCGGCATGGCCGTATAGGCGTTATATCCGTAGAGGCTGAGTTTGTCGCCTTTACCCGCGGTTTCAAGCTTGGGTAATTTCCGGCCGGTATTATCATGATAAATAATCGCGACGTCGCACAATGGATTATACGCTTTTACCTTGACCATCATGATCTTAGCCACATGTCCAGCGGTGAGGCTATATTTGGCGGTAAGAGGAAAGCTGGAACCAATGGCGCCGGCAAGCACCGGAATCCCGACAAAATGAAAATCTGCTTTGCTTTCTGCCGTTTGATCAACTTTATAATGTCCAACCGCGGTACAGGCAGATAATAATAGGGGAAATAAAGAGACTAAAAGAGTAATTTTCATCATTACCGCTTCGCTATTGCCGCTTGAATGAAATTGATCACCGGTGGATCAAACCTGGCTAATACTGCGTGCCAATAGGGTTAACGGCCGGTTTTTCTTTTTCTTTAGCCGGCGGAATTACCCTATTCAATAAATGGAAAGAACTTGGCAGGTAAAATTATTCACTTAACTCAAATTATTTTTTGGATGATATTGATTCAGTGAGCTATATTTTATTCGGAGGCTTTATCATTTTTCCGCGTTAAAAAGAAAAAATTTATTTATGCGCGGACCTGGCCATTATGCGCCTCCAGGCCTGCCCGAATGGCCTATCACCGAGTGTAAAAGCAGTGATCGGGTGAGTTAAGTAAAATTTTGAGTTGAATAAGCGACGTAGGGTCATAAAATGACTATTTTTTATTGTTTGCCGTATCATAATTTGTATTTATTTTTATTTTTCGCTTTGAAACAAAATATTAATATATCTACAACATATATATGCCATTGAAAGCAGAAATATCTGCAAGAGTGTTTTTAGCCACTGGTCGAGTTGAGTTGGTTTTGAGTTCGTTTATGGAAAGACATTTATCCTGGTTTTTTTGAACGGGGTGTGTTTATGCATAGAGTGCTTTTATATTTATGTTTGGTGCTTGTGGCGGGGTGTACCGGGAATTCAGGACAGATTGACCGGGGTGATTACCTGGCGGATACCACCGTTTCCTCCCGCAGTCAGGATGAGAGGATACGTTTTCTGGTAATGCATTACACCGCCGCGGACGACAATGAATCGTTACGTTTATTGACGCAGGGCCAGGTGAGCGCACATTATTTGGTGCACACCTCTCCGGAAATCATCCGGGGCAAGCCGGTGGCAAGTCAACTGGTTGCCGAGGAGAAACGCGCTTGGCATGGGGGCGAAAGCCACTGGCAGGGACGTGACAATCTTAACGATACCTCCCTGGGCATCGAAATCGTGAATCCTGGATTTAGCCAGGGTGTGAAGGGAAAACACTGGTATCCCTTCAAGGAAGATCAAATAGAACTGGTGGCGCGGCTGGCGCGGGATATCATCCATCGCTATGGGATAAGCCCGGCTAATGTCTTGGCACACAGCGATATCGCGCCCCTGAGAAAATCCGATCCCGGCCCGCTTTTTCCCTGGCAGCTATTGGCGCAGCGGGGTATTGGCGCATGGCCCGATCGGGCGAGCGTGGATAAGTATTTGGCGGGCAGGGCGTTTGGGACGCCGGCCTCGGTGGCTAACATCCAGCGAACCCTGGCCCGCTATGGCTACCGTATTCCACAGAACGGTCTGGCGGATGAGGAGACGTTACGCACCATCAGCGCTTTCCAAATGCATTTCAGACCAACAGATTTTTCAGGCACCCCCGACGCGCAAACAGAAGCTATTGCAATGGCGCTGGTGGAAAAATACCGCAGCTGACAAGGTCCGTGGCCGGGGATTCATAACGGGTGTCCGTTCCTGACCGCGGGAACCTGCGGACTTTCATCCCTTCCAGGGGTATGATGAGAGGAGCGCGTGGTCATCCTAAGCGACTTTTAACCGAGAATCTGCCGGGACGGGCAGATTCTCGGTTAAATTTCGTGCATTACTTACACAATTGCTCACACAAGCGGGATGCAATCAGGTAAAATACACAAACTTTCTGACAAAATTATGAAAATGCGGAGGTGTCCTGTCATGAATTCAAGTAATCAGCATCAAACCGAAAACCACTATAGCCCTATAACCACCACTTTATCTGGCGTCATCACCAAATCACCCAGCCGTATTAAAGGCAATACCGGACGACCCATGGTGAAAGCGACTATCCTGGCGGAAAGCGATAAACGCAGCTCTTACCCGTTAACCGTGGTGGGTTTCGATATCATGGCGCTGGAATTGATGGCTCATCTTCGGGGCGAACGTTTGACCGTCACTGGCCGTATGGAGTGGAACGGGGGTTATTCAATTGTCGCGGACCAGATTGTCTCCGTATAAATATGTCATTTCTTCCATGACGGCTTGCGCGTCCGGCATGACTTTTTAGAACCATCATACCTCCGGATACACAGTAGCCCTTCCCGGCCCGTACCCCATAGTCGTGATGATTTGCAAATCGAACGAGGTCGTTATTCATCGATAATCAACTCTATTTTTCAAGGAGTTGTGCGGCTTTTTTTTCGATTTGCATGTGGTAATCCGTGGTACCATGGATAGTGCCAGGAAAGTGCAACGGCATTGTCTGGAACGTTAAAAGGATGAAAAATAAAAATGAAAAAACCTTGCTATAACGATCCCCCTATGTGTAAATAGAGTTATCGGTTTGTAGAGCAGACCTATTTATGAATGTCATTTTAGTAAAGTTGTTCCGATTTAAACGGTATTGCAAATTATCGCTTCTCCGAGGAATTTCCTTCTTTAGTGCTCCCATAAGTAAATCTTGATAAGCAGACCTTAATCGCCTTTATGTGGCGGCCCTAAAAAAGGAAACAAAAATGGCTAACAAAATGACTGGTTCAGTAAAATGGTTTGACGCGGGCAAAGGTTTTGGTTTTATCACCCCTGCTGACGGTAGCAAAGATGTGTTCGTACATTTTTCTGCAATCCAAAGCAATGATTTCAAGACCCTGGACGAAGGCCAACAGGTCGAATTCAATATCGAACAAGGCCAGAAAGGTCCGTCAGCAACTAACGTTGTTGCTCTGTAATATAGCTGCTCTGTAATATAGCTGCCCTGTAACATGGTTGCCCTGCAAACAGCTGACGCAATATAGACGCGCAGTGTGTACAGCGCCGCTAGCGCCCCGGTAGTATCATCCCGGGAGCAACACGGAATCAATAAGAGTACCTGCGATAGCGATGAAGGCGAAAGCCGGAGCAGTCAGGTAACTTTTAAACAGCGAAAAAATTCTAAGCCTCGGTAATGCCGGGGTTTTTTTATGGTCATTTCCAATGAAATCCCCTCGCCGCACCGTTGGCAACTCATAACGTCCAACGAAATAACGCTGAATAGCGTTATAAGATTCTTGTCGCTTTTAACAATCCCCTTCATTTAATGCTAAAATCCCGCTTCGACTGAACAAGGACACTGGTATGAAGAAAATTTTTGTCACCGGTCTGCTGGCGACTGCTTTGGCCGGATGCGCGGGAACCGCCAATTATGCCGAGGTGATTAAAGCGCCCGCGCCGCAGGAACTTGCCGGCGTGTGGACGACTAGCGGGCCGCAAAGCTGGCTGGTCAGCCCTGAGGCCAAAGCCAGCCTCATCATCACTCGCGCCGGCGATACGCTGGACTGCCGCCAATGGCAGCGCATCATTGCCAAAAGAGGCAAGCTGGACAGGACCGGCGGCGAGTACTATAACGTCACTTTCAAAAACGAAAACTATAAAATCGACCTGACGGGCGGTGAGATGAAGTATGACCATATGATATTGCATCGGGTTAAAACACCCACCACGGAATGCATGGCTTACCTGAAAAGCGTCAATGGCGACTATATTATCCTTCAACCGACCGCCCCGGCCCGGCCCGCTGCAACATCACACAAAAAATCCGGCGGCGCGGCAATGAGAAATACAAAAGGCTGATATGATTGCCCGGCCATTTAATCTCAAGAGATTAAGATCATGGCACTGTAATTGCTTCTTGCCAAGATAACGTCCCTGAGAGGTCTTAACAATGAAAGCGATCATTATTGGTGCGGGAATGGGGGGTGCCACCGCCGGCATCGCCCTGCAAAAAATGGGCTGCCAGGTAGAGATATACGAGGCGGTGAGGGAAATAAAAACGGTGGGCGCCGCGATATCCATCTGGCCAAATGGTGTTAAGTGTCTGAATTTTATAGGGCTTCAACAGCAAATCAAGGCCCTTGGCGGAAATATGGCCGCAATGGCCTACCAGGACTATCGCACTGGGCAGACCCTGACTCAATTCAGTTTGCAGCCTCTGGTGGATCGGGTAGGTGAGCGCCCCTACCCGGTGGCCAGGGCGGAGTTGCAATCCATGTTAATGGATGCCTTCGGCCGGGAGCGAATTTATCTTGGCAAACGGTTGATGAAGATAGAGGATGACGGCCGACAGGTTACCGCCTGGTTTGAGGACGGCAGCTCGGCCAGCGGCGATTTACTGATTGGCGCCGATGGGGCGCACTCTGTCGCCAGGGGATATGTGCTCGGTTATACCGTTGAACGCCGGTACGCGGGTTATGTGAACTGGAACGGTTTGATTGCCGCTGAGGAGGGCTTGGCCCCGGCGGATCAATGGACCACCTATGTTGGCCAGGGTAAACGGGTCTCGCTGATGCCGGTAGCCGGCGGGCGTTTTTACTTTTTCTTCGATGTTCCTCTTCCCAAAGGGTTAACCCAGCAGCCTGCCGGCGTAAAAGAGGATTTGAGCGGTTATTTCGCCGATTGGTGCGCTCCGGTGCAACAGCTTATTCATAGGCTTGAACCCGCCGGCGTCAATCGGGTGGAAATACATGATATTGATCCCCTGGAGCAATTGGTGCGCGGACGCGTCGCCCTGCTGGGCGACGCCGGCCACAGTACCACGCCGGATATCGGGCAGGGGGGCTGCGCCGCCATGGAAGATGCGGTGGTGCTGGCCACCGTGCTGCGCACACACTCGCTGGGTATTGAGGATGCATTGCGTCGTTACCAGGAAAAACGGCGACAGCGCGTCGGATCCTTGGTACTTAAAGCGCGTAAGCGCTGTGATGTCACGCACGGCAAGGATCCGGCGGCCACTGAACTTTGGTACCGCAGCCTGGCGGGCGAAACGGGAGAGCATATTATCGACGGATTAGCCGAAACTATTGAGGGCGGTCCGCTGTAGCGGCGAAAATAGCCGTCTTTGGCGAGGCGCTATCGGCCAGTGGCGATTGCCTTGCCATGCTGCACGTTCTGCGACGCTATCCCCATAGTCCGATTATTTTATGACGGCGGCCATTCACTCTTGCCGCTGATTGTCGGGTTTGGTAAATAAGCTTTGCCTCGGCTCCCCGCCGGGGTATGGTTCATGAAATATTTTTCAAGATAATCCCGATGCGGATTATGGTATTCTTATCTGCTCCCAATCATTTTTCTTTGTTAGAAAATGTCCTGTTCGCTTCTGTTATTGTCATTTTTCCTTTCTGAAAAAAAAGAAAAGTGCCTCTTATTCAAGCAAATAATCCAGGGTAATTTTTGAAAAAGGTAAACAATAATATTATGAAGCGTAACTAAATGGTAGATTCACAAAAATTTACATTTTCATTACTGCATCCGCGCTATTGGCTTACATGGTTCGGTCTGGGTGTGCTGTTTTTATTAGTACAACTGCCTTATCCGACATTATATAAGCTGGGCGGCTGGCTGGGCCGGCAATCAATGCATTTTCTAAAACGCCGGGCGGC
The DNA here is from genome assembly GCF_018449575.1 of Sodalis sp. dw_96. Taxonomy (GTDB): domain Bacteria; phylum Pseudomonadota; class Gammaproteobacteria; order Enterobacterales; family Enterobacteriaceae; genus Acerihabitans. The sequence goes on along the minus strand of NZ_JAAVUT010000015.1, from coordinate 83,773 downwards.
AATAACCCGCCGGAACCTTGAACTCTGCTTTCCCGCCATGGATCCGGCCAAATTGGAACGAACCGTGGTCAATAATTTTCGTTCGGCGGGCATGGGGCTGATTGAGACCGGTATGGCCTGGTTCTGGTCTGATGCCAGGGTGCGGCGCTGGTTTGATGTTTATGGGTTGCATAATCTGCAGCAGGCCAATGAACATAATCAGGGCGTGATGGTCATTGGCATTCATTTTATGTCGCTGGAGCTGGGCGGGCGGGCTATGGGATTGTGTCAGCCGATGATGGCCATGTATCGGCCCCATAATAATAAGGTGATGGAGTTGGTGCAAACCTGGGGCCGGATGCGGTCCAACAAGGCGATGCTGGATCGCAAGGATTTGCGCGGCATGGTGCAGGCTATGAAGCAGGGCGAGACGGTATGGTTTGCCCCCGATCAGGATTACGGCCCGCGCGGCAGTATTTTCGCCCCTTTTTTCGCCGTGAGTCACGCCGCCACCACCCGCGGCACTTTTACGCTGGCCCGGCTGGCTAACCCGAAACTGGTGCCGGTGGTATTGCTGCGCAAAAGAAATGGCAAAGGATACCGGCTGCTGATTCAGCCACAGCTGGATGGTTACCCGTTGGATGACGAGATGGCCGCCACCTGTTATATGAATAAAATTGTCGAGCAGGAAATCATGCGGGCGCCGGATCAATATTTATGGATGCATCGGCGTTTCAAAACCCGGCCCACCGGTGAACTTTCACTTTACCTCTGATTCACCGCTTTCTTGAAATAGGGGATCGTGCTATTAGCCTTTTTAAGCGGAGCCATGAAAGCCTCGTCGTTTTGATCACCTTTTGCCGCAGTTCCCCTTGAATGGACTCGTCCCGGATCTAATCCCCCGATATAACCTGTTTTTTGCCGCTTTTTCCAACAATCACCACGGCGGGTAATTTCTATACTGGCATCATGAAAATAAACACAATGGTCAGAGAATATCCAAATATGGACGAAGCACATAATAACGCCTGGGTAATGGTGTTTCTATTCAGTGCGCTGTTCTGGACGATCGGCGGTGGCTTCATTTACTGGTTACTCTGTAAATAGAGTGCGGCGCGGCCTGTTATTCACATTTGAATTAATTAATTAACTTTATTTAAACATTTGCCCAAATGCAGGGACTATCGGCATTTTTTTTCATTTTTTTCGGGCGATTATGCAAATCTGTCGGTATAGTAATCGACAATTCAGGATACTTTTATATTTCAGATTAATCCGAAATTTTCAGTACCGGGCAATGTAAATATTGTGCAAACGGAAGTAAAGGTCTGTGCACTGTGATGTTTATTTAAAGTTACTGAATAATCAGCTTTTTTTTAGTACTTTACCGCCCAAGGCTCCAACAGAACTTAAATAAAAGCTGTAAAGTTTAAAGTTTGTTACCAATATTACAAAAAATTACTGGTACACCTTTTGTTCTGATTCGCTACACTATCAACCTTTCTTTACATGTGCTGGTTTCATACCCCCCAATTATTTATAGGTAAATTATGTTACGCAATGGCCGCTCTCGGGCAGTATCGCTGTTAGCTATCCTGGGAATGTCCCTGGCTAGTTTCTCGACTTTTGCTGATACCGATATCTTCACCGCGCTGGATGATCCATCAACCGCGAAAAAAAGTTTCGACGGCAATGTCCAAGGCAGCTACAACAAGCAATCCGGTAACACCACCAGCTCCAATCTGGCCGCCAGCACCACCATGACCTGGTTTCAGCCGACCAATGCCTACAGTATCTGGGGCGAAGCGGCGAATGATTCCTCCAATGACGTCCGCTCGGATGAAAAATATCAGGCCGGTGCCCGTGCCCGCCATAACCTGGATGCCGATAATTTCCTGTTTGGCCAGGCCAACTGGTTAAGCGACCGCTATAACGGTTATCGTTCGCGTTCCACCGCCACCGCCGGTTACGGGCGTCAGCTGCTTAACGGCCCCATCACGCATTTGCGGGTGGAAGCCGGTCCTGGCGTAAGGCACGACGAATTCGAGAACGGCGGCCGTCAAACCAAGGCCTTGGCATATGGCGCGATGTCCTTCTCTTATCAGTTAACCGATAGCACTCAGTTTATCCAAGGCGTATCGCTATTGGGTAACGCGGATCTTACTGCTAACTCCGAGACCGGCCTTAGCGTGGCCATCAATAAGAGTTTCGCGCTGAAAGTGACCTATGACGTGACCTATAACAGTGCGCCTCCCGAAGGCGCGCCGAAACATACCGATACCAAGACCGCTATTTCCCTGGTCTACGGGCTTTGATTTTCCCATCGTTTCGGCCGTGCTGAACGGCTGAATCACGTGGGTTGGAAGCAGATAAAGTCAGTGGGAAGTGGTCTTGCAGGTTAAAATGTTATTTTAAGTATTTTTATCACGTTTTGATGATCTTGCGCTGGACAAAGGACTTACCAATTGCTGTACTACACACGACACAGAGTTGGTGTCTATCAATTATTTAAAGGTAAGTTTGATGTCTAAGATTAAAGGTAACGTTAAGTGGTTCAACGAATCCAAAGGGTTCGGTTTCATTACTCCGGAAGACGGCAGCAAAGATGTATTTGTCCATTTCTCCGCTATCCAGAGTAACGGTTTCAAAACGCTGGCCGAAGGTCAACGTGTTGAGTTCGAAATCACTAACGGCGCCAAAGGCCCTTCGGCCGCTGACGTAACAGCTATTTAAATATAGCCGGTTTCCTGAAAAACCCGCCTCGTGCGGGTTTTGTTATTTTAAGGGGATGCCGCTGCTTAAAGCGGTACCGGCGGTCCGAACAGGTGCACCAATCCCACCGCCACGAAGGTCATGATTAATGAACCCACCAGATTCAGCAAAATGTTCACCCCCGCCCACAGCATCTGTCCGCTAAGCATCAACGTCACGACTTCCGCTGAGAACGTGGAAAAAGTGGTTAAACCGCCACAAAGTCCGGTTGTGATAAATAGCTTCCAGAACGGCTCAATATGCGTCATTCGCACAAACAGAGCCAGGCATAGCCCGATAACGAATGCACCCACCAGATTGACGGTCAGGGTACCTGCCGGGATATGAATCGATGAGCTGCTCAACTTCAAGCTCACGTACCAACGTAATACGCTGCCGAGACCTCCGCCGATAAAGACGGCCGAAAGAAGGGTAAACATAAAGACCTTTCAAAATGAGGGAATGAAAGCTCACAAAGGCGAACACGACGCTACGTTCCTCTTTGCAGGCAGGTTAACGTAGGCATCATCAGCCGAAACGGCGGTTAGAGGAGGAATGCCATCTCCGGCATTCATTATACATAAAATTTGTTTATAGCAAAGGACGGAGGCTTTGGGTCGGATGCCGCCGCTATTGGAAAATCGTTGTTTCACCTCTCGCCGATTGCTGGTACGGTAGGTCATAGAGGATCGATGGCATCATCCCGATTCATCCGGATTTCCCGCTCGGTATGTAAATCTGTTACAGATATCTCTTGTAATAGGGCGATAATAGCGGTAAAAAGCGTTAAACTGTAAGTTCGCTGGTTTTATGAGCAAGCGTTAATCAAGAAGGTGATTATGGAAGGTTTAAGCATTACCAAATTGTTAGTTATCGGCGCCTTGATTGTGCTGCTATTCGGTACCAATAAACTGCGTAGCCTGGGTGGCGACCTGGGGGCTGCTATCAAAGGGTTCAAGAAGGCCATGAATGGCGATGAGCCGACCGCGCAGAAAACGCAGACTGAAGAACCGGTGGCTCCTCAGGTAACAGAACGCAAAGACTAAAGCGAGCTGATAAAAAGGATGGTCGCGTAGCCCATCCTTTTTGCATTGCCTGCGATATTTTCCCTTAGCCGTGCCCACCGTAGCGCCGTAATATACTGCGCCGTGCCGTTTAGCGTCATAACCGTTGCTCTTTATCTAAAGGATATCGGTTACTTCACTTCAATTCCCTTAGCCTGTAAATCCGCGTGGTAAGACGAACGTACGAAAGGACCGCAAGCCGCATGGGTAAAGCCCATGGCTAATGCTTCCCCCTTCATGTCGTCGAATTCCTGCGGGCTGACATAGCGCTTCACCGCCAGATGGTGGCGGCTGGGTTGCAGATATTGGCCGAGGGTCAGCATGGTAACGCCATGACGGCGTAAATCGCGCATGACTTCAACTATTTCTTCATTGGTTTCGCCAAGTCCCACCATCAGCCCGGATTTAGTGGGCAACCCGGGGTTAGCCTCTTTAAAGCGTTCCAGCAGCTTCAAGGACCAGGAGTAGTCGGCGCCGGGGCGGACCTGGCGATAAAGCCGCGGCACGTTTTCCAGATTATGGTTGAAGACATCCGGCGGCGAGGTATTGATGATTTCCAGCGCCCGATCCATCCGGCCGCGAAAATCCGGGACCAGCGTTTCGATTTTAATGGTGGGGTTTTTGACCCGGATGGCGCTGATGCAATCGGCGAAATGCTGGGCGCCGCCATCGCGTAAATCATCGCGGTCCACCGAGGTGACCACCACGTAACGCAGGGCCATCTCAGAGATGGTCTGGGCGAGTTTTTCCGGCTCGCCGGCATCCGGCGCCGTCGGGCGTCCATGGGCCACATCACAGAAGGGACAGCGGCGGGTGCATATGGCGCCGAGAATCATAAAGGTGGCGGTGCCGTGATTAAAACACTCCGCCAGGTTGGGGCAGGAAGCTTCTTCGCAGACGGAGTGCAAACCGTTTTTGCGCATCGCGGCCTTTATTCCCTGGATACGTGTGGAATCCGACGGCAGTTTGATCTTCATCCATTCTGGTTTGCGCAACAGCTCTTGCCGCTCTACCGCCACGGTTTTAACCGGAATTAAGGCCATTTTGTCTGCGTCACGGTATTTAACGCCGCGTTCCATCTGTATCGGTTTAGTCATAATATCGCGGGTCCCGTCCCCAAAGTCCTTGAATGAACCTTATCATCCGGACTGTTACGTGGTTGTTCAACTTTTTTTGATAAAACGTCAAAAATTATAACATGTTTGATACCGGCGGTGCATGCTCTTCGGGCTATTGCGGATAATCTTCCCCGCGCCAGGGCAGGATTTCGCTGGCCGGGTTATGCAATAACGCGAGAAAAGACTCAATCAAAACCGGCGCGACATCGGCCGTTTGCACGCCGGGGACATATTCGCTCACCTGGGTCATACGCAACCCGGCGTATCCGCAGGGGTTGATGCGCAGAAACGGCGACATATCCATGGCAACATTCAACGCCAAGCCGTGGAACGAGCAGCCTTTGCGGATGCGCAGCCCCAACGAACAGATTTTGGCCTCGCCGACATAGACACCCGGCGCATCGGCGCGGGCGCGGGCACTAATACCAAAGCGGGCCAGTGTCGCCACCACCAGGTCCTCCAGCAGGGTCACCAACTGCCTGACCCCAAGCTTACGGCGCTTCAGATCGAGTAATACGTACATCACCTGCTGGCCGGGGCCGTGAAAGGTGACCTGGCCGCCGCGATCGCTCTGTATGACCGGTATGGATCCCGGTTGCAGAATATGTTCGGCTTTGCCGGCCTGTCCCTGGGTAAAGACCTGGGGATGTTGCACCAGCCAGATCTCGTCCGGCGTCTCAGGGCCTCGGCGCTGGGTAAAGACATGCATCGCCCGGGACACGATGTCATAGGGTTGCAGGTTCAACTGACGAATGATGACGTTATCCGATGACACAGGCAGCTCCCGCTTTACAATACCATGCGAACCATCTCGATCTTGCCCAGTTCCTCATACAATGCCTCCACCTGCTCGATATGCGTGGCGGTGATGGTAATGGAAACCGCGTGATAGTTGCCCTTGCTGCTCGGTTTGACCTCGGGAATGTAATCACCGGGCGCATGGCGCTGCACCACTTCCACAACGTCGTCAACCAGCTCGGGACGCGCGACACCCATGACTTTATAGGTGAACGAGCAAGGAAATTCGAGCAGTTCGTTCAGTTTGGTTTTCATTGGCGCTCCGGATAGCGTAGATATCCCGGCAAAACCCAGGGGCGGAATACCGGACTACAAAAATGACACTCCCGCGATAGCGGAAGTCAGGTCTGCTGACAACATACTCGGAGTCTATGAGTCGGGACAGGCTGCTAGAAGAGTAAACCGTCAGCGCCAGGGATGGCGCGGATCGAGCCTCCATGGATGGATTCACGGCGTGTTTACGATCTGGCGGCCTGTCCCGACCGGGCACTTTGTCAACAAGCTCACCCCCGCAATAGCGGGAGTGTTAACGATTGGATCTATTATACGGCGGCGGGTTTAAGCCTGACAAGGAATGCTTCCGTTACGCGAACAAGTGATGGAACATCAGTTTGATATAATCCACCATCCGGCTGAAGATATTGCCTTCTTTCACTTCATTCAGCACCACCAAAGGATGCTGATCGATAATTTTGCCGTCGAGCTGGAAATTAATGGTGCCCACCGGCTGATTCAGCGCCAAAGGTGCGTGCAGCTCCGTCTTGTCCAGGGTATAGCTGGCTTTCAAATCTTTCATGCGTCCGCGGGGGATGGTGATATACGCATCTTTATCCACGCCCAGCTTGACCGTGTCGGCATCGCCGAACCAGACCGGCTCGGAGGCGAATTCCTTACCGGCTTTCAACGGCGCCACTGTTTCAAAGAAACGAAATCCCCAGGTCAGTAATTTGCGGCTCTCGTTTTCACGTCCTTTCGAGGACCGGCCACCCATCACCGCGGAAATCAGCCGCATCGGTCCATCGGTGGCCGAGGCCACTATGTTGAACCCGGCGGAATCCGTATGGCCGGTTTTGATGCCGTCAACGTCCAGATTGGTATCCCACAATAAACCGTTGCGGTTCAACTGACGGATATTATTGTAGGTGAATTCCCGCTCTTTGTAGGTGATATATTCATTCGGCACGTCGCGGATTAACGCCTTGCCGATCAATGCCATATCACGGGCTGAACTGAACTGGCCCGGCGCGTCGAGACCGTGCACCGTCTCAAAATGGGTATTGGCCAGGCCCAGGGCGCTGACGTAGTTGTTCATCAAACTTACAAAGGCATCCTGGCTGCCGGCGACATAATCCGCCATGGCAACGCAGGCATCATTGCCCGACTGAAGAATGATTCCCCGGTTCAATTGCGCCACCGGAACACGATCCCCTGGTTTAAGGAACATCAACGATGAACCTTTAAATACCGGGTTACCGGTTGCCCAGGCATCTTTATTAACGGTTACTACATCGTTAGGCGTGATTTTACCCGCCTTGATAGCCTGGCCGATAACATAACTGGTCATCATTTTGGTCAGACTGGCCGGGTCGCGCCGGCTATCGGCATTCTGCTCGGCCAATACCTTGCCCGAGTTATAGTCCATCAGGATATAGGACTCAGCATCGATTTGCGGTGCGCCGGGAATCATGGTCTTCAGATTCACATCATCCGCCAGGCTCTGGGCCAGGGGAAACAGTACGATGACGGAACTTAACGCTAAGCGCTTGAATAAAAGGTGGGTCATTTCTTTATTCATGTCAGGACAACAGCATCCATGGGAGTAAGTTAAAATCGTGCCACACTATAGCAGATGTATAAAAGAGCGGCATCAGACATTCGATTCCCCGACAAAGGAGAACCTTTTAAGAATGTTTCAAGGGGCACGGAACGTTAAAACGCTCCGCAGGCCGTTAGCTTTGCGGTGTTTTACTCCGCAGCGGTGGTAATAAATGACTGCTGCTGTGCTTCGCTGGATAACCGTTGCTGCAGTGCGGCGGCTTGCTGGCGGCTGCTGAACGGTCCAAGCTGCACCCGATAGAGGTTGCCGTTGGCGGTCACTTTACCCGGAACGCCGAAACGCTGGCCGAGGGTCTTTTGCCAGGTCAGCGCTCGCTGTTTGTCCCCCAGCGCCCCCACCTGTACCACGAAGCGACCGGATACCGGTGCCGCAGCCGAGGCATGGGTCTTGGTATAGGTCGCGGCCGGTGCGGCGGACGCTTGGGATGGCGTATAGGTTGGGGCGGACGCGTGGGACGGCGTATAGGTTGTCGCCGGTGCGCCGGACGGTTCACCGGACTCCACTACGCCGGCCGGCAACGGTGAGGGACTGCCGAGAAAGCCGCCGCCGGTGCCGGATGCGGACGGGGCGGACGGCGAATCAGGCGAGGAAGTCACGGGATCCGCCACCGGGCGGATAGTCGGCGCCGGGACGGCTCCGGTGCCGGAAGATACCCGCGTGTCGTCTACCGGCGCCGACGAGGACGGCTGCATCGCACCCGGCGAGGGGCCGTCCAGGTTCGGGCGCGGCGGTAGCGCATAGGTCTGTTTGGCCACCACGGTGCCGATGGTGCCCGGCCCGGACAAGGTGCCGTCGGGGGCGACCTGGATAAAGTCCACCTTGACCGTGGTTTGATTGGATATATTGAGCCGTTCGGCGGCGGCCTCCGACAGGTCGATAATGCGCCCCGGGGTATAAGGTCCGCGATCGTTGACCCGCACCACCAACTGGCGGCCGTTACTCAGATTGCTTACCCGCACATAGCTGGGCAACGGCAGTGTCGGATGGGCGGCGGTCAGAGCCTGGGCATCGAAGGGTTCGCCGGTGGCGGTGGTATTGCCGCTGCGCTCGGCGCCATAAGAGGAAGCCAGCCCGGTTTCACTGAAATTCTGCGGGTTTTTGACGATACGGTAGGTTTTCCCGTCCATCTGGTAGTCTTGGCCGGTATTGGGGTTATAGGGTTCATAACGCGGCTCCACGCCGCTGATTTCCACCACCGGGCCGTTATAGGCCGCCGGCGCGGCGGATTGCTGCGGCGTTTCGGTAGTCGTGGTACATGCCGTGAGCAACAGCCCAATCACGCCGATCCAGTGCCATTCCTTCCGCATTGCTCACCTCTATAGATTTTTAGACAGCATCTTCCGATGTGTATGTATCGACATGACGATACCGAAGCCCGCCATAAGCACAATCAAGGCCGAGCCGCCGTAGCTTACCAGGGGCAGCGGCACGCCGACCACCGGTAAGATACCACTTACCATGCCGATATTCACGAAGACATAGACGAACAGAATCAGCATCAGACCGCCCGCCATCACCCGGCCGAAGGTGGTTTGCGCCTTGGCGGCAATCACCAGCCCCCGCATGATTACGCATAGATATAGACCTAATAGCACCAGAGCGCCAATCAGCCCCAGTTCTTCCCCCAATACCGCAAAAATGAAGTCGGTATGGCGTTCGGGCAGAAATTCCAATTGGGATTGGGTTCCCTGCAGCCAGCCTTTGCCGCTCAAACCGCCGGAACCGATGGCGATTTTGGACTGGATGATATGGTAACCCGCCCCCAGGGGATCGGTTTCCGGATCCAGCAGCATCATTACCCGCTCCCGCTGGTAATCATGCATCAAAAAGAACCACAGTATGGGAATGAAGGCCGCCACCATCAGAGCCGCCAGGACGATAAGTTTCCAGCTCATCCCGGACAGGAAAAGTACAAACAGTCCCGAGGCGGCGATCAAAATGGCGGTGCCCAGGTCGGGCTGGGCCGCCACCAGCAGTGTCGGCACAAAAATAAGCACCAGGGCGATGGCTGTATTTTTCAACGACGGGGGACAACTGTCGCGATTGATAAAGCGCGCCACCATCAGCGGCACGGCGATTTTGGCGATTTCCGACGGCTGAAACCGTACAAAACCCAAATCCAGCCAGCGCTGCGCCCCTTTACTCACTTGGCCGAAGGCATCCACCAGCATCAGCAGGACCAGGCTGATAACGTACAAATAGGGCGCCCAGGCCTCATAGACCCGGGGCGGCACCTGCGCCAGCCCCAGCATGATCAGCAGTCCCATCAGGATCTGGCCGATCTTGCGTTCCATCATGCCCACATCCTGGCCGCTGGCGCTCCATATCACGATGGCGCTGTAACCCAGCAGCAGCATGATGAGGATAAGAAACGGTAAATCAATATGGAGTTTGGCCCAGAATGTCCCGTTTTGCTGATTATCTGTCATGTTGTTCAATCACCTTCGGTACCTGGGGGAGCGGGCTGCTCGGCCGGTAAATTAATCGTGTTGTCGCCCAACATGATATGATCAAGGATCTGGCGGGTAATCGTCCCCACCGCCGGGCCGACCCCGCCGTTTTCCAGCACCACCACCACCACCACCTCAGGCTTGTCGTAGGGCGCGAATGCCGTCATCAATTTATGGTCGCGCAGGCGCTCGGCAATCTTATGCGCATTATAGACTTCATTGGCCTTAAGGCCGTAAACCTGGGCGGTACCGGATTTGGCCGCCACCTTATAAGGCGCGTCGGCAAAATTCTTGCGGGCGGTGCCGTTCGGCCGGTTGGCCACCCCGTACATACCGTCTTTGGCAATCTCCCAATAACCGGAATGGGGATCGCCGATTTGGGTATGCTCCTGTTGCTGGTAAGGAATCAGCTTGCCGTTTTCACGGGTGCTGTACAACAGATGGGGAATTCGCACCGCACCGTCATTGATCAGGGACATCAGCGCCTTGGACATTTGTATTGGCGTCGCGGTCCAATAGCCCTGGCCGATGCCCACCGGGATGGTGTCGCCAAGATACCAGGGTTTTTTGAAGCGTTGCAATTTCCATTCGCGGGTCGGCATGACCCCGGCGCGTTCTTCCGAAAGGTCGATGCCGGTTAGCGAGCCGTAACCGAACTTCGACATCCATTCCGAAAGCCGGTCGATACCCAAATCATAAGCCACCTGATAGAAAAAGGTATCCGCCGATTCCTCCAGGGCTTTGGTGACGTTTAGCTTCCCATGCCCCCATTTTTTCCAGTCGCGATAGCGCTTATCAGAACCGGGCAGTTGCCACCAGCCGGGATCGAACAGCGTAAAGTTTTTGTTGATGACCCCCAGGGTCAATGCCGACACCGATATATAGGGTTTTACCGTCGAGGCGGGCGGATAGACCCCCTGGGTGGCGCGATTGATTAACGGCCGGTCTTCATTCTCCAGCAAACTGCGGTACTGCTTGCCGGAAATGCCGTCCACGAACAGATTGGGATCGTAACTGGGATTGGACACCAGCGCGCGAATACCGCCGTCGCGAGGATCCGCCACCACCACCGCCGACCGGCTGCCCGCCAGCAATTGCTCAATATAGATCTGCAGGTGTAAATCCAGCGTCAGGTAGATGTCTTTGCCCGCTTGCGGCGGCTGTTCATGCAACTGGCGAATGACCCGGCCGCGGTTATTCACCTCCACCTCTTCATAACCGGTTTTGCCGTGCAGAACGCTTTCATAATAACGTTCGATGCCCAGTTTGCCGATATCATTGGTGGCGGCATAGTTTGCCAGGATGCCGTCTTTGTCCAGCCGCTCCACGTCCTTGTCATTGATTTTGGAAACGTAACCGATGACATGGGTCAGGGCGGATCCATAGGGATAAAAACGGCGCTGGTAGCCTTTGACTTCCACACCGGGGAAGTTGAACTGGTTTACGGCGAAACGGGCCTGTTCCACGTCGGTCAGCCCTACCTTGAGGGGGATCGAAGTGAAGCGATGAGAACGTTTACGTTCTTTTTGAAAGTTGGCGATATCTTCATCGGTCAGATCAACGATGGGCCTGAGGGCTTTGATGGTCCCCTGCAGGTCGTCGATTTTTTCGGGCATCAGCTCGAGCTGGTAGATGGTGCGGTTCATCGCCAGCGGGATGCCGTTGCGATCGTAAATGATGCCGCGGCTGGGGGCGATGGGCACCAGTTTGATCCGGTTTTCGTTGGACCGGGTTTGATAATCTTCAAAACGGGTAATTTGCAGGTGGTAGAGATTGACCACCAGAATCCCGCTTAACAACAGAATACCTAAAAATGCCACCAGCGCGCGGCGAATGAATAATGCCGACTCAGCCGAATAGTCGCGAAAGGGGTTGTGATCTATTTTCATTCCGCGAGATTATTTCACTTTGTGCATCTTCACCGGGTTATTCCCGGTGATAAGGATGGTTGGTGGTAATGCTCCAGGCACGATACAGGCTCTCCGCGACTAACACCCTGACCAAGGGGTGAGGCAAGGTTAACGGCGATAACGACCAGCTCTGTTCCGCCGCCGCTTTGCAGGCTGGGGCCAACCCTTCGGGACCGCCAATCAGCAGGCTGACATCGCGGCCGTCCCGCTTCCAGCGTTCCAGCTGGAGCGCCAAAAACGGCGTCTCCCACGGGGTGCCGGGAATATCCAGCGTCACGATGCGGTTGCCTTTACCTACCGCGGCCAGCATCGATTCGCCTTCTTTTTCCAAAATGCGGCCGATATCGGCATTCTTTCCCCGTTTGCCGGCCGGGATCTCCGTCAGTTCAAACGGCATGTCTTTGGGGAAACGGCGCAAATAATCCATAAAACCGGTTTGCACCCAATCCGGCATTCTGTTGCCCACCGCGATCAGCTGAAGTCTCACCGGTCAGCTCCAGAGTTTTTCCAATTCATAAAGCTGACGACTTTCGGCTTGCATGACATGCACAATGACATCCCCCAGATCGACTACGATCCAGTCGGCGACTTTTTCGCCTTCCACCCCCAGCGGCATCAGACCCGCGCTGCGGGACTCCTGCACGACGTGATCGGCGATGGACATCACATGGCGGCTGGAGGTGCCGGTACAGATCACCATACAGTCCGTAATACTGGATTTACCCCGTACATCAAGGGAAATAACATCCTGACCTTTCAAATCATCAATTTTATCAATGACGAAATCTTTGAGCGTGTTACCTTGCAAAGGTTCCCCTCCGGTGTGCTTCGCATGCGCTGCCCTGTAGTACCTATGTAGTACCTATGTAGGACAAGGCTGCGTTCAATGGGTGATTCCTGCCTGATTACTGACGGGCATCGTCTGGTGCTTAACCGCGAAATAAGCCGCGCAGTATAACACGAGCGGCACACTAGAGATATAAACCCTGTTCGTCAATATATCTCTGAACCGATGGCGTCAGCATATCATCACAACGCAGGCCCTCGTGGCGCCGTTCCCGGATTAACGAGGCTGAAATTGACAATTGCGGGGTAGGTGCCAGATAGATAAGCCCGGCGGGTTTTGTGTGCAATTGACCGACATCGGTGGTCAGGCGCGCCTCAAGCCAAGACTGCAATGCCGGCGTAGGCATCTTAGCCCCATAGCCGGGGCGGGCGCAAACCAACAAATGACACTTATCCAATAATTCCAGCCCCCGATGCCATTGTGGCAAGGTCAGCAGGGAATCCTGCCCGATGATGAATCCCAGCGGCGCGTTGCGGCCGCGCTCCCGGCGCAGTGTTTCAAACGTATCCACTGTCCAGGACGGGTTATCCCGCCTCAGTTCCCGGTCATCGATATCGAACAGGGAGCCGCCGATATCCGCCAGGGCCATCTGCACCATGGCCAGCCGCTGCTGGGCGCTGGCTTCCGGCTGCGGACGGTGGGGCGGGACATTGTTCGGCAGCAGGGTGATGCGCTTGAGCCCCACCAGCTTCGCCAGGGCAATGACCGGTTTGATATGGCCGTAATGTATCGGATCAAACGTGCCGCCGAACATTGCCGTCAAAGGCGGGGCGGTCAAGGGCCGGGCTACAGTGTCAGACATTTATCGGCGTTCCGGCGGTGATTTTGCCGCATAACAGCAGGGAAAGGGTTTCCAGACTGGACCAAACCGGATAGCCATAATCCTGCTTGAGGGTGATTTCGATGGCGGTCATCAGCGACACCGCATGGTGCAATTGGTGGGGCGACAGGCGCTGCAACGCCGCCGTCAGCAGCGGCCTGCGGGTTTGCCACACCTTGTGCTGGTCTAGTAATGCGCGCAATGGCGACTGGCGCATCTGCCGTTGAATGGTCAGCAACAACATTACCTCTCGCTGCAGGGTGCGTAATAAAATCACCGGTTCACAGGCTTCCTGCCGCAGTTGCCGCAGTATATGTCCGGCCCGTTTGCCTTTCGCCGCCAGCATGGCGTCCACCCAATGGAAGGGCGTGAAGTGCGCCGCGTCGTTAACCGCGGTTTCCACCCGAGGCAGCGTCAGGCTTCCGTCGGGGTAGGTAAGCGACAGGCGTTCCAGGGCTTGGGACAATGCCAGCAGGTTGCCCTCATAGCAATAACAAAGCAACTGGTTCGCGGCGTCATCCAAGCTCAGCTTCATCGCCTTGGCCCGCGCGGCCGCCCAGCGCGGCAGTTGCCCCTGCTCCGGCGTCATGCAGCTCACATATGCTCCGTTGCGGCCGAGGGATTTGTACCAAGCGCTGTTCTCCTGGGCGCGGGTTAATTTGGTCCCCCGCAACATTAATAATAAATCCGGATGGAGCAGGGTGGACAATTGCGCCAGTTTTTCGCCCAGGGCCGCGTTGGCCCCATTTTCCGGCATTATCAGCAATAAGGTCTGCCGGCTGGCGAACAGGCTCATTGCCTGGCAAAGGCTGAAGATCTCGTCCCAGTCCACGGACGTATCCAGAATAAAGCTCAGATGTTCGGAGAAGCCCTGTGATTCCGCCTGGCGGCGTATCGCATCGTGGCTTTCCTGCAACAGCAGCGGATCGTTCCCGAACAGCAAATAGCAGGCGCGCAGTGATTCCTGCAACTGCGCGCCGAGCTGCTCGGGGTAAAGCCTGATCATTGCGCGTCCTGGGCCGCCAAGGCTTTTTTCAAGGTGAGACTCGCCTGTTTATCGGACTGCCTTTTGCTGGCTTCCTCGGCGGCATGAACCGCCAGAAGCCTGCGCACCAGCTGCTGTGCCGCCTGTTCCCGCATTTCCTGCCGGATGATATCGCCTTCATTGGCTTTGGCCAGGGCGGTCAAGGGGTTGTCAAAAAACGAACGGAATACCCGGATATCGATGGGGAACAAGTCCTTACCGGGCGTCAGCAGGGATGCCTGCACATCCAGCACCAGCTGGTATTCGGCGGTGGTGCCGTTCAGGAACACCGACACCGTCTCCTGGCTTTCGCCGGCGCCGGTCAGGCGCAATGAAGGCAGGAGCCGGCTTTTGGGATCGGAGTCCTTGACTATCTTAATGTCGTTGAGCCGTAATTCCGACCGCACCGCCCGGGTCAGCGGTCCGTAAGGATCGTAACTGTTCAGGGTGAGTGTTTTTAAATCATTGGGTACCATGGTATGAGCCCCGGTACCGCGCAAATGATAACCGCAGCCGGCGGTGACCAGCACCGCGACCCCCAGCAACAATGCTTTCATCCGATGTCGCACAACGCCTCCTTGTCTTAACCTACAACCAGGTTAAGCAATTTGCCCGGTACATAAATGACTTTACGCACCTGGACCCCTTCAAGATATTTTGCCACCAGGTGTTCCCGGGCGGCGCGTTCACGCACCAATGCCTCGTCGGCGTCGGCGGGCACGGTAATTCTGCCGCGCAGTTTACCATTAACCTGAATCACCACTAGTTTGTCGTTTTCCACCATGGCGCTGTCATCTGCAACCGGCCAGGACGCATTGTCGATATCCCCTTCGCCGCCCAGCTCCCGCCACAGGGCGAAACTGGTATGGGGGGTGAAAGGATAAAGCATGCGCACCACCGTCAGCAGCGCTTCCCGCAGCAATGCCCGATCCTGATCATTCTCCTGCGGCAGGCGCGCCAGCTTATTCATTAGTTCCATGATGGCGGCGATGGCGGTGTTGAAGGTTTGGCGCCGGCCGATATCGTCGGTGACCTTGGCAATGGTCTTGTGCAGATCGCGGCGCAGCTCTTTTTGCGGATCGGTCAGGTCGCTTAGGTCCAGCGGCCGCACCGGGCCCGACGCCGTATGATCATAAACCAGTTTCCACACCCGCTTCAGAAAACGGTTTGCGCCTTCAACGCCGGATTCCTGCCATTCCAGGGTCATTTCCGCCGGTGAAGCGAACATCATAAACAAACGTACGGTATCGGCGCCGTATTTTTCCACCATCACCTGCGGATCGATGCCGTTATTTTTCGATTTGGACATCTTGCTCATGCCGGCATAAACCAGCTCGCGGCCCGTGGCGTCGGCGGCTTTAACGATCCGGCTTTTTTCATCCCGTTGCACCGTCACATCCACCGGCGATACCCAGACGCGCTCGCCGCCGGCGCCGGTATAATAAAACGCGTCCGCCAGCACCATGCCCTGGCACAATAAACGTTTGGCGGGTTCATCGGAAGTTACCAGGCCGGCATCCCGCAGCAATTTATGGTAAAAACGGAAATACATCAAATGCATGATGGCATGTTCGATGCCGCCGATATACTGATCCACCGGCAGCCAGTAATTGGCGGCGGCGGGATCCAGCATACCGGTGTCATAGTGCGGGCAGGTATAGCGGGCATAATACCAGGAGGACTCCATAAAGGTGTCGAAGGTATCGGTTTCACGTAATGCCGGCCTGCCGTTCACGGTGGTTTTCGCCCACTGGGGATCGGCTTTTATCGGGCTGGTGATGCCGTCCATCTCCACATCTTCCGGCAGCAGCACCGGCAGCTGATCGTCCGGCGTCGGTATGACCGTGCCGTCTTCCAGGGTGATCATTGGAATCGGCGCGCCCCAATAACGCTGCCGGGATACGCCCCAGTCCCGCAGGCGATAATTGACCTTGCGCTCGCCCACCCCCAGCGCCACCAGTTTATCGGCGATGGCGTTAAACGCGGCGGCGTAATCGAGACCGTCGAATTCACCGGAGTGAAACAACGCGCCTTTTTCCGTCATGGCCTGCTGATTGAGATCCGGCTCGCTGCCGTCCGCCGCCAGGATAACCGGTTTGATGGAAAGACCGTATTTGGTGGCGAACTCCCAGTCGCGCTGGTCATGGCCGGGCACCGCCATCACCGCGCCGGTACCGTAGTCCATCAACACGAAGTTGGCGACCCAGATCGGCACCCGTTCGCCGTTCAGCGGATGAATGGCGAACAGGCCGGTATCCATGCCTTTTTTCTCCATGGTGGCCATGTCGGCTTCAGCCACTTTGGTATTGCGGCATTCGGCGATAAAATCCGCCAGGGCCGGGTTGGCGGCGGCGGCCTGCAACGATAACGGATGGCCGGCGGCGATGGCGACATAGGTTACGCCCATAAATGTATCGGGACGGGTGGTGTACACCGACAGCTTTTCGCCGCTTTCCGCTACGTCGAACCTGATTTCAACCCCCTCGGAGCGGCCAATCCAGTTGCGTTGCATGGTTTTTACCTGTTCAGGCCAGCTCTCCAGCTTGTCCAGGTCGTAAAGCAGTTGATCGGCGTACGCCGTGATCTTCACGAACCACTGCGGGATCTCTTTGCGTTCCACTTTGGTATCGCAACGCCAGCAGCAGCCGTCGATAACCTGTTCGTTGGCCAATACCGTCTGGTCGTGAGGACACCAGTTCACTGCGGAGGTCTTTTTATAGACCAGTCCCTTTTCATACAGCCGGGCGAAGAACCACTGTTCCCAACGATAATATTCCGGCCGGCAGGTGGTGACTTCACGGTCCCAGTCATAACCGAATCCCAGCAGCTTAAGCTGGGTTTTCATATAGTCGATATTGGCATAGGTCCAGGGTGCCGGCGCGGTATTGTTTTTTACCGCCGCCCCTTCCGCCGGCAGACCGAAAGCGTCCCAGCCGATGGGCTGAAGTACGTTTTTGCCCAGCATGCGCTGATAGCGCGAAATCACGTCCCCAATGGTGTAATTGCGCACATGGCCCATATGCAGGCGGCCGGAGGGATAAGGCAGCATGGACAGGCAATAGTATTTTTGCTTGCTGTTATCCTCTGTGACGCTGAAAGTTTTGTGTTCATGCCAGTGACGCTGGACGTGGGGTTCGATTTCTTCCGGGCGATATTGCTCTTGCATGGCAGCCAGTGGTCCTATAGTGAAATACAGCTACGCCCGTATTTTTTATCGGACGCTCTTAACCAAAGATCCGCATAGCATAGCTGATAAGCAACAGTGGCAACAACACCCGCCGTAGCCCGGAGGCGTATTTCTGCCACAATAGGCGTCATCGGGGCGAAATATTTCCTTGCCGCCGGTTTTATGCCGAGTGAGTTTACTCCCATGAACTAGAATTATCGGCACAATAGCTATTCCGGTTCGGCCGGCGGGCAGTCACTGGCCGGTTTGGCACAGACGAGGAGTCAATGATGGACAACGTTGCAATCTATTACCGGGAATTACTGGCCTCCCTGAGTCATCAGCTGGAACAGGGCGAACGGGACATCGACGCGCTGGTGGCGGATGGCCATCGGCGGCTGCTAGCCGCGGGGGATCTGACCCCGGCCGAAGTGGACAATTTAACCCGGGCGGTGCGACGCGATCTGGAAGAGTTTGCTCGTAGTTATGATGAAAGCCGCGGGGAAAATACCGATAGCGTTTTCACCCGGGTGATAAAAGAGAGCCTGTGGCAGGAACTGGCGGATATTACCGATAAAACCCAGCTTGAATGGCAGGAAATCTTCAAGGATGTCTCCCATCACGGTGTCTATACCAGCGGAGAAGTAGTGGGGCTGGGCAATCTGGTGTGCGAACGCTGCCATCATACTCAGCCGGTTTATACGCCGGAAGTGCTGCCGCTGTGCCCGGAGTGCGGTTTTGATCAGTTCCAGCGGCGGCCATTCTGAGGAGTATGTGGCGCGAGTTCCTTTTAACAGGCCCGGTTCAGGCCTCGGCGATCGCGGGTCTAGCGTGCCATGTGGCGCTCGGGCGGGCGGAAAAACCACGCCCGCTTCGACCACATTGGCGCACTCTCCCTTTAACAGGACCGGTTTGAGGTCCGGTAAGTTAGTGCAGGATTTTTGCCAGAAAATCCCGGGCGCGATCGGTTTGCGGATTCTGGAAGAACGCCTCTTTATGGGTGTCTTCCACAATTCTTCCTTCATCCATGAAAATCACCCGGTTGGCCACTTTGCGCGCAAAGCCCATTTCATGGGTGACCACCATCATGGTCATGCCTTCCTGCGCCAGCTCCACCATGACATCCAGCACTTCGTTTATCATCTCCGGATCCAGCGCCGAAGTCGGTTCATCAAACAGCATCGCCACCGGGTCCATGCACAGCGCACGGGCAATGGCCACCCGCTGTTGCTGGCCGCCGGACAATTGACCGGGGTATTTATTAGCCTGTACGGACAGGCCGACGCGTTCCAGTAATTTCAGCCCTTTTTCCCGCGCGGCGTCCTTATTGCGCTTAAGCACTTTTACCTGAGCCAGGGTCAGGTTTTCGATGATGGAAAGATGGGGGAATAATTCAAAATGCTGAAATACCATGCCCACCTTGGCGCGTAATTGCGCAAGATTGGTATGTCGGTCATTCACCACGATATCGTTAACCTGGATTTTTCCCTGCTGGATCGGTTCCAGGCCGTTAACGGTTTTAATCAAGGTGGATTTACCCGAACCCGAAGGACCGCAAACCACCACGACCTCGCCGGTTTGCACTTCGGTTGAGCAGTCGGTCAGAACCTGAAAATGACCATACCATTTCGAAATATTTTTCAGGGAAATCATCAAACCGTCCTTTTCTTTAAATGATTCACCAGCGCAGAAGCGCTCAGGCTGATGACAAAATAAACCGCGCCGGCAAACAAAATCATTTCCACCTGGGTGCCGTCGCGCTCACCCACCGACGTTGCGGTGCGAAAAAAGTCCGCCAGGCTCAATACGTAAACCAGCGAGGTATCCTGGAATAACACGATACCCTGAGTCAGCAGCAGCGGCACCATGGCCCGGAACGCCTGGGGCAGGATAATCAGTTGCATGGACTGCCAATAGGTCATGCCCAATGCCAGCGCGGCCGAAGACTGCCCCCGGGCGATACTGATTATCCCGGCGCGGATAATCTCGGCATAATAGGCGGCTTCAAACAGGGAAAAAGCCACCAAGGCCGAAATCAGCCGGATATCGGTTTTTGGCGACAGTCCCATCACTCTTTGCAGGAAGCTGGGCACCACCAGGTAAAACCATAACAGCACCATCAGCAAAGGTATGGAACGGAACAGATTGACGTAAATTTTTGCCAGCCAGCTGACGGGCTTGAATGACGACAGGCGCATGACCGCCAGGACGGTGCCCCAGACAATGCCGACAAAAACCGCTGTAAAGGTGATTTTCAGCGTTAATGCCATACCCTGCAGCATATAGGGCATACTGGGGCCAATAGAACTCCAGTCAAATTGGTACATCATTTACCTCCTACATGACCGGGCAAGCGTACTTTTCTCTCAACCAGGTGCATGGCAAACATAATGACCGCGTTGATGATCAGATAACCCACCGTGATGGCGGTGAAGGATTCATAGGCGTGTGCGGAGTAATCAAGCAGCTTGCCGGCCTGCGCCGCCATCTCCACCAGGCCGATGGTGGAGGCCACCGCGGAATTTTTTACCAGGTTCAACATTTCCGAGGTCATGGGCGGCAGGATGACCCGATAGGCGCTGGGCAACAGAACATAGCGGTAGGTCTGGGCCAAGGTCAGCCCCATGGCCAACCCGGCGGCCCGCTGACCCGACGGCAAGGACTGTATGCCTGAGCGCACCTGCTCGCAAATACGGGCGGCGGTGAACAGGCCAAGGCAAATCATCGACGAGACAAAAAATTGTATATTCGGATCCAGCTCCGACTTGAACCACATCCCGATATGTACAGGCAAGAGTTCAGGGACCACCAGATACCAGATAAAAAACTGCACGATCAGGGGCACATTGCGAAACAGCTCCACATAACAGGTGCCCAAGGCGGAAAGGAAACGGTTCGGCACGGTGCGCAGGATGCCGAACAGCGATCCCACCAGCAACGCGATAACCCAGGCGCAAAAAGAGACCGCGACGGTCACTTCAAATCCCGACCATAACCAGCCGAGATAAGTGGTGTTGCCGAAAGGGGCGGCTTCAAAAAAAATGCCCCAGTCCCAATTTATAGACATAAAAAACTCCGGGAAAAAAGGGTAGCATCGCTACCCTGAAGATTGATGAAGACCACCATTTTCATACTGCGGGGAACGGCCGCGGCATGTCTGTCTGTCCGGGACCTCAAGCAATCGAGAGGACGGGGAGTCACCCGTCCTTATAGTCGTTATTAGTTTACGGCTTTGTCGTTGGGGGTTTTGAAAAGCTGCTTGACGTCAGAGGACATCTCGAAATTCATATTCATATTCTTCGGCGGAATCGGCTGTTTGAACCAGGTGTCATACCATTTTGCCGCCTGGCCGGAGGTTTGGATGGAGACAATGGTGTCATCCATCAATTTTTTAAACTGCGTGTCGTCTTTACGCAGCATGCAGCCATAGGCTTCTTTTGATTGCGGCGTACCGACTATCTCCCACTCGGACGGGTTTTTGGATTTGGCGCGTTCGCCGGCCAGCAAGGCATCGTCCAGCATAAAGGCCGCCGCACGGCCGGTTTCCAGCGTACGGAACGAGTCGCCGTGATCCTTGGTGGAGATAATGCGCATATTCATGTGCTTTTCGTCGTTCAGTTTATTGATCAGCACTTCTGAGGTGGTACCGGCGGTCACCACCACCGTTTTACCCGCAAGGTCGGAGAAGTCTTTGATTCCGCTGCCCTTTTTAACCGCAAGCCGGGTGCCGATAACAAACAGGGTATTGGAGAAATCCACCTGTTTTTGGCGTTCCAGATTGTTAGTGGTCGAACTGCATTCAAAATCATAAGTGCCGTTTTGCAGCAGCGGAATACGATTTTGCGAGCTGATAGGCAGATATTTCACCTGCAGATTAGGCGCATCGATTTTTTTCTTGATGGCGGCCACGATAGCATCGGAATAATTCTGCGAATAACCCACCACTTTTTGCTGATTATCATAATAAGAGAAGGGTACCGAAGACTCACGATGGCCCACCACCACCACGCCGCTGTCTTTGATCTTTTTCAGTGTGCCGGTCAGGTCTTCCGCATGGGCCATGCTTCCCGCCATACCCAAAATCAGTAATGATAAAGCCACTTTGCGCATTTGCATCTTCCAACTCCTTTGCTGTCATTACGGTGCTGGTGGAATGAGCAGCCCGTAACCATGAGTATCACGTTAAGCGTTGAGAGCTTAAAGCGTAAAACCAAACCAAACTTTATTAAAAATAGTCGATTGTAAATTCTTTGAAATCAAAAAGTTTGTGTTTTGTGAGATTAAGCGCACCAAAATACGGCGTCATGACCGGTTTCGCACAATAAGAGTGCGTAAAATGCACCATTGCGGCGCATTTCGGGCGGAATTATCTCAACAAAAAACAGTTTTTAACGACTATCGCCTGATTATGGAGCAAAATCTATGCCAAAGTCATTATTTACATGCTTGGTATCTTATTTAGCGTCAAGGGACGATAAGGCCACATGAGCTTTGAAAATATCCATTGGCTTGGGGATCCGTGCCGGGTCGGGATGTTTTTCGGGATTCCAGAGGTCGGCAAAGCCGACGGCCCGGCCGCAATGAATAAAGGCTTCGTCTACTTCGATACAAATGACGCTTTTTGCCGGGTGTCCATTCAGCGGGAAACGTTGACATAACGCCGGGTCGACGGAGATACACCCACGGCCGTTAACCCGGAACGTCTCTTGCCAGCCCGGGATCAGGAACAGCATGCCCACATACGGGTTTTGCAGAAGGTTGTTCAGGCCGTCAAGGCGATTGTTGCCGGCGCGGTCGGGCAATAACAACGTCTTGGTGTCCTCGACCTGTACAAAACCGGGTTCGCCGCCTTTGGGAGAGCAGTCGATACCCCGGGCGCCGAGGGTGCCAAGGACCATAAAAGGCGATAAGGCGATGAGCCGCCGTCCATAGTCGTCAATATGGTCAATTTGCTTTAGCACCACCCCTTTTGCGGGCTGCGCATAATGTTCGCGCAGTTGGGCGGGATCGGTAAGCAGATAACGGGGATCGGGCGTCATGGCATTCTCTTCGGTAATAGGCGGGCAGGTTCGCCCGCCGTTTGCTCTATAAAAACCGCGTTTGCCGGCGGCGGCCGAATACCAGCGCCGTAAAGCCCAGCAGCAGTGTGACTATCCACAGCGGCCAATCGCCGAAACGGGCATAGGGCGTCATGCCGGTAGTGGGCGTTACCCTGGCGCTGAGCACGTCGCGGGTAAATTGAGGCAACTGCGCATTGATTTTACCGTCTGCGCCGATTACCGCCGTCACGCCGTTATTGGTACTGCGCAGCAGCGGGCGTCCCAGTTCCAGGGAGCGCATCCGCGCCATCTGAAAATGCTGCCACGGTCCGATGGAGTGGCCGAACCAGGCGTCATTGGAGATGGTCAGCAGAAAATCGGTATCGGGACGGAAATTATCCCTCACCTGAGAACCCAGGACAATTTCGTAGCAGATGGCCGCCGTCAGTTTCATTCCGGCCACGTTGAGCTGCGGCTGGATATAATTGCCGCGGCTGAAGGAGGACATCGGCAGGTTGAATAACGGCGCCAACGGGCGCAACAGCTTTTCAAAGGGTACAAATTCGCCAAAAGGCACCAGGTGATATTTGGCGTAGCGATTCGGGCTCGGGTAATGGTAAGGGGTATTTTCCCCCAGCACCACAATACTGTTGTAATACCGGTCCCCGGCCGGAGACGGACGCGAATCGATAATGCCGGTAATAAGACTGCTATGCTCGTCCCGCAGCAATCCGTCCAGCGTCAGCAGAAACCGGTTCTGATCCAGCTCGTCATCCGGGATCGCCGATTCGGGCCAGATGATGATTTGCGCTTTTCCCAGGGCCGGGCGGCTGTGGTTAAGATAAATATCCAGCGTCGGGCGCACCTGATCGGCGTCCCACTTCAGGGATTGGGCGATGTTCCCCTGCACCATGGCAACATTAATCGCCCGCGCTTCCACGGGGGTATACCAGCGCAGGTTGCTTAGCGGCCAGGGCAGCAGCAAGAGCGCCAGCCCGCAAACCGCCGTCAATGGACCCCGCAGCGCCAGGGAGGCCACCAGCAGGCCGCTGACGGCCATCAGTACGAAGGTCAGGGACTCGACGCCGAACAGCGGCGCCAGGCCCTTGAGGGGACCGTCGATTTGCGTGTAGCCGAACTGCAGCCAGGGTAAGCCGGTGAGCACCCAGCCGCGCAGGAATTCCGTAATCTGCCACAGCACCGGCGCGCCCAGCGCCAGCCGCCATACCGTGGTGGCCGGCCAGATGCGCGCCAGCAGGCCGCTGAACAGCATCGGGTAAAGCGCCAGATAGGCCGCCAGTATCACCACCAAACCGACATTAACCGCTCCGGGAAGGCCGCCGAATTGGGCGATACTGACATAAATCCAGTTCATGCCGCTGCCGAACAGGCCAAAACCCCAGATAAAACCAAGCCAAGCGGCCTGGCGTGGCGTCCGGTTTAAACCTACCGCCAGCAGACCGGCTAATGACAAGAGCGCCGCGGGCCAGAAATCATAAGGTGAAAAAGCAAGGGTGCCGCAGGCACCCGTTAACAGCGCCAGCAGCATACGCAGCCACTGGCGTTTAGATCGCTCGGCGATAACCATGTAAAAATTATTCTTCCATTATGGGTTGAGGTGAATCGTCGGGGATTTTGACATGAACCTGAATAATCCGTCTACTGTCGGCCATGGCAACCTTAAACACATAGTCGTCAATTTCAATGGTTTCGCCGCGGGCCGGCAAATGGCCGAACGCCTGCATCACCAGACCGCCGATGGTATCCACTTCCTCGTCGCTGAAATGGGTGCCGAACGCGTCGTTGAAATCTTCAATGGGGGTAAGGGCGCGAATGGTAAAGGTATGACGGTTAAGCTGGCGAATGTCCCGGTCTTCCTCGTCATCGTATTCATCTTCGATTTCGCCGACAATCAGCTCCAGGATATCCTCAATGGTCACCAGGCCCGAGACGCCGCCGAACTCATCGATGACGATGGCCATGTGATAGCGCTGAGAGCGAAATTCCTTGAGCATGCGATCGACCCGCTTGCTTTCCGGCACCACCACCGCGGGGCGCAATACTTTATCCATGCTGAAAGGCTGGGAATTGCTGAGCATAAACGGCAGCAGGTCCTTGGCCATCAGGATCCCCTCGATATGATCCTTATCCTCGCTTATCACCGGAAAACGGGAGTGAGCGGATTCGATAATGACATCAAGACACTCTTCCAGGGACTGGTTGTTTTTCAGCGTCACAATCTGTGAACGGGGGATCATGATATCCCTGACGCGCTGTTCGGCGATGTCCATTACGCCCTCCAGCATATCGCGGGTATCGGGGTCTATCAGCTCGTTTTGTTCCGAATCGCGGATAAGTTCCAGCAAATCATTACGATTTTTGGGTTCACCGTGAAATAGTTGATTAAGGATAAGGGTAAAAAAGCCTTTTTTGGGACTGGGGCTGTCATTGCTTTGCGAATGGTCGTCGCTCATGGCGTTTAGTTAATTTCACTCGTAGTGGGTTAGGGGTTAACGTCTTTTTCCGCAATATAAGGGTCCGGATAACCCATGGATTGCAGGATTTCAGCTTCCAGCGCTTCCATCTCCTCGGCTTCCTCATCGAGGATATGATCATACCCTAGCAGATGAAGGCAGCCGTGAACAACCATATGCGCCCAATGGGCATCCAGGGGGACATTTTGTTCCTCCGATTCCCGTTCCACCACCTGGCGGCAAATCACCAGGTCCCCCAGCAGCGGCAGCTCAACCTGCGGCGGGGCTTCAAACGGGAACGACAATACATTGGTGGGCTTGTCCTTGCCGCGGTAAGTCAGGTTCAGTTCGTGGCTTTCCGCCTCATCCACCAGACGGACGGTCACTTCGGCCAGTGGACGGAAACGCGGCAACACCGCCGTCAGCCAGCGGGTAAATGCCGCTTCGTCGGGCAAACCCGCGACGTCTTCGCAGGCCAGCTGTAAATCAAGAATAACGTCACTCATCGGGCTTGTCCCTCATTGTCGCCGAGCGTCCCCTGGCCGTTGTAATGGTTATAGGATTCGCGCTTGCGCAGCTCCGCCAATGCGTCTTTGCGTTTTTGCTCGGCGCTTTCCCATTCTTCATAGGCCACCACGATGCGGGCCACTACAGGATGTCGCACCACGTCCTCGCTATGGAAAAAGTTGAAGCTGATTTCCTCAACGCTCGCCAGCACATCGATGGCATGACGCAGCCCGGATTTGGCATTACGCGGCAGGTCGATTTGCGTGATGTCGCCGGTAATGACCGCCTTGGAATTAAAACCGATGCGCGTCAGGAACATTTTCATCTGTTCAACGGTGGTGTTCTGGCTCTCATCCAGGATGATGAAAGCATCGTTAAGGGTCCGCCCGCGCATATAGGCCAGCGGAGCGACTTCAATGACGTTGCGTTCGATGAGCTTTTCCACACGTTCGAAACCGAGCATTTCAAACAGCGCGTCATACAGCGGGCGCAGGTAAGGATCCACCTTCTGGGCGAGATCGCCGGGCAGGAAACCGAGCTTTTCCCCCGCCTCCACCGCAGGGCGGGTCAGCATGATACGGCGTATCTCCTGCCGTTCCAGCGCATCCACCGCCGCCGCCACCGCCAGGTAGGTTTTACCGGTACCGGCCGGGCCGACGCCGAAGGTGATATCATGATCAAGGATATTGGCGATATATTGCGCCTGGTTGGGCGTCCGGGGTTTGATAACTCCCCGTTTGGTCTGAATGTTCACCGCTTTGCCATAGTCCGGCACGCTTTCGGCGGTCTGTTCCAACACCCGGCTTTCCTTGATGGCCAGATGTATTTTTTCAGGCTCGATATCGGCGATCAGGCCGCGCACCGGCGCGGTATCCACATAAAGCGTTCGCAGGATATTAGCCGCCGCCTCGACGCAAAGCGGCTTGCCCACGAGTTTAAAAACGTTGTCACGACGATTGATTTCAATGCCCAACCGGCGTTCAAGATGTTTGATATTGTCATCAAACGGCCCGCAGAGGCTCATTAGGCGGTTATTATCCGCCGGCTCCAGTACGATTTCTTTAGTGTCAACGTTCAAACTTTTCCTCTTGGCCGTAAAGACCATGTTAGAGAGTGTCAAGGGTATCAAAACCAACCTACCCGCAACTTGCAGTATGACGGGTATAGGACTCAATAAATGAAGTAAACACCCGCCGGCGTCAAGGGTGCAAGCTTTCAG
This sequence comes from Sodalis sp. dw_96, assembly GCF_018449575.1. Classification (GTDB taxonomy): domain Bacteria; phylum Pseudomonadota; class Gammaproteobacteria; order Enterobacterales; family Enterobacteriaceae; genus Acerihabitans. The sequence continues at coordinate 56,770 of NZ_JAAVUT010000015.1, read as the reverse complement.
AAGGATATTGGGGCACGAATCGCGAAAAGCAACCGGCAGGACCGCCTGGCAAAGAAGGGCGGCGGGAAACCGCACGCCCAGGGTGGATCGGGGAGGGATCACGGCTGATGGATACCTACGCCGATATCATTCTCTTTGCGGGTGCGGGCGATGACCGACGCCGGACTTTCACTGACCCTGAGGCCCATTTCGTCCTCGGTTCGCACCACGACGCCGCGCAGCGAGTTGGGATAGACATCAACAATCTCGACGTCCACGAATTTGCCGATCATATCCGGCCGGCCTTCAAAGTTCACCACACGGTTATTTTCGGTGCGGCCCGAGAGTTCCATCAGGCTTTTGCGGGAGGTGCCTTCCACCAGGATACGCTGCACCGTGTCCTTCATCCGGCGGCTGTACTGCATGGCCTGCTGGCTGATGCGTTCCTGCAGCAGATGAAGCCGCTGTTTTTTCTCGTCTTCGCCGACATCGTCTACCATATCGGCGGCCGGGGTGCCGGGACGGGCGGAGTAGATGAAACTGTAGCTCATATCGAAATTCACATCGGCGATAAGCTGCATGGTCTGTTCGAAATCGGACTGGGTTTCACCGGGGAAACCGATGATGAAATCGGAGCTTATCTGGATACCGGGGCGGGCCTTGCGCAATTTACGGATGATGGATTTGTACTCCAGCGCGGTATGGGCGCGTTTCATCATGGTCAGGATACGATCCGAACCGCTTTGCACCGGCAGATGCACAAAGCTCACCAGTTCGGGGGTATCAAGGTAGACCTCGATGATATCGTCGCTGAATTCAATGGGGTGGCTGGTGGTGAATCGGACCCGGTCGATACCGTCTATGGCCGCCACCAGGCGCAGCAGCTCGGCGAAAGTGCAGATATCACCGTCATAGCTGGCGCCGCGATAGGCGTTGACGTTCTGGCCCAGCAGGTTGACTTCCCGCACGCCCTGCGCCGCCAGTTGCGCTATTTCAAACAGAATATCGTCGCAGGGACGGCTGACTTCCTCGCCCCGTGTATAGGGCACGACGCAGAAACTGCAATATTTGTTACAACCTTCCATAATTGAGACAAAGGCGGTGGGTCCGTCGGCGCGCGGTTCCGGCAGGCGATCGAATTTTTCGATTTCCGGGAAGCTGATATCCACCACCGGACTGCGGGTGCCTCGGACGTGATTGATCATTTCCGGCAGCCGGTGCAGGGTCTGCGGCCCAAAAATAATGTCCACATAATGGGCACGTTCGCGGATATGCGCACCTTCTTGCGACGCAACGCAGCCGCCGACCCCGATAATCAAATCAGGGTTGGCTAATTTCAATTCCCGCCAGCGGCCCAGCTGATGGAATACCTTTTCCTGGGCTTTCTCGCGAATGGAGCAGGTATTGAGCAGCAATACATCCGCTTCCTCGGGGTTATCCGTCAACTGGTAGCCGTGGGTGCTGTCCAGTAAGTCGGCCATCTTGGACGAATCGTATTCGTTCATCTGACAGCCCCAGGTTTTGATATGCAGTTTTTTCGTCATCGGCTAGCCGTTTACTCAGTGCAGGTAAAAAGCATAAAGGCTTATGCTGGGCGCGTATTGTAATACGTTGGCCTGATGGTGACCAGTCCGCCGAGCCACAAGGTAACCGGGATAATGAAAAATTGCGTTATACCCTTCATCTTTAAAGTCGCCGCTGTGTTGGCTGCACTCGTTCACCCGAATCACTTACTTGAGTAAGCTCATCGGGATTCTCTCGCTTGCCGCCTTGCTGCAACTCGAAAGCTATTGGGTATACACTATGCACTATGCAAATCCTCATAAACGACCTGAGTGTAACCGACATGACAAACAATACATCCTATGATGTGGTGGTGGCGGGGGGCGGTATGGTGGGCGCCGCGGCGGCGCTGGCCTTGGCACAGGCCGGTTTCAGCGTGCTGGTGCTGGACCATGCTCTTCCCGTGGCGCCGGGGGTGGATGCCCCGCCGGATTTGCGGGTTTCCGCCATCAGTTGCGCCTCGGTTGAGCTATTGCGCAGGTTAGGGGCCTGGGAACGCATCGACGATGAATATCGGGTGCCTTACCGGCGTCTTGAAACCTGGGAGTGGGACGCGTCCCGGGTCACGTTTGACGCCGCGGCGCTGCATTTGCCGGAGCTGGGATTCATGGTGGAGAACTACAGGGTGCAACAGGGATTGTGGCAGGCGTTCGAGACCTGCGACACCCTGCGGCTGCTTTGTCCCGCCAGCCTGGCGACAATGAATTATGACGGCGGCAGGTGGCATCTGACGCTGGATAATGGCGAGACGGTCACCACCCGGCTGCTGATTGGCGCCGACGGCGCGCAATCACGGGTCCGCCGGCAAGCGGGCATCGGCGTGAGCGGCTGGCAGTACCGCCAATCCTGCCTGTTAATTACCGTGGCCTGTCCCTACGGCCAGCAGGATATCACCTGGCAGGAGTTCTCTCCCGACGGTCCCAGGGCCTTTTTACCGCTGTATAACCACTGGGCCACATTGGTGTGGTATGACAGCGCGGCCCGCATCAAACAGTTAAAGGCATTATCATTACCGGCGCTGGAACAGGAAGTGCTGCGGGTTTTCCCCAAACGTCTGGGGGCTGTCAAGGTACATGCCGCCGGCGCTTTCCCCTTGACGCGCTGCCATGCCCGCCGCTATGTCAATCCCGGACTGGCCCTTATCGGCGATGCGGCACATACCATCAATCCCTTGGCGGGTCAGGGGGTAAATTTGGGCTTTCGAGATGTGGAGGCCTTGGCCGATGTGGTTATCGGTGCCCGCGATCACGGCGAGCCCTGGGATGAGCTGCGGATCTTAAAACGCTACCAGCACCGTCGCTACGCCGATAACCTTTTGATGCAAAGCGGTATGGATCTGTTTTACACCGCCTTCAGCAATACCTTGCCGCCGGTGAGGCTGGTGCGTAATCTCGGCCTGATGCTGGCCCAGCGGGCAGGGGTACTGAAAACGCGGGCGCTGAAATACGCCCTCGGATTATAAGGTTGTTCTCTCGGGCGGCAGTAAAGGCCGCCGGATTACATTGCCAGGATGCGGGCTTTTTGCGTGCTGAACTCTTCGTCGCTCAATATGCCCCGCTCTTTCAAGGAAGCCAGCTTTTCCAACTGGATTATCATCTCCATCGGCGCCGGCTCAACGGGGTATTCCCTTGATGCCGCCAAACCGCCGTCGGCGTCGCTAAGCCTTTCACGGGCGCTGTTCACCAGGTTGGTGAAGGGAATCACCGCGCCTTTCATCACATTCTCGATGGTATAGTCTTGGCCGGCGGTGCTCAGGGTGATGCTGCCGGTCATCATCCGGGTCCTGCAGTCCACTGAAACGATATCCGCCAGATCGATGGTGACCTGCTTGAGGCCGAACACCATGCCCTTATCTAGGAATAACACCCGCCGGTCGGTCAGGGTGATGAGCCAGGTGTTGCTGCCCATCAGGCCGGAAGCAACGGCCAATGGGGTTTCGTCGTTTTCCAGGATGGCGGGCAGATGGTAAAACTCTTTGCGGGTGCCTAGCGGCATATCGCCCGCCTGCTTGGATAGGCGTTTGAATTCGATTTTTAATTCTTCAAGCGTTGCGGTTTTATAATTAATCATCGTTGATTCTCAATCAATAATTTACAATTTCAGCTTTATCCATCCTGGATGCGGTGCAGTTTGCACGATAAGCCGCGCCCAAAACCTTGATCTGGATTTACTTGCGCTGCTTTAGTGGTGAAAATGAGCCACCGGCTGCCATTGTGCCTCTCTCTTTCTTCAGAGTATAAAAACCCACCAAGAGTTCATTACGCAACGATGAATGGAAGGCGGGGTGGGAAGATTCGCCCCATAAACGCGCCCTAGGGAAAATAGGCAGAGGTTTATGGCGGGGAATAGTACTTAAGGAACGACAAACTGACGGCGGGCGCGGCCACTCCGGGTCGTCTCGCGGCGGAACAGCCGGCCGCATGGATGCGGTACTTGTGGGAACGACCGATTATTGGCGTGCGGTTCCGCAGAAGAAGCACTGGTCACGTGATGGAGACGGCATAAAAAAACGGAGCGTTGTCAATGACAATCGCTCCGTTCTCAACAACCCGCTGATTACAGCTGGCTGTTTGACTGCTTACGCAGTCTTGTATGGCTGGGGTACCAGGATTCGAACCTGGGGTGGCGGAATCAGAATCCGCTGCCTTACCGCTTGGCGATACCCCAAAAATGTGGTGGCTACGACGGGAATCGAACCTGTGACCCCAGCATTATGAGTGCTGTGCTCTAACCAGCTGAGCTACGTAGCCAAATTATACTTAAATATTCGTGGCTTACAATACTTTTTGCCAATTTATTTTGGCTGGGATACCAGGATTCGAACCTGGGGGTGGCGGGATCAAAACCCGCTGCCTTACCGCTTGGCTATATCCCAAAGCAACCGCAACCACAAAATTCTTGCCTCGCAAACTAAACGAAGCTATTGGCTGGGGTACCAGGATTCGAACCTGGGCGTGGCGGGATCAAAACCCGCTGCCTTACCGCTTGGCTATACCCCATCCGCTGCGTAACCGAAATATGGTGCGGGAGGCGAGACTTGAACTCGCACACCTTGCGGCGCCAGAACCTAAATCTGGTGCGTCTACCAATTTCGCCACTCCCGCAAAGTATGGTGGCTACGACGGGAATCGAACCTGTGACCCCAGCATTATGAGTGCTGTGCTCTAACCAGCTGAGCTACGTAGCCTTCCTTCCGCGTGACCATCATTCGGCGTTGCGGGGCGCATTATGCGTAGTTGCAGAAATTCAGTCAACACCTTTTTTTGGGAATCGGCCTTTGCGCATGCTGTTTGTCCGGCTTATGACCAACCTGATGATAAAAACCGCATAAGGGGTGATTTTAGCACTTTTTGCAGGGTAAAAACGGGCCAAAACGGCCCGGAGATGAGAGTAGCAGCGCTGGCATCGGGCTTAAGGCCGACGGGATTACCGCGCTGTGGGCGCTATCCCCTTGACACGTTCGTTGCACGTTCGGTGACAGCGGGCTTACCGCGTCGTGGGGCGCTCGGGCAGGCGGAAAAACCACGCCTGCTTCGACCCCATCGACACGGTCTCCCTTTATCACGTACGTTGCACGTTCGGTGATCGCGGGCCTACCGCGTCGTGGGGCACTCGGGCAGGCGGAAAAAACCACGCCTGCTTCGACCCCATCGACACGGTCTCCCTTTAACACGTTCGTTGCACGTTCGGTGATCGCGGGCCTACCGCGTCGTGGGGCACTCGGGCAGGCGGAAAAACCACGCCTGCTTCGACCCCATCGACACGGTCTCCCTTTAACACGTTCGTTGCACGTTCGGTGATCGCGGGCCTACCGCGTCGTGGGGCGCTCGGGCAGGCGGAAAAACCACGCCTGCTTCGACCCCATCGACACGGTCTCCCTTTAACACGCTCGTTGCACGTTCGGTGGACGCGGGGCTGGCCGCGACGTCAATACGCCGACTGATGCACGCCCACGGCGCGTCCCGACGGATCGTCCATGTTTTTGAACGACTCATCCCATTCGATGGCTTTAGCCGATGAGCAGGCCACCGACGGACCGCCGGGAACACATTCGGCGGCGCTGGGCAACGGGAACAGCTCTTCAAAGATTTCGCGGTAAAAATACGCCTCTTTGGAGGTGGGGGTGTTATAGGGAAAACGGAAATGCGCATTGGCCAATTGCTGATCGGTAATTTGCGCGGCGGCCACTTCTTTGAGGGTATCGATCCAGCTATACCCCACGCCGTCGGAGAATTGTTCTTTCTGGCGCCAGGCGATACTTTCCGGCAGGTAAGACGCGAAACATTCACGCAGCACGTGCTTCTCGATTTTACCGTGGCCGCACATCTTGTCCTGCGGGTTGAGTCGCATAGCCACATCAAGGAAGTTCTTGTCCAGGAAAGGCACGCGGGCTTCCACGCCCCAGGCGGACATGGCTTTGTTGGCCCTTGCGCAATCGTACATATGCAGCGCCTGCAGTTTGCGCACCAGTTCCTCATGGAACTCTTTGGCGTTCGGCGCCTTATGGAAATAGAGATACCCGCCGAACACTTCGTCGGCGCCTTCGCCGGACAGCACCATCTTGATGCCCATGGCCTTGATTTTGCGCGACATCAGATACATCGGCGTCGAGGCGCGGATAGTGGTCACATCATAAGTTTCGATGTGATAGATCACGTCGCGGATGGCGTCCAATCCTTCCTGAACCGTAAAGTGGATTTCATGATGCACGGTGCCCAGATGGGTAGCCACCTCTTTGGCGGCGCGCAAATCCGGTGAACCTTCCAGGCCCACGGCAAATGAGTGCAGCTGCGGCCACCAGGCTTCAGTGCGTGCCTCGTCTTCAACCCGGCGCGCGGCGTATTTTTTGGTAATGGCGGAGATAACGGAAGAATCGAGTCCGCCGGACAGCAACACACCGTAAGGCACATCGGACATCAAATGGCTTTTTACCGATTCTTCTAGGGCGTCGCGCAGGGCGGCCTTATCGGTCAGGTTGTCTTTGACATTGTCGTAAGAGAACCAATCGCGGCTATAGTATTCACGAATTTCACCATCCGGGCTCCACAGATAACTTCCGGGAGGAAACTCTTTGATACTGCGGCAAATAGGCACCAGCGCCTTCATTTCCGACGCCACGAACAGCGTGCCGTTTTCATCATAGCCCATATAAAGCGGAATGATGCCCATGTGGTCGCGGCCGATGAGGTAAGCGTCTTTCTCGGTGTCATAAAGGATAAAGGCGAACATACCGCGTAAATCGTCGAGGAATGCCGGTCCCTTTTCCTGATACAACGCCAATATCACCTCGCAATCGGAGCCGGTTTGGAACGCGTAGCGATCGCCAAGTTCCTGACGCAGGGCCTGGTGATTGTAAATTTCGCCGTTCACCGCCAGTACATGGGTATGGGCGGCATTGTACAGCGGTTGCGCGCCGGTATTGACGTCGACGATGGAGAGCCGTTCATGGGCGAGAATCGCTTTGTCGCTGGCGAACACTCCCGACCAGTCCGGGCCGCGATGGCGCATCAGGCGCGACATTTCCAGCGCTGTCTTGCGCAGTTCCGTGGGATCCGATTTCAGATCCAGGGCACCAAAGATTGAACACATAATTTTTCCTTGCTTCTTTTATGGTCGTGTATGACGTCTCAATAACATCGATTTAGCATCAAAATGCCACATCTATTCAAGATCTATCAATGAAAAAAGCCAGGCTGCTGAAGATAACTTAATTTTTACGGCTAAAAAATGAGGATTCACTATTAAAGTCGGCCATAAGGCCTTGAGATTTGTTCAACCGTTAATGGCTGATATCGCGGTAACCATTGAAAAAACGGTAATCACGCGATCTCAGCAAACATCCATTCACAGCAAGTATCTATCCACAGCAAACATCCCTTCACAGCAAGCATCTATCCACAGCAAACATCCATTCACAACAAGCCTCCATCCACGGCAATCGCCCAACCAGACACGCGACAATCAAACTACTCACTGCCCTCTCCGGAAACAGGGTATTCGTTGTTTAGGCGACGGCAGCCGTCTTGACTGTATCAAAGACCCGGATCGCCTGAATCATGTACGTTGTGTTATCCGGTTCAGCTGCTTTCCAGCAGGCGTTGCAGCAATACACCGTTGAGCATGGCCCGTTTCACCAGGGCAAAGGCGCCGATGGCCGATCCGTGGTTCAAGGCGGAAATCACCACCGGCAGGTTTTGCCGGAAACCGCTGAGGGTCTGGTTGTCAATACAGCGCTGCACCGCCGGCAGCAAAACTTTATGCGCTTCGGTAATCTCGCCGGCCAGCACCACTTTTTGCGGATTGAACAGGTTAATGGCGATGGCTATCACCTTGCCCAGATGATGACCCACCTGTTCGATCACCTCGCAGGCCAGAGGGTCGCCGCGGTTGGCGGCTTTGCAAATGGCGTCGATCTGGCAATGGTCAAGACTGAGCTTGCTCGGGTAGCCCTGGGTGAGCAAATGGCGCACCCGCTGCTCGATGGCGCCGTTGGCGGCGATGGTTTCCAGGCAGCCGAAGTTGCCGCAGTAACACCGCTCACCCAGCGGATCCACCTGGATATGGCCGATTTCACCCACATTGCCGTTACTGCCGAGGAAAATTTGTCCGTTTACCAGAATGCCCGCACCGGTACCACGGTGCAAACGAACCAAAATGGAGTCTTCGCAGTCATGGGTTGCACCAAAATAGTGCTCCGCCAGCGCCAAACTGCGGATGTCATGGCCGACGAAGGCGGTTAAGTGGAACCGCTTTTGTAAATTTTCCACCAGCGGCCACTGAGTGACGCTGATATGCGGCATGTAGCGCACCACGCCGGAGTAGGGATCCACCAGGCCGGGTAGTATTACCGAAATGGCTATCAGCTCACGGATTTTGCGCTGATTTTGTTCCAGAAAACGGGCGATAGCGGTAAACAGCGCCTCTTCCAGCGCTTGCTGGGTCCGCTCCGGCAGCGGCATATACTCTTCACTCAGGGATTTGCCGGTGAGATCATAAAGGGTAATGGTGGTGTCGTGACGGCCGAGGCGAATGCCGATGGCCTGAAAGGCACGGGTTTCGGCAACGATGGAAATTGCCCGCCGGCCGCCGGTGGAAGCCTGTTGATCCACTTCGCGGATCAGGCCTCGTTCCAGCAACTGGCGGGTAATCTTGGTGATGCTTGCGGGCGCCAGCTGGCTCTGTTCCGCTATTTGGATTCGCGATATAGGACCCGATTGGTCTATCAGGCGGTAGACCGCCGCGCCATTCAGTTGTTTAACGAGATCAACATTACCTATCGTGGCCTGTCCGCCTGGGGTCATCAGTGCTCTACTCGCTTTTTATTAAACTTCATCACCATTCACAATGGTTTTGATTATCCGGTAATCGCGGGTAAAGGCGGTAAGATTAGCCGCTTTGCCCACCTGCAAAGTGCCTAAGCGATCGCTCACACCTAAAGCCTGCGCGGGGTACAACGTCGCCATCCGCAACGCTTCATCCAATGGAATACCGACATAGTCAACGCTATTGCGTACCGCGTCAATCATCGTTAGGACCGAACCGCTCAGCGTGCCGTGTTCATCCACGCACAGGCCGTCGCGATAGTAGATTGTTTTACCGGCGAAAATAAACCGGTCAATCTGGCTGTCGGCCCCGGCCGGCGCGGTGGCGTCGGTAACCAGCACCAGTTTGTCGCCTTTAATGCGTTTGGCGTTGCGCACGTTGGCGTAATTGACATGCAGGCCGTCGGCGATAATACCGCAATAGATTTCCGGCGCATCGAAGATGGCCCCGATAAGACCCGGTTCACGTCCCACCAGCTGCGGCATGGCGTTGAACAGATGGGTGGCGGAACTGATGCCGGCGGCAAAACCCGCTTTCGCCTGAGCATAAGTGGCGTTTGAATGTCCGGCGGAAACCACGATACCCGCCTGCCGCAGCCGGCGGATAACGGCGGCATCCACTTGTTCCGGCGCCAGGGTGAGTTGGGCGATAACATCGGCATTGGCGCAGAGATGGTCAATCATCGCCGCGCTGGGGACCCGCATCAACGCCGGATCGTGGGTGCCTTTTTTAATCGGGTTCAAATAGGGCCCTTCCAGGTGCAGACCCAGCGCCTGGTTTTTGTGTTGGGCTAAAAACGCGCGCATGACTTCAATGGCGCGGTACATAAATTCGTCGGTGCTGGTGATAAGCGTCGGCAGGAAACTGGTACAGCCCGATTTCTCATTGGCGTGCTGCATAATTTCCAGCGTTTCAACGGATAAAGCCTCAAGGGAGTCGTTGAATTGCACTCCGCCGCAGCCATTGAGCTGCAAATCGATAAAACCCGGCGCCAAAACCGCCCCGGCCAGATCGCGGCGCTCAATTTCGGCCGGCAACGAAGCCGTCGGACAAACTTCATTGATCAACCCGTCGGCTATCACTAGCGCATGGTCGTCAAGTATCTGATAGCCGGTGAAAATCCGGCCATTGGTTAGTGCGTACATCGTTCGCTCCCGGTGAATTTCAAACAGTTTTCAGACTATCCGCTTCCAGTTCACGGAAATATTTCACTGTTTTGACCTTAAGTTCCAAGGTGGAAGGTTCATCGCAAACCATCACCGCTTTAGCATGAAGCTGCAGGCAGCTAATAGTCCACATATGATTTACATTCCCCTCCACGGCGGCCTGCAATGCCTGGGCTTTTTGGTGGCCAATCACCAGAATCATCACCTCTTCCGCATCCAGCAGGGTGCCGACGCCCACGGTCAAGGCGAAACGGGGAACCTTCTCCACATCGTCCTCGAAAAAGCGGGAATTTACCCGGCGGGTTTCCAGGGTCAGGGTTTTGATGCGGGTGCGGGACGCCAGCGAAGAGGCCGGTTCATTAAAGGCAATGTGACCGTCATTACCGACGCCGCCCATAAACAGATGGATCTTGCCGTAGGATTTGATTTTTTCTTCGTAACGGCGGCACTCCTCGTCGATGTCAGGCGCATTGCCGTTGAGAAGGTTGATATTTTCACTGGGGATATCGATATGATCGAAGAAATTATTATGCATGAAAGTATAATAACTTTCAGGATGGGAGGCGGGCAAGCCGACGTATTCATCCATGTTGAAGGTGACCACATGTTTAAAACTGACCTGGCCCGCTTTATGCATTTCAATAAGATGTTTGTAGGCTTCAAGGGGGGTGCTGCCGGTGGGCAGACCCAGGATAAAGGGCCGTTCCGTGGTGGGTTTAAACGCATTGATGCGGCTGACGATATAGGCGGCCGCCCATTTGCCGACTTCGGCGGCGGTTTGTAACGGAATGAGTCTCATTATTGACCTCTTGCAGATTAGGGCATCTTTCCGGCCTGGTATGAAGAGTATAGCGTTGACGCCTTCACCCTGTAACACGAGGGGGCGACTCTTCACGCCACCGGAACAGTTATATGCGGATTTTTCGCTAAGCAAAATAAGTTTGACATATTTATCAGAATAAGTCACAAATTCAACAGCAACAAGGTGACAATAATCACATATTGCGGGTATTTAATTTGCGTTGAAAATTAAACTTCCTACACTGCTGGTGATGGGGTCATTTAACGCGAGATTGGAAGCAGGCAGGGGTAACAGCCCAAAATTTGGGTTGCACAATAGGGTCTAAAGGGGAATCAAGGTGAATATACTCAGTTATCTACAGAAGATTGGCCGCGCGCTGATGGTGCCGGTGGCGACATTGCCCGCCGCCGCCATCCTGATGGGTGTCGGCTACTGGATTGACCCGGTGGGCTGGGGGAGCGACAGTTCGCTGGCCGCTTTCTTCATCACCGCCGGTTCGGCAATCATCAATAATATGTCTTTGCTGTTCGCCGTGGGCGTGGCGTATGGCATGTCCAAGGACAAGGACGGCGCGGCGGCGTTGTCCGGTCTGGTGGGTTTCATGGTGGTCACCACTTTATGCGCTCCGGCGGCGGTGGCGATGATTCAAAAAATTCCGGTGGCCAGCGTTCCCGCGGCGTTCGGCAAGATCAACAACCAGTTCGTCGGCATCCTGGTGGGCATCATTTCCGCCGAGTTGTATAACCGCTTCAGCCAGGTTGAGCTGCCCAAGGCCCTGTCATTCTTCAGCGGGCGGCGTCTGGTACCCATACTGGTTTCCTTTGTGATGATCGTCGTATCGTTCATCCTGATGTACCTCTGGCCGGTGATTTTTAATGCCCTGGTGGGTTTCGGGGTATACATCCAGCATATGGGCGCGCTCGGCGCGGGCATTTACGCCTTCTTTAACCGCCTGCTGATCCCGGTCGGCCTGCACCATGCCCTGAACTCAGTATTCTGGTTCGACGTGGCCGGCATCAACGACATTCCGAAATTCCTCGGCGGCGCGCAATCCATCGCCAACGGTACAGGTATCCCCGGCATAACCGGCCGCTATCAGGCAGGTTTCTTCCCGATCATGATGTTCGGTTTACCCGGCGCCGCACTGGCCATTTATCACTGCGCCCGTCCGGAAAACAGAAGCAAAGTGGCCGGTATCATGTTGGCCGGCGCCTTTGCCGCGTTTTTTACCGGTATCACCGAACCATTGGAATTCTCCTTCATGTTCGTGGCGCCGGTGCTGTATTTCCTCCATGCGCTGCTCACCGGTTTGTCGGTATTTATCGCCGCCAGCATGCACTGGATGGCCGGTTTCGGCTTCAGCGCCGGCCTGGTGGATATGGTGCTGTCGTCCCGCAACCCGCTGGCCGTGCACTGGTATATGCTGATTCCGCAAGGGTTGGTGTTCTTCGTCATCTATTATGTGGTATTCCGTTACACCATCAAACGCTTCAATCTGCTGACCCCGGGACGTGAACTGGCCATGGCCGGTGACGAAGCCGACGGTTACAATGTCGATGTGGATACTACACCGGTAGCCGGCGGCAAGGCCGGCGAAACCGAAGTGCTGGCGCGCCGTTTTATCAGCGCGGTAGGGGGGTCCGATAACCTCACCGGCATCGATGCCTGCATCACCCGTCTGCGTCTGAGCGTGAAAGACTCGGCGATAGTGAATGAATCCCTGGCGAAAAACCTGGGGGCGCAGGGGGTGATTCGTTTAAATAAAGAGAGCGTGCAGGTCATCGTCGGCACCCGTGCCGAAATCATTGCCGATGCCATGCGCAAAGTCCTCACCACCGGTCCGGTGGCGGCGGCCAGGTCGGTTTCCCAAGCCCCCGCGCCCGCGGCGGCGCCGGTAACGCCGGTTAATGCCTCCCAAGCGCAGCGTCCGGTGGTGGTCAGCCTGATTTCACCGCTGACAGGTGAAATCGTGCCGCTGGAACAGGTGCCCGATGAAGGTTTTGCCAGCAAAGCCGTGGGGGAAGGGGTCGCCATTCGTCCCACCGGTAATCTGGTATTGTCGCCCGCCAACGGAACGTTGGTGAAAATGTTCGGTACACACCATGCATTTTGCCTGGAAACCGACACCGGCGCCGAAGTCGTGGTGCATATCGGCATCGATACCGTTAATTTGCAGGGGCAAGGATTCACCTGTCTGGTGGACGAAGGCAGCAAAGTCACTCAGGGACAGCCGATTCTTGAGCTGGATCTGGATTACCTGAACGCCAACGCCCGCTCCCTGATCAGTCCGGTGGTGGTCACCAATATGGACCAGTTCGGTGCGATTTCCGCTACCGCTAGTGGTCTGGTCATCGCCGGCGAGAGCAAATTGCTCGATATCACCGCGAAATAAGTTCTGACCCATTCCGAAGATCGTTGACAAACGTATCGGGGGTCAATAAGGCGGGACGGAATGATAGAAAAGTAAACCGTCCGCGCCAGGGACCAATACGCCGGGAGCGTATTGGAACAACGCCGTAAGGCGTTGGCCCGAAGGGCGGCTACCAGGGAGGGTAGCCGTAATCGCGCGGATCGAGCGTACAGGGATGTATTTACAGCGTGTTTACGATCTAGTATTCCGTCCCGACCGGGCACTTTGTCAGCAAGCCTCGGAACGCTAAACCGTCCCTCCGTTTTTCCGGGCAGGCCCGCTTGCCCGTTATCCCCCGTCCTTTCTCCGCTTATGGTAGAATAACTTCATCCGGCAACGCTCCGTCATTGAACGCCGAGCGGGCATCCAGCCAAGTCCGGCTTGAGATTTTCTGCAACTATTGGTTGTGTCGAAACTTGGCTTGTTGGAACATAAGAGGAATGAATGTCGTGCTTTCGATTAGAGGAACATCAAGATGAGTGAGGCTGAAGCCCGCCCGACTAATTTTATTCGTCAAATTATTGATGAAGATCTGGCCACCGGAAAGCACAGCTCCGTGCATACCCGTTTCCCGCCGGAGCCTAACGGCTATTTGCATATCGGCCATGCCAAATCCATTTGCCTGAACTTCGGCATCGCCAACGATTATCAGGGAAAATGCAACCTGCGCTTCGACGATACCAATCCGGCCAAAGAAGATATCGAATATGTCGATTCCATCAAGCAGGATGTGAAATGGCTGGGGTTCGACTGGAGCGGTGAAATCCATTATTCCTCGGATTACTTCGACCAACTGCATGCCTATGCCATCGAATTGATCAACAAGGGGTTAGCGTATGTGGACGAATTGTCCCCCGACGCCATCCGCGAATACCGCGGCAATTTGACGACGCCCGGCAAAAACAGCCCGTTCCGAGATCGTCCGGTGGAGCAAAACCTGGCGCTGTTCGCCATCATGCGCAGCGGCGGATTTCCGGAAGGCTCCGCCTGCCTGCGGGCCAAAATCGACATGGCCTCGCCTTTTATGGTGATGCGCGACCCGGTGCTTTATCGAATCAAGTTCGCCGAGCATCACCAGACCGGATCAAAGTGGTGCATCTATCCGATGTATGACTTTACCCACTGCATATCCGACGCCCTGGAAGGCATTACCCATTCATTATGCACCCTCGAATTTCAGGATAACCGACGCCTGTATGACTGGGTACTGGATAACATCACCATTCCCTGCCATCCGCGGCAATATGAGTTTTCCCGTCTCAACCTCGAATACGCCATCATGTCCAAGCGCAAGCTGAACCAGCTGGTGGCGGATAAGATTGTCGAGGGCTGGGACGATCCGCGCATGCCCACCATCTCAGGGCTGCGCCGCCGAGGTTACACCGCTTCGTCCATTCGTGAGTTTTGTCGCCGCATCGGGGTGACCAAACAGGAAAACAACGTGGAAATGGCCGCGCTGGAAGCCTGCATCCGCGAGGACTTGAATGAATCCGCTCCCCGCGCCATGGCGGTCATCGACCCGGTAAAAGTCATTATCGAGAATCTGCCGGCGGGTTATGAGGAAGACGTGACCATGCCCAATCATCCCAATAATCCGGAGATGGGCAGCCGACAGGTGGCCTTCAGCCGCGAAATCTATATCGACCGAGCGGATTTCCGCGAAGAGGCCAATAAGCAGTACAAGCGCCTGGTGCTGGGTAAAGAGGTCCGCTTGCGCAATGCCTATGTCGTCAAGGCGGAACGTATCGATAAAGACCCGCAGGGTGACATCACTGCTATTTACTGTTCCTACGATCCCCAGACCCTGAGCAAGGACCCGGCGGATGGGCGCAAGGTGAAAGGGGTGATTCACTGGGTATCCGCCACCCGCAACATCGCGGCGGAGTTCCGTTTATACGATCGCCTGTTCAGCGATGCCAATCCGGCGGCGGCGGAGGATTTCCTCGCCACCATCAATCCGGAATCCCTGGTGATCAAGCAGGGGTTTGCCGAGTGCGGCGTCCTGGCCGCCAAGCCGGAACAACCCTATCAGTTTGAACGGGAAGGCTATTTCTGCGCCGATAGCCGTTATTTTACCCGGCAGCATCCGGTATTCAACCGTACCGTGGGGCTGCGGGATACCTGGGCTAAAAATGCCTTCTGACGGGCATGTCCAACCCCATGCGAGCGGCGCCTATGGCGCCGTTAAACGATGACGACGAGGCCTTGGCAAAGGTCAGCGCCGTAAAGGGCAGGGGTTTGCGGGTAAACACGCCGGTTTGTTCCACCAGCCGGTCATAAGGGAAATCCGCCATGTCCATCACGCCTCCCCCCAGCAATACATATTCGGGATCGAAGAGATTGATTCCGGTTGCAATGGCTTTGGCCCCCAGATCGATAAACTCCATCAGGCTTTTTTCATATCGGCCATGGGTGAATAACTCGGTTAAGGGGTAATCCCGGGGCGCTGCGGCGTACCAGCGGGCCAGAGCCGCGCCGGAGCACAGGGTTTCCAGACAGCCGGGGTTGCCGCAGCCGCAGCGGGCGGCGGGATCCCCCAAGGGGATGTGACCCAGTTCGCCGGCAACGCCGTGTGCGCCGACATAGGGGCCGCCGTTCAGCCAGACCCCGAAGCCGAAACCGGTACCGAGATAGCAGCCCAGGACCAGTTTATCCGCTATCTTTTCCTCGGTGACGTCGTAATACAATTGCATATTCACATCACGTTCAAAGGTCACCGGGCAAAAAAATTCTGCTTCCAGGCAGGGGGCAAGACCGGTGAATTCCCCGGCATCGCAAGGCAGATTGGGCACGGAAATAATGGTTTTTTTATCCCGGCCGATGGACGCGGGAAAGCCTATCATCAATGCGGCGACATCCGCCTCCAGTCCGGCCAAATGCCTTTTGATAAAGGCGGTCAGCCCCTTGGCCAGGCCCTCGGCGATTACCGGCCGGGTTCTTTCTTTATCCGTTATCAATACCTGCCCGTCGCCGGTTAACAGGCAAATTCTGATATGAGTGGCGCCCATATCCACTCCCACCACCACCTTTCGCCGTTTACGCATGGCCGTCGGCCTCGTTTTGAGCCTGCTGGATATTTGCCTGCATGATTTGCCAGGCTTGCCGAATATCGGCGGCATTATTGAATAAACCCGAGGAGCCGACGATAAACACGTCCG
Organism: Sodalis sp. dw_96; assembly: GCF_018449575.1. Classification (GTDB taxonomy): domain Bacteria; phylum Pseudomonadota; class Gammaproteobacteria; order Enterobacterales; family Enterobacteriaceae; genus Acerihabitans. Next base: position 40,369 of record NZ_JAAVUT010000015.1, on the reverse strand, counting down.
CTCCCGCTTTAATCAGGGAGGTAAACGTGCGCGCATTGCACGAGCCGTCAATTTCTATTTCATAACGCAGATTATGCTGCTCGCGATAGCGTTTGAGCTGACTGATTTTATCCAGCATTTCACTGATGAAAGGTTGGCCGGCAAAACCGGGATCGACGGTCAGCACGGTAATTTTATCCGCCAGGTGGATATAATATTTCATAACCTCCACCGCACTTTCCGGACTCAGAATAAAACCCACCTTGAGCCCCAGGGAGGTGATTTTCTCAACAATACGGAACGCCTGGCCAGCAAGAGTTTCGGGATGCAGGGTAATCATGCCGGCACCGCACTTTGCCAAGGTGTCGATATAATCTTCGGGATTGGTGACCATTAAATGACAGTCCAGGGGTTTAGTGGCCAGCCGTTTAACCTGCTCGACAAAAAACGGCGACAGCGTCAGGTTGGGCACAAAATGTCCGTCCATGATATCGATATGCAGGTAATCGGCGTGCTCATCGATAAACTCGATCTGCTCTTTGAAATTGCTTAAATCCATACACATCAGTGAAGGAGAAATTTTCATATCGGGCCCCTATTTACTGATCAGCCGGTCTAATGCCACGGCGGCGATAATTAATCCCCCCATGACCACTAATTGGTAATACGTTTGTACTTGCAGGATATTAAGTCCGTTATTAATCGTGCCAATAATCAAACCGCCAATCACCACCGAGAAAATTCGGCCCTTGCCGCCAAAAAAGCTGGTTCCGCCGATAATCGCGCTGGCGATGGCATAGGTTTCAAAACCGATGCCGACCAGAGGCTCCGCCGCCCCTAAACGCGCGGTTGACACCACGCCGGCCAGCCCGGCGCAAATGCCGGAAATAATAAATACGATAAGAATATGAAACTTGACGTCGATGCCTGAAAAAAAAGCGGAGTTTTTATTGCCACCCAGGGCGTAAATGTTCCGGCCCAGGCGGGTATGGGAAGTGATAAACCAAAGGATGACGGCGATGAACAGGGCAAAGATCACCGGCACCGGGATCCCCAATGGGCTGGCGGCGAAGAAATTAACGAAACCGAATGAGAAACCATAAACCGAATTGGCGTCGGAAATAACCAGCGTGACGCCACGGAAAATCGCATTGGTGCCGAGGGTAATGATAAAAGGGTGCAGGCCGGTCCAATTCACCAGACAGCCGTTGATCGCCCCCAGCAGGCCGCCCACCACGACCCCGCCAATCAGCGCCGCCGACAGGGGATCCAGGCCCGCCAGCATCAGTTTTGCCGTCACCATGCCGGACAGGGCCAATACCGCCCCTACCGACAGGTCGATACCCGCTACCAATATGGCAAAAAATTCCCCCATGCCGATAAGCACGGTGACCGAACTCTGCACCAAAATCTGGGTGATATTATTAGCCTTTAAAAAATATTCACTGGATAATGAACCAAAGATTGCAACAATAATGGCCAGAATAAAAAAGGTGCCATATTGATCCCAAAATTTCTGGAAGTTGAACCTGGACTTATCCATTTTTATTTCCTTTAATTTTGTGGTAGCGCCCATTTCATGATGTCCTCTTCGCTGATACGTTCATTATTATCAAGAATGTTGGCCAGTTTCCCTTCACAGAATATGGCGATGCGATCGCAGACCGATAAAATTTCCGGCAACTCTGAGGAAACCATCAAAATAGTCTTTCCCGTGGCGGCAAGGTTGCGCATCACTTTATACATTTCCGCTTTTGCGCCGACATCAATACCGCGGGTCGGCTCGTCAAAAATAATGACCTCCGGCTCGCAGCACAGCCATTTTGATATCAATACTTTTTGCTGGTTACCGCCGGAAAGCTCGGTAATGTTTTGATCCACCGAGCTGCATTTCAAAGACAATAATTCTTTTTGTTCTTCCGCTAATTCGCGTTCTCGGGCTGGGTTAAACAACCCCATGGCGCCTTTATAACCACCTTCTTTCAGGCTTTTGCTAATGGCAATATTTTGGGCGATGGAAAAGTTCTCAAAAAATCCATTTTCACGTCGGCTCTCCGTAATATACCCCATGCCCTTTTTTAAGGCGTCCAAGGGGGACGAGGGTGTTATATCGACATTATGCAGCTTAACCCGACCGCTGCTGGTGGGTTCCACACCAAATATACAGTTCATGAATTCTGTTCGGCCCGAGCCCACCAGACCGGCGAAACCCATGATTTCACCTCTTTTAACCGTAAAAGAGACGTTTTGCACCCGACGCTTATCTTTGCTGGTGATATTGCAAACTTCAAAAATGGTTTCCGCGTCCTCCACCCCGACGCTCTCCTTCATGGCGCGAAACCGGTTTTGCAGCTCGCGGCCCACCATCATACGAACAATATCGTCGTTGCTCACATCGGTAATCCCGCCCGTTGCCACGCTGCTGCCGTCTTTCATTACCGTGTAACGGTTACAGATTCGCCGGATTTCATTCAGCTTATGGGAGATATAGACGATGGCGGTGCCGTCTTGCCGCAGCTGATTCATTATCAGGAAAAGATAATCCACCTCGTTATAAGTCAATGAAGATGTAGGCTCATCCATAATGATAACCCGTGCATTCAACATTAATGTTTTAGCAATTTCCAGCATTTGCTTTTGGCTGATGGAAAGATTACGAACCTTTTCATCCAGCCTGATTTTTAATCCCACCCGTAATAACATGATGGCCGCTTTGGACCGCATTTCTTGCCAATCAACCCGATTCAGCCCCAGCGTTTTTTTTACCGGTAATCGACCGATAAACAGATTTTCCAATACGGTCAGTTCATCAATGACACTCAGCTCCTGATATATAATACCGATGCCGAGCCTTGCCGCTATTTTATGATCCAACCTGCTGTATTCAGTATTATCAATGGTAATTTTACCCGCCGTCGGTTCGTAAATACCGGAGAGTATTTTCATCAACGTTGATTTTCCGGCGCCATTTTCACCCAATAAGGCATGGATTTCATGGGTGTAAATTTCAAAATCAACGGATTTTAATGCCTGCACGGGACCAAAGCTTTTCGCGATCCCTTCCATTTTAATATATGGCGCGGTCATATCACTCTCCGGCATCAAGACTATGCAGATTTATTCGCTGTTTATGGGGGTTATTTAGTCACCAAAATTGAATCCACGGTGACGATTTTCGGTTGGGCGTTCAGTGCTATGAGCTTACCCGATTTAACCGAGTCCACCAGAATGACCAGGCCGTTGGCGCCGATAACCGCAGGGTTTTGCGCCACGGTAGCGGTCATCAAACCATCGGATACCATTTTACGCGCTTCCGGCACGCCGTCGGTACCCACCACCAGGATATGCCCGGTTTGTCCGGCATTTGCCACCGCCTGCGCCACTCCCATCGCCATGGTATCGTTGGCGCAATAAAACGCTTTTAGCGTGGGATTGCGCTGTAAAACGTTGGTGGCCACATCCAGCGCCTTGATGCGATCCCAATCCGCCGGCTGGCTGGCAACCAATTTGATATTACCGGCGGCCTTAAACGCCTGGGTGGCGCCGACGCGGCGCGATTCACCGGAAGCATTGCCGGCCTTGCCTTCAATAATGGCCACATCGCCGCCGTTCTTGCCCAGTTTGTCGATAATGTATTTGGCCGCGGAGGCGCCTACGGTAACGTTATCGGTGGTAATAAAGGCTTCAACGTTCCCTTTAGCCTTGGTCAGGCTGTCCATATCGATTTTTTCATCGAGATTCACCAGGTGGATGCCCTGCTGATAGGCTTTGGCCACCGGGATGACCAGGTTTACCGACGATAAAGGCGCAAAGGCGATGCCTTTATAATTTTTATTGGTTAAATCCTCGAACAGCTGTAATTGCGATTGAAAATCCCCTTCGGAGGGCGAGGCGAAAATATCGACGGTAACGCCGAGTTCCTTGGCTTTTTGTTCAACGCCTTGCTTCATTTCGACCCAATAGGGATTGGATAAGGTTTTTAATACGACGGCGTAATCGGCCGCCGCCCGGGCCGCCACGGTGGATAACATCAATCCGCAAGCCGCACTGCCGACAAGTTTGATGAATTTATTCATTTTTATCTCCAAGAGAGAATTATTTATAATCACGCTTCAGGTACTGGGTAATCGCACTGGTTTTTTCCAAATTTTTATTCGCTAAATCAATGTCCTGTCTGGCCACCGAAACAAAAAACGCATCCAGCAGCGTCAATTGCAGAATACGGGCCGAGGCGTTCCTGCCTAGCAGCGGCGTTTCCGGCGCCGGTGAACAAATAGTAAAGTCCGCCAGCCGCGCAATGGGCGAATTGCTGCTGTGGGTAATGCAAATGATTTTTGCCCCATTGTCCTTGGCAATCGCCACCACCCGTTTGAGATCGGTGGTGCGCCCTGAATGGGAGACTACCAGCGCCGCATCGCCGGGCTGCAGCAGGGATGCCGACATCATCATCAGATGGGCATCATGGTATGCGCTGCAGCGTATGCCGATTTTCAGAAACTTGTGCTGAACGTCGGTACAAATGGAATTCGAACCGCCGACGCCGTACAGTTCGCGCTGACGGGCAGTGAAAAAACAGCGTGCGGCTTGCTGGATCACCTCCGCATCCACAATGGCCTGGCCTTCGACAATGGTGCGCACCGTAAGGTTGAACACTTTATTGACCAAATCCGCCGGACTGTCATCCGGCGACAGTTCGGCGGTAATATCATGATCCGCATGGTCAAAATATTCGACAATCGCACTACGCAGCTGTCTGAAGCCGCTGAAACCCAGAATTTTAGAGACCTTGACAATCATGGCTTCCGACATGCCGAGGCTTTGCGCCACCTCTTTGATGCCGGAAACATGGCTGAGATTGCCCGGTGTTAAAAACCACTCCACAATTCTGCTTTCATTCTCGGTCATCCCTTCCTGTTTGATCCGGAGATAGGGCGCAATGCCGATTCCTCGCGGTATGGCGCCGTTCAGTTCCGATTCAATCATTTTCAGATCTCTGGTTATCTCTACTGACGGCATCATATCAACATAGGGAGCATAACAAATATGCAGCATACTTCACGTTTTATATAGTTTTATAAAGTTATGCTTTTTTGTGAACACAATGATGAGTTTCCATGATGGTTTTGCAAAAAATCATCAAGGGGTCTATTTTTTATAAATTCCTTTATATACAGCGGATAACATCAATTAATATAAAGGAATCCCTGATTTTTAGGCATTTTTACAGCGTGATCAAGCTGTGAAGGGTATATAGATTTTTTAAAAATTCATAAAATATTTTAACTTGTGAAGTTTTAGGATAAGGCGGGGATATGAAATGAAACGGCAAAAGTTGAAGTACCATCGGTACTTTGACAAATAGCTAAAACCACCCGGTTCAGCAGTGGTTTTCAACATTCAGACGATGACCTATATTAAGCGTCACTCTTTAAGAGTGTGCACTGCTTCGTCAACATCATGATCGTGCAGGGTCTCGTCTTCACGACAATTGCCCACTTCACAATGACCGTAAAGATACAAACTGTGATTAGTGAGTTTAATGTTGTGTTTTTTAGCGATATCCCGTTGACGCGCTTCGATAAACTCATCACGAAACTCAATGACCTTGCCGCAATCGAGGCAAATCAGATGATCGTGATGGTACTGCTGCGTCAGTTCAAAAACGGATTTACCGCCTTCAAAATTATGGCGGGTGACGATCCCGGCGTCATCGAACTGATTCAGTACGCGATAAACGGTGGCTAAACCGATCTCTTCTCCCATATCGATCAGTTTTTTGTAGAGATCCTCCGCACTGACGTGATGGCATTCCGGATCTTGCAGCACTTCCAGAATTTTAAGTCTGGGAAGTGTGACTTTCAGGCCGGCCTTCTTCAATGCAATATTATTGTCAGTCATGCGGGTTTAGTCCTGTTACTTTGATAATCTGATTGTAGGCTAATGTAGCCTATAACAACGGTCGGCCTGAAAAATGTGACGCCGTCTCATTATAGGACTGCCTGTGTAAAATGAAAACCGCGGCTTTTTACAATGATAGCCCGTTTAGGGCGGGGCATGTTTTTATAACATTTCTGTAAAACCGGTATAACCGCCTGGCTATTGTACTGCTTTGTGGATAAAAGTTAAAAACTTGTATCTATCGATTTGAAAGGAATTATATATCAACAGGTTCAACCGGCCGTCAATGCCATCGACGGCGCGGGTTTGATCGGGCGCAACCCAGCCGCCAGTCAATCGAGCTTCAGTTCGGCGCTGATTTGTTTGACCCAGGCGTCGACGCGTTCGTTGGTGAGTTCGGGTTGGCGATCTTCGTCTATGGCCAAACCGATGAAATGTTTGTCGTCCGCCAGACCCTTAGAGGCTTCAAAATGGTAGCCGGCGGTAGGCCAATGGCCCACGATGGCCGCGCCATGGGGTTCGATGATGTCGCGGATGGTGCCCATGGCATCACAAAAATATTCGGCGTAGTCTTCCTGATCGCCGCAACCGAACAACGCCACTTGTTTTCCGGCGAAATCAATATCTTCCAATGTGGGGAAAAAATCGTCCCAGTCACATTGCGCTTCCCCGTAGTACCAGGTGGGGATGCCCAGCAGCAGGATGGAGAACTGCTCCAGGTCTTCTTTGCTGCTTTTGGCAATGTCATGCACTTCGGCAACATCGGCGCCCAGCTGCTTTTGGATCATCTTGGCAATATTTTCGGTATTGCCGGTGTCACTGCCAAAAAAAATGCCTACGCTTGCCATGAATTTGAAAACCTCTTAAATATTAAGGATATGGTTTACCAGACGATCGACCGGCTTTTCGGGAAATAATCGTGCAATAATAGCAGACACTCAACGCGCGAGAAACTCGTTCCACCGGAGTTTTATTGCAAAAGCCGGTCTTTTACGGCCCGGAACGGCGTGCCCGGCCTCAATTTTCCTTGCCGGGGGTGCCCCTATGCCGTTCCAGCTCGGCCAGTAAAATCTGTTCAATCAGCTCGCTGCGGGAAAGGGTGTGCTGAAAGGCCAGTTCATTTAATGCATCCACCGCTTGCGCATTGATTTTTAACTCAACCCGGCGCAGGCCCCGCACCTTGTCCCGGCGTAATTGATTGCGCTTATTGATTCGCAATTGTTCATCGCGGGAAAGCGGGTTGGTTTTCGGTCGCCCCGGACGTTTTTCATCGATAAACAAATCCAGGGTAGTGCGGTCCGTTTGTTCTTTTGCCATAAGTCGTGAAGGGATTGCGCATCCGAAAGCGGGCGGGTAAGTTCTTGCCGGTAAAGCCTTTCATCTTCAGGCGCCGTGCTTGAACATGACTTTTCCGCGCGTTGATGATGCCGGTAAACATAGTGCGCCATCTTACCCCACCGCGACGATAAACGACAATGATTAACACCGGCCGATAAAGAAGGCCGATGAATAAACCGGGCCTGCGCGGTCAGCTCTCCGCCAGTGAATCCGCCAGGAATCGCACAACGGCGCGCAGTACCGCTTCAGGTTTTTGGGCATGCACCCAGTGGCCCGCGCCGGCCACCACATGGGCCCGGGCCCTGGGGAACTGCCGCCGGATGGCCTCGCCGTAGCCGTCGTTCACGTAGGGAGAAAGCCCGCCGCGGATAAATAATACCGGTCCGTTCCAGGGCGGTATCTCATGCCAGCCGATAAGCGCCGGATAGTTTTCCCATAATGCCTTGAGGTTGAAACGCCATTCGCCGCGGGAAAAGGATTTTAACAAGAACTGAACAGTATCCTTATCGTCGATATCCTGTTCCATCAGCTGCGCCGCGTCGGCGCGCTGCGTCACTCCCGCCGCCGCCACCCGCCTGAGCCCGGCGAATACCGCATCGTGATGGCGGGTGGGATAGGCCACTGGCGCGATATCGATAACCACCAGGGCGGCAATGCGATCCGGCATCAGCGCCGTCAGCGCCATGGCCACCTTACCCCCCATGGAGTGGCCGATAAGGATGCATTTTCCCAGTTGCAATTCATCGAGCAAGGCCACCACATCCCCGCTCATGGCCTCATAACCGGCATCGTCGTCATGGGGGGAAAGGCCGTGATTGCGCAGATCGATTTGCAGGGTGGTATGACGCTCTCCCAGAGGGCGCGCCAGTACGCCGAGATTATCCAGACTGCCGAACAGTCCGTGCAGCAATACCACCGGCAGGGTATTTCCCGGTTGCCGGGCCGGTTGTAAACGATAATGTAATTTCATCCCCATCCTCGTGGCGACAGCAAAGACATCTAGCGTATCATGAGATATTGCTGCCCGCGCCGCAAAAGGTGTCCGCCGTCGGGTGAAATTCCGACTTTGTGCCGAAGCCGGATACTAACGCTGTTCGCGGGGCCGGTTTAACTTGTATAATCCTGTTGATTGATTTAAGAGAAGAAAGCCCCCGGATAAAGATGAAAACAATCGAACTCGACGAAGACCTCTACCGTTTTATCGCCAGCCACACCCAGCATATCGGCGAAAGCGCCTCGGACATCCTGCGCCGAATGCTGAAATTCACCCCGTCGGCCAATGAGCCCGCCCGTTCGGCATCCGACACGCCGGTAAAAACCGACGCGCCCGCGCCGGCCCGCGATCGCGTGCGGGCGATGCGTGAATTATTGCTCTCGGACGTCTATGCTGAACAACGCAAGGCGGTAGACCGCTTCACGCTGGTGCTGTCCACCCTTTATTCCTTGTCGCCCACCGATTTCGCCGACGCGGCGGATGTGTTGCGCGGCCGTACCCGGACCTATTTTGCCGGCGATGAGCATACATTATTGCAAAACGGCAGCCATACTAAACCTAAGCAGGTGCCGGGAACGCCCTACTGGGTTATTACCAATACCAACACCGGCCGTAAACGGGGTATGGTAGAACACATTATGCTGGCTATGCAGTTCCCGGTGGAACTGACAGATAAAGTCTGCGGCACCATTTGATAAATGACAGCCAATGGAGAAGCACCGATGGCTAATAGCCCCCGTGCCGGACAACCCGCCCGGCAAAGTGATTTGATTAACGTGGCGCAGTTAACCTCGCAATATTATGTATTGCGCCCCGAGCCAGGTAATGCCGCACATGCGGTGAAATTCGGTACGTCAGGCCATCGCGGCAGCGCGGGACGCCACAGTTTTAATGAAGCCCATATCCTGGCCATCAGCCAGGCGATTGCCGAAGAACGCCGCAAGCAGGGGGTTACCGGGCCTTGTTATGTCGGTAAAGATACCCACGCCCTGTCAGAACCGGCCTTTATTTCCGTGCTGGAAGTACTGAGCGCCAATGGCGTGGACGTGATAGTCCAGCAGGATAACGGTTTTACCCCGACTCCCGCGGTGTCCAACGCCATCCTGGTCCATAATCGCCGCGGCGGTCCGCAGGCGGACGGCATCGTGATTACGCCTTCGCACAATCCGCCGGAAGACGGCGGCATCAAATATAATCCGCCCAACGGCGGTCCGGCCGACACCAATCTGACCAAAGTGATTGAAGAGCGCGCCAATGCGCTGCTGGCGGACGAATTGCGTGGCGTACGGCGTCAATCCCTCGACGCGGCCTGGAACAGCGGTCATGTCCACGGGCAGGACCTGGTGCAGGCTTATGTGGAAGGACTGGCCGAGGTGGTGGATATGGCGGCCATTCAGGGCGCCGGCCTCAAACTGGGCGTCGATCCCCTGGGGGGCTCGGGCATTGCCTACTGGCAGCGTATCGCCGAGTACTATAATCTGGATTTAACGCTGGTAAATGAAGAAATAGACCAGACGTTCCGGTTCATGTACCTGGATCATGACGGCATCATCCGCATGGACTGCTCGTCCCAGTGGGCCATGACAGGTTTACTGTCCCTGCGGGACAAGTTCGATTTGGCGCTGGCCAACGATCCCGATTATGACCGTCACGGCATTGTCACTCCCGCCGGTTTGATGAACCCGAACCATTTCCTGGCGGTATCCATTGATTACCTGTTCCAGCATCGCCCGCAGTGGGGCGCCGAGGTGGCGGTGGGTAAAACGCTGGTATCCAGCGGGATGATCGACCGGGTGGTGGAATCCCTGGGCCGCAAACTGGTGGAAGTGCCGGTGGGCTTCAAGTGGTTTGTGGACGGCCTGTTTGACGGCGGCCTGGGTTTCGGCGGCGAAGAGAGCGCCGGTGCCTCGTTCCTGCGGTTTGACGGCCGCCCGTGGTCCACCGATAAAGACGGTATCATCATGTGCCTGCTGGCGGCGGAAATCACCGCGGTAACCGGCAAGAATCCGCAGCAGCACTATGATGAACTGGCGCAGCGCTTCGGCGCGCCCAGCTACAATCGTATCCAGGCTCCGGCCACCCATGCCCAGAAGGCCATTCTGTCCAAGCTGTCGCCGGATCAAGTCAGCGCCAGCATGCTGGCGGGGGATCCCATCACCGACCGGTTAACCACCGCCCCGGGTAACGGCGCCTCCATCGGCGGCCTGAAAGTGATGACCGCCAACGGCTGGTTTGCCGCCCGTCCTTCCGGTACCGAGGAAGCCTATAAGATTTATTGCGAAAGTTTCCTAGGCCCTAAGCACCGTGAACAAATTGAAAAAGAAGCGGTGGATATCGTCAGCGACGTGCTGGCGGGGGCGAAATAACCCCTAGCCGTTGCCGTGGAGCAAGCCTTCATTGGTGGCTCACGGTGTGTTGGCGAGCGGGTTGTCCCGGCCGGGAACGTTGTCTGAGATGGTTCTGGCGCTGATAATTCAGCGCCTTTTGTGGGAAAATGGCGGGTGCCATCACTACTCTTATTCGATTGCGTCGAGCATGGCACACTCCCTGCCATCTTAAGCGTTTTTGTTCTAACGGTTTTGTGCTGGTAAGTTACTCTCCAATAGGCCAAGCCATGGAGGGAATGAGGTCGATTCATCAGCGCGTCGGAATAGCGAGATCAATTCGCCGAATCCTAGGGGTAAAGAAGTTTTCGCTTCCCAGCCTAATAACTCTTTCGCGCGATGCGGATTTCCAACAAATCTGGAAACGTCGAACGCGCGAGGCGGTGCATCATGGATGCCAATCTTGATTCCGTCGACGGCCAGGGATACCGCGAGGCGGGCCAGCTCATTTAGCGTAACGCCCTGACCCGAGACGAAATGAACGGGAGGCAAAAGCTCTTTCTTCCCCGTTGCTTGTACTAAACGAAAGAGCCCTTCCGCCACATCGGAAACATGGGTAAAGTCAAACGTGTTTTCCCCGCCGTCCACCCTAAGCACTCCGCCGAAAGCTGCGGTTCTGGCAAATGCCTCCGCAACGCGGTCAGCATGATCTGAAATGGCTCCATATACATTGGAAAACCTGCAGATATTGGCCCGGATCCTTGAGGAAACCGCGTCATGGATCAGACGTTCCCCCTGGACTTTCATATTTGCATAGGCATTTAGCGGCAGAAGCGGAGCATCCTCATGGACTGACGATTCAGTTGAATTTCCGTATACTTCTCTGCTGCTGGCAAATATGATCCACGGCTTTTTCTCTTTATCGGCGACCACCTCCAACAATGTCCTTAAGCTAGCGACATTCACCGAATAAGCTAATTCAGGGTGTTTTTCCGCCCATACAACCCGAGAGACCGCGGCTAAGTGCACAATGCCTTCTATACCGTGCAGCGCATGTCGGAGAGCATCGGCACATCTAAAATCCTCCTGTCGATTTCGTCGAATATCAAATTCATGTGTGGTAATACCGGCTTTGCGCAGGTAGCGAAGCAAGCATTGGCCAATGAGACCTTGGGATCCTGTCACGAGTATCATCGTTGTCACCTTCCTTATGGCTTTGAGAAAACATTCAGTGTAGAAAAGGCGCAAGCTATTCATATTGAAAATGGTCTAGAGTTTTTATAATTTAATCTGCATAAAATATCACTCTGTGAAACTGCTAAATGATCTTGCTAATAGCGGATCTCTTAATAGACCTGAAGTGATAAGTACTTTATCAAGTATATCTGTTTACTGCCGTCAGGCAGTATTGATTCATATCAATATTGTCATGAAGATGGTAATACAAAAAAAGATAAGATACACCACTTTTAAAAGATGGATGAGCAGGTTTTATCCTTGAGAGGATATACATAAACAGATAAATTTAATGTCATGCATCAATTATAAATATGAATTGAATCTACCTTACCCTATTTAGAAAATATGCCATTAACATCATTTGTTGACTTAGTTTTTTCTATCCAGTAGCTTTGATATCAATTTTTCGTAAAAAGGAATTAATAATGGGTCGACTAAAGGATATAATTATGCGAGCCAAAAGATCAGTTGAAAGGAGAAATCCCTGTTGGAAAATAGTGAACTTTTCTCTTTATCAATATGCTGAGCGGCGATTGCAAATTATATGTCTAATTGGTACATCTGTTTTATTAACCTGCTCGGAGCTATTAATACCGATTTTTGTCGGGCGTCTGGTTGATACTATATCCAAGGGAGCAAGCCATTTTCATGACACATATTCATTATTAGCGATGATCGTCATGTTGGGTATAATCTCGGTTTTTTACGGGATATTATCTTTCGAGTGATAATATATTTCACCTCAGGGATCATGCGATTATTGACAGTGAATGTCTTCAGCCACATACAGCGATTATCGACGGAATGGCATATCCACAACCTTGCCGGCGCCACCATACGCAAGCTGAGCCGTGGCGTACTCGCCATGGATCTTTTCAACTACCTTATCTTCATAGAGCTTATCCCCAGCGCCTTTGTATTGATTGGGGCTACGATAATTATCGGGGTGCACTGGCCAATTGTGGGAGTCATTGTGGGGACAAGCCTCCTGGCTTTCGTCTGCATCACGCTTTTACTGATTCAAAAGTATATCTATCCGGCCGCAAAAGTTGCCAATGACGCCGATGCCGTGCTGAACGGCTCAATTTCCGATGCCATTTCATGCAATATGCTGGTAAAGAGCTTTGCTTCCGAATCAAAAGAAGAGGCTCGGGTCAGGAGCGAGGCCGCGGCGTGGCGTTCGCATCTGATTTGTTTTTGGCATCGGAGCTCAACGGCGGGAAGTATCCAATACGGAATGCTGGTGGTCTTGAACGGCGTAATGATTGGAACAGGATTGTGGTTATGGCAGCGTGGTTATGCTTCCCCCGGTGATGTGACCTATATCATCACTACCTATGCCATTATCAATGGATATCTTCGCGGTATGGAACACAACATTCGCAGCCTGCAGCCTGCAGCGTTCAGTGAATGAGATGGAAGATTTGGTAACCTTCATGGAAGTGCCTGTAGAAGTCGGAAGGGATGAGGTTGTCACAGCAAAAAGCATTGATGGCGGCTCTATTGTTTTTAAAAATGTTGATTTTCGCTATCCCGGCCAGGAAAAGCTGCTTTATCATAACTTTAACTTGTCTATTGCGGCAGGTGAACGCATTGGTGTGGTAGGGTACTCCGGTGGTGGGAAAACAACGTTTATAAAGCTGCTGCAACGGCTTTACGAAATAGATCGAGGAACTATCAAGATTGACGGCATTAATATCAAAGATGTTAATATTGAATATTTAAGAAATCATATTTCCATAGTGAGTCAAGAGCCATTGCTTTTTCACCGGACCTTATTGGAAAATATCAGCTATGGGAATGAGAATGTTTGTTTAGCCGATATTCATGACGCGGCAAAGCGTGCCAGGATACACGACTTTATTACGAGTTTGCCTGATGGTTATGACACCGTTGTGGGTGAACGCGGCCTCAGATTATCCGGCGGTGAAAAACAGCGTGTGGCGATTGCGCGGATCATGCTGCGCCAAACGCCGATAATCGTCCTTGATGAAGCCACCTCCAATCTGGACAGTATTTCGGAGGCGGAAATCCAGAATGAGATTGAAACAGGCTGGTCAGATCGAACCCTGATTGTTATTGCTCACCGTCTTTCCTCAGTAAGGTATATGGATCGCATTCTGGTGTTCGCCGAGGGGCAAATTGTCGAAGAAGGGGATCACGCGAGCCTCATTCTCAAAAAGCAGGGGAACTACCGGACGCTGATGGATAAGCAGAACAGATATCGCCGCCAGGGTGAGGTTTGACATTGGCAGCCCCGTCAGCCTTGGACAGGGTACGATTTTATCGGAACGCCAGGAGGGGCTGTCCTCCCGATGGGTAAATGCGCTTTTAAAGAGTGAGGCATGAGGTCGCGTCAGGATGCTGCTCTCGGCATTTAGATATATCTTTTCTTGCGTTTCCGATTTGGGTGATCTAACTTAGATATATCTAATTAGTTATATCTAAGAAACAGGAGATACCCTATGTTTTTCCATTTACACCATCACAATACCTGCCGGGACGGCGGAGAAGGGGAGCGGGGCACCGGCAGGCGTCATCGCCATGGAGGCGAGGGTCAGTCCCGTCGGTCAACATCATTTGAGAGTCGGCGAGGCAGCGGCGATTTTTACGGCCGGGGCTTTGGCGATGAGCGCCACGGCGGCGATTTTTACGGCCGGGGCTTTGGCGATGAGCGCCACGGCGGCGATTTTTACGGCCGGGGCTTTGGTGATGAGCGCCACGGCGATGACTTTCACCGCCGGAGCTTTGTCGACGAAGGCCATGGCGGCGATTTCCTAGCTAGGGGCTTTGGCGATGAATGTCATGGCAGCGCGTTTCGCGGCCGGGGCTTTGGCGATGGACGCCGTCGCAACGATTTTGGCGGCCGGGGCTTTGGCGGCGATTTCCATGGCCGCGGCGATGGCGAAGATCGTCCCGGCGGTCATTTCGGACATGGCCGCGACCGCGGAGGGCGTCACGATGGCGGCCCCCGGGGACGTCGTCCGCTGGAGCACGGCGATTTGCGCTTGGTGCTGTTGGCCCTGGTGGCGCGCAAGCCCAGCCACGGTTATGAATTGATCAAGGCTATCGAGCAGGCGTCCTCCGGATTGTATGTGCCCAGCCCCGGCGTGGTATACCCGACCTTAAGTCTGCTGGTGGACCAGGATTTTCTCACGTCCGGCAGTCCGGACGGGCAGAGCCGGAAAAATTACCAAATCACCCCCGAGGGACAGGCGGAACTGGCCAAGCACCAGCCGCTGATAGAGGCGATATTCACCCGGCTGTCGCAAATCGGCAAACGGCGGGAAGGTAGTCTGATTCCCGGCATTAGCGAGAGCCTGGACCGGCTGAGAGTATTGCTGCGGGGTAATATGATGCGCGCCGATCTGACGCCGGAACAAGTGGAACGCATTAATGCCGCATTACTTACCTCGGTAATGAATATTGAAGCGGAATTGAACGCCTCCGCCAACGGAAAGGATGATTAATGCCTGCCGAGAATTCCCGGCCACCTCTCTCGGCAATTAAAAGGTGGTTGCTGCCGGCCGCCTTAAGATATTGGCCATCTTTATAAATGATTAAATCAAGTATTTAAAAATTCAATAATAAAACTGCTGCTGGTAAAGCTAACCCGCAGCGTTTTTTTTAAAATTTCGGTGGTGAGTCTATTCATAAAAGAAATACAAACTGTTATGCTTTTGCCTATCGACGCTTAATTTAAGTCAGATTATTGCCTATTAGATCTATTCATTGATTATAAACCCTATGAGGAAATTTTAATGCCAATAAGCCTGGAGTCGTATAGATCAGCAAATGGAAGGTATGTTCGCTTTCGTGAGAAAAGCAGCCCACAGGCTAAACATATACAGCGAAATCTTGATCATATCGCCCGAGCTCCCAATCCTATGAGGCAAAATAAGGCCGATGCTTTTTTGAATTTATTAATCCTGCTAAGTTCTGTTAATCAGGCTAGTAATGATATATTTAAGCATAATGGATCTAATATAATACTCAGGGATGAGGTGAACACAAAAATGAATTATTTTCCCGACAGATTACCTATAAAATCATTTAAAATATATGACTCGCCTTTAACAAAACGTTCGAGCCAAATCCATTCATTAAATTTTAATGATAAATATAATATATCAGCTTATTATGAAAATAATAGAATAAGCGATGGTCCGCGGACAAAACGCGCATCACTGCATTTGATTCGGCACGCCGAGGAGCAGGCCCAAATAGAGTATTATAATAAGAACTGTGTTTACAGTATCAAAACCCGCAATGGCATCACTATAGGTTATACCTTATTGGTTGCCAGCGAGTATATACGCAATCCGGTAAAAGGCATTGTTGAAAATCTGAACCAGTTTTTTTTCCCCGACCACGGCCTTGATGAAAATCTTGTCATGGTCACCGAGGGGGTCAACCTGGCCAGCGATATTGCCTTAGGATTGCTCACCGGTGGGACATATCCGTTAGCAAAATATTTGATGGCAAAAAGCCTTAAGGTAGCGGGGCATGTCGTCGAGGGCGACGGCGGCTGCGTCAAAAGAGAATTCTCTCCAGAATCACTTGCCAATTTGTTAATACAAACGGACAGTGGTATAACAACAACGAGAGTTGCGGATAAATTGTCCCGAAGGCCTGAGGGCATAATGAATGTGCGCCCTTATGATCCCTCCTCTATGGTTATTCAGGAACAGTTGCCGGCCCATGTTTTTACCGAGGTGCATTTAGAAACGGATATCGACGGTGTGACATTCAGAATAAAGGAAAAATCGCCTGGACAGTATGTTGCTTATCCCGCAAGAAGGGAACATCACCCGGATCTCGAGAGGAAAATCTATTTAGATGCTGATACCCAGCGGTGGCGCTATGAGGTGGCTGGAGCGGATGATATCGGTCTCGATTTTAATCTTATTGCTGGGGAGAAATACATTTCATTATACGGTGAAAACTATAGGGTAGAGTATGATTCCGAAAAAGCGTGTTTTGAAATAGCCGTTAAAACTCCGACACACACGACTACTTATCCGGTATATAAGACAAAAATCAGCAATGCATGGCATTTAAGCACTCAGCAGTCAACTCCGGTATTCGGAGAGTCAGAAATTAATATCATTAAAAAATGCAGAGTGGAATATTCCATCAATAATTCATACCATCCGGTAGATAATAAAAATCCAAATTATTATCTAGAAGGTAAAGTCTATGAAGTCAGGGGTGCGGGTCGAGACATCTCAAATCCATCCATTCTGTCCGTTTTAGAAATAGCCGAAGAATTAGTCGCGGTTAGAATAGTCGAGATACCGGAACATGGTCTGGCCTATGAGATTTACGATATCCATGCAATGGATAACGAAGGTTATCCGGTCAATTTTGACGGCTGGCGTTGGATTCTTGAACCCAAGACATCGATTAATGTTGCCAATGATCTGGAAAAAGCCTGTGGTTTTAATCGATTTACGCAGGCGGCACCGGGAGAAAAATTTTCCTCGCCAGATAGTAATGGCCTCCAATGGGATAAGGATAATGGCCACTATCTTAAGGTGGAGGGAAACTATATAAAAATAAAGAAAGACAATAACGACTATTACCTTATTGATAAGGATACGAAAGATATTCTATATCCAATAAAACTGCAACAGCAAAATCTTGAACCGCAAATCGGTATTAGCATTAATCGCTTAAGCGGAAAAGTTGAAATTATCGATATACCCATATGGGATATCGGTTGGAAGCGTGGCGAGTTAAACCAGCTTAATTTTTTCCAGCTTTCAGGCTTTAATAAACCGCTCTATCGTGTCGATCGTGGCCCGCAAGCCCGTATCCTGACACAAGGTTTCGCGCGTAGTGAAGACTTCACCGCCGTGCCAAAGATGATATCCGACGAGGATGTGCTTATCGTTTCGGAATCCCTGGAGGGAGCGCGACGCTACAATACCCTGATAAAACAAAATTATATCTATAAAATTGAAGGCGCTCAGATTCATGGGGTTTCTTTGAAACAGAACTTTTTATTTAACAAAGATCGACTTGCCGATTTTCTTTCAATAGACAACGAGAATGCGGACGTTTTGGAAGAGTTTAGTGACGGTACCGGTGGCGCTATTTTTTTAGACGAGGTACATATCAGGCTACGGGATATCCGCTTATCGGATATTTCTGTGGTAACGGAGCAAGAACTGGAAACGCTCGCTCCGCTTGCCCCGGGAACGTGGAAAAATTACCTGAAAAAAAAATAGGGCTGCAATGGGCAGTGCATTTTAATGGGGTTATGCGATCGGGCCGGCAACCGTTCGCGGGGTGGACCGATCCGCTCCAGCTAACCCAGCGCCACCATCAGCGCGCCGGCGGTAATCAGCGCTACGCCGGCCCCCGCCAGCAGCGAGACCTTTTCCCCAAACAACAGCACCGCCATCACCACGGCGAAAACCACGCTGAGTTTATCGATGGGGGCGACCTGCGAGACATTGCCGGATTTTATCGCCATAAAATAAAACAGCCAGGACAAGGCGCCGGCCACACCACTTAATACAATAAATGCCAGGGCTTTTTTGTCGCCCAGGATATCGTTCACCAGGCTCATCTTCCCTTGCACCAGCACCACGCCCACCAGGAAGAGCGCCATTACCACGGAGCGGACGGCGGTTGCGCTGTTGGCATCCAGATGCTGCAACCCGATTTTACCAAAAATCGCCACCAGCGAGGCGGTAAGCGCGGAAAGCAGGGCGTAAATCAGCCAGGTACTCATAGACATGTCCATAAAATTGAAAGTACTGATGATACTAGCCTCTAGATAGCGTGGCCAGATTTTGTGAGCAGGTTCACATATTGTCAGGACATAAAGCGGTAGCCAATGCCGGTTTCCGTAAGCAAGTGACGGGGACGCGCCGGATCTTCTTCGAGCTTTTGCCGCAAATGTCCCATGTATATTCGCAGATAATGACTGTGCTCCACCGCGTTGGGACCCCAGACCTCGCGCAGCAGTTGGCGCTGGGTGACCACCTTGCCCTGGTGGGACAGCAGCGTGGCCAGCAGGCGGAATTCAATGGGTGTCAAATGGAGTAATTCGCCGGCCCGCGTCACCTGGCGATTAACCAGATCCACATTGATGGCGGCAAAGGTCACAGTTGCAGGTTTGTCTTCCCCTCGCAGCGGATGCCGCAGGGAGACCCGTACCCGGGCCAGCAGTTCACCGATACCGAAGGGTTTGGTCAGATAATCGTCCGCCCCGGCGTCCAGTGCGTCAATCTTGTCCTGCTCGTCGCTTCGGGCGGACAGCACCATCACCGCAACCGAGCTCCACTGGCGCAAGTCGCGAATAAAATCAACGCCGTTGCCGTCCGGCAAACCCAGATCGAGGATCACCAGGTCCGGCTTGCGAGTGGCCGCCTCAAGCAGGCCGCGGGCCATGTTTTCGGCGTCGAAAACCCGATAGCCCTCCCGTTCGAGGGCTTGGCGGACAAAGCGCCGTATGGCATCCTCATCTTCAACGATCAGAATATTCGCTGTCATGGTGCTCATCATCCCTTCCTTATGACCTTGTCCGGTTTGCAAAACGTTGGCGGTGGAACCTCCAAAAAACCTCACCACGCCGCAACATTATCCACTTAAACAGCAACGCGGTGAATCCCCTTTTGCCCGCGCTCAGAGAATAGCGGACCGGCGGATGATGACGTTTTTCCCCGACAATCCCGGGCAGCGCCGCGGATAAACCGGCGGGACTTTTGTTAAAAGCCGTCCGCCGGGCCCGCTAAAATCGTCTACGCTTTGCTGAACAAACAATAGCCTATTGGGGCCCTGCATGAGCAATAAAATTCCTGTCGGCATCAGTGCCTGCCTGATGGGAGAAGCGGTGCGTTTTGACGGCGGCCACAAACGCCTCTCTTTCGCCATGGATGACCTTGCTCCTTATGTTCGATTTAACCCTGTTTGCCCTGAAATGGCCATTGGTCTGCCGACGCCGCGACCCTCGCTGCGGCTGGTTAAGGATCGGGACGACCGCATCAGCCTGCGTACCGGCAAAAGCGATAATGATCCCGATCTTACGGAGTCCATGAGGCGGTTCGCCCGCGAGCGCAGCCGGCAACTGACGGATTTATGCGGTTTCATTGTCTGCGCCAAATCCCCCAGCTGCGGTATGGAGCGGGTGCGGGTTTACGACCGCGCCGGCTCGAGAAAAAACGGTATAGGCCTGTTTACTGAAATACTGATGGAAGAACTGCCCTGGTTGCCGGTGGAGGAGAGCGGGCGGCTTCACGATCCGCTGCTGCGGGAAAATTTTGTCGCCCGGGTCTACACCCTGTATGAATTTAATCAATTGCTGCGGGAAGGGTTGACGCCCGGCGCGCTGATGGCCTTTCACCGGCGTTACAAGCTGTTGCTGCTGGCCCATTCCCAGCCGGAATATCGCCGCATCGGGCCTTTTGTCGCCGACATGGGCAGGTGGGCGTCACTGGAGGCGTTTGCTATTGAATACCGCCTTCGTGTGATGACGTTGCTGTCCCATAAAGCGACGCGGCCCAACCACACCAACGTGTTAATGCATGTACAAGGGTATTTTCATCGCCATTTGACGCCAAAGCAGCGGGAAGAACTGTCGCTGCTTATCGACAGTTACCGGCGGGGAGTGCAGCCGCTGCTCGCGCCTCTTGCGCTGGTAAAGCATTACATGGCCGAGTATCCCGACCCATGGCTGTCGCAGCAACGTTATTTTGAACCCTATCCCGAAGCGCTGCGGCTACGTTACGGATATTAACAGCAAGGAAGAACATGAAAACCCATATCGTCTGGCTGCGTAACGATTTACGCATCCATGATAATCCTGCTTTATCTGCCGCCTGTTCCCACCCCGACGCCCAGGTGACTGCGCTGTTTATCGCTACTCCCGCGCAGTGGCGCGCCCACGATATGTCGCCGCGCCAGGGGGATTTTCTGTTACGCAATCTCATTGAGCTACGACTTGCCCTGGCGGATCGGGGTATTCCCCTGCATTACCATCAATGTGACGATTATGATGCCGCGGTGGTCTGGCTGACGGATTTTTGCCGTCGGCAGCAAGCGGATGCGCTGTTTTATAACTATCAGTATGAATTCAACGAGCGCAGGCGCGACCGGACGGTGGAGCGGGCGCTCGACGGCCATGTAATCTGTCAGGGGTTTGACGACGGCGTGCTGTTGCCGCCGGGGAGCGTCACCACCGGCGATGGGGATATGTATAAGGTCTATACCCCTTTTCGCAACGCCTTTATCCGGCGGCTAAGGGACGAAAATTCCCAGTGCCTGCCGGCGCCCGAGCGCCGCGTCACAACCCCCTGGGCTCCGGTTGACGAAATTACCCCCTTCGATTACCCGCGCCGGGAGACGGATGACTATCCCGCCGGCGAAGAGGCCGCGTTATCCCGTTTGCATGACTTTTGCCATCATCAGCTGCAGGACTATCGGCGGGGGCGGGACCTGCCGGCGCTGGACGCCACCAGCCGGCTGTCCGCCTACCTCACCCTGGGAATAGTGTCGCCGAAACAGTGCTACAACCGGCTGCGCACCGCCTGCCCGACGGTGTTGGAGCAGGCCGACAGCGCGGCGTTTTGCTGGTTGAACGAATTGATCTGGCGGGATTTTTACCGCCATATCATGGTTTTTTATCCCGGCGTGTGCCGACACCGCCCCTTTATCACCTGGACCCGCCATGTGGCCTGGCGGCGGGATGATACCCTGCTGGACGCCTGGCGACAGGGCCGCACCGGCTTCCCCATCGTGGATGCCGCTATGCGCCAGCTGAATCAGACCGGCTGGATGCATAATCGTTTGCGCATGATCTGCGCCAGTTTTTTGGTAAAGGATTTATTGATCGATTGGCGGGAGGGGGAACGCTATTTTATGCGCCGGTTAATCGATGGCGATCTGGCGTCGAACAACGGCGGCTGGCAATGGGCCGCTTCCACCGGCACCGATGCCGCGCCCTATTTTCGTATTTTCAATCCCACCACTCAGGGACGCCGGTTTGATGAACAGGGCCGGTTTATCCGGCGCTGGCTGCCGGAGCTGGCGTCCGTGCCGGATAAATTTATCCATGAACCCTATTTTTGGCCCCAGGCCGAGCAAACCGGACTGGATTATCCGCGGCCGATCGTTGATCATGGGCAGGCACGTCAAACCGCCCTGGCGGCTTATCAATCCGCCAAAGCACAAGGGCTGGCTCCTCACTCGGGATAGCCGGCGAACGGGGACATCGGGTCATGCTTAATACGGAACTTGAACAACTTATCAATCAGCAGCTGAATGCCGGCGCTTTTGAGGATTACGGCCCCAACGGGCTACAGGTGGAAGGCCGCCCGCAAATCAACCGTATCATCACCGGTGTTACCGCTTCACAGGCGCTGCTGGATGCCGCGGTGGCGCATAATGCCGATGCGGTGCTGGTACATCACGGTTATTTCTGGAAAAATGAATCGCCGGTAGTGACGGGCATGAAACAGCGCCGCCTGAAAACCCTGCTGAACCACGACATCAATTTACTCGCCTGGCATTTGCCCCTTGATGCCCATCCGGTACTGGGGAATAACGCCCAATTGGCGGCGCTGCTGGACATTGAGGCGCAAGGCCTGCTGGAACCGCTGCTGCCCTGGGGAACTTTCACCACGCCGATCAGTCCGCAGGAGCTGCAGCGCCGGCTGGAGATGCGGTTGGAACGGGAAGTGCTGCACTGCGGTGATAACGCACCGGCGCAAATCCGCCGCCTTGCCTGGTGTACCGGCGGCGGACAGGGTTTCATTGAACAAGCCGCCCGCGCCGGGGTGGATGCCTTTATCACCGGCGAGGTCTCGGAGCAGACCATTCACATTGCCCGCGAGACGGGAATACATTTTTATGCGGCAGGCCACCATGCCACCGAACGTGGCGGCATCAAGGCGCTGGGTGAGTGGTTGGCGCGTGAACACCATTTCGACGTGACGTTTATCGATATACCGAACCCGGCCTGACCGGAAAAACTTAGCCTAAATAATTCGAGCTGCAGGAAGGCCAACGCACCTGCCGCTTGAAGTACGACGGGTATAAAACATTCCTTGCAAACGGCTCGCTAGCTGATTTGCGAGTTTTTTACCGGACCATTCTGCCGGTATGCACCAGACGGAACCGCCATGGGTTCCCAGGAGGAGAGGTTGCAACGGGCTCGATGTTACTTATTGGGTGAAAGTGCGGTGGTGCTGGAGCTGGAACCCCCCATAACCCTGGTCAGCCAGCGGCGGATATGGGGACTTGCCGAACGTCTGATGCATCACCAAGACGTGCGCGAGGTGATCCCGGGCATGAATAATCTTACCGTGCTGCTGACCAATCCCCAGCAGCTGGCGCTGGATGCCATTGAGCGCTTGCAGAGCTGGTGGGAGGATAGCGGTGCCGTCATTCCCGAGCCCCGTTGCGTTTCCATTCCGGTGATGTACGGCGGCGGCGACGGTCCCGACCTGGATCGGGTGGCTGAGCTCACCGGCATGACGCCCCGGGACGTGGTGTCTTGCCATGCAGACAGCGCCTACGACGTTTATTTTATCGGTTTTCAGCCCGGTTTTCCTTATCTCGGCGGTTTGCCGGAACGCCTTGCCGTCCCGCGCCGCGCTGAACCCCGTCTGGCGGTGCCCGCCGGTTCGGTGGGTATCGGCGGCAAACAGACAGGAATCTATCCGCTGACCAGCCCCGGCGGCTGGCAAATCATCGGCCGCACGCCGCTCCGGCTGTTCAGTCCGGACGCCAATCCGCCGACGCTGCTGTTGCCCGGCGACAGCGTCCGCTTTGTCCCGCAAAAGGAGGGCATATGCTGAACGTATTGCATGCCGGCATCATGACCTCGATACAAGACGGCGGCCGAACCGGTTACCGTGCCCTGGGCATCAGTCCGGGGGGAGCGCTGGACAAACCGGCCATGAAACTGGCCAACCTGCTGGTGGGTAACCGGCCGGATGACGCCGTGCTGGAAATCACCCTCGGTCAGTTCAGCGCGCAGGTAACCGCTCCCGGCTGGCTGGCGTTAACCGGCGCGGATTGCCATGCCCACCTGGACGGCAGCCCCCTTTGGACCGGATGGCGTTTTCCGGTACGCCCGGGCCAGGTGGTGAAGCTGTCGACGCCGAAACACGGTATGCGCAGTTATCTGGCGGTGAGCGGGGGGTTTAACATCCCGGAGGTTCTCGGCTCCCGCAGCACCGATCTTGGCGCCGGCTTCGGCGGCTGTTCCGGCCGCTTGATCCAGGATGGCGATGTGCTGCCGGCGGGGGAACCGGAAAGGGTGCCTGAACGGCAGATTGGTATCCGTCAGCTGCTGTTCGGTAATCGTGTCCGCGCGCTGCCCGGCCCCGAATACCGTGAGTTCAGCGCCGATTCCCAGGATGCCCTGTGGCGTACAAGCTGGCAGCTCAGTCCGCAAAGCAACCGCATGGGGTATCGCTTGCTGGGCCCGGCGCTCAAGCGCAATACCGAGCGTGAATTATATTCCCATGGCGTATTGCCGGGCGTGGTGCAGGTTCCACACAGCGGCCAGCCGATTGTGCTGCTGGCGGACGCACAGACCACCGGCGGCTATCCGCGCATTGCCTGCGTGATTGAGGCTGATTTGTATCATCTGGCGCAGATTCGCTTGGGGGAACCCATCCATTTCGTGCTTTGCACCCTGGAAGAAGCCCATGACGCCTGGATTGAACAAACCCACTACCTGGAACAGATAGCCTGGCAACTGAAAATTCTGGAGCCGATATGATTGATTTGAATGCCGATTTGGGCGAGGGCAGCCCCAATGATCAGGCCTTGTTGCAACTGGTGAGCTCGGCCAATATCGCTTGCGGCTTTCATGCCGGCGACGCCGACAGCATGCGGCAATCGATCAAATGGGCGTTGCGCTACGGCGTCGCCATCGGCGCGCATCCCAGCTTTCCTGATCGGGAAAATTTCGGCCGCAGCGCCATGGCGTTACCACCGGAAACCGTTTATGCCCAAATCGTTTATCAACTGGGCGCCCTGGCGGCGCTGATCCGGGCGGAAGGGGGCAGGATGGTGCACGTCAAGCCGCACGGCATGCTCTACAACCAGTCGGCGCGGGATTCGCTGCTGGCCGACGCCGTCGCCCGCGGGATAAAAGCGGTGGATCCGGCGCTGCGGCTGATAGGGCTGGCGGACAGCGAACTGACCAAAGCCGGAGAGCGCCAGGGTTTGACGGTCCGGCACGAAGTGTTCGCCGACCGGAATTACCGCCGGGACGGCACGCTGGTACCGCGCGGCGAGACGGACGCGCTGATTGAGGACGAGGAACAGTCCCTGGCTCATACCTTGACCATGGTGCAGAACGGCCAGGTGCAAACCCGTGAAGGGGAGTGGATCACCGTACGGGCGGATACCGTCTGCCTCCATGGCGACGGCGTCCATGCGCTGGCGTTCGCCCGCAGGATCCGCGCCGCCCTGGAGCAGCGGGGCATCGTGATTGCCGCAGGCTGAACGTCAGCTAAACCTTCCACGGCGGTGAGATCGCCAACGGATATCCCCGCCATCCGATTCCCATCATTCGCCAGGGTTTTCTTGTGCCCCGATCCCGATACCCTGCCATAAGTATTCCCTATCTCCCGACCGAATCATTTAGCGATACCTTAGCCCGATACGAGCTTATATAAGCCCAAAGCTGAACTTTTCAAGAGGGTACGCACATGCAACAAGCGGTAAATTTATGGCCGTTATTGGGTATCTTGGCCATCATCTGTGGTTTTTTATTACGCTTAAACGCGGTATTGGTGGTGATCATCGCCGGTGTCATTACCGGGCTGACGGCGCATATGTCCGTCGGGGATATTCTGGACAAACTCGGTTCGGGATTTTTAGCCACCCGTAACCTGGCGTTTATCTTGCTGATACCCTTGGCGACCATCGGCTTGCTGGAACGGCATGGTCTCAAGGAACATGGGCAAAGCTGGATTGCTAAAATCAAAAACGCCACCGCCGGCCGGCTGCTGATCATTTATCTCCTGGCGCGCGAATTGACGGCCGCCATGGGCCTCACCAGCCTGGGAGGGCATCCGCAAATGGTGCGTCCGCTGCTGGCGCCCATGGCCGAAGGCGCGGTTGAAAACCGTCACGGCGATTTGCCGCGGGAGGTGCGGTATCGGCTGCGTGCCATGGCGGCGGCCACCGATAACGTCGGCTTGTTTTTTGGCGAGGATATCTTCGTGGCGTTCGGCGCCATCCTGTTTATGCATAATTTCCTGCTGGAATCCGCCGGTATCCAGACCGAGCCGATGCATATTGCGTTCTACGGTATTCCCACCGCCATCTGTGCTTTCCTGATCCACGCCTATCGCCTGCACCGCCTGGATAAGCAGATGGACGAACTACTGGGCCCGGTAAAACAGGGCACGCTGTCTGCGACGAGGGCGGAAAAATGACCTTTCAACAGGATTACCTCTATTGGCTGGCGGGCGTACTGCTGCTGCTGGTCGGAGTCTTGTCCCTAAGGGACAAGACCAACCCGCGCAGGTGGTTCACCGGAGCGTTCTGGGGACTGTACGGGCTGGTATTTCTTATCGGCGATTGGAGCGTCACTCTCATGGCGCGGATCGCCGGCCCGGGTATGGATCCGCAACAGACGTTGCATAGGCTTATCGGCGGTTTAGTGGTCCTGCTGGCCCTGATTGCCGGTTTTGGCGGAGTAAGGCTGGGCAGCTATCATCAACCCAGCCGACAGCAGCGGGAACAGAGCGCCCAACGTTTGGGCAACCTGCTGTTTGTCCCGGCACTGGCCATACCGGTGGTGACCGTGGCGGGGGTGTTGATACTGAATAATATGCCCTCCTGGCAACAGGCGCTGTTTGGCGCGGGCAACCACTCCACCCTGATTACCCTGTTTTCCATTACCCTGGGCTGTATTATCGGCCTGGTGCTGGCCATAAAATTCACTCGCGACCGACCGTTGCAATCTATCCAGGAATCCCGCCGGCTGCTGGATTCCATCGGCTGGGCCTTTATTCTGCCGCAGATTCTCGCCACCCTCGGCCTGCTATTTACCAGCGCCGGCGTCGGCACGGCCGTTTCGCATCTCACCGAGACCTATCTGGCGGTGGATAATCGCCTTATCGCCGTGGTGGTCTTTTGTGTCGGTATGGCCATCCTGACCATGGTGATGGGCAATGCATTTGCCGCGTTTCCCATTGTGGCCGCCGGTATCGGTATTCCGATTCTGGTGGTGCAGCACGGGGGCAATCCGGCGGTCATGGCCGCTGTCGGCATGTTTTCCGGCTATTGCGGCTCCCTGATGACCCCCATGGCGGCGAATTTTAATTTGGTCCCGGCGGCCTTGCTGGAGCTGCCCGACCGAAACGCGGTAATCAAAGCACAGATTCCCACCGGCCTGGCGCTGCTGCTGGCGAACGTGGCGCTGATGTATTTTATGCTGTGAAATTTCGTGCGCGAGCACGAGCAGGGTCTCGGTAAAGGTGATGGATGAATTGGGTGGGAACGGTCTCGATTAAAGCAATGGGTGAATTGGGTGGTAAGGGTCTCGGTTTAGGCGATGGGTGAATTTGGTGGTTATGGTCTTGCTTCAGGCGATGAGGAACGTTCATGAATAGAGTATTACTTACCGGTTTCGAGCCTTTTGGCGGCGACGGGATAAACCCCTCCTGGGAAGTAGTGAAACAGTTCGAGGGGCGGCGGCTCGGTACGGCTGACGTGGCGGTATGCCAATTGCCCTGCGTTTTCGGCCTCTCAGCCCAGGTCTTGAATGAAGCCATCGATCGTTACCGGCCGTCGCTGGTGCTGGCGGTGGGCCTGGCGGGGGGCCGGCACCGGATCTCCGTCGAGCGGGTGGCCATCAACGTGGATGACGCGCGTATTGCCGACAATAACCACCGGCAGCCCATCGACGTTCCGGTGGTCCCCGGCGGTCCGGCGGCGTATTTCGCCACGGTGCCGATAAAAGCGATGGTAAAATCCCTGCGGGACGCCGGCGTTCCGGCCGGGGTTTCCCAAAGCGCCGGCACCTTTGTCTGCAACCATGTGATGTACGCGCTGCTCCATCGGCTGGCGCAAATGTCCGCACCGGTCAAAGGAGGATTTATTCATCTGCCTTATCTGCCGCAGCAGGCGGCGGCCGTAGCCAATGCTCCCAGCATGGCGCTGGAAACCATGCACGCGGGGCTGGAAATTGCCCTGCAAACCGCTCTCACGGTGGAAAGGGATCTGCCCATCGGCGGCGGGGCGGTTAGTTGAGGTCAAAAGTCGGCTTCTTTACCGGGCTGACAAAATGAAAACGCCGCGTTAAGCGGCGCCAGACTGCAGACAAAAGTATTCGGAGTCAATAAGTCGGGACAGGCTGCCAGAAGAGTAAACCGTCCGCGCCAAGGATGGCGCGGATCGAGCCAACAGGGACGTATTCACGGCGTGTTTACGATCTGGCAGCCTGTCCCGGCCGGACACTTTGCGAACAAGCTCACGCCGCTTTAAGCGGCGTTTGCCACAGCAATCTTATTTGATCTGCGACTTGAATTCCCGTTTATCGTAACCGGTATAAAGCTGGCGCGGACGGGCAATTTTGACGCCGTCGTCGTGCATCTCTTTCCAATGGGCAATCCAGCCCACGGTGCGCGACATGGCGAAAATCACGGTAAACATGGATGCCGGGATGCCCATGGCTTTCAGAATGATGCCGGAATAGAAATCCACATTGGGATAAAGTTTCTTTTCAATGAAGTACGGGTCGTGCAATGCGATATGTTCCAATTCCATCGCTACCGCCAGCAAATTATCGTTCAATTGCAGCTCTTTAAGCACTTCATGGCAAGTTTCACGCATCACGGTGGCGCGTGGATCGTAGTTTTTATATACCCGATGACCGAAGCCCATCAAACGGAAGGAGTCGTTTTTATCCTTGGCGCGTTTAATAAAGGAAGGGATGTTCTCGACGGTGTCGATTTCTTCGAGCATGCGTAGACAGGCTTCATTAGCGCCGCCATGGGCCGGTCCCCATAAAGATGCGATGCCCGCCGCGATACAGGCGAAGGGGTTGGCTCCCGACGAACCCGCGGTACGCACGGTGGACGTGGAGGCATTTTGCTCATGGTCCGCATGCAGGATGAGGATGCGATCCATGGCGCGTTCCAGCACCGGGTTGATTTCATAGTTTTCGCAAGGGGTAGCGAACATCATATGCAGGAAATTACCGGCATAGGAAAGGTCGTTACGGGGATAAATGAACGGCTGGCCGATGGAGTATTTGTAACACATGGCGGCCACGGTGGGCATTTTGGACAGCAGACGGAATGCGGCGATTTCACGGTGGCGCTCGACATTGACATCCAGCGAATCATGATAAAACGCCGCCAGCGCGCCGGTGACACCGCACAGAACCGCCATCGGATGCGAATCGCGGCGAAAGCCGTTAAACAAGCGGGTGATCTGTTCATGCACCATAGTATGACGGGTCACAATGGTGCGGAATTCTTCGTATTGTTCCGGAGTGGGGGTTTCACCGTTCAGCAGGATATAGCAGACTTCGAGAAACGTTGAGTTCAATGCCAGCTGATCGATGGGGTAGCCGCGATGCAGTAAGATACCTTCATCGCCGTCAATATAGGTAATTTTTGATTCACAGGATGCGGTAGAAGTGTATCCGGGATCGTAGGTGAAATAACCCTTGTTGCCCAGGCTACGAATATCGATTTCCTTTTCGCCCAGCGTGCCTTGCAGCACATCCAGTTCGATTGGCGCTTCACCGGGTAGGGTTAACGTCGCTTTATTGTCAGCCATTACATTCTCCTTAGCGCTTATTTGATAAATCTTCCATCATCGGGTACCGGCATGCCTGCGGGGCCTTGCGTTTGTTGTCAGCCCGTAGCTCTGGCTTAACGATGTGCAGGGTACAGAGCTTAAGGATGGTGCAAGTTATTCCCGTTCAGGATGAAAGAACGGCGATCCTCGGATGTTAAAGATTTATTGGTGTTAATTTTAGCTATATAAAGTCATCTTAACCCAAATGATTAGGATGCACTTTACACTGTTGCATAAACTTGGACGAGGCGGAAGTCTCATTGCATTGCATCTGTTACTTATAGCATATTGCGGGGACTATTTGTAATCAAATTGTTGCTTTTTTGTCAATGTAGTTATAGGAATTTGGGGCAAATGTAAAATACGTGATCCAGGTCACTAAATGGCCCAAATGTTACCAAACAAATTGTAGGGTAATTGTAATCATTATGTGAAAGCCCTATACTTCGCTAAGGTCTCCGGAAGTCCCTGTTGTAGGAGCACCCAGCGTTATTTAACGCGTCATTTACGCAAAAGGGATTTGGTTTTGAGCACATGACGTGGCTTTGTCTACCTTAACGCTGTCTGATCCAGCCAGGACCGGAGGAAGGAAAAATAATAATAGCTGTGTGGGCAAAACCGTGAAAAAACAAAGACCTATCAACTTGGATCTGCAAACGATCCGGTTTCCCGTTACTGCAATAGCATCCATTCTTCACCGTGTTACCGGTGTCATAATGTTCGTGGCAGTAGGCATCTTGCTATGGATACTCGGCTTGTCTCTTTCCTCCGCCGACGGGTTCAGCCAGGCGGCCGCCATGATGGATAGCTTTATCGTTAAATTCATTATTTGGGGGATTTTGACCGCGCTGGCTTATCATGCGGTGGGCGGAATCCGGCACATGCTAATGGATTTCGGCTATCTGGATGAGACATTTGCCATGGGTGCGATGACGGCAAATGTTACATTTGTGATCACTGTCGTGCTTTCAATTTTGGCTGGAGTACTCGTATGGTAAGTAATGCTTCGGCACTGGGACGCAACGGAGTCCATGAATGGTTGCTGGTTCGCGCTTCCGCCATAGTCATCTGCCTTTACATCATTTATATGCTGGGTTTTATCCTGTTCGCCAATACCCTGACTTATGATGTCTGGCGCGGTTTCTTCACTTTACCCATGACGAAAGTATTCACCCTGCTTACGCTGTTTTCGGTCTTGGTGCACACCTGGATCGGCATGTGGCAGGTATTAACGGATTACATCAAATTACTGCCGCTGCGCCTGCTGCTGCAATTGGCCATCGTCATTGTATTAATGGTGTATTTACTTTATGGAACAGTCGTGGTGTGGGGTGCGTAAATGAATTTGCCGGTGAGAGAATTTGACGCTGTGGTCGTCGGGGCAGGGGGCGCCGGAATGCGCGCTGCTTTGCAAATTTCCAAAATGGGCCTCTCTTGCGCCCTGGTATCAAAAGTATTTCCCACCCGTTCCCATACCGTCTCAGCGCAGGGGGGGATTACCGTCGCGCTGGGCAATACCCATGAGGACGATTGGCAATGGCATATGTATGACACCGTGAAAGGGTCCGATTACATCGGCGATCAGGATGCCATAGAATATATGTGCAAAACCGGCCCGGAGGCGGTGCTGGAACTTGAACATATGGGTTTACCGTTTTCAAGGCTGGACGACGGCCGCATTTATCAGCGTCCGTTTGGCGGCCAGTCCCGGAATTATGGCGGCGAACAGGCGGCGCGCACCGCCGCCGCCGCCGACCGTACCGGGCATGCGTTATTGCATACGCTGTATCAGCAGAACCTGAAAAACCACACCACCATCTTTTCCGAATGGTATGCGCTGGATCTGGTGAAAAACCAGGACGGCGCTTTTGTCGGCTGCACCGCGCTCTGTATCGAAACCGGCGAGGTGGTCTATTTCAAGGCCAAGGCCACCATATTGGCCACCGGCGGCGCCGGGCGCATTTACCAGTCCACCACCAATGCCCATATCAATACCGGCGACGGTATCGGCATGGCGCTGCGCGCCGGCGTGCCGGTGCAGGACATGGAGATGTGGCAATTCCACCCCACCGGCATCGCCGGCGCGGGGGTGCTGGTGACCGAAGGCTGTCGCGGCGAGGGCGGATACCTGCTGAACAAAGATGGTGAACGCTTCATGGAACGCTATGCGCCGAATGCCAAGGATCTGGCGGGGCGCGATGTGGTCGCCCGCTCCATCATGATCGAGATTCGCGAAGGCCGCGGCTGCGACGGACCCTTGGGCCCCCATGTGAAACTGAAGTTGGATCATCTGGGCAAAGAGGTCCTTGAATCCCGTCTGCCCGGTATCCTCGAGCTTTCCCGTACCTTTGCCCATGTGGATCCCATCAAGGAACCCATCCCGGTTATCCCTACCTGTCATTACATGATGGGAGGGATCCCCACCAAGGTCACCGGCCAGGCCGTGACGGTGGATGCCGAGGGCAAGGACGTGGTCATTCCGGGGCTGTTCGCGGTGGGTGAAATCGCCTGCGTTTCGGTGCACGGCGCCAACCGCCTGGGGGGAAATTCCCTGCTGGATCTGGTGGTGTTCGGCCGTTCGGCGGGTATGCATCTGCAAGAATCCCTCGCCGAGCAGGGGGCGTTTCGCGATGCCGGCCAAGACGACATCGAGGCCTCCCTGGCGCGTTATCACCGTTGGAACGACAATCGCACCGGCGAAGATCCGGTTACCATCCGCAAAGCGCTGCAGGCCTGCATGCAAAATAATTTCTCGGTGTTCCGTGAAGGCGACGCGATGGCCAAGGGCCTGGCGGAGCTCAAAGAGATTCGCGAACGGCTGCACCATGCCCGTCTGGACGACACCTCCACGGAATTCAACACCCAGCGGGTGGAGTGCCTGGAGCTGGATAACCTGATGGAAACCGCATACTCCACCGCGGTCGCGGCCAATTACCGCACGGAAAGCCGCGGCGCGCAC
Organism: Sodalis sp. dw_96; assembly: GCF_018449575.1. Taxonomy (GTDB): domain Bacteria; phylum Pseudomonadota; class Gammaproteobacteria; order Enterobacterales; family Enterobacteriaceae; genus Acerihabitans. Next base: position 7,848 of record NZ_JAAVUT010000015.1, on the reverse strand, counting down.
AGTCGGTTCGATTTCCCGGACCGCGATGACGCCCACTGGTTGTGCCACAGCCTGTATCTGCCGGAAAGCGACACCATGACCCGGCGTGAGGTGAACATGCAACCGACACTGCGCCCGGCGTTTCCGCCGAAAGTGCGTACCTATTAAGGGCGGAGGATTTTAACTGATGAAAGTCGAATTTTCGGTTTATCGCTATAATCCTGATATGGACGACAAGCCGCGTATGCAGGAGTATCAGTTGGAGCTCGAAGAGGGCCATGACATGATGCTGCTGGACGCGTTAATCCAATTGAAAGAAAAGGATCCGACACTGGCGTTCAGACGTTCCTGCCGCGAAGGGGTTTGCGGTTCCGACGGGGTCAATATGAACGGCAAAAACGGCCTGGCCTGCATCACGCCGGTGTCTGCTTTGCGCAAGGGCAATAACAAAATCGTCATCCGTCCGCTGCCGGGGCTGCCGGTGGTGCGCGATTTGGTGGTGGACATGGGGCAATTCTATGCCCAGTATGAAAAGATAAAGCCTTACTTATTGAATAACGGTAGGAATCCGCCGGCGCGGGAGCATCTGCAAAGCCCGGATGAGCGGGCGAAGCTGGACGGGTTATATGAATGTATCTTGTGCGCCTGTTGCTCCACCGCCTGTCCCTCGTACTGGTGGAATCCGGACAAGTTCATCGGTCCGGCCGGGTTGCTGGCATCCTATCGTTTCCTGATTGACAGCCGCGACACCGAACAGGCCGCGCGGCTGGATGATTTGAACGATGCTTTCAGCGTATTCCGGTGCCACAGCATCATGAATTGTGTCAACGTATGCCCCAAGGGACTCAACCCCACCAAGGCCATCGGACATATAAAGAGCATGCTGGTGCAGTACAGCGCTTGATGGATATGGACCGGCAAAAATGCCGAACATCGGGAGAGCACGCCGTAGGGGTCGTAGCGGCAAAAGCCGCCGAAGCGCCCCTTGGCGGGCTAGGCCCGATGAACTCGGGCAAAAATGCCGAACATCGGGAGATCACGCCGAAGGGGTCGTAGCGGCGAAGGCCGCCGAAGCGCCCCTTGGCGGGCTAGGCCCGATGAACTCGGGCAAAAATGCCGAGCATCGTGAGAGCACGCCAAAGGGGTCGTAGCGGCGAAGGCCGCCGAAGTGCCCCTTGGCCGGCTAGGCCCGATGCCCTCGGGTGAACAGGCAGGAAGCCTTTGAAAACCGGCTACCGGCGTCTTACAACGTCCGCCGCTTTTCAAAGGTTCCTTCGGGTTGGTTATTTACGCCGACTGTGGGTAGGTAATTCACCGCTTGAACCGCTTAAACGTTATCCCAAACATGATAACCACGGCGAAAACTGAAGCTAAACAGCTTAAGGGATCATAATGCAGAACGGCGCAATGAAGGCCTGGCTGGATTCCTCCTACCTGGCGGGGGCGAACCAGTCCTACATAGAGCAGCTCTATGAAGATTTTTTAACGGATCCTGACTCTGTTGACGATAGCTGGAGCAAGATATTCAAACAGCTACCTACCGCGGGGGTCAGTCCTGACCAGCTCCATTCCAAAACCCGGGACTATTTCCGTCGCCTGGCGAAAGATGCCTCGCGCTATACCTCATCGGTAAACGATCCGGACATCGACTCCAAGCAGGTAAAAGTCCTGCAATTGATCAATGCTTTCCGTTTTCGCGGTCACCAGCACGCCAATCTCGATCCGCTGGGGTTGTGGAAACAGGAAACCGTACCGGACCTGAACCCGGCATTCCATAATCTGACCGAAGCCGATTTCCAGCAAACCTTCAACGTAGGTTCCTTTGCCATCGGCAAAGAGACCATGAAGCTGGCGGATCTGTATGAAGCGCTGAAACAAACCTATTGCGGTTCAATCGGCGCCGAATACATGCATATCACCAACACCGAAGAGAAACGCTGGATTCAGCAGCATATCGAATCTGTGGTGGGCCAGCCGAGTTTCACGGTGGAAGAGAAAAAACGCTTCCTCACCGAATTGACGGCGGCGGAAGGCATCGAACGCTATTTAGGGGCCAAATTCCCCGGCGCCAAGCGCTTCTCCCTGGAAGGGGGCGATGCGCTGATACCGATGCTGAAGGAAATGATTCGTTATGCCGGTATCAACGGTACCCGGGAAGTGGTGCTGGGCATGGCCCATCGCGGCCGACTGAACGTCTTGATCAATGTGCTGGGCAAGAAAACCCAGGACTTGTTCGATGAATTCGCCGGTAAGCACAAAGAGCATCTGGGCACCGGCGATGTCAAATACCACCAGGGTTTCTCCTCCGATGTGGAAACCGACGGCGGCATCGTTCATCTGGCGCTGGCGTTCAACCCGTCCCACCTGGAAATCGTCAGTCCGGTGGTGGAGGGTTCGGTACGTGCCCGTATCGACCGGCTCAATGAACAAAGCACCCGGATGGTACTGCCCATCACCCTGCACGGCGATGCGGCCATCAGTGGCCAGGGCGTGGTGCAGGAAACCCTGAACATGTCGAAAGCCCGTGGCTACGACGTCGGCGGCACCGTGCGGGTTGTGGTGAACAACCAAGTGGGCTTCACCACCTCCAATCCCCAGGATGCCCGTTCGACGCAGTACTGTACCGACATCGCCAAAATGGTGCAGGCGCCGATATTTCATGTCAACGCCGACGATCCGGAAGCGGTGGCGTTTGTCACCCGGGTTGCGCTGGATTTCCGCAATACGTTCAAGCGCGACGTCATGATCGATCTGGTCTGTTATCGCCGTCACGGTCATAATGAAGCGGACGAACCCAGCGCCACGCAGCCGATCATGTACAACAAGATTAAAAAACACCCGACACCGCGTAAAATCTATGCCGACCGGCTGGAACACGCGCATATCGCCTCCCTGGAGGACGCCACCGAAATGGTGAATCTCTATCGCGATGCGCTCGATCGCGGCGAGTGCGTGGTGCAGGAGTGGCGGCCGATGAACATGCATTCGTTCACCTGGTCTCCCTACCTGAACCATGAATGGGACGAAGCCTATACCAGCCAGGTGGATGTTAAACGCCTGGGGGAATTGGCCCGGCGCATCAGTGAAGTGCCTGACGGGGTGGAAATGCAGCCCCGGGTGGCGAAGATCTACGGCGATCGCGCCTTGATGGCGGCCGGCAGCAAACCTTTTGACTGGGGCGGCGCCGAAACCCTGGCTTACGCCACGCTGGTGGATGAAGGCGTACCCATTCGGCTATCCGGCGAGGATACCGCCCGCGGGACGTTTTTCCACCGTCAGGCGGTGGTGCATAACCAGAAAAACGGATCCACCTATACGCCCCTGGCGCATGTCCATAACGGCCAGGGTAAATTCCGTGTGTGGGATTCAGTGTTATCGGAAGAAGCGGTGTTGGCGTTTGAATACGGTTATGCCACCGCCGAACCCCGCACTCTGGTCATCTGGGAAGCGCAGTTCGGTGATTTCGCCAACGGCGCCCAGGTGGTTATCGATCAGTTCATCAGCTCCGGGGAACAAAAGTGGGGCCGGATGTGCGGGCTGGTCATGCTGTTGCCCCACGGTTATGAAGGGCAGGGGCCGGAACACTCCTCCGCCAGGCTGGAACGCTATCTGCAGCTCTGCGCCGAGCAGAATATGCAGGTCTGCGTCCCCTCCACCCCGGCTCAGGTTTACCATATGCTGCGGCGTCAGGCGCTGCGCAATATGCGCCGCCCGCTGATTGTCATGTCACCGAAGTCGCTGTTACGCCATCCGATGGCCATTTCTTCCCTGGAAGAGCTGGCGCACGGGAGCTTCCAGCCGGCCATCGGTGAAATCGACCCGCTGGATCCGCAAGGCGTAAAACGCGTCGTGCTGTGCTCCGGTAAAGTTTATTATGATTTGTTGGACCAGCGCCGGAAAAACGGTCAGGAAGACGTGGCTATCGTGCGCATAGAGCAGCTTTATCCGTTCCCGCACCAGGCGGTGCAGGCTGCCCTGAAACCTTTTTCCCATGTGCAGGATTTTGTCTGGTGTCAGGAAGAGCCCCTGAATCAGGGTGCCTGGTACTGTAGCCAGCATCATTTCCGGGAAGTTATTTCTTTTGGCGCATCGCTACGTTACGCGGGACGCCCGGCTTCCGCCTCGCCGGCGGTTGGGTATTTGTCCGTGCACCAGACACAACAAAAAAATCTGGTTAATGACGCGCTGAACGTTAATTAAATATAAGGATTGATAATGAGTAGCGTAGATATTCTGGTTCCTGATCTTCCTGAGTCGGTTGCCGATGCGACCGTTGCCACCTGGCATAAAAAGCCCGGCGACAGCGTCCAGCGTGACGAGGTGCTGGTGGAAATAGAGACCGACAAAGTGGTACTGGAAGTGCCGGCGCCCGAGGCGGGCGTGCTGGATACCCTACTGGAGGACGAAGGCTCCACCGTCACCTCCCGTCAGGTGCTGGGACGTTTACGCCCAGGGGACAGTACCGGCCAGGAAACCTCCGAAAAGGCCCAGAGCAAAGAGTCCACCCCGGCGCAGCGGTACACCGCCGGACTGCAAGATGAAAGCAATGAAGCCATCAGCCCGGCCATCCGGCGCCTGATTGCCGAGCACGACCTGAAAGCCGACCAGATTAAAGGCAGCGGCGTCGGCGGCCGAATTACCCGTGAGGATGTTGAAAAACACCTGGCGCGTAAACCGGAAACCGCCCCGGCCGCTCCGGCACCCGCGCCGGCGGTAACCACCACCGCGACTCCCGCCGCCCTGCCTGCCCTCGGCAGCCGCAGTGAAAAACGCGTGCCGATGACCCGTTTGCGCAAACGGGTGGCCGAACGGTTGCTGGAAGCCAAGAACAGCACGGCCATGTTGACGACGTTTAATGAAGTCAATATGCAACCCATCATGGATCTGCGTAAGCAGTACGGCGACGCCTTTGAAAAACGCCACGGTATCCGCCTTGGGTTTATGTCTTTTTATATCAAAGCGGTGGTGGAAGGGCTCAAGCGTTTCCCGGAAGTGAACGCCTCCATTGACGGCGAGGATGTGGTTTACCATAACTATTTCGATATCAGCATTGCGGTTTCCACCCCTCGCGGCCTGGTGACGCCGGTGTTGCGCGATGTGGATGCCTTAGGCATGGGCGATGTGGAAAAAAGCATCAAGGAACTGGCGGTAAAAGGCCGCGACGGCAAACTGAAGGTGGAAGAGCTTACCGGCGGTAACTTTACCATTACCAATGGCGGCGTATTCGGTTCACTGATGTCCACGCCTATCATCAATCCGCCGCAAAGCGCTATCCTGGGCATGCATGCCATCAAGGATCGCCCGATGGCGGTGAACGGCCAGGTGGTTATCCTTCCCATGATGTATCTCGCCCTGTCTTATGATCACCGGTTGATCGACGGTAAGGAATCCGTCAGCTTCCTGGTGACCATCAAGGAGATGCTGGAGGATCCCACCCGTTTGCTGCTGGACGTATAGTCGATAACGGATACGGCGCCGCCGTATCCGGGTTTCGCCCCGGACAGTACTCTTATCATGGCGCGGTACACTTTAATGGTGGCAGGTTGCACTCCGCCGCCTACATTCCCAGACGAAGATGGATAAACATCATGAATTTACATGAATATCAGGCAAAACAGCTTTTTGCTCGGTATGGTCTGCCTGCCCCCACGGGTTTTGCGTGCACCACGCCACGGGAAGCGGAAGAATCCGCCTCGAAAATCGGTGCCGGTCCCTGGGTGGTAAAATGCCAGGTGCATGCGGGCGGGCGCGGCAAATCCGGCGGCGTAAAAGTCGTCAATAGCAAAGAAGAAATTCGCGCCTTTGCCGAAAACTGGCTGGGTAAACGCCTGGTGACCTATCAAACGGACGCCTTGGGCCAGCCGGTTCATCAGATTCTGGTGGAAGCCGCAACCGATATCGCTAAAGAGCTTTATCTCGGGGCGGTAGTGGATCGCGGCTCCCGTCGCGTGGTGTTCATGGCCTCCACCGAAGGCGGCGTGGAAATTGAAAAGGTCGCCGACGAAACGCCGCATCTGATTCATAAGGTGGCGCTGGACCCTCTTACCGGTCCGCAGCCCTTCCAGGGACGTGAGCTGGCGTTCAAGCTGGGATTGTCCGGCAAGCAGGTCGGGCAGTTCACTAAAATCTTCATGGGTCTCGCCGCGCTGTTTTTGGAGCGGGATCTGGCACTGGTGGAAATCAATCCGCTGGTTATCACCACCGAAGGCAATCTGGTCTGCCTGGACGGTAAGCTGAGCGCCGACGGCAACGCCCTGTTCCGCCAGCCTGAACTGCGCGAAATGCGCGATAAGAGCCAGGAAGACGCCCGCGAGGCGCAGGCGGCGCAGTGGGAGCTGAATTACGTGGCCCTGGACGGCAATATCGGTTGCATGGTTAACGGCGCCGGCCTGGCCATGGGCACCATGGATATCGTCAAGCTGCACGGCGGCTCGCCGGCCAACTTTCTTGACGTCGGCGGCGGCGCCACCAAGGAGCGCGTGACCGAGGCGTTCAAGATCATCCTGTCCGATGAAAACGTCAAAGCGGTGCTGGTGAATATTTTCGGCGGCATCGTGCGCTGTGATCTGATTGCCGAAGGCATCATCGGCGCGGTGGCGGACGTGGGGGTTAACGTGCCGGTGGTGGTGCGCCTTGAGGGCAATAATGCCGAGCTGGGCGCCAAAATTCTGGCGGACAGCGGTCTGAATATCATTGCCGCCACCAGTCTGACCGACGCGGCGCAGCAAGCCGTTGCCGCGGTGGAGGGGAAATAATGTCCATTTTAATCGATAAAAATACCAAAGTGATTTGCCAGGGTTTTACCGGCAGCCAGGGAACGTTTCATTCTGAGCAGGCGTTGGCCTACGGCACCAAGATGGTTGGCGGCGTCACGCCGGGCAAAGGCGGCACTCAGCATCTCGGCCTGCCGGTATTTAATACCGTGCGTGAAGCCGTGGAGAAAACCGGCGCCACCGCCTCGGTTATCTATGTTCCCGCGCCGTTTTGCAAGGATTCCATTCTGGAAGCCGTGGATGCCGGCATTGAGCTGATTATCTGTATCACCGAGGGTATTCCCACTCTGGATATGCTGGTGGTAAAAGCTAAGCTGGAGCAGAGCGGTTCCCGTATGATCGGGCCGAACTGTCCGGGTGTGATCACCCCCGGTGAATGCAAGATCGGCATCATGCCGGGTCATATCCATAAACCTGGCCGGGTGGGAATTGTTTCACGCTCCGGCACGCTGACCTATGAAGCGGTCAAGCAGACCACGGATACCGGGCTGGGCCAATCCAGCTGCGTCGGTATCGGCGGCGACCCGATACCCGGCTCGAGCTTTATCGATATTTTGAAGCTGTTCCAGCAGGATCCGCAGACCGAAGCCATCGTCATGATTGGTGAAATCGGCGGCAGCGCGGAAGAAGAAGCCGCCGCTTATATCAAGGAGCATGTTACCAAACCGGTGGTGGGTTATATCGCCGGGGTTACCGCGCCGAAAGGTAAGCGCATGGGCCATGCCGGCGCGATTATCGCCGGCGGCAAGGGTACCGCGGATGAGAAATTCGCCGCCCTGGAAGCCGCGGGGGTGAAAACCGTCCGCAGCCTGGCGGATATCGGCGGTGCGCTGAAAACCCTGCTGAGCTGAGTTTTGGCCCGTGTGCGGCGGGCCGGCCGCGTTAAGACGTTCGTTGCAGGCTCGGTGATTGCGTGCCTTCACGCTTCAGTGATCGCGGGCCTTCAGGCTTCAGTGATAGCGGGCCTAGCGTGCCATGAGGCACTCCGGCGGGCGGAAAAACCACGCCCGCTTCGACCTCATCGGCGCGCTCTCCCTTTAACAGGTTTGTTGCAGGCTCGGTGATCGCGGGCCTTCAGGCTTCAGTGATAGCGGGC
>NZ_JAAVUT010000014.1 GCF_018449575.1 Sodalis sp. dw_96 | reverse complement strand
GCCTGTTAAAGGGAGACCGGGCTGATGGGGTCGAAGCGGGCGTGGTTTTTCCGCCCGACGTAGCGCCCCACAGCTCGGTAGACCCGCCAACACCAGGGGTGAAACCGAGCCTGTTAAAGGGAGACCGGGCTGATGGGGTCGAAGCGGGCGTGGTTTTTCCGCCCGACGTAGCGCCCCACAGCTCGGTAGGCCCGCCAACACCAGGGGTGAAACCGAGCCTGTTAAAGGGAGACCGGTCTGATGGGGTCGAAGCGGGCGTGGTTTTTCCGCCCGACGTAGCGCCCCACAGCTCGGTAGGCCCGCCAGCACCGAACCTGCAACGATAGTGTTAAAGGAAGACCGCGCCGAGGATGGGTCGGCATGGCGGGTTATACCGCCCCGGCGGCGGCAATCAATGCCTGCCCCAGGGCCAGACCGCCATCACCCGCCGGCAGACGGGACGGCGCCAGCACCCGCATTCCGGCAAGCTCTTGCAGCAATAATTGTTTGAAGAGGCGATTGTGCAATACCCCGCCGGACAGAGCGATAGTGTCGATACCCTCGCGCCGTGCCGCCTGGCGAGCCAGTGCGGCAAAGCCCTGGGCCAAAACCAAATGAAAGCCATAGGCCCGCAGATGCGGTTCGGCCTGCCAGGCCAGCCACTGACGCCAAAATAACGCCAGATCCAGCCGGTTGCCCAGTAGGGGCATACTAACCGGAATACGTTCCATCCGAGGAGACACCGCCTGCCACGCCAGGGCCTCCAGCCGGCAGGCGGCCTCCCCTTCCCAGCTGATTTCCCGCGGACACAGCCCGAGCGCGGCGGCAACAGCGTCAAACAACCGTCCCGTGGAGGAGGCCTCCGGGGCGTTAATCCCCTGCGCCACCGCCCGCGCCAGCGGTTCCCCCTGGGCCGGGGGAATGGCGGCGACTTCCGGCAGGTCTCGCCAGCCTGGCACGAATCGCAGCCATTGCGCCAATAAATTCCGCCACGGCTGGCGGGCCGCCATATCTCCACCCGGCAGTGGCACTGCCGGCAATCCACCCAGCCATTGGCAACTGAGATAATCCACCTTCAGGCACTCGCCGCCCCATAGGGCGCCGGGATCGTCGTCCCGTTGATCCGAACTCTGATTGGCCGGGTTTCCGGCTCGTACCCCACCGAAGCCCAGGCCGTCCAGGGCGAGGCCGATAACCGGTCCGGCGTCGCGGCGCCAGCCGTGTTCCGCCAGACAGGCGACGATATGCGCATGATGATGCAGCGTGGCAACACAAGGCAGCTGCAATTCCTCCGCCAGGGTTTCGCCCCAGCGACGGCTAAGGTAACCGGGGTGGGCATCCACCGCGATGATGGCCGGCGTAAAATTCCAGATGGCGCTGAACAGCGACAGCGCCTGTTGCTGCTGCCCGCGGATACCTTCATCCGCCAAGTCGCCGAGATGTTGGCCGAGTATCGCCTGTCCGTCACGTAGCAGACAGAAGGTGTTTTTTAAATCCGATCCCATCGCCAGCACCGGTCGGCAATGTTCAAAACCAGGTGGCAGCAGCACGGCGTCCGGCACATATCCCCTGGAACGGCGCAGCATTTCAACGTTATCTCCCGACAGACGCACCAGGGAATCATCGGCGCGCTGCAGGATATCGCGGTCATGCAGCAACCAGCAATCGGCGATATCCGCCAGATCCGCCAGCGCCCGGTCATTATCCAGCGCCGGGGGGCGGCCGTTGAGGTTACCGGAGGTCATGACCAGGGGGCGTCGAACCCCTTGCAACAGCATATGTTGCAAGGGATTAGAGGGCAGCATTACGCCGATTTCATGCAGGCCGGGGGCTATCAGGGAACACAGCGCTTGTCCCGGCATGGCGTCGCAAGGCAAAACCGGCCTTGCCGTATCAGCGCCACTCAAGGGATTGGACGGCAAAACCCCCGTACCCGAGGCGAAAGCCGTCGGCATCCAGGGCTGAGGGATTAGCACAATGGGCGCGGCAGGGGATCGCAACAAGTCAATCAAGGCGTCCGATACCGGCTCGGCGCAGCGCCGCAGCCAGTGGATATCCGGTATCATGACCGCCAACGGCTTGGACGGACGGCGTTTGCGCTGCCGCAGTTTCGCCACCGCCGCCGGATTGGTGGCGTCACAGGCCAGATGGAATCCCCCCAGCCCTTTGATGGCCACAATGTCTCCGGCCAAAAGCTGCCGCACCGCGAGGTCAATGGCGGCGGCGTCAGCGGACAGTTTCCTGCCTTCCCGATCCGTCAGCCAGACCCGCGGACCGCATTCGGGACAGGCATTGGGCTGGGCGTGAAAACGCCGATCGGCGGGATTGTCATATTCGGCCGAACATTCTGCACACAGGGGGAAAACATCCATGGCGGTATTGGGCCGATCGTAGGGCATGCGGCGTATCAGCGTGAAACGCGGGCCGCAATGGGTACAGTTGATAAACGGATAGGCAAAGCGCCGGTTGGCCGGATCGTTCAGTTCCGCCAGGCAGGCGTCGCAGGTTGCCGCATCCGGCACCACCTGGGTGGACATGCCGCCGCCGCCGCTGGCAAGAATGGTGAAATCCCGGGGCGGCAGCTCCCACTGCCAGGGCAGGGTTTCAATGCTGTGGATCGCCGCCAGCGGCGGGCACGCCTGCCGCAGCCGATGGATAAATGTCCCTGCCTCATCGCCCCACAGGCGTACTTCAACCCCGGCCCCGTTATTGCTGACATCCCCGGTTAATCCCAGTTCATGGGCCAGTTGCCAGACCACCGGCCGAAAGCCAACCCCCTGGACCTTACCCTTGATGCGCAGCAGGATACCGTTGTGGGACATAATTTTCCTCCGCTGAACGGAACCGAGGCCCCGGCGACATCGTAATTTGTACGCCGCCGCCGGGGCACACAGTAGTGGCTCGTCATGGGATAACGTGACACATCCTGCCTAAATTAGCAGATGCGGGGCAGCGGTTCGTCATGGGGCAGATCGAGAATACGGCTGACGCCGTATATGCCGCGCAATCGCACCTGCTTATCGTCCGTGACCCGGCCGATCACCGCCGCGTCCCGCCCCAACGGGTGCCCGCGCAGGGCCTGGAGAACATGCTGTTCCGCCGCCGCGTCCACCACCAGCAGCAATTTTCCCTCATTGGCAAAATTCAGCGCATCCAGCCCCAGCAATTCACATACCCCGCGTACCGTGGTTTTCACCGGCAGCGCCGCTTCGTCCACGGTCATGCCGCAGCCACTGCCGCGGGCGAACTCATGCAAAATAGCGGTAACGCCGCCCCGGGTGGCATCCCGCAGGGTGCGGATACCGGCTATCTCCCGCAGCGGCGCGATCAGCGGGGCCAGTACCGCGCAATCACTGGACAAATCCGCCTCCATGCCGAGATTCTCGCGCAGGTTAAGGATGGTGGCGCCATGATCCCCCAGGGTGCCGCTCACCAGAATACTGTCGCCGGGGCGAATGGCGGTCACGCCCCATTCCACCGCCGCGGGGATCACACCCAGGCCGGCGGTATTGATAAACAGTTTGTCCACCGCCCCGCGAGGCACCACCTTAGTGTCGCCGGTGATGATCTGTATGCCGGCGTCACGGGCGGTATCGGCCATGGATCGCACCACGGCTTCCAGGATTTCAAACTCCAGCCCTTCTTCCAGGATAAATCCGCAGGAGAGCCAGCGCGGCGTCGCGCCGCTCACCGCCAAATCGTTGGCGGTACCGCATACCGCCAGCTTGCCGATATCACCGCCGGGGAAAAACAGCGGATCGACAACATAGCTGTCGGTGGTAAACGCCAGCCGGTCACCCAAGGCATTCAGTTCGCTTAACGGCAGGCGGGCCTGATCTTCCCCGGTGGCCAGCACCGGATTGGCAAAGGCGCTGACGAAGACGCTTGAAATCAACGCCTGCATGGCGCCGCCGCCGTTACCGTGCGCCAGCATAATCTGTTTGCTCATGCCTCACTCCGACGATATTGATACCAGGCGGCGCACGCGCCTTCCGAGGAAACCATCAACGCACCAAAGGCGTTTTCCGGCGTGCATACGCCACCAAACAGCGGACAATCCGCCGGTTTGCAGCGGCCGGTCAGCACCGCGCCGCAACGGGCGCGGGGATCGTCCGCCACCGGCTGCGGATCGGGATGAAAACGCCCTTCGGCATCATAGGCCGACCACTCCGGGCGCAGGCTGACGCGGGAATCGTCGATCACCCCCAGGCCGCGCCACTCGCTGGCGCCTTCGGTGATAAATACCCGGTCCATCGCTTCCTGCGCCAGCCTATTTCCCTCGTCCGGCACCACGCGGCGGTATTGGTTTTCCACTGTACAGCGTCCGTCCACATATTGCTCGCAAAGCATCAACAGGCCTTGCAGGATATCCCCAGGCTCAAAGCCGGTTACCACCACCGGTTTATGACAGACATCACTGATATAGGCATAAGGCTGCTGGCCGATAACCATGCTGACATGGCCCGGGGCGATAAATCCGTCGATGCGCACATCCGGCTGCGCCAGCAGGCTTTTTAAGGTGGGCATCAGGGTAATATGCTGGCAAAAAAGAAAAAAGTTTTCCACGCCGTCGGCCCGCGCCTGCTGCAACGTCATGGCGCTGGCGGGCATGGTGGTTTCAAAACCAATGGCGAAAAACACCACCTGGCGCCCGGGGTTTTGTTTGGCGATGGCCAGCGCATCGAGGGGCGACCAGACCATGCGCACATCCGCCCCCTGTTGGCGAGCGGTCAGCAAGGATCCGTTACGACCGGGCACCCGCATGGCGTCGCCGAAAGTACAAAAAATGACTTCGGGCCGCATGGCGATTTGCACGCAGGCATCGATGCGGCCCGCCGGAAGCACGCAGACCGGGCAACCCGGTCCGTGGATAAATTCCAGCGAGGGCGGCAACAGTTTATCCAGGCCGAATTTGAAAATGGCATGGGTATGGCCGCCGCAGACTTCCATCACCTGCAAAGGTCGCTCGGCGGTATAAACCGTATGCGACATACGTTCGCCGATTCGCGCCACCAGCCCCCGCACCAGTTCCGGCTGGCGGTATTCATCAACGAATCGCATCGGTTTCGCCTCCCCGCAGGAAATAACCGACGTCCGGTTCCACTTCACCCATCGCCTGCAAGGCCTCCAGCGTTTCCCTGGCCTCGGTTTCGTCCAGCAGGCTCATGGCGAATCCCACATGCACCAGGACCCATTGACCGGGCAGAGCAGCCATGGCGGCGTCATCGGCGCAAACCAGCCGGACATTGACCCGCCGTTTGACGCCGCAGACATCCACCCAGGCATTGCCGTAGCCGTCGTTATCAAGCGCCACCACCTGACCGGGGATGCCTATACACATGATTTTTTCTCCAGCCCGTTCTTATGGGCGTTCTTATGAACGTAATAATGAACGTTCTTATGGACATAGCCATTTTTCGTCCAGACCGAGATCCGGATCTGGCCTGCCGAGGGAAACGGGGAGTGTTCACCACCAGGCTCCCCGGCACTCGATGCCGATACCGAATATCGCCAAAGCCTGTTCGCAAACGACCGGACCAAATGATAACCCATGGCTGTCACAGGAGCCGCTGCTCTTCCAGCCAGCTCAGCCAGGCATCCATGCCCTCGCCGCCGGTGGCGGACACCAACAGTACGGTGATAGACGGGTTGACCCGGCGGGCATTGGCGATACAGGCATCCACGTCGAAATGCACCCAGGGCAACAGATCGATTTTGTTGAGAATCATCAGCCCGGCGGCGGCAAACATGTGGGGGTATTTTAACGGTTTGTCTTCCCCTTCGGTCACCGACAGCACCACGACTTTACAACGTTCGCCAAGGTCAAAACCGGCGGGACAGACCAGATTGCCGACATTTTCGATAAACAGCAGGCTTTTTTCCGCCGGTTTCAGCCGCAGGGCGGCATCTTGCACCATCTGCGCATCCAGATGACAGCCTTTACCGGTATTGACCTGAATCGCCGGTGCGCCGGTGGCGCGGATACGCTCTGCGTCATTGGTGGTTTGCTGATCGCCTTCGATGACGGCACAGGGGGTTTTGCCCTTCAGCCGCAGCAGCGTTTCCGTTAACAGGCTGGTCTTGCCCGAGCCGGGGCTGGAGACCAGGTTCAGCGCCAGGATATTATGCTGCTGAAAATAGTGCCGATTGTGGTCCGCCAGCCGGTTGTTTTTATCCAATACATCAATTTCGATTTCCACCATCCGCCGCTGGCTGAGGCCCGGGGCATGGGTGCCCGCCTCGCCCCGGCCATAATCCAGATCCCCCCGCGCATCGGCCTGGGGCGCGAATCCGGTCGGCCCCGCCGCCGGGACCGGGCCGGAATAAACGTCGGCGCCGGTTAACAAGGATTGTCCCGCCCCGCCGGCCTGCGGCGGTAACACCGTTTGGCCTGGTGCGAGCTGGTAATAATGGTTATGGACTTCGCCATGATAGTGATGGTGATGAATCACCTGCACAGGCGCGGCGGCGGGGAACACAACACGCCTTGGCGCCAGCGCTGCGGAATGCCGGACTTCACGCTCAGGCTCATGATGTGTGTGCTGATGCTCGCCATGATCCTGAGCATCGTGGCTATGCTGATGGTCGCCATAGTCCTGAGCATCGTGGCTATGCTGATGCTCGCCATGGTCCTGAGCATCGTGGCTATGCTGATGCTCGCCATGGTCCTGAGCATCGTGGCTATGCCGATGCTCGCCATGATCCAGACCCAGATCAGTATGTTGATGTCTTCCATGATGATGGACAACAAGACCGTCGCCCGGATGATCATCATCACCTTCGATATAATGTTCGCCCTCGGCACAGCCGCAAGTACTGCACATGGCAAGTCTCCTGACATTGTGAAAATGGCGTTGTTACTACCCCGCTACGGGGAGTATACCCTCAAGCCACTTCCAGTCGTTTGATCTGGATATGGTCGTGGGCATCGGTTTGTAATTGATGTCCGCCGCATAAAGGGCAGACCAGGATCGGGACGCCCGGCAGGGTAACCTGTTGCCTGCAATGGCCGCACCAGGCTTCAGCCGGTTGCTGTTCGAGATGCAATACACATCCCTGGGCCACGGTCCCGCGACACACCATGTCGAAACAGAAATTTAAAGACTCCGCTTCCACACAGGAAAAGGCCCCGAGAGATAACCAGACGCCGGTAACACGCCGCGCGCCGTTCGCCCGTGCCTGCTGTTCCAGGATCTCCAGCGTATTTTGCGCCAGTGTCAACTCGTGCATCGGTCTCTCCGCGCTACTACAAATTATGAGCTGGTGGCCATGACTGACCGAACCGGCTCAAACAGGTGCTTATGCAAACAAGGCAAGCCCATATCATTTCGGCACCAGCTTATGCAAGCTCATGCAAGTTCATACATACCCAGCGCAAGCGTATGCAAACCCGGCAAGCTCATATCATTCCGGCACCAGCTTAAGCGAACCGATGCCTGCTTTTATTAGCTTAACCCTTCAACCTCTATACTTCATGTAACCTCATGCAAGACGGGTGCCAGTCGCCATACCGGCATCCAATGCCAGCTAAATACCGGTATCAACCTGATGGCACCCCGGTTTTATGCCTTAAAAACAATCTGTTAACATCACAGTCCGGGTTTACGGCGCCGCCGGTGGCGTCGGACAATCTCGTCGTCATTTATGACGACGGCCCCGGCCCCCGGCCTATCGACACTTATGACGATATCCCCCGGGCTTCGGCCTGTTTTTGCTATTGATGGCCGCCTCACCCCCCAGACCATGGCCTTCACAGACAATAACCCTACTACTGGCATGGAAAATGCTTCTATCGCCGGAATGAATAAACCCAGCAGCCTGACTGTCATCCGTTTCTCCTGGAGGAGAGGGTTATGAACCGCTTTGTTATCGCGGAGCCACAGCTTTGTATTGGATGTAATACCTGCATGGCCGCCTGTACACAAGTCCACAAGGCCGCGGGATTGCAGTCGCATCCCAGACTGTCCGTTACGCGGACCGATGAAGAAAGCGCGCCCATGCTCTGCCGCCAATGTGAAGATGCGCCTTGCGCCCGGGTCTGCCCGGTAAATGCCATTACCCACGGTCCCGATGCCATCATGCTCAATGAAAGCCTTTGCATCGGCTGTAAGTTATGCGGATTGGCCTGTCCGTTCGGCGCCATTACGCCCTCCGGCAGTAAACCGGTGAATATGCCGACGATGTTTGAGAACTTCATCCCTTCCCAGCAGATGGCCGATGTGCCCGAGAGCCCGGCGAACATGAACCCCTTTCTGGCATGGAACGCCGGGATACGCAGCGTCGCGGTGAAATGCGATCTGTGTGACTTTCATCCCGACGGACCGCAGTGTGTACGGGTGTGTCCCACCGATGCGCTGGTGCTGGTAAGTGACGGCGCGGTGGAACAGGTGAGTTTGTCACGCCGCCAATACGCCGCGCGCTGGCTCTCCTCCGGTCTGGATTCTCTTCCCCCCACTAAACCGGAGCAGGAATAAACATGGACGCATTTCGGTTACTTGGCGGTTCCCTCGGTTTTTATGTGCTGGGCGCCTTCCTGTCCCTATTGCTGGCGCGGCGGGAAAACCTGGCTATCTGGGCCGCCGGGCTGACGGCGATGGCCGGCGGCATCCTCGGCCTGCTGGCGGCCATCAGCGTGCTGCACAGCGGCGTGACCCTGACCTACAGCGCCGTCGGCCCCTTTCCGTTCGCCGCCTTCAGCGTCCGTCTCGATAGCCTGGCGGCCTTTATGCTACTGGTGATTTCGCTGTTGGTGACGGTATGCGCCCTCTACTCCCTGGCCTATGTACGCGAGTATCTGGGAAAAGGGGCGGCGGCGATGGGTTTTTTTATGAACCTGTTCATCGCCTCCATGGCGACCTTGGTGGTCATGGACAATGCCTTCTGGTTCATCATTTTCTTTGAGATGATGTCTCTGGCCTCCTGGTTCCTGGTGATCGCCGATCAGGATGAAGAGTCCATCAATGCCGGTTTGCTGTACTTTTTTATCGCCCACGCCGGATCGGTGCTGATCATGATTGCCTTCTTCCTGATGTACCGTCAGAGCGGCAGTCTGGAGTTCGCATCGTTCCGCACCCTGTCCTTAAGTCCCGCCGGCGCCTCGGTGGTGTTCCTGCTGGCATTTTTCGGCTTCGGCGCCAAGGCGGGCATGCTGCCGTTGCATAGTTGGCTGCCGCGCGCCCACCCCGCCGCGCCGTCCCATGCGTCGGCGCTGATGTCCGGGGTCATGGTGAAAATCGGCATCTTCGGCATCATCAAGGTGGGCATCGATCTGCTGGGAGCCAGCCAACTGTGGTGGGGCATCCTGGTGCTGGCGTTCGGCGCGGTCTCCTCGGTGCTCGGGGTGCTGTATGCCCTGGCGGAGCACGATATCAAACGCCTGCTGGCCTGGCATACGGTGGAAAACATCGGCATCATCCTGATGGGGGTCGGGGTGGGCATGGTGGGCATCGCCACCCATCATCCGGTATTGGCCGCGCTGGGCCTGCTGGGCGCCCTTTATCATCTGCTGAACCACGCGGTTTTCAAAGGACTGCTGTTTCTCGGCGCCGGCGCCATTATCTGGCGGATGCATACTCGGGATATGGAAAAGATGGGGGGCCTCGGCCGCCTGATGCCTTTCACCGCCCTGGCCTTTATCATCGGCTGTATGGCCATCTCCGCCTTGCCGCCCCTCAACGGCTTCGTCAGCGAGTGGTACACCTATCAATCCCTGTTCACCATGAGCCATGACGGCGGCTTTATCCTGCGCCTGAGCGGACCTGTGGCTATTGTCATGCTGGCCATCACCGGCGCGCTGGCGGCGATGTGTTTTGTCAAAGTGTACGGCATCAGTTTCTGCGGCGCGCCACGCAGCGAGAAAGCCGCCCAAGCCCGCGAGGTACCCTGGCAAATGACCGTCGCCATGCTGCTGCTGGCCCTGATGTGCGTGCTGCTGGGCATCGCCGCGCCGGCCATCGCGCCGGTATTGGCCGCGGTGGCCGCCGGCCTCGCCCACGGCCATGAAATTACCGTGGCGCAGGGACTGCTGCTGGTGCCGGATCAGGCCCGGCAGGCCATGCTGTCGCCTTTGATGATCTTCATCCTGCTGCTGGTTTTGCCGCTGATTCCCCTGGGAATTTACCAACTGCGCAAAGGCACCCAGCCAGGCTATCGCCGTCGCGGCGATCCCTGGGCTTGCGGCTATGGTTGGGAAGCGGCCATGTCCATGTCGGCGGCCAGCTTTACCCAACCTCTGCGCGTCATGTTCTCGGCGTTGTACCGTCTGCGCCGCCAGCTCGATCCCTCCCCCGGACTGAAGCGCGCACTGGAGCGGACCACCGAAGGGGCCGGTCGCGTCGAGCCGTTCTGGGACGACAGCATTATCAACCCATTGGTACGTATCACCCAGCGGTTGGGCGGGCAGGTCCAGGTATTACAGGGCGGGGATTTTCGCATCTACTGCCTGTACGTGGTCGCTGCGCTGGTCATTCTGTTGCTTGTCACCGCCGTCTAAGGAGAGAGACCATGTTCATACAACCGACGCCGACGCTGACCCTGGGGCTGTTCGCCCTGATCCAGGCCCTGCTGTTGCTGGCCCTGACCCCGCTGATGACCGGCCTCTCCCGCCAAATCCGCGCCCTGATGCATTCCCGGCGCGGGCCGGGCATCTGGCAGGATTACCGGGATATCGCCAAACTGCTTAAACGGCAGGAAGTGGCGCCGGCCCAGGCCGGACCCGTGTTCCGGCTGATGCCTTATGTGCTGCTCGGCACCATGCTGCTGGTGGCCATGACCCTGCCGGTATTCACTCGGTTCTCGCCGTTCGGCGCGGCGGGGGATCTGATTACCCTGCTCTACCTGTTCGCGCTGTTCCGGTTCTTCTTTTCCCTGGCCGGGCTGGATACCGGCAGCACCTTTGCCGGCATCGGCGCCAGCCGCGAGCTGACCCTGGGCGTCCTGGTGGAACCGACCCTTATCCTGGCGCTGCTGGTGGTGGCCCTGATTACCGGTTCCACCAATATCGGCGCCATCAGCGCTTCCCTTACCGCCGGCTGGATCTCCCCCACCGCCACCTTTTTAGCGCTGCTGGCCTGCGGCTTCGCCACTTTTATCGAAATGGGCAAAATTCCGTTCGACGTGGCGGAAGCGGAGCAGGAGCTACAGGAAGGACCGCTGACCGAATACAGCGGATCCGGCCTGGCGCTGGTGAAGTGGGGTATCGGCCTGAAACAGGTGGTGATGGCGGAACTTTTTCTGGCGGTATTCATCCCCTTCGGCAAGGCGGAGGTGCTTACCGCCCCGTCGCTGCTGTGGGGGCTGATAACCGCCGTCATCAAGCTGGTGGTGGTGTTTATCCTCGCCTCCGTGATGGAAAACAGTCTGGCGCGCGGACGTTTCTTATTGATTCCCCGGGTGACCTGGCTCGGGTTCGGCGTTGCGGCGCTGTCTTTCGTCTTTTACCTCACCGGTCTTTAAGGAGCCAGGAAATTCATTATGGAAAATATAGCCCTTGCGACCGTTCTGGTCCCGTTTGTCGGCGCGCTGCTCACCGCCTGCCTGCCCCAGCGTCTGGCGAAATGGGTCTGCACCTTGTTCGCCCTGCTGGCGACCCTCGGCACGCTCTCGCTGGCCTGGGTGTTTTATACCGGTGGTAAAGTTGATGCCACCTACACTCTGTTGCAGTACGGCAACGCCGCCCTGATGGGGATAACCGTCGATCGCGTCAGTACGCTGATTGTTTTTGCCGTGGTATTCCTGGGGCTGCTGGTAAGCCTCTACTCCACCGGCTATCTCACCACCGGCAACCGGGAACATCCCCATGAAGGCACCAACCGCTATTACGCCTTCCTGCTGGTGTTTATCGGCGCCATGGCGGGGCTGGTGCTCTCGTCCACCCTGCTGGGCCAACTGTTGTTTTTTGAAATTACCGGCGGCTGCTCCTGGGCGCTGATTGGCTATTACCAAACGCCGAAAGCCCAGCGTTCGGCCCTGAAAGCCCTGCTGATTACCCATGTGGCGTCCATCGGCCTCTACCTGGCGGCGGCTACCCTGTTTCTGCATACCGGCACCTTCGCACTCAGCGCCCTGAGCCAGATACAAGGACCGGCGGCGCTGATGGTGTTCGGCGGCATTCTGTTCGCCGCCTGGGGCAAATCCGCCCAGTTGCCGTTACAGGCCTGGCTGCCGGACGCGATGGAGGCGCCGACCCCGGTGAGCGCCTATCTCCATGCGGCGTCCATGGTGAAAGTGGGGGTATATATCTTCGCCCGCGCCATCCTGTCCGCCGGCGATGTGCCGCATATCATCGGCTGGGTCGGCATTGTGATGGCCCTTATCACCATGATTTACGGTTTT
The DNA here is from genome assembly GCF_018449575.1 of Sodalis sp. dw_96. Lineage (GTDB taxonomy): Bacteria > Pseudomonadota > Gammaproteobacteria > Enterobacterales > Enterobacteriaceae > Acerihabitans. The sequence goes on along the minus strand of NZ_JAAVUT010000014.1, from coordinate 111,756 downwards.
ATGATGTATCTGCCGCAAAAGGATATGAAACGGCTGCTGGCCTGGTCCACCATTACCCAGCTGGCCTATATCTTTTTCGCTTTGTCCCTGGCGATTTTTGGTTCCAAGCAGGCCTTCCTCGGCGGCATCGCCTACATCTTCAACCACGCCTTCGCCAAGAGCCTGTTTTTCCTGGTGGCCGGTACCCTCAGCTACAGCTGCGGGACCCGAATGCTGCCGCGCCTGCGCGGGGTGCTGGGGAAAATGCCCCTGGCGGGCATCGGTTTTTGTGTCGCGGCGCTGGCTATTACCGGCGTGCCGCCGTTTAACGGCTTCTTCAGCAAGTTCCCGATTTTCGCCGCCGGTTTCGCCCTGTCCCGGCAGTTCTGGGTGCTGACGCCCATGATGATTCTGGTGCTGATTGAATCCGTCGCCAGCTTCGTCTGGCTTATTTACTGGTTCGGGCGGGTGGTGCCCGGCAAGCCCAGCGAGGAGGTGGCGCAGGCCGCCCCGGTTCCGCTGGCCATGAGTGTTGTGCTGGTGGTTCTGATCTGGATGTCGCTGTGTTCCAGCTTTATTGCCGTCGCCTGGCTTGGATAAGGAAGAAGAAGATGACCGGATCTCTTATTGTCAATAACCTGGCGGGACTGATGATGATCACCTCGCTGCTGGTGATCGGCGCCAAACGTCCCGTGGTGTCCTGCTGCTGGTATGCCCTTCAGTCCCTGGTACTGGTGGCGATATTCTTCACCCTGGCGGAAACCCTGCATACGCATCAGCTATTGCTCTGGTCTCTCAGCGCCCTGATCACCAAGGTGATACTGGTGCCGTTGATTATGGCGCGGGCGTTCCACAAGCTGGCAGACCCCGGCGCGGACGGCGGGTTTATCTCCCCCCCGATGCTGATGCTGGCGGCGGCGGTGATTGTGGTGCTGAGCTGGTTCGTGGTGGCCCCGGTGGCGCTGCCGCTGGTGGCCACGCTGAAACCGGCCCTGGCGGTGTCCCTCGGCCACTTCCTGCTCGGTCTGCTCTGCATCGTCAGCCAACGCAATATTCTCAAACAGGTGTTCGGTTATTGCCTGATGGAAAACGGCTCGCACCTGACCCTGGCGTTGCTGGCCAATCGCGCGCCGGAACTGGTGGAAATCGGTATTGCCACCGATGCTATTTTCGCGGTGATCGTCATGGCGGTGATGGCGCGCAAAATCTACCGGACGCTCCATACGCTCGATGTGTCCCAACTGACGGCGCTGAAGGGGTAATGAGATGAGTAATACCGCTATGATGTTCATATTGCTGGTCACACCGCTGATTTTCTCTTTACTGGCCTTCGCCTGCCGGTGGCTGGGTAACGGCGCGCGAGGCACGGTGACCGCCTTGCATAGCCTGGGGATCGTCCTGCTGCTGGCGGAAGTGGCGTGGGTGGTCACGCGGGTGGCCGCGGAAGGAAGCGTATTGGCGGCGCACCAATGGCTCTATCTGGACAGCCTGAGCGCGCTGTTCCTCTCTATTCTCGGTATCATTGGCTTTATCACCGGGATTTACTCCATGGGTTATATGCGCCATGAGGTGGATACCGACGAAATTTCAGTGACCACCCTCTGCCATTATTACGGTTTTTTCCATCTGTTCCTGTTCACCATGCTGCTGGTGGTGAGCAGCAATAACCTGATCCTGATGTGGGCGGCGGTGGAAGCCACCACCCTCAGTTCGGCGTTCCTGGTGGGACTGTACGGCCAGCGTTCGTCCCTGGAAGCGGCCTGGAAATACATCATTATCTGTACCGTCGGCGTCGCTTTCGGCCTGTACGGTACCATTTTGATGTATGCAAACGCCGCCAACGTGATGCCCGATGCCGGTCAGGCGATATTCTGGACCGAGGTGCTGAAACACACCGCCCGTCTCGACCCTACCCTGATGCATCTGTCGTTTGTTTTTGTACTGATTGGTTTTGGCACCAAGACCGGTCTGTTTCCCATGCACGCCTGGCTGCCGGACGCGCACAGCGAAGCCCCCAGCCCCACCAGCGCCCTGCTGTCGGCGGTGCTGCTGAACTGCGCCCTGCTGGTTATCCTGCGTTACTACATTCTGGTAAGCGGCGCCATCGGCCCGCTGTTCCCCAGCCGCCTGCTGCTGGTATTCGGCCTGTTGTCGGTGGCGGTGGCGGCCTTTTTTATCCTGGTGCAGCACGACATCAAACGGCTGCTGGCCTACTCCAGCGTCGAAAACATGGGGCTTATCGCGGTGGCCATCGGCATCGGCGGGCCGTTGGGGGTACTGGCGGCGCTGCTGCACACCCTCAATCACAGCCTGGCGAAAACCCTGCTGTTCTGCGGCTCCGGCAACGTGCTGCTGAAGTACGGCACCCGTGATATGGGCGCGGTGAAAGGCATGCTGCGGGTGGTGCCCTTGACCGCCGTACTGATGGCCGGCGGCGCGCTGGCCCTGGGCGGTATGCCGCCGTTCAATATTTTCCTCAGTGAATTCATGACGGTCACCGCCGGTTTGGCGTCGGGCCATATCCTGCTGACCCTGGTGCTACTGCTGTTGCTCACCGTGGTACTGGGCGGCCTGGTGCGCATGATTGCCCTGACGGTCTTCGGTAGCCAGCCCGACGCCGTCAGCAAAGGAGAACTGGGCTGGCTCACCACGGTGCCCATGGTCGTGCTGCTGGTGCTGATGCTGGGAATGGGCACCTATATTCCCCGACCAGTGATCCACATGCTGGAAAACGCCGCCACCATCGTCCTGCAGCGCGACGCCACGACGTTCAACTGGCCCTGGGCCGTGCCAAATGCCGCCGCCGTTACCCCCCATACCCCGTCTGGAGAAGTAAAGTGACTGATAACATTTCCAATAACCTCACCGATGCTCCTTCCGGTGCCTTTAGCGAAAAGAAAGGCGGCCTGGGTTACCTGGCGCAGGTACATGAAAAATTCCCGGCGGCAATACTGGCTGAGGAGTGGCAAACCGCCAATCAGCTCACCATCACGGTGAAGGTTAACGCCCTGCCGGAGGTGGTGGAGTTTCTTTATTACACTCTGGGCGGCTGGCTGCCCGTGCTGTTCGGCAACGATGAACGCACCCTGTGCGGCGACTATGCCGTCTATTACGTGCTGTCCATGGAACAGGGGGAAAAGTGCTGGATCACGGTGAAAGCACTGGTGAGCGCCATCACCCTGGAGTTCCCGTCCGTCACCCCTCGGGTACCGGCCGCGGTATGGGGCGAGCGTGAAATCCGCGATATGTACGGCCTGATCCCGGTGGGCCTGCCGGACGAACGTCGGCTGGTGCTGCCGGACGATTGGCCGGAAGATCTCTACCCGCTGCGTAAAGACAGCATGGACTATCGCCAGCGGCCGACCCCCGCCAGCGACAGTGAAACCTATCCCTTTGAAAACGCGGCCCCCGGCGAGACCCGGGTGGTGCCCATCGGCCCGCTGCATATCACCTCCGACGAACCGGGCCACTTCCGGCTGTTCGTGGACGGCGAACAAATCGTCGACGCCGATTACCGGCTGTTCTATGTCCATCGCGGCATGGAAAAGCTGGCGGAAACCCGGATGGGTTACAACGAAGTCACCTTCCTGTCCGACCGGGTCTGCGGCATCTGCGGATTCGCCCATAGCGTGGCCTATACCAGCTCGGTGGAAAATGCCCTGGGTATCGTGGTCCCACCCCGCGCCCACGCCATCCGCAGTATCCTGCTGGAGGTGGAGCGTCTGCACAGCCATCTGCTGAATATCGGCCTCTCCAGCCATTTCGTCGGCTTCGATACCGGTTTTATGCAATTTTTCCGCGTGCGGGAAAAATCCATGACCATGGCGGAGCTGCTCACCGGCGCCCGTAAAACCTACGGCATGAACCTGATCGGCGGCGTGCGGCGCGATATCCTCAAGGATCAGCGCCTGAAAACCCAGTTGCTGGTGGCGGAAATGCGCAAAGAGTTCGTTCAGCTGGTGGATATGCTGCTCAGCACGCCGAACATGGCGCAACGCACCCAGGGCATCGGCATATTGGACCGGAAGACCGCCAGGGATTACAGCCCGGTGGGACCGATGATCCGCGCCAGCGGGTTTAACCGCGACCTGCGTTTCGATCATCCTTATGCCAATTACGCCAATCTGCCGAAAACCCTGTTTACCCAGGATAATGGCGATGTCTATTCCCGCCTGATAGTGCGGGTGAAAGAAGTGCTGGACTCCATGTCCATGATCGAATACGGACTGGATAACCTGCCCGGCGGACCGCTGCTCACCGAGGGCTTTACCTATCAGCCGCACAAGTTCGCGCTGGGATTTGTCGAAGCGCCGCGCGGCGAAGACGTGCACTGGAGTATGCTGGGGGATAACCAGAAACTGTTCCGCTGGCGCTGTCGCGCCGCCACCTACGCCAACTGGCCGGTGCTGCGCTATATGCTGCGGGGCAACACCGTTTCCGACGCGCCGCTGATCATCGGCAGCCTCGATCCCTGCTACTCCTGCACCGACCGCGTGACGCTGGTGGATGTGAACAAACGCCGGGCGAAAACCGTGCCCTATCAGGAACTGGAACGCTATGGCATTGAGCGCACCCGTTCGCCGCTTAAGTAGAGGCTTGGACAATGTTTAAACTGTTTAAAACCATCCTGAAAGCCGGTGAGCCCACGGTCAAATACCCGTTCAAGCCGCTGGAGGTCTGTCCCGGCTTTCGCGGTAAACCGAAGTACGACCCCACCCAATGCATTGCCTGTGCCGCCTGTACCAGCGTTTGCCCGGCCAACGCCCTGACCATGGAAACCGATATCGCCAGCGGCGAGCGGCGCTGGCAGCTGTTCCTGGGGCGCTGCATTTTCTGCGGCCGCTGTGAAGAGGTCTGCCCCACCCGCGCCATCGCGCTGTCGGAAGAGTTCGAAATGGCGGTGACGCAAAAAGCGGATCTGTACGTTACCGCCACCTTCGCGTTACAGGCATGCCGGGTCTGCCATCAACCGTTTATCGCGAAAAAATCCGTCGAATACGCCATGGCGTTGCTGGCCCATTCGGGACTGGACGACGGGGCTGTGGAGGCGCTGCGTCCGCAGTTCGAAACCTGTCCGGATTGCAAACGCCATCAAAACCTGCACAGCAACCGTAATCTCCGGTTGCGGCATACTCCGGGGAGAGAGACCCAATGAGCCTGGACATTCCGTTGAATCATCATGTCAGCGTTCCCGTGACCCCCGATGAGCACACTCTGGCGCTGAAAAAGACTCTGCTGAAGGATATCAAGCGTTCGGCCTACGTCTACCGCGTTGACTGCGGCGGCTGCAACGGCTGTGAAATCGAAATTTTCGCCGCCATTACGCCGCTGTTCGACGCCGAGCGATTCGGCATCAAGGTCGTGGCGTCGCCGCGCCATGCCGATATCCTGCTGTTTACCGGCGCGGTCACCCGCGCCATGCGCACCCCGGCCCTGCGCGCTTATGACTCGGCGCCGGATCCGAAAATCTGTATTTCCTACGGCGCCTGCGGCTGCGGCGGCGGTATTTTCCACGATCTCTACTGCGTGTGGAGCGGCAGCGAAAGCATCGTGCCTATTGATGTCTGGATCCCCGGCTGCCCGCCGACCCCGGCGGCCACCATTTACGGATTCGCGGTAGCCCTCGGCCTGCTTGAGCAAAAGCTTAAAGGCGAAACGCATATTGAACAGCCGGGGGAGAAAGCCTCGCTGCTGCTGCCGGATGTACCGCTGCATACCCGGGTGATTATCGAGCGCGAAGCCCGGCAGCTGGCGGGCTATCGGGAAGGCCGAAAAATCAGCGACAACCTGCTCGGCCTGCTGGCGGGAGCCACCGTTCCGTTGTTGGCACAGCGGGTAGAGGAGTGGCTGCGGCGCGAAGACGACCCACGCTTGCGGGAAATCGTGCAGCGACTGCTGCACACATTGCAGGGTGAAATTCATCATGGCTGATGTCTATATCTGGTCGTTGCGCCAGAAGTTCCTCGACAGCGATGACGATATGCCGGCCCAGGCGCAGCAGGTGATGTATTACTCCCTGGCTATCGGCCATCATGTGGGGGTGATCGATTGCCTGAACAAAGAGCTTACCTGCCCCCTCGAGCAGTACCGGCAATGGGTTGAGCTGCTGCCGGAGGGCGAGGCGCGGCGCAAAATGCACGGCCTGATGACCTTCGGCGAAATCATCATCGACAGCAGCCATACCGACCTGCTGGCCAACGCCCTGGCCCCCTTGCAGTCCGATGCGCCGGCGCCGTTTAATGAATGGAGCGCCCGGCTGATGGCGCTGCTGGGGGAAATCTCCCGCGAGCCGGCCATCTATCTTATCGTTAGAAGGGTATAAATTTGTGCGTAAGCATATGAGTATGGTGGCAAAATGCTTGGTCGGGCTTGATGTCATTGCGCCTTCTTCACCATAGGGAGCTGGAAATGAATGCTAATACTACCGATCTCAGCGTCGTGCTGACCGTCGGCAACAGCATGATGGGGGATGACGGCGCCGGCCCGCTGCTGGCGGAACTGATGACCCGACGGCCGGTAGCAGGCTGGACGGTGGTGGATGGCGGCGCCACGCCGGAAAATGTCGTCCACCGCGTACGCGCCTTGCGGCCACAGCGGGTGGTGGTGGTGGATGCCGCCGATATGACGCTGGTGCCGGGAGAGATCCGGCTTATCGATCCGGCGGATATCGCCGGGATGTTTATCATGAGCACCCATAACCTCCCGCTCAGCTTCGTTATCGAGCAACTAAAGGAAGATATCCCTGAGGTCTGGTTTGTCGGCATTCAACCGGATGTGGTGGCCTTTTATTTTCCCATGACCGAACCGGTTACCCAGGCGGTGAACCGTATCCACCAGCGTCTGGAGCAGTGGCAAGGGGACGGCGGTTTCCCGTGGCTGGTACCTGATAGCCCTCTTGATGGCAATGAGTGAACGGCCCCGTGGCATCCGTTTCAATATCAGCAGCTATAGCAGCATCGGCATCGGCATCGGCATCGGCATCGGCACTGTGACGAAGCAGTATCGGCATCGTCAATTTTGTCGATATGACGATAAAGAGCATGATTTTCAAGATATGTTCGTTGCGCCCTATAAAAATTATTATATATATCAATATTTTAAAATAATATCGTTTCCCTTGCAAACTGGCATAAACCCTGCTTTATATATGGATATTAATAGCCTGAGGCGGGCCGAGTAATAACCCGCGTCGGACACTCGAGGAAAAATGAATGAACCGGTTCGTTATTGCTGATCCGCAAAAATGCATTGGCTGCTTTACCTGTGAAGTCGCTTGTGTGGTCGCGCATAACGGCAACCGTCCCGGCGCGCTGACCCCTGAAAACTTTTTGCCCCGGCTAAAAGTGATTAAAGAGTGGAATATCAGTACGCCGGTACTGTGCCGGCAATGCGAAGACGCCCCCTGCGCCAATGCTTGTCCGAACAACGCTATTATTCACGCCAAAGACCATATCCAGGTATTGCAGGAAAAATGTATCGGTTGCAAAACCTGCGCCGTGGCCTGCCCTTATGGCGCCATGGATATCGTGACGCGGCATGTTTACGATGAACGCAATCCATTATCGGGACACAGCATCAAGGCTGAAGCTCAGAAATGCGATTTATGCGAGGGCCGTGCCGAAGGCCAGGCTTGCATTAGCGCCTGCCCCACCGACGCATTGGTATTGATGACCAATGAAGCCGTCGAAAGCATAAAACTGAAAAAACGGCAGCGGGCCGCGTTGGAAGGCTTCGGCGCCAACCTGTTCTGACCGCTGATTAATCAAACACGGGATTTATGAACAAAAAATCCCTCAAGGGGTATGGCATAATGCATAAAGCACTTACCGTATGTCCGTACTGCGGCTCCGGCTGCAAAATCAATCTTTTGGTTGAAAACGGCAGCGTCGTCGGCGCCGAGGCGGCCAACGGTTATACCAATCAGGGCCAACTGTGCCTGAAGGGCTACTACGGCTGGGATTTCCTCAATGACACCCGCCTTTTGACGCCGCGGCTGCGCAGCCCGATGATCCGCCGCGAAAAAGGCGGCAATCTCGAAGAAGTCTCCTGGGATGAGGCGATCGAATTCACCAGCTCGCGCCTGCGCCATATCAAGGAAAAATATGGTCCCAACGCCATAATGCAAACCGGGTCGTCCCGTGGTACCGGCAACGAAACCAACTATGTCATGCAGAAATTCGCCCGTGCGGTCATTGGCAACAACAATGTCGACTGCTGCGCCCGGGTCTGCCACGGACCGTCGGTGTCCGGTTTACAGGTCACCCTGGGTAACGGCGCCATGAGCAATTCGATTTGTGAAATCGAAGATACCAAATGCCTGCTGGTGTTCGGCTACAATGCCGCCGATTCGCACCCCATCGTGGCGCGGCGCATCCTCAAGGCCAAGCAAAAAGGCGCGAAAATCATTGTCTGCGACCCTCGGCGCATTGAAACCGCCCGACTGGCCGACCTGTGGCTGCCGCTGAAAAACGGTTCCAACATGGCGCTGGTGAATGCCTTCGCCAACGTACTGATCAACGAAAATCTGTACGATGCGGATTATGTGGCGCGCCATACCGAAGGCTTCGAAGAATACAAAGCCATCGTCGCCAAATATACCCCCGAATATGTGGAAGAGATTACCGGCCTGCCGGCGCAGCAGATTCGCGAGGCCATACGCATGTATGCCGCAGCGCCCAGCGCGACCATCCTTTGGGGCATGGGCGTCACCCAGTGGGGCCAGGCGGTGGATGTGGTTAAGGGATTGTCCGGACTGGCATTGATGACCGGCAATCTGGGTAAACCCAATGTCGGCGTCGGCCCGGTGCGCGGTCAGAACAACGTACAGGGTGCCTGCGATATGGGCGCGCTGCCGAATATGTTCCCCGGCTATCAGCCGGTCACCGACCCGGCGGCCCGTGAAAAATTCGCCCGCGCCTGGGGGGTTGAATCCCTTCCGGCCGAGCCCGGGTTTACCCTGACCGATGTACCGCACAAAATTCTCAGCGGCGAGATCAAGGCCAACTATGTCATGGGTGAAGACCCATTGCAGACCGAACCGGATTTGTCGGTGATGCGTCAGGCGTTCAGTGAACTGGAACTGCTGATCGTGCAGGACATCTTTATGACCAAAACCGCGTCGGTGGCGGATGTGATACTGCCGTCCACGTCCTGGGGCGAACACGAAGGGGTCTATACCGCCGCCGATCGCGGTTTCCAGCACTTCGAAAAAGCGGTGGAACCGAAGTTCAACGTCAAGACCGACTGGCAGATTATCAGCCTGATGGCCACTGCCTTGGGTTATCCGATGTTTTATAATAATACCAAGGAGATCTGGGACGAACTGCGGGGCCTTTGTCCGTTATATGCCGGCGCCACCTATGAGAAGCTGGCCGGATTCGGTTATGTTCCCTGGCCCTGTACGGAAGAAAGCAGTCCGGGCACGCCGTGGCTGTATGAGGGCAATAAATTCGACCGTCCGGGGGGTAAAGGTTTGCTGTTCGCCGCCGAATGGCGGCCGCCCCTGGATCAGGTGGATGACGCGTTCCCCCTGGTGCTCTGCACCGTACGGGAAGTGGGTCATTACTCCTGCCGTTCAATGACCGGCAACTGTACCGCCCTGGCCACCCTGGCTGATGAACCGGGTTATGTGCAGATCAATCCCAAGGACGCCGAAAAGCTGGGCATCCGCGATCAGCAATTGGTCTGGGTCTCTTCCCGGCGCGGAAAGGTCATTACCCGCGCGGCGGTGAGCGAACGCATTAACCTTGGCGCGGTATACATGACCTATCAATGGTGGATAGGCGCCTGCAATGAGCTGACCATCGACCATCTCGATCCTATTTCCAAGACGCCGGAGTATAAGTATTGCGCGGTGAAACTGGACATGATCGACGATCAGCGCTGGGCGGAAAACTATGTGCAAACCGAATACAGTCATCTAAAGGCCCGGCTGCGTAATGCGGTGGATGACGCCATCACGCCTGTCATCACTCCTGCCTAAAACACCTCTCAGGCCCGAGTGCATCGGGCCTGGTTCCTCGTGGGTAGCGCTCCTTTTAACACGCTTGATTTAAGCTTCATTGATTGCGGGCCTAGCGTGCCGTGTGGCGCTCGGGCGGGCGGAAAAACCACGCCCGCTTCGACCACATCGGCGCGCTCTCCCTTTAACACGCTTGATTTAAGCTTCATTGATTGCGGGCCTAGCGTGCCGTGTGGCGCTCGGGCGGGCGGAAAAACCACGCCCGCTTCGACCACATCGGCGCGCTCTCCCTTTAACACGCTCGGTTTAAGCTTCAGTGATTGCGGGCCTAGCGTGCCGTGTGGCGCTCGGGCGGGCGGAAAAACCACGCCCGCTTCGACCACATCGGCGCGCTCTCCCTTTAACACGCGCTCACTTTTACACACTCGTTGTGACAGTCGGTGACGGCAGTATTATTGATGCTGCGTGGCGACGCTCAGTCCCTGCGTGATAAAAATGGCGCCGACAATTTTGCCCTGCCTGCGGCGCAGCCAGGTGAGACGTTTCACTATGTGGCTCAAGGGGCGGATTGATAACGCGATAAGCGTCGTATAGAGAGAACTGAGCGCGACGAAAATCAGCCCCAGAACGGCGAATTGCATGAGTACCGGCCCTCGTTCGGGATGGATGAATTGCGGCATGAACGCCAGGAAAAACAGGGCGGTCTTGGGATTAAGGACTTCTGCCGGCACCGCCTGCAAATAGGCTTTCATGGGTGTCACGGTGGGCAATTTCATTAACGATGCATCGTGCTGCTTCTCAGCGATGGCCCGGATGCCGAGATAGATAAGATAGGCGGCCCCCACATATTTGACGGTGTTAAAAGCCAGCGCGGAGGTCATCAGCAGTGCCGACAGCCCAGCCGCGGCACATAGCGTATGCACAAAGTCCCCACTCGCGATGCCCAGACCGGTCATGATACCGGTCTTGCGCCCGCCTTGGACAGTCCGACTCAGCACCAGCAGCACAGCCGGGCCGGGAATCAGGAACAGGCCCATGACAACGGCAACAAAGGTGCCCAGCGTGGAAAAATCGAACATCACCTATCCCGTAATATGTCAGGTAACCCATTGGCGAAGTCTAACACGGCCGAAGGGTCCGTTTCGATAAGCACGCTTAACTAAAAGACCGCCAAGCTCGTTTCGATTTGCTTGCGTAATGCACAGACCGGCAGGTTCGTTTCGATTTGCTTAAGCTATTAAAAGCCCCAGGCAACGAGTCCGTTACACCAAGCTTAAGTAAAAAAGTCACCACGCCTGCGGCGAGATACCCAGCCGCTGCATCCTCGACAGCAGCGTTGTGCGTTTAACACCCAACTTCATGGCCGCGCCGCGCGGACCCGCCACGATACCGTTCGCCTCGCGTAAAGCCTGGATAATGCGCTGGCGCTCCGCCTCGTCGTTTTCCACCGGGACGGACTCCGTACGGTGCCTGGACGTCGGCTCGGGGATATGAACGACCGGCGGCAATGCGGCGGGCTGCAATCCATCCAGCTGTAGGTTGAGCGTCGTGCCACGGGTCAAGATCACCGCCCGCTCAATGACATTCTCCAGCTCGCGGACATTACCGGGCCAGGCCAGCTGGCTGAGCCGGCGCAGCGTCTCGCCGGGTATACTGTCGATGGTGCGGTTCATCCGCCGGGCAATCTTCTGGGTGAAAAATTTCGCCAGCAGCGGAATATCTTCCGGCCGCTCACGCAGCGGAGGGATGAGAATCGGGAAGACATTCAGCCGGTAATAGAGATCGCTGCGGTACTGACGCTCCGCCACCATATCCTTGAGATCGCGGTTGGTGGCGGCAATCAGCCGGACATTCACCGGTATCACCTTACTGCCCCCCAACCGTTCGATTTCCCGCTCCTGCAGCACCCGCAGCAGCTTGGGCTGCAACTCCAGCGGCAAATCCCCCACTTCGTCAAGAAACAGCGTTCCTCCTTCCGCCAGCTCAAAGCGGCCGTGACGGGTGGTGGCAGCGCCGGTAAACGCCCCCTTCTCATGGCCGAACAGATCGCTTTCCAGCAAGCCGGAAGGGACCGCGGCGCAATTCATCTTCACCATGGGTTTACCATTGCGTGCGCTGTGTTCGTGAATTGCCCGGGCGATCAATTCTTTGCCGGTGCCGGTCTCACCGAGGATCAGCACCGTGCTATCGCTGTCCGCCACCATTTGCACCTGTTCAAGCAGCGCCCCCATGGCCGCGCTTTTCCAGATAATTTCACCAAAGCTGCCGCTGTTGTACATCTGCTCGTTGAGCCAGATATTTTCATGTTCCAAATTGTCCTTCAGACGGGTAATTTCGTCATAGGCGCGGGCGTTGTCCACCGCGATGGCGATGCGGGCTGTCACCTGGCTCAATAAGCGCAGATTGGCCTCGCTGAAAATATCTTTGTGATGCTGCGACAGCTTCAGGATGCCCAGCGGCTTATGGCCGAACATCATCGGCAACAGGCACAGGGTATGCACCCCTTCCCCCAGCATAGCGGCCAGATGAGGATCTTCCTCCGCCCACTGCGGCTCATCCCGCAAATTAATCACCAAAGGTTCGGTTTGCGCCAACGCTCTCTGGGCCAGTGCATTACCCGCCATGGGCACACGTTTTTGCTCGCGCCGCATGGGTTTGCCGGTTTGATAATGGGTGACATACACATTCAGGCTGGCATTTTCACCGCTGTTTTCCCGCAGAGCCAGGCTGATATAGTCGATGCCGAAAAAACGATGGATCTCCTTCGACACTTCTGACGCCAGCGCGTCCATGTCCAGGCAGGAGAGCACGGAATTGGTCACATCCACCAGAATCCGGTGATGATCCCGTTCGTGTCGCAACCCCTCGTTTTCAAGACGCAAGGTCTCCTGGACGTCGAGATTTTCCAGCGCCACCGCCAGCAGTTGCGCCAGACGGCGTAACAACCCACGTTCATCCTGGCTGTAATGATACCCGTCGGTACGGGTGAAGATGACATCGCCCAACCGGCGGCGGGGAGAAACCACCGGCAGCACGCAGCGGCTGTGATTTTCCGGCAGCTCTTGCTGGAGATCCGGCTCGGGTCCCGCCCGCGGCCCATCACGGTCGCAACCGTAATGACGGCGCGGCAAGGACAGCACCAGGTCGATTAACTGGCAGGGAATCGGCAGCGGCATCAGGGCGGATAATATCGAGGAGACGTCCCGCAGAAAAAAGATTTTTTGCGAGATCCGGATTATCGCTTCCTGCCATTGGCCGTTTATTTCAGTGTCATTCGACGTTTTCAGCATCAGTATTGCTTCGTGGCCATCATCATCATTCCTTGTTTTATTTTAATGGAGTGCGGCGGGAAAGAATATTCGGCCGGTTCATTAATTTGATCTGATGCGGTGTTTCATGACTCATATCTGCCTATGGGCGACATTAGAGCCGCAAAAGCAATTCGCTATATAATTAATTACATAGCGGTTCTCATCTCCTAATCCATTAGCGGTAGATGTAAATAATTCTTATTACATAAGGCGATTTTTTGCCGGCCTTCAGGTTTACCACGAAAAGCAATCAGGAACTTTTCTTTTCAATCTTTTTGGTAGGGGGATGCGGTTTATTTTGATGAGCCGGCTTTTATGTTTCTACTTTATATGAATAAAAGTCCGAATACCGAATTGTAAATAATACTGAATAGGGGGATATGGCGGATTGATGTCTTATTTGGCAATCAGGCGGAATGCTGATATTTAACTGAAAAACCGTGCCGATTATTCAGAGGTTATAACGGCCGCACATCATACGGTCCGGCGTTTGGGATTGACCCAAACACCGTACTGGGTGTCATTCTCATCTCAGGCGATACGGCAACCGGTCTTCTCATAATCAAAGGCTTTATAGGTCAGGACAAATTCGCTGTGTCCCAGCCGTTCGGAACAGCTCAGACCCTGGCCGGCGACATCGCGGATGCATTGCAGAATGTCTTGCGCCACGTCATCCAGGGATGCCCCTTCGCTGATAATGCGCCCGGCGTTGACATCCATATCATCACTGAGGTTGCGGTAAGTCTGCGGGTTATTGCAAATCTTGATAACCGGCGAGATGACCGATCCCACCACCGATCCCCGGCCGGTCGTGAACAGTATAATGTGGCAACCGGTGGCGATGAGCTCGATGATTTCCGAGGTATCGTTAATATTGGGATACCCGAAACGCGGCTCACCGTCGGGCACCACATCCATCAGATACAGGCCCGGCCGCGGGGGGATTTCCGTCGGCAAGATCACGCCGTTGATGGGACTGTCGCCGGACTTGGTGTAAGCGCCGAGGGACTTCTCCTCCTGTGTGGTCAGGCCGCCCACGGCATTGCCGTTGGAAAAGCTGCCAAGCCCCATAGTGGAGTAATAACGTTTGGCCTTGCGCATCGCCAGATCGATTTGTTCGCGGGCCGTTTCGCTGGCCGCCCGCGTCATCATATGATCTTCGCAGCCGATGAGCTCCCCGCTCTCTTCAAACATGCACCTGGCACCCTGGGTCAGCAGGTAATCGAATGCCCGGCCCACCGCCGGATTACCGGTAATACCGCTGGTGCCGTCGGATCCGCCGCAAATGGTGCCGATAATCAAATCGCTGAAGTCGATTTCACGCTTAGGGACCCGGGCAATCTCCTCCAACATATCCGCCACCAGGGCTTTGCCGCGTTTAATGGTTTCCAGAGTGCCGCCGTTCTCCTGGATAACCAGCAGATGACAGGGACGCCCGCTGGCCTGAACGTCCCGGGCCAGCCGATCGCGATCGAAATTCTCGCACCCCAGGGACACAATCAATACCGCGCCGACGTTACTGTGGGTCGCCAGATTCTTTACCAGCCGGTAACCGTAGTCGCTGGGATAGCAGCCGGAAAAACCGAAGAACTGCACGTCCGATCGCTGGAATGATTCGGCGATGTTTTTCGCCACATGGCTGGCGCATTCCACCATAAAGATGACCTGAACCGAGTTGCGAATGCCTACACTACCGTCCGGCCTGATATAGCCTTGCATTATGCGTGCTCCCCCGAGGCCGAATAGCCGGCGTCGTTTTGGTGATAACCTTCGATGTAGTTGCTCTTCAGATTATGGGAATGGATATGGCTGCCCCGGCTGATGGGCTGGGTTGCCGATCCGATGATCGCGCCGTACTTGACGACCTGAGCGCCGGTTTTCATATCGGCTATCGCCAGCTTATGTCCCAGGGTCACGTCATGGAGGGCGGTAAATTCGCCGCCGTCATAATTTACCCCATCCCCCTCGGTGATATCCTCCAGCGCCACCACGCAATTATCTTTCGGGTTTAACAACAGTGCTCTTTTGCTCATGGGATACTCCTGGGTCGGGAAGCTGAGCCCGTCCGGTTAAATCAAAAGCCGATCAGCGCTCCGCCGTCCACCACCAGCACGTGGCCGCTGACAAACGCCGCGGCGTCGGAGGCCAGGTAGGTGGCGGCCCAGCCGATGTCTTGGGGTTTACCGAATTTTTTCATCGGCGTGCGGCCGAGAATTTTATTTTTCCGCTCGTCATCCCCGGCGATGGCCTTACGCAGCATCGGCGTGTCTATCCAGCCTGGGGCGATACCGTTTACCCGGATCCCGGCGCCGGACAGTTCGGTGGCCAGGCTGTGTATCAGCCCGAGATAGGCGGATTTCGCCGCCGCGTAGCCGCTGACATAGGGCTGCCCCAGGAAAGAGGTCATGGAGGCGATAAATATCACGCTGCCGTTGCCATGCTGCTTCATATGGGGAACCAGGGCCTTGGTGAGCGCAAAGGCCCCCACCACATGCACATCCAGCACCGATTCAAACTCCGCCACCGTCATCTCTTCAATGGGCTTTTTGCAGTGGTTGCCCGCATTGTTAACCAGAATATCAATTTGCCCGTGGGTGGTGAGCAGATTGTCCACCCAGTCCTGGGTCTGATCGGTTTCACCGATATCAAACGACGCCCAGGCAGCATCCGGACCAAGGATTTCCGCCGCCTGGCGGGCGGCGTCGCCGTTACGCCCGGCAACGATCACCTTTGCCCCGGCGGCGGTCATGCATTCCGCCATGGCATAACCGAGACCGCTGGCGCCGCCGGTTATAAGGGCGGTTTTGCCGGCCAGGGAGAAGGCATTATTGATTGTCATGGATGTCCACCTCCTTAAAGATCAATCAGGATTTTGGTTACCGCACCGGGATCGGCGGCCCAGTCAACAAAGGCCTTATCCGCCTTTCCCAGCGGATAATGGCCGGTAATCAATAAATCCAACGGATAACGCCGCTGTTCCATTAACGCCAGTACCGCCCGAAAATCCGCCACCGTGGCATTACGCGAGCCGCGGATATCCAGTTCCTTCAGCAAAAAACGCGCGCTGTCAAAGGTCACCGGTTTCTTGGCATAACCGACGTACACCACCCGGCCGGTAAACGCCACCAGATCAACCGCCTGCTCTATGGTGCTGCTCAGGCCCACCGCTTCGATCACTACCGCCGGACCGCGCCCGTCGTCCAAAAGAGACATGGCCGTCGCGATATCGGCCTCGCCGCTGTTGTAAAACCGCTCGGCGCCGCAGGACAACGCCACGTTGCGCTTACGGTTATCGATATCGATGGCCACCACCCTGGCGCCCATGGCGGCGGCGGCGGTAATCGCCCCCAGGCCAATCACCCCGCACCCGATAATCGCCACCCATTCGCCGACGTTTATTTGTGCTCGCCGGGCGGCATGCAGACCAACGGACAAGGGTTCCACCAGCGCCAGCTCATCGTAGCCCAGCTCATTGCATACCAGCACTTTACCTGCCGGAACCGCCAACATCGACAGCATGCCGCCCCGGCGCTGCACGCCGAGGGTCTGGTTATTTTTACAGGCATTGGGCCGATTGTTCAGGCAGGCGCTGCACACACCGCATTCGGTACAAGGCAATGCCACCACCCGATCCCCCGGCCCGCAGTTAGTGACTCCGGCCCCTACCGCCGCCACCCGGCCGCCGATTTCATGACCGGGGATGCAGGGATAAACCGCCAGCGGATTAAACCCGCGCCAGGTATTCAAATCCGAACCGCACAAACCCACCCGCTGCACCTCAATGAGCACCTCACCTTCCTGGCAACCCTCCGGCGGCGGGATATCGGTAAAATGGGTGCGACTTCCTGTATCTATCACTAATGCTTTCATACAGAAATCCTCGGTTTATTTCGACATCGTTTTGATAAGCGAACGCCGCAGAGGTCGCAGCCTGTCTTTATCGGTGGGTATCGGCTTGACGAACAGCGCCACCCCTAACGCCCCCACCACGCCTACCGCCCCCGCCAGGATAAATGCCGCGATAAAGCTGCCGGTATATTGCACGATCACGCCGGTCAGGATCGGCGCGATCATGCCCGAGGTGTTGGCCATCAGGTGGACAAATCCGCCCACGCCGCCGACCTTGTCCGGGGAAATATGCTCGGAAATGATTGACCAGGGCGCGGCGGCGGCGAAGTACATGAAAAAGATCCCCAAGGCCATCAGGCTGACCGCACTGTTCACCGACGTCACGCTGCCGGCGAAACTTAAACAGATAGCCGACAGGATCAGTCCCCCCACCAGCATGATTTTTCTCGAAAACATGAGGTTATGCGTTTTACGGAATATCCAATCGGAGGCGGCGCCGCCAATGGCGATACCGATACTGCCGATAAGCCATGGAATGGCGGAGGCGATGCTGATTTCCTTGATATTCAGACCCCTTTCCATCGATAGATAGCTGGGGAACCAGGTCAAAAAGAAATACAGGATGTAGTTGATTGAAAAGAACGCCAGCCCGGTAAAAAGCACAATGGGCTGGGTGAGGTAGAAACGCAGCGGCAGCTTATGCCTGTCCCCCTGCCCGGCAAGGAGGGTCTGCTGTTCTTCATCATACTTGGACACCTCCTGAGCGGAGGTATGGGGATTGGAATGGGGCCGGTCGGTAAAGGATCGCAGCCAGAAAAATGTCCAGACAAAACCCAGCACCATCAGGATAATGAATGAAATACGCCAGTTCCACATTACGGCGATAACACCCACGATAGGCCCGGCAATGGCTCCGCCCAAGGGATTACCGGCATTGGCGATCCCCACGGCCCGCGATCGCTGGCTCAGCGGCACCCAATTGCTTATGCATTTGTTGATGGTGGTGCTGATGGGCCCTTCGCTCATGCCGAACAGCAGGCGAACGATAAACAGCATGCCATATCCGAACGCCAAACCGGTCAGGCCGCAAAACAACGACCATGACACCATGGCGATGGCAAACACTTTTCTCGGACCGTATATATCCGACAAATGACCGCCGACAAAATTAAACAGGGCATAACCGAAGAAAAAGCTGCTAAGCATCACCCCCACTTCGGTGGGAGAAAGATGGAGATGATCCTTGATATAGGGCATGGCTACCGAGAATGCCGCCCGATCCAGATAATTCACGATGCCGGCGATGAATAACAAAAATATGATTTTTGAATAGTGTTTCTTGAACATTACCTGGTCTCCTTAATACCGGAAATGCACTGTTCCCGGTATGCGGTGAACGCCTGGTGTATTGAGCGCGCCGGCTTTAGGCGCTACATCACGCCGAATTTATCGAATGCTTCCACGGTGCTCATGCCGTCTTTAATGGCGCGACGGACATCGCTTTCTGTGGTCACTTTTTCCAGCGCAAGGGAAATGGCTTCCCCCTCGATTTCCCGCGGGATAATCAACAAACCGTCGCGATCACCGTACACGATATCCCCCGGCTTGACGCCCACGCCGTGAAATTCGATGGGCACCCGGAAGTCGATGACCTTACCCCGTGGCCCCTGATCTTGCGCATAGGTACCCTGGGAAAAGGTCGGCAGACCGAGTTCCAGAATTTCCGCCGAATCGCGAACAAAACCGTCCAGCACCGCCCCGGCGGCATGCAAATGCATGGCACGGGTGGACATCAGTCCACCCCATAACGCATAGCGCAGGGAACTGCCGGTGGTGATATACACTTCATCTTCCTGCAACGAGTCCAGCGCCTCGAACATGATGCCGAAGGGCTTTTCACCGATAGCGGTGCGGCCTGAGGTGGAGCGCTGTTCATACACATCGGCTTCCAGTACCGGCATGGCCCGCCCGGCCACCACCATATCCGGATGCAGGGGTTTGATGGCCGGAGAAACGAACTGATGCAGATAGCCCAGGGTATCGAGGATGTCCCCCACCACGGCGGTAAACAGCCGGGTACGCATCAGTTGAAACAGCTCTTTATCGTTTTTCCACATAACAAGTATCCTGTGCGGTTGTCGGTAACGGTCATCTTCGGGAAGAGACAGGGAGTACGGCGCTGAGAGGAAGAGTATATTTTACGAGGAAACCTGTCAAACAGGTTTACAGGATCGTTAACATATTTGATAATATGATCACACTTTCCATTAACGTTCGCCGCCGGGCCGGCCCCGTTGCATAAGGTTAATGACCGACCGCACCGGGTGGCTGGTGTTTGGCGGGCATTTACCGGACAATAGGGCGCATTGACGCCGGGCGGGAAGAAAACGATGATATCTGAGTTTGACGACAAAGTGCCCGGTCGGTACAGGCTGCTAGATCGTAAACACGCCGTAAACACATCCCTGTGGGCTCGATCCGCGCCGTCCCTGGCGCGGACGGTTTACTCTTCTAGCAGCCTGTACCGCCTTATCGAGTCCCGAGCATGTTTGTCAGCAATCTAATATCGGCACTGTTTTCGGTATTAATCACCGGACTGAGCGGTATGACGCATACCGTTCATCAAGAGGGAATTGAGTCGCCATGACCACTAAAAAGCTGTTGGAACACAATACGCTGTCGAGCCAGGTGCAAAACTACATCCTGGAGCTGATTCCCCGGGAAAACCTCACCGCCGGCATGGCGGTGCCCAGCGAAATGCAGATTATTCAAGACCTGGGGGTTAGCCGCGGCGTGGTGCGGGAATCATACCGATCGCTGTCGGCCCTCGGGGTGCTGGAGATCAAGAGCGGCAAAGTGCCGCGCATCAAACACTTCGACGCCAGCGTTTTACAGCTTATATTCGGTTTCGCTTCCGCCACCGAGCAGGTCACGGCGTCGCAAATTCTGTCGGTGCGCCGCTGGCTGGAAATCGGCTGTGCCGAAATGGCCGCGGTTAACGGCACCGAACAGGATTTCGTCTTATTGCAGCAAGAGATGCGGCTGATTCGCGAGAACTTCCACAATACCGAAAGCTTTGTGGAGCATGACATCCACTTCCACCTGGTGCTTTCCCAGGCCTCAAAAAATCCGCTGTTCATAATTTTGCTGCAGGCCCTCCACGCCCAGCTGAAACAGTCGGTTTATGCCGGGCTGGAGGCGCAAAAAGAGCATTTACAATATGAACAGCGCATCGTTGAGTTGCATCAGAAGATCTGTGACTTTGTCTGCGCACGGGACGCCGAGAATGCCAAAAAAGCCATGATGGAGCATTTCGATACCGCAGTGAATTCACTCATTGAGCAGGGTAGCGAAGTGGCCGGCAAAAGCGCCTCGTCGGTGTAAATGCGGGGGGATATAGACAGGCCAATAGCACAAGTTGGGCACGAAATTTTCAGGCTGCTTAGCTTCGACCCGTCCGCTGCATTCTTTTCGTACCGACATGATGTGTTTTTATGAAATTTTTATTCGCCTTTGTCCCATGATGGGATATACTGCTTGCATACCCCCCAAATTGGGACTATATTTCATCAAATGAAGATCATCGCTATTTCCACATTAAAGCTATTCTGGGGACGTTATCCTGACTCAGAACAGCCATTGAAGGCTTGGGTAGATGAGATAAAAAATGCTGACTGGAAAACACCGGCGGAGATAAAACCACAATACCGTAACGCAACTATTCTTAAAAACAACCGGGTTGTATTTAATATTAAAGGTAATGATTATCGGCTGATTGTGTCAATCTTTTATCCTGCTGGTTGGGTATACGTGAAATTCATTGGTACACATAAGCAATATGATGCCATAGAAGCCAACACTATCGAATTGGAGTAAAAATGATGAACGTTAAACCTATTCGTAATGAACAAGATTATCAGGCAGCTTTAAAAAGCATTTCACCAATGTTTGATAATCAACCTGATATGGGTTCACAAGATTTTGACTATATGGAAGTGATGGTTTTATTAATCGAAGCCTATGAAGCCGAGCATTACCCCATTGCTTCTCCTGACCCTATTGAAGCCATCAAATTTCGTATGGAGCAGCTAGGGCTGACGGCAAAAGATTTAGAACCCGCTATTGGTCGCATAAACCGCGTTTATGAAATTCTCAATGGAACCCGAAACCTGACACTGCCGATGATCCGAAAACTGCATAAACAGTTTGGCATCCCGGCTGAAAGCCTTATCGGGGTTTGATGTGTAGCTACAGTTCAAAAACCTACCAGACTGCGGCTAGATGACATATATTTGGTTGTTTGGCGTTACGCGGCACAGTTCCACGCCAAGATCCTCTTATTCTGCCACACCGGCCTCCCCTTGCGTCACCAGTATCCGGTTCATACTGCCGCTTTGATAACCGCCGAGATCCATCGCCACCCACTTGAAGCCCAGCTCCCGCAGCCGCCAGGATACGGCGTCGTGTTGTGCCAACAATAACGGCATGGCTTCCGGCTCCACCTCGATGCGGGCCATATCGCCGTGGACGCGCACCCGGACCTGTCGGATGCCCAATGAACGGATATAGCGCTCCGATTCCTCGATACGCCGCAGCTTCACCAGGGTGATCTCCTCGCCGTAGACCACCCGCGACGACAGGCAGGCATAAGAGGGTTTATCCCAATTGCTCAAGCCCAGGTGCAAGGCCAGCTCCCTGATCTCGGGTTTATATAAATCCGCTTCCTGCAACGGCGCCCGCAAATGGTACTCCCGCGCCACCTTGACGCCGGGACGGTGTTCCCCCATATCATCGGCAATCAGGCCGAAGGCAAGATGATGATAACCTTGCAGCTCCATCAGCGGCAGGATGTTCACAAACAGGTTCTTTTTACAGAAATAACAGCGATTGGGGGAGTTGTCCGCATAACCGGCGATGGCCAGTTCGGAGGTGGATATCACCTCATGGCGGGCGACCAGCTCGGCGGCCAGCCGTTGCGCCGCCAGCAACTCTTCCCTAGGGTAGGTTTCACTGTCGGCGGTTACCGCCAGCACCCTGTCCCGCCCCAGGGTATCCAGCGCCACTTTCAGCAGCAGGGTGCTGTCCACGCCGCCGGAAAAGGCAATCACCACATCTCCCAGCGCCTGCAACGATTGTTTCAATGCTTCATATTTTTGTTCCAGCATAATGGACTCCTCAAGACCGTCTTAACGCTTTATATTTTTGTAGCAGAATCAGTGACTACCTGGCTGGTTTTCAGACAGGCGGCCGCCCAGTCGGCATTGGCCGATTGCCGGACCGTGCCCCATACCAGGTCAAAAGGCACCCGGTGGTTTTTGGCCGCCAGCCGCACCTGTTCATATTCCGGGGCTGTGTGATAAACCCGCTGGCCGCGAAAGCCAATCTTTACCGCGATATCGCCGTAGGGGGTGGTTACGTACTCGATACGCCGCTGCAGGATGAGTCGACTGTGGCGGGTTTGGCGCACGCCGAAGGTGGAGGTTTCCAACAGCAGGATTTCTTCCAGCATAGCGCTATCCTCCGGTCGGCATAACACCGTCACCAAGGTGCCGGGACGATTTTTTTTCATATAGACCGGCGTGTAATACACATCCAGGGCCTGCTGTTCAAACAGCCGTTCCATGACGTAACCGAGATTCTCGCCGCTGATATCATCCATTTCGCACTGCAACGTCACCACCGTTTCCCGCTCCGGCCGGCTCTCCGCACTCTCGCACACCATCACCCGCAGGATATTGGGATGGCTGAACCGCTTTTTACCGGCGCCATAACCGATGGCGCTGAGGGTCACCGCCGGCAATGCCCGGAATTCGTGCACCAGAGCATTAATAAACGCCGCCCCGGTGGGGGTGGTCAGCTCCCCTTCCACCGGGAAATCCGCCAGGGGAATGCCCAGCAGCAGTTCGGCGGTCGCCGGGGCCGGAATAGGATAACAGCCATGGGCCATTTGCTTCTTACCGCCGCCCACCGCCACCGGCGAGGCGATGATACGGTCAATATCCAGGCTCTCCAGCGCCAGGCAAACGCCGATGATGTCAATAATGGAATCCATCGCCCCTACCTCGTGGAAATGCACCTCATCCGGGGGTATGCCGTGGATTTTGCCTTCGGCCCGGGCCAGAGCGCTGAAGACCGCCGTCGCCCTCTGTTTCACTCTCAGCGGCAACGAACTGCTTTCAATCATCGCGAGTATGGCCGAGGCCCGGCGGTGATGGAGATGCCGCCCCGGCGCGCTCAAAGGCGTCGGTCCGGTATCGGCGAGCGGGAAAAAAAGCTGCAGAGTTTTGGCCTGAATGCCGTGCTGATTAACCGTTGAAACCCCCAACACAAAGGGATCCACCGGCAGGCCGTTTAAATGGCTGATGACGTAGTTAATATCCGCCCCGGCGTCGATAAGGGCTGACAGCGCCATATCCCCGGCAATACCGTATTGGCAATCAAGATAGAGCAGCGGCATGCAGGCTCCCCTCATAAACCAGCTTCATGATCAACGCCGCCTGATAGGCGGCGCCAAAACCATTATCGATATTCACCACGCTCACCCCGGCGGCGCAGGACGTGAGCATGGTCAGCAACGGCGCTACCCCCTGGAAGTGCGCGCCATAACCCACCGATGTGGGCACGGCAATAACCGGAGAGCCGGTAAGGCCGCCTACCACGCTTGGCAAAGCGCCTTCCATGCCGGCAACCACAATCAACACGCTGGCCTGAGCGATTTCGTCGCGATAGGCCAATAGCCGATCGATGCCCGCCACGCCCACATCGTAGCGGCGGCGGACCCGACACCCCATCCATTCGGCGGTGAGCGCCGCCTCCTCCGCCACCGGAAGATCCGCGGTTCCGGCACATAACACCATCACCTCCCCGGCAAAGCGGATTTTGGCGCCGCCCTGGCAAAGAATGCGCGCCCCGGCGTCGTAGCGCGCCTGGGGAAAGGCCGCCATCACCTGCGGCGCCTTGCTTTCGTCAAGACGGGTCACCATGGCTTTGCCATGATGGCTTAGTAAGCGATCAAAAATACCCACTATCTGAGCGATGGTTTTGCCCTGGCCGAAAATGACCTCTGGAAAACCGGTCCGGCTTTCGCGGTCGACATCCACTTTGCAATAACCCAGGTCTTCAAATGTTTTCATAACGGCTCACTCGATGCTTTTGTGATTAGTTTCGCAATTCAAGAAAACAGCGGACGTTAACCTCACAACCTGTTTGACAGGATTACAGGTTATTCATAATCTCATTAACAGACAAGACATCTTTCATTAAAAAATTATTATCAATGAGAGACAGTTCACAAAATCCGCAGTGAGTATCAAAGGGCTAACTGCTGCGGGTGATGAAAGCGCAAAGAGACCTAAAAAGAGCCAAAGAAATACAGTGACGATAGCGAAGTTAATAGATTGAAAATTAATGACAATCAGTCCGTTGAAGTATGGCGAGTCAATAACAATAAACGACAGTCGCGAACCAAACCTAATGAGAGGCAATGCTATGCTCAATGATCCGCACGTTATTCCCAACAAAAGATGGGTCAGGATCCTGCCGCCGATACTTCTGGTCTATATCGTCGCCCTGATGGATCGAGTGAATATCGGTTTTGCCATCGCCGGCGGCATGGATAAAGACCTGGGCTTATCAACCACCTTTGCCGGACTGGTGGCGGGTATCTTCTTTATCGGTTACCTGCTGCTGCAAATACCCGGAGGACTGATTGCCGCCCGGGGCAGTGCCAAAAAATTCATCGCCTATACCATAGTAGGTTGGGGCGCCACCTCGATTCTGATGGGTTTTGTGGAAAAAGATTGGCAGGTCCTGACGTTGCGCTTCATTTTAGGGGTGGCGGAAGGCGGCGTCTTTCCAGCGCTGCTGATCATTATCTCCAACTGGTTTCCCAACGCCGAACGCGCCCGGGCCAATGCGATCTTTATCGGCGGCATTGTCTTTATCGCCAACTTTGTCAACGGCCCCATTGCCGGCTGGATTATCGGCCGCTGGAGCTGGCGTGAATTATTTATTATCGAAGGGGTAATGTCGCTGTTATTGCTGTTTATCTGGTTCCCGATTATCAGCAATCGGCCGGACGACGCCGAGTGGATAAGCGAAGATGAACGCAATTATATTAACAACAAAATCAAAGAAGAGCAGGAAGCAAGCATTCACACCGGCTCGCTGATGGAAATCTTAAAACAAAACAGCCTGTGGAAACTGGTGGTGATTTATTTTTGTTATCAGACCGGCATTTACGGCTTCAGCTTCTGGCTGCCGACGATGATTAAAAATCTCACCGCCATGGGCATCGGCGCGGTGGGTTTTTTATCCACATTACCCTATGTCGCCATGCTCATCGGCACCTATGCTATTTCGTCGCTGTCGGATAAAAGAAACAACCGCAAATTTTTCATCGCGCTATCCCTATTGGGATTTGCGCTGTTTTTGATCTGTTCGGCACAATTCAGCCACTATATCTGGGTGTCATTTACCTTTCTGGTGCTGTGCGGACTGTTTTATGAATCTGCTTCCAGCGTGTTTTGGACCATACCGCCGGTGTTGTTTCCCCATCATCTGGCCGGCGGCGCGCGCGGGGTAATTAACGCCCTGGGTAACCTGGGGGGGTTTGTCGGCCCGTTCATGATTGGCTGGATGACATCGCAATACAGCCTTTCCACCGGCATTTATTGCCTGGCGGGGATATTGCTGGTGGGATTTTTAACCACATTAACACTGCCGGGGCGCCTTACCCACCCAAAGTCGCCTGAAGCCGCCGTCGGGTTACCTAAAGCGACGAACACCAGCCGTTAAACCGGAACATAAGGTGAGGTTCATGTTTGAGAACACCGAAATAAAACTGCAGGACGGCTTCGATATCGCCTGGCCGCGATTGCACCGGGTGAAACAGAAATTTGACGCCGCCCGGGTGGAAGATATCCCCGCTAAAGTGGCGGCGGAATTTGCCAAACCCGCCGTTAACGCTAAAATCCGGCCGGGGATGCGGGTGGCCCTGACCGCGGGCAGCCGGGGTATCGCCAATTTACGTGAAATCATTACCGCTGTCGTGCACGAAGTAAAACTACGGGGCGGAATTCCGTTTGTGGTTCCCGCCATGGGCAGCCATGGCGGCGCGACCGCCGATGGCCAGCGGCAGGTCATCGCCGGCTTCGGTATTACTGAAAGCAACGTCGGCTGCCCCATTATCTCCGACATGGACACGGTGGAACTGGGACAGTTGGAAAACGGGCTACGGATTTGGTTTGATAAAAATGCCTATGAAAGCGATGCGGTAATCGCCATCGGGCGCGTGAAACCCCATACCGATTTTAAAGGTCCGGTGGAAAGCGGCATTCAGAAGATGATGGTTATCGGTCTGGGTAAACATAAAGGCGCCAGCTCCATACATCGCCATGAGATTCCCTCCTTCGGCCGGTTGATGCCCATTGCCGCGAAACTGGTGATGGAAAAGGCGCCTATAGCCATTGGCATCGGCCTGGTGGAAAATGCTTACGACCAGACCTGCGATATCGTCGCGCTGCCGGTGGAAGACATCGCGGCGGAAGAACCGGCTATCCTGGCCCGGGCCAAGACCCGCCTGCCAAAACTGCTGCTGGAAAGTATTGATGTGCTGGTGGTGGAACGGTTCGGCAAAGAGGTCAGCGGCGCAGGGATGGATCCCAATGTCACCGGCCGAAATTCCACCAATGTGAAAGAAGGATTTATCGCGCCCCCCATCCAGAAAATCTGGGTACGCGACCTGACGGACGAGTCCCATGGCAATGCCGCCTGTATCAACAACGCCGATATCATTACCAGCGCGTTTTTTAATAAAATCGACTTCTCGGCGTTTTACACCAATGTGATTACCTCCTCCAATCTAAACGCTGGCAAGCTGCCGCTGATCCTGCCCAACGATCGCATTGCGCTGGCGGTGGCGATCAAAACCTGCAACCGCATTGAATTCGATAGGGCCAAGGTGGTGTGGATCAAAGACACCCTTCATCTGGAATATATCTATGTTTCAGAGTCATGCCTGGCGGAATTGAAAAAGCGCGAAGACGTGGAGATAACCGGCGAAACGGTGAAGTTAAGCTTCAATAACCGGGAAGAGGTGAATACCCGGTTTGATTTTGGCTAATAGTGGCTTTATTGATGCTTCCCTGCCATGCAAACCAGCTGTGACAGCTTATTGCTGGTTTGCATTCCACGATGTCAGATTATTTCCCCACTAATGACAAAAACGACGCTAGGGAACTGAGATTGATTCACTATTCAATCAACTTGAGATCAGCCTTTCGGTGAAGTTTTTGCTGAAGATAAAAATTTTCATGGGTACCCAGACTCAGCAGGTAAAGCTCCAGTTTGTTCTCTAACCAGCTATAGCCAATAAGCATTAATTGGGTATTTAATGAAAACTTATGCACCCTGAGGAAGCGCAAATCCCCTTTTTTCTGTTCGCCGATGCTGGGATCGGCGATGATTGCATCAATCTCGTCCTCAATGACTTTAAGCACATCTCGGGGCAGCTTTGCCAACGCCTTGGTGAAGCGGCGCGTCTCGTAAACATCAATCCTTTGACCGGTTTGTCCTTCTGGCATAGCGGGTTACCTTATTGTTTTCAACTTCACTTTGCGCGAGCAATGTTTCAACGATAAAGCTGTAGGGCAAATCAGGGTTATCTTCCGCGATACGACCTATTTTGGCCCAATGCTCAATTTGCTTGGGTATGCTTCGGCTTGCCGCCTCAGCATGAACCTTGATGTCGCTAACAAAATCATCGTCTAAACGTACACTGGTTGACATGACGTAAGCCTCTTTCGGAATAGATTATTGCCTGCGTCGGAGGAACGCAAACTTCAGATTGCGGCATTCGATCCGCGTCGCATCGTCGCATAAACTAAAATGCCACATTAGGTCGCGTTATGCAATCTAATGCGTCATTTTTTGCCATTGCGGTCTTGTGATATCGGCTCTGCGGCGACAGTCAACAGATTTAAGCGAAGCTTGAACCGAGCCGTGTTAAAGGGAGAGCGCGCCAATGGGGTCGAAGCGGGCGTGGTTTTTCCGCCCGCCGGAGTACCCCATGGTGCGGTAGGCCCGCGATCACCGAAGCTTGAACCGAGCCCTGTTAAAGGGAGAGCGCGCCAATGGGGTCGAAGCGGGCGTGGTTTTTCCGCCCGCCGGAGTACCCCATGGTGCGGTAGGCCCGCGATCACCGAAGCTTGAACCAGGCCCTGTTAAAGGGAGAGCGCGCCAATGGGGTCGAAGCGGGCGTGGTTTTTCCGCCCGCCGGAGTACCCCATGGTGCGGTAGGCCCGCGATCACCGAAGCTTGAACCAGGCCCTGTTAAAGGGAGAACACTTCTCAGGCGGCCTGCAATCGGATGCTGTCCACCTTGCGCTGACGGACAAACAGCAGCATCACCACAATGCCCGCCACCGCCAAAATGCTGGACAGGATAAACGCCGATTGATAGCCACCGCCGTACTGAATCAGAAAACCGGTGATGCTTGGCGACAGGATACCCGCCAGATTCGCCAGCAGATGCACAAAGCCGCCGGCGGAGCCGATACGGGAGGCAGGGACGATATCCTGCAACAGCGACCAGCAGGCCTGCGGCGTCATATAGGCAAAAAGACTGGCGACGGTAATCAGCGCCACCGCCGACCCCAGCGTGGCGGCATAAGCGGTCATCAGCACACAGACCGCGGCAATGGCCAGGCCGCAAATAATCACCACCTTGCGGGACAGCAGGAAATTATTGGTTTTTTTGAATAAGGCGTCACACACCAGACCGCCGCCCACAAAGCCCAGAGTAGCCCCCAGCCAAGGCAACACGCCGATGATGCTCATGCTTTTGATATCCAGATGTTGAAAATCCGTCAGATAGCTGGGCAGCCAGGAGAGAAAAAAGAACTGGATATAATTGAAACAGAAAAAAGCTGCCGCCACACCCAGCACCGGCATCGATAATACATAAAACAGGATGCCATGTTTTTTCTGCCGTGACAGGTCGGAGGGCAGCACCGGCGCGGCCGGATTCGCCGGGCGATCGGCGGTGATCAGCGCCACTTCCTCTGCTGAAACCCGGCGGTGTTGTTCAGGCCGATCGCGGAAAAAAATCAGCCAACAGCCCAGCCAGATAAATCCCAGCAGGGCAATCACCAAAAATGAAATGCGCCAACCGAAGTTAAGCCCCACCAGCCCGACAATCGGCGCGGAGATAGCCGCGCCCAGCGGTTGGCCGGCATTGGTAAAACCCACCGCCCGCCCCACTTCCTTACGGGGAAACCAGTTGGAAATGGATTTATTGGTGGTGGTGCCCATCGGGCCTTCGCCAATGCCGAACAGGATACGCACGATCATCAAATAGCCAAAGCCGGTGGCAAGAGCAGTGGCGCCGCAGAAAAGAGACCAGACGCCGGCCGCCCAGGCATAAACCCGCCGCGGGCCGAATTTATCCGCGCCCCATCCGCCGATAAAACAGAACAGGCAATAACCCACAAAGAAAAAGCTGAACACAATACCCATTTGCGCATCGCCGATGTGCAAATCCTTTTTAATCAGCGGCGCCATGACCGACAGCGCCGACCGGTCCAGGTAATTCAGCATACCGGCGAAAAACAGCAACAGCGCCACCACCAAACGATATTTATGTTTCAGCATGAGGTCATCTCCGACGATAGGGTGCGATGGGCAATACAATAACGGCGCAGGATATCTTCAGCGGGCCGGAAGCCCAAACCGGGGGTATCCGCCAGGCGCAGGCGCGGCTGGAAATCAAGTTCGGGATACAGCGGCTCGGGCCACTGCAGATAAGGCACTTCCAGCGCCACGTCTTCCTGCAGAGTGGCCACCAGATGCGCGGTGGCCATCAGCGCCGCACCGTAATAAAAGCAGTGCGGCACCACGTTTACCCGATACTGCTGCGCCAGACGATAAACCTCCAGCGCGGCGCTGATACCGCCGATTTTCGCCACGCTGGGCTGCGCGACGCTTACGGCACCGGCTTCAAACAGTTGCCTGAAACCCTCGACTCCCTGGGCATTTTCCCCGGCGGCCACCGGTGTGCCACATGCCTTGACCGCTGCCAGTCCGGTTGCATCGTCCGGCGGCCAAACCGGCTCTTCCAGCCAGGCCAGCTCCAGTTCGTTTAGCATCCGGGCTTGCCGGCACGCTTCCTCCACCGTCCAAGGGCAATTGACATCCACCATTAACCGCGCGTCCGCCGGTAATGCATCACGGGCCGCCGCGATGGCCCGGTACTCGGTTTCATGGAGTTTAATGGCCCTAAAGCCTTTATCGTAAGCGCGCATGGCATGGTCAGCCACCTGCGCGGGATCGTTACCGTAGCTCACCAGGCTGGCGTAGACGCCGATCTCCCGGCGAGGTGCCCCCAGCAACTGCCAGAGCGGTACGCCCGCCGATTGTGCGCACAGATCCCACAACGCGATATCCAGTGCCGACAGGGCGAATTGCACCGGTCCACTGCGGCCAAAGGCGTGAAAAGCGCGTTGCGCCCCATCCATTAGCCGCGCTATTCCCTCCGGCGTGTCCGAAAATGTTTGTCCGAGGAAATAACGTCCCACCGGTCCCTCCAGCGCGGCAAAGGTTACCGGGTTGGAGAGATGACCGAAACCCTCTCCCCACCCCTGCAAACCGCCGTCGGTTGTCAGCCGCACCAGCAGGGTTTCCATACGGGTCAGCTCCGGAGAGGCGGCGTTATAGGCATCCTCCACCGCGCCATCTTGCCGATCGCTGCTTCTACCGGAAGTAAAAGGCATCGCCAGGCGCATCACTTCGATTTGAGTAATTTTCATCACGGGTGCCTCATGGTAAAAATCCTTTGGGCAATCATTTCAGGATGGGCTCAACCCGGTCTTTGGACCAGGGTTTATATTAAGAATGTTAACGCATTGTCATATGAGTGATTATAGATGGCGGGAATTGAGGCGACACCGGTCAAGGGCACAGCATTAAAGCGGGCGCGGGCAATTTCTTTGTGCAAATGTACGATACGAAGAGAGCTAAATCACGAAATGACCAGAGGCGCCGCCAGTGGGCAAACAGGCGTTGCCCAGGGGACTCACAGGCGTTCAGTCAGGGGGAAACCAACGTGAGCCGGGACTACTCCGTCATCGGCAAGGGGGTAAAACAGGCCGGACCGCGAATATTCGGCCGAACCGGTCAAGAAACGCTGCCCGGCGTAGCGGCCCAGATGCATTCTTCACTAAATAACTGGAGCTCGTTGACAAACTATCCGGTCGGGATCCTTCCCGCCTTTTGACTTCCAATACGCTTATAAACAGTCTGAAATCCGTTTTCGGCTCTATCGGTCATTCATCCTGATGATTGTTGTGCGCATCCTGGCTCTCTTTGGCAGCTGCCCTGGCCTTATCCGCCATGGCATCCTCCTGTTCCGGCGTAAGCAGCGCGTCCGCTTCGAGAATTTTTGCCAGGCCTTCGCTAATGGTCACATCTTCGGGCTTTTGATCGGCCGGCACGGGTTTATTTGGGGTTGTCATAAAACGTTACTCCCTACTTATCATGATGTGCTAAGCATAGCCTTAATTTTGGTAATGGCTTTAGTTATTATGGCCCCTTCCCCAAGTAGGGCCGAACGATCGGCCCATTAAGAATAGGCTCGTATGAATGGGTCCATAAAGAATCGGCCTATTAAGAATCAGCCCATCAATTTCGGCAACCAGGCTGCGCCACGTACACCGCTTGAATCGCCGTGTTTCGCTTTATGGATCGGGGTGGAAAATTCCCCGCCGAAAATCCACTGCGGCATCAGCTTCGGCAGGGTGGTGTATAATCTGTCCACATTGCTCATGCCGCCCCCCAGTACGATAACCCCCGGGTCGACAATATTCACCACCCCGGCCAGCGCCTTTGCCAGCCGCATTTCATACTGCCGCAGCGCCTGTTCGGCGGCGGCATCGCCGGCATCGGCCAGGCGCGCCACCTCTTCTCCCGGCAGGGATTTGCCGCTGATACGCCGGTACGCGGTGGTGAAACCGGTGCCGGAAATGAAGGTTTCGTTGCACCCCACCTTGCCGCAGTAGCAGGGCACTTCGCGCTGGTACACCAATTCCACTTCGTCGGGCCAGGGCAAGGGATTGTGTCCCCATTCACCGGCGATGCCGCTGTGTCCCTGATAAACGCGGGTATTGATGGCCAATCCTCCGCCGCAGCCGGTGCCGATAATGACCGCGAACACGATTTCCACCCCGGCTCCGGCGCCATCGGTGGCCTCCGAGATCGCCAGGCAGTTGGCATCATTGGCTACCTTGAACGGTCGCTGCAGCAGCGCGGTTAAATCCTGCTGGAAAAAGCGACCGTTCAGCCATACCGAATTGGCATTTTTAATTTTTCCGGTTAACTGCGAAACCGTACCGGGAATACCAATACCGATGGTGCCCTGCCGTCCCGTCTCCCGTTCCGCCAACAGGATAAGATCCCGAATCGCCATAAGCGTTTGGTCATAATCGTTGCGCGGCGTCGGCACCCGGTGCCGGTAAAGCTCCCGCCCGTCCGCGTCAAGAGCGATGACCTCCGTTTTGGTACCCCCCAAATCAATACCGATATACATAGATAAGCCTTTATTTTTATACGCCGTTTGCGGCAGATAATAACGATGCGCCGGGACAGTGACAACCGATACCCTACCGGGGTGTTTACAACCGGTGGTATCGAAGATGCCCCCCCGATACCATCACGAGGAGATGACAACCGATGTCACGGCGGTGTTAAACCCGGCGGCGCAGTTTCATTCGCCGGATGAGTGTGGAGAACAGCCCGCGGCACAGCACGATAATAATAATGATACCGCCCCAGGTTGCCGTGATCATAAACGGATCCAGGCGTAGCAGATTCAGGCCGCTGGAGATCAATTGCAAAATGATCACCGCCAGCACCACGCCGGATACCCGGCCAAATCCGCCAAACGGGCTGACCTTGCCTAGAAACGCCGCCAAAACCGCCACCAGCAGGTAGGAATCGGCATAACTGGCCTTGACTGAATTCAATTGGCCGATCATCACCAGTGCGGTAAGCGCGGCAAAACAGGACGACAGCACATACTGGATAATCGTGACCTTGAGGATGCTGATATTGGAAAAACGTGCCGCCACCGGATTGGAACCCATCATATAGAGGTTAAAACCAAACCGGGTCTTATTCAGGATCACCGACGCGACAATGGCGGCGACCACAAACAGGAACAGTGAATTGGGTACGCCGAAACTTTGGCCGTTGCCGATATTCACCAGTGCCGCGGGAAAGCCGGTGATGGTATAACCTTTGGTGAAAACCACGTTCAAACCTGAAATCAGGGTCATGGTGCCCAACGTCACCAAAATATCCGGTATTTTCAACAAGGCGATCAGTAAACCGTTAATCACCCCCACCACCACGCAGGCCGCCAGTCCAAGCGCAATCGCCACGGCAATCATTTCCCCCGATGCCAGCTTCATGCCCTGGGGGGCAAAGGATTGCAAAAACAAGGCGATCACAATGCCGTTAAGGTTGGTGGTGGCGATAATCGACAGGTTTATCCCTCCCGACAACATGGAAATCATCATCCCCAGCGACAAAAAACCGACGATGGGCAATTGATACGCCATGGAACTGAAATTCTGTACGCTTAAAAACTTGGCGCCGTTCAGGAAATACATCAAAACAAATACCGCCGCCAACACCAGATACAAGGAGGCGTTTTCACGGATAATCGGCGACAACGGCACTTTACCCGATTGTTTTTTTCCAACTGCTATCGCTTTCATGAGGGCTCCTTGATATCCACCAGCACCCGCACGCGGGAGCGCCGTTGCCTGATAACCTGCAATGCGTTGATGGCAACGCTGAATAAAATCACCAGGCCGGTAAACACGTTGTAGTAATACGGCGATATTTTCATCAGGGTCAGGCTGTTACTGAGAATGGCGAACAGCAGCACCCCCAGCAGAGTACCCGCCACGCTGCCGCGGCCGCCGGTGACCGACGCCCCGCCCAATACCACGGCGGCGATCACCTGTAATTCCGAACCGACGATGGAATTGGGAATGACCGTTTGCACAATCGATACCTGGACAATACTGGCAAAGCCGGAAATGGCGCCCACCAGGGTGTAGATAAACAGCGTGGTTTTTTTCAGGTTGAAACCCACCCGCTCCGCCGAGACGGGATTACCGCCGATGGCGTACACGCTGCGTCCCAGCACGGTATGTCGCAGGAATAAATGCATGCCAAGCGCCAGCAGGAACCACAGGCAGGTGACAAAACTGATACCGTACAATGCGCCGTTGGCGGCATGCAGCGGGAAAATTTTCAGCTCCGCCAAACCCAGGAACGACGGCGGGATATCGTAGATCAAATCACCCTGGGTCACGACGTATAACAGACCGTAAAACAGGCTGTTGGTGGCAATGGTGACAATAATCGCGGTAATCTTGAAATAGTAAATAATCACGCCATTGAGCGATCCCATTACCGCGCCGATAATGATACTGCACAATATCGCCAGATAGATGTTATCCAGATTGGCCTGCAGGAAGTAATAGACCACGGCGTACTGCACCACCTGGGCGATGGCGGTAAATGAGACGTCGAATCCGCCGGAAATCAATACCAGCAATACGCCGAGGGCAAAAATGCCCAGTACGGTATTGGCTTTAAGTAAATCGGCAATATTATCCAACGACATGAATGCCGGATTGATATAGGTAATGGCAATGGAGAATACAATAATCAGCAGAAGCAACAGCAATTCCCGCGATTTGAAAATCTTGGACATATCCATAATAAAATAACCTCACCCGCTTCTTTACACTGACAACATCAGACGTTTTCTATTTCTTGCTGCAGCGTTTCATTATCAATGGCGTCGGTGGCATATTCCTTACCGAATCGGCCCCGGTTCATCATGATAATCCGGTCGCAATTAGCCAACAGCTCGGGCAGTTCGTCGGAAATAAACAAGATACCCATGCCCTCGGCGGCCTTCTGCTTCACCGTTTGGTAAATATAACTTTTAGCCCCCACGTCAATACCCACCGTCGGGCTGTCCAGAATGAAAATACGCGGATGGGTGGCAAGCCATTTCGCCAACACCACTTTTTGCTGGTTGCCGCCGGAAAGCATTCTGATCTCTTTATCCATACTGTCGTATTTCACCTGCATGCCTTTCAGCAGGCCGCTCACCGCCCTGCGCATCTTGCCGCCGTCCAGCAGCCCCAGCGGATTGAGGTATGATTTCAACGAGCAGAGTGCGGTGTTGGCGGCGATACTTTGCTGCATAATCAGACCCTGCAGCAATCGGTCTTCCGGAACATAGGCGATGCCGTTGGCCACCGCGGTGCCGACATTACCGATGGTCACCGGCCGGTTCTCGATAAAGATTTGTCCCTTTTGCGCCGGCTCGATGCCGAACAGCGCCAAAGCAAGTTCGGTGCGGCCGGCCCCCAATAGCCCGGCGATGCCCAATACCTCGCCCTTATGTAAATCGAAGCTTATCTCCTGAAAGCTGTTCTTCTTGCACAGGCCGCGCACGCTAAGCAACACATCAGACGTGGCATGGGATTGCCGTGGGGGAAAGGTCAGCTCATAACCCAACATCAAGGCTTCGATTTTCGCGGTGGTGGCTTCGCTGCCGGCCACCGTGTCGATTAATTTGCCGTCGCGCATGACGGTGATGCGATCGCAGATTTCCAGCAGCTCATTAAGCTTGTGGCTGATAAAAATAAACGAAATTCCCTGCGTTCGCAGGCGATTGAGGAGGGCAAACAGATGCTTGATTTCGGTACGGGTCAGCGCCGTGGTGGGTTCGTCCAGAATAATAAGCCTGGAGTCATTGACCAGCGCCCGGGCAATGGCCACCAACTGCTGTTTGGCGATGGGCAAATCGTCCACATCCGCCTCAAGATCGATATTGATACCCAACTGCTGGATAATGGCGTTAACCTTGTCTTTATAGGCGGCTGAAAATACCAGCGTTTTATTATCATTCACCATCTGGCTGATATAAATATTTTCCAATACCGTCAGGTTGGGAAACAACGATAAATCCTGGTAGATGATGCCGATTCCCTGTTTTACCGCCTCGATGGCGGAATATTTATCCATTTGGCGGCCGTTGATACGCAGGGTGCCGCGATGGAAATCCAGCACGCCGGCGACGATTTTCATCAGAGTGGATTTGCCGCAGCCGTTTTCTCCCACCAAACCGTGAATTTCCCCCACGTTGATGTCAAAACTGACATCATTAAGGGCGGTCACCCCGTCGAAGGTCTTGGTAATATGCTCAACGGCAAGAAATTGCATTGTATGTCCTCCGGCAGTGAACAGGGGCGCCGGCGCTGTCAGCCCCTGTTCGGTATCCCGATTAGAAATCGTATTTGCTGTAGTTGTCTTTGGTGACGGTGAGCGGTTTATCAAAAATAATGTTTTTACCGTTGATATCCGGTTTGCCTATCCCGGGGATTTCCAGCCCGTTTTTAATCTGGTCGCGCTTGCCTTCAACGATCATTTTAGCGATATAGGTCATGGAATACGCGGCATCCCCCGGACTCCACAGAATCAGCTCGGTCAAAGAACCGTCCTTCAGGAATGACGCCCCCTCTTTCGGCGAGGTGGTGCCCATGACGGTCAGTTTGCCCACCAGTCCCTTCTCGCGCAGCGCTTGCGCCGCTCCTGGCCCGCCCTGGCTGCCGAATGAAATCACCCCTTTCAGGTCAGGATAGGTGGATAACAGTTCGAGGGTCTTCTGGCGAGAGGCGTTGCGATCCTCGCTCACCGGGAAACGATCGGCCACCAGCTTCAGATTGGGGTATTTCGCCTTCGCTTCCTTTATCGCCGCATCCGCCCAGGTATTATGGGCGGGCACGGTTAACGAACCGACATAGATGGCGTATTCGCCGCTGCCGTTCACATGCTGGGCAAACTGATCCATCATGTATTTGCCGAATTTTTCATTTTCGATCATTTCCACGTCAAAATCGGCGTTGGCCTGATTCACCGACTCATGGGTAATGACCACAATGCCTTTATCATGGGCGCGGGCGAAAACCGGTTCGCAGGAACTGGCGTTATTCGGCACCACCAGTACCGCATTCACACCCTGGCTGATGGAGTCTTCGATAATGCGGACCTGTTGCGCTTCATCCGGCGACGCGGGCGCCTGCTGGTAAACATTGACGCCAAAATCCTTGCCGGCTTTTTTCAGCCCTTTTTCATAATCGTTAAACCAGGCGGAACGTAATTTCGGAATGCCCACCATGGTTAATTGCTGATCGGCGGCGGCATTGGCGATAATCGGGTAAGTATTAATGGCGGCGCCAAGCCACAGGCACAGCGCAACCGCGTTGAAATTTTTCATGATTATTCCTCATCATTAACAATATATTATGCCCTTAATATTTCGAGCCGCAGGAAAGCCAACGCACCTGAAACTGGAATTATGACGGGTATATCAGGCGGGATACCGGCTTTCTGGTTCAGGTATGGCACCGGCGTTGCCCAATTCGATCACCGCGCCCTGGAACCGCTCTTCGGTATCAAGATAATAAAAAACATCGTCACCGATATTGCCGCTTTGCACCACCTGGTAGCCGCGCTTTTCATATTCGGCTATCGCCTCTCGGCAATCTTTAAAATAAAGTTTCATATGGTGCAAACCATAACCGTGTTTTTCGATATATTCGTCATAGATGCTATATCCACTTATAGGCTGCATGAGTTCCATTTGAACGCCGTTAACCCAGCATACGGCGATTTTATAAATATGTTCCGCCGGTTTACCACGATAAAGAGAGTTTTTGATATTATGCGGTCCATAGGTATATACGTCCCATGGGCCGATATGACAAACATGATAATAATGCTCCATCGCGTCATCCAGGCTTGAAACAAGATGAGCAATTTGTATTATGTCACCATCTTTCATAATCGGGCCTTTTGGCTAAATAAATTCAATGTTAGGCAAATTTGTGCGGTAACCCTTCCAGATTAGTGTGACGCTTTTTCATCTCATCGAGGGATATACCGGTTTTTTCAATCAACAGCATGGTAATAATATCAACAAACAAAAATAACGATTGTTCCAGCAAAGACGACATGGGTTGAATGGATGCCACTTCCTCGGCGCCGCCAAAAATCTGGCCCGGCACTCTTACCGTCAAGTCGGCATAACCGCCGTGTTCGTTTTCCGGATGCGCGGTGAGCAAAGCGATGCGGGCACCGGCTTCCTTGGCCAGTTTAATGACATTGAGTTCGACATTGGTTACCGCGCAATGGCCGATGAGCAGGTCTCCCGCCCCGATACAGGGCGTGGTGGTGTCATAGACCACATAGCTGTCAAATCCCATATGTTTCAGCCGCATAGCAAAAGCGCGCACGGAAAGTTGCATTCTACCCATAGCATACAACTGAATTGTTTTTGCTTTACATATTTCATCCATGAGCTGGTTGATTTCAGTTTCATCCACCGCCAGTAGCGTCGTTTTGTTTTCAGCTATAACCTGTTCAACGAGGTTCTTGTAGGTATACATCAAAAAAATCCTCTGTTTAAAATTATATCGGCATGGGCGAATTAACTTTACATATTGACAAATTTGTAAAATTAATTAGTTAATATGTGCATACAACATACGATAAATTTGCAGCTTAACCTTCGATATTGATCACATATTCTTTGCAAATTTGTTAAAAATATTCACTATTTCGTCATTAAAGTGATCACGCTCACATTAATAATTCAAATGCATTACAGCCTCCTCGTTTCGCCGCGGCGAACCACACATGGGACGAAGAATAGATAAAATAATGTTTTAAAACAATATGTTATAAAAATAACATTGGAAGAAGGCAAAACCACTGAGTGAGAGTACTTATCCCATCACGGCATTCCCGACCACCCGGTGCGGGTCATAGCCCTTTCCTGTTTATCTGACGGCCCAGATACGCCCGAAGAAGGCTGATTACAACAAGGAGAGGACTAAAATGAGGCGGAACGGCTAATAGCGGCCGGCGACTTGCCAAGGTTTATCCCATAGCGTGGCAACCGTCACCAGGATCAAACCATTGAAGAGAAAGCCCTAAGGGAATGGGAATCAGATTGTGACCACACTCGTGTTAAAGAAAAAAATCTTCATTTAGTGTGCGCGGGATGGGTTTATTTTTATTCCCTGCACGATAATCCCATTAGCAGCGCGAAGATCGGGTGGCATAAATTTTGACCAATTTACCCGCTTGATTTTACAACTTTTATCATTTATGGTGTTTTTAAATATTGGCTGGTTCAGGTTATATCATGTCGGTGTTATTTCCCGGCCCTTGGATAGTTTTGGGTGACCTAATTAATTTTGGAACAGGCGAAAAAAATCATCATGACAAAAAGAGGTAAACTGGACGCGGTATTTTTGACGATAAAACAGCGTATCCTTGACGGGATCTACGAAGAAGATCAACGTTTACCCTCGGAAAAAATTTTATGTGATGAATTTTTCGTCTCCAGACCCACAATATCCAAAGCCTTGGCCAAATTAAGAGAAATGGGCCTGATTAGCAGTACCCAAGGCTCCGGTCATTACGTCTGTGTTCAACACCAGGAATCTCTCGTCACGCCGCAAGAACTGACTCTGGGTATATTATCCCCCCGTCTGGAAGCCAATGAAAGCGGCTTCCTGTTCGAGCAGATATTCAAATCCATGGCGTCATTATCGCAACAGTTTAATTTCTCCCTGGTCTGGAACGGTGTCGTCACCATGGGTTCGGATGCCAGTAAACAGAAAATCATCATTACCGTTGAAAAGATCATCGATCGTTATATCAAAAATAACGTTCATGGCATATTTTTTATTCCTATTGAATTTCACCCCTTTGCGGATGAAATCAACGATCTTATTCTTCATAAACTCTCACAGTGCAATATCAAAGTGGTGCTGGTGGACAGCGATTTGGCCGCCTATCCCAACAGAAGCGCCTATGATCTGGTGGGTATAGATAACATTGCCGCCGGTTATTCTGTGACCCACCATTTGTTGAAGAACAAAACGCGGCGCGTTGATTTTCTGTGTGAAAACTACTCGGCGCATACGGTTTCCATGCGCATCATGGGATATAGGCTGGCGTTGCTGGAAGCCTCCCTGCCCGCCATGGGCGAGTGGGTGCATGAGGGTGCGGTGGGGGATAAGGAGTTCATTAACCGGATACTCGATTCCGGCGCCACCAATATTGTATGCGCCAATGATTTCACCGCCATGAAGCTGTTATCCGTCTGCACTCAAATCAACCGCAAAGTGAACGTCGTCGGCTTTGACGATAATGAATATTCGGCTTTGCTCGGGATTCCCTTGACCACCTATAAACAACCCTTTGGCGATATCGCCGAAAGCGCTATTTTCCTGATGCTTAACCGCATACAGTTTCCTCAGGTGGCCCCCCGTCATATACAGCTGCGCGGCGAGCTGATTATCCGATCTTCCTGTGGGACGAGGGGCTGAGGGGGCATTAACCGATAAGGAGTCCATCCATCAGGAATTGAATAATCAGGATTCGGCTTATGAAAAGAAATGCACTCGGCGTACCTGCCTGGGCCCCCCTACTCGGGCATAGAGGGAGATACCGGTCTAGACTTGTGCTATTCCGTATCACCTATGTATGCCGAGGAGACTTCATATGGAAACCACCGTTGTTGGGTCCGTTCCTTCCACACCCGATGCTCATGAACTGGCGCTGATGGACCGCTATTGGCGGGCGGCAAACTATCTGTCGGTGGGACAAATCTATCTTATGGACAATCCCCTGCTGCGTCAGCCGCTGCTTCCTGAACATATCAAGCCTCGCCTGCTCGGCCACTGGGGCACCACGCCCGGTCTCAATTTCATCTATACCCATCTCAACCGCATCATCCGCAACCGCGACGTGGATATGATGTTTATTTGTGGCCCGGGACACGGCGGACCAGGCATGGTGGCCAACACCTGGCTTGAAGGCACTTACAGCGAAATTTATCCCGACGTCAATGAAAACGCCGAGGGCATGCGCCATTTATTCCGCCAATTTTCGTTCCCCGGCGGCATCCCGAGCCATGCGGCGGCACAGACTCCCGGCTCCATCAATGAGGGCGGCGAACTGGGCTACTCCCTGGTGCACGCCTACGGCGCGGTATTCGACAACCCCGGTCTTATCGCCGCCTGTGTCATCGGCGACGGCGAAGCGGAAACCGGTCCGCTGGCCGCCAGCTGGCACGGCAATAAATTTATTAATCCGGCACGCGACGGCGCCGTCCTGCCGATCCTGCACCTCAATGGCTACAAAATAGCCAATCCTACTCTGCTGGGGCGATGCAGCGATGAAGATCTGCAACAGCTGTTTCAAGGCTATGGTTATCAGCCGATTTTTGTCGAAGGCGATCAACCCTTGGATATGCACCGCAAAACGATCGCCGCTTTCGATCGGGCCTTCGACGCCATCCATCGGATACAACAGGACGCCGTCGCCGGCAGCGCACCCGGGCATAGGGTGCCCCATTGGCCGCTGATTATTTTTCGCAGCCCGAAAGGCTGGACCGGCCCCAAGGACGTGGACGGTAAAAAGGTGGAAGGCTTCTGGCGCGCCCATCAGGTGCCGGTGTCAGGCTGCCGTGAAAACGATGCTCACCGGCGGATTTTGGAGCAGTGGATGCGCAGTTATGATCCGGATGATTTATTCGACGCCGAAGGCAGGCTTAAAGACGAATTGCGTCGGCTGGCGCCCGAGGGCGCCCGGCGCATGGGGGCCAATCCCCATGCCAACGGCGGTCTGCTCAGAAAGACCCTGCACACACCGGACATCGGCGACTACCGAGTGGCGATAACACAACGGGGGGGGATCCAGGCGGAATCCACCAAGATCTTCAGCGAGTATTTGCGGGATATCTTCCGGCTGAATGCGGATAATGCCAATTTTCGCTTGTTCGGCCCCGACGAGACGGCATCCAATCGGCTAAGCGCGGTATTTGAAGCCACCAATCGGGTCTGGATGGAGGAGACCAAGCCTTACGACGAGCAGTTGGCAATGGACGGCCGCGTGATGGAGGTCCTGAGCGAACATCTTTGCCAGGGCTGGCTGGAGGGCTATCTGCTCACCGGCCGGCACGGATTATTTACCTGCTATGAAGCCTTTATACATATTGTCGACTCCATGTTCAACCAGCACGCCAAGTGGCTGAAAGTCTCCCGTGCCCTGCCGTGGCGCCGCCCCATATCCTCCCTGAACTATTTATTGTCCTCCCATGTCTGGCGGCAGGATCACAACGGCTACAGCCACCAGGATCCGGGTTTTGTGGATCTGGTGGCCAACAAGAAAGCCGATATCGTGCGTATCTATCTGCCCCCCGATGCCAACACCCTGCTGTGGGTTGGCGATCACTGCCTGAATACCTACGATCGCATCAATGTCATCGTGGCGGGCAAACAGCCGGAGCCGCAGTGGCTGTCCATGGACGAAGCGGTCAAGCACTGCAAGGCAGGCATGGGCATCTGGCACTGGGCGGGCAACGAAGACGGCAAAACGCCGCCGGATGTGGTTATGGCCTGCGCCGGAGATGTGCCCACCCTGGAGACATTGGCGGCGGCTGAACTGCTGCGCCGCCATGTGCCGGCCCTGCGTATCCGGGTGGTAAACGTGGTGGACCTGCTGGCGCTGCAATCACCTGATCAGCATCCCCATGGCCATTCCGATGAAGATTTCGACGCGCTGTTCACCCCGGATCGACCGGTGATTTTCGCTTTTCACGGTTATCCGGTCCTGATCCATCGCCTGACCTATCAACGCAAAAACCATGACAACATCCACGTACATGGTTTCATGGAAGAAGGCACCACCACCACGCCGTTCGATATGGCGGTGCTCAATCAGCTGGACAGATTTCACCTGGCCATCGCCGCCATAGAGCGCTTAGCGGGGCTGAAAGCGCAACACCCGGCCGCCGCCGCCCTGGATCTGTTCCGCGCCAAGCTGGACGAACACTATCATTATGTTCGGGAACACGGCGACGACCTGCCGGAAGTGCGGGATTGGCAGTGGCAAAACGCCGGATAATTGGCCTAACCCACCAAAAAGTCCGGGATTGGCAATGGCAAAAAATTGGCCGACCGGACTAAACCCACCGGGAAATCCGGGAGGGTCGCGGGGAAAAGATCGCCGGCCAGAGTCAATCCACTGAACGGCGGATACAGAGCTCGGTGGGAAAATCGCATTGACCTGGCGCATCCGGGATGGCGCCGATACGGTGCAATAACAGAGATGCGGCGGCGCGGCCCATTTCCCGTCCCGGTTGGCGCACGGTAGTCAGTTCGGGATTCAGCAGACGCGCTTCGGGAATATCATCGAAGCCGGTGACGCTGATATCTTCCGGTACCCGTACATGCAGCTCCAGGCAGCGGCGGATAAAACCAATGGCCATCAGGTCATTGGCGCACAGCACCGCCGTGGGCCGCACCGCCATTGCCAGAATCTCATCCGCCGCCCGGCGTCCTGCCTGCTCGGTGTAATCGCCGCGTACGATCGGCACGCTGTCCGGCGGAATGCCGGCCCCGGCAAAAGCCTCGCGAAATCCCGCCTGGCGTTGCTCGCTGGTCCATAACCCCCGTGGACCGGTCACCACCGCCAGGCGGCGGTGGTGCTTTGCCAGGACATATTGCCCAAGGGCGCGGGCGCCGATAAGATTTTGCGAACTGATAAACGGCACGTCCAGTCCGGGCAGGTATTCATCCACAAACACCACCGACCCTTTTTGCGCCAGGGCAATAAGCGACGGACTGGGCAAGCCGGTGCCGGAGAGATAAATCACCCCATTGAGCCGCTGGGTCCGCAACACCTGGGCGTAATACTCTTCCCGTCGGGTATTCGACCAGGTCATACACAGCACCAGCAGGCAATCGACGGTATCCAGCACGCTCTGGATGCCCTGGGCCACATCGACAAAAAACCCATTGCCCAAATCCGGCACGACAAAACCGATGGATGAGATGCGTTGATGCTTAAGGCTTCTGGCGGCGCTGTTCGGCTCGAAATTCAGCTCGGCGATGCAGCGCAGCACGTGGTCCCGGGTACCTTCCGCCACCGGCCGGGCGCTATTGTTGATAACAGCGCTGACGGTGCCGATTGAAACCCCGGCCAGCCGCGCCACGTCACGAATGGTGGGCCGTAATGCCCGGGTGGTTTTGAGGCTGTCATCCATGTTAAGCAAACCTATGCAAGGTTAGGGGGTACGGCGCCAGTAGCGCCGCGACCAGCGGCGGGCCTTGGACGAGGCGAGCCACGGCGTCGCCAGGTACTCAAGCAGGATCACCAGCAGGAAACTGAGCACGCCCAATAACGCCAGGAAACCGATGGCGGAAAATGTCCCGGCGGTGTTTAACCGCGAGTTGGCCTGTAACAGATAGGCCCCCAGGCCGCCGCTGGTGGAGGCGGTCCATTCGCCGATGACCGCGCCGGTCACGCTGAAGGTGGCGGAAAGTTTCAAGGCGGAAAATAACGGCGTGTAGGTGGCCGGCAGCTTGACATAGCGGAAGATGCTCCAGCCGGAGCCGCCCATGGACCGCACCAGATTCAGCATATCGCGATCAACGGAGTTCAGGCCGTCCAGCACGTTAACCACCACCGGAAAAAACACCACCAGCGCCACGATAACCAGCTTGGGCGCCAGGCCGAATCCCAGCCAGATAGTCAGCGCGGCGGAAATGGCAATCACCGGCACCGCCTGGCTGGCAATGAGAATTGGATAGAGCACGCTGCGGATCCAGCGGGTGGAATCCATGATCACCGCAAACATGAAACCGGCGCCGGCACCGAGGATAAACCCCAGCAAAAAGGTGGTGAACGTACTTTGAAAA
This sequence comes from Sodalis sp. dw_96, assembly GCF_018449575.1. Lineage (GTDB taxonomy): Bacteria > Pseudomonadota > Gammaproteobacteria > Enterobacterales > Enterobacteriaceae > Acerihabitans. The sequence goes on along the minus strand of NZ_JAAVUT010000014.1, from coordinate 66,793 downwards.
CCCACCCATAACACCGACCAGTCCGACAAAACGTGCCGCCAGGTCATTTCCGGCGAGGGCAGCACATAGGGAGGAATGTGGTAGAAACGCACCGCCATATCCCAAATCAGCAACACCAGCAGCAACGCCGCCAAAGGTCCCCCGAGGGGCAACAGTACTTTACGAACGCGTTTCATCGGCGGGCAGGTCCTGTTGAAGGTTTTCACTGTAAATAAGGCTCAGGATCCGGCGTTTTAATCGGATGAATTCCTCACCGGTCAGGCAGGACAGCGGCCGCGGCCGGGGGATATTCACGGTAAATATCTCCTGGATGCGGCCGGGCCGCGGCGTCATCACCACCACCCGATCCGCCAGGTACACCGCCTCGTCGATATCATGGGTAACAAAGACCACCGTCCGCCGCTGCTCCGCCCACACGGTTAATAGCCACCGCTGCATGGATAAGCGTGTTTGCGAATCCAGCGCGCCGAAGGGTTCATCCAATAACATCACGTCATGCTCCATCGCCAGAGTCCGCATCAGCGCCACCCGTTGCCGCATTCCGCCGGACAGGGCCGCCGGATAGTGATTGATAAATTCCCCCAGGCCGTAACGTTCCGCCAGCGCCGCGCCCGCCGCCCGCTGCCCCCGGCTGGCGCCGCCTTTGATAATGGCGCCGAGCACGATATTGTCGATAACCGTCATCCAGGGCAACAGCAAATCCTTTTGCAGCATATACCCCACGTGGCCGCTGTGGCCGGTAACATCATGGTCATCAATGAAAATAGCGCCGCTGTCCACCGGCAATACGCCGGAAATGAGGTTGAACAAGGTGCTTTTACCACAGCCGGACGGCCCCACCACGCAGACGAATTCCCCCGGCGCGATATCCAGATCCGTGGGCGCCAGCGCCGTTATGGCGCCAAAGCGCCGGCTGACCTGACGAATCGATAACTTGGCGGTTGTCATGGCTTGGCCCCTTTTCTATCCTGATGTCATAGGATAATGCAATCAACCACTTCCATTGAACTAACAGTATTTCACAACCCTCGCCGCCGAACCAGAGCAAACCGAAGGATAAAATGAAAATTGAAACGGTTCAATAATTTATGAAAAAAATACATTAAAATATTTATTTTAACTTGATTTATAATTATTAAAATGACAATTTTTATAATTGAACCGGTTCAACTTTAATTCATCATTGCAGATCAAAAAAATGCCGGTCGGCTTTTTTATTTACCATGCTCGAGGAGGGCTTCACAATGAGTCGGAAAAAAGTACTGTTGGTGGGTGAGACATGGGTCACCTCGGCCACGCATTTCAAGGGTTTTGATCAGTTCGGCAGCGTGACCTTTCACTCCGGCGCCAAAGGGATGATAGCCGCTCTGGCCGACACGGAGTTTGAGCTCACCCATATGCCCGCGCACCAGGCGGTGGAAGATTTCCCTTTTACCCTGGACGGACTCGGCGTTTACGACGCGGTCCTGCTCTCGGATATCGGCGCCAATTCCCTGCTGCTGCACCCCGATGTGTGGCTGAACGGTAAAACCGTGGCCAACCGTCTGGCGCTGTTACGGGACTGGACAGCACAAGGCGGCGCCCTGGGAATGTTCGGCGGTTACCTGAGTTTCCAGGGTATAGACGGTAAAGCGCGCTGGCATCGCACTCCGGTGGAACAAGCCTTGCCGGTGGAGTGTTTGCCCTATGACGATCGTGTGGAAATTCCCGAAGGATTTCGTCCGGAAATCGAGCCGGCGCATCAGGGCCATGCCATGTTCCGGCATATTACCGGCGAATGGCCGGTGCTGCTGGGGATAAACGAAGTGATCGTCAAACCCGGCAGCGAGGTGCTGGCGCGGCTGCCGCAAGCCGCCGGAGGGTATCCGCTTCTGGTGACCGGCCGCTATCAGCAAGGACGGACCCTGGTATGGACGTCGGATATCAGCCCGCACTGGCTGCCGCAGAGCTTTATGGATTGGCCCGGCTATAAGCAGTTGTTGATCAACATGCTGTCCTGGATGACGCAATAACGATCCACCACCGCCGGTGGGATAAAATATCAGACAATGATCACCTCAATGCCCCGCTGTTCCAGATCAACCCGATCTTTGTCATTAATGCCGTCATCAGTGATCAAGGTATGAATTTTATCGATGGGCAACACCAGATTAAAGCCATTGCGGCCGAACTTGCTGGAATCCAGCACCGCGACCACTTTTTTAGCCGCGTTCGCCATCACACAGCTGATGGCGAAAGGTCCCACCGCAGAGCACCAGTGTGATCTCCTGATTGCCCGATAACGCCAGGGCGGCGGGAAGATTATTGGTCAACCGGATGGCAGGGATGTGTTAATGACGATTCTATTAAAACAACGGCTAAGAGGAGGGTTCAGCTGGATATCCGTTGCCGCAGGCCAAATCCGTACAACGGAAGATAAATAGTTTCAATGCTATTTAAAAAAGTCAAAAAACTTGTTGAGTGGCTGCACAATTGCATTATGATACTGCAAAAAAATAAAGGAATTATTAGGGGCCTCTAATGAACACGACGCTGTCAATGAATGAAATGACAGGAGTTTTTACTAACCATTCAGCAGAAGAAAGACCAAAAACCTTAGTAAATAATAATATTATTTTTTTTAATTTTAATAAAAACCATCAACTCATCAATATTTCAAACAGTGGTAAATCGCCTAAAAAAACAACGGCCTTAGCTTACGGTGAATCAACTTCATCATGCCCACATTTGCAAAAGAGCAGACCCGAGATGCAGCAAAAATTAGCTATGCCAATAAAAGAGCGACAGAATATATTTACTATTCCACACGATGACTTATCAAAAGGACAGTGCCCTAACCATTCAGCCATAACAAATCCAAAAACAGCAAAACAAAAAGCACCATCCTCAACCGCGCAGGCTGATTTTGCACCATTGAAAAGACGCAGGATATATAATAAAAATATCGAGCGGCTCTGCGTCGAAAAAGTTTTAGATGAAAATCAGTCTGTACGTACAGTGGCGCAGAGCTACGACGTCCCAATGTGGAAAATCTATCATTGGTTAAGTAAAATTCCTCTTTGGAAAGGATTACATGACGACGCCGACAAGATATCAGAGAAGTTTCATCAAAAGGTGGTTGAGGCCAACCGCGGCTTATTGCCCGCACAACGGGTACAAAATGTTGCCGTTGATAGTCCCGCTAAAGCTCTCCGGGATGTCCAGGCAGAAAGTCTCCGCGATAGAATAGCGGAGCATATCCATCACCAACCCGCCCAACCGGTACTGCATAATCGGCCGGCCGCCGAAGGAATAGTACAGCGTCAACCTTTTTGGCGGCCATGGTAAGAGAGTCCGACTCAGCCCGGAAATAAACCCCCGGGCCTGAAAATCCCATCGGCATTAATGCCCCAATCCCAATCGCAGGGTAAACTCCGCCGCGGTCATGGGTCTGCCGAACAGATAGCCTTGGGCTTCCAGGCAGCCTTTTTTACGCAGACGTTCGCATTGTTCCACCGTTTCAACGCCTTCAGCGATAACCTCCAGTTTAAAACTGCTGCCTAAATACAGTATCGCCCTGACAATAGCCGCATCCGGCGGGGATTCGCACATGGCGCGGACAAATGTCTGATCGACCTTGAGCCGGGTGACCGGATAGTGTTTAAGCATGCTGAGAGAGGCATAACCGGTTCCATAATCATCAAACGCGATCCCCACGCCGTCCCGGCATAATTCCCGCAGCGGGAGCAACATGGTTTCATCATGGCGCAGGATAATATTTTCGGTAATTTCCATTTCCAGCGCCTTGGGCGGCAGCCCGGTTTCAGCCAAAATGGCGCGCACCTGCCGCGCCAGATTGCCGGTCCTGAACTGCGCGCTGAACAAATTGACGCCGATACGGAAATTTTCCACGCCGGCGCCGCGCCATAACGCCGTCTGCCGGCAGGCGGTCTTTATCACCCACTCCCCTACCCGCTCCGCCCAGGGACCTGATTCCAGCGCCGGCAAAAAAGCGGCTGGGCCAAGCAATCCTTTTTCCGGATGCCGCCAGCGCAGCAAAGCCTCCGCGCCGACAATCGCCTCGTCGGACAAACGAACCTGAGGCTGATAGAACAATTCAAATTCATTTTGCTCGTAGGCGCGGCCGAGTTCGGTCTGGTAAGAGCGTTTGGCCTGCGATAATTCACGCAGTTCGCGGGTAAAAAAACGGCGGCAGTGACGCCCCTCAGCCTTAGCCTGGTAAAGCGCCAGATCGGCGCTGGTGAGCAATTCCTGGATGGTCAAGCCGTGGATGGGATAAATCACGATACCGACGCTGGCGCCGATGTTCACCGGCTGTCCGTCGACGGTAAAAATTTTCGATATTTCATCGATAATCTGATCGGCGATTTCCGCCGCCCGCTGCGGATCCGACAGGCCCGGCAGCAGCATGGCGAACTCATCGCCGCCCATACGGGCCACGACATCGCCGGATCGCACGCAGTGTCGAAGTTTATCGCCCACAGCCACCAATACCATGTCGCCGCCGGCATGGCCCAGGTTATCGTTGACATCTTTGAAACCGTCCAAATCCACCAGCATGATGATGGCGGCGGCTTCATTCCTCAGCACCTGCTCGAGACTCGAGGTCAGCAGGGTCCGGTTGGCCAGGCCGGTAAGATGATCCATATGCGCCAGCTGAAACAAGCGTTCCTCATTGCGGCGCCGTTCGGTAATGTCCCGCAGGATGGCGCCAAAGCTGACATGCTGGTGGTCAACCCACATCGAGGCGGAAAGCTCCACCGGAATCCAGGAACCATCCGCCGCCCGGACCTTCAGTTCCAGCGTCCCGCCGTGCTGCAACGTCTCTTTATCGGCCACCAGACGATGTAATCGCGCCACCAGGCCGTCCGGTACCAATATATTGATACTCTGTCCGAGGATATCCTTGTTGTCATAACCCAATAATTTGCGGGCGGCGGTATTCCAAAAAGTAATGGTGCCGATTTCGTCGGCACAGATAATCGCATCCGGCGATGTGTGCGCAATATTTTCAAAACGGCCCTGGCTGGCGGAGCGCGCTCTTTCCAAACGGCGCATTTCCAGTTTATCCATTACCAGCGCCGCCAGATCCTGCATATTCTGCTTGTCGCCGCCGCTGAGATCCGGTCGCGGCACCCGATCGATAATGCACAGCGAGCCGATGGCGTACCCGGTTTGTGTAAATAAGGGAATACCGGCATAAAAACGAATGAAGGGCTCGCCGGTGACCAGCGGATTATCTTCAAACAACGGATCCGCCAGAGTGTCCGTTATCACCAGGATATTTCGTCCTTGGATAGTATGCGCGCAAAAGGAAATGTCCCGTGGCGTTTCACAGGTGGCGATGCCGATACTGGCGGCAAACAGCTGACGCTCCGCTTCGATGAGGGAAATCAATACGATGGGAACATTAAAAATATTGGCTGTTAAATGAATGATACGATTAAAGCCCATATCCGTTATTGGCTCATGAATGCCATACTCTTCAAGAGTTGCTAAACGCTGTTCTTCATCCTGACCCAACGGCGGATAATTCATATATGCCTCTACATATTTATATAAATAATAATTGACAATTTTTGGAAGAATTATGCCCGTTAAGTATAGTCACCAGCGCGGGGAAGGGAAGATAATCAATAATGTGAATTATTACGTTCAAGACGCGGGAGTCAATATTACCGACCCCCGGCGCCAATCCGTTATTGCGAGGCTGTCAATTCGTTAAGCTGTTACCCTGTGCTATTGCGTGACAGTAGCTTCTTTTACACCTTCGCCGGTCTTCTGCTTATCCACGCAGCCCGGCGTTTTATCACAATACAAATCCAGTAATTTCAGCGTGACGCCATTGGTCCAGCCAAAACCATCCTGCAATGGGTATTCGCCCCCGCCGCCGCCGCCAAGGCCGCTACCTTCAACTACATATTTCTCCACCAGCTTATGTTGGTTATTATAAAGCCGTTGCACATTGCCTAAAAATCGAGTGGCAATATCTTCCGCCAAAGCATCATCGCCGTAATTGCGCAGTCCTTCAACCGCAACCCATTGCAGCGGCGCCCATCCATTGGGGGCATCCCACTGCTGCCCGGTGGTATGCGTAGTGGTGGTCAAACCGCCTTGCTTGAGCAATTGCGCCCGAATGGTTTGCGCGGTGCGGTTGGCGCGATCCATCGGCGCGATTTTTGCGTATAACGGAAACACGGTAGCGGCGGTCAGTTGTTCACTCAACTTGCCCTGCTGCCAGTTGTAGTCGGCATAATATCCCTCTTGCTCGTTCCACAGGTGCTGGTTGATTGCCAGCTTTCGCCGCTCGGCCCGCTGGCTGTAATCGTTGGCGGCCTGCTGATCCTTGGCCAGCAAACTGGCATTGGCCAGGGTATGTTCCAGGTGATACAGCAACGCGTTCAGATCCACCGGCAGGAACGACGTGGTGCGGATCGACGATAACTCGAGCGGGTTGTCGAACCAGCGCGAACTATAGTCCCAGCCGGAAGCGGCACCGGCCCGCAAATCCCGGTAAACTTCCGCCGGCGGCCGGTCCTTGGCCTCACTGGCGGTCAATATATCTTCCATATAGGATTCCGTACGCGGCGTATCCAGATCATCCCAATACCGATTCAGCAACGAACCGTCCGGCAAACGCACCACCCGTTTGTTGGCTTCGCCATTTTCAAGACCGTCACTGCCGGCCATCCAATAGTCGTACTCTTTTTTCAGCTGCGGCAGGTATTTCAGGTAAACTCCCTCACCATCGTGGGCCGCCAGCAGGTCAATCATCAGCGAGAAGAACGGCGGCTGCGAGCGGCTCAGGTAGTAGCTGCGATTGCCGTTGGGGATATGTCCGTATTTTTCAATTTCATGGGCAAAGTTGTTGGTCATATCTCTGACCAGCTCCCATTTGCCGCTTTCCGCCAGCCCAAGCATGGTAAAGTAGCTGTCCCAATAATAGACCTCGCGAAAGCGTCCTCCCGGCACCACATAATCATTGGGCAGGGGCAGCAGCGAGTCGTAAGGCCGCACGGTTGAGGTATTACGGGTCAATACCGGCCACAGGGTATTAATATGTTCACGTAGCGTCTGGCCGGTGGGCGGTACATATTTCACCCGGTCCGGGGGAAATATAAAATTCTTGTCGACAAACGTACGCAGGTCGAACTTCTTACGCCGTTTTTTTACCTGGTAATCAGCCACAATCGCCGCCGGGGTCCGGCGCGGCACCGCATCGGCAAAGGTTTTTTGGTCAGGAAATAATTTCGCCGTTTGCACGTCGATATAGAGCTGACCTAACAATATATCCGGTCCCAGCAACGAGGGGATGTTGGTTTTATTTTTAGTCGTACCCGTGGAAAGGGCCAGGCCTGAAGCTGCTCCCAGCGCCATGCCTAATGTCAGAAATCTTTTCCAGGTCCACCTGAAAGAGCGTGTAATCATAGGTTTTTCTCCTTTTTTATACGCCATCTGGCTAATCTGGCCGCGGCCGAAAATTCGTAGCAGATTTATAACTATAGCTACTGATGGCATATTCAGGGACATCCGGGCCATGCCCGGACCGGTTCCCCTCCCCACGGAAAGAACCCGATAATGGCCACTGTGGCCCCGGGACACGCCGTGCCGGAGAGCGTAATACCCACTCAACATGCCGCTTATCCCGGCCGGCGACAGAATAGAAAGATGATTTCTAATAATTTTATTAGCATAAAATCAATAGGTAACAATGAGTTTGCAGGTTAAATTCTCCCTTTACCCTCCGTATTTATCCCCAGAGCTCTGGCGGTTCACCTTGACTTCTTTCCCTCGGGCCGAGGGATGTTTTCGGGCAAAACCAGCGGCGGAAATCTGATACGGGCCCGCTTCGGCGGAGAGATTCGGATTTATCGCAACAGCTAAAACCTTTGTTGCGGCTCTTGTTCGGTCCCTCTCTGTCCACCATGAGGCGCGCATTTTCATCTCAAATGCAATCACATTAAATACTATCATTTTGCAACAATAACAAAACAAAAACATATATAGATGAAAATTATAAATTCGAAGTTGTTACATGGTGTTAATTATTATTAATATTACATTAGCCAGCTAATAAATACGTTACAGCTCAAGTCAGGTGAAAATCGGCAACTATTTCATCACTTGATGGCGGTTTATTTTCATGGCGAGACGGTTATAATTCCGGCGGCGGCTGGGAATCTAAAAATAGGTTCCCTCCGAACGCCATTAAAATATCGCCCCTTCATGACGTGCTTGGGTGGGGGAAACCGACGGGGGATGGCGGATGGGGCGGGTACATGGCACGGCACATCCGCTGGGGCCTTTTACCAAACGCCCCATGGCATCGCCTGTGCAATTTTATTGCGCGATTTTGGAATACACGTGAAGACGGAATACAACGCGATGATGGATATAACGCGGCTTACCGTGGGAAAAACTCAGGGATATGCAGAGACTACGCCGTCATTAACCCCACGTCATTTACCATATAGCGTCGAGGCGCGGCTATACACCGCCAGAGGCCGCGCCCGATGCCTCAAACCCGATGCTGGTCATACTCCATATCGCTGACCCGCTGCCATACTTCCGCCGGCATATAGACCGGCATATGATCGCAACCCATGGCGCTGAACAACGCATCGGTTTCGGAACAGGCTGCCCTATCGACGCTAGGTTCTTCCGGTAAGACAAGAAATAAACGCTTTAAATGTTCAATAATCATCTCGATGCTCCTGGCCTGAAAATCAAGGCCTGTTGGTCGGGTGTATTGGCAGCGTACCGCCCGGATATAGCGGTAATACAGTTATAAACGCAAACCGCCCCTGCGGGAAAGCTTTTTTTTGTATCCATGGAGTTCCAACCTGCCTTGTGAACCGCCATTATTCGCCGCGTCGTTTCAAAGCGTCTGAAATGAAAGATAATAAATATTCCGCGCCGATGGCGGCCGAGGTATGGAACTGTCGATAGGATAATCATATGGTTAAAATGAAATCATTATAATCAAAAATAATTAGCTTTTTTTTCATGGTATAGGTTATTGGTATAAGTCAATTACCGCCGGCCCTATTTTAATGAATTCAAAGAGATGCTGGATGGGCAGACGGTTATGCCCAAGGCATTATCGCTGTTATTTGACATTATCAATAACGAATATAGTCGTTGTTTGGCCTTATGGGAAAGGGGAGCCAGGAAGGTGTTCGACCCGGGCGGTTTGAGTTGCCCGGATATCCCCGGCGTTGTAGCATTGGCTCCGGTCTTCTTTCTGAGCAACCACATGCCCAAGCCGCAAAAACCCCGCAATGTCAGTGCCCGTTCAACCCAGGGTGTTACCGTATTCGAGGTGGCCCGACTGGCGGGAGTCGCCCCGATTACCGTATCACGCGTGCTGAACCAGCCCGGAAAAGTTAAAAAAGACACGCTGCTGAAGGTACTGCAGGTCATTGAAGAAACCGGCTATGTGCGCAATCAAATAGCCGGCTCATTGGCATCCAACCGCACCCGATTGGTGGCGGTTATCGTGCCGGTACTCACCAATCCGATTTTTTCCGATACTTACCAGGCCATAGCGACCTGGCTGGCCAAAGCAGACTACCAGGTATTGCTCGGCATTTCCGGTTACCATGCCGCACAGGAAGAGGAATTGATTGAAGTTGTCCTCAGCCGCCGCCCCGACGGCATCATCCTCACCGGAACCGCCCACACCGAACTTAGCCGAAAACGCTTGCAGTCCACCGGCATCCCGGTGGTTGAAACCTGGGATATGACTGACAACCCCATTGATATGCTCATCGGTTTTTCCCACGAAGAGATTGGCCGGCGGGAAGCGCAGCACCTGCTGGCGAAGGGCTACCGGCATTTTGCCATTATGGAGGTGGACGATCCGCGCGGTCTGCGGCGCAGTGCAAGTTTCATTGGGGAATTGGCCCTGCACGGTATCACCCCCTGCCATCGACAGACCTTCCAGGGATTGCCGACGCTCGCTCAGGGACGGGCCGGGCTGGTTGAGCTGTTGGGATTTCGGCAGCGGCCGCTGATGATCGTATGCTCATCGGATACGCTGGCCCATGGCGTGCTTACCGAGGCCGCCAGCCGGGGGCTAAGCGTTCCCGGAGAGTTTGCCGTCATGGGTTTTGGCGATATGAATTTCGCCGCGTTTACCTACCCGGCTCTCTCCACGGTGAGAATCGACGGTACTGATATCGGCCATCGGGCGGCCGCGGCTTTACTGGAGCGATTAAAGGTAAAGACCCATTCCCCGCCGGTGGTGACGGACGTCGGTTTCACCCTGGTGGATCGGGACAGCACCGCCATGTTGCCGCCTCTTTGACCGGCTTTGCCGTAATCATTATATCAGGCGCAAGGAAAAGCACGCCGAGCCTCTCAATCACCGGCCCCGGCAGCGGTCAGAATTTCCTCGCCGAACGAGCCGTTAAGAGAGCAGGTACTATCTACGTATAAAATAATTATTATAACCATATAATCCATTAATGATTCCATCATTAATGGATGCAATTGATATTACCGGTTCATCAATTCATCGAGAAGACGAGAAGGAGTGTCATTACCTCCTTGCAGCTCACTGTAATTATAAAATTTTTCTTATATGATCCATTTGCTATTAAATGAACTCAATCATGCTATTTTAGCGATTATTACCCAATACGCCAGTATTGATTACGGATCAAATTAACTAGGATGCATTATTAATAAGGAAAATTATGTTTCATTACAAAGATTGCGGATTATCAACTGTTTGGCTCATTAACGGCTATGTACAAGAAAATTTGAATAATGAATTACTCCTCCGCATCGAAGATAAATCCGGTTTGCATCGATTAATCGCTAAGGCATTAATTAATCGCCGCGGTTCCCTCACCGGGCTGGAGATGTATTTTATACGCAACGAAATGAATCTATTACGACAGGAACTGGGAGAAAAAATGGGGGTGAATGCGTTGCTTATCAGTCAGTGGGAGCAGAGTTACCTCCCATTGCCCCGACGGGCCGATATCGAATTGAGAACGATTTTTGTCGGTTTATTATTAGAAGAGAGCGAAAGGGTGATGCATGTCCATCTGCTCTCTGAGTCAGGAAGGGATCGTTTCATTGAACAGCTTATCTTTACCTTCAGCGACATGCAATGGCAACGCTATGTGCCGCTGCCAGGTTCGCCAACCGGCCTTGAGCCGATATAACGCGGCTTACAGTCATTACATTTACATTATCACACTGCATGAATTGAAATGACCAACATATAAAATCATCCAATTTGATTTATGATTCCGTCGTTGGACGGCATCAAACGACACGGCAATAAAAACGTCATATTGGCTCTTTATACTTCAGATTCAATAAAGTCCCAAAGAGGATAACAATATGTACGCCCGCCTGTCATTGGCGCAGCGGCGAGGCTCCGGTATCAGGTCATTGCCGGTTGCCGCGTTCTGCGCCTTATTTTTACCCCCGCCCCGCCGCTGCCGTCCGCCGTTTTCGGGCCTATTCCCGTCAAGAACAACGCTCATGCCCTCTACCGAAACGGAGGGTCGTTATGACGGCCAAATCCGTTAGCCCCGCCGTACCGATTGTCATTACCGGCCTGAGCCATGATTTCGGCGGTCATCGGGTGCTGGATAATATCCATTTACGGGTGCCCGCAGGCACGACCCTGGCCTTACTGGGCCCTTCAGGCTGCGGCAAAAGCACGCTGCTAAAACTCCTGGCGGGATTGCTGCAACCTGCTCATGGGGAAATATATTTTGGTTCCCGACGGGTTACGGGCCGGCAGGTATGCCTGCCCCCCGAAGCTCGGGACATCGGTATGGTATTCCAGGACTATGCGTTATGGCCCCATATGAGCGTGGCGCAAAATATCGATTTCCCGCTGCGGATGCGCCATATTCCCCGCACCGAGCGTGTCCGGCGGGTCGGCACGGCGCTGGCACGGGTCGGGCTGGCGGAGTACGGGCACCGCAAACCGGCCGAACTGTCCGGCGGCCAGCAGCAGCGTGTGGCGCTGGCGCGGGCCATCGTGGCCGAACCGCGCATCCTGCTGTTTGATGAACCCTTGTCCAATCTTGACCGGGATCTCCGTGAATCCTTATGCCGGGAAATGGCCGACCTGCTCGGCCAGCTCGGTACAACCGCTGTTTACGTGACCCACGATCGCAGTGAAGCAAACCGGCTTGCCCGGCAGATTGCGCACATGGCGCAAGGGCGCATCGTGGATATCACCACCGTTGAGACACCTTGGGGGAAATAAGATGAAACCGATGCCGATGAACCCGTTTCGTTGTCTGATGACAGGAGTCATAACCGCTATGTTGTTAACCACCCCATTAATCAGTGCCGAAACGCAGGCGCTAACCCTTTATACCGCCGGACCCGGTTCGCTGGCGAAAAAACTGGCGGCGGGTTATCAGAAGCAATCCGGCGTGAAGGTGGATATTTTCCAGTCCACTACCGGTAAGGTCATGGCGCGGCTGGAAGCCGAACAGGCCAATCCCCGGGCCGACGTACTGATTTCCGCCTCATGGGACAGTGGCGAGGCCTTGCAGCAGCGGGGTTGGCTGCTGGCTTATCAAAGCCCGAATGCCGCACAGGTCCCTACTCAGTTCAAAACCCCTTATTATGTGGCACAGGGTATCTCGGCCCTGGGCATCGTGTGGAACAGTGCCAGCGGCACACCGGAGCCTCGCGATTGGCAGGATCTGGCGCAACCGGCGTTCAAAGATAAGGTGACCACCCCCGATCCGGCGCTTTCCGGCGCTTCCCTCGATTTACTGATGGGGTTGCAAAATGCTCGGAGTGAAAAAGCCTGGACGCTGTTCAGCCAATTGAAGTCCAACGGCATGATTATCGCCGGACCGAACGCCCAGGCATTGACGCCGGTATTGCAGGGCGCCAAGGCGGCGGTTTTCGGCGCGGTGGATTATGTCGCTTACAGCAGCTTGCAGGACGGTGAATCCATCAAGGTCATCTTCCCGGCCGGCGGTACGGTCATCGCGCCGCGGCCGATGATGATTATGAAAACCACTCAACAGCCGGAGCAGGCCAAAGCCTTTATCGATTATGTCCTCTCGCCGGAAGGTCAACGGCTGGTGGCGGAAGCCTGGCTGATGCCGGCCCGCGGCGATATCGGCGCCAAGCGGCCGCTGTTTAGCGCGTTAACGCTGTTACCCCTATCGACCGTACAGGGCGCCACGCGCGAAGCGGCGCTGAGCCGCTTCGCCACGCTGTTCGGGCAGCGCTGATCCGGCTTGCCGCCGTGAGGACCGCAATGAGACGTTTTGCCCTGCCGCTGCTCACCTTGACGGCGTTAACGATACTGGTGGCGTTACCGCTGCTGTTCATGACTTTACAGGGGATCTTTCCCCAGCTGGCCGCCGGCTCAATGGCCGGGGCATTCAGCGGCGTGACGAGGCTGGCTGGAGACCCGCAGGTCTCCAGGCTCTTGGCGGGCACTCTGGTCACCGGGTTCGGGGTCGCCGCCGCCGGCGCGGCCATCGGGATTCCGCTGGGCACGCTGCGGGGCTTATACCATCTGCCCCTGGCCCGCTGCTGGGATGCCGTGTTGCTGGCGCCGTTCCTGATACCGCCCTATATTGCCGGCCTGTCATGGGAAGTCGCCTTGCAGCGGCACGGTTATCTGGAGCAATTGACCGGTATACGGCTTAACGATCTATTATTCAGCCGTACCGGGATGATTATTGTCATGACCCTGAATATTTTCCCGGTAATCTATTTCGCCGTATCCCGCAGCATGTCCGCCGCCGGCCACCGGTTGGCGGAGGTGGCCCGGGTCCATGGCGCCGGCCCCTGGCGGGCATTTGTCCTGGTTACCCTGCCCCTGTCCCTGCCCGCCATTGCCGCCGGATTGCTGCTGGCCTTCACCTTGTCTATCGAGGAATACGGCGTACCGGCGGCGCTTGGCATGCGGGCCGGAATACCGGTCTTAACCGTCGGCATAGAACAGCGGCTGTCGGATTGGCCTATCGATTTACCCTCCGCTTCCCTGCTGTCCCTCATGCTGGCGGCCATCGCCCTGACAGCCTATTTCATTGCGCGGGCGGTAAGCGGCGACCGGGATGTCCAGGTGACCGGCGGCAAACCGGCCGCCGTGATCCCCCGCTCCCTTGGATACTGGCGCCTGCCGGTTTTGCTGCTGTTTGCACTGACGGCGTTGCTGGCCGTGGCGGCGCCCATTGCCGCCATGCTGGCAACGGCATTCTCCGGCACGTTATCGGGCGGATTACACTGGCATAATCTCAGCGCCCGTCACTTCATCGCCCTTTTTGACCGCCATGGAGAAGCCCTCGATGCCTTGGGCACCAGCGTGGGTCTGGCTGCGGCGACGGCGCTGCTCACAGGACTGGTGGGATTTTTGTCCGCCTGGCTGACGGTGATAAAAAGAATGCGCGGCGGGATGGTTATCGATGTGCTGTCGTTGCTGCCCGCAGCGCTGCCGGGCGTGGTGGTGGCGGTGGGCCTGATATTGACCTGGAATCGGCGTTTCTGGCCGGTCACCCCTTACGATAGCTGGGTTATCCTGTTATTCGCCTACAGCTGCCTGTTATTGCCTTATCCAGTGCGTTATGCCGGCGCGGCCCTGCGCCAGCTCGGCGCCAACCTGGAGCCAGCGGCCCGCGTACACGGCGCCACCGAGTGGCGTGCGCTGCGCTATATCGTACTGCCCTTGATTTATCCGGCCTTACTGGCAGCCATGATGATGGTGTTCGCCGTCGCATCGCGGGAACTGGTGGCATCGTTACTGCTATCCCCTGCGGGGGTACAAACGGTATCGCTGTTTATCTGGCGCCAGTTCGAGCAGGGTTCGGTAGGAGACGGCATGGCGATGGCCAGCGTGGCCGTATTGCTCAGCCTGGTGATAATCCTGGCGGCAATGGCCCTGCTACAGCGCCGGCAGCGCTGAGGCGCGGCGAAACCGCTGCGAAACCAGCATGTTAAAGGGAGACCGTGCTGATGGGGTCGAAGCGGGCGTGGTTTTTCCGCCCGCCGGAATGCCTCATGGCTCGGTAGGCCCGCTATCACCGATCAGGCATCGAACGTGTTAAAGGGAGACCGTGCCGATGGGGTCGAAGCGGGCGTGGTTTTTTCGCCCGCCGGAGTGCCCCATGGTGCGGTAGGCCCGCGATCATCGATCATGCAACAAACCTGTTAAAGGGAGAGCGCGCCAATAGGGTCGAAGCGGGCGTGGTTTTTCCGCCCGCCCGAGCGCCCTATGGTGCGGCCCGCGATCGCCGAATCTGAACCGAGCGTGTTAAAGGGAGACCCGCGCCTATTTGTCCTCCAGGCCGAAGCGTTCCGCCAGCTCGCGGCGAAGGTTATCCGATTGCCGCCCGAAAATGGCCTGAACCTCCTGTCCTATCACCACCACCCCCACAGCGCCCAAATGCTGGATCTCACCGGTATCCACCTTGCTCAGGTCCTTGACTTTAACCCGTAGCCGCGTGATACACGCATCCACATCCACAATATTGTCCTGCTCACCCAGCGCGGTAATCAATGATGATATATCGGGATCGTGCGGCACTGTGGAGTGGGGATGGCTCACCTTCTCGCGGAAAAAACGCATGAATTCTTTGAAATTAACCATTCGTCAATCCTTATTTAAATTGTCAGGGCTCATAACGACAGCCGGTGAGGTCAAAAGAGCAATCCGCGCCCCTACCCGCGGCGCGATCCTGAGTGCCACTGCTTATGTTATAGATTACTGCAATCATCCTACCGCGATGCCGATAGACCTGAAAGGATGATTAAACTCCCCGAAGGCTTTTAAGCTCATCCACGGTTAAAAAATGTGATCCAGACGGCAATGATCCTTTGCCGCCCGCCCCTTCACCCTATCAGTATCTCGGAGTGAACGACGATTATGCAATCATCCCATCCAACGCCCCCCTAAACTTGAACCCGTGTTGTGTTATTCCGGCACGCACGGCAAAAACACGCTTATTTCCAAAAAAAGAATATAAGTCCATGACGGCGTTACGTTGTGGCGGTCACGACCTTCCAATAACTCAATGCCATGCCTTTGATAGCGATCAGCCGATAATGTGATGAGGGCCACAAGTGAATTTTATTTTGGTTCAGACGGTGGCATTTATTTCAAAATAGCCTAGCTGCATAAAATAAATATTCGCATAAACGAATTCATCAAAAACATGAAAGCCAACTGTTTGAATTTATTATTTTCCATCCTGTTATCTATTAATTCAATACTTCCATTTCCCCCTACATTTGTTTAATTTCAATGAACAGACTAAGCTTATTCAATAAATGGATTTTCTGAACAAAAGGGCCTTTCCTTTAAATTTTTTCATAACCTGTTGTGGAGTATTAAATGAATATCAAAACGTTGGAAGACCTTTTTATCCATGCCCTATCCGATGTGTATAGCGCCGAAAAACAGATAACCCGTGCTTTACCGAAGATGGCCCGCGCCGCCACGGATCCTGAACTGATCTCGGCATTCCAAGCGCATCTGGAGCAAACGCATGGCCAGATTGAACGTATTGATAAATTGGTCGAGGTCACTGAAAACGTTAAAATAAAACGAATGAAATGCTTGGCGATGGAAGGACTGGTTGAGGAAGGACAAGAAATTATCGACGAAGTTGAAAAAGGCCCGGTCCGCGATGCCGGACTGATCGCCGCGGCCCAGAAGGTGGAACATTATGAAATTGCCACCTACGGCACTCTTTGTGCTTTGGCCGGCCTGTTGCAATACAGTGAAGCTAAAAACCTGCTGGCGGAAACACTGAAAGAAGAAAAAGATACCGATATCAAGTTGTCCAAATTGGCCACAATCAAGGTAAATATAGCAAGCTAAAGACCCAACGCAATCAATCTTATAATCTGTTGCGATGCCGCGGCCCGGACAATTTTTTTAATTGCCCGGCCGCGGTTTTATTTTGGGAATATTCTTAATAAACCTTGAACAAAGGTAGAATTTTCAGATTCGAATATTAACCTTGAAAAGTTAAAGTCACTTCAGTGATAATTCTCTCTTTTATCTATTTGTCGCAATCTACTTTGAGGGGAATGGGGAATATTGTGGCTTTAGCCGCAACACAACATATTCGCATTGAGCGAAAGCCACTCTGGAATGAATATCTTAATAATGAGTGACTACCTTTTCGCCTCGGTATGGGGCGCTTTTGATCGCATCAGAAACTGCTGGGTGATTTCCGGCAAATGCTCCAGCAACCAGGAGGCCATGGCTTTTTCCTGCGCCAGGATTTGTTCAAAAATCCGCTGTCCTTCCAAATCGCCCACCGCCTGTGCGGCACCGATTAACGCGGTGTAGGAAGCGATTTCGAAATTTTCAAAAGTGTAGCCGGCGATGCCGCCTTTGACCACTTCGTCGCTGGCGAACATACCGCCCATTGCTTGAGTCATAGCGCCCACTTTTCCAGCGAGATCTTTAAATGTTGAACTGGATGAATCATAACGTTTGATTACGCTTTCCACCAAACGCTGCTGCTCAAGGGTTTCGTCGATATGCTGTTTAATACGCGCTTCCAGCGCCGGGTAGTGCTCAAGACGTTTCGCCATGCCTTTGAGCATGGTCTCGGCCTGCTCTTCCATTGCGTGGGCGTCGCGTAACCAGTCCAGATAATTATCATGTAAATCGGCCATCATACACCTCTCAATGAAGACGTTAGCAATGAGCAAAAAGTGCTCATCTTGACAGGTTAAAGTTTAGCCTTTCTTATCAATTCCGCCAGCGTCGATAGGCTGAAACCATGAGCGGAATTGGCCTTCATGTTGTTTTGAGGCAAATCGGTCTGCACAGTTTGCAAAGCGTCGAAAGGAGAATATGCACCCCATTAGCCCCTCTTCGCCCTCGTGTTGGACGATAAATGAGCGCCCCGCCCCGTTATGCCGCGTCAACGCTCTCCATTGGTGCAAGCTCAGTCGCTTTACACCCCGCGAAGAGGGAGTATGGGCGATTGGACTAGGCCAGGGGTAACTGGCACGGCGTTTGCTTCGCTCAATGCATTCAAAGCAACCACAGGGGCGTAGCTCAACCGCCGGGCGGACGTCAATCAGGCCATACCGGCAATCACTTTCGCGGCATAGAGACATTGTCACCCTTTACAACGGGTCGTTTATGTTTATCCACAACTAATTCAGGAGTGAATTGTATGCAACGACGTAGTTTGCTTAAAGCCTTTGCCCTCTCGGCCACCGTTATCGGCATGGGCATCAGTTGGGGCGCCCTGGCCGCGGATACCATAAAAGTCGGCATAATGCATTCTCTGTCCGGGACCATGGCGATTTCCGAAACGCCGCTAAAAGATATGGCCCTGATGACCATTGACGAGATCAATGCCCACGGCGGGGTTTTAGGCAAAAAGCTGGAGCCGGTGGTAGTGGACCCGGCATCGAACTGGCCTCTGTTTGCCGAGAAAGCCCGCCAGTTGCTCACCCAGGACAAAGTGGCGGTGGTCTTCGGCTGCTGGACCTCGGTATCTCGAAAATCGGTATTGCCTGTGTTTGAAGAGCTGAACGGCCTGTTGTTCTATCCGGTGCAGTATGAAGGGGAAGAGATGTCGCCGAATGTCTTCTATACCGGCGCGGCCCCCAACCAGCAGGCTATCCCGGCAGTGGAGTATCTGATGAGCGAAGACGGCGGCGGCGCCAAACGCTTCTTCCTGCTCGGCACCGATTATGTCTATCCCCGCACCACCAACAAAATCCTGCGCTCATTCCTGCATTCCAAAGGCGTGGCGGATAAAGATATCGAGGAAGTCTATACCCCGTTCGGCTACAGCGATTACCAAACCATTGTCGCCAATATTAAGAAATTCTCCGCCGGGGGTAAAACCGCGGTGATCTCCACCATCAACGGCGATTCCAATGTGCCGTTCTATAAAGAGCTGGCCAATCAAGGCATCAAGGCTACCGACGTACCGGTTGTCGCTTTCTCGGTGGGTGAAGAAGAGCTGCGGGGTATCGATACCAAACCGCTGGTGGGTAATCTAGCGGCCTGGAACTATTTTGAATCGGTGGATAATCCCACCAATAAGAAATTTGTCGCCGATTATAAAGCCTACGCCAAAGCCCATAATCTGCCCAATGCCGATACGGTGGTCACCAATGACCCGATGGAAGCCACTTATGTGGGTATTCATATGTGGGCGCAGGCGGTGGAAAAAGCCAAATCAACGGATGTGGATAAGGTCCGGGCGGCCATGGCGGGACAAACTTTCGCCGCTCCTTCAGGCTTCACTCTGACCATGGACAAGACCAACCACCATCTGCACAAGCCGGTGATGATTGGCGAAATCGAGGACAACGGGCAGTTTAACGTGGTCTGGCAGACGAATAAGCCGATTCGCGCCCAGCCCTGGAGTCCCTATATCCCCGGGGATGAGAAAAAACCGGATCATCCGGTGAAAAGCACCATGTGACCTGATTAACGCCAGCCATAAGGTTAGGGTGCCGGTTCTTAACCGGCGCCTGATTATTTCGGCGCCGGAACGGGTGAATATAATGAGCGGTTTAATTGGTTTACTGCGGTGGGTAGCCCTGGGTTTGTGCTTATGCCAGCCACTAGGGGCTCTGGCTGGTCCCGCCGCTGATTTTGTCGCCGCAAGCCGCACCATGCAGGCCAAGATGCTGGAAAATTGGTCGGCGGCGCCGGATGCCTCGCGTTTGCCTCTGCTGGAGTCATTGCGCCGGGAAGAGGTGGTCATCGACGAGGCGGGCCGGCCCTTTGTTCAAAGGGACAGCGGGTTGGTGCCCATGGAAGGCGATGGCAAACCGCAAGGCGCGGTTAAAAAAGTCTGGCTGAATAACCGGCTGCGCAACCTCATCGCCAATGCGCTGTCCGCCCATCAACTGGTGAGCGGCGATCCACGGGTACGGTTACAGGCAGCCAAAGCATTGCAACGGGAAGCCCAGGTCGATCAATTGCCGTTGCTTTCCGCCCGCTTGAAAGCGGAGCAGGATCCGGCGGTGCACGGCGCATTACTGGCCGCCCTGGCCAATCTACAGTTAAACGATCCCAATCCCCAGGTTCGATTACAGGCGGTGACGCTATTGGGCCAATCCAGCGATCCGGATACCCAGGCGCGTTTGGTATCGCTCACTGACGTCAAGACCGAGCCCGATGCCCAGGTTCGCGCCGCCGCCATCAACAGCTTAAAACTGGTAAGGCACAGGCTGCTGCTGGGGGATTGGTTGGGCCAGGCTTTTACCGGACTCTCGCTGGGTTCGATTTTATTGCTGGCGGCATTGGGTCTGGCCATTACCTACGGCCTGCTGGGGGTGATCAATATGGCCCACGGCGAAATGCTGATGCTCGGCGCCTATTCCACTTACCTGGTGCAGATGCTGATGCAGCAGTTTACCCCGCAATTGCTGGCGTTTTATCCGCTGGTGGCCCTGCCGGTGGCTTTCGCCGTTACCGGCGGCATCGGCATGCTGCTGGAACGCACGGTGATACGCCACCTTTATGGCCGTCCGCTTGAAACCCTGCTGGCCACCTGGGGCATCAGCCTGGTGCTTATCCAGGGGGTGCGTATGCTGTTCGGCGCGCAGAACGTGGAGGTGGCCAATCCTGATTGGCTGTCCGGCGGCATCCAGTTACTGCCGAATCTGGTCTTACCCTGGAACCGCATCGTGGTCATCCTGTTCGTGCTCGCCGTACTGGCGCTGTGCTGGCTGCTGCTGAATAAAACCCGGCTGGGCATGAATATCCGCGCGGTAACTCAAAATCGGGCCATGGCCGCCTGCTGCGGCGTGCCCACCGGCCGGGTGGATATGCTGGCCTTCGGCCTCGGTTCCGGTATAGCCGGCCTCGGGGGCGTCGCATTGTCCCAGTTGGGTAATGTCGGTCCCGAGCTGGGCCAGGGTTATATCATCGACTCTTTCCTGGTGGTGGTGCTGGGGGGGGTCGGCCAATTGGCGGGTACCGTGGCGGCCGCGTTCGGGTTGGGCATCGTCAACAAGATCCTTGAGCCGGAGATCGGCGCCGTACTGGGTAAAATTCTCATCCTGGCGTTGATCGTGCTGTTTATTCAAAAGCGGCCGCAGGGACTGTTCGCCGTGAAAGGCAGGGTGATTGACTGATGAGCCAACCCTTAACCCTCACCGGCGTGCAGAAAGCGCCGCGCACCGCCATCTCCCTTGGCGTGCTGGTGTTTATCGCCCTGCTTGTCTTTCCGCTGTTGTCGCTGCTGCCGGACGGGCATCCGCTGGCCATATCCACCTACACCTTGACCCTGGTGGGTAAAATCCTCTGCTATGCCGTGGTGGCCATCGCCCTGGATCTGGTGTGGGGCTACGCCGGCTTATTGTCGCTGGGACACGGGCTGTTTTTCGCCCTCGGCGGCTATGGCATGGGCATGTATCTGATGCGGCAAGCGTCGGGCGACGGCTTGCCGCCGTTTATGTCTTTTTTATCCTGGAATCAGTTGCCCTGGTACTGGACCGGTACCGAGCACTTCGCCTGGGCGCTGTGTCTGATTATCCTGGCCCCTGGACTGCTGGCGCTAGTATTCGGTTATTTCTCGTTTCGATCGAAAATCAAAGGGGTCTATTTCTCCATCATGACCCAGGCGTTGACCTATGCCGGCATGCTGCTGTTTTTCCGCAACGAAACCGGTTTTGGCGGCAATAACGGCTTTACCGGCTTTACCACCCTGCTGGGTTTTTCGGTCACCTCCACGTCCACCCGGGTCGGGCTGTTCATGATAACGGTGCTGCTGCTGGCCGCCAGTTTATTACTGGGTTTCGCCCTGGCGAAAAGCAAGTTCGGCCGGGTGCTGACGGCGATAAGGGATGCGGAAAACCGGCTGGTGTTCTGTGGTTACGATCCCAAGGGCTTCAAGCTGTTCGTCTGGACCTTATCGGCCATACTCTGCGGCTTGGCGGGCGCGCTGTACGTACCGCAGGTGGGCATCATCAATCCAAGTGAAATGTCCCCCACCAACTCCATCGAAGCGGCCATCTGGGTAGCGCTGGGGGGGCGCGGCACCCTGATTGGCCCCTTGCTTGGGGCCGGTATCGTCAATGGCGCCAAAAGCTGGTTTACCGTGGCGATGCCGGAATACTGGCAGCTGTTTCTCGGCCTGATGTTTATCGTGGTCACCCTGCTGTTGCCCCAGGGCGTCATTGGCCTGCTGCGTAAAAGGAGAGGCTTATGAACGCCTCTGGTGTAACCGACGGCCTACTGACCCAAACCTATCCGTCCGATACAAAACGGCGCCAGAGCGATCCGATTTTAACGCTTGAAGATATCAATGTCAGCTTCGACGGTTTTCGCGCCCTGACCTCCCTCTCCTTTCAGATAGGCGTCGGCGAGCTGCGCTGCGTTATCGGTCCCAATGGCGCCGGTAAAACCACGCTGATGGATGTCATCACCGGTAAAACCCGGCCGCAAAGCGGCCGGGTCATCTTCGATCAGCAAACGGATCTTACCCGGCTCAGCCCGACCCAAATAGCCCGCGCCGGCATCGGCCGTAAATTTCAAAAGCCAACGGTATTTGAAGCCTTGACGGTGTTTGAAAACCTGGAACTGGCGCTGAAAACCGATAAATCGGTCTGGGCCTGTTTGCGCAACAAGCTCAACAGCGAACAGCGGGATCGGATTGACGCCATGCTGGTGACGCTGCGCCTGAACCCCGAGCGGCATCGCGCGGCCGGCATGCTCTCTCACGGACAAAAGCAGTTTCTTGAGATCGGCATGCTGCTGGTGCAAGAACCGCATCTGCTGTTGCTGGATGAACCCGCCGCCGGCATGACCGATGCCGAAACCGCCTATACCGCCGAACTATTCCGCTCTCTGGCGGGCAAGCACTCCCTGATGGTGGTGGAACATGATATGGGCTTTGTGGAAACCATCGCCGATCATGTCACGGTATTGCATCAAGGCCAGGTATTAGCGGAAGGTTCGCTACAGGAAGTACAGGCCAACGAGCAGGTGATTGAAGTCTATCTGGGGCGGTGATTGCGGTTAATCCGGGACGGTGTTTGACCTCGCTTCGGGGCGATAGCCGGCCCGCCCAGGGCGGAGATGGCATGCCCTCTGACAATAATTTTCTACCTGTTAAACAGAGAGCAACGCCGGGCTGACGGGCAGGGGAATAGTGACCATGTCCGGCATTCTGTGCGCCGGCATCAGACTTTAGGCATAGACGCGGGAGAAACCGAATGCTGCAGGTGGAAGAGTTAAATCAGTTTTACGGCGGAAGCCATATTCTGCGCGGCCTGTCGTTTGAGGCGCAGGTAGGCCAGGTAACCTGCTTGCTGGGACGCAACGGCGTGGGGAAAACCACCCTGCTGAAATGCCTGATGGGGCTGCTGCCGGTAAAAACCGGCCGCATCCGCTGGCAGGGCGAATTGATCAATACGCGAAAAACCCACCAGCGCGTTCAAGCCGGCATCGCCTATGTACCGCAGGGGCGCGAAATCTTTCCGCGCATGACGGTGGAGGAGAATATTCTGCTGGGTTTGTCGCGCTTTCCCGGTCGCCAGGCCAAACAGCCGCCGGCGGAGGTCTACACCCTGTTCCCCATACTGGCCGAAATGAAACATCGGCGCGGCGGCGATCTTTCCGGCGGCCAGCAACAGCAGTTGGCCATCGCCCGCGCCTTGGCATGCCGACCACAGCTCTTGATTCTCGATGAACCCACCGAAGGCATACAGCCCTCAATTATCAAAGAGATAGGCATCGTGATCAAAACCCTGGCGGCACGGGGGGATATGGCCATTTTACTGGTGGAGCAGTTTTATGATTTCGCCGCCGCGCTGGCGGACAGTTATCTGGTGATGTCCCGCGGCCAAATAGTGCAGCGAGGCCGAGGAGCGGACATGGAGACTGAGGGCGTGCGCGGATTGGTCACCATTTAACATCCCGCGGCTATGAATAGGGGAAAAAATGTTTCACACTGGCTTATGACCTTTAACCCGGAACTTCCCCATGCAACGTTTGACCCTTTCCCTGGACGATCAGCTGGCGCTCGCTTTCGACGAGTTAATGCGGCGCAACGGTTACGCCAGCCGCTCCGAAGCCTTTCGCGATATGCTGCGGGGCGAACTGGGACGGCAAGCGGCCACCACCGATGTGAATACCCCTTTTATCGCCATTCTCAGCTATGTTTATGACCATCACGAACGCCAACTGTCCGCCCGGCTGACCGAGCTGCAGCATGATCATCATGAATTGACCATTTCCACCATGCATGCCCATCTCAGCCACGACGAATGCGTGGAAACCGCCATTTTGCGCGGGCCGCTGCGGCAGCTGACGGAATTTGCCCAGTCTGTGATCGCCCAAACCGGCGTGCGCCACGGCAGCGTCAATCTGATCCCGCTGGAGGCGGCAAAGCTGTCGGTTGGCCCAAACCCGTCCAATGCGCCCCGCGGCGGCCATGATCACGGGCATAAGCCCTGATGGCGCCCATGCCGCAATCCTAGGCGGAGCCGGACGACATACAACGTACCGCGGCTGGCGACACTGCCACCGAAGGCGCGGCAAAATCCTGTTAGTCTAGGGGACGCCATCATTTTTTCTACGCTTTAGCGGAAACGCTATCGTCACCGGCTTTGTGCAGCCGGCAATACCGTCAATGTGCATTTTCCGGCAGGATATGCTCATGCCAAGACCTGTCGGCGATATATTAAGCTGTTATGTTAAAAAATAAACTGATATGCTGTACAAAACAACAGTAAAGCGAGTTTTTTTCAGTGCATAAGCGTTTAATCACCGTAAGGCGGGAATTCGATCCCGCCGACGTCTATCAATATCCCGAGCATCTTCGTTCATTTATCGATAGCCTCCCCGCCGCGCCCGGCGTATATATTTTCCATGGCGACAGCGACGTCTTGCCGCTGTATATCGGTAAAAGCGTCAATATCCGCAGCCGGGTGATGTCGCACTTTCGTACCGCCGAAGAAGCGCGCATGCTGCGCCAGGCAAGGCGCGTCAGCTATTACCCCACCGCCGGGGAAATCGGCGCGCTGTTGCTTGAGGCGCAGATGATCAAGCAGTTTCAGCCGCTGCATAATAAACGGCTGCGGCGTAGCCGCCAGCTGTGCTCCATCCAATTGGTCAACGGCCTGCCCGCCATCGTCTCGGCCAAGGAGATAGATTTCGCCCGCGCGGCGGATTTATACGGACTGTTCTCCAGCCGCCGTTCGGCGCAGCAAAGGCTGTTGGATATCGGCGACAGCGAATTTTTATGCTATAGCCTGCTGGGTCTGGAAAGAATCAGTCACGGCCGCCCCTGTTTCCGCTTTCATCTCGGGCGCTGTGCCGGGGCATGTTGCGGTAAAGAGAGTCCGCAGGAGCATTATCTCCGCCTGATGGACGCCCTGCAGCAAATGCGCATATTCAGTTGGCCCTACGCCGGCGCCATCGGCTTGGTGGAACAGGGGGCGGGACTCCGGCAAATCCATGTGGTAAATAATTGGTATTACCTGGGTTCGGTGGACAACCTGTCCGAAGCCACGGGATTGGATAAAGTAGCGAAAAATTTTGACCGCGACGGTTACAGGATCCTCAGCGGGCCGATTTTAAGCGGACGCCATGAAATTATTGAACTGGAATAAACCGGGCCGGCTGGCAGGCGAGCAGCGGAACGAAGGCAAAATGAACATCACCATCAGGAGGAAGCCGCCTGGTAATAATATGGCACGCGGTTTGGCCGGCAGGTAATATATATTTAAAAGCAAATATTCAATGGAGTCTCAACTATATTAAAATGATTATTTTTTTATTTCAATAATAATGCCATGCTGTAAATCAAATAGTGGATTGCTGGATGAGAACATGCTTACATCAATTTATCATGCTTATAGCCTGCCAAATCTTACGAATCTATCCTCGCGCTTTCCCGAACATGCCTATGCCGAAATGATAGGGCGGTTACGGGGTGCCAGGCCGGCAAATTCTTCTGTTTCGATGGGCAAAAGCGAGAACGCGTCTCACACTGAAAAACTCATTGAAATCAATTATAAGCTTCAGGCCTATACGCTTTTGAAATTCACCAGTTCCGATATTAGCGCCGGTTACGCTACCTTTGAAAAAGAAATTCAAAATTTCCATCAACGCCGTGGCGGCGATAAAGAGAAATTCATCAATACCATTCTCCAACGAAGCAATAAAAAACTAAAAGATATCCTTTCCTCATGCAGCTTATCTAAAATCAATGATATATATTATTTTAAAAATGAAAAAAAATGGGTGTTAGCTTCATTTGACTTAAATTTGTTTAGCAGCATGCCATGCGACCATAAAATTTTTTGCCATTTGCTTTTACACCATGTGCATGCTGGTGAAATCACTTCATTGGAGGATATGGAACGTTTTTATACAAAATTTCATGAGAATCATAATAAAAGCTAAACCGCCCCTGCCCGTCTTTAACACCATCGACAGGCGGCCCGGCGGGTTAATACAGAGAAAGCCTGGCGGCCTGGGTGTGTATCTCGCCCTGCTTTTTCAAAAACGCTTTCAGTCTCGGTAAAAATTTCATGGCGTATTCCTTTGAGTCTCAATTTAATTGTGACGCAAGTCACAGTTTCAATCTTAAGGAAAAGGAATACGCATGTCAAATTTCTGTGACGCATATCACATTCCTTAGCGCCAATAACATTCTTTCAGTATTTGTGGCGCTAACTCAGCATCAGCGGCGAACATCTTCTCCCTATGGCGAATATGGCCGGGATACCGACGCTTCCTTCCCAAAAAAAACCGGCAAGATTGTTGCCGGTCCTACAGCTTTATACCCACTGGTATAATCACTCATTTTTTTGTATGACAAATTATTCCCCCGAGGTAAAGTAATATCCATACCCCGCGCGTAGTGGGTCAGGTTTGCCGGTATTCCGATACCGACGGGTAGGTAACAGTGAGTGTTAAGGATTTGGCAGGCAATGGCGAATGAGAAACAACCGACTCCCGCGCTGACGGAAATCAGGGAGACCGGCACAACGGATAACCCTCCGGAGCAGGCCTCTTCCGGCGGTATATCGGGCATGGCGCTGCTGGTGGCCGGCGCGTTTTTTATGGAGTATATCGACGGCACGGTTATCGCTACCGCCTTGCCGCAAATGGGCGTGACCTTCGGCGTTTCCGCAGTGGATCTGAATATCGGCATGAGCGCCTATCTATTGACGCTGGCGGTATTGATTCCCGCCAGCGGCTGGATTGCCGATCGCTTCGGCTCCCGGCAGGTCTTTACCATCGCTCTGGCAATTTTTACCCTGTCGTCGGTGCTGTGCGGCCTGACGCAAAATGTGCCGCAATTCGTATTGATGCGTATCCTGCAAGGGGCCGGCGGCGCATTGATGGTGCCGGTGGGACGCCTGGCGGTATTAAGGAGCACGCCTAAATCGCAGTTAATCAAGGCTATCGCCACCCTAACCTGGCCGGCCCTGGTGGCGCCGATTCTCGGACCGCCTCTGGGGGGATTTATTACCGATTATTCCAGCTGGCGCTGGATCTTCTTTATCAATTTACCCCTGGGGGTGGTGGCCATTATTGCCGCCTGGAAGCTGATTCCCAACCCGCCCCGTACGATACGGCCGCCTTTTGACCTGATTGGCTTTGTCACCAGCGGCATCGCGATGCTCAGTCTGGTCTACGGCCTGGAACTCACCGGACGGCAAGATGCCCCGTGGCCTTATATGCTGCTGTATCTGCTGGTGGGTCTGCTAGCCATGTTTTTGACCCTGCGCCATTTGCAGCGGGCCGAAAACCCGATGATCCGTCTCAATTCCATCAAGATATTGACCTTCAGGGTCACGCTCGGCGGGGGTTCGTTATTTCGCATGGCCATCGGCGCGGTGCCGTTTTTAACGCCCATCATGTTCCAGGTGGGTTTCGGCATGGATGCATTCCATGCCGGTTCCCTTGTGCTGGCGATATTCGCCGGTAATCTGGCCATGAAACCCGCCACCACGCCGCTTATTCGGCATTTCGGCTTTCGCAAGGTCCTGCTGGTGAATGGCGCCCTGGGCGCCCTGTCGCTGCTGGCCTGCGCGTTCCTGACGCCGACGACACCGAGCTGGATCATACTTAGCGTACTGTTTTACGGCGGCCTGTGCCGATCAATGCAGTTTACCGGCATCAGCACCCTGGCCTTCGCCGATATTCCGCAGAGCGACATGAGTTATGCCAATACCCTGTTCAGTACGGCGGTACAGCTCTCCATCGGCATGGGCATCACCATCGGCGCCATTGGCGTGAGGATCGGTGAAAAAGTGGCGCCGATTTTCGGCATGGGCAATCTGCCGGGTATCAGCTATCGGCTAGCGTTTGTGCTGATTACCTTGATGTCGCTTATCGGCCTGGTGGATCTGCTACGGCTGCCCGCCAACGCGGGTGAATCGGTATCGCGCAAACCGCTGCCGGTGAAACAAAAACCGGCTTCCAACGGTCAGGGGTGAATGCACATCACGCAACCGGAGGCGCGATCCGCGCAAATAAGGCTATCCTGGCGGTAGCCGCCCCGCGGGCCGGCGCCTGACGGCGTTGTTCCAGTACCCTCCCGGCGTACGGGCCTTTGACGCGAACGATTTACTCTTCCAGCATCCTGCCCCGCCTTGTTAACGCCGGGTTCGCTTTCAGCATGCAGCGTCAAACACCACGCCCCGCCCGGCGCACCAGGAAAAAAAGGCCTCCAGCGGCAGCGAAGAGTGATAAGGCGCCGTTTCGGTGGCCGAGGGATTGTTGAACCACACCCGATCCCTTTCCAGCCCGTAGCACAACACCAAATGGCCGCCGTTGGCGCCGGGATCGCTATTGCACCCGACGGCATGGCGGATTTTTGGCGAAACCGACGCCATTACCGGTATCCGTCTTTCCAGGCAGGCCGCCAGGCTATCCCGGCTGATGGCGGTATCCACCCGGGCCGAAACGCCGTACAGGCGGGTAATCATTTCCACAAAAGGGGCGTAAATCAACCCCTGGACCGAGCCGTCCGGCCGCGGAATATAGGCCCTTGCCGCCAGGGCATGACACCAGATGGCATAACGAGTGCAGAGCGCCGGGTCCAGGAACAGCCCTTGCCGACGCCGGTATAACAATACCGATTCAAAACAGGCGATACCGCAAATTCGCCAAGACCAGAAACGGTACTCCTGAGGATCGCTGAAGCCGGATCGGTCTCGCCACTCCGGATCGCCGCAGGGATCGTCGCCGGCCAGTATTCGCTGATTCAGGCCCGGCGCGGCCCATTGTGATACATAGGGATAATGCTCAACCGGCATACCGCTGTCCTTATGTTTACCTCGCTTTGCCGAACCGTCTCGGGTCCTCGGCCGATACCCGGGAAATACTATCACCCGCCGCCCAAGGCGACAAATTCGGTAAGGGGCACTCTCACGGCCATGGTCGAGGTTAAATAACGATGCGGCGGGAAACAGGCGACTCCGGCATGGGGATATCGGAAAAAACCCCCTCACCCGTTCCCGATGGGGAGCAAGGTGAAGAGGACAGTAGGAACGAGGATGGAGCGGCTAAATCGCCAATCAGGCGGTCTGGAAAAAGCTGACGGTTTTACGCAACTCTTCCCCTTGTTCGGTAAGCGACCGAGCGGCTGCGGCGGCCTCTTCCACCAACGCGGCATTTTGCTGAGTGACTTGATCCATCTGGGCAACCGCCTGCCCGACTTCCTGGATGCCCAGATGCTGCTCGCTGCTGGCGTTGGCGATCTCACGGATAATGGCGGCCACTTTATCCACCGAATCCACCACTTCCGTCATCGCTTTACTGGCGTGATCGGCGCGATCGGAGCCGGCGGTGATTTTTTCCACCGTGCCTTCAATCAAGGATTTGATCTCTTTGGCCGCATCGGCGCTTTTTTGCGCCAGGGTGCGTACTTCGCTGGCCACCACCGCGAATCCTTTACCCTGGGTGCCGGCCCGAGCCGCTTCCACCGCCGCGTTAAGCGCCAACAGATTGGTCTGGAAGGCGATGCCTTCAATGACCGAAATGATATTGACGATTTTTTTCGAGCTTTGGGAGATATCGCGCATCTGGGTCAGCATTTCGGCAACTATCTTCCCTCCCTGGGACGCGGTACGCGACGTGACGGTGGCCAATTCACTGGCCTCTTTGGCATTATCGGCGTTCTGATGCACGGTTTGCGTCAGCTGCTGCATATTGGCCGAGGTCTGTATTAATGAGGACGCCTGCTCTTCGGTGCGTTGGGAAAGATCGGTATTCCCTTGGGCAATCTGCCCCGAGGCCACCGAAATGGATTCGCTGCCGCGGATAATGCCGTTGATGGTGCCCCGCAGCTGTTGGCTCATGGTATCCAGGGCCGCCAGCAAACTGCTGCTGTCTTTCTTCCCTACCTTAATACCCGTGGTCAGGTTGCCTTCGGCGATTTCACGCATAATGGCGGTGGCATAGGCCGGTTCGCCGCCCAACTGCCGCCATAGATTACGGGCAATGACCGTCGCCAGAAGACCGGAAATCACCAGGGCGAACAGCCCGAGGCCCAGCAATGAGGTTTTGGCGATAAAATAACCATGGCTTGACTGGTCGGCGGCCTGGTTGCTGCCGCTGATTTCCCGGTCCACCATGGTGGCCAGATCAATCATCAGTTGAGTACGATATTTGCGGGAGTTATCACCGCTGATTTGGATGGCCGAGGTCACGTCTCCGGCGCTCATGGCTTTCACCACCTGATCGTTCGCCTGGCTGAACTGATCAAAATTGGCAATAATCTGACTAAATAACGGGGTTGTGCTCAGCAGGCTGTGCAATGCAATATAATGATCCTGGGCACGACGAAAGTTAGCCACCGCCTGCATCAGTTCCACCCGGTGCCCTTCGCGATCGCTCTCGGTAGCCGAGGAGATGTACTGTATTTGCTGCAGCCGCAGCTCCGCCAGGTTTTCGCGCATTTCCAGGGTGTAGCGCACGCCGGGCAGCCAATTGTTGCGATAGTCGTCAATATGGGCATTGGTGTTGCCAAGGTGGTACAACGACACTCCGCCCAAACAAAGCATCATAAAAATAACAACAGCAAATCCACTGATCATCTGAACCAAAAAAGGTAAATGTACTAATTTTTTCATAACCGAAACCATCCTTGAAGAGGGGTAAAGGTTTATCGGCACGAATGAGCGGAGGATGAGGGCCATGACTGTTTTATTACCAATCCGTGAGCCGGCCCATGCTTTTGAACCTTGTTACAAATCAGTCCCGATGGATCCCTCGGCTGCCCGCCCTCGCAGCCGGCCCTGTCACCGGGTTCAAATTTCCGTCAAGCTCCATTTTATTCCAATCAAAAGGAACCCCTTAGCCGGTGGACTCACTGCCGCCGCGCTTGTCCGGGGCACCCGCGGATCCGGCGTGGTCAAGCCGGAAACGTTGATTGGGTCTGCATCAATAGGCCGGCGGTATAAAAGGTCAAATTCTTTATAGAATAATAATCATCCTGGCGAATATTAAGAATAGCGGTAAATTGTCAATTTCACATTCCATATTAACGTGGTAATATTGGCGGTCTTTGTTAGAGAAAATGATTAATGCCTATGACGTATTTATATCTCCTGATCGCTATTATATCCGAAGTTATTGCTACTACTTCACTTAAAGCCTCTGCAGGTTTTACCAAATTATATCCCTCTATACTGGTAGTTGTCGGATATATTACTTCTTTTATATTATTATCATTCGTACTTAAATCCATCCCGGTGGGGATTGCCTATGCGCTCTGGGCCGGGCTGGGCATTGTTTTTGTAGCGGTTGCCGGCTACCTGTTCTTCGATCAAAAGCTGGACCTCTACGCTATACTCGGTATGGCGCTTATCATCACGGGTGTGTTGATTATTAATCTTGCATCCACCTCGGCGGAGCACTGAATAACATCACTCTGGTCCTCTATAAACATTAATATCAAATTATGAATAAATAAATTATGATCGTAGAAAATAAATTATCCAATACGTACAATATAAAACTACGTCCGTTAGAACGTGAAGATCTTCATTTTGTTCATCAGTTAGATAACAATGAAAGCATCATGCGCTACTGGTTCGAAGAACCCTATGAAGCTTTTGTCGAGCTAAACGATCTTTACGATAAACATATTCACGATCAAAGCGAACGGCGATTTATCATCGAAAGGGAAGGCGTTAATATCGGCCTGGTGGAACTGGTGGAAATCAACCATATCCACCGCCGCGCCGAATTCCAGATTCTGATCGATCCGGCGCATCAAGGGCATGGTTATGCCGGCATCGCCGCCCGGCTGGCGATGGACTATGGTTTCCTGGTACTCAACCTGCATAAACTCTATCTCATCGTCGATCAGGAAAATGAAAAAGCCATCCACATCTACGGCAAGCTGGGATTCAAAGTGGAAGGGGTGTTGATCAAGGAGTTTTTCGTCAACGGCGAATACCGCAATACCATTCGCATGTGCATCTTCCAGAATGAATACCTGTCCCGCCGCCAATCAGTCGGTGAGTAACGTCGGCACATGGCCCAGCAGTCCCGCGATCACCGATCGTGCAACGAACCGGTTAAAGGAAACGTGCTGATGTAAGCACATGTTAAAGGGAGAGCGCGCCAATGGGGTCGAAGCAGGCGTAGTTTTTCCGCCTGCCCGAGCGCCCCATGGCACGCTAGGCCCGCGAGCACCATACGCGCAACGAACCTGTTGAAAGGAGAGATTCCCCTCGGCCGTCGTTTAACCCCGCACCATGGTGGTTTTGGTATTCACCAACTCAAACAGCGCCACCGTCCGGGAAGGACAGGTGTACTTATGGCCGAAACCAAAACTGTGCTCATTGATATCATCCGGCTGGAACGTATCGAAGATATGCCGCCAACCGTAGCCATGGGCGACTTCCGGCAACGTGAATACCACATCCTCATGGGAGGCGCTGAACAGCAGCAACACGGTGCTGAGGGAGCCTACGCGCAGCAACCCGGTGGGCTGTGAACGACCATCCAGCAGCATACCGATGCTTTTCTGCTGCGCATCCCCCCATGACTCCTCGGTCATCTCCTCGCCATTGAACTGAAACCAGGTTACATCCTTGATATCCAGTTTTTCATTGCGCTGGCCGGTGAGAAAACGCCCGCGGTGCAAAATCGGGAATCGGTCGCGCAACGCTATCAGCCGATAGGTAAACAAAATCAGCGATTCGCCTTTATCGGTGATATCCCAGTCGACCCAGGAGATATCGTCGTCCTGACAATAGCCGTTATTATTGCCCTGCTGGGTACGGGCGAATTCATCCCCCGCCAGCAGCATCGGCGTGCCCTGGGAAAACATCAGGGTAGCCAGCATATTGCGCATCTGCCGCAGCCGCAACGCATTGATGCCCGGGTCTTCGGTAGGGCCCTCCACGCCATAGTTGGCGGAAATATTGTCACTATGGCCGTCACGGTTATCTTCGCCGTTGGCTTCATTATGCTTATTCTCGTAAGAGACCAGATCGTTCAGGGTAAAACCGTCATGGGCGGTAATAAAATTCACCGACGCATGGGGCTTACGCCCGCGATGGTTAAAAATATCCGCGGACCCGGCCAGCCGGGTGGTAAAATCCGCCAGTTGACCCTCATCGCCGCGCCAGAATTTGCGCACCGAATCGCGATAACGATCGTTCCATTCCGACCAGCCGGGTGGGAAGCCGCCAACCTGATAACCGCCGGGGCCGCAATCCCAAGGTTCGGCGATCAATTTGCATTGACTGAGCACCGGATCCTGGCGGCAGGTATCGAGAAAACCGCAGCCTTCGTCAAAACCGTAAATTTCCCGCCCGAGAATGGTGGCCAAATCGAAACGGAAACCATCCACCTGCATCTCCGTCGCCCAATAGCGTAAGGAATCGGTAACCATTTGCAGCACTCGCGGATGGCTTAAATTTAATGTATTCCCGGTACCGGTATCATTGATGTAATAACGCTTCTCCTCCGGAAACAGCCGGTAATAGCTGGCATTGTCGATGCCTTTCAGGGACAGTGTCGGCCCCAGTTCATTCCCTTCGGCGGTATGGTTATACACCACGTCCAGAATCACTTCGATACCGGCGGCATGCAGGGTGGCGATCATCTGCTTGAATTCATACACCGTCGAGGTCGCCATATATTGCGGATGCGGGGCAAAAAAGCACAGAGTGTTGTAGCCCCAAAAGTTATGCAGACCTTTTTCCTGTAAATGGCGATCGTCGGTAAAGGCATGGATCGGCATCAATTCAATGGCGGTGACGCCGAGGGATTTAATGTAATCGACGATCTGCGGTACGCTGAGGGCCGAAAAGGTGCCGCGCAAATGTTCGGGCACCGCGGGATGACGCATGGTGTAACCGCGCACATGGGTTTCGTAGATCAGGGTTTTTTCCCAGGGAATAAAATTCTTGCCGTTTATCGGCCAGGAGAACGCCGGATCGATAACCCGGCATTTGGGCATAAAGGGCGCGCTGTCCCGCTCATCGACGCTCAGGTCTTTATCTTCGGCGTTGAAATCATAACCGAACAGCGCATCGTCCCATTTCAATTCACCCCAGATCTGCTTGGCATAGGGGTCAAGCAGCAATTTTGCCGGATTGAAGCGGTGCCCCTCCTCCGGGGCATGGGGACCGTGTACCCGATAGCCATACAGCAGGCCCGGCCGGGCATCCGGCAAATAGACGTGCCAGACTTCATCGGTGTACTCCGGCAATTCGATGCGGTCATACTCGACGCCTTCCTCATCGAACAGACAGAGTTCCACCTTGGTGGCATGGGCGGAAAAAAGGGCAAAATTCACCCCCAGTCCGTCCCAGGTCGCGCCAAGAGGCACCGGCTTACCTTCCCTGACACGGGTTTTACGATCGGCATCCAACCGCTGCACGATGTCGGTATCAGAATTGGGGTGTACGATACGCACCCCTTTGTTATCAATGGTGATCTCCACCTGGTTATCAACTTTGCTTGCCATGGTGGTTGTGGTGGTAGGAAAAACCACCTCGTTCTTTTTTGAGGATCCCTTTGCCATCCAATTCTTCTCCTGCGCGCATTTAGATGAATTCTGCTGCTTTAACCTGTGCCAACCGAAGCATCGCTCACGGCGCGGGCATTAATGAACCGGCCGGTGAGAATCCATGGCTTACGGGCACATGCTTAAGGGCTCTTTTTTACGGGCACTGACTTATGGGCACTGACTTAGTTGGGAAACAGGTATTTTGCTGCTTAGCGTAATAGTCCGGGGTAGAGTGACAGACCTTCTTCGTAGTGTAGTACCGGTTGGCGGTTCTGCCAGAAGCCCGCGTCGGGAATCTTCATCGCCATAGGGGCCGCTGCCCGCCGGATTTGCGATGTGATATGCTGCCGGCTGGGGACTAAACCAGGCCAGACAGCATCCTGGCTACCGCGACATTCCCGCGCAACGCCGGCATAACGGACAATTTTGAAAAAAGAGGTTCAGGTTAACCGTCATGAATATCAATAAAGATACCTTGCTTTGCATGTCTCTGGCCGCTCGGCCGGGTAATTTCGGCACCCGTTTCCACAATTATCTTTATCAACAGCTCAATTTAAATTACATCTATAAAGCCTTTACCACGCAGGATCTGCCGGCCGCCATCGGCGGGATCCGCGCGTTGGGAATCCGCGGATGCGCGGTGTCTATGCCGTTCAAAGAGGCATGCATTCCCTATCTGGACGAGCTCGATCCCTCGGCTAAAGCCATCGATTCCGTTAATACCATTGTCAATACCGAGGGATATCTCAAAGCCTATAACACCGATTACATCGCCATCGCGCGGCTGATAGAACGGCATCACATCGATCCGCACACCGCCTTTGCCCTGCGCGGCAGCGGCGGTATGGCAAAAGCGGTTGCAGCCGCGTTCCATGACGCCGGTTTCCATAACGGAACCATTATCGCCCGTAACCGGGAAACCGGCCGACGGCTGGCGGATCTTTATGGTTATGCCTGGCGCGGCGACGATAGCGACCTGCACGCCGCGTTGCTGATTAACGTTACCCCGGTGGGGATGGCTGGCGGTGCCGGAGCCGATGTCCTGTCTTTTAGCGACCAGCAGATTGCCCAGGCTGAAAGCGTGTTTGACGTGGTGGCGTTACCGGCGCAAACCCCGCTGATACAATCTGCGCTGAGGCAAAACAAGCCGGTAATTACCGGTGCGGAAGTCATCGCAATCCAGGCGTTGGAGCAGTTCGTTTTGTATACCGGCGTTCGCCCGGACGATGAGCTGGTGCAACGCGCGGCCGCCCTTGCCCGAGGTTAATCTGTCGCTCCCGGCGTGAAGACCAGGCCATCACGCTGGCGGCACGGGGGGCTACACTTGTAGATTACCCACCCTCGCGGTCGGAGGAGGGAGTTATAACGCTATGGCCCCTGCCGGGACTTGGCATCCGCGGCCGTGAAAGATTTATTCCTCGCCCCGCAATAATTCCGCCATGGCCTGCTCGATCATCGCGGTTTCCGCGGCAAAACGGCCGGGGGCGCCGGCACAGTGGCCGTATGGCGACCGTATAGGCCGCCACAAAGCGCGTTTTAACAGCTGGAACTCCTTAAAAGCCTCTTCCTCGGTAAAATATTGATCGCTGTCGCAGGGCATGACTATGCTCCTGGCCCGGATCCCTTTCATCGCCTCCTCGAACCGGCCGGCAAAAGCCGGATCCCTTCCGATATCCGCCTGCTGCCAGGTATGCAGCATACACAGCAGATCGTTGGCATCCCATTGGCAGTGATCCCGCTCCCAATCCTGCAACAGATCTTCAAGGGTGGCAAAATTGAGGTGTTGGTATAACCCGTCGCGAAAAAACGCCGCGGAATAGGCCCAACCGGCATAACAGCGGCCAAAGGCGGCCAAGCCGGCCCGCGGCGGCGCGGTATAATTGCCCTGATTAAAGGCCGGGTCCGCCAGCAATGCGGCTTTCACCCCTTCGAGAAAGACAAAGTTCAGCGGCCAGCAGCGGGCGCTGCCGCAAACAGGCAGGAAGGCTTTTACCTGCTGCGGGTAGACCGCCGCCCAGTGCCAGGCTTGCATCGCCCCCATGGACCAACCGGCCACCAGGGCCAGTTCCCTGACGCGCAAATGTTCGGTCAGCAATTGATGCTGCCCACGGACATTATCCCCCAGGCTGACGAGGGGAAAACCCGAACCGCCCTGGCGCACTGAATTGCTTGGCGAACTGGACACCCCATTGCCGAACATATTGACGGCAACAATAAAATACCGGGCCGGATCCAACGCCCGACCCGCACCGATGATTGAACGCCAGGAACGGTGGGTGCCGGTATACCAAGAGGGCAACAGAACGGCATTATCCCCTTGGCGATTCAATGTCCCATGGGTTTCGTAGGCCAAAACGGCGTCATAAAGCAAATCGCCGGATTGAAGCCGAAAATCGCCCAGTGCATAACGTTCATAATCCGCCATGGTTTTTCCTTGTCAACGAGAGCCGGGGTTAGATGTTAATTAATCGAATAGTTAACTTGTTGATGATTTCTTGGTTATGGTAGAATTTAGCCATTAAGTCCCACCTCGCCATGTCAAAATGACGGGTATATCAGGCACGGGCCGCGACACTTCTTATGAAAAACACGCTATGAAAATCACTGATGCCAAAGAAAAATCCACAATCAAAAATGGTAAACACGGGCAAAACGATGTAGCCAATATTTTGCAAGACTCGGCGCTGGAATTATTTGCCAAGCAAAATTATTCGTCGGTACGAATCAAAGACATTGCCGAGGCCACCGGACTGAATTCGGCACTGATTTATTACTATTTCGGCTCCAAAGAAAATTTATTCCTGAAGGTCATTGAATCTACGGTAGAAAAAGCTTTCGAAAAATTCGACTCCATCAAAATGAACGCATCAAATCCTAAAGAAGTACTTTTTCTCTGGATACAAATACATATTTTACAATTTTATTTATTGCAAAAATTAGCCAAAATCAGTCTGGATTATGCCGGAACCAATGGCCGCACCCCCGAGATTGATAAAGCCGTGCGAAAATTCTATGAAAAAGAATCCGTAGTGCTGAAAAATACCCTAAAAGACGGAATGACCGCCGGCGTATTCCGGGAAGTCGATCCGGTGGATATGGCCATGTTTATTTCCACTTTTCTTGATGGCGTATTATTCCGCACCGTAATGTTTCCCAAATTTAAATACAAACACGCCATCAACTGCATGCGCGAATTCGTTTTTGAACACCTGGAAATCAAAGCGGCCTGATAATCCAGGCCCGCGATCATCAATCGTTCAACGAACGTGTTAAAGGGAAAGTGTGCCAATGTGGTCGAATCGGGCGTGGTTTTTCCGCCCGACCGGGCGCCACATGGCGCGCTAGGCCCGCAATCATCAATCGTGCAACGAACGTGTTAAAGGGAGAGCGTGCCAATGTGGTCGAATCGGGCGTGGTTTTTCCGCCCGACCGAGCGCCACATGGCGCGCTAGGCCCGCGATCATCAATCGTGCAACGAACGTGTTAAAGGGAGAGCGTGCCAATGTGGTCGAATCGGGCGTGGTTTTTCCGCCCGACCGAGCGCCACATGGCGCGCTAGGCCCGCGATCATCAATCGTGCAACGAACGTGATAAAGGGAAACCGCGCCGGTTGGACCGCTATCACTTGGCAAACATCTGGCCGATATCCTTAAACGCCTTGAATTCCAGCGCATTTTGGCAGGGATCCAGCAAAAACATCGTACCCTGCTCCCCCGCCTGCCCTTTGAAACGAATATACGGCTCAATCACAAACGCGGTTTTTCGCTCGGTCAAACGTTTTGCCAGCGCTTCCCAGTCATCCCAGGCCAACACCACGCCAAAATGCGGCACCGGCACATCATGGCCGTCCACCGGGTTGGTATGGGCATGGTCCTGACTGGCGGTTTTCGGATGTTCATGGATGACCAACTGATGGCCGAAAAAGTCAAAATCCACCCACTGCCCGCTGCTGCGCCCCTCCTCGCAGCCGAAGATTTCACCATAAAAATGGCGGGCGGCGGCCAGGTCGTAAACCGGTATCGCAAGATGAAATGGCGCTACGGACATATCTCGATTCCTCTGCTGAAATTAAAGGTCAATGACCAGGGTTGACGAGAGCGCGCGCGAACAACAGAGAAGAATTTTATTGTTGGCCGCTTTCTCATCCGCACTCAAATATTCGTCCCGATGATCCGGTATTCCGTCTTTCACCCCGGCCAGACAGGTGCCACACAATCCCTGGCCGCAGGAGATCTCCACATTAACGCCGGCGTCATTCAGCGCGTCGGCGATGGTCTGGTTGGCGCTGACCGTAATGATCTCGCCGGTGGCAAAAATCTTTACCTCAAACGCTTTTTCACCGGTCACCTTGGGCGGCGCGAAAGATTCGCAATGGCAATCTTCCTCCGGTATTCCCAGGGCCACGCAGCGATCGCGGATGGTCTGCATAAATTCCGTCGAACCGCAGTAATAGAGCTCAAACCGGCGGTAACGCCGTTGCCAGTCACTCAGTATTCCGTCCAGGGGTGCACCTGAGCCGTGGGACGCCATCGCCGCCGCATCCTCAGGTATAGGTTCCGCGGGCGCATGTGGCCCGGACTCCCCGGGCACAGGCGCGGCCGTATCCTCGGTTATCGATTCCGCAGGCATAGGCGGCCTGGGCTGCCCGCTTACAGACGCCGCGTCCGTGTCCCGCCGGGGAAGCCGGTTTTGCGTATCCACCAGGATATCATCCACTATCTCCCCATAGTCCGGCTCCTCCGCCAGGGCCGCCAGGGTGTCGCCACGGCCGAAATAATGCAGCAGATACGGCCGGCCCTGGCGCTTAAGGGCCAACGCCATCAATAACAAAGGGGTAACGCCGATCCCCCCCGCCAGCAGCAGCGTCGGTCCAGTCCGAGGCTCCAGCGGGAAGTGATTGCGTGGTTCACCGATGGACAATTGCACCCCGGGCAGCAGGCGTTCGCGGATAACCTGCCCGCCGCCCTGGGTGTGGCGGGTCACCAGGACCGCCAGCTTGTAGCGGGTACGCCGCGCCGGATCGCCGCACAGGGAATAGTAGCGCAGCAACCCCCCCGGCAGTTGCACCGGGATATGCGCGCCGGCGGCAAACGGCGGCAGCGGACCGCCGTCGGGGCGGACCAGGGTAATAACGATGACGCCGGTGCCCCGATCTTTTCGCTCCGCCACCACCACGTTAAAGAATTCCGGTTGTCCGCTCATCAGAATATTGTACTGTACTGGTCGATTTCCCACTGGCTGACATGGAGATGGTAGTTGTTCCACTCCTGGGTCTTGTACTTGACGAATTCATCCCGCAGCGCGGTGCCGAGAGTGGCCTCCACAAAGGGGTCGGCGGCAAAGGCCTCCACCGCTTCCAGCAGATTTTGCGGCAGGAAATCAATACCCCTGGCCCGTCGTTCCTGCTCGCTGATGGAATAGAGATTGTCTTCGTTGGGCTCCCTGGGATCGATTTTCTCGCGAATGCCTTCCAGGCCGGCGGCCAGCGCCAGGGTGGCGGCCAGGTAGGGATTCACCGCGCCGTCCGCGTTGCGGGATTCGCAGCGGCCGCCGCCGGCCGGGACCCGCACCGAGTTGGTGCGGTTATTGGACCCATAAGAATTGAATACCGGCGCCCAGGAGAAATAGCTCATCGCCCCTTGGCGAACCAGACGTTTATAACTGTTGACGGTGGGGGCAAAGGCCGCGCACAGCGCCCGTCCGTGCTTGAGCAGGCCGCCGATAAAAAAGTAGCCGGTATCGGATAAGCCCAGGCCGCGCGGATCCTCCTTGCAGGCAAAGATATTCTCCCCGTTGGCGATATCGTATAAAGACATATTAAAATGCGCGCCGGTGCCGGTTTTATTGGCAAAGGGTTTGGGCATCATGGTGGCCACCAGTCCCCGCTCTTTGGCGTAATGTTTCGCCATAAAGCGGAAAAAAATAAAACGGTCGCAGCTGGTTAACGCATCGGCATAATTAAAATCGAATTCAAACTGGGAATTACCGTCTTCATGATCCAATGAATAGAGATCCCAGCCGAGATCGTTAATGGTGCGGGACATCTTATCGAGCCAGTCAAACTGATTGACAAATCCCTGCAGGTCATAACATGGCTTGTTCAATTTATTGTCCCGGTCCGGCACCGACAATCCGCCGTCTTCATCCCGTTTTAATAAATAGATCTCACACTCAATGCCGAGATTAAATCCAAAGCCCATTTCTTTGGCCTGTGCCAGGACATTTTTCAGCGCCACCCGGGTATTTAACCCATAGGGTTCGCCTTTAAAGGCGTTATCCGCCGGCATCCAGGCGATTTTCGGTTCCCAGGGCAGTTGGATGATATGATCCAGATCCGGCACCGAGGTCAGCTCGTCTTCATTGGGCAATTGGCCCAGTCCGTCGAGGGCGTAGCCGGTATAACGCTCCGAACCGGCCGCCATTTGGCTGAAATGGCCGAGGGGAACCACTTTGCCCTTGGGCACGCCGTGGATATCCACGTAGGCCCCCATGCAATACTCCACCCCTTTTTTCTTCAACTGTTCCGCGATGTCTGCTATCTGCTGGTGACTTTTTTTCATAATAGACTCTGTATAAGAAAGATAAAAACACCGCCTCAGGTATGTTCAACCACCTGATGGGGAATATAGGGTGCCTCGAGGGCGGCTATTTCCTGCTCCGTCAGTACCAGTTCCGTGGCGGCGACGGCATCCGCCAAATGACTGAACGAGGTGGCGCCGATAATCGGCGCCGCCACCGACGGCTTGGTGAACAGCCAGGCCAGGGCGACCTGCGCCTGGGAAACGCCCCGCCGGGAGGCGACATCGGTCACCGCCTGGATCACTTCCCGGTCCGCCTGCTCGGTGGCGGTATAAAGAAAACGGGCGTAAGCGTCGTTAGCGCCGCGATCGGTGGCGGTGCTCTGCTGCCACGGCCGGCTGAGCCGTCCCCGCGCCAGCGGACTCCAGGGCGTGACGCCGATTCCTTCCGCCCGGCACAGGCCCATCATTTCCCGCTCCTCTTCCCGATAGAGCAGGTTGAGATGGTTTTGCATGGCGATAAACGGCGTCCAGCCGTTTTCACGCGCCACGTGCAGCGCCGTGCAAAACTGCCAGGCATACATGGACGACGCGCCGAGATAACGCACCTTACCCATCTTCACCAGGTCATGCAGTGCCTCCAGGGTCTCCTCCAGCGGCGTCTCATAGTCCCAGCGATGGATTTGGTATAAATCGATGTAATCGGTATTCAGCCGCGACAGGCTGGCATCGATTTCCGCCATAATGGCTTTGCGCGACAGTCCCTTGCCGTTCGGCCCCGGGTGCATGGGATTAAAGACCTTGCTGGTAATCACCACCTCATCGCGCCGGGCGAAATCCCGCAGGGCGCGGCCCAGGATTTCTTCACTGTGCCCTTTGGAATAGGCGTTGGCGGTATCAAAAAAATTGATGCCTAAATCCAGCGCTTTTTGAATAAACGTCCGGCTTTGCCGTTCATCCAGGGTCCAGCTGTAGCCGCTTTTTTCCGGCGCGCCGTAGGTCATGCAGCCCAGACACAGCGCGGAGACTTCCAGCCCGGATCGTCCGAGTTTTCTCATTTTCATGCTGATTACCTTTTTTATCCCGCAGGCGTTGGCCCGCACGTTAAATGCGGGTGCGAATGTAGTTCGCCAAATGCCAGACCGTGGTTTCCAAATGTCCCAGGCGTCCCGGCCCGGCCAGTTGCGATGCGCTGCCCCGCTGCTGGGCGGAATTTATCATCAGATCCTCATCAATGATGGAGAGGCTGGACGCTTTCATTTCGGCGGCGGTCTGTGCAAAAGAGGGTTGCGCGCTGGACGCCTTGGAGACCAGCACCAGGCGATGCCAGACGGTCATGTGTTTATTGATGGGCAGCAGGGTACTGATACTGAGCCGATCCGGATTGAGACCTATCAGGCAGGTGGGATAAATCAGCATCAGATGGATTTGCCGCGTATCCTCTTCACTGAAACCGGTTAAGGGAATCAGCCCTTCCGTCAGCACCTCTGACAGTTCGCCGTTTTTGCGCAGCGGCTGATGGCACAGGGTCCAGCCGGGGCCGTCTTCGCCGATATAACTCAGGCGGCCGGGAAAGCTGTCTTCCAGGGTGGTACGGTGCACCGCGGAGTGGTGATAACATTCCATAAAGGTTTCCACCGCCATTTTCCAGTTGAACGGGCAGTCGTAGTCCAGGGTATAGGCGGTATCCAGGTCAGCCACCTGGTATTTATCCAGCAGGGCATTCAGGGGCTTTAACCGCTGGGAAATGGATTCCACCTGATCTGAAAAAGTGATAAAAATCATACCGTGGACAATTTCGCTGCGGATTACCGGCAGACGGCACTGCTTGCGGTCAAAATCCGCCGCCTGATTCATATAGGGCGTGCCGATGAGATTGCCGGTGATATCGTAGGTCCAGTTATGGAACGGACAGACAAACGCTTTGCAATTTCCCTGCCCGCTGACCACCGGCGCCCAGCGGTGCAAACAGACGGCGGACATGACGCTGATGCCCTCGGCGTTGCGTACCACCACCAGCGGTTCTTTAACGATATCCAGGGTGAAATAATCCCCCAGCGCCGGAATTTGTGATACATGACCGGCGAATATCCAATCACCGCGAAATATTTTTTCCATTTCATGAGAAAAAAACGCATCACTATTATAAGCTTCCGGCGGTAACGTTTCGGCCAGGGCGGGATTTTCCCATTGCTGCCGTTTAATCTTTTCGATAATCATGGCGCAATCGTCACCGGCAACAGGTATCCGCTGTGAATATTCAGGCATGGGTTTCCCCCTTTAATAACAGAACATAATGGGTCATAAATTTAACGTAATATGGCTTAATGAATATCCACCGTGACTTTACCCAAGGCTCGCTCCAATAATGGAATGACCTCCAGGCCGAATTTTTCCAATGATTGCCTGGCGGCGGCAATGGGCATATCGCCAAACTGGAAAAAACAGTTGTAATGGGACGGATTCAATTCTTTCACTTCTTTGATAATGCGTTCGGCCACATGCTGAGCATCGCCGATAATTAAATTATCCCGGATCACCGCCGCATCCGGTTCATCGGGGAATTTAGGCGCGTGGATATAGGCGCCTTCGGTACTCATTTCCTTGCCGTGCAGCGCCGCAATCATCCGGGCCACGAACAGCGCCCGCTCGGCGGCCTCCAGGGCGGCTCTTTTACTGTCGGTGACATGAATATATTGCTGTACCGCCACCGGGGTATCCGCCGGCAGACCGGCTTCATGCCATTCCCGCCGGGCGTTGTCCACCATGGTTTTCAGCCGCGGGGAGCCGCGCCATCCGGCGGTCATGAACGAGGTAGCCTGCCAGCGTTTGAATCGTTGCAACAGCGCCGGATGGGTGGTGGTAATAAACAGCGGCGGCAGGGGCTGCTGTAACGGCCTGAGCAGAAAGTCC
The DNA here is from genome assembly GCF_018449575.1 of Sodalis sp. dw_96. Taxonomy (GTDB): domain Bacteria; phylum Pseudomonadota; class Gammaproteobacteria; order Enterobacterales; family Enterobacteriaceae; genus Acerihabitans. Next base: position 22,422 of record NZ_JAAVUT010000014.1, on the reverse strand, counting down.
GTTTTGATGCGCTGCCCCTGCCAGGACAGCGTCTCGGTCTGCCCGTCCACCAATGCCGACTCGATTAAAGCCCACTTATCCAGCAGGATGGCGTTTCGCTGCTCCACGTCCATGCCATAGCGATCGAATTCGTAGGCCTGGTAGCCGCTGCCGATGCCCAACACCAGGCGACCGTCGGTCAGCCGGTCCACCAGGGCGATTTCCTGCGCCAGACGCATGGGTTCATAAAGCGGCAGGACAATCACCGCGGTGCCGAGCTTAATTCGCCGGCTGTATCCCGCCATATGCGCGGCCATTAATAACGGCGATACGCTGATGGAATAATTACTGAAATGATGTTCGGCAAACCAGGCGGTTTCAAAGCCTATTTCTTCCGCCAGGCCGACCATGCTGCGCATATCATTAATGACGCCCTGGATTCCCTCAGGGTTATCCTGGTACGACATCAAATTAAACAGTCCTAATTTCATTACCGTCCCCTGCCGCGTAATATATAATGCCGGTCCCGATGGATATCAGGTGGCCGTTTGGTGATGGCCCTTCCGGAATATTTTTTCTATTCGCCCCTGAAGCCAGCTCAATATCGTGGTGGCGAATAAATACCAAATACAGGCAACAATCAGTAACGGAATATTTTCAAAGGTCCGTGAATAAATGGATTGTGCCGAATACAATAAATCCGATAACGCAATCACGCTCACCAAAGAGGTGGTTTTCAACATCCCTATCACCTGGTTACCCGTGGGGGGAATAATAAAGGGTATGGCCTGGGGTAAAATAACCCGCCGCAGCCACAATCCTTTATTCATACCCAATGCGCGGGCCGCCTCTTGCTGCCCGTTATCCACCGAGGACATGCCCGCCCGGATGATTTCCGCCATATAGGCCGCTTCGTTTAATCCCAATCCCAATATGGCGGCGGTATAGGGGGTGATCAGATCGTTCATGCTGCCCTGGTACAGAGTAAAAACGCCGGGTATCCCGACATAGACTTCCGGGTAAAGCGCGGCCAGGTTATACCAGAAAATCAGTTGCACCAGCACCGGCGTACCGCGAAAGAACCAGATATAACCGGAACTGAAACGCGACAATAGCGGGTTGGCGGATAACCGCATCGTGGCGATAAAAATGCTAAGTACAATCGCCAACGCCATGATCACCACCGTCAGCCAAACCGTCACCCATAATCCTGACAGGATGATGGGGGAAAACAGGTAATGTCCCACGATGGACCAGCCGAAATTTTTATTCATCACCATGGAACGGATCAGTAAAATCAGCAGTAACATGCACACCGCCACCGAGATCCAGCGCCCTGGATAACGGGTGGGTATCACCACCAGGGCATCATGGGGAAAAACCTTTTCGTGCGCGGCGTCATCTAACTGGCGCTGCCGCATGTCACGGTATTGCTGATTGTCTGTCATCTCATCTCTCTTAACCGCAGAAGGATACGCCAATGGCAGCCACACACTTTAATTAATCAGTTAATTAATAATATGCACTTGCATTCTCATGCTGTCAACAAAAATCCAGTCTTAAAATTAATTTATTAATTAACAATAAATACTTTAAAAACAATGTATTATAGATACAAATTTATTAAGAAAGGTATTTTGACAAAAACGCCCTGGTTCGGGGATGCTGCGGCGATTGAAACAGTTCCCGGGGCGAGCTCTTCTCAATGATCGCGCCGTTATCCATGAAGGCGACGCTGTCCCCCACTTCCCGGGCAAACGTCATTTCATGGGTCACCACCACCATGGTCATCCCCTCTTTTGCCAAATCACGCATCACATCCAGCACCTCTCCCACCAGTTCCGGATCAAGTGCGCTGGTGGGCTCGTCAAACAGCATCAAGGTGGGTTTCATCGCCAGCGCCCGCGCGATGGCCACCCGCTGCTGCTGGCCGCCGGAAAGCTGCGAAGGGTAGGCATTCAGCCGATGGGATAAACCCACCCGGGCCAACAGCGCCTTGCCCTGCTCCAGCGCTTCATTACGCGTTATCTTACGCACCCGCAGCGGCGCCTCGATGACATTCTCCAGGGCCGTCATATGGCCGAAAAGATTAAAGCGCTGGAATACCATGCCGATCCCGGCGCGTCTACGGGCGATCTCCGCTTCCTTGAGCTCATAAAGCTTATCGCCGACCTGACGGTAACCCATTAGTTCGCCTTCAACGTACAGCGCCCCGCCGTCGATTTTCTCCAGATGGTTGATGCAGCGCAGAAAGGTGGATTTGCCGGAACCCGAAGGGCCGATCAGACATGCCACTTCTCCCCGCTGGATGCGGATATCCACCCCTTTGAGAATCTCCACGCCGTGAAATTGTTTTAACACCTGGTAAGCGGCAACCGCCGGCGTCGTATTATCGGGCATAAGGATTCCTCTTAATGGATATTATGGATAGCGATCGGCTGTTCATCGGGTCATATACCAGGTGCAAAGGCCGCCCCCGTCCACCGCCAGCATATGGCCGGTGGTGAAACCGGCGTCGGCGCTAAGCAGATAGAATACCGCCGACGCCACCTCCTGCGGCCGTCCTGCCCGGCGCAGCGGCAAGCGGGCCACTTCCTCCGCCAGCTGCGGCTCCCGCGGCTGCCAGTTTTCATCGGCGTCCCGAATGGGACCCGGGCTGACCCCATTGACCCGAATGCCGTAATCCGCCCATTCAATCGCCATTTGCCGGGTCAGGTTAACTACCGCTGCTTTACTGGGACCAAACGCGCCGGCGCCGGGATAACAACGGTGCGCCGAGGCGCCGACAATATTGACGATGCCGCCGCCCCCACGGGCGCGCATCTGTTTCGCCACTTCGGTGGCCACCACAAAACAGCCGGTGAGATTGGTGTCGATCACCTGCCGCCACCGATCGTCGCCAAGGGTCAACAGGTCGTCATGGGCAATGGCGCCGGCATTGTTCACCAGCATATGGATACCGCCAAAAACAGCGGTAATGGTCTCAATCTGTTCCGCCACCTGCCCCCGCTCGGTGATATCACCGTAATATGCCGCCGCCCGTCCGCCCATGGCGCGAATTTCCTTCAGCAGGCTTTCCCCCGCGGCCCGATCGTTTCTAAGTAGCAATGCAATATTGGCGCCAGCTTGCGCCAGCCGCAGGGCAATGGCCCGGCCGATGCCTTTCGAACCGCCGGTGATAAGGGCGGTTTTACCCGCCATCAGCGTCTTTTCCATCACTCTGTTTTCTCCGGTGAAGGGGAGACGGAATCACCGCCCCGCGCCAGGGTGCATCCGCAGATGTAACCCCAGGTCAGATTCGGCCCAAGGGTGGTGCCGGCGCCTACGCCGCGTGAACCGATAGGATTGGCCATGGCCACGCCGGCGCAATACAGACCGCGGATAATCGTGCCGTCCCGGTGTATCACCCGGCCGAATTCATCGGTGCGCGGGCCGCCCTTGGTGGCCAAAAAGCTTCGGTTGAACGGTACCGCGATAAACGGTCCGCGTGCTATTTTCATCAATCCGCCATGAAAGCGGCGATCTCCCGCCCCATGGCCGGCGGACAAATGGCGCTGGAAATCCTGGTCAACACCCTGTTCGCAACAGGCATTGAAGCGCGCCACCGTATCCTCAAGCGCCCCCGGCGGCAACCCGAGTTTGGCCGCCAGCCCGCCCAGTGTAGCGTCACGGCGAAGCCAGCCCTTGGTGCGCAAGGAAAAAGCCAGCAGCAGAGGCGCCCGCCATAGCAATCGGCTATCGGCAATCAACCAGGCGGGAAGGTGCAGCGGCAGGCCGCTTTGTTCACAACGCGTATCCAGCGCCTCGCCGAGATTGAACTGAAATTCATTGGTAAACCGCCGACCGTGACGGTTCACCAGAATGATGTTCGGCTCATATTGGAAAAACACCGACAGACCGTAAGGCCGGCCTTCATATCGGGTGGGCAGGGATCCGCTGATGGTGGCCTGATCCATATGGGCCAGCCGCGCGCCGACGGACTCGGCCATGCGATGCCCGTCACCTTCGTTGGTGCGCGGGCTGGAGATGGCGTCGAAAGGACCGGGAAAATGGGCGGCGCGGCGGCGGGCGTCCCATTCGAATCCGCCGCTGGCCAGCACCACGCCCCGGACCGCCGCTACCCGAATCAAGCGGCCGTGCTGAGCCACCCAGGCGCCGGTCACCCCCTGTACATCGTCGGTAATCAGCTCCAGCACCCGCGCAGAGGTCTCTACCCGGCAGCCGTGGGCCAAACAACCCGCCAGCAGTCCGGTAATCAGCGCCGCGCCCTTGGTCCGGGTGGCGGTCAGCCAGCGCCACGCCAACCGCGGCGCCAGTTTGGCCGCCACCCGCAGCGGATGATGATAAATATCTTCGCGGATCACTTCCTGATAGGTATAAACCTGCGGCAGCGGCGAAGGCCTGATAGGCCAGGAACCCGGGCCCAATACGGCGGCCCGCAAAGGAGCGGGGGTCACCATTCTGCCGAAAGGTTTGGCCCCGTCGAAGGCCATGAGGGGATCGGATTCCGGCGTCAATTCGAACCTTAGCGGGGTATGGTCCTCCAAAAAGGCCAGCATCTCCGGCGCACGGCGGGCGAACTGCCGCCAAAGCGGGTCTTCCGTCTCCCGCCATCCCGCCGGGGCGGTGGCGCGCAAATAGGCCAGCGCCTCTTCCGGACTGTCCGCCACCCCCTGTGCCAGGGCATGATGGTTGGCGGGCACCCACACCGCGCCGCCGGACATCGCCGACGTCCCCCCCAGGCTCGCGGCCTTTTCCATGACCAGTACCGACAGCCCGGCCACCGACGCGGCAAGAGCCGCGCTAAGGGCCGCGCTACCCGACCCCACCACCAGCACGTCGCACTCCAGGACGGCGTCGGCCATAACAGGTTCCGCCACTGAGGCTTGATTCAACTCCCACCACCCGCATCCACTGCCGGCTGTTTGGGGGTCCGGCACTGCTGCCTGATTTAACGATTGCATCGCATTCACCGCCGCCGGATCACATCGGGCGGGTAGTGAAGAGATTAATACCCGGCTGTTCCAGCTTCACCGGTTCCAAATCCCATTTCTTCATGATGCGGGCATACTCGCCGTTGCCGTACAAGACCTTCAGCGCCCCCAGCAAGGTTTGCGCCAGTTGCTGGTTATCCGGTTTCACCACAATGCCCAGATAGTATTTCGGCATTAAAGGCATGGTGACGGTACGTATCGGCCGGGGCGCCACTTTTTTGATTGCGGCGGCGGCGGCGGCGTCATTCAGGACAAAATCGATGCGGCCGGCATAAAGCGCCAGCAGCACGGCGTCCGCCGAAGGCAGCGCGGTAATTTTAATGTCCGGCTTACCGTTTTTAACACAGTTGGGAGAGAATATTTCGGTAACGGCATGCTGAAAATCGGTACCGGACTGCACGCCGACTTTCAGGCCGCAGAGGGATAACGGATCGCTCACGATGCTTTTGTTGCCGGCCAGGGTATAAACCTCATTGGTGGCATAAGCGTAATTCACGAAGGTGACCTGTTTTTCCCGTTCCAGGCTGTCGGAGATACACTCCATCGCCATATCGTAACGTCCGCTTTTCACCCCGGGAATCAATCCGTCGAAATCAATGGATGCCGGCTTAATCGCCACCCCCAGCACCTTGCCCATCGCATCCCACAAATCAGGCTCAAATCCGAGCATGGTCTTATTATCGTCGGCGAAGACTTCGCAAGGGGGGTAGTGAGCATCGGTGACCAGACTGATATAGCCCTGGTTTTTGATTTTTTCCGGCAGTTGATCGTGCAAAGTTTTATCCATGGCGAGGGGCGTGCCGTCAGCTGCGTAAACCATACTTCCCAGAGCCAAACCTGCGTATAACAACAGCGTATGGGGCAGCATAATTAGTCTTCTCATTCCTCGGAACTCCTGAAACGTCTTTACCCGGTTAACCCGATAATCAGGGCAGATCAGCCAAAATTGCGTCCTAACGCCGGTGGCCGTGACCTGGCGTCGCCCCTTAATTTAGCAACTAACGTGCCATTAATTAACTAATCAATTAATTAATTGATTAATTATGTAATCAATAGATTTGTAGCCGGTATGAGGGTTTTAGAACGTACGTTAAATGAGCTTTTAGGGTGCATTTGTTGCATTTTTTCATCAAAAAAGTGCACCTCACGCATACTAAGAGAGAGGCTTGGGCAGCACGGGAGGGAGTTACCAAAGGGCGCTATTCATTGCGCATCAGCTAAAAGGTTTCAGGGCCAAATAATAAGCTGACAAGGGCGATTTATGGAAGCCAGGGGGCGGATGGATCTTTAAGATCCTGGAAATGATACGAGCCAAGGTAAAAAAATGTTTAATGCTGTTCAAGAATCATCGGGAAACTTCATTCACTCACCCTATGATTTTTCAATAAAAAACCCGCTTTCAGAGCGGCAACCCGCTGGGCGCGCCCCTTTACTCAGAGAGCTCAAGGAGCAGGCAAAAAAGAATGTTGCCGAAAGCATTGAATACCTGTTCACCCTAGCCTGCCAAGCCAGCCCTGAAGCTGCTGTGGCTGAAAATTTCCTTTTTGATTTATATAGCGGTAAAGAGCCCGGCGATACGCTGGTTAAAGAGCAGCTCGGTAAAGACAGTCTGCGGCTTTTCACCCTGGTTCAGCAAAGAAATCAACATACGCGGCGGGAAAGTACCGATATATGGGAACTGCCGACAAAACTGTTGATTATGGCCGCGTTCGAAGCCGATAGCGGATCCGCGCAGCAGGCTGCCCTCTTTGATAAGATGCTGGATTCATCCGCGTTTTTAACATATATCAGTGAAGTGAACGAGAACACCCCCGAATCGGCTTTGGCCACAAACCGGTATATTTCCTCGGTGGAAATCAACGCCTTCTCGAGCGCGCTACAGGTTGATGATAACCTCAGGTTTTACCCCGCCGCAGACATCGCAAATGATGAAGTGACCAATGGAAACCCCCAACGCATTTTATTATCATTGGATTCTCCCGCCGTTGATTCCCCGTACATTTCATTTGGCGGAACCGGCGGCATTTCCGGCGGAATACCCGCGTCGGAGCCGGCGGCCCGCTTTATTCCATTACTTTTCCGCGATCATTGGATTCTGTTCGGCTGGTTTATCAACGCCGATAATCAAAAAGACGCGATCGTCCTGGACAGTTTGCGTTATTTAAATCCAAACGAGAAAAATTTTTTGGTCAATCTTGCCCATCATTGCGGGGTGAGACAGGAGCGCGCGGTGACTTTTATCGAAGAGGATTTACAAGAAAATGCACCCAATGCCTGTGGTCTTTTTGTCGCTAAAGCCATGGAAAGCCTTTGCAAAGACTCTCAGAAAAGTTTGTGTAGAGATTCTCACCGGCGGGTCGGGATAGTCTACCCCACGGAAACGCTCAGAAACTTTGCCGAACAATTCGCCTTGAACGACATTCAAGAGCAGCGTCTGTTTAATCACCATGGACGCGCCGAGCTGTATGCCGTAACGGCGCAATCCGTTAAAGAGCAGGAACCATACTTACGTTAAACATAACAACGGCCGCGCCCGGGACCGAAATCCTCTGATCTTCCTGCGACGAAAACGACGGTCAGGTAGGGCAATGGGCGAACTCACGCCCGTGGGTTCAATTAAACATCTTTTTCAAATAATGATTTAATGACGCCCGGGAGCTGAAGCCGTGGGGGATACCGTAATGACTGTCCGGCGTACCCTCGGGGTCGGCGGGGAAAGCACGGTAACTGTCGCTGGAGCGCACCGGATCCGCCGGGGCGGCGAACAGGCTGCTTTTGTCCCGCAACGAGGGATGCACCACCAGAGCGGTTCTGCCCATTTTCGCTTCCCTATTCACATAGACATAGTGGTGTCCTTTGCGATAACCATAGCATTGCCGGGTAATATAATCTCTTTCGAAACCGGCGTTTTCCAGTACGCGAGCGACTTCATCGGGTCTTAAATACATGGTTCGTCCTCTCTTCAGTCTGGGTGAAGTGAAGCTGCTAATGTAATCAGTTACAGGGCCCGCCTGTAGACGTCCGGCGCTTTTTCGGAATATTCCAAATAGGGGATGATTCCTGCCGCTCCCCTTCCCCCGCTTCGCCTGCAAAGGCCTGACAGGCCGCTCGTTTCGCCTGTCCGCCGCTCGTGGGACGCAACACTGAAACGTCGTTTATACATCGGCCATCATGCGTGGAACCAGCGGTCCGCCAGCAAGAAGCGACTGAATGTACTAAAGTTAAAGCACTCTATAACCGAAAAGGAGAAACACATGTTTACGAACGCTGAAAAAGACGACATACAACGAGATATCAAAGACGATGTTTCTCTGCTGGCCGACACTTTGGATGAATTGCTCAGCACTTCTGAAAAAACGACGCAAGAACAATTGGACGCGTTGCGCAGTAAAGCCAAAGGCATACTGAAAGACACGCGCGCCCGCGTCAACGGTACCAGCCGCATCGGCCAGTATGCTCGGGATACCGCGATTCAGACCAAAAACTACGTAGTTGAAAAACCCTGGCAGAGCCTGGGCATCACCACCGCGGTGGGCATTGTTCTTGGCGTACTGTTGTCCCGCCGTTAAATTTAATGCCCGGCGGGTGAGAACCCCACCCTGCCATGGCATAGTAGTGCCGCGCAAGTGTATCGGCAGTCTGACCGCTCTTCCCGAAGAGCGGTTTTTTTATGCCGCAATCCCCCTGAAGCCTTTCCTCATTAACACCATATATTGCGTGGTTGATAAAAACAATATCTACATATAGTATTAACTACAGGTTTCCACTACCACCCGTACCGCATCATACACCATCGGGATCTTTTACCCAAACACAAGGTAAATGCGAATCATGAGCATTGTTATTTACACAAAACCGGATTGTGTCCAATGTCACGCCACCTGCCGCGCCCTGGACAGCAAAGGTATTCAATATCGGAAAGTGGATATTTTAAAGGATCAACAGGCCTTGGATTATGTCCGTTCATTGGGTTTTCAGCAGGTGCCGGTGGTGGAAACCGCCGGCGATAGCTGGAGCGGCTTCCGGCCGGACAAGATCGGTGCATTGGCCGCCGCGGCCATGGCGTCGTAAACGTTATGACCTCCCTGGTTTATTTTTCCAGCAGCTCTGAGAATACGCACCGGTTCGTCGGCAAGGTCTCCCTGCCCAATCAGCGTATTCCCTTGGCAACCTCACAGCGGCTGCGGGTGGACTGCCCCTATATCCTCATTACGCCCAGCTATGGCGGCGGCAGCGTACACGGGGCGGTACCGCCACAGGTGATCCGTTTTCTCAATGATGCAACCAATCGTTCCTGGCTGCGCGGCGTGATCGGCGCCGGCAACCGGAATTTTGGCGCGGCGTTCTGTCTGGCGGGCGATATTATCGCCAAGAAATGTCAGGTTCCCTTTCTTTATCGTTTTGAATTATTGGGAACAGCGGAAGACGTGCGGCAGGTACGTGAAGGAGTGACCGAATTTTGGCAACGACAGAACTGAACATTATCCGTCCGGGCCCAGACCTGGCGGATTATCATGCATTGAACGCCCTGTTGAACCTGTATGACGCGGAAGGCCATATCCAATTTGATAAAGACCGCCAGGCCATCGAGTGTTATTACCGGCAGCACGTGGTGCCCAACAGCCGGCAATTTCCGTCTCTTGCGGCCCGACTACAGGCTCTGGTGGAGGAGGGCTATTACGAAGCCGGGGTGCTGGCGCCCTACTCCGCTGAATTTCTCGACCGCCTGTTCCGGCAGGCGGATGCGCACCATTTCCGTTTCCAGACCTTTATGGGCGCCCTGAAATTTTACACCGGTTATGCCCTGAAGACCTTTGATGGCCGGCACTATCTTGAGCGTTACGAAGACCGGGTCTGCATGGTGGCCCTGACCCTGGCGGCCGGCGATAGCGCCCTGGCCGTCCGCCTGATGGACGAGATGATGACCGGCCGCTTCCAGCCGGCCACGCCGACCTTTCTCAACTGCGGCAAACAGCAGCGGGGAGAGTATGTATCCTGCTTCCTGCTGCGCATCGAAGACAATATGGAATCCATCGGCCGCTCGGTCAACGCGGCGCTGCAGCTCTCGAAACGCGGCGGCGGCGTGGCGTTTATGCTCACCAACCTGCGGGAAGCGGGCGCGCCCATCAAGCGCATTGAAAACCAGTCCTCAGGCGTCATCCCGGTGATGAAAATGCTGGAAGACGCGTTTTCCTACGCCAACCAGCTGGGTGCGCGCCAAGGCGCAGGCGCGGTCTATCTCCATGCCCATCACCCCGATATCATGCGTTTTCTCGATACCAAGCGGGAAAACGCCGATGAAAAAATCCGCATCAAGACCCTGTCCCTGGGCGTGGTCATTCCCGATATCACCTTTGAGCTGGCGCGGGACAACCGGCCGATGTATCTGTTTTCCCCCTACGATGTGGAGCGGGTCTACGGAGAGCCTTTTTCCCAGTTGAATATCAGCGAGAAATACCATGAGATGGCGGCGGACAGCCGCATCCGTAAAACCGCCTTCAACGCCCGGCAGTTTTTCCAGACCCTGGCGGAAATCCAGTTCGAATCCGGCTATCCCTATATGGTATTCGAGGATACGGTTAACCGAGCCAATCCCATCGCCGGCCGAATCAATATGAGCAACCTGTGTTCGGAGATCCTGCAGGTCAACAGCGCCACCCTCTATAATGAGGACTTAAGCTATCGCGAGGTGGGCAAGGATATTTCCTGCAATCTGGGTTCACTGAATATTGCCCGCACCATGGATTCACCGGATTTCGGCAATACGGTGGAAACCGCCATCCGCGCATTGACCGCGGTATCGGATATGAGCCGGATCAATTCGGTTCCCTCCATTGTCAAAGGCAATGACGAATCCCATGCCATTGGTCTCGGGCAGATGAACCTGCACGGTTACCTGGCGCGCGAGCATATTTATTACGGTTCCGAAGAAGGGATTGATTTTACCAACATCTATTTCTATACCGTCACCTATCATGCCTTGCGAGCCTCCAACCGGCTGGCCATGGAGCGGGGCACGTCATTCAGCGGCTTTGCCGGTTCCCGTTATGCTTCCGGCGAGTATTTCCGACCCTACCTGGAGCAGATTTGGCAACCGCAAACCGAAAGGGTGCGGCGGCTATTCGCCGACGCCGGTATCCGCCTGCCCGGCCGCGATGACTGGCTGGCCCTGCGTGAATCGGTCATGGCGCACGGGCTGTACAACCAGAATCTGCAGGCGGTGCCGCCCACGGGCTCCATTTCCTACATCAACCACTCCACCTCCAGCATTCATCCGATAGTGTCCCCCATCGAGATTCGCAAAGAGGGCAAAACCGGGCGGGTTTATTATCCGGCCCCTTATCTGGACAACGACAATCTGCAATATTACCAAGACGCCTATGAGATAGGGCCGGAAAAGATTATCGATACCTACGCCGCCGCCACCCGGCATGTGGACCAGGGCCTGTCGCTGACGCTGTTTTTCCGGGATACCGCCACCACCCGGGATATCAATAAAGCGCAGATTTATGCCTGGAAAAAAGGCATCAAGACCCTGTATTACATCCGAATCCGTCAACTGGCGCTGGAGGGGACGGAAGTCGCCGGCTGCGTCTCCTGCGCACTGTGAACCAAGGACCCCCTGCCATGACAACAGCTCACCCAATGCGCCCCCTTAAGGCGGTCAACTGGAATCGCCTGGAGGACGATAAAGATTTGGAAGTCTGGAATCGTTTAACCGCCAATTTCTGGCTGCCGGAAAAGCTCCCGCTGTCCAATGATGTGACCTCGTGGGGAACATTATCCGCCCTGGAGCAACAGCTGACCATCAGGGTATTTACCGGTCTGACCCTGCTGGACACGGTGCAAAATACCGTCGGCGCGCCGGCCCTGATGGCGGATGCGGCCACTCCCCATGAAGAAGCGGTTTTTTCGAATATCAGCTTTATGGAAGCAGTGCATGCGCGGTCTTACAGTTCGATATTTTCCACGCTGTGTCCGATGGCGGACGTGGATGCCGCCTACCGCTGGAGCGAGCAAAACCGCGCGCTGCAAAACAAAGCGGCCATTATCGAGAAATATTATCGCCAGGACGATCCGCTGGCGAAAAAAATTGCCAGCGTCTTTCTGGAATCCTTCCTGTTTTATTCAGGTTTTTATCTGCCCATGTATTATTCCAGCCGGGCAAAGCTCACCAATACCGCCGACCTTATCCGTCTTATTATCCGTGATGAAGCGGTACACGGTTATTATATAGGTTATAAATTCCAGCGGGGGCTGGAACAATGCGATGGGGCGCGGCGGGAATTCATCAAGGCTTTCGCCTATGACCTGTTGCAGGATCTGTACGAGAATGAGCTGGTCTACAGCGCGGAATTATATGACGGCGTCGGCTGGACCGAGGATGTAAAGGCCTTTCTCCATTACAACGCCAATAAGGCGCTGATGAATCTGGGTTATGAGGCGCTGTTCCCGGCGTCCATGACCGCGGTCAATCCGGCTATTTTATCCGCCCTGTCGCCCAATGCCGACGAAAACCATGACTTTTTCTCCGGCTCCGGCTCCTCTTATGTCATGGGACGGGCGGTAAATACCGAAGACGAGGACTGGGCATTCTGAAACCGGTCCGGCCGAGTGCCTCATGGCACGCCAGGCCCGCTTACACGGATCTGAACCCGGCGTGTTAAAGGGAGACCGTGCCGGTGGGGTCGAAGCAGGCGTGGTTTTTCCGCCTGCCCGAGTGCCCCACGGCGTGGTAGGCCCGCTTACACGGATCTGAACCCGGCGTGTTAAAGGGAGAGCGCGCCAATGAGGTCGAAGCGGGCGTGGTTTTTCCGCCCGCCCGAGCGCCTCATGGCACGCCAGGCCCGCTTACACGGATCTGAACCCGGCGTGCTAAAGGGAGAGCGCGCCAAGGCCGGGTCGAAGCGGGCGTGGTTTTTCCGCCTGCCAAAGTAGCCGCCCTGCCGTCATCTGCCTTTGGTCTGACAACAAGCACGTTCGCCCCTCGTAATTTCGCCGCGGATCGGGAATAATCTTTTCCATTTTCTATCCGGATTTTCCCGCGCGCTTCGTCGCGGGATGCGGATTAAGAACCGAGAAAAACGCGTATATGGAAAATCCGCATAACCGCCCGCCGTTGCCGAAGGCGACTTTCGGCGAAGGCATTTTCGACAGCCTGCCCATTGTTATCGGCTATGTGCCGGTGGCGTTCGCTTTCGGCATGAACGCCGTCAAACTGGGTTTCACCCCGCTGGAAGGCATATTTCTCTCCTGCGTTATCTACGCCGGCGCCAGCCAGTTCGTCATCACCACCCTGCTGAGCGCCGGCATGTCCATCTGGGTCGCGGCCTTAACGGTCATGGCGATGGATGTGCGGCATCTGTTGTACGGGCCGGCGCTGCGCCACCATATCCAGGGCGGCCTGGCGCGCCGCAAGACCGCCTTATGGGCCTTCGGACTGACCGACGAGGTCTTTTCGGCGGCCATTGCCAAATTAATCAAAGACAACCGGCGCTGGTCGGAAAACTGGATGATAAGCGTCGCGGCATGCTCGTGGGTTTCCTGGGTGCTGGGAACCGCCGCCGGCGCGCTGTGCGGCAACGGCCCGCTAAATGCCTATCCGGCGCTGGAAGCGGCATTGACCTTTATGCTGCCCGCGTTATTCCTCAGTTTCCTGCTGGCGGCCTTCCAGCGGCGTCAGGCCCTGGTACTGACGGCCGCCTTGACCGGCGCGCTGGCGGGCCTGCTGCTGCTGTCGATTCCCATGGCGATACTGGCGGGCATCGGCGGCGGCTGCCTCGCCGCCCTGGTGGGCCCGGGGAAAACAGCCGCCATGGAGCACCCATGAGCCATACCATCATCGTTATCGGTTTGGTTGTCGGCCTGGCCAACTACCTGTTCCGCTATCTTCCCCTGCGTCTGGGGGAGGGCGCAGGCAAGCGCGAACATCACCCCGGCCGCTGGATAGGCCGAATATTGGACGGCATCGGCATCGCCTCGATTTGCGCCCTGCTGGTGGTTTCAAGCGTACCGGATGTCCTGCGCGACTCACATAAGTTAGTGCCCACTTTATGCGGATTTGCGCTGCTGATAGCGCTGTTTTATAAAACCCGCAGTATCGTCCTTGCCACCCTGGCCGGGGCGCTGTGCTATGGACTGGTGTTTAAACTGTTGCCATTATGACGGCGGATATACATAGGTTACTTATTTTTTTATGTAGAAAATATATACACCGGTGATTACATTAGTTACTATACCTCCAGTAACTAATGAGGTGATTACTATTATGGAAAGTTCCTTCACGCCCATTGAACACATGTTAACCCAACGCGCCCAACGTCGGGCCGGTTTTCCTTTTCAGGAAATTTTGCTGACCCGCCTGTGTATGCATATGCAGGGAAAGCTGCTGGAAAACCGCAATCGCATGCTTAAAGCCCAGGGAATCAACGAAACGCTGTTTATGGCGCTGCTTACCCTGGAGTCCCAGGACAATTTCAGCATTCAACCTTCTGAACTCAGTTCAGCACTGGGATCCTCGCGCACCAATGCCACCCGTATCGCCGACGAGCTGGAAAAGCGCGGCTGGATTGAACGCAAGGAGAGCGAAAGCGATCGCCGCTGCCTGCATTTGCATCTCACAGATGCCGGGGAAGCTTTCCTGAACAGCTTATTACCGCCGCAGCATAAAAGTTTGATGGCGTTGTGGTCGACATTGACCGGCGAAGAGAAGCAGCAGCTTGAAGCGGTCACCCGCAAGCTGTTGGATAAACTGGATGAATTGCTGGTTGAAAATAACCCCACCTGATGGGCGGGGTTATCTAAAAGACGGGCCGGTTTGCCGGTGTTTCAAAGATGCTGCCGCCACCACTCCGCCAGCAAAATCCCGGCGGCCACCGAGACGTTCAGACCGCCGACCCGGCCGGTGCCGCCGATGGACACCGACAGATCACCTGCTATCGCAGTCACATCGGACTGACCGTTGCCTTCCTGGCCCAGCACCAAGACCATTTTTTCCGGCAGGGTTACCGAGGTCAGCGGGCTGCCTTGTCGGCCGGAGTTGATGACGACGGTATAACCCGCCAGGCGAAAACGGTCCAAATCATCCGGCAAATTATCGGTCTGGATAGCGCTGATATGTTCCGCGCCGCCTTCAGCGGTACGAATCGCGGCACCGGACTCCAGCGCCGCGCTGTCATCCACTATCACCCCTTTGACGCCGAAATGCGCGCAACTGCGCAATATGGCGCCGAGGTTATGGGGATTGGACACGTCTTCCAATGCCATAACGCAGTCCTTCTCCACCGCCACCGACTGTTGCAGGTAGGATTCGGCATCCAGGCCGGTACGTTTTTTAATCAGGAAACACACGCCGCCGTGATGCTCAGTGCCGGATGCCTTGGCCAGCTCTTCATCATCAACCACGTGATAGGCTTTACGATTGGCGGCCATCCAGCGCAGCGCATCGCGAAAACGCGGTGTGACGGATTGCACGAACCAGGCGCGGACAATAGACTCAGGACGGCTTTTGTACAAAGCCTGGCAGGCATTCTCACCGTAAACGCGGGTTTCTTCCGCGCGCTGGCGCCGCAATTGCTCGGGATCGATCAGGCTTTTTCCGCTGATACCGCCGTGATCGGCCACCAACGGTTCATCCTCGGTTTGATAATGAGTTTTCCAAGGCGAATCAGGCATGGCGGCGGGTTTATCCCGGCGGCTTCCCCCATCGTCCGGTCTATCATGGCGGGGACGCCCCTCGCCGCGACGCGGCGCTTCCCCTCGCTTATTGGTACTGTCGCGGCCTTGCGGCGCAGAGCGCGCGGGACGACGAGGCGCTTCCTCTTCATCTTTACGCACGTACATGACACGGACTTTATTGTTTTTACCCTTCAGCGAATCGCTCATTTGTTTCTCCACCCGAGTGCTGGGCGCGAAGATTACCTGATCTCGTTCTTTTTAGCTACCGAGTCGGCGTTAAAGCCGGCAACTATCAAAGCCATCGGGTAAATCATTTTGTCACCCGCCCGGTCTTTCACCATACTTGAGATCATTGCTCAGATAAAGAGCGGCTATGGACCGCTCCACGAGGTTAAAATATGAATACCGTATGCCCATCATGCCTGGCCACCAATCGCCTGCCGGAAGAAAAAGCCAACGACGGCGCCAAATGCGGCCGCTGCGGCGAAGCGCTATTGGATGGTAAAGTCACCCACGCCACCACCCAGACCCTGGACAAATTGCTGCAGGACGATCTGCCGGTCGTGGTGGATTTCTGGGCGCCCTGGTGCGGTCCCTGCGTCGGTTTTGCTCCGGTTTATGAGACCGTGGCAAATGAACGCCGTGGCAAAGTGCGATTCCTCAAAGTCAACACCGAGGCCGAACCGCAGCTGGCCGCCCGCTTCAAGATCCGCAGCATTCCCACCATCATGGTCTTCAAACAGGGCCAAATGGTGGATTCCTTGCATGGCGCCATGCCCAAAGGGCCGTTTGAAGAGTGGCTCGACGAAGGCCTCTCGATCCAAAACGCCTCTTGAGCCACCTCAATCCCTCCAATCCGCCGCCGGGGAGACATTCCCGGCATGCGCCTGATGACACTGACTGAAAAAAATTACCGCCTTTCGCCGCCGGTCCGGTAAACTCTCTCTTTTTATTGAGCACGCTATGACACAAAATGCCGTACTGGCCTTGCGTCAATACCGCCTTGCACTCGCCACCAGGCCTTTTCGCGCACGCGGATGCCGGGTGATACGCTGTGAAGACTGCCTGCTGCCGCTTCCCCTTTGCCTGTGCGATCATATCACGCCCCGCGTGGCCCTGAGCCGGTTTTGTCTGATCATGTTTGATTCAGAGCCATTGAAACCCAGTAACACCGGACGATTAATTGCGGATATCCTGCCGGACACCCAGGCGTTTCTCTGGTCCCGCACCGAACCGGCGCCGGCGCTGCTGGCGGCGGTGAATGACAATGAACGCCAGCCCTATGTGGTTTTCCCGGCCCGGCACGTCCCCGCCGGCCGGCAGGTACTGAATAAAATCGACCCGATGGCGAAACCGCCGCTGTTCATTATGCTGGACGGCACCTGGCCGGAAGCGGGAAAAATGTTTCGCAAGAGTCCCTATTTGTCAAACTTCCCGGTTTTATCCCTGGATTTGCACACCCTCTCCGCCTATCGGCTGCGGGAATCCCACGGCGACGGGCACCACTGCACCGCCGAGGTGGCCGCCACCCTTTTGTATCAGGCCGGGGATAACGCGGCGGCGGAAGCTCTGGCGGATCATTTCGCCTTATTCCGCAACCGTTACCTGGCGGGTAAATCGCACCACAATACACTGCAAATTCCTCGCGCCATCACAACACCCCTGCCCTAAAAACGCATACACTTAGCCAGTGCGCCGGAAGGGGAATCGAATGAGTCAACGAGGATTGGACGCGCTGCTCAGGCCTAAATCCATTGCCGTACTGGGGGCGTCGGATACGCCGGGCCGGGCGGGCTACCTGATGATGCGTAATTTGCTGGCCGGTGGATTCGGCGGCCCGGTGCTGCCGGTTACGCCGCGATATTCCGCGGTTTGCGGGGTATTAAGTTATCCCGATGTCGCCAGCCTGCCGTTAATACCGGATCTGGCGGTAATCTGTACCCACGCCCGCCGTAATCCCGGCCTGCTGGATGAGCTGGGGCGTCACGGCTGCAAAACCGTGATTATCCTGTCCTCGCCCACGGGCCAGTTCGCCGAATTGAAGGCCTGCGCCCAGCGATACGGCGTGCGTTTGCTCGGCCCCAACAGCCTCGGCCTGGTCTCTCCCTGGCAAGGGCTTAACGTCAGCTTTTCCCCGGTACCCATACATATCCACAAAGGCAAACTGGCCTTTATTTCACAATCCGCCGCGGTGGCCAACACCATCATGGACTGGGCGCAGCAGCGGGAAATCGGCTTTTCCTACTTTATCGCCCTTGGCGATAGCATCGATATCGATGTGGACGATGTGCTGGACTTTCTGGCACGGGACGGCAAAACCAGCGCGATACTGCTGCATCTGGAACACCTGAGCGACGCGCGACGCTTTTTATCCGCCGCCCGCGGCGCGGCGCGCAATAAACCCATACTGGTGATCAAAAGCGGCCGCACGCCGCAGGCGCAGCGGCTGTTGAATTACCCTCAGGGCCGGGATGCCGCCTATGATGCCGCCATACAGCGCGCCGGGATGCTAAGGGTGCGGGATACCCATGAGTTGTTTTCGGCGGTGGAAACCTTGAGCCATATGCGCCCGCTGCGGGGCGAGCGCCTGATGATAGTGAGCAACGGCATCGCGCCGGCGGCGTTGGCGCTGGATGAGCTTCTTAGCCGTCACGGCAAGCTGGCCACCTTGAGTCCCGCCACCCGTCAGGCGTTGCAAAGCGTATTGCCGCCGGAGGTGGCGGCCGCCAATCCCCTGGATCTACGGGACGATGCCGACCCGGCCCGCTACCGGGCGGCATTGTCGTCCCTATTGGACAGCCGGGATTATGATGCGGTGCTGATTCTCCATGCCCCCAGCGCCGTCTCCCCCAGCAGTGAAACCGCGCAGCGGGTTATCGAGCTGTTCAAGCAGCATCCCCGCGGCAAACAGGTTACCGTACTCACCAACTGGAGCGGTGAATTTTCCTCCCGTGACGCCAGGCGCTATTTTACCGAGGCGGGGCTCCCCACTTACCGTACGCCTGAAGGGTCGGTTACCGCGTTTATGCATATGGCGGAATATCGGCGCAACCAGAAGCAGCTTATGGAAACCCCGGCACTGCCGGTCAGCCTGGCGGCGGATACCGCACGGGCCCATGAGTTGATTCGCCAGGCGCTGGATGAAGGCGTTTTTCATCTGGCCACCCATGAAATCCGGCCGATTGTCGAGACCTACGGCATCGCCACCCTACCCACCTGGATTGCCGGCAACAGCGCCGAGGCGGTAGCTATCGCAGATAAAATAGGGTATCCCGTGGCGCTTAAATTACGTTCGCCGGATATCGCCCATAAGTCAGACGTTCAGGGCGTCATGCTTTCCCTGCGCAACGCCCGTGAAGTGGAACAGGCGGCCAATGCCATGACGGAACGGGTCGCACAGGCTTATCCGCAGGCGCGTATTGACGGTATGCTGGTGCAAAGCATGGCCAACCGCGCCGGCACCCAGGAGCTGCGGATCCTGGTGGAGCAGGATCCGGTTTTCGGTCCGCTGATCCTGATGGGGGAAAGTGAAAGCGAATGGCGCCAGGCGGATCAGATGGCGGTGGGGTTACCGCCCCTGAATATGGCCCTGGCGCATAATATGGTATTGCAAGGGCTGAAAAAGGGCGCTATTCGCGACCGCCGGCCGCTCTACCCGCTGGATGTCGCCGCTTTGAGCCAGCTGCTGGTGAAAATATCCACGCTCCTGCTGGATTGCCCCGAGATCGTTCATCTCGATATACACCCCTTACTGGCCTGCGGCGGCGATATGACTCTGCTGGATGTCAGCCTGACCCTGGCGGAATGCCGCGGCGATCCGGAAGCGCGCCTGGCCATCCGCCCCTATCCGCAAAAACTTGAATCCACCATTCTCCTGAAAAACGGCGAGCGCTGCCTGCTCAGGCCTATCCTGCCGGAAGACGAGCCTCTGCTGAAACAGTTCATCGGCCAGGTCACGCCGGAAGACCTTTATTACCGCTACTTCAGCGAGATCGCTGAATTTACCCATGAAGATTTGGCTTACATGACGCAAATCGACTACGATCGTGAAATGGCTTTTGTCGCGGTAAGACGCCACGGACTCGAATCCACCATCATCGGCGTGACCCGGGTTATCGCCGATGCGGATAATATCAACGCCGAATTCGCGGTGCTGGTGAGATCCGATTTAAAAAAACTGGGGTTGGGGCGTTTGCTGCTGGAAAAAATGATCGCCTACGCCCGTGAGCATGGGCTCGAGCATTTAACCGCCGTCACCATGCCCGGCAACCAGGGAATGCTCACCCTGGCGAAAAAACTCGGGTTTACCGTCGAGCTGCAGATGGAGGACGGTATTGCCGCTTTATCGCTGCGGTTGAAAGCCGAATCTTCTGCCGCGGTGGGTAAAATTACCTCAAGGGCTAATCAACCTGCGGCGAAACATGGCCACAACGGCTAAAAGTAATGTTATTATGGCCGATTCCGCATAATTATGTTTTGCATATGGTCATTCCACCATACGATGACAAGAGAAGAAGCGCACTGTGATGTTGTCAAACTTTAGACGTACCAAACACCAACAACACCTTGCACAACTGCCCAAAATTCCCCAGACGGTTGAAGATGTAAAAACGATTTTCAGTCCAGAAGAATTCCGTGACGCCTTGCTGAATGCCATCGAAGGGGCTCGGCGGCGTATTTATCTGGTGGCGCTCTACCTTGAACAAGATGAAGGGGGCGATGCCGTGCTCTCCGCCCTATACCGGGCCAAGCAACTCTATCCGGATCTCGAGGTCTGCGTCTTGGTGGATTGGCATCGGGCACAGCGCGGGCGCATCGGCGTCGCGGCGGTGAACACCAATGCCGATTGGTATTGCCGCATGGCGAAAGAACATCCCGATATTTCGGTACCGATATTCGGCGTACCGGTAAACACCCGTGAAGCCTTGGGTGTGCTGCATTTAAAAGGTTTTATCATTGATGATACCGTCATTTACAGCGGCGCCAGTCTCAATGACGTATATCTGCATCAGTTGGACAAATACCGCTACGATCGCTATCAGGTGATTCACAATCCGGCCCTGGCCGACTGCATGCTGGATTATCTAAAACAGCGATTAACCGCCCCCGCCGTCAATCGCCTGGATAATCCCGATCGGCCTAAAAGCATCGAAATTCGCAACGAGACCCGACTGTTCCGCCAATCCCTGCGGGAGGCATCCTATTCCTACCCGGATACGGCGCCCTACGAACAGCTGACCGTCACCCCGCTGGTGGGCCTCGGTAAGCGAAGTCCGCTGAACAAGACCATCCACCATTTGATGTCCAGTACCAACAGCAAGATCATAATGTGCACGCCATATTTTAATATGCCTGCCTTATTGGTCAGAAACATTATCTCTCTGCTGCGCCAAAACAAGCAGGTGGAAATCATCGTCGGCGATAAAACCGCCAATGATTTTTATATCCCGGAAGATCAGCCTTTTAAGATTATCGGCGCGCTGCCTTATCTGTATGAAATCAATTTGCGTCGCTTCCTGAGCCGCTTGCAGCGTTATGTTGATAATGGCCAACTGGTGGTGCGGTTATGGAAAGACGGTGACAACAGCTACCATCTGAAAGGAATGTGGGTCGACAATGAATGGCAATTGCTCACCGGCAATAATCTCAATCCCCGTGCGTGGCGATTGGATTTGGAGAATGCCCTGCTGATTCACGATCCAAAGCAATCATTGCAGGAGCAGCGGGAGCATGAACTGCGACTGATCCGCACCCATACCCATGTCATCACGCATTTTACCCAATTGGACAGAATCGGTGATTACCCGGTAAAAGTGCGTAAATTGATTCGCCGGTTGCGGCGTATCCGTATCGATCGCTTAATCAGCCGGATCCTCTAAAACGCCAATGAGACGGGCGTGGAGGATATTGGTTTTGCTACCGTTGATGGGATGCAGTGCCTGCGCCCATATGGCGCAGGATAATTGGACCGGGCGTGATAAAGCGGCGCATTTTGTTTCCTCCGCCGCCCTTGCCATGGCGGGCAGCGCCGTTGCGGAGCACCAAAACGCCTCGCCGGCCCGCAGCCGCAATATCGGCTTTGCCTTTTCCATTTCCCTTGGCGCCGCAAAAGAAGGCTTCGACAGCCGCGCCACCGGCAGCGGATGGAGCTGGAAAGACTTTGCCTGGGATGTGGCTGGCGCAACCGCAGGCTATAGTCTTTATTCTCTTAGCGATTAAATAACCGGTGCGGATATTGATATTATTGTTAATTGCTATAGCGCATCTCCCCAGGGTATCAAGCAGCATATTGTAGATTTCTTTACCTGCGGCCGTGAACGTAAAAGGCGTATTGAATACTATGATCTGTTTGCGCGCCCGTTGACTTCCCCCTTTTCCTAGGCATCAACAGCCGAAAACGCTTTTACAATCCCGGAAATACTCATCATTGAATTCGAGGGGTATACCGTCACATTCACCCAGCCGGGAGTGCACCGTCATGAAACAGGTTCGGTCACCATTGAGCTGCGCAAAGGCTTGCACCTGTTTGAGGCAATGGTCAGGGAGTTTTGGCTTAGCCACATCTGCAACGCATTGCTGATACGGCAGCGGTTAAATCTTTCTTATTCAGCCATTACCCTTACGAAAGGTAAGATGATAGATATGTTAAAAGTCGACCTGCGCGGGGTTGACCTGATGGGGGCTGACCTGAGAGGCGCTGACTTAAGTGGGACTGACTTGCGCGGGAATGCCCGGCGCACATGAAAAAGCCCTCTGTTTTCACAGAGGGCTC
>NZ_JAAVUT010000013.1 GCF_018449575.1 Sodalis sp. dw_96 | reverse complement strand
GATTCGACCTCATTGGCACGCTCTCCCTTTAACAGGTTCGTTGCACGATCGGTGATCGCGGGCTTACCGTGCCATGGGGCGTTCCATATCGCATTATTTGGCGATGCGCTCCTTGACCCCGTCCAAGGCTTCCTTGACCGTTTGTTTACCATTGATGGCATTCACCACCGCGCTGCGCTGGGCGTACCAGAAGGCGCTCATCTGCGGGATATTCGGCATGATTTCGCCATTTTGCGAATTCACCATGGTGGCGGCGATGCGCGGATCCTTCGCCAGTTCGGCCTGGTAGCTTTTCAGCGCCACGGCACCCAGCGGTTTATCTTTATTCATGGTGCTCAGGCCGTCGCGGGTCAGTAGGTAATTTTCCAGAAATTCCTTGGCCAGCTCTTTGTTGGGGCTGGCGGCGTTAATCCCGGCGCTCAACACCCCGACGAAAGGTTTGGACGGCTTGCCTTTGAAGGTCGGCAGCACTGCCACGCCGTAATGCACGCCGCTTTTTTCCATATTGCCCCAGGCCCAGGGACCGTCAATGGTCATGGCGGTTTCACCTTTGTTAAAGGCGGCCTCGGAAACGGCATAGTCGGTATCGGCGCTGATATGTTTGTTCTTGATAAGGTCAATGATGAATTGCAAGCCGGCCACGGATCCCGCGTTATTTACCCCGACGTCTTTGACATTGTACCCGCCGTTTTCCGACTTGAAGGCGTAGCCTCCGGCGGCGGCGATGATCGGCCAGGTGAAATAGGGTTCCTGCAAATTCCACATAATGGCGCTTTTGCCTTTGGCGCGCAGTTTGGTATCCAGCGCCGGGATCTCTTCCCAGGTTTTCGGCGGCGCGGCGACGAGATCTTTATTGTAAATCAACGACAGGGATTCCACCGCGATGGGATAGCCGATCAGTTTGCCGTTAAAACGCACCGCATCCCAGGTAAAGGGGAAAAACTTGTCCTGGAAGGCTTTATCCGGCGTCACTTCCGCCAGCAAGCCGGACTGTGCGTAGCCGCCAAAGCGATCGTGCGCCCATAAAACGATATCCGGCCCGTCGCCGGTGGCCGCCACCTGTGGATATTTTTCCTCCAGTTTATCGGGGTGCTCCACGCTGACCTTAATGCCGGTATCCTGTTCAAATTTTTTGCCGACTTCGGCCAGACCGTTGTAGCTCTTGTCGCCGTTAATCCAGATAAGCAACCGGCCTTCTTCGATTTTGGCAAAAGCCGAACCGCACACCATGGCCGAGGTTAAAACAGAGA
Organism: Sodalis sp. dw_96; assembly: GCF_018449575.1. GTDB lineage: Bacteria > Pseudomonadota > Gammaproteobacteria > Enterobacterales > Enterobacteriaceae > Acerihabitans. The sequence goes on along the minus strand of NZ_JAAVUT010000013.1, from coordinate 123,367 downwards.
GAGTCAGGATACGTATACCGGATGTCATTATGGTCATCATGCCTTCCTTTATTGGGTAAGGGGGTACTGACACTGCGGGATAGCCGCACAATTCCACATCGGACATACTGCGCAAATCTTTTTTCACGCTCATCCTCCCCCGCCCTACGCCCTGAACGGCATGAATGTGACCGCTTTAACAGCGATGGAAAATTTGCGGTCCATGCCTCATAAAACTGACTGAAATTTTGCTGCTGCCATCACGCTTTATCTGCCTGCGTGTGGAAACCTACGGCAACCAACGCGTTCTTTTCCTCCTTAAGCATCCCCCTTGAAAAAAAACCGCCCGGATGATTTCCCCTCGTCGCATTTCACTCACACTGCCCGTCAACCCGCCGCCCGGACACCGACGCACGGCGTTAAGAACAGCACCTAAAGGAAGCGCATATGTCGAGCGTTACATTGCGGAATATCTGCAAGAGCTACGGTGAAAATGTGATTTCCAGCGATATCAATTTGGATATCGGCGAGGGGGAGTTTGTGGTTTTTGTCGGGCCGTCGGGCTGCGGAAAATCCACGTTGCTGCGGATGATTGCCGGACTTGAGGATATCACCTCCGGTGAACTGAGAATCAACGATCGCCGGATGAATGAAGTGCCTCCCGCCCAGCGCGGGGTCGGGATGGTATTTCAATCCTATGCGCTCTACCCCCATCTGTCGGTGGCGGGAAACATGTCGTTCGGCCTGCGGCTGGCCGGGGTTAAAAAAGCTGAAATCGACCGTCGCGTCGGTGAGGTGGCGGACATTCTCCAGCTCGGTCATTTGCTGAGCCGCCGCCCCAAGGCGCTGTCCGGCGGCCAACGCCAGCGGGTCGCCATTGGCCGGACCCTGGTGGCCGAGCCGCAGGTTTTTTTGCTGGATGAACCCTTGTCCAATCTGGACGCCGCGCTACGGGTGCAAATGCGCATCGAGATCTCACGCCTTCATAAGCGTCTGCAACGCACCATGATTTACGTCACGCATGACCAGACCGAAGCCATGACGCTGGCGGACAAGATCGTGGTGCTGAATGCCGGCCGCGTGGCTCAGGTGGGTAAGCCTCTCGAGTTGTATCACTACCCGGCCAACCGTTTTGTCGCCGGTTTTATCGGTTCGCCAAAAATGAATTTCCTGCCGGTGAAGGTCACGGCTACCGCCATCGACCAAGTGCAGGTCGAACTGCCGAACCGCCAGCGGATCTGGCTGCCGGTTGACAGCGGCGGCGTGCAGACCGGCAGCAATATGTCCCTCGGCATTCGCCCGGAACACCTGCTGCCAAGCGATATCGCCGACGTCACCCTCAGCGGCGTGGTGCAGTTGGTGGAACAGTTGGGCCGCGAAACACAGATACATATTCAAATTCCGGCGCTGCGTCAAAACCTGGTTTACCGCCAGAACGACGTTGTGTTGGTTGAGGAGAGTACCCCTTATGCCATCGGCTTGCCGCCGCAGCGCTGCCATCTATTCCGTGAAGATGGCAGCGCCTGTCGCCGGCAACACCTGGAGCCGGGCGTTGAAGTACACCAGCAAAATAAGCAATGAAAATAATAGGAGAAAAACGATGATAATGCTGCGCAAATATTCTCTGGCGGCAGTGGCAGTGGCTACAGCGCTTATATCGGCCCATGCGTCCGCGGTCGATTTCAAAGGTTATTTACGTTCAGGTATCGGCTGGACCGGCAGCGGCGGCGAGCAGCAATGCTTCAAGGCCACCGGCGCCGACAGTAAATACCGTCTGGGTAACGAATGCGAAACCTACGCCGAAATTGAACTGGGCCAGGAAGTATGGAAAGACGGCAACAAAAGCTTTTATGTCGATTCCATGATCGGTTACGCCGTCTCCCAGTTGAACGACGATGAGCCCACCACCCCCAGCGTCCGGCAGATGAACGTCAAGGGCGTGAATCTGTTTGACTCGTTGCCGGGATCCGTCCTCTGGGCCGGTAAACGTTACTATCAACGTCACAATGTCGATATGATCGACTTCTACTACTGGGACATCTCCGGCCCTGGCGGCGGTCTGGAAAATGTCGATCTGGGCTTTGGTAAATTGTCGGTGGCCGCGACGCGTAACAGTGAAGCGGGCGGCTCCCAGGCCTTTATCGATGGCGTGACGAGGACCAAGGCCCTGTCCAACGACATTTTCGACGCCCGTATTGCTCAGGTCGCACTGAATCCCGGCGGCTCGCTGGAATTTGGTTTTGACTACGGCCGCGCCAATGAAACCGACGGCTATCGTCCCAACGTCGATGGCGCCACCAAAGATGGCTGGATGGCAACCATCCAACATACCCAGACCTTCCATGACACCAGCCTGAATAATTTTGTGGTGCAGTACGCCACCGACGCGATGACCCAAGATCGTAAAGGTCATCCCATCACCAACATGAACAATGACGGCCATATGTTCCGCGTTATCGATCATGGCGCTATCGATTTCAACGACACCTGGAGCCTGGCCTATGTCGGCATGTATCAGGATGTGGATCGTGATAATTCAAGCGGTTCCACCTGGTACACCGTAGGCGTCCGTCCAATGTACAAATGGACCGAAACCATGAGCACCCTGCTGGAGGCCGGTTACGATAACGTCAAATCCCAGGCCACCGACCAGCGTAACAGCCAATATAAAGTGACCCTGGCCCAGCAATGGCAGGCAGGCAACAGCATATGGTCCCGTCCGGCCATTCGTCTGTTTGCCACCTACGCCAAGTGGAACGAAAAATGGGGCTACGCCACCAGCGACGATGTTGTGGCAAACCCTAACCTGGTCGAAGGGGCCGCATACAGCGATACCAACAACCATACCTTCAGCCGTGGCGACGACAACGAGGTGACGTTCGGCGTCCAGGCGGAAGCCTGGTGGTAAACACCCCGTCCGTGCGGGCATCTGATGCCCGCCGGCACGCATAATGCTTTGGCCCGTATTCATCTTGCCTGAAGAATACGGGCCGTGATTTTCCGAGGATAAAAAAAATGAAAAAACATCTTCTGGCCCTCTGCCTGTTTCCGGCTTTGAGCCTGTCATTACTACCCTCAGTGTCCGCCGCGCCGTTCTCCGGCCCGCAGGATGTATCCGTTGCCCCCGCCCTTTCCGTGGCCACACTGCAAAGCCTGGCATGGCAGCCGCTGGTGCCGCCGACTGAGCAGGATTTTGTGCTGGGCGCTTCCGCCTCCGGCATCAACCAGGGTGACATCACCGGACCGGTAGTGGCGGTGACGTTGCCCGCCAATCAGGGGTCGCTGGAAATTACCCTCGCAAGCGTAATCAAACACGAAAGCGCATTCGCCCCCAACGTTTTGGTGCTGGATGAGCAGATGCATCCGGCGGCTTTTTTTCCCAGCAGTTACTTCCCCTATCAAAAGCCGGGCATAGCCTCGGCGAACCGGCTGGAAGGGACCATGAAACTGACGCCGGTACTGGGACAGAAACAGATCTACCTGCTGATTTACACCACACGCAGGGATCTGGCGGGCCGTACTAAAATGATCAATCCGGCCAAACTCTATGCCGAAGGTGTCGGCAACGTCATCCCGGATGTGCCGGACCCCTACGCCCGCCACAGCGCGGACGGCATTGTTCAGATAAAAGTCCGCTCCGAACAAAACAGCGGCAATATCATGATTGGCCAGTTCTTCTCGTCACATGACACGCAACCGGTGGTGGTAGGCAGCACGATGCCCGCCGCCAGCGCCCCGACGGCACCGGCAGCGGCTGCGCCCGTCTCCGCCTTGCCCGCGGCTCCCGTTGCGCCGGTGCTGAACGATACCGAAAGCTATTTTAACCGCGCCATCAAACAGGCGGTGCACGACGGCAATATCGACAAGGCGCTGAAACTGCTCAATGAAGCGGAGCGTCTGGGCTCGACGTCGGCACGGCAAACATTTATCAGCAGTGTAAAAGGCAAGGGATAATATTTTCCCTATACTGCTGATATTTGGCAGAATTTTGGTGCGCTTCGGCGCACCTCTTTTGCCGACCGATACATAACGTCTTGCCCTGCCCGCCCCGACACCGGCTCAATTCAATGCAAAAAAACGCCGCGTTGACGCCGAACAGCTTCCCCTATCCCCCCGAGTCGGCACATACCTTTCGTCAATCAATGTCTTGAAGAGACTGACGGTTCAATCCTGCCGACAACATCCGCCCCGACGACTGACCTCATGCTCAAGAGCCCGATGCCGAGCGCATAATTTAAAATGGATCACCAACCTTTATTGTTCGCAACTTTATCTTTGTTTATTTTTGCGACCTTTTCATTCATAAATTTTATAATAAATATTTTTGATTTTATCAGAGAATATCTTTTATTCGACTTTTTATGAGAAATTGATAATATCGTTTCTGTCCCGACCAACCCCCTTTTACAAAAATTACCAGGAGCATAACCCTTTACTGCCATTCATTTTTTGATCTTATTGATATCCACTATAAAATTACCCAACCCTTTAATTTATCGTCCCTTTATATCGGCCATATTATATGAATAAACACCGGATAAAATCATCCTGCCCTAGCCAACTGCGTCCCAAACAAATACATCCAGGCCGATTGAGCCCTGGCCGACTATGTCCTGGCCATAGGCATTCCGGCCAAACACAATCTGATCAAACGCATATTTATAAAACGCATCTTGGTCAGACGTTTCCTTTTCAATCGAAGGTAACGCCCGTTTTTCATCCTAATTCATTATCCCTACAACCTTTTGAATTATAGTTCAAATATTCCACACCAAAAGGATTCCCCGCATCGCCGGTCTGTTATTTGGACATCCTTGTTTGGCAATGCTTGTTTGACAATGTCTATTTGGCAATGCTTGTTGGCAATGCTTGTTTGACAATAGTGCCGTAAAAACCCCATGAAGCATTAGTACCACAGGGTATTTTATTGCGATTTGCATCTTACAAATTACAAATAATATCGAAATAAACTATGACAACTAATATTTTACGCCATGATGCGATATTCAAAATGCATATGGCCGATCCGTCCATTGCCCGTGATTTTTTCAAAAAACATGTTCCGGAGGCTTTACGGCAGCACTGTGATTTTAATACACTGGAATTGTGCTCCGGCTCTTTTGTGGAAACCAATCTGCGTCAGCACTATTCCGACATGCTGTATTCGGTCCGCACCAAGTGGGGAGAGGGATATATTTATTGCCTGGTGGAACACCAGAGCCGCTCGGATAAATTGATGGCTTTCCGGCTGCTGCGTTATAGCCTGTCGGCCATGCAGCAGCATCTCAATAAAGGCCATACGGAATTACCGGTTGTCGTACCGCTGCTGTTCTACCATGGCAGTCAAAGTCCTTATCCCTATACCAACAACTGGCTGGATTGCTTCGAGAATCCTGAACTGGCCGGTATGGTGTACGGCAATCCCTTTCCCCTTGTGGATATCACGGTGACGCCGGATAAGGAGATCATGACACACAGCGGCGTTGCCGCATTGGAATTGGTGCAAAAACATATCCGGCTGAAAGATATGATTGAACTGGCGGATAGTTTGGGTACGATATTATCTCATCAGCCTCTGCCGTCGGAACTGTTTAAAAGCCTGATGATTTATATCGGCGAGAGCGGAAACAGTCCGGACGCCACACTCTTTATCGACAGGCTGCAACGCCTGGCACCCCGTTATCAGGAGGATATCATGACCATAGCACAACAACTGGCCGATAAAGGAAGGCTCGAAGGTATTCAGGAAGGCATAAAAGAAGGCATACAAGAAGGTATAAAAGAAGGTGTACAGAAAGGTGAATTGGAGGGAAAACGCAAGGTCGCCAGTCAGCTCTTTGTACGCGGCTTTGACAAAGAGCTGATAAAAAGCGTCACTGCACTTAGCGATGAACAACTGTCTTCTCTGGCGTATTAAAAGTTTACCGGCCAAAATCGGCCCGGCTTACCCCTTATGCCCCCATCCCGTTTGCTGTAAGGGGGCTTTTTTGCAGGCCTATGCAGTCAATTCCAACTACCGCAGCGAGGCAGACGCCATAACCGCCACCCCAGCGGGGGCGGCGGTTTTTATGGGCGTGGTTACCGGTGTAGCCGTGGGCTTCATAAACACATGGGCGCTGGGCTCTTTACCTCTCATCGCCGCCAACACCTGTTCCGCAGCGGCCAGGACCTGGTGGCAATACTCCAGGGTGATGGTCAGCGGCGGCTCGATACGTATGGTTTTAGCGTTATTCAGGGTGCCGGCCACCAAGATTTGATGACGGAACATGCCCTGGGAGAAGGTATAGCCAATATCATTACGTCGAAACTCCACTGCCTGCATCAGTCCACGGCCCCGCGCCTCAACCAAAAATTCTGGATAGGCCGCCGCCAGACGGGAAAGTCCCGCCAGCAAGACCTGGCCCTTTTGCACCGCCTGTGCCGGGAGATCCTCCGATAACAGCACGTTAAAAGTTGCCAGTGCCGCCGCGCACGCCATGGGATTGCCGCCAAAGGTGGTGGTATGCAAAAAGGGGTTATCAAACAGTACGGAAAACACCTCTTCGGTGGCGACGGTGGCGCCAATGGGCATCACGCCGCCGCCGAGGGCTTTGGCCAAGCACAGGATATCCGGCTGGACGCCCTCGTGCTCACAGGCGAACATTTTGCCGGTGCGGCCCATGCCGGTTTGTACCTCATCCAGGATCAACAGCGCACCGGTTTCATCACATAATTCCCGCACCGCCGCCAGATACCCGGAGGGCGGAATGATGACGCCGCCTTCGCCCTGAATCGGTTCCAAGATCACCGCCGCGACATCTCGATACTCATAGAGATGATTGCGCATCGCGTCGATATCGCCGAAAGGCACGTGATCAAAACCCGGCAGCATCGGCATAAACGGCTGGCGGAACGTCGCTTTGGCGGTGGCGGACAGCGCGCCAAGGGTTTTACCGTGAAAGGCGCCGGCGGTAGCGATAAACCTGAATTTACCACGTGGCGCCTGGTACGCTTTGGCCAGTTTTAACGCCGCCTCCACCGACTCGGTGCCGCTATTGCTGAAGAAAGTGTATTTTAGTTTGCCCGGGGTCACCGTCGCCAGGGTCTTGGCCAGCAGCGCCCGTAACGGGTCGAGTAATTCTTGGCTGTGAAGAGGTTGTTTGGCCAGTTGATGTTCGACGGCGGAAAGAACTTTTGGATTACGGTGCCCCACGTTAAAAATACCGAAACCACCCAGACAATCGATATATTCCCTGCCCTGGGTGTCCACCAGCGTATTAAGGCCGCTGGCCCGCCATTCTACGGCCCCGTAATCCCCGCCTACCGTGACCGATTTTCGATATTCCAGAAAACCGGGGTTCACATATTCTTTAAAAGAATTCATCACTTGATTATTAAGATCAATCATTTCATCTTGCGTCAGCGTTTCTTTTTCGATCCACTTCAAAGCCTGCTGAGTACACTCTAGCGGGGTAAGGTTATCGGATGTACTGGACAAAATGGACCCCTTGGAAGGAGATATCATATGATATCAATATCATTCTAGCAGGAGCTGGGCCAACTGTAACCAATGATGTCATTTCAAAGCAAAAGGTTAATAAATACGACAAGTTCGAGATATAAATAACGAGAAAGGTCATTCAATGGAATTAAACGCTGATAAAAAAATTCAAACTGATGTACGGAAAAAAGATATGCACTGGTTATGAGCATGGTCGCCACAAATAGGTGCAAAAAGGGAAGCAATTCTTGCGCAAATTTTTTAACGCAGCTTTTTATAGCAAATAAATAAATGAATAACAATGGGTAATCAATAAAATATCGGATTTTATCCCCACCGACGGGTCGGTAAAGAGATGCCCGCTACCGGCTCGCAACAGGCCCCCCAGCCATGACCCCGAGTTTAACGCCTTAGCCACTGGCATATTCTCACCGATAGCGGAAAATGCCCTAGCCACCGGCATATTCTCATCGATAGCGGATAACGCCCTAGCCACCGGCATATTCTCACCGATAGCGGAAAACGCGGTCCCGTTACGCCACTCAAATACAATAAACACAAAGTTGAATAACATAAAACACGTCATGGCCTTTAGGGGTTATAGTTAATAAAAATAGATAAGCATCCGTACTGGTATCGGCTTAGCCATGAAATATTAATAATATTTATATAAACACCACTTAATGATATATCCAGTGTTTTTCATCAAAAAAATATTTACAAACGGAGAGCCCGCGCAATTTATTACAAGAAATGCGGACTTATAATGGCAGGACTCTAATAATACGATGATATGCGGGGAGGATAAAGATGGTTAACTTTGCGCTGCGTAATATATTATGGTTAATTATATATCTGTTCTTTATATTAGCTCCGCTCTTTTTTTTATTATTCGGCTCTTTGCCTCCCGCGAGAGACTTCTGGACAGAGTTATCCATTGCCCTGGGATATTCCGGACTGGCGATAATGGGGCTGCAATTCGGCCTTACCGCGCGATTTCGCTGGGTAACCAAACCCTGGGGCGAGGATGTTATTTATCATTTCCATCGAAGGATATCACTCTTTGCCCTTGGCCTGGTGCTAGCCCATCCGCTTATCCTGTTTGTTATACGGCCGGAACTTCTCGCGCTGCTTAATTTCATTGCCGCTCCATGGCGCGCCAGATTGGCGGCGATATCCACTTATTCCCTCATTGCCTTAATCATTATGGCGCTGTGGCGGGTGAAATTGAAGTTAAGCTACGAAGTCTGGCATCTGACCCACATCATCCTGGCGGTGTTGGCCGTGGCGGCGGGTATCCTGCATATGGTGGCATGGGGCGTCTATCTGGTGGATCCGGTAAAAAAAGCGCTATGGTGCGGATTGACGCTGTTCTGGCTGGCACTCTTGCCTTATGTCCGTATTGTGAAACCGCTGCTTATACTGCGACGGCCTTACCGGGTGGTACAGGTTAAAACCGAACGCGGTAATACCACGACGTTGGTGATGAAGCCGGAAGGACACGCAGGATTCCGGTTTACGCCGGGACAGTTCGGCTGGCTAACGTTGTGGGGCAGTCCGTTCAAGATTACCGGCCATCCGTTCTCCTTTTCTTCCAGCGCGGAGGCCCGTGACGGAAGCGTCGAAATATCGATCCGAAAACTGGGGGATTTTACCGCCAAAATCAGTCACGTTGCCGTCGGACAACGGGTCTATTTGGACGGTCCCTACGGGGCCTTTACCATTGGCAATCCGGCGGATATGCATGTGTTAGTCGCCGGCGGAGTCGGCATTACGCCTATGATGAGCATGCTGCGTACTTTAGCCGACCGCGGCGACAAACGCCCGGTGGTCTTGATCTACGGCAGCAAGGATTGGGAATCCATTACCTTTCGCGAGGAACTGGACGCACTGCAGGCGCGGCTCGATCTTAAGCTGGTGCACGTCCTGACCCGTCCTCATGAGAGCTGGACGGGAGAAATGGGTTATATAAACGCCGATCTGTTCAGACGCAATCTGCCGCCGCCCTTTAACATGCATGAATATTTTATCTGCGGTCCCAACATGATGATGGATGCCATCGAAAATGCGTTGGCTGAGATGGACGTACCCATGTCCAAATACCATACCGAACGTTACAATTTTGCTTGAGGAGAACCGGCGATGCAAAGACTCTTTGCCGAACGGCTGGCCCTGGCCACCGGGATCATTATCGTGGCGCTGTCCCTGCTTTTCGCTTACCTGCGGGTTTATGGTTAAGGGCTAAGCTTGTTGACAAAGTAACCGGTCTGGACAGGAAGCTAGATCGTAGCTATATAATAAACCTGCCGTTAATCCGTCCCTGGAGGCTCGATCCGCGCCGTCCATGGCGCGGACGGTTTGCTCTTCTATCATCCTGTCCCGCCTTATTGACCCCAGGCGAATCTGTTAATACTCAGGCCGCTTTGGCGGCGGACCGGAACCGGGCAAACAGCCATTTCTCAATTTCGACAATGATAAAAATACCGATACTCACCAATAGGGTCACGCCCCAGTAATAAGCCGGCAGCGGCACGGTGCCGAACGCCCTATTCATAAACGGCAGATAGATGATGGCCAGTTGCAGCACAATCAGCGCGCCGGTCACCAGCCATAATCCCTTATTCAGAAACATTTCACGGTTCAGCGGGAAGCGATCCGTCACACGGCAGTTGAACATATAAATCCACTGCGCGGTCACCAGCGTTTGCATTATCAGGGTGCGGATAAATTCGCTGCTGTAGCCGCGGGGCAGCAGCAGCGACTCGAGCCAAAAGGCGCTGCAGGCGATAATCGTACCGACAAAACCGATGCGCCAAATGGCATGTCCATCCAGCACGTGCCGGGCCGGATCGCGGGGTTGACGGTGCATCACCCCTTTTTCCGCCGGTTCAAAGGCCAGGCCGAACGACAGCGTCGTGGAGGTGGCCATATTGACCCATAATATTTGCAGGGCGGTCAGAGGAATGACGGCGCCGGCCAGAATGGCAAAAATAATCAACAGCCCTTGCGCCAGGTTGGTGGGCAAAATAAACAGGATGGTTTTTTTCAGGTTATCGTAAACCCGTCGCCCCTCCTTTACCGCGTTGGCGATAGTGGCAAAATTATCGTCCGTTAATACCATGTCCGCCGCTTCCTTGGTGACCTCGGTGCCTTTGATCCCCATGGCGATACCCACATCGGCCTGTTTGAGCGCCGGCGCGTCGTTGACGCCGTCGCCGGTCATACCTACTATCCCTCCCTTGTTCTGTAATGCTTTTACCAGCCGCAGCTTATGTTCCGGACTGGTGCGGGCGAAAATATCATAACGCACCGCCGCATCGGCCAGCTGATTGTCATCCATATGCTCCAGCTGGCTGCCGGTGATGGAATCGGCCCCGGTGCCGATACCCAGCATGGCGCCGATGGCCATGGCGGTTTCCTGATGGTCGCCGGTGATCATTTTCACCCGAATGCCGGCCCGTTGACACTGGGCAATGGCATCAATGGCTTCCGGGCGCGGTGGATCCATCATCCCGGCCATGCCGGCAAAGACCATACCCTGCTGGATGGTTTCATGTTCCAAAGCCGTCTCCCCTCCCTGGTCGCTTTTAAACGCGGCGGCCACCATGCGCAATCCCTGCTTGGCATGGCGGCCCATTTCCTGTTCCCAATAATCCCGGCGGAACGGGCGTATTCCCTCCTCCGCCAGTTCCTGATGGCAGAAGGCAAACAGCACATCAGGCGCCCCGGTGAGGAAGATAGAGATTTCCTCCCCCACCTGATGGCGGGTCGCCATATATTTATACGCGGAATCAAACGGGATTTTATCCCGCAGCTCCACATTGCCGAGCCGCAGGCCGGATTTGGCGGCCAAGACCTTTAAGGCACCCTCCGTCGGCCCTCCGGTGATGCCCCAGTGGCCCTGTTCGTCCTGCCTGATCTGGCTGTCATTACACAGCTCAACCGCGGTAATAAAGCGCGCCAGGGGGGCATTTTGACTCAGTTCCACCTCCCGTTCGCCCTCCTGTGAAAAAATTTTACCTACCGGCTCATAGCTATCCCCTTCGACCCGATAGCTGCGATCCGCCATGACCACCGCTTTCACAGTCATTTCGTTCATTGTCAGCGTACCGGTTTTATCGGAGCAGACCACGGTCATCGCGCCCAGCGTTTCCACCGTCGGCAGCTTGCGGATAATCGCCCGAATACGCGCCATGGACTGTACGCCAAGGGACAGGATAATCGAGATAATGGCCGGCAGGCCCTCGGGAACCGCGGCTACCGCCAGGCTTATCAGCGCCAGCAGCAGCTCGGTGAACGGCATATCCCGCAGGAAAAAAGCAAAAACAAACAGCACGACCATCATCGCCAGGATCAGCAGGAAAATCCCTTTGCCCAAACGATCCATTTGCGCCAATAGCGGCGTGCGATGTGGATCAATGGTTTCCATCATCTGGTTGATATGGCCCAGTTCGGTCTCGCCGCCGCTGGCGATGACCACGCCTTTGGCCGTACCGGCGCTGATGGTGGTGCCGGAAAACAGCAGGTTGATGCGATCGCCGATGGTCACTTCCCGGTCAATGGCCCCGGTTTGCTTTTCCACCACCGTCGATTCGCCAGTGAGGATCGCTTCTTCCACCAGCAGGTTATGGGCCTCCAGCAATCTGAGATCCGCCGGAATTTTATCCCCCGGGCGCAGCGTAACAATATCGCCGGGCACCAATTCCCGGGCTTCAATGGTCAGGGTTTCCCCCCCACGGATCACCACCGCCTTACTGGAAAGCATATTCTGTATGCTTTTGAGCGACCTTTCGGCGTTGCTTTCCTGCACAAAACCAATCAACGCATTAATGACCGCCACGAGCAGGATAACAATCATATCCACCCACTGCGCCATGATCCCTTTTAATACCGCCGCAATAAGCAATATGTAAATCAGCACATCCTTGAAATGTGCCAGGAATTGCAATAAGGGATGCCGGGTTTTACGCGCCGGCAATGTATTGGGTCCATAACGGAGTAACCGCTCGGCGGCATCCATCGGCGCCAATCCGGCATCGCTGGTATCGAGTTGGCGCAGCGTTTCTTCCGTATCCAGCCTATACCAGGCGTTATTCGATTTCTGCAATGAAATAGACGGCTCTAGCGGTGAGATATTCATTAAGGACTCTCCGGTTGACAAAAGCGGCTTTCCAGTATCAAACAGACGAAGATGAGTAACCTAATAATAACAGCCTCATACCGACATCAATGAGAGGTGAGTCAGCTTATTAAGAGGAGAATGATAAATTAATTAACCTAAATTTTAATAAGCCATTTAATATTAATTATTATACGAGAATCAAATATATATATTAGAGGCAAGAAGAGTATATTAGACCAATTTATATTATTATTATTTAATTAATCAACTCATCTTAATGACTATTGTAAGCCTGCCGGATAATAGGCATTACGATCAAATCTCTAGTTCTTTTCCAGCTTATTAAGTTGGGAAAATTCATTATCAAAGGTGATCCTTGAAAATATTGAGGATCGAAAAAAAACAGGCATTTTAATCAATCTCGTCTCAAATTTAGCGAAGAGCATTAGCACCGGCAGAGGCCGTGACATCGTTCAAGCTGCCTGTGGATTCACGCTTTGATGGACCATTTCAAGCGTACCGCCTCGCCGCAATTCACCAGGCCATGCCAGCCCCGGCATCCACGGCGGGCAGGTATCAATGCCGGATCATGATATGACGTACGGCGGTATAATCCTCCAGGCCATACATGGATAAGTCCTTGCCGAAGCCGGAAAGTTTCTGGCCGCCGTGGGGCATTTCGCTGACCAGCATGAAATGGGTATTGACCCAGGTACAGCCGTATTGCAAGCGGGCGGTTACCCGGTGAGCCCGGCCGATATCCGACGTCCAGACCGAGGAAGCCAGTCCGTAGGGGGAAGCATTGGCCCAGCGGATAACTTGCGCCTCGTCATCGAATACCGTAACGGTCACTACCGGCCCGAAGACTTCCCGCTGGACGATTTCATCTTCCTGCCGCGCATCCGCCAGCACCGTGGGGGCAAAATAGAATCCCTTGCCCGTTAAGGGAGCGCCGCCGGTAATCACCCGGATATGGGGCAGGGCTTTCGCCCGCTCGACAAAACCGGCCACCCGCTCCAGATGAGCCTGGGTAATCAGCGGCCCCAATTCGGTATTTTCATCCGCGGGATCGCCGGTTTTCAGCGTGGCGACGCTGCGGCCGAGCGCCTCCACCAATTCATCATACACCCCGCGCTGAACATACAGGCGGCAAGCGGCGGTACAGTCCTGCCCGGCGTTATAAAAACCGAAGGTTCTGATTCCCTCCACCACTTCGGCGATGTCGGCATCGTCAAAAACAATCACCGGCGCCTTACCCCCCAGCTCCATATGCGTTTTTTTGATATTGCCGGCGGTATGGGAAAGGATATGAGCGCCGGTGGCAATGGAACCGGTCAGCGAGACCATGCGTACCCGTTCGTGGCCGGTCAAGGCGTCGCCTATCTCACTGCCGGTGCCGAACAGAACGTTCACCACTCCCGGCGGGAAAATTTTCTCCAGCAGCTCCGCCAGATACAGTGCGGTCAGCGGCGTCTGCTCCGCGGGCTTGAACACCACGCAGTTGCCGGCGGCCAGGGCCGGGGCCAGTTTCCAGGCCGCCATCATCAGCGGATAATTCCAGGGGGCGATGGAGGCCACCACGCCGATGGGATCGCGCCGGATCATGGAGGTATGCCCTTCCAGATACTCCCCCGCGGCGCTGCCGCCAAGGCAGCGGCAAGCCCCGGCGAAGAAGCGGAAAACATCCGCCACCGCCGGGATTTCATCGTTGATCACGCAATGATAAGGCTTGCCGCAGTTCAGGGATTCCAGCCGCGCCAGGGACTCACCGTGCTGTTCAATGGCGTCCGCCAGCTGCAGCAGCAAGGCGGCCCGGCTTTTCGGCGTGGTCTGCCCCCAGCTGTCAAAAGCCGCATCCGCCGCCCGCACGGCGGCATCCACCTGCGCCAGGCCGGCTTCGGCCAAGGTCACGATGGTCTCGCCGGTGGCCGGGTTGATGACCGCGGTCTGCTTTCCCGTTCCCGCCACGGCCCGGCCGTTTATCAGTAATTTATCATGCATAGCCTGTTCCTTATTCAGTAACCTGGAGGAAGATGGGTATAAACATTATTTTTCGCCCCCCGCGGTCTCTTCACCGCCTCGGGTCAGGTAATAGGCCCACAGTATCGGCAACATGGTCACCAGCGTCACCAGCAGCGACACCACGTTGGTGATGGGCACATCCCTCGGTCGTCCCAATTGATTGAGCAGCCACAAGGGCAAGGTCCGTTCATGTCCGGCGGTAAAGGTGGTGACGATGATTTCATCAAATGACAATGCGAACGCCAGCATCCCCCCCGCCAGCATGGCCGAGGCCAGCCCCGGCAGCACCACATACCGGAAGGTCTGCCAGCCGTCGGCGCCGAGATCCATCGACGCCTCAATCTGGCTGTAAGGAATACGTCGCAGGCGGGCAATCACATTGTTAAAGACCATGACCACGCAAAAGGTGGCGTGACCGATGACAATGGTGGCTACCCCCGGCTCAACCCCCAGCGCCTTAAAGGCGGAAAGCAGCGCAATGCCGGTAATAATGCCCGGCAGGGCGATGGGCAGGATCATCATCAGGGTAATGGCCTGCTTACCGAGGAAATCACGCCGGTACAGGGCCGCCGCCGTCAGCGTGCCGAGGAAAAGCGCGATGGCGGTGGCCATGGCGGCTATTTCCAGCGACAGCAGCAACGCCGACAGAATATCCTGCCGCCCGGCGGCCAGGACAAACCAGTGCAGGGTGAAACCCTTCGGCGGAAAGCTAAACGCCGCATCTTCGGTATTAAACGCATACAGCGCGATGATAAATATCGGAAAATGCAGGAAAACCAGCCCGCCCCAGGCGGAGAATTTCAGCGCCAGCGGCGCGCGTTCGCTATTCATTTACCCACCTTTCCGGCTTAAACATTCACAGCGCATCAAATGCCCCCAGGCGTTTGGCCAGCGTCAGGTAGATACCGATCAGGACGATCGGCACCAGGGTAAAGGCCGCCGCCATGGGCATATCGCCGATGGCCCCCTGCTGGGCGTAAACCATGCTGCCGATAAAATAACCCGGCGGTCCCACCAGTTGGGGCACGATAAAATCCCCCATGGTCAGGGAAAAGGTAAAGATCGATCCGGCCGCGATCCCGGGGACGGCCAGCGGCAGGATCACATAGCGGAAAGTCTGGCCAGGCCGGGCGCCGAGATCGGCGGAGGCCATCAACAATGACGGCGGCAGCCGTTCCAGCGCGACCTGGATCGGCAGGATCATAAACGGCAGCCAGATATAGACAAACACCAGAAAGCGACCGAGATGGGACGTGGACAGGGTGCTGCCGCCGATACCCGGCACGGTTAATACCGCCTGCAACCAACCCTCCAGACCCATATGCTGCAAAAACCATTGCAGCACGCCGTCATGAGCCAGCAGCAGAGTCCAGGCATAGGCTTTGACAATGTAACTGGCCCACATGGGCATCATCACCGCAATATAAAAAAACGCCTTGGTGCGGCCCCGGGTATAGCGGGCCATGTAATAAGCCAGCGGGAAGGCCAGCAGCGCGCCGGCCACCGTCACCGCCACCGCCATGCACAGGGTGCGTAAAATGATATCGTAGTTGGCCGGGCTGAACAGCGCGGTGAAGTTGGCGGCGGTGAGAATCGGCTGCACCGTCATGGTAAAATCATCGAAGGTATACATCCCCTGCCACAGCAGGGCCAATAATGCGCCGATATACACGATGCCGAACCACATCAACGGCGGCAACAACAGCAACAGCAGGAAAAACGCCGGCCGCCGATAGAAAAACGTGGCGAGGACGCCGCCGGATCCGGACGGGGAAGGCGACTGGAATGACGGCTGCGAGGGTAACCGGGATTGCGGCTGGGATTTTTTGGGATCCGGCAAGGTCATATCCATCCCCCTTACTCCGTAAGCGCCGTCATGGCCGCCCGGGGCCATGACGCCGTCAAGCGTTGGCCCACCGCCGGCCCGTCCGGTTCCGCCATTCCCGCCGGATGCGTCTGGCAGACGGTAAAACGCATGCCCTGGGGCAAAATCAATTCATAACGGGTCATGGCGCCCTGAAACAGGATATTGCTCAATTCGCCGCTCACCGACAGCTCATCCGCCGCCGCCGGCCGGTTTTCCCGGTGAATCCGGGCGAACTCCGGCCGGATGGCGAAGACGCCGTTCTCGCCGGTCAGCTCCCGCGCCAGTTCACCGCCGATAACATTAGCGCTGCCGACAAAATTGGCGACAAAGGTACTGTGGGGCTTTAGATAAAGCTGACGAGGGCTGTCCACCTGCTCGATGCGCCCGCGATTGAATACCGCCACCCGATCCGACATGGAAAGCGCTTCCCCCTGATCGTGGGTGACAAAAATAAAGGTGATGCCCAACTGACGTTGCAGGGTTTTGAGTTCTCCCTGCATTTGCTCCCGCAGCTTGAGATCCAGCGCCCCCAGCGGTTCGTCCAGCAACAGTACCCGGGGTTCATTCACCAATGCCCGCGCCAGCGCCACCCGCTGCCGCTGGCCGCCGGACAAATGGGCCGGTTTACGGTCATGAACCTCCTCCAGTTCCACCAGCCGCAGCATGGCCCGGGCGCGATTCATCCGTTCGCCACGCCCTACCCCTTTCACCATCAGGCCATAGGCCACATTATCCAGCAGCGACATATGGGGAAACAGCGCATAATCCTGGAAAACGGTATTCACATCCCGCCGATAGGGCGGCAGGTCGGCGGCGTCCAGGCCGTGCAAACGAATGATGCCGGTATCCGGCTGCTCAAAACCGGCAATCAGCCGTAAGCAGGTGCTTTTGCCCGAGCCCGACGGCCCCAGCAGGGAGAAAAACTCCCCGTCGGCGATATCGAGGGTAACCCGGTCTACGGCGGGCACGCCGTTAAAACGACGGGATACATTTTCCAGGACAACGGCGCTGGTCATAGTGATTCTCCTCCAGGTCAACGGACATGCACTTTAACGGCAATATCCCCGGTAATTGCTACCTCGACGATGACAACACCACGCATCCGGCAGCTCTCTTTCTCAGCGCCCGCCCATAATGGCGATATAATCCTGCGTCCAGCGGCTGTAGGGGACGCACTGCCCGGTGCCGGCGCTATCGCACTTAGCGGTGGGGGTTTTCCAGAAGGCGATTTTCTCAAACTGATTAAATCCATTGGTCTCACAACCTTTGGCCCCCAACAACGTGCTGGCTTTACACCCCTCCGGCACCGCCGGCACCGAACCGAACCAGGCGGCCACATCCCCCTGCACCTTCGGTTCCAACGACCAGTTCATCCAGCGATAGGCACAGTTGGGATGACTGGCGTCGGCGTGCAGCATGGTGGTATCCGCCCAGCCGGTCACTCCCTCCTTGGGTATCACCGTGGCGATGGGCTGCCCTGCGCCCTCAAGGGCATTGGCCTGATAGGGCCAGGCGCCGGAAGCCGCCACGCCCTCGTTTTTAAAGTCGCTCATTTGCACCGAGGTATCGTGCCAGTAACGGTGGATCAGCGGGTGCTGCTGCTTGAGCAACGCCAGCACCGCCTGATATTGCGTTTCGTTTAACTGGTAGGGATCCTTAATGCCCAGCTCCGGCCGGGCGCTTTTGAGATAAAGCGCCGCATCAGCGATATAGATTGGACCGTCGTAGGCCTGAACCCGTCCCTTATTGCTTTTGCCGTCCGGCAGGTTTTGCGGCTCGAACACCACCGCCCAGCTGTCCGGCGGCGTGGTGAAGACCTTGGTGTTGTACATCAGCACATTCGGTCCCCATTGATAAGGGGTGCCGTATACCTTGCCGCCGACGTTATACCAGGGACCGCCCGACAGGCGGGGATCGACATTATGCCAATTGGGAATCAGCGCGGTATTGATGGGTTGAACCCGCTTGCCGTAAATCAACCGCAGCGAAGCGTCTCCCGACGCGGTCACCAGATCGTAGCCGCCCTTGGCCATCAGGCTGACCATCTCGTCGGAGGTGGCGGCGGTTTTCACATTCACCTGGCAACCGGTCTGTTTTTCAAACGCAGTGACCCAATCATAGTTTTTATCGGTCTGGCCACGCTCGATATAACCGGGCCAGGCTATAATATCCACCTGTCCCTCATTTTTTCCCAATTGCGCCGGAAGACCTGCTGCATGGGCCAGTATTCCGCCGCACAGCACGCTGAAACAGAAAATACCCGCCTGCGTTAATTTCATCATTATTGCCTGTCTCCTGTCATACGATAAAGGCTCAGTGCCGTGGGGGAAACCGACCGTCGAATTTCGCCATGATGTGACGAACCACGCTATAGTCCTGCAACGCTTCACCGGAGAGATCCTTGCCGTAGCCGGAGCTTTTAAAGCCGCCGTGCGGCATCTCGCTCACCAGGGTGAAATGGGTATTGATCCAGGTACAGCCATATTGCAATTTCGACGCCAGGTAAAACGCCTGATCCACATCCCGCGTCCAGACCGAGGATGCCAGACCGTATTCCGAGTCGTTAGCCCACTCCAGCACCTGCTCGACACCATCAAAACAGGTCACGCTGACCACCGGACCAAACACTTCTCGCTTAATGATTTCGTCCTGTTGCAGACAGCCGGCCAGCAGCGTCGGCCGGTAGAAAAAACCGGCGCCGTCGTAGGCCTCGCCTCCGGCTATAAGTGAAACATGGGGCTGTTCAAGCGCCCGCTCGATAAAGCTGGCCACCCGATCGCGCTGGCGGGCGGAGATCAGCGGACCAAGATCGTTTTCATCGTCGATGGCACCGGCGAAACGCAGGCTTTTCACCGCCTCACCCAAGGCTTCCACCAGACGAGGGTAAATACCGGCCTGGGCATAAACGCGACAGGCGGCGGTGCAATCCTGGCCGGCATTGTAATAGCCGAACCGCCGGATACCGTCCACCACCGCCTCCAGATTCGCATCATCGCAGACAATCACCGGCGCATTCCCCCCCAGCTCCAGATGGGTACGCTTAATACCGCTTACCGCCGCCTGTAGAATCTTTTGACCGGTGACGGTATCGCCGGTCACGGATATCATCCGTACCAGGGGATGATTCACCAGCACCGCGCCGGTGGTTTCGCCGCGGCCGAACATGATATTGATTACGCCGTCCGGCAACAGGCCGTCCAGGCGGTGCATCAAGGCCAGAATGGATAACGGGGTATGTTCAGAGGGCTTGAAGACCAAGGTGTTGCCGGCCGCCAGCGCCGGAGCGATTTTCCAGGCGGCCATCATTAGCGGATAATTCCACGGCGCGATGGAGGCCACCACGCCGATGGCATCTCGCTTAAGCATCGACGTATGTCCGGGGAGGTACTCACCCGCCAGTTGCCCTTGCTGACAACGCACGGCACCGGCAAAGAATCGGAAAACATCGGCGGCGGCGGCGATATCGTCGTTCAACGCCTGATGAAAAGGTTTGCCGCAGTTAAGGGCCTCAAGTCCGGCCAACTGCCGGCCGTCACGCTCGATGACCGCCGCGATGTCCAGCAATACGCCCGCACGATGGGCCGGCGTGGTGGCGGACCACTGCCGAAATGCCCGGTGAGCGGCGGCCACCGCGCCCATCACCTGCTCCTCGCCGGCTTCCCGCAGCGTCAGTATCACCTTGCCGGTGGCGGGATTGACAATATTCTCCGCCGATCCCTCGCCGGCGACTTTTTCTCCACCGATATAATTGACCCAGGGAATCCCGGTTAACAGCGACTGATCGATCAAAGTGGTAACCCTCCGGCCCGGACATGGGAGTTAACAACTTATCTACATAACCTTATACATCATCTTATCGATGAGACTATCCCGCCCCCGGGCCCTGCGACAAATTCTAAATAACGAACGGAGCGTTCGAAAAAAACGAAAGGGATGTGGGCATGCTTTTCCCGCCCTACCGAGCGCCCCACGGCGCGGGAGGCCCGCTATCACCGAACGTGCCGCAAACGTGTTAAAGGGAGACCGTGCTGATGGGGTCGAATCGGGCATGCTTTTTCTGCCCGACCGAGCGCCCCACAGCAGGGTAGGCCCGCGATCGCCGAACGTGCCGCAAACGTGTTAAAGGGAGACCGTGCTGATGGGGTCGAATCGGGCATGCTTTTTCTGCCCGACCGAGCGCCCCACAGCAGGGTAGGCCCGCGATCACCGAACGTGCGGCAAACGTGTTAAAGGGAGACCGTGCTGATGGGGTCGAATCGGGCATGGTTTTTCTGCCTGACCGAGCGCCCCACAGCGCGGTAGGCCCGCTACCACCGATCATGCAACGAACGTGTTAAAGGGAGACCGTGCTGATGGGGTCGAATCGGGCGTGGTTTTTCCGCCCGACCGAGCGCCCCACAGCGCGGTAGGCCCGCTACCACCGATCATGCAACGAACGTGTTAAAGGGAGACCGTGCTGATGGGGTCGAATCGGGCATGCTTTTTCTGCCCGACCGAGCGCCCCACAGCGCGGTAGGCCCGCTACCACCGATCATGCAACGAACGTGTTAAAAGGAGACCGTGCTGATGAGGCCGGAACATTATACCGCCGTCTTGCGGCCCGGCGTTTTTTCCCGCGCCAGGGCGAGAAACGGCGCAATCAGCTCCGGACGGCTGTTGCCCTTCCGCCAGGCCAGACCGACATTCAGATGCTCGTTGAGATCCGACAGCTGGCGCGCTTCGATCATGCTGCCCTCCAGCGACCAGGGACGATAAGCCATATCGGGCTGAATGGATACCCCCAGCCCGGCGGCCACCATACTGCGCACCGCCTCCGTAGACGCGGTGCGCATCGCGATACAGGGATGCAGGCCGGCCCTCGCCCAGATCTGACGGGCATGCCGTTCCATTTCGTCGGCATTGAGCTGCACCAGCGGATAGAGAGCGACATCCGCCAGGGCGATAGATTCCTGCTCCAGCAGCGGATGCAGCGGCGGCAGCCACAAACGGTAGGGGGAATGCACCAGCACTTCGGTTTGCAGGGCGTGGCGATCCTCAAGATTACTCAGTATCAATACCCCGATATCGATCTCACCGTTAACCAGCAAATGCTCGATATATCGCCGCTCATCCTCCACAATCCGCACGTTGACTCCCGGATAACAGGAACGAAAACGGGTGAGTATATCCATCAGAAAATAACCGGATACCAGGCTCGTCACTCCCAGGGTCAGGTCGCCATTAAGGCTTTCCATCCCCTGCCGGACGCTGAATTTGGCATTCTCCACCGTGGCCAGGATCAGGTTAGCCTGCCGCAGGAACTGATGGCCCTGGTGAGTCAGCGTCATCCCCTTGGCATGGCGCTCGAACAATGGCGCCGTCAGTTCCTCTTCCAACTGCTGTACCGCCAGCGTCAGGGAGGACTGAGCAACAAATGTCGCCTGGGCGGCGCCGGAAATGGAACCGGCTTCCGCCACCGCGATAAAATGCCGTAACTGCCGCAGTGTTAACATATGCCCCTGCCTGGTTAGCAAGCCTTAGCATTAGGTTATATAGAGACTAGGCCGGCAGTTCTAGAGATTAGTGATCTCCCCAGAGGATTTCAGAAAAAACGTGAGTTATCCCGGACCTCCCCCGCTTTTTACGCCCATTGCTATAGTTAAAAAGCCGTAACCGTTCCGTTGGCCTGAATACCGGCTTTACAGGGCTGCGCGCCCGCGCTGTGAGGATAGGAAATGACAAACTTATCGGTGAAAAATCATAAGGTATACTGGCGCGCCAGCGGTCAGCATTTGGTGATGGAGCCCTGGGGGAAAAACAGCCTGCGGATCCGGGCAACCTGCCTGCCGGCGCTGGACCTGAAACAGGACTGGGCCTTATTGCCTGACCCCGACAACCACCGGGTAAAAATCGAAAAAACATCCTCGGCGGTGCGTATCACCCACGGTAATATCACGGCGGAGATTGATAATCGCGGCCGGCTGGCTTTTTATAACCGGCGCGGAGAACTCCTGCTGGCGGAGTGGTGGCGACAAAGAACCACCGAGGATATAACGGGAGACGTCAAAAAAGAAAAATACGTCAGTCCGCTGGAAATCGAAGCCCGTGAATTCAACCCTATCCCCGGCGGTAAATATCAGCTGACCCAATATTTCGAAGCCCACCGGGATGAAAAGATTTTCGGCATGGGACAATATCAGCAGTCGCTGCTGGATCTGAAAGGCTGCGTGCTGGAGCTGGCGCAGCGCAACTCCCAGTCCAGCGTCCCCTTTATGCTGTCCAGCCGCGGCTACGGCATGTTATGGAACAATCCGGCGGTAGGGGAAGTGCACTTCGCCAACAACCAGACATTGTGGCGGGCGCGGGTCACCAGTCAACTGGACTACTGGATCACCGCCGCCGACCGTCCGGCGGAACTGGTGGAACAGTACGCCGCGGTCACCGGCACCGTGGCGGTGATGCCGGAATTCGCCACCGGCTTCTGGCAATCGAAATTACGCTATCGTACCCAAGATGAAGTGCTGATGGTGGCGGAAGAATACCGGCGCCGCAAACTGCCGCTGTCGGTGCTGGTAATTGACTCCTTCCACTGGCCTATCCAGGGCACCTGGCGCTTCAACGAGATCGACTGGCCGGATCCGAAGGCCATGGTGGATAAACTGCGGGACATGGGCATTGAACTGATGGTCTCCATTTGGCCCACCGTGGATCAGCGCGCCGAAAGCTATACTGAAATGGAAACCGAAGGCTTCCTGGTGCGCAGCGATCGCGGCGTACCCATCAACCTTGATTCCCGGGGCAGCACCACCTTTTTTGATACCACCCACCCCAGCGCGCGGGAACATGTCTGGAAAAAGATCAAACAAAACTATTACGATATCGGTATCCGCTGGTTTTGGCTCGATATGGCGGAACCGGAATACCGGACCTACCATTTCGACAACTACCGCTATTTTATGGGCACCGCGCTGGAAGTGGGCAATATCTATCCGCAAAAATTCGCCCAGTGCCTCTACGACGGCCAGCGTCAGGCGGGGCAGCAAGATATCCTCAACCTGGTTCGCTGTGCCTGGGCCGGCAGCCAGCGTTTCGGCGTGCTGGCCTGGTCCGGCGATATTCACTCATCGTTTCATGCCCTGCATAACCAGGTGGTGGCGGGATTGAACATGGGGCTGGCAGGTATCCCCTGGTGGACCACCGACATCGGCGGCTTCCAGGGCGGCAGACATGACGATCCCGGCTTTCGGGAATTATTAATCCGCTGGTTCCAATGGGGAGTATTCTGCCCGGTATGCCGCCTGCACGGGTGCCGGGAACCGGAGATCCCGCCGCCGGAGATGTATCGCGACGGCATTGAGCAATGCAACAGCGGTTCCCCTAATGAGCTTTGGAGCTTCGGCGAGGAAAATGAACGGATCATGTCCCACTGGCTGGGCATCCGTGAACGTCTGCGACCCTATATCCATCGCCAGATGGTGGCGGCCCATCAGAAGGGCACGCCGGTTATGCGGCCGCTATTTTATGATTTCCCCGACGACCCGCCCTGCTGGGACATAGAGGATCAGTATATGTTCGGCCCGGATATCCTGGTGGCGCCGGTTCTGGCCCAGGGCATGCAGTCGCGGCGAGTCTATCTGCCCGCCGGCCAACGCTGGCGGGATTTATTGACCGAGCAAAGCCGGCCCGGCGGCAAGTGGATAGAGGTGGCTACCCCCCTTGAAACCATTCCCGTATTTGTGCGGGGCGATACGACGGTGCTGGATTGACCTCCATAAGCCCTTACAGGCTGATAATGCCGCCTTCCCAGGGCCGAATAACCCCCCGCCCCAGCAGGGGCGGTTCGGCATAATTGTGCAGCATGCTGGCCGCCTCGGGTGAGATCCGCAGGTCCGCCGGATTGACGTTGAGGGTCTGATGGCTGAAATTACCGAAGACCAGATACCGCCGATTATCATACTCACGCACATAAGCAAACAGCTGTTCATGCCGGGGCAACAACAGTTCATAGCTACCGTAAACCAGCCACCGGGCGGTTTTACGCAGGGCTATCAAACGGCGGTAATAATGAATCAGCGAGTGAGGATCCTTTAAAGCCGCATCGACATTGATCTCAGGATAGTTAGGGTTCACCTTGATCCAAGGCGCGGCGCTGCTGAAACCGGCATGCTCCCCGCTGTTCCACTGCATGGGCGTACGGCCGTTATCCCGCCCTTTGGCATAAATAGAAGCCATGATGCTATCCGCGCCATGTCCCGCCGCCAGCCGATCTCGGTACAGGTTAAGAGTCTCGATATCACGGTAGTCGGCCATATCGGTAAAGCGGACATTGGTCATGCCGATTTCCTCCCCCTGGTAAATAAAGGGCGTTCCGGACATGCCGTACATCACCGTGGCCAGCATTTTGGCGCTTTCCACCCGGAATTCACCTTCATCGCCGAATCGGGACACCGCCCGCGGGGTATCGTGATTATTCCAGAACAGGCTGTTCCAGCCCTTATCGTGCAACGCGGTTTGCCACCGGCTTAAAACCGACTTCAGATCAAGCAGGGAATAGGGAGCGAGGTCCCATTTTTCTCCGCCTGGCAGCTTCTGATCCAAGGTAAGATGGCCGAACTGGAAAATCATGCTTAGCTCATGCCGGGCCGGGGTACTCCACAGCAGGCCGGTTTCCGGCGTCGCCGTCCAGGACTCCCCTACCGTCAGCACATTACGGGGGCCGAAGCTTTTTTCATTCAGCTCACGGACATAATCGTGCAGCCTGGGGCCATTGGCGGTAATCCCCTGGTCCGGAACCTTGCCAATCAGATCAATAACATCGAACCGAAAACCGCCGATGCCTTTATCCAGCCAAAAGATCAGAATATCCGCGATTTCCTGACGCACCCGGGGATTGCGCCAGTTTAAATCCGGCTGTTTTTTGCTAAAAAGATGCAGATAATATTCACCGGTTTCCGCTTCATACTGCCAGGCGCTGCCGCCGAACGTGGATGACAAATCATTGGGCTGTTTGGCCCAGATATAATAATCTCGATAAGGGTTATCCGTTGATTTCCGGGCTTCGATAAACCACTGATGCTCATCGCTGGTGTGATTGGCGACAATGTCCATCATGATTTTCATGCCGCGCTTATCCGCCTCGGCTATCAGCAGTTCCATATCCGCCATGGTGCCGAACTCTTCCATAATCCGGCCATAATCGGCGATATCATAACCGTTGTCATCGTTGGGGGAGGCATAAACCGGGCACAGCCACAGCACGTCCACCCCCAGCAAAGCCAGATAATCCAGCTTGGACCGGATACCGGGCAGATCGCCGATTCCATCGCCGTCGCTATCACAAAAACTACGGGGATAAATTTGATAAACCGACGAATGATGCCACCAGATATCCTGTTTATGCATAACTAAGCCCTTGTGCCGCCCGACGAGCGGGCCCGCCTTATGGTTATTACCTTGGGTAAGGTATATCGCAGGAAAAGGGATTGTGCCAGATGAAATCCACCTGGCGGCGTTGCCACGCGGAATTATCCAACAATCCACGCTGCTTTATATATTAACATACGCTCAACAGGTGAAGGGAATTTAGCGATTCAGATTTCGCAGATGATAAGTTTCTTCTGAACACAAGATAACGGCCATAAAAAACTTACTCTATTCAATTTTCAATAAATTGCAGAGAATAAATATGACTATCTATTATTCTTCAAATATCAATCAATATTTCTTTTCTTCTACAACTCGGCCTTCACCCGAAAGAAACAATGGCATGGGTACGTCTTTCCGACGCGCGTCCAACGCCGCCCTGCCGCGAGCGTTCTCTTGGGTGACCGGCATAGCGGGCGGTGCAATCATGGCCTTGCCCACCTATCTCAGCTGCTCGGCTATCTCCTCCGCCGTCAATAGTTTAAACCAGTCGCTGCATCACTCGGAAGCACAGTCCCGTCACGTTTTTAACGAACTGATATGTATGGGTATATGTTATGGCTCCGCGGGCGGAGTCGTTACCGGTCTATCAACGGCGCTATTGCTCAATCATTGCAGTAAAATCAGCAACCGCTCTCAATATTATGATGATTACAGAGACTTATTGGTGGGCATAAGCGGGGTCATAGGGCTGGTAGTCGGCGGCATAGTCGGCTCGGTGTATTCCATTTCAGAACATCTGGATTATGCAGATTTTCATAACCATGCAAAATATCATTACCATGCAAATGGCCATAACCATGCAAATTATAATAATAAGTTAATGATTGATGATTAATCCCCTTGCCGCCATCATACGCGAGAGAGACGATAATGACTAAAAGGCTATAGAGTGCTTATTGATGCTCTCTGCCTTTTTTGTTTTGGAAAAGCCAGATTCACTAAACACTATCGAGAAAAATATGCACATTGATTCCAACCCAATAAAAAATGATGAAATCCCTACCGTCGAAAAGACATTTTTATCAGAAAGAAAACGCGGCCTAGGTGTTATTATTCAACGCGTGTCCAACGCCCCCCTGTGGCGAGATTCTGCCTGCCGGACCTATTTAGCCTGCGGCGCGCTCATGTCGACCGCCACCTATGTCGGCGCCAAATTAATCTCAT
Source organism: Sodalis sp. dw_96 (assembly GCF_018449575.1). Classification (GTDB taxonomy): domain Bacteria; phylum Pseudomonadota; class Gammaproteobacteria; order Enterobacterales; family Enterobacteriaceae; genus Acerihabitans. The sequence goes on along the minus strand of NZ_JAAVUT010000013.1, from coordinate 96,328 downwards.
CCGCTGTCGATGATATAAACGACTTGCTGGCGCCTTGCGAAACCATATCCCCACAGACTCATGCCGAGGTAATGAGCGCGGGCCTGAAATATGGCTTATCCGGCGGCGTCATTACCGGATTGGCGGCAGCGGCTATTATCAGGAGATATATTGATTTCACAAACATCGGCGAAGAGTATGATCACGTCAAGAAGCACCTTTTGAGCATGTGCGCGGCCATGGGGCTATCGTTCGGCGGCATTGCCGGCATGCTGTATGCTATTTACCTGCAGCAAGTTCATAATGTAGATGATATGCAATTGATCTGTTATGGTCATCCGCCTGTCATTATCAACGAAGGGAGTTTTAACAAATAACTCCATTCTGCGCGAGAAGGATTGCGCCGCATGAGGCCGCTAAAAAGCGGTCCTGACATCCTTCCGCCAACCCCATCAATCCATGTGGAATATTTTAGATTCAATAAGTGCCAATACTTATTAAGTCAGATTCAGGCCCATGCTGAAGTTTTTTGTAGAAAAAAAAACAGCCATTGATATATAATTAAATCGTATCTTACCTTTTTATTTTAATAATATTATAAGGAAAAATATGTTCATTGATAATAGTTCACGAAGGTATGATTATATCCCCATGACAGCGCTTCTTTCCGAAACCAATGCTGATATGAGCACACGCATTCAAGCAGTATCCAATACCGCCCCATCGCTGGTACAATCCTGCATAATCGGCATTTCCTGCGGTGTACTTATGGCAGCCACGACCTATATCAGCGGTAAAGCCATCACCAATGCCGTCTATGATTTAAACAACTTTCTGGCGCTGGGTGAGCCGGGGCCAAATGCCTCGCCCAAAGAAATCATTCATCTGGGCTTGAATTATGGCGCATTGGGCGGAATCATCACCGGATTGTCGGCTGCGATGGTTCTCAGGCAGTGTGTTAAGATCAGCAATCGTCCCGATTTTTATGCCGATCACAAGAATATCTTATTCATCATAGGCGGGACCGTGGGCATGGGCCTCGGCAGCCTCACCGGGGCGATGTATTCTGTCGCCCTGAACCATTGGCTAACGATAAATAATAGTGAGAGCTGAAAGAATCAACCCTTCATAATAATGCAGAGAACATTTATTAATAATGCATCTTTCCCACACGCATTTCTTGAAAAGCCAGACCAGGTCCTGGAGCATTAGAATTGAATCGACGCCATATAGCGTTTGGGCGGCATCCCCATAACCCGGGAAAACATGGTGGAAAAATTGTTAGCGCCCCGGTATCCCAAATCCAGCGCCACCCGTGTTACGCTAAAACCGCGGGACATCCGTTCCACCGCGCAAATAACCCGATAGCGATCGCGCCAATGCAGATAATTCATTCCCGTTTCCTTGATAAACAGCCGGGAAATGGTCCTTTCGCTGCAGCCGGCCCCGTCGGCCAGTTGTTTAAGTGAATAATTTTCTCCGGGAAATTCTCTCGTCATATCAATTGCGCTTCTTAACCGGCGGTCCTGCCCGTAAGAGATAAACAGATCCATGCGCTTGTTCATCACATTGAGCTGGTGAATTATCAATGAAAGAATAGTCTCGGCATCGCCGTTATCCCGACCGGGCCGGGAAAAATCCACCACCTCGTCCAATAGTGCTTTTAACAGCGCCGTGATGGTGAAAGTCCGGCACATGGACTGCACGCGGCCGGCATGATCCGCCGAAATAAAGCAATTGATGATTTCGGACGATTCACTGTAATAAACGCTATGGGGCAATCCGTTGGTTATCCAGACAGCCCGCCCGGGGGGAACCAGACGTAAACCCTCATCGGTTTGGACCGACAGCGTTCCTTTGATGACCTGGGTAAGCTGCGCGGTGGGATGCTGATGATAGGCCATACGCGTGCCCTTCTCATGAATCACATGTTCCCCCCGCAGCGGCAGTGGCTCTGACATTGTCGTCACCTCAAACTGTTTTGTCTGTTCAGCAGAATTATTTCAACAGGAATCTGTAATAATGACATCTTACGTGTTTGATAACGAGACCTATCATTATCCTATAAGGAGTTTACATGAGCAGATCATTGCGGATTTTCGGCATGGCGGGCAGTTTGCGGGAACATGCCTATAGCAGAGGTGTTCTGAATACATTGGCGGAAATGCTGCCGGCGGGCAGTCAAATGAGCATCGGCGATATCGGTGAACTGCCTTTTTATAACCATGACCTTGAACTCAGCCATCTGCCTGAAAGCGTCATTGAGATACGCCGCGAGGTGGCGGCCTGCGACGCCGTAATAATCGTGTCCCCGGAATATAATCACGGTATTCCCGGGGCACTGAAAAATGCGTTGGACTGGCTGTCGCGTCCGGCGTTCAAAAGCGGCATGGTCAACAAGCCGGTGTTTTTCCTCACCCTGTCCGAAGGGATGCTCGGAGGGGTACGCGCGCAACTGCAGCTTCGGGAAACTCTGGCTTCCATGTTATGCGTTCTGCCGCCCCTGCCTGAAATCGCCATGGGGAATATCAGCGCCAAGGTGACGGAGGGCAAACTCACCGATGCGGCGACGCTGACCTTTACCCAACGGATGCTCGACAATTTCCTGGCCTCCGTCGTTAAATAAGCCGGAGGCTCAATATGCAGCTATTGTATGCGCTGGGGGCCGGCGTATCCGTGGGGGTCTTTTTTACCTGGCTGAAATTGCCCCTGCCCGCCCCGCCGACACTCACCGGCATTATGGGCGCGGCCGGGGTATTTCTCGGCAGCGTGATATTTAACGTCGTCAGATCACGTTTTTTTAGCTGAAGCCGCTAAGGAAGGCGTGGTCATGGCATCCCCCTCACGCCTGAAAGGTTCGGCCAGGACATTCATTGTCATCCTTCATTTACTCAAAAAAATCTGACACGGCACACATTGTCATTCCCCATCCCTCCCGGAGAGCTAGTATCATTCCGTAACGCCGCCATGCCCGGTCTTAAAGACCGGGCATGGCGGGGCGCCGTTGAATGTAAAATCCACCAATGATTTCTCGCCTCACCCTGTGGTAACGATGGCGCAAGCTACATTTAGAGTAAACCGCTCGTTGTGAATCTTTATCTCCGCCGCTGTTTCGGGCCGTTTTGAGCTATTCCTCTTTCCCATCATAAGGAACACATCATGAGTACGATTAACGCCGCCGCATCAGGTCAATTCAAGCTTGGGGATTTCACCATTAACCGTCTGGGTTTTGGCGCGATGCGCATCACCGGGGAGGGTATCTGGGGGGAACCGGCAGACAGAGAAGCCTGTCTCGCCACCCTGCGCCGTTTGCCTGAACTGGGTGTCAACTTTATCGATACCGCCGACAGTTATGGCCCCGACGTCAGCGAACAGCTGATTCATGAAGCGCTCCATCCTTATAAAGGACTGCTAATTGCCACCAAAGGCGGCCTGACTCGTCACGGACCGAACATCTGGCAACCGGTGGGACGTCCGGAGTATTTGCGCCAGGCCGTATTGATGAGCCTGCGTAAACTGGGTATCGAACAAATCGGCCTGTGGCAGCTGCATCGCATCGATGGGAAAGTGCCGGCGGATGAGCAGTTCGGCGCCATCGCGCAGCTGCAAAAAGAGGGTTTGATCCGCCACGTGGGATTAAGCGAAGTGGATGTTCCGCAAATTAAAGCGGCACAAAAATTCTTCCCGGTGGTATCGGTGCAGAATATGTACAATCTGGTGACGCGTACCCATGAAGCGGTGCTCGACTATTGTACCGAAAATACTATCGGCTTTATTCCCTGGTTCCCCCTGGCCTCAGGCAGCTTAGCCAAGCCCGGCTCCCTGCTGGATACGCTGGCCAAACAAAAAGGGGCGACTCCCAGCCAAATCGCCCTGGCATGGATACTGAAACGCAGCCCGGTTATGCTGCCGATCCCCGGCACCAGCAGCGTGAAGCATTTGGAAGAAAACGTGGCGGCGGCGAACGTGACTTTGACCGATGAAGAGTTCGCGCAGCTCGACCAGCAGGGACGCAAGCAGCAGCAATAAAGCCTATTGTATTACCCCATGGCACGATAAGGTCCTGATCGCTGAACGTGCAGCGATCCTGTGTTAAAGGGAGACTGTGCCAATGAGGTCGAAGCGGGCGTGGTTTTTCCGCCCGCCGGAGTAGCCTCATGGCGCGGCCCGCGTTCTTCGGACGTGCAACGAGTGTGTTAAAGGGAAACCGTGCTGATGGGGTCGAATCGGGCATGGTTTTTCTGCCCGACCGAGCGCCCCATAGCACGGTAAGCCCGCTATCGCCGATCGTGCAACGAACGTGTTAAAGGGAAACCGTGCTGATGGGGTCGAATCGGGCATGGTTTCTCTGCCCGACCGAGCGCCCCATAGCACGGTAAGCCCGCGATCACCGAACGTGCAGCGAGATAGTTCGATGCGCCCTTTCGCCTAAAATAACTCACCCAGCGCCGCCGGGCTGAAATCCGGCATGTCGTCGGTGTCCCCGGTGCGCACCTTCGCCACCCAGCGCGGCTCGGTGATCAGTGCCCGGCCAACGGCAATAAGATCAAACTCGTCCCGTTCCATACGCTGAATCAGATTATCCAGTCCCACCGGACTGGAATTTTCGCCGCCAAAGCTGCCGAGGAAATCCCCCGACAATCCCACCGAGCCTACGCTGATGGTGGCGGCGCCGGTTAATTTCTTAGCCCAGCCGGCGAAGTTCAGCCCGTTTGTGCCGTCCTGATCCGGGAACTCCGGTTCCCAGAAACGCCGCTGGGAGCAATGCAGCACATCCGCGCCCGCTTCCACCAAGGGCACCAGCCATTCGGCCATGGCATCGGGCGTTTCAGCAAGCCTGGCGGTGTATTCCTGTTGTTTCCACTGGCTGACCCGCAGAATAATGGGATAGTCGGGACCCACAGCAGCGCGCATCTCCTTCAAGACTTCAGCGGCAAAACGGGCGCGCTCTTTTATCGTGGCGCCACCGAAACGATCCTTGCGCAGATTGGTGGCGGACCAGAAGAACTGGTCAATCAAATAACCATGGGCGCCATGGATCTCAAAAGTATCGAAGCCCAGCCGCTTGGCATCGGCCGCCGCCCGGCTATAGGCGGCAAGGGTGTCGGCAATGGCCTCGTCGCTCATGATCCCGCCACGTGGCACTCCCGGCGCCGCCAGGCCCGACGGGCTTTCAACCGGAACATCGGGCACCCACTCGGTCTGAAAACTGGCCACCGCTCCCACGTGCCAGAGCTGCGGGCCCATTTTGCCCCCGGCGGCGTGGACTTCATCGATAACCCGCTGCCACCCCGCCAGCGCCTCCTTACCATGAAAGAACGGCACTTGCGGATCGTTTTTGGACGCCGGCCGATCAATAGCCGTGCCCTCTGAAAGAATCAGCCCCACCTCGGCCTCGGCCCGGCGGCGGTAATAGGCGGCGACATTCTCTCCCGGCACACCTTTCGGAGAGAAGGAGCGGGTCATGGGGGCCATAACGATACGGTTTTTCAACGCTAACGATTTTACCCGAAAAGGCTGGAACAGAATGTCCACTTGCGGTGCGTTCATAAATATAAGCTCCGATTAACGATAAGGCTTTGATGGTATATTATGTATACCTCGAGTCAATCAGGCACTTTAACGCTACCAGGTAGCCAATAGGAAACCACCATGTCCGAAGTTCAACACCCCGCGGGCGGCATAGCGCAAAACGCTGCGTCCGAAGCACGCCTCCCTGCGGACCGCATAGTGCAAAACGTGGTGCCCGCTGTACGATCTCCTGAGGAGCGCACAACACAAAACGTGGTGCCTGGCGTACCGCCTCCTGAGGGTCCCAGAGCACAAAATGTCGCGTCCGAGGACCGCGGCTCCGCGAAGTCGGTGGTGGAAATGCCTATGGCGGAGGTTAAAACCCCAAGGAGCTGTCCCGAGACTATCGCCGCACCGGAGACCCGGGATCAGGTCTTTACGGTGGCGGATTGCCCGAGCCGCTTATTGCTGGATCAGATAGCGGATAAATGGTCGGTGCTGATACTTGCCGCACTGTGTGCCGAGCCGCTGCGTTTTAATGTCATCAAGCGCCGCCTCGAAGGCATCACACAAAAGGCGCTGACGCAGAGCTTACGGCGCCTGGAACGCAACGGCATCGTAGCGCGGCGCGTCATTACCGCCTCGCCCATTGCGGTTGAGTATCGCATTACCCCGTTGGGGCATACCTTGAAACAGCCTTTTCAGGCACTGTACGACTGGACCGTCGATTATCTACCCGAAGTGGAACGGGCTCGCGAGGCATTCGATCGTAATAACTGATAATAGCTGATGTCAAACAATGTCATCGCGGGCAAAACCAATGAAATCCTCCCGCGCATTATTAGCGATGTATGATTTTTTTTGAGAAAATCCGGGTACTTGCAGTGGGCTATTTCTCAATATCAGACAGTACCCGGCAATCTTGTCATCCGTTGCCGAATATTGTCTAATGACATTCCTTTCAGGAGATCCTCAGCGGCGGAAACACGAAATGACACCGGTTTTATATAATAAAATCATTATCCTGGATGATGAAAATGAATTGCGTGCCATGCTGAAGCGTTATCTGACCGCGCAGGGATTTGACGTGCGCACCGTCGCCAACAGTACGTTGCTGGATCGCTATCTACAAAGAGAACATTACGATCTCTTGATACTGGACCTGATGATGGTGCCGGAAGACGGATTATCCGTGTGCCGCCGCCTGCGCGGCGAGGGGCAAACCATACCCATTCTCATGCTCACCGCCCGGGGCGATCCCATCGACCGCGTCATCGGTCTGGAGACGGGGGCGGATGACTATCTGGCCAAGCCCTTTTTGCCGCAGGAACTCGTGGCCAGGATTCGCGCAATATTGCGCCGCGAGCAGATAGCACGGGGCGAAACGCCGCAGTTGCCGCAACAGGTGACATTTGGTCCCTTCTGTTTGGATATTCCCCGCCGCACGCTGTATAAGCACGATGAAATAGTGACGCTGAATACCGCCGAAACCAGCTTGTTAATGGCCTTGGCCAGTACACCCAATCGCCCCGTCAGCCGGGAAAATTTACTGACCAGGGCCAGGGGCCGGGAGTATAAAGCCCTGGATCGCAGTGTGGACGTTCAGGTATTGCGTCTGCGCCAAATCCTGGAAGCCGATCCCTCCAACCCTCGTTGGGTAAAGACCATTTGGGGCATGGGTTATATCCTGCTGGCGGACAGCGAACAATGAACCTGTCATGGCCCCGCTCGCTGTTGGGACGTAATTGTTTATTATTGATTTTATTGGTATTTATTACTAACATTTCCTCGATCACGGTATTTGTGTTTTTCGTGCAGAAACCGCGCATAGACAATATAGCGCAGCTAATCGCCTCGCAAATCATCACCCTTGACAATGTGCTGGCCAAAGTGCCTTCCGATCAACGAGCGGAATTTATCCAACGCGTCAATGGCTCTGCCGTTTTGCCGGAAAAAACCTTCAGCAAATTACCGTCCACGCCGTGGCGGGGATATGAAGGCGCCCTTTTTTTAAAACGCCTGTACTCCTATTTACCCGCCAACATGCACCTAAGCTGGCAGACCTTGCCGGAGCGGCATTTATGGGTACAGGTTAACGTGGCGGGCGAGCCCTATTGGATTACCTTACCCGCAATACAGGCGGTACCAGGCATCGGCATCATGAGCACCCTATTGCTCTCCTTCGGATTATCCCTGCTGGCCCTGCTGTTGGTGTATGCCATTCATCTGCGCATTAACCGGCCGCTGACCTCGCTGGCGCTGGCCGCGCAATCCGTCGGCGCGGGGAAATGGCCTGAGCCGCTCTCTGTGGATGGGCCCAGTGAAATCGCCGCCGTCAGTAAAACGTTTAATAACATGATAGAACGGTTGATTGAGTTCGAAGCCAATCGCACCACCATCCTGGCGGGTATCTCTCATGATATTCGTACCCCGCTGACCAAACTGCGGCTGGCGCTGGCCATGCAGGCAATACAGGGTCCGAATAATGAAGAGGGTTTCGGTCGTTATTTCGATGATATAGACAACATCCTGCAGCAATTTATCGATTTCGCCCGAGGCAGCGCCGATGAGCCTTTATGTGATGGCGATATCACCCGATTAATTAAAGAACTGGCGCAGGATTTCGCCGGATTGGGACAGGAATTCATCCTCAACCTGGCGCCGGTAGAGAAGTTTGATTACCGCCCTGTGGCCATGATGCGCTTGCTCATGAACCTCATGGGCAACGCGGTTAAATACGGACAACGCGAATTGGAAATCGCCTGCTGGCCCCAAGATAACCGGGTCTTTATCGCCGTTCGCGATCGCGGTCCGGCGGTGTCCGACGCAGAGCTGGAGCAGATAAAATCTCCCTTTAATCGCGGAAAAAGCCAAGACCGGCCCCAAGGAGGTTCAGGGCTGGGTCTGGCCATTGCCGAACAAATCGCGCAACAGCACCAGGGTACGCTGACGTTACGTCGCCGCACCGGCGGCGGCCTGGAAGCCTTATTGGCCTTTACCCTTCCCTCCAGCGAATAACCGCCTTGCATTCGCTCAAAGAGATGTCGATTCCGCACGATCGCGCATGAAAAACGGACGATTAGGCATGGTATGCCGCCGGCATAAAAGGGATGATTCAATCCTGAACAAGCGTGCATCAGTGCACCCCATGCATAACAGGAGCCTTTTATGTCTCTCGACGCTTATCTTACACTTGGCCGCTCCGGCCTGCGAATCAGCCCCCTTTGCCTCGGCACCATGACCTTTGGCGAAGATTGGGGCTGGGGATCCTCGGTTAACGAATCCGAGGCCATTCTGGCAAAATTTCTTGAGCGCGGCGGCAACTTTATCGATACCGCCAATATGTACACCAAAGGCCATTCAGAGAAAATCATCGGCGATTTCTTCGCCCGCGACGGCAGCCGGCGCGATCGGGTGGTGCTGGCCACCAAATTTTCCGGCAATATGTATCGGGGCGATCCCAACGGCGGCGGATGCAGCGCAAAAACCATCATTGCCTCATGCGAACAGTCGTTGCGCCGCTTGAACACTGAGTATATCGATCTTTACTGGCAGCACGCCTGGGATGCCTTTACGCCGATTGAGGAAACCATGCGCGCCATGGATAGCCTGGTAGCCAGCGGCAAAGTGCGCTACATCGGTTTTTCCGACACCCCGGCCTGGAAAGTGGCCCAGGCGCAAACCCTGGCCCAGTTTCGCGGCTGGTCCCCGCTGATTGCGTTGCAGATTGAATACTCATTGTTGCAGCGGACTGTGGAAGATGAACTGATTCCCATGGCCCTTGAGCTGGGGCTGGGAGTAATACCCTGGTCGCCGCTGGCGGGGGGAATCTTGGCCGGCAAATACCGGCGTGATAACCGTTCCGTCGCCCAGGGAGGCCGCAGCGACAGCAAAGCCGACACGCTGGGCGATCGTGAATACGCCATTATCGATGCGTTAATCGCCATTGCCGCCGCGCACGGCGCCACGCCGGCTGCGGTTGCCCTGGCCTGGGTACAGTCGCGCCCGGGTGTTGCCGCATCCATTATCGGCGCTCGCCGGTTGGATCAGCTGGAAGCCAATCTGTCCGCGCTGGAGGTACGGCTGAGCGATGAGGAAGTCGCTGAGCTTTCCCGGCTTTCGGCGCCGCCGGAGACCTTCATAGACTGGATCAACGGTGTCGCGCCCACCGTTTTCCAGGGCGGCACCACGGTGAACGGCCGCCCGGCCGAGGCTTTCCCGCTGTCTCCGGAGAACGATGAACAGCGGTATTAATCCCCTATAGAAACGCTGGTTGTATAATGGCTAAGTGAGCGCGCCCATAACGTTTGGACGCGCTTACTGATTTGATGCTGTGTTCAGCTCAAAAGCAGCATTTTTATGGGTTGGCCTATATTGCATTTCATCTGCCTCTTTCACAAAGGCCTATGTAGAGAATTGCGAGGCGGGTTGTGAATTAACTTTCCTGATTTATTCTTGTTATTCCAGGGGTTGCTTTGAATGAAATGGCTAAGGTATAGTCCATCCGCTGCGGCAAAATCCGCAGCCGGAATTAGCGTTCCGGCCATCACTAATCTTGATAATGCAGTACAATCAAGTCGTGTCTGCGCATACCTGCAATGGTGGCCCAGGCGGGGGCTTCGCAAGAAGCGCCGGCTATAGTGACCGGTAACGCTAACTCCGTCTGGGCTACCACCCCTGAGGTTAGCGTCTCTGGTGGTAGCTGACTCTCCATCACTATAGGGGCTGTCTATGGCTACTTTTTTTATCCCTACTCGTTCGCGGCACACTCACCTTATCTCGGGGGTGAATCATGTATGATTTCGCACCTCTCAATGTAGAAGAAATCGTCGATCATTGCCGTGCGCTGGCCTATGCCGCCGTTGAAATACCACATCCGGTGGTCAAAGAACTGCTGCTGTATATCCTAAGTGAACGGCTGGATCTGTTGGACCGAACCTTGGATGGGGAGATCGTCGAAGATTCGGTGGTTCTGCATTAATCATTGGACCACCGGAATATCGATTAATTTAACAACGATGCGCCGGTTTTGACTGGCGAGTTTTTCTCTGACAAACTCAGGTTATCCGCAGGATAACCTGAAATTCAGGGGAGTAACTATGACAACCCGTTATGACAGCGAATTATATGGGTGGACTCAGGAACAGGCAGATTTATTGCGTTCAGGCCGTCTCGCTGAGCTGGATACCAAAAATCTGCTGGCGGAAATTGAGTCGATCGCGGCGTTTTATCCGGAATGATTTCAGTGGGTTGGTAATTTGTACTGCGTCGTATAAACATTATCTCGTTTTAAATCTGATAATAATTAACACAAGAGTGACTCATGGCAGGAACAACCAGCGCGACATTCAAAGAGTATCACATCAAAGCGTTGCGTCAGGCTATCGAGAGCGGCGAGCGTAGCGGTAATAGTGTGTTGACATTACGTGACATCGCCGCCCTTAAAAAGCAAGCACAGGCTGTTATGAGTCGCAATTGGAAAGATGAAGGGTATAAAAAATGAAGCCTTATATCATATGCCATATGCTGTCGGCCATCGACGGCCGCAGCCTTACCGATGGCTGGAACTTGAAATACACCGGCGATCTTTATGAATCCACCGCCGCCAGCTTTAAGGCCGACGGCTGGATTTGCGGCCGGGTGACCATGCAGGAAGTGGCCCACAGTATCGATTATCCAAAAGGACTGGCAAAAGCGCCGCTGCCCCGCACCGACGTTTTCGCCGTGCGCGACGCCGATCAATACGCCATTTCCATCGATCCCAAGGGACGGGTGGGCTGGCAACGCAATACCGCCCTTAATTCCCATGTTATCGAGGTTCTTACGGAACAGGTAAGCGATGATTACCTGGCCTACCTTCAATCCATCGGTGTGTCGTACCTGTTCGGCGGCGAGACCGAGCTTGATTTGACGGCGGTGGTGGAAACCCTGGCCCGGGAGCTGGGTGTGAAAAGGCTGATTGTCGAGGGCGGCGGCCACGTCTGCGGCGCGTTTGTCAACGCCGGACTGGTGGACGAAGTCAGCGTGCTGATTGTTCCCATCGTGGACGGCCGTACCGGCCATGCCGCCTCGTTCGATATCCCGGTGGACGCCTGGCAACAACCCGCCTATATGAAGCTTGCCTCGGTGGAAAAAACCGACCATGACGGCGTATGGCTGCGCTATATCAAATCCTGACAGGCCGGCGGCTTGTCGTATGCTCCCGCCTGTTAATCCAGCAGATCATAGCTGAAAAAACAGTCGGGGACATGAATGCCATGCTCTTTAACTTGGTCGAGACTGCCGTAATGTTGTTCCACCACTTTGGCAATTTCGGCAAAAGCGCCTTTGAGAGTAAGCAAATATCTGATTTCGTCCTCCACCAGACAATAAGTTTTTCGGAAAATAATTCCATAGCCCTGTTCCAAAAAAGGCAGCAAGACCTTGCGCAGGCATGCGCCATTGCAAACATCCGTGAGCTCCGGCAAATTATCAACATCAAATTCAAACATTCTTCCAAGCTCCTCCACACAGGCCCTGGCGGCAAAGACCTTGTCCGAGTATAGGCAAAGCGTCAGGGCCTCAAGAAACCGCATGCAGGACCGATAAATAGTGGCTTTGTCATCATCAGATAATATGGCGCAGAAGAATAATTCACCAAGCTGATCAAAAACCTTGACCCTCACTTCTTTAACAACGATTTCTTCCGCCAGGCTTTGCCGTAAAGTGGAGTAATCAATTATCCGGCCGTTCCAGGGAAAACCTTCGCTGGCGGAAGTTTTTTCCGCCAGAGTTTTGTAATATTTTAAAATATCAAAAGCATCTTTTTCTTTTTGACTTAACACTTCGCAAATCTCTTGAATCTCTTGGGGATTTTTATTATCGGTTTTATCCCCGTTCTGTATTTTAAGCAACATCTCATCAATTTCGTAGAAATTATAAGCTTTATCTTTATTGCAAAGCTGAAAATATCTATTTGAAATATTTTTTAAAATTTTCATTATAATTTCATTATTAGTTTCAGTATTGCGTGGAATAAGCTGTATATTACATAAAACATTATAACCATTCACATTGTCCATAGTATAAGCCCCGCCAATGATGCAGTAAGATATTAATCGAATCTATGTGTATTTATTTGAAATAAATAAACTCAAGAATAAAACATCCGGCTTCATCATAGCGGCCATTATCACTCAAATCCATAAAACGGCGGGACTTACCTATTTGGTTGAAATCGGACTGATACGAATGAAGATATAGATGGCAGGTGTTGGCGGTAACCAGGCTCCGTTCCGCCGGCAACAGGCCAACGGAACGGGAAATGCCAAGATTTTATAACGCGCTATGCGTTATTCCCCCCACGGCGCGGCAGCACAGACGTTTCATATCGACGTACCGCCGACAGCCAGTCGCCGCCCACCGGCGTGTCATGCCACTGGCAATAACGATCCCACACCGCTGGCCACGGCAGGGATTTCTGCTCCTCCAGCAGGGCCAGGCGGGCGGTATAGTCTCCCTGTTGTTCCAGCTGGCGCAACTGTTCGGTGGGTTCCAGCAGGGCGCGCAGCAGCGCTTTTTTCATATTGCGGGTACCGATGACCCAGGCGGCGATGCGGTTAATGGACGCATCAAAGAAATCCAGGCCGATATGCACCCGATCAAAAAACTTGTTGCGCACGATTTCATTGGCGATGGCCTGGGTTTCGTCGTCCAGCAGCACGACGTGATCGCTGTCCCAGCGTACCGGACGGCTGACATGCAGCAGCAGACGGGGGACAAACAGCATGGCGCTGGTAATCTTGTCGGAAATGACCTCGGTGGGATGGAAATGTCCGGCGTCAAGGCATAAGGCGGTGCCGCGGCTGGTGGCGTATCCCAGGAAGAACTCACTGGAACCCACGGTATAGCTTTCGGCGCCGATGCCGAAGAGTTTGCTCTCCACCGCATCGATATGGTATTTGGCGTCGATTTTTTCCGCGATGACGGCATCCAGCGACTCCAGCAGCCGCTGGCGCGGCGCCAGCCGGTCTATGGTCATATCCTTCATGCCGTCCGGTACCCAGATATTCATCACGGAAGCGGTGCCCAGCTCACGGCCGAAATAGGCCGAAATTCGGCGACTGGCCTGGCAATGCTCGATCCAGAACTGACGAATGCCTTTATCGGCATTAGACAGGGTAAAGCCGTCGGCGCTGAGGGGATGGGAAAAACAGGTGGGATTGAAATCCAGTCCGAGCTGATTCCGACGCGCCCATTCAACCCAGCCGCTGAAGTGTTTCGGTTCGATTTCGTTACGTTCAACCTTGCCTTCGGCTTCAAGATAGATGGCATGCAGGTTGAGGCGTTTAGGCCCCGGGATCAGTTTGAAAGCCTGTTCCAGATCCGCCCGCAGCTCGGCGGCGTTGCGCGCCTTGCCCGGATAGTTGCCGGTGGCTTGAATGCCGCCGGTAAGCGAACCTTCCGGATTTTCAAAGCCCGTGACGTCGTCTCCTTGCCAGCAGTGCATAGAAACCGGCAGGGTATCCAGGAATTTTAATGCCGCCTCGGCATCGACATTCACATCGGAAAAACGCTGTTTCGCCAGCAGCCAGGCTTGTTCGGGAGAGTTATTCATTTTGCTGTTTCCTGTTGAAAATGACAGATTTCCTTAAACCGTTGCCAAATAGCGGCAAGCTCGGGAACCCGACGGGGTGAAAAATGACGCGGCGGGAAGCTGCGTTCCACAATGCGGCGCCAGCAGGCGAGATCGGGCACGTCCCCCAACGTCATGAGTTGGCAGCCGACATTACCCAGCGTGGTGGCTTCCACCGGGCCGGCAGTGACCGGAATCTGGCAAATATCCGCGCAGAGCTGATCGAGTAATTGGTTTTGGCAGCCGCCGCCGACGATATAGAGATGATTGAGCTTGGCGCCGCGCAGCTGGCTTAATTCCTGTAGGACCCGGCGGTAACACAATGCCAGGCTGTCCAGGACGGTACGGGCCAGCGCCGCGTCGGTTTGCGGAACCGGCTGGCCGGTTTCCCGGCATGCGGTGCGAATGGCTTCCACCATGGACGGTGGATTCAGGAATCCATCGTCGTTGGGATTGATCAGACTGGCAAAAGGAGGTTCCCCGGCCGCCCGGGCAATCAACGCCGGCAAATCGGTAATGTTTTGCTCTCGGCAAATGCGCTGGAGCAGCCAGAGACCCATGATATTTTTCAATACCCGGTAAGTGCCGCTGACCCCGCCCTCATTGGTGATATTGGCGGCCCGCGCCTGTTCGCTGTTATAGGGAACATCGCTTTCAAATCCCATCAGCGACCAGGTGCCGGAACTCAGATAGGCGCTATGCCGATCCTTCAGCGGCGAGGCCACCACCGCGCTGGCGGTGTCGTGGCTGGCCACGGCGATCACCGGCACCCCACGCCCGGAAGGACCTGTCCATTCCCCCACCGTATTGCCGGGTAAGCGCGGCGTGCCGAACCAGCGACGCGGAATGCCGAGGTAGTCGAGCAGTCCCTGATCCCAATCGCCGTTTTGCAGATTAAGCATCTGGGTGGTACTGGCGTTGGTATACTCCCGGTTCATCTTGCCGGTCAGGCGATAGGTGAAATAATCCGGGATCATCAGAAAATGCGCCACCCGGGGGATAATCTCCGGTTGCTGGGCGCACAGGGCTTTTAACTGATAGAGGGTGTTAAAGGGTAAAAACTGGATGCCGGTATGCCGATAAAGGGATTTTTGCCCCAATTCGGCGATGACCTTCGCCATCACGCCATCGGTGCGGTGGTCGCGATAGGAAACCGCCTCACCGACCCGCGCGCCCTGTTCATCCAGCAGGACATAATCCACTCCCCAGGTATCGATGCCGATACCGTCCAGGGGGAAGACGTTATTGCCAAGCAGGGTGAGGCCGGTGAGTATTTCCCGTTCCAGCGCATCCAAATCCCAGCAGTCATGGCCGGCCACCGGTTTGAAGCCGTTGTCGAACCGATGTATTTCCTTGATGCCCAGGGTATGTGTCTCGGGCTGCCAGCTTGCCAGCATCACCCTTCCACTTGAGGCGCCGAGATCCACCGCGGCAAGGTTACGTATAGTCATCAGTGCTATCTCCTATCTCAGGACGCGATACCGAGACCGACAATATTGGCCGCCAGGATAATCACCAGCGCACCGAGGCATAACCGGCGCACCGGTTTTTTGCCCACACCGCTCCACTCTTTCAGCACCAGTCCCACAATGCCGCCGCACAGGACATAGAAGCTCATATGCAGCATCCAACTGACATAGTGATATTGAACCGGAATATTGGCCTGCCCCCAGGCGTAAAAGAAGAATTGCAGATACCACATTACGCCGCCGAGAATGGAGAACAGGGCGTTGGCAAGCAGCAAGGGTTTAGCCAGGGATAAATCGGCCTTCAGCGAAAGTTGGGGTTTGGTGGCCAGCCGGAAAAAGCAAAAAGCCAGATTGACGATCGCGCCGCCGCCCATAATCACCACGTAACTCGGCAGGGCGACATACAGCGGGCTGATGCCGGCATTTTTCGCCGCTTCATGCATGGGCAGGGCCGCATCCATGGCAAAGGACATGCCGGCGGAAAAAATGCCGCACATCACCGCCAGCACCAGCCCCTTCTTCAGGTTGAACTCCTGGGTGCTGATGCCCTGCGCCCGCTCCTTCATCATGCCGGCATAGCTGACGATGCCGACGCCTATCAAGGCGACAAAAACCCCCAGCAGTGTAATTTGGCCGCCGCTGGAATGGATCAGGGCGCCGAATTTACCCTGAATGATGGGGGTCATCAAGGTGCCGACTATCAGGGTGATACCGATGGCGATACCGATACCCATGGACATGCCGAGATAGCGCATGGTCAGGCCATAATTGATATTACCGATGCCCCACATGGCGCCGAACAGAAACACCGGCAGCAGCGTGGACATTGAGAAAGAACTGTAATAACCCCAGAAATCCGGCAGCAGAATGGCGCTGACCGTCCAAGGCAAAACTATCCAGGAGAAGAACCCTCCCAGCGACCACATGGTTTCCCAGCTCCAGCGCCGGACCTGCTTGAAGGGTGCATAAAAACAGGCGGCAGAAGCGGCACCCACGAAATGCCAAAAAATGCCGAGAATAATTGAACTACCCATTTGAAGAATTCCTTTAAAAAATAGGACCTCTTTCGGTAAGAGATAAAAGAGAGCTAAATTAAAACTGCGGTTACAGAAGTCTATTTATATTAAAAGCTCTACAGAATATGGCCTTCTTGACAATGCCATTTTTCTTGCAAGAATGGCAAACAGCGTAAGAAACGAGTGATCTGAATCACAAATTCATCATATGATTTATTTAAAGAGAATATTCGCAGAGGCTTTACCGGCGGAATGAATGAAAAAATGAATCACAAATAATCCTTGAAATGCTTTAAAAACAGAGATATTGACGGGCCGACAGGTCATTTTTTATAATTAAATCAGATAGAAACATCCTGACGCCATTGCTCTCCGCGCAATGTCATGAGTCGGCAGGAAAATAAAGAGATTGGCCTCTTCATTAAATTGCCAGTTTCCATCGGCAAGTGGCAATCACAGGAAGGTAATAATCCTCGTCCATTATTATAATAAGCGACATTAAGGTGCAAATTTCTTTTAATTACGTCAAGGTAATTCTCATGACTAACCGAATGATTTTGAATCAAACCGCCTATTTTGGCCGCGGAGCTATTTCCCATATTATTGACGAGGCGAAGGCCCACGGTTATAAAAAAGCGTTGATCGTGACCGATAAAGAGCTGGTGCGGGTAAAAATAGCGACCCGGATCACCGCGCTGCTGGATGAGGCCGGCCTACCGTTCTCAGTGTTCGATGAAGTAGTGCCGAATCCCACCATCAGCGTGGTCAAACGCGGCGTGGCCGCATATAAAGCCGCCCAGGCGGATTATCTGATTGCCATCGGCGGCGGTTCGCCGCAGGACACCAGCAAGGCTATCGGCATCATCATCAATAATCCGTCATTTGCCGATGTCCGCAGCCTGGAGGGCGTGGCCGCCACTCTGAAGCCCTGCGTACCCATTATCGCCATTCCCACCACCGCCGGCACCGCGGCGGAAGTGACCATCAATTATGTTATTACCGATGAGGAAAACCGCCGCAAGTTTGTTTGCGTGGATCCCCATGATATTCCGCTGGTGGCGGTTATCGATCCGGATATGATGGCCAGTATGCCGGCCTCCCTCAAGGCCGCCACCGGTGTGGATGCGCTGACACATGCCATCGAAGGCTACACCACGTTGGCCGCCTGGGAATTGACCGATATGTTCCATATCAAGGCGATTGAGATTATCTCCCGCTCGCTGCGGGCGTCGGTCAAAGGCGATGCGCAGGGCGTGGACGATATGGCCCTCGGACAATACGTGGCGGGCATGGGATTCTCAAACGTGGGGCTTGGACTGGTACACGGCATGGCACATCCGCTGGGGGCCTTTTATAACACGCCCCATGGCGTGGCCAACGCCATATTGCTGCCCCATATCATGGAATACAACGCCGCTTACACCGGCGAAAAATTCCGGGCTATCGCCGTGGCGATGGGTCATCCGGAGGCCAAGACCCAACCCTTGGAACAGGCTCGTCTGGCGGCGGTAAACGCGGTGAAGACACTGTGCAAGGATGTAGGCATCCCGCCGCGTCTTAGGGACGTAGGCGTGAAGGAGCAGGATATTCCGGCGCTGGCGCAGGCGGCGTTCGATGATGTCTGTACCGGCGGCAACCCCCGCCAGACCAGCGTCGCCGAGATCAAGCAGCTCTATCAGGCCATTTATTAAGCAAAGGCACAGCGGCTAACCGGCAATCTTGGGCGTGGTATAGCGCCACAGCCAGCGGCCGCTTTCCATGCGGCGATAAAAGAACGCCGCCCGCACGATCCAGTCGAGAAACATCCCCATCCAAACGCCGTTAACGCCCCATCCCAGAATGATGCCCAGCGTATAGCCGGCGACAATCCGGCATCCCCACATACCCAGCATGGATATATACATGGTATAGCGCGCATCCCTGGCGCCCTTCAAGCCGGCCGGCAAGACCCAGGAGGCGGACCAGAACGGTATAAACAGGGCATTCAGCCAGACCAGGTGCTTCACCACCCGGATAACGTCAGGATCATTGGTGTAGAAGGCCGCCAACAGTCCGGCGAGAGGTATCGATAGCAAGCCTAATAAACAGACGCCGACATTGGACAGCCCAAAGATAAACTTCAGCTGACGTACTGATTGAAAGATCTGACCTTTGCCCAGCCGGGTACCGACAATAATGGTGGAAGTGGAGCCTAACGCATTGCCGGGCAGGTTAATCAAGGACACGATGGAGAACGCGATAAAATTACCGGCAATCACCGCGGTACCCATCCCGGCGACAAAACACTGCGTAATCAGTTTGCCGCCGTTGAACAGCACCGACTCGATGCTGGCGGGCAGGCCGATGCTCAGCACATCAAGCAATACCGCCGGATTAAGCGTGGTGAAATAGCTCTTCAGCGGTAACCGGAGGGCGTGATTAAGTTCGGACCTCAGTACCATCAACACCATGGCGGCGCCAATATAACGGGAAATGGTCAGCCCGAGACCCGCGCCGACAAACCCCAGCCCGTGCCAGGAAAAACTGCCGTAAATCAAAACGCTGCTGATGATAATATTGATAATGTTCATACCGATATTAACGACCATCGGCAGTTTGGTATTGCCGGCGCCGCGCAGGGCGCCGCAGCCAATCAGGGCAATGGCGGCGGCCGGATAGCTCCACACCGTCACCCGCAAATAACTGAGGGCCAGGGTCTTCACCATGGGATCGGCCTGATTGGCAATCAAATCAATAATCCACGGGCCGGTAAATTCAATCAGCAAAGCGATTAATACCGAGACCAGTGTCAACAGCGTAATGGATTGGCGGGCGGCGGTACGGGCCTGTTTTCGGTTACGTTTTCCCAGATTAAAGGCCACCACCACGGTGGTGCCCAGGTCGACGGCGGCAAAAAACGACAGGATGACCATATTGAAGCTGTCCGCCATGCCCACGGCGGCCACCGATTCCTTACCCAGCCAGCTCACCAAAAAAGTGCTTAGCACGCCCATCAGCAAGACACACAGATTTTCAATCAGGATTGGCACGGCCAGCGGTATGACTTCACGGTTCAACAGGACCAGATTTGAATGCCGCTTTTGATACCAAGTGGCATGTTTAAGCTTTTCCGTGAAAAAAACACTGTAATTTACCAAGATAATTCCGGTCTTACGGCTAAGGGAAGCGGGAGGTCGTCATTAAAAGGATGTGTAATAAACGCCGAATAGGCAATATTTTTTAAGATATTTTTTAATAAAGTTTATTACAATTTTTGGAACCGTTCGAAGGGGCCCAACGCCTCATCAATCATTAACCGCAATTCCGGACGTTGTTCCACCATCCAAGTCCATTGCCGCATCAGCAATTTCCCCGTTGGGCGGTCCATCTTCAGGTCAATGGCGGCTACAATTTCATTCCCAGCCAGCACCGGCAGCGCAAAATAGCCCAATTGACGTTTAGCGGCCGGCACATAAGCCTCAAAACGGTGTTCATAACCAAAGAAAAGCTGCAAACGTTTACGCTGGATAACCAGTGGATCGAATGGCGAGAGGATATGCACCAGGGGTACGGGCTCGGGATCCGGTTTCATCTCCAGCCATGCCGGTTCTACCCAGTGCGGGACTTTCGCACTGCCCTCGATATGCACCGGCACCAGCCGTTTGCGTTTCACCTCGGACTCAATAGCCAGGCGGATCGGCGCTTTATGCTGTGCATTGCCGTAACAGATGGAATCGACGCTGACCATGCCTTGGGACTGCAGCGCCCGGCGCAAGAGGTATTCCGCCAACTGAGCGTCGTTAACCGGCCGCGGCCGCCGGCGCCAGCCAAAATGGCGACTGGACAGATCGTAGGACTTGACCATGCCGGTGCGCTTGCTGACCGTCAGATCGCCGGTAAAAAAGCCGAAGCGCAACGCCCGTCTTGATGGCTTGCGGCTGCCCCAGGGGTGGGTCTTTTCCACCAGCGCTTCCTCAATATCACGGATTGACAACGGACCCTCGTCACGGATACGCCGCAGCAATGCGGCATAGTCATCCTCCTCCAGCCCGGCGAACGACGGGCTTGGCTCGGCGCGAAACCGGTCCATGGCCGACACATACATGGGGTAAGCGGAGAACGGGACATAAGCCAGGGCATGAGTCCAGTATTCAAACACCGATTTATTCAAGGACTGCGCCAGATCCAGATCGGCGCGGCGATAGGCCGGAATCCGGCTATACAGAATATGATGATGAGCCCGCTCGATCACATTAATGGTATCGATTTGTATATAACCCAGATGTTCGGCGGCCAATCTCACCGCATCAGGACCCTCGCCAAAAGGTGCGGCAACGTCGAGCCGCTGCGCATGGAGCCAGATTTCCCGGGCACGGGCGGGTGATACCGCAAAAGACTGGTCAGACATAATCAATACTCGTACCTTATCTGTAAGCTACCCGCCTGGAATGTCAAACAGGCGCAACCGGGGTATGCTATAAAACAATCATCCCAGGCCGCCGCAGAGCCTGTCGTTTTATTATCAATCACGTGCCTACGCTGAATAATTTGAGTTGCGGCAAGCCAACCTGACTGCAACCTGCAGTATGACGGATATATCACGTTATTAATCAGCATGCTTGATAGGAAATGTCATTTCAGTCATGCCAACCAAGAGGACCGCCATGACGGGTAAAAATCTGCTGCTGGTGATTGATATGCAAAACGGCGTGTTCGCGTCTCCCCGTTTTGATCGCGGCGGCCGGGTAGCACGCATCAACCAGCTGACGGCCCATGCGGGGCAAATCATTTTCATCCAGCACGCCGAAGGTGAAATGACTGAAGGCAGCGAGTCCTGGCAATTGCTGCCGGAACTGCATCGACCGGCGCAGGCTATCACGGTGACCAAAACCGCCTGCGATGCCTTCTACCGCACGTCTTTGGACAATATCCTGGCCGAACTGGGGGTCACCCATCTGACCATCTGCGGCTGCGCCACCGACTATTGCGTTGATACCACCATAAAAATCGCCGCCAGCAAGGGTTATGCCTTAACCATCGCCTCCGATGCCCATACCACCGCCGATCGCCGATATGTTTCAGCACAAGGGTTAATTGCGCACCATAATGAAGTATGGGCCGGGCTTTCCATACCGGGCAATATCATTACCCTTAAAACAACCGAGCAGATTCTACAGGACTATTAACCATGAAAACGATGCGGATTGACTTTGTTTCGGACGTTTCCTGCCCCTGGTGCATCATCGGCCTGCAGGGCCTTGAAAAAGCCCTTGCCGAACTCGGTGCCGAGGTGGAAGCAGACATCGTTTTTCACCCGTTTGAGCTCAACCCGGCCATGCCGGCCGAGGGTCAGAATCTGATTGAACACGTGGGTGAAAAATACGGCTCGTCACCGTCCGAGGCGCAGGCCGGACAGGGGAGAGTTCGCCAGCGAGCGAGGGATGTGGGTTTCACCATCAACAACCGCTTTCCCGACGGCCGGATCTATAACACTTTCGACGCGCATCGGCTGCTGCATTGGGCCCGACTGGAAGGACGTCAGCATGCCTTGAAACGTCTTTTGTTCACCGCCTATTTCACCGACGGAAAGAACCCGTCAGATCGGGCCGTATTGGTGCAGGTGGCCCAAGAGGCGGGGTTGGATGCCGCCGCCGCGAGGGAGGTATTGGATTCAGGCCGGTACGGCGAGGAAGTGAGGGCGCAGGAGCAGCGGTGGATAAGCAATGGGGTCAATTCCGTCCCCACCATCATCATCGATAACAGACGGGTGCTGATTGGCGGACAACCCGCCGCGGCGTTTCGCGGCGCCATTGTTGAAGCCCTTGAGGCCCGCGGCGCCAAAGCCTAATGTTTTAACGGGCCAGGTTGATGTTCTCCACCAGGAAGTCGAGTACCGCCCTGACCCGCAGGGACAGATATCCCCCCTGCCCGAGAAAGACCGCATGGACCTCCTCGCTATCGCCGGGGTTGAATGCTTCCAGCACCGGCAACAGTCTGCCGGCGGCCAGGTCCTCACGAACCTGGAATACCGCCAGGCGAGCCAGACCCACCCCCGCCAGCGCCAGACGGCGCAACCCCTCGCCATCGCTGACCTGAACGTTGCCGTTCATGGGTATTACGCTGGCGGCGCCGTCGTCCAGTAACGGCCATCCCGCCATTGAGCGTGTATAATTCGCCCCCAGCCGGTTATGGTGCGCCAAATCATCCACCCGCCGCGGGGTGCCGTGTCGCGCCAGATACTCCGGCGATCCGACAATCGTCATTCTCGTCTGGCCGAGCTTGCGCGCCACCAGGCCGGAGCTTTTCAGCGGACCGGCGCGCACCGCGATATCCGTCCGCTGCTCGAGGATATCGATAACTTCATCGGCCAGGGTGATATCCAGGGTAATGTCTGGATAACGGGCCAGGAACGCCGGAACCAGCGGCAGCAGGAAATGGTGACCAAACGGAACGTTGGCATTGATTCTGACGCGCCCCCGTGGAACGCTATTGGTGGCGGGCCCCTGCTCAGCGTCCTCCAGATCGGCCAGGATGCGAACTCCGCGCTCATAAAATACGCAACCTTCGGGCGTCAGCTGCAATTGCCGGGTGGTGCGGTTTAGCAAACGCGCGCCCAAGCGTTTCTCCAGCCGGCTTATCAGCTTGCTGACGGCGGACGGCGTCATGTTGAACAAACTTGCCGCCATGGAGAAACTGCCTTGCTCCACCACCCGGACAAACACTTC
This sequence comes from Sodalis sp. dw_96, assembly GCF_018449575.1. GTDB lineage: Bacteria > Pseudomonadota > Gammaproteobacteria > Enterobacterales > Enterobacteriaceae > Acerihabitans. Next base: position 73,035 of record NZ_JAAVUT010000013.1, on the reverse strand, counting down.
CAGTTCACCTGCGCGATTGATCTCTAACCGGGACATATGATTTCACGTCACAATTCTTAGTCGTATTACCAGTCTATTGCATATCGGGTTTTTAATTCATCATTTCTTCCCAGAAGTCTTATGAACTCACAAGGGACAGATTATGGCGAATCGCAATACTCACATCCGGCTGTTATCAGGATATTTTTTCGGTTTTTTGGCGCTGGCGCTCCTCACCCTCCCGGCACCGTCCGCCGGCGCGATGCCGGCCACCCATTGGGTAAGCAGTTGGACCGCCAGCCCGCAAGCGGTATGGGGAAAGAACTTCCCCTTCCCCACTCATATCCCCGACCGGTTAGAAAATCAGACGGTGCGCCAGGTGGCGAGGATAAGTTTGGGGGGGAAACGGCTACAGATAGTGTTCTCCAACGCCTACGGGCAAACGCCCTTGACGCTTGGCAAAGCATCAGTGGCCCTGGCCGGCGACAAGGGGGCCATCGACACCCACAGCCTTCGTTTGCTCACCTTCGGCGGGAATACCACCGTCACCATTCCCCCCGGCGCGCCGCTGATTAGCGACCCGGTGGACCTCGCCGTCCCCTCAATGGCCAGCCTGGCGGTGAGTGTGTATTTGCCCGGGCAGACCCCCATAAAAACCTTTCATTGGGACGCGCGGCAAACGGCATGGATTGCGGCGGGCGATCAAAGCCTGTCTGCAAATATAACCACAAATCAGTCGATTACCAGCCGCGCTCTTTTGAGCGCTATTTTAGTGGATACGCCTCGCATCGGCGGTACGGTGGTGGTTATCGGGGATTCGGTGACGGATGGCAATGGCGCGTCGATGGATGCCAACGCCCGCTGGCCCGACTTTCTGGCCCAGCGCCTCGCGCCCCGGGGCGTAGCGGTGATTAATGCCGGTATTTCCGGCGCCCGCCTCCTGTCCGATGGTATGGGCGTCAATGCCCTGGCCCGGTTTGATCGGGATGTGCTCGATCAAGCCGGCGTACGCAGCGTTATCGTCCTGCTGGGCATTAACGACATCAGTTGGCCGGGAACGCTTTACGATCCCCGCGGTTCGCTGCCGTCGACGGACGCGCTTATCGGAGGGTATCGTCAGTTAATCAGCCGGGCTCATGCCGGTGGAATCCGCATCATCGGCGCCACCCTGCCCCCTTTCGAGGGCGCGCTGCCGGGAACGCCGCTGGACAATTATTACCGTGCCGATAAAGATGCGCTGCGCCGCCGGATCAATAACTGGATCCGCGAGAGTCTGGCCTTTGACGCCGTGATTGACTTCGATGCCTTACTGCGGGATCCGGCCCACCCTTCCCGGCTCAACCCGGCCTTTGATTCGGGGGATCATCTTCATCCGGGCAATACCGGCAACCGCGCCATGGCGGATGCCATAGACCCGCGGCTATTGTCGCCGACCCGGCATCATTGAATAGCGGGCGCATGACATCAAACGTCGGTGCGGTTGCTCACGGTGGTTTACACGCCCCTATAGGTCGGACGGGTTTCCGGACAGCGGTTCAGCGTGGTTCTCAACAAAATGCGTAATGGAGATCAACCGATTTATATGCATTGACAAGAGATCCGCGTCCGACTGCAAAATTTCTTTGGAGGCGGTGGTAGCGGCGGTCATGGCCTTGAGGATATTGGTCGCCAAGGAGCCGTGCTCACCTTTTTGCAAGGTTAAACACAATGCGGCCATTAGCAGGGATTGCGCATCCACCTGCGCTGTAAGATCTTTCGACTGGGAATCTACTTTTGCCATTTTAATGAGAATTGCCGAAATTAAATTTTGCATAAGTGTGACTCAAGGGTCAGCTGGCCGGTCTGCGTAGCTTAACAGAACAACACGAAAACATTGGGCATGATTTACGTCATGAGCAGCATAAAATAATATCAGATGCTTTTTTCCTCTCTCTATAATTTTGAGTGCGTTGGATGAATTCTATTTTTTCATTTATTTATGACTAAACATCATTTGGAGAAAGCAGGTAGCATGCATTAAAAGCCATTGATAGATAATGCAATGATTTTAAAGGGAAAGCATAAATTTATTGTTCAGCTTTACTAACATTTTAGTCGCGCCGAATTTTTATCGGGCTATAATTTAACCATACACTTAAATAAGTCGCCCGCTTTTGCGCCTTTTCGCAAATTGATAAGAAAAATAATGATGAAAAAAATACCAGATTCGATATTTTTTCTTGCCGTACGTTTTGTTGCATGCATGGCCACCTCGGAAAAAACGTTTGGAGCAAAAAAAGAATTTTTGAGATTGGAATCGGAAAATATTCTTTTACAGCTCTCATTGCTGGAAATATTAGTTACACCTTATTCTATTCCTGATACGACAGCGGAATTGAACGTACCGGGCACCTACCGATTCACGGGGGGCAATTTGGCATTCGAGGTTTTTTGCAATTCATTGGAAGTCAAAAACGCGATAAATACGCTGATATCGGAATAAACAGTGGTTTCATCGCCGCTGCCCACCGTTAAGAACTCATTTGACAGACAACGGACCACTGGCGGGCAGATGCCTGGAAAAAGTCTTGGCAACGGCGATAGGCTTGGTCTGGGCGCGGCCCTCCCCCATGACACTACTCCTTATTATCTACGCATTGATAGCGCACAGGGTGATTGAATTTTACGATATGTCCATCATCAACGGCGCGTTTCAACCATTCGCTAATCTGCGATTTATGCAGCGCTGTCATTGCAACAAGTTCGTCTAAGGTCACCGGCTTTACGGTCAAACTGCATAACTCGTCAAGAAACATCTGATAAAAGTCCAGGGGAGTATGGGCGGACTCACCCGCCTTCATCGCGATAACGGCCCCATTACCTGCCGGCGGCGAACAGGTATTCGAATCGGGTCCGGAATGCCGTAAATCGCTTTCAAGGTTTTCAAAGGTTGAACCCAGCAAAAAGATCATTCGTGGGAAAGTGATTTGCCCCGTTTTTGGCGTAACCAGCGCATAAAACCTTTTTTGACCGGCGCGGAAGGCTTTTGTTGAATAATCGCCGCCCTTTTTTGCGCGCGGAAATGAGCCAATCTCACCATGACATCACGTAATTCGCCATGCTCCTCCAGCCAGGGCTCGAGATCCTTATACTGAATCCGGTATACCACGCAGTCGGTCATGGCTGTGAATCGCGACAGGGCGGCGCTGCCATCGACAATGCCGGTCTCCCCCATCACATCGCCCGGCCCCATGCGGCCTACCTCCAGTTCATTCTCCTGGGGCCCTGTGGATACCGACACCGATACCACCCCGGATTCGATGATAAGCAGTTTGTCCGGCACCACGTCCTGCTCCATGATCACCTCACCGGCGCTGAACAGCGTCAGCCGCATTTTTTCCCCGAGTTCGGCCCGGTCGTCCTCGCTGAGCATCCGCAATGCGCTGGCGCTATTAAGCACCCGCGACTGTCGCGTCAAGGGCCTGTCCGGACGATCGCGATTCAGGTTTTCGATGACCGACAGCTGGCGATAAATCAGGTCGTATAGTTGATTACGCACCGCATCGAGACGATCTCGGGATTTGACGTAGCCGGTCACTTCATATTCCACATAACGCACATAGGCTTTTTTCACCAACGCCCCGGCCTGGGGCTGCAGCAGTAATTCCCGGCAGCCTTGCAGCGCTTTCTCCAGCGCGTCCAGCGCCAGGCTGGGTCGCAATCGCACGGGCAGCTCGACGCTGAGCGTAACGGAATGAAAATGATCGGGACGACTGTAATTGACGATACGTGTTTTGGCCGCCATGGCATTGGGAATGACCGCCATACTGCCTTCCGAGGTCAATAAATGGGTTGAGCGCCAATCTATTTCAATCACCTTTCCGTCTATATCGTCCACCCGTATCCAATCATCGACGCGAAACGGCTTGGTGGCGTTGAGCACAATGCCGGAAAACACGTCGCTCAGGGTGCTTTGCACCGCCAGACCAAGGATAATCGCCACGGCGCCGGAGGTCGCCAGCAGGCCTTTCAGCGGTAAATCGAGCACATAGGTTGATGCCGCCACGGCGGCCACCAGGAAAATAAACGCCCCCAGCACGTCTTGCAGAAGATGCCCTTTGCCGCCGATGCGGGGCGCCAGTATCAGTATCAGCAGCACGGTCAGCGTCCGGGCGCCCATCAGCCACCAGGCAATGGCCAAAATAATCACCAATGCATGATGGGGGGAGGGTATTTCCGCCGGAATCGGGGACAAGGGGCTCAATCCGGCGTTCATTAACGCCAGGCTGAAGAGGAAATACAGGCCCAGACGAATCAACACCTTCCAGCGAAACCATGTCATCTCAACCCATTGCCAAAGCGTCAAATCCACAGCCAACAGCAACAGGGCGCAAATAAGCGGAAAAGAGAATCCCAAGAGACTCATTAACACTCTCCATCATCATCGGCAGCAGGATCCCAACAATACCTGATTTTGCTTTGAAGCGGTAATGCCGGCCTGCCGACAGCATCTTAAATGCGTGACATAACACTTTTGTAATGCAAAGACATTCTTTGCAATTTTATATGAGACATTGCCCATAAAATCCAACCTATCATACTTGAATGGTAGTCTTACATGTTCTAGTTTGCTCTCATAAATAATGACTATACAAAGGACAACGAGAGATGAAAATTGTAGCCGCCGTGCTGCCTGAGTTCTGGGTACCGGCTTTAGGCACGCAGGAGCAATCAAAATGAAGATAAAGCATCTGAGGTGGTGGATGATTGGCCTGGTTTCGCTGGGCACTATTATCAACGCCCTGGCAAGAAGCTCATTAAGCGTTGCCGCGCCGACCTTATTTAGAGAAATACATATTTCTGAACAGCAATATTCCTGGATCCTGAGTTCATTTCAACTGGCCTATACCGTCGCGCAGCCCATATGCGGTTATATCATTGACATCATCGGCCTGAAACTCGGCTTTTTCATCATGATCGTCATCTGGTCGCTGACCAATATGGCCCATGCGGGATGCACCTCTTGGGGCGGGCTGGCTTTCCTGCGCGGCATCATGGGATTAAGCGAAGCCTCCGCCATTCCGTCGGGGGTGAAATGTAATTCCGAATGGTTCCCGGCCACGGAAAGAGGCATCGCCGGCGGTATTGCCAATATCGGTACTTCAATCGGCGCCATGCTGGCGCCGCCGCTGGTGGTCTGGGCGCTTTTGAAATACAACTGGCAGATGTCCTTTGTCATCACTGGCGCCATAGGATTGGTTTTTGCCGTGATGTGGTGGTTCTTATACGACTCGCCGCAAAAACACCCGATGGTTACCAAAGAGGAAGCGGATTATATCAGCGAGGGTCAAGAGCGGCATCTGATGGCCGACGGGAAAAAACCGGCGGTGATGTCCTTTTTCAAAATGCGCAATTTCTGGGGCATCGCCCTGCCGCGCTTTCTGGCCGATCCCACCTGGGGCACTATTAATTTCTGGCTACCGATATATCTGATAACGGTACGGCACATGGAGTTAAAAGACATTGCCCTGTACGCCTGGCTGCCGTTTCTCGCCGCCGATTTCGGCGGACTGGCCGGCGGCTTCCTGAATAAAATCATGATGCGGGTTTGGGGGGTAAACACCATCAACGCCCGTCGGCTGACCTTTTCCCTCGGCGCGTTGATGATGCTGCCGCTGTCCTTTGTCGGTTTTGTCAATAGCGCGTATGTTGCCATCGGATTGGTTTCCATCTGCGCGTTCGCCCATCAAATGTTGTCCACCCAATGTATCGTTATGGCCACCGACCTGTTTAAACGCGACGAAGTCTCCACCGTCAGCGGCTTCGCCGGTTCCGCCGGCTGGACCGGTATCCTGATTTGTACATTGATCATGGGCGCGTTGGTAAAAACCATCGGCTATAACCCGTTCTTTATATTTCTAAGCGTACTGGACGTGGGCGGCGCGGTGATTCTATGGACCTTTGTCAAGACGCCGACATTCGATGATACAGCCCATGCCCAACCGCAAAGGGATGGCACCCCGGCACCGATAAATTAAGCCTTCTGGCGCCTTAAGCGCTTACCCGGGAGATTCACCGTATTGTGACGATGAATCTCCCGGGCTTATTGACTGCGGGCGAGTGGGCCAGCAGCCTGCAAGATACACCGTGCTTCGAAGGATGAACCTCTAAAAATCAATCCTCTACAGCAAACATTGCACTCTCTCGCCCTCTCGCCTTCAACCGCGGCAAACACGCTTTTCAACTCTGCGGACTGACAGGCTTGGTCGTTTTTTGATATTTTCTCAAGAATTACTGTGGCATTGTTTTCAGCCTAATTATTTTTACTAATATAAAGAGCGAACAATGAGTATCTTCGGATTAGGCAGTTGTAAACATGAAGCACTCTCTCCGGCGGAGCATGTAAAAAGCCGTGAAATCACCGCACTGACCAAGCAGTTTAAGGAAGTTTGCAATACACCCATTAACTGCTTCAATCCACCAAAACAATTTGAAAAAAATTTGACGGCTTTACGTGCCCAAGTGTCCAACAAGCTCACCACCGTTAAAAACAACAAAGCCACCCATAACAGCAAAAAGTCAGGGCAATTGAGCAAATTGTCTTCTGACATGGATCGGGTTATGAAGGAAAAAGGTTTTGCATCCAGGAAAGAGGATAAAGTCATCAAAAGTCCCGAGGAACGGAACGAAGACCTTGCCCTCGCCGCACAGCGAAAACGTGATAAGAATGATGGGATAGATATGGGCGGCATGGTGAAATAAGACCCGGCGAAAAGTTCGCCGAGCCCTGTTTATCAATCCCGGTTTTCCGGATAATTGGACGGGAAAAGCGCCCGGCGGCTCTCTTCGTCGCTGGCGGTTTTAAAGCTGTGATCTTTACCCAGCGCGCGGGCGCGACTCACCGCCGGACGGGCATCCACCCGGCTGAACCAGGCCTTCAGATGGGGAAATTTCGCCAGGGGATCGTCTTCGCCTTTGAATATCTTCGGAGCGCGATCGAGCCAACCCCAGGCTGATATATCAGCAATGGTAAAACCCTTTCCCACGATATATTCCCGTCCCGCCAGATGGTCATCCAATACCCGGTAATGACGCTCCACTTCCCGGCGATAGCGATTGACGGCATAAGGAATGTTTTCCGGCGCGCCGTACTGGAAATGCACCGCCTGCCCGGAAAATGGCCCTACCCCGCTGGCAATGAACAGCAGCCAGGACAGCAGTTCCGGCCTGCCCTCCGGCTCGCCGAGGAACTGGCCGGTTTTTTCCGCCAGATAAAGCAGGATGGCCGTGGAATCAAACACCCTGACCTCTTTACCCCCCGTTCCCTCGCTATCAATAATCGCCGGCACCTTGCCGTTCGGATTGATGGCCCGAAACGCGGGCAGATGTTGTTCCCCCTTGGCGGTATCTACTGGAAAAGGCTCGTAAGGCAGCTGTGCCTCTTCCAGGAACAGCGCGATTTTGGCGGGATTGGGCGCCAGGTTAAAATAAAATCTGATCATGACGTTTCCCTTTTGAATTCAGTGCTAATTTACACTAAGCCAAGCGCCCTTGCCGCAACGGCATAGCGGGCTTTGCATTGTAATGCGATCGGCTCAAATTACCGTGAAACGCCGGGCAGCGCAACGGGCACGCCGGCATTCCGCATGAGAATTTCAATATTAACTTTTTATTAATATCCATAGAAAAAAAATAAAGACCGTTGTTAGTGAATTATATTTTTTTGTAAATCACCTCAGTTATATTTATTAGGATTAAAATTTTTTATCGTTCTCTATTATTATTTTATTAGACTTTTTTTAATTCACTGGTAATATTCACAGTGCCAAGGCGATATTTATATTAAATTTTCATTTGCTAATAATACCACTCGTGTATTTGATGGGCGTTTCTTTCGCTGTATCTATCGCGGAAGTAAGAATAGCTGACTTAAATCGCCGCCCACGATGCGCAATTCGAAAAATTCTGGACATATAAGGAATAAATTACCATGGCTAAAAAGGTCGTTCATGCAGTAAATCATAAGACTCAAGAGGACTTTGCGGACCGGCGTTATATTATCGGTTACGTTCCAAACGGCGGCAGGGATAACCCCTCGCCCGCCATTTATCTCGGCGGCCGCTGGCTTGCCGCCTGTGGCTTTCTTACCGGTCAGCATGTGACGGTGTCGGCGGAGCCGGGGCGATTGGTTATAGAACCTGCGCCGTCGGCCTGAGGGCATGACCCTCTTCAGGTCAGGTTGCTTGAATGGGTGCAAAAACATACCATCGGAGGCATAGACAAAGTGAGCTATGCCGGTCAAGCGTTCAAGGGATAAGGTCTTATTAAGGATAAATATTCATGAATACAGGGAAATATTAGCCGGGATGAGAAATCAACGCTAGCGTAGACTCATTGCAAAGAACTTGGTAAAGCCATTTCACTTACATAATGGGAGTTATCATGCAACATCGTGCATTGATTGTGGGCATCAGCGGCGTTATCGGCAGCGCGCTGGCGACAACGCTGCTTAAGGACGGCTGGCAGGTTTACGGCATCTCCCGCGGACGCACCCCCATTCCAGAGGGATGCACTTCCCTCATTGCCGATCTTACTTCTGAACAGTCGGTGCGATCGGCGTTGCAAGGCCTGCGGGTGGATCGGGTATTTTTTACCGCCTGGGCGCGGCAGGTTAATGAAAAAGAGAATATCCGGGTCAACGGCGCCATGGTGCGCAACGTCCTGCATATCTTAGGCGGAACATTGACCAATGGCCACGCCGCTCTGGTGACCGGATTAAAACACTATTTAGGTCCATTCGACGCCTATGGCACCGGCGCGGTTCCCCCGACGCCGTTTCGCGAGGAGCAGGGGCGGCAGCCGGTGGATAACTTTTATTATGCCCAGGAAGATGAACTGTTCGCCGCGGCCAAACAGTACGATTTTTCCTGGAGCGTGCACCGCCCCCATACCATTATCGGCTATGCCATCGGCAATGCCATGAACATGGGGGTGACGCTGGCGGTTTATGCGACTTTATGCAAGCATACCGGCCGACCCTTTGTGTTCCCGGGTTCGACCATGCAATGGCACGGGCTGACGGATATGACCGATACCCGACTGCTGGCCCGGCATCTTGAATGGGCCGCCACCCAGCCCGGTGGACAAAATGAAGATTTTAACGTGGTTAACGGCGATGTGTTCCGTTGGCAATGGATGTGGTCACAGCTGGCGGAATATTTCGGTATCGAGGCGGCGCCGTTTCCCGGCGCCCTTCAACCGCTGGAACACCGAATGCAGGATGCGGCGGTACAGTGGAAGGCGATTGCCGCACGATATTCGTTGCGGGAAACCGACATCGATAAACTGGCCTCATGGTGGCACACCGACGCCGATCTCGGCCGGCCGATGGAAGTCATGACCAATATGAGCAAAAGCAGAAAAGCCGGTTTTATGGATTATCAGGACACCCGCGATGCGTTTTTCGATCTGTTCGAACAATTGAAGGCACAGCGCATTATTCCGGCCTGACGCTAAACGGCGGAGCGCTCTTTGCCGGGGGACGCCCACCGCCATATCCCTTGCTATAGAAGAGCGCAGATCGTTGTTATCCCCATGATCGGGATTCATGACACAGAATCGATCAAGATTCATGACACAATGTCATTTTTAAAATGACATTAGCGCTGTCGACAAACCCATCGCCGACCAGCAGACTGTGGGCTTTGTTTACATCGCACCGTCAGTCATGAAATCTTAACGCACACTCTTATGATTAACTTCCTCTGACGGCATGTTTACCCACATCCTTACGGATGAACGCTTATATCCATAAAATGGAGGTTTTATGACCACTGAATCAACCGCGCTAATCATCGGCGCCAGCCGCGGGCTGGGATATGGTTTGGTACAGCGTTTTCTTGAACGGGGCTGGTTTGTCATCGCCACCGAACGCCGGGGTTCCACGCGGCCCGATCTGCGCCAACTGGCAGCGAGTCAGCCGCGATTGACCGTCGAGACCGTGGATATCGATAGGGAAGAGGAGCTGCTCGCCCTGGCCGCAAAACTTTCCGGCCGTCAGATCCATCTGCTGATGGTGAATGCCGGCACCGCCGGGGATGCCGCGTTACCGTTCGGCGACCAGCTGCTGGCGGTGATGCGTACCAACGTTATCGGCGCCATGACCGCCACCCGTCTCTTATCGCCCCTGGTGCGGGCCGGCGGAGCGGTCGCGGTGATGTCATCCGAATTGGCCAGTATTTCCGGCAATAACGACGGCGGCTGGGAGCCTTATCGCTCAAGCAAATCCGCCCTGAATCAATCACTGCGCAGCTTCGCGGCGGAAAAACGGGATGCGCCCTGGTCGCTGACGGCGGTGGCGCCCGGCTGGGTCAGAACGGATATGGGGGGACCGGATGCGGTCCTGGATGTTGAAACCAGCACCAATGGGGTCGCCGATATGCTTTTGGGCCGCCTGGCTAAACGAGGCATCGCTTTCCTGAACTATCGGGGCGAGACCCTGGGCTGGTAGCAATACTGTTAGAGGCCCCTTTCCCCTGAGCTTCACCATCGCTATATCTTTGACCGATAATTACAACACGTGCTTTTTATCTGAACTGAGACTTATAAGGCATGGATGATCATATCGCGGTCGTCCATCCCGGGGAAAAAAGAATGTCGGAACATCACGCTACCTATCGGCTGGGAAACGCCGTCATCACCCGCATCGTGGAAACGCAATTTCCGCTGGCATTCAGTACCCTTTATCCCGCCGCGGTGGAGGATATAGATGAGGCCATAGCGCGCCGGATTCTGCCGGTGGATTTTACCGCGGCACAGGAGATAGTGCTTAGCGTTCATTCATGGCTGATTGAAATCGACGGTCTGAAAATCCTTATCGACACCGGCATCGGCAACCATAAGTCCCGGCCTTTCAGCACACTGTTCCATCAGCTGGAAAATCCATTCCTGCAACGGCTGGCGGCGGCGGGCGCCACGCCGGATCAGATTGATTATGTCTTGCTGACCCATCTGCACACCGATCATGTCGGCTGGAATACCCGCTTGGTGGACGGCGCATGGCAACCCACGTTTCCCAGGGCCAAGTATGTCTTGCCCAGGACAGAGCTGGAGTATTTTTTTACCCCGGCCGGGGAAAAACGCCGCATGCTGTTTGACGACAGCATCTTGCCGGTTATCTGTACCAATCAGGCCGTTGTCATGGACGCGGACGGCGGTGAGATATTGCCGGGTATCGCTTTTCATCCCGCTCCGGGCCACAGCGCGGGGCATATGGTTATTTCCATGCGCTCCGGCGGCCGTGAAGCCATGTTTTCCGGCGATGCCATGCACAGCCCGCTACAGGTTGCCCGTCCGGAGTGGGGATCAACCTACTGCCTGGACCCGCGGACGGCCATGGCATCAAGATTGGCTTTATTGGAACAGGCGGCGGAAAGCGGCGCGCTTATTCTGCCTGCGCATTTTCCCGGCGCATCCGCCGGGTATGTGACGCGGGAAGGGGAAGATTATGCCTGGCGCTATTGCTGAACGCCGGCAAAAGACGAACCAACGGTTATACCTGTTGAGACCGGCCTGGCGATGATGGGCTGCGATATCATCGCCTGTTCCGCCGCCCTGGAGGGCGGCTTAAGCAATGCGCACGGCAACAGCCGTTATCCCTCAGGGCTCAAGGCAAAATGATGCTGCTTCCCACCAAGATAAAACCCTCATTCACCGTTTCATCAATGTCCAAAACAACCAGCATATGGTTGATGGCATTCCAGGCAACATAATAACCGCTCCTGGCCGTGCCATCCTCTGCCGTCGGCCCGGGAGTATCCATCAAGGTTTGTGTGGCCCCTGTCCCGCAATAAACCCGCAGCAGTTGACCCGGTACCGGCAGGCCGGTGTTAAGATCGGTTAAGGTAAAAAACACCGGCGTAACGCCGTCCGGCCGCTCGACCTCTACCTGGGCGGTCAAACGGTACCTCGGCAGGACGGCTGTGTAGGTCACAAAGGTGTGATTGTCGGCATTGGGATACCCTCGCACCTGCGCGTTTACCAGCACCATTCCGGCGGACGGATTGAATATTGTCAGCAGGAATATCCCCTCCTGATTGGTCGTGCCGAAATCCTGGGATAGCGTTGCCTGTCCGGTAGCGCTGAAATCCACTATGGCGTTTTGGATGGGCTCATTCGTTCTGACGTTAAAAACACGGTAAAACAGTTGATTGCCGGAGGGACTGTTAGCGGATGCATTATTGACCCAGACTTCAACGCTGATATCGATTTCGTCGGCAAGGAAGGCGGCAGTCAAAAACGCAACGTTATTACCGAAGCGACAGATAATAACGGTCTGTTCGGCAACGGTATCGGTAAAACATACCGTCGCTTCGCCCCGTTCATTGGTTTGCAGGGATAGGCATCGATCTCCGCTGGTAAATCGTGCGTTCTTAGTCACCTCAAAATCAAGACATTGTCCACAGACCGGCATACCGCGGCAATATAGCCGTGCCGTCGCGCTATTGGTTGCCTCGCCGTCTGCCCGTACGTTCGAAGTAGCCGCCATGGTTAGCCCATAAAGCCCGTCCTGGCTGTTTGATAACGAATATTCTTCTGACATATTTGACTCCGGTCACTAGCCGTTGCATCGGCAGTCTGCTCAGCGAGCTGAAGAGACTGCCGGGTTGAGAAACGCCTTGGCGCGGATTAGGTAAAACTCAGGTCAACGTTGCTGTCTGTCGTCGGTTCCGACGTGATTCTGGCTGTCAGGGTGACCGGCTGAGCAACATTATTGTAGATTTCAACCGCAATAGTGCCGTCCAGATCTGTGGGGCCTGAAGAGGGTAAGACCCGCGCACTGCCGGTAACGGAGAAACTCATTGCGATACCGGGCTGAGGTACGAATCCGTCCAATGTGTAAACCGTGAAGCGCACCTGGTTTGGAATGACTCCGCCTGCCGGCGCGTTATCTGTTATCACCTCATTCGCAATGAAATAAAGCCGCACAGGCTCGGTGAACGTTACAATAACATGCACGGGCTGTAGGCTGGGTTGGGACTCAACAACAGCGGTAATCTCCACTTCCCCGGCGAAGGGGCTGATGATATCAACCATCAATTGACCATCGGCGTTAGTGGCACTTAAGGCCTGAATCGTCGCCGTAGGGGGATTCGCGGTAAAACTCATTCTTTCATTAGCCGCCGCCGCGCTATCCCGGGTAAGGGTGAAGACAATCGTGTTGGAGATCCCGCCGCCGGCCGATTGGTAATTCCTGATCGTATTGGAGGTAAGGGAATACACCGCCACCGGCGTAAAGTTCAGAAAGGTATTATTTGTGGCTTCGGGGGCACTGGGTACCTGGGCGCTCACCAACACCTGGCCGGGGGAGCCGCTGGTGACATACAGATCATAAATACCGTTGGCATCGGTGACCCAGGGGCCTGCCGGTGGTATCAGCATCGCCCCCCCGCTGACGCTGATGGCCAGCGCTGTTCCGGGTACGGGGGCGCCCCCGTTTGAATGATAAACGCGATAGCGCATGCCGTTGCGAGACATGCCGTCGGCCTGTGCGTTATTTTGCAATACCGCCCCTGATATACCGATATCAGCCAGGGGGCTATTATCGAAACTGACGCTTTCCCAAGATTGTGTTTGATTAAAATTGCACGTGATGAGCACTGTTTCCGGCCGGGTATCGGTAAAAAATACCGTCGCTTCCCCCTGCCCGTCCGTGGTAGCGGAAAATTGCTGGGTGCCGTCGGTAAACAGGGCGTCGCCGGATAAGGTGAATGAGAGGAGTTGCCCGCATAACGGGCGGCCTTGATAACATAACCGCGCGGTTGCGCTGTTGGTATCGCAACCGTCGGCTATCGCATTTGTGGTAGCCGTCAATGTCAGGTCATGGCATGCATCCTGAAGAATTGACGGCAAAGTATCATCTGACATAGTTGCCTCCGGCCGTTGGGCTTCATGTAGGCAGCCTGTTAAATACGCTGAAAAGATTGCCCACATCAGGGTAAAAATACGTAAAACTTAGGTGAAGGTCACGTCCACATTGCTCTCTGCCAGCGGTTCAAACTCGACTCTCGCTGTAACCGTGACCGTCCCGACGAAATTACGGAAAATATCAAGAGTGAATGTGCCGTCCATCAATGTGGTTCCCGTTGTGGGTGAGGGCCGTCCTTCACCGCTAGCGAAAAACCTCAACCGGACGCCTGCTTGAGGCGAACCATCGGCGAGAGATAGAACCGTGTAACGCACTTGATTTGGGATACCTCCGGCCGGCGAGCGATCTCTGATCACTTGATGGACAATGGAATAGCGCCGCATAACTTCGGTGAAGTTCAGCGTGACCTGGACGGGCAGCAGGCTGGGTATTGAAGGGACGGAGGCGGTTATCACCACAGGTCCGGGAGTAATGCTGGCTATCGTTATGGAATTGTTTCCGGCAGCGTTTGTATTGGGATTGAAGACAAAAATTCGCGATGACGCGGGATTTGCCATGAAATTCAGCACCCTATTGGCAACACCCACGCCGTTCAGGCTCAAGTTATAAGTGATAGCATTTCTCTCAGCGTCGTCGGCCGGTGCGTTATTTCGGGTCACTCTGTATGACAAAACATATTCCGGGACCTGTATTGGAACGAAGTTCAGAAAAGTATTATTCTCGGCCCCAGGAGCGCTGGGTATTCTGGCGCTCACCAACACCTGACCGGCAGCGCCATTGGTGACATACAGGTCATAGAGCCCGTTGTCATCGGTGAACCAGGGTCCGACAGGAGGAATTAGCATCGCCTCTCCGGAAACGCTTAAAGCCAGCGCTGCTCCGGGTACGGGAGCGCCCCCGACCACTTGAAAAACGCGATAACGCATGCCGTTGCGAGACATGCCGTCGGCCTGTGCGTTATTTTGCAACACCGCCCCTGATATACCGATATCAGCCAGGGGGTTGCTCTCAAAACTGGCGCTTTCCCAGCACTGTGTTTGATTAAAATTGCAGGTGATGAGCACTGTTTCCGGCCGGGTATCGGTAAAAAATACCGTCGCTTCCCCCTGCCCGTCCGTGATAGCGGAAAATTGCTGGGTGCCGCCGGTAAACAGGGCGTCGCCGGTTAAGGTGAAAGAAATAACGCATCCCTGTAATGCCTGGCCGTGAAGGCTCAATTGTGCAATCGCGCTATTGGTATCACAACCGTCGGCTTGAGCGGTTGACGTCGCGGCCACCTCCAGACGGTGATCTGCGCAATTTTCCTCTGGTGGAATAATAACATTGGTCATAGATTACCTCAGACTGAAGGTCAGCAACTGTTCCTCATTCCAACAAAAAACAGTTGGATCTCATATATTTTTAATTATCAAGCGAGTAATAAGCGTTCAGCTATTGAAAACTACATTATTTTATTTCAAACAAGAAATTACGTTTAAACCGCCATTAGCTTTTTTAATTAAGTAGAGAGTCCTCAGCAGCGTTTATTAACACTGCTTTAATGTAAGTGGATAAAATATTGTTTATACATCACCCTCTCTTAGGCTAAACCGGAACAAACGTTATGTCGGTATTGATATCAACAGAAGGGTCAGATATTAAGTAGCATGTGACCCTCACCATCTCAGGTGTGGTATTAGTGATGCTTAACAAATATTCACCATTATTATCTGTAACACCCGTGCTCGGTAACATAGCATTCCCGCTGGCCCTGAATCCCAATGCAGTATTCCTTACCGGCTGCAATTGACTATTCAATAATTGATAACGCAATTGAACGGGCGTTGTGCCATTGGCTGGAACGAAGTCATTTATCACCGTTACAGTTAATATGTCATTTGACCTGAAGTTAACCTGATCATCCCGATAAACATTCGGCTGAGCTGCGATGTATGCGCGTACGGAAACCGTGCCAGGCACAAAGGCATAGAGATAAAGAGGAAGCATGCCTTGTGAATCGGTACGACTAGACAGCCCTGGCAACAAAGTTGCCATGCCTGCGAGCAAAGTAAAATTGATCAGCTCATCGGGTACGGGTTGCCCGGCGGAATTCGTCACCGTATAAATGATGATATTTGGCAGGCTACCGTCAGCATAAACATTATTTTGGTCAACCCTTGAATTCAGAATAAGCACCGGAGAAGCGGCATTTTCAAAGGTAGAATATTTTCTCGCGAGAATATCTTCGCCATTGAGCGGAGTATAAATACTATAGACTGACACTGTTTCAGCGACATTGTTGGTAAAATAGATCGTTGCAACACCCAGGCTATTGGTGCTGACAGAATCAGTTTGCGCGTTATTGCTGCTAAACCTTGCGCTACCGGAAAGCTCAAAGGTAATAAGCCTGTTGGCCAGGTATATGCTGCCCGTTTTTAGCGTAGCCTTGGCGGTATTAGTGGCAATGCCATTAGCTACAGCACCCGATGTCACCTCCAATGTCAGGCTGTAATCTGCCAATGGCTCCTCGTCGGATAACGGTTCCTCGCCGGAAAAATATTTCTCTTGCATATTATGCCCCTGGCTGATGACGAAACATTTTTACTTATTTGATTGCGCACCGCGCATTAACATTCTGTGATTAAATTTCCGCGTCGACATATCTTTCAGGCTCTGATAATGTATTGCTAATGCCGACAGGTTGTGAAACAAATACAGTATTCAAAATGACTTCCGAACCACTGGCTTGGGGTAAAGAAAGTATCACTCTGACCTGTTCGGCAACAGGGTCAATAATATTAATAGTGGCGGATTGATCGCTGTTGAGCAAAATATCCGCAGTCTGGGTATACCCTACTATGGTTGCGTTGCCATTGACCTGTGCCCGTACATGGGTAATAATATTCCCTCGATTGGAAATAATATCGGTCAGCAAATAAATTGAATTGTATGTTAAGTCATTTGCCGGTGCGCCGGTGGTATAATTGATCCTTAATATTTTATCTTCGCCGTTCCTGAAAGGACCGAACACAGTTGTTTGCGTGGAGTTCATGCCGCTGGTCATATCACTGGCGAGAACAAAATTAGCACTTTGTTCATTTGACCAGAGACGGAAAAAGCCTTGGCCGGTGGAGTCAAGATTGAGCTCAAAGAATCTTTCATCCGTTTCATAAAAATAAGCTTGGCCAATTATATCTAATCTGATCCTGGCACCCGGATTACCGTATACCACCCCCCGGTTAAACGGATTCACCCTGATGGCATCAAAGTCGAAATTGGCGGCTCCGGTGGAAATTATCATGGACAATGAGATAGCTACAAACACTTCCAGGGGCTCTGAACTGCCGGGATTACCTAAACGATCCGTTATAGTATAACTAATTATATTTATTCCTCGCCGTACTAGCTGCAGCGGAACGAAGCCTACAATAGGAAAATCAGCATATGGATTACTAATGGTATAATGACCAATAAATATTCCATCCCAATATATCTCTATGACATCATCCACGGCCGAATTTTCATTACGTAATATCTGATATATTATGCCGCCAGCGGACTGGATGGTGGCCGTCGGTATTTGCCCATTCATTACTTGAGGCAAAAAAGGGGGTGCAAGTGCCATCTCCACTCCTTAATGGATGCGCGGTTGGGTGCATCAAATTATTGTAGGGTCTACATGAAGTTTTGATATTTATATTAGAGAAAGCGCATTGCTTTGCAATGGTATTTTTTGACAACCAAAATGCTAAAAAAAACGGAACAAGATACCTGAAATTCCGTCATGTACAGAGGGCGGTGGTAGTCCCGATGGTGCCGACATCCCGAATGGTATCCTACTTGATATGCGCACGAAAATGACTGGGAGCCATGCCGACAACCCGCTTGAACGCGCGGCTGAAGGAGGCTTCGGAATCGTAACCCAACCGACGGGCCACCTCCGAGATACGCGCGGCATCACGACTAATCCATTGACGCGCCAAATGCATCCGCACCTGCGCCACATAGCGGGCCGGCGTCTCCCCCACTATAGCGGAAAACTTACTGGCGAAGCTGGAGCGCGACGCCCCCATGACCTCCGCCAGTTCCCATAGCGGCCAGTCTCGATGGGGGCTGGCATGGATGGCCGCCAGTACCCGGCCGATTTCAGGATTACGCACCGCGGCTATCCAGCCGGTGGCATCACCGCTGCCGTGTTCCACCCAGGCACGGATAATCTGGGCGGCCAGCACATCCGCCAGGCGCGCGATAATCCCGCAAGCGCCGACCCGGTTCATCTCCACTTCACATCCCATGGCTTCCAGCAGGTGCAAGATGGTGGGTTCGCATTTCATCAGCTCATCGGCACGCATGACATCCGGCATCATCCGCAATAGCGGATGAAGGCTGTCGAGATTAAAGCGCATGGAGCCGGAAAACAGCAGGCAGTTTTCGCCTTTGACGCCGGAATGGTAATCAAAAATATTGCCGCTCAACGCTTTGCACTGCCAACGCGGGAACTGGTGCGGTATTGCTCCCGGCTCACTTGCCAGGGCATGGGCGCTGCCCCGGGGCAACAGCACTGCATCACCGGCCCCCAGTTCAACCCATTGGCCGGCAGGGTTCAGCAACCAACAACCCCGCTCCGCCACAAAATGAAATAATGCGTCCTGCCGGGCGGGAAAAGCGAATGCCCACGGCGCGGCCAATGTACAGCGACCATATTCCACTCCGTCCAGCCTGAGTCCTTTCAGCATATCCGTCAGGGGATCATTGGGGGTCGGTGAGGTCGGCGGGGTGGATTTGGACGAATTGTCATGCATTTCGGTTTTCCTAGCATGGAAGTTCCAACACATCGACTGTAACATTCGTTTAACTGCTTTGGAAAGCGATCTGCGTACAAATTTTGGAGAATCCATGACAGAAAAAAGCTGTATCGGCGATGACGCCCTGGCCTGCCCCGCGTCCCGTACCGATGATGAACGAAGCGCCGCCTGGTATGCGGTACTTTCGCTGTCGGTGGGTGTATTCGCGCTGGTGACGGCGGAATTCCTGCCAGCCAGTCTGTTGACTCCCATCGCCGCCGATCTCGGCATCTCGGATGGCGCCGCCGGTCAGGCAGTGACGGCGACGGCCCTGGTGGCGGCGGTAGCGGGACCGGCGGTGGTGCTTGGCACCGGCCGCATTGATCGGCGCAATGTGGTGTGGGGACTGACGCTGATGTTGGTGTTATCAAACCTGCTGGCGGCGGCGGCCTCGAACATCTGGGTGCTGATTGCGGCACGAGTGGTGCTGGGCATCGCCCTGGGCGGAGTCTGGTCCCTGGCGGCGGCCCTGGTGCTGCGGCTGGTTCCCGCCCGGTTATTGGCGCGGGCCATGATGATCATTTTCACCGGCGTCTCGGCGGCGACGGTATGCGCCCCGGCATTGGGCTCTTATTTCGGCGCGCTCTGGGGATGGCGAACCACGTTCCTGGCGGCCGCCGCCATCGGGGTCCTGGCGCTGCTTTTACAATTGCTGAGCCTGCCGCGCCTACGGCCGGAGGCGGGGACAGGATTAGGCACCTTCGGTGTCCTGCTGCGCCGCCCCGGCATCCGCATCGGTCTTATTACCGTCCTGTTTGTCATTTCCGGCCATTTTGCCGGTTTCACCTATATACGGCCTTTTCTCGAACAGGTTCCACGCCTTGACGTTCGAATGATTTCCTTGGTGTTGCTGGCGTTCGGCATCGGCGGCTTTTTCGGCAATATCGCCGGCGGGATGTTGGCCGGACGCAGCGCCAGATTGGCTGTCGCGCTGGGTTCGCTTCTGCTGTCGGCCATGGCGTTTTCCCTGCTGGCCGATGGCGCATCAATATACATCGCCTTTATCGCCACGGCGGGCTGGGGTTTTGCCTTTGGCGCGTTCCCGGTCAGTATCCAGACCTGGAATACCTTGACCGCGCCTGATCATGCCGAAACCGCCGGCGCCCTGCTGTTGACCACCTTCCAGGTAGCCATCGCCCTGGGCGCGGTGGTCGGAGGCGTACTGGTGGATAACTTCGGCGCGACGGGAGCCATTACCTATAGCGCGCTGGCGGTGCTGGCTGGCGGGCTGGCGATGCTGCTGGCCGGCCGCGGTCACGGACAACCGGCGGTCTGACGCCGACGGAGACATCATACTGACGCTGTTCAATCTTGCCATGTTTCCTTTACCCCGGCGCGACAAAACCAGCGCGGACCTCGGTGTCACCCCAGCGCGGCAAAACCGGCGCGGATCTCCGCCTCGGGCAGATCGATGCCGATAAACACCAGCACGCTGGTTTGCTGTTCGTCCGCTCGCCATTCCCGGTCCCAGTCGGCGCTGTACAGCCTTTGCACGCCCTGAAACAGCAGACGGCGGACATCGTTTTTGATGGCTAAAATCCCTTTATAACGCAATAGATTGTCCGCATATTTCACCAACAGGCTTTCCATGAAATCCGACATCACCAGCAGTTCCACCGGCTTGTCCAGATAGACCACAATGGACTGCACGATATTCTGCGGAGGGATAAGCGGCCGGAACCGCGGTTTGGTCACGGTCACCCGGTCATTGAGAATAAAACCGTCGACGCCGAACAGTTCGTTTAACCGGATATCGCCGTGCACTACCCGATAAACGGGCGCACGGGCATTGATGGCCTGCAGGCGTTGCACCAGCGCCTCGCAATCGCCGGCCACATCGGTCTTGGTGAGCAGGATCCGGTCCGCGAAACCCACCTGGGCCTGCGCGATGGGAAACCGGGTCAGCTGCTGTTCGGCATGCACCGCATCCACCAGCGTAATCACCCCGTCCAACAGAAAGCGGGTATTGATAATCCCGTGGGAAAAAAAGGCCTGGATGATCGGGCCGGGATCGGCCATCCCGGTACATTCGATAACCAGCCGGCTGAAATCCACCTCTCCGCCGTCAAGGGCCGTGAGCAAATCCAGCAGCGCCCGCTCCAGTTCATTGGCGCTGCTGCAACAGATACAGCCGTTGCTCAAGGTGGTGATACGGGTGGCGTTATCGCCCAACAGACCGCTGTCGATAGGCACCGCGCCGAATTCGTTTTCGATGACGGCTATTTTTTCGCCGTGATCGGCATTCAAAATATGGCGCAGCAGGGTGGTTTTCCCGGCGCCCAGAAAACCGGATAAAATCGTGGCCGGCAAAGGCGTGTTCATGTTCGGATCCTTTTGGCAAACCCTATCGCTAACAACAGCGGAATCCCCCTTTACCGTTGCCGCCGTAGCGCGCCTCCTGCCGATCGCGGAAGAACGCTTCATAGTCCATCACCGGTTGATCGGGGTGATTGGTCGCCATATGCTGCACGTAATTGTCATAGTCCGGAATACCCACCAGCATCCGGGCAGCCTGCCCGAGATATTTTCCCGCCTGACCTAAATTTCCAAACATAGGGCGTCTCCGATGAAAGACCCGCATAACCATCGATGGTTATGCGGGGTATGGATGTGTTCCCCCTCAGTGGCCGGAGGAAGTGGTAACCCCGCCTTCAGGGAGTGCGATATAGGCGGTCTCTTTATCGGTGCGCTGGGTGGTTTTGCGTGCGCCCAGCACCGTTTTGATCCCGTAAAATATGATGCCATAGACCACTATCAAGAACAGTACGCTTAACACCGCATTGGTATAGTTATTGACAACTATGTGATGCATATTGCTAATTTGCTGCGCCGTCAGGCCGGCGCCCTGTTCGTCGATTTTGCGGCTGTAGGCGCGGGCCAGGTATAAGAAGCCTTCCAACTGCGGATCCTGGCTGAACAGCTTAAGCCCCAAGGCCCAGGTGGTGCAGATCAGCAGCCAGACGGCGGGAAGCACGGTTACCCAGATATAGCGGGTGCGTTTCATCTTCACCAGCACCACGGTACCCAGCACCAGGGCAACCGCCGCCAGCATCTGGTTGGATATGCCGAACAGCGGCCAAAGGCTTTTCACGCCCCCCAGGGGATCCACTACCCCCTGGTAAAGCAGGTAGCCCCACAGCCCGACACAGCCCGCGGTGCCCGCCATGCCCGCCGGAAGTGAGTCGGTTTTTTTGAGAAAGGGCACGAAGTTGCCCAGCAGATCCTGCAGCATAAACCGGCCCGAACGCGTACCGGCATCCAGCGCGGTCAGGATAAACAAGGCTTCAAACAGGATACCGAAATGGTACCAAAAGCCCATGTCGGCGCCGGGCATGATTTTATGGAAAACATGGGCGATGCCTACCGCCAGGGTCGGCGCCCCCCCCGCGCGGTTAAGGATCGAAGGCTCGCCGATATCATGGGCGGTTTGCATGATTTGCTCGGGCGTAATCACAAAGCCCCAGGAGCTCACGGTGGCCGCCGCATGCGTCGTCACATCCCGCAGATTGGCCAGAATAAGGGCCGAATCCGCGCCACCGAGATTATGCAGGTCCGGCATGGTGATGCCCAAGGCCACCGGCGGGGTATTCATGGCGAAATAGAGGCCCGGTTCAATAATGGACGCCGCCACCAGGGCCATCACGGCCACAAAGGATTCCATTAACATCGCGCCGTAGCCGATAAACCGGGTATCGTTTTCACTGGCCAGCAACTTGGGCGTGGTGCCCGAGGCAATCAGGGCATGGAAACCGGATACCGCGCCGCAGGCGATAGTGATAAACAGGAAAGGAAATAATGCGCCTTTCCATACCGGGCCGGTGCCGTCGATAAAACGCGTCACCGCCGGCATTTTCAAATCGGGGCCGATAATCAGGATGCCGATGGCCAGGCCGACGATAACGCCGATTTTCAGGAAGGTGGCCAGATAGTCCCGGGGTGCCAGGATAAGCCACACCGGCAGCAGGGAGGAGATAAAGGCATAACCAATCAGGGTGTAGGTAATGGTGGTGTCTTTGAAGGTCAGTGCCGGTCCCCAATAGGGGTCATGGGCGATAACGCCGCCGAACCAGATAGCCGCCAGCAGCAGGACCACGCCGATGACCGAGACTTCCCCCACCCGGCCCGGGCGGATAAAGCGCATGTAGATCCCCATCAGCAGGGCGATAGGCACCGTCGAACAAACGGTGAAGACCCCCCAGGGACTTTCCGCCAGCGCTTTCACCACAATCAGCGCCAGCACCGCCAGAATGATAATCATGATGAGGAAACAGCCGAACAGGGCGATGGTGCCGGGCACCGGGCCCATTTCTTCCTTGATCATCTCACCCAGGGAGACGCCGTTACGCCGGGAGGACATAAACAGCACCATAAAATCCTGCACCGCGCCGGCCAGTACCACGCCGGCCAGCAGCCACAGGGTGCCGGGCAGATATCCCATCTGTGCCGCCAGTACCGGGCCCACCAGCGGTCCGGCGCCGGCGATGGCGGCGAAATGATGCCCGAACAGCACGTTTCTGTTGGTGGGCACATAATTCAGGCCATCATTGTTAATCACGGCGGGCGTCGCGCGGTCGGGGTCCAGCTGCATGACATTTTTAGCGATAAAAAGACTGTAGTACCGATAGGCCACCAGATATACGGCAACGGAGGACACGACAATCCACAGGGCGCTAATGCTTTCGCCACGGCGCAGCGCGACCACGCCGAGGCAGCACGCGCCGATCAGGCCGATGATCATCCAGGGTATGTGTTTTAGAATATTATTCTTCATCATTTTGCTGTCTTCAGTAGGTAAAGATAAGACGGTACTCTATGACAATGATGAAGAAATCAACCGTGAATTTTGGTTAAACGGTTATTACAGGGGCGGGAGCGGTCAAATAGACAATTAAAGGGTTTCAGGGAGTAGCCGCTCTTTCAGGCCAATCGTTTCCGAAGTCGTGCTTTACACTTGATTAAAGGTGTATAGAAGCAGACCGTTAAATGCAATGTTATCCGCGCCTCGCAAGGCGGGGGCGGAAAACCCTAACCAAAGGAACCTTCAAAAATGAAAATCGGCATAATCGGTGCGGGATACGTAGGACGGGCGCTGGCGGCGGCGGCGGTTAAGAGCGGTCATGACGCCATGATCAGCAACTCCCGCGGCCCCCAGACCTTGTTCAGCGACGGCGCCATGTTGGGCTGCAAAACCGGCACCATAGACGACGCGGCCAAATTCGGCGATATCGTGATTGTCGCCATTACCCTCAAACATTACAAAGCCGTCCCGGTTGAGCCCCTGGTGGGCAAAATTGTCATCGACACCAATAATTATTATCCCCAGCGCGACGACAAAATCGACGCCCTTGACAGCGGCTCCACCACCAGCAGTGAACTGCTGGCGGCCCACCTGCCGAAATCAAAAATCGTCAAAGCCTTCAACGCCATCATGATGACCCATATTGAACGGGACAGTCAGCCTACCGGCTCCTTTGACCGCCGCGCCCTGCCATTATGCGGCGACGATGCGGCCGCAAAAAAAGTGGTGGCCGATCTTTACGATCAGTTCGGTTTTGATGCGGTGGATGTCGGCCCGCTGTCGGAAGGCTGGCGCTTCCAGACCGGCACTCCGGCTTACTGTATCCGCCTGAATAAAGAATGGATACAAAAAGCCCTGGCAGCGGCGACTCGTTAGCAGGATACAGTTGCCGTTAATCTTCGCTAAATGCCCTTTACCCCTTAGGGAAGGGGCATTGGCATAGGTATAGGCAAGGCGCTAAAGTTGGCCGGCATGACCGTCGAGCATTAATCCCATCCGCCGATTCATTCGCCGGATATTTTTTTCATCAGCGCCAGCTGCATCTCCTGTATCCAGGGCTCATTCCCCACCGCGCGTTTAAGCAGATTCGCTCCCACCATGGACGCGAACAGCAGCATCAATTCTTCCCGCTGCGGCCCGTTCGGTTCAGGCGGCGCCGCTTTCACAAAGGTTTCAAACATCTGTTGCGCGCCATGTCGATAGACCTGACTGAAAGGCTTATCGGCTGAATGGGCGGCGGCATCCTGTCCAAGGGCTATCATCGGGCAGGTTTTTTCCGGCGTTTTTTCACTGAGATAATAGGTCGCCAGTTGCAGCAGCCTGTTGGTTCCACCCGGTTCGGGGACGGCATTGATCAGGTCTTTCCAGGTGGTCGTGGAACGGTTGAACGCCTCGGCACAGGCCTCGGCGGCCAGGGCTTCCTTGGACGTAAAATGCTTGTAGAAACCGCCCTGAGTCATGCCCGCGGCTTCCATGATTTCAACAATGCTGACCGCATCTATTCCCTTTTCACGAAACAGTCCCGTGGCGGCATCGACGATTAGAGCCCGATTCTGGTCAGCCTGAGCGCGAGTTGATCTTCCCAAAATAAGCCTCTGCTAAAATAGATGTTCTATGAACTTTAATTCTTAATGGGCGTTCTATCAACCGCTAATATAAAAATGGTCAGGCAACCGCCCATTTTGCTCATCTATTGCGAAGGGGGTCGACGCTGTCCGCGCTCCCGCAATAACAAAAGCAAGAGTATGGTAGGGTATAGGCCATAAGAAAACGTGAGGAGGCGCGCCATGCCGGAAGATGCCAACGGCTAGCAAACGTTCTACGCCACTCCTTTTTGTTTGATGATAAGATTAAGTATTGCTTTGGTAAACATCTGGCCAAGGCCCTCATCAGCATTTATATTATTTACTACCGGAAAAATAGAATAATGCTCATCAGCTTTATCATGGGCAATATCATAAATGATTTTCGCCATGAAATGAGCATTATCCATCATGATATTTTTTTGTAGCAAAGGATTGTTTTTGATCACTTGAATCAGCTGGACAGCATCAACTACCTTTACATCGAGAAAATTTTCATAGCTTTTTATAAATAAATCATCGAACATAAAAACTTCCTTACCCTGTGCAAACATATCCTCATCAAACACCTCAAGAATTTGATTTACATCTCCTGCCTGCCGGCCTTTAGGTGAAAAGATAAAACTACGCGCACCGATCTGTATACTCGAATTTTCCACTAGCGACGTGATTTTTAATCTATCATTCAGGATAATATCCCTATCAAAATAATCCACCATAATAACGATTCTATTACCAGAATCCATTGGCATGGTAAATCCTAACATAGGCTCTTGGAAAGGAATTCCTGGCGCGTTTTTTACATTTGATGTGGCAAATATTATATTTCCCATGTCTTCACGAAAAAATTTTACCAATTGCGAGAGATAAAATTCCAGCCTAAGCATTGCCTGATGCACGATAGTGCTGTCATCGGTATCAAGGATTCTTTGCAAATGGCCTTTAATACTATTCTGAGAATGATATTCAAGACAGCCAAAATCATTTCTTTTGGTAGTGCGGTTGAATTTGAGCAATACCTTATTTACCATACCTCTGACTTTATTTATTTCCATTCTAAATACATTGAAATTATTTTTGAGATAAAAAAATTGATCTGGAACGTCATTGCCAGTATTTTTCAAATAACATATGCAAACGTCTTCTGTTCGATAATTGCTTTTTATTTTCCGTTTTATGGCTTCATAGGTATCCGATTTTTTATCTCCGAATTGCAACTGATGATATTTCATTGGATTGATAAATTGCGCCAGCTTGGGAATATAATAATTATGCGCATTATGTATTGGAAAGCTTTCACTTCTCTTCGGGGCATCACCGCCATCGGCTATGGCCGCCTCGCCAATGATATCTCCGGCAGCCGGTGGAACCGCGCTCCCGTGGCTGCTCGCCTTGATGACGCCCATACCCATGAACGGGGCGGTGGTCACGCCGGTTGCTTTGACAGAAGTCGCTGTGGATGGCGCCACCGAAGGGGTCGAATGCCCTGACGCTTCAGCCTTGTGCCTGGCGTTGTCCCGGGCTCGTTTGCGTTTTTTCAACTTCCCCGCTTTTGCGATTTCGCAGGAAGGATCCGCCGTATTTTTCCCCGTGACGTGCGGCTTGTGCAATGGAATAATATCGATTAATGAAATATTTCCATAAGGCACCTCATTGTTGAGACTATTATTTAATCTGGACAGAGAAGACAATAACATCGTTTTTTCTGATGATAATTTTTCATTATGAACGCCATAATGAGGTTTTAAAGCCAGAAGAATTATCGCCACAGGCAAAAGTGAAGCAACCTGCATTTGCTTTGTGATTATTTTATCATTTTTTCTGTCCGAATGAACTCGATTACTCACGTGGGCTAATTTTCGAATGCTCTCACCTTCTTCCAAAAGAGGAAATTGAGAGTAAGCCAGATCGATTTTTACGCGTGTTTTACACTTTTTTCTTTCCAGGTGATAATAAACACCTATTGTCCGACGTTGGTTGTCTATGGATGAGATCGGCATGCTGCCTCCTTGTAATAGCGATTGAGTTGTAGGCATCTCATTAGATCCGAGTGGATAAATGAAAATGAAATGAACATCCAAAAAAATTAATTTACGTGAAAGAGTTCTGCCCGCCACTTGTTAAAATCGCATTTAATATGTCATATATCAAAGATATGAAAGTTACATTATATACCATTGAAAAACAATCAAGAGCCTTATCACTTCGAACCCAGCAGCCGATAAGGACACAAGCATCATGCTCATATATTTCCAAAAATACAAGAGTCTAATGGAAAATATATCAGTGATATTTTCCATTTGTATATATCGTATATTTAGGCAGGTTAAAATCCTTCTATAACCCTTTATTATATATAATATATTCCAATAAAATTAGCTGAGTTATTGATAATTTATTTATGCGGTTAGTTTGATTCTCAAAGTAGTCAATCTTACGTGAACGATATTATACCCATCAATAATCGCTCGTTTTCTAAAAAGAGCTGGAATTTATACTGACGGCGCCGCTGCGCACTGAGCGCTGCAAAACCTACCCAGGATGATGCAAAAACTCGCCTGGGCCATGAAAGAAAGGTCAATGATTGACAGTTGAATCGTGCTGGAACCAAGGTGATAAAACCTTATTGAGATAATATCAGTTCATCCAGGTAAATTTCTGATATGGCATAGGTGCCATTGCCGTTAAGATCGGTGTGGAAATCTCCGACATCGTGCAAAACCAATATCTGATCAAAGGCATTGTTGAACTTCATCACTATCTGCTTGGGTTTGGCAAAGCGTTCGTCCTCCAGGATATAGTGCCCCAGCGGCAGGTTTGCATGGCCAAGTGAAAAAACGTCATTCGCCCCCTCCTCTCCGCCGATGCTGTATATTTCTATATAACCGTCGGAAAAAGCTATCGCCGCCAGCGCGTTCAGGGCGGAGAATGCAACGCTTATCAGCTTGCCGGCACCGTAGCCCTCCGGCTTGACCGGCTGGCTGCGGCGCAATAGCATGGACTTATCGCACAAAGTATCAAACAGCAAGATTTCACTGACATGCATATTCCCGTCACGTTTGACGTAGCCGAGAAAGCGCTGATCCGGGGAGACAAAATTCGGCTGATATTCCTCGGGTGTGACCCAGCGAGGATGGTCTTCATCTAAAAAGGACCAGTGTTTTTCCCAGGGGACGTATAAATCCCCCTGATTGGTGACCCACCATGCTCGTCCGGGAAAATAGGGGCTTGTCAGTATGGCTTCTTGATAAAACTCGAGTTCAACACCCGCCGCCGGGCTGCCCATGTCCGGCATATGATAAAACAGCGCCCGTTGTAGCTTTGGCGTACGTTCGACGATCAACACCACCGTGCCGCCGTCGGGAGAGATAATAATGTCGTCCACGGGATGATGACTTTTTGTACGAAACAGCCGGGTTTTCACCCCGTCCGGCGTTTGCGCCCAAATCTGGTTGCTGTCGTCCAGCCAGAACACCGGCTGCTGTATATCCACCAGAGTAAACTTGGTGACTACCGTCGGTTGAATGTCATCAATCAACGGCAGCCAGCGACGAAAACCGTCTTCACGAATGAGTGGCTGCGCCGTTACCCTTTCGGGGAAAAGCCATATTTCAAACTCTTCATCCCGGGATTTTTCCGTGGGATATGGCTCTCTATTAACAATAAACAGGCTGAGTTCGGCACCTTGGGCGAACAGAACCGGAGGAGGAAAATGCCAGAAGATGCCTTCAATTTGCGACAGCTGCCGACTGGACCAGGCAGCCTTCTTCGCCGGTTGGCTCAGGCAGGCGTCAAGGGTCTTAACCAAGGTGGCCCACAGCGCCAGCGGCTGGAAGTTGGTCACCCAATCGTTCGGCAAGGCGTTATTCATCTGGAACGTTCGCAGCGCTACGCTTGAGGCATGCAGGAGTTCGACGCGCCGCGCCGGGTCGAGGCGCAATAAAAGCGCCACCTGGCGCAGGCGGGTATACAGTAAGGAGCTTAAGTTTTTCTGCGGCCAGGTTCCCACTCGGCACAACGTGGACAGCGTGGAGAAAATACCCTTGGGATAGGTGCGCATGGCGAGCCTTTCGAACCTGGAAGGCGGCCCATTGATCACTTTATAGCGTGATGAGGGGGAATAGCTGATGTCGATAATATCGAAGCCGCCGGTGAATAACTCATAGCGCAGGGTCCAGTCCCTTTTATCCGGTTCAATCTCGTCGCCTGCTTGGGACAAGCTATGATACAGCCCACCAGATGGCGCGATATGCAAAAACCGGTTGCCGTATTTAAGAAACATTTTATTACCGTAGCTAAAGGCACCGTTTACCAGCGGCGGCAACAGAATATCGATATAAGGTTCCCGGGCGGACTGAGGATTTTCGGCAATTCGCCGGCGCAAGGCTTCACCCATTTTAAGGGCATTGGCGGGTTCCGTCGGCGATACAAAAATAAAATCGCCTTTGTTGACCTGATAGGCTACCCGGAATGCCGGCGCGGCGGGCTGAGTGGGATGACGCAGCAGGAAAGTGGCGCTATTCATTTCGGGGGTCAGCAAATACCTGGACTCGCCTATGTGCACGTTCAGGGTTGAATCATCGTGAATGACGGCGGGGAAACCAAAAATATCCTCCTCATCCCGGGTGTAATTGGTCAAATACGGCCCCCAGTCCTGGACTCGGGGTATGACGGTTTCACGCTTCCGACGACCGTGCAACGGGGTCAGCGTCAGCCGTAACTGTCGGTCATTCTCGCCGGGCTCAATCATTGAGGTTACGCGCTTGCCCGGGCCGGGGGAAAGTTGCCAATCATCGATATTATCCGCCGGCATCAGAGTAGCGTTGACCTGGGAAAAGGCCCAGCGCCGGCCGTTGATTTCAAATACCACCCATTGCCGATCGGCAAAATCAAGCAGATGGAGCGGATGCACCACCACCAGGGATATCGGCGACTGGCTTGAGAGTAGCCAAAAGTAATGCTCGTCGGCCGGTCGTGGGAGCGCTGCGTCCTTTTCTATCACAAAATCCGGATACACATAGGCTTTCAGTTGGCACCGGGCGCTGCCGAGATACAGGCAGTAGTATTTTTTATAAATGCCGAACTGATTTTGCACATCCAGTTGGGCAAACATCAGTTGACCGACCGGGGTGCGTTCGCCCGTTTCCACCGCCACCATGCTGCTGTTTTGTATTTGGAAAACCGGATAAGTGACCCCTTTCACTTTAACGGTGAGCGGTGTGTAGCCGTCTTTGTCATAGGAAATTTGATAATCCCGGGTATGGGTGGTCACCACAAACTTGGGTATATCACTGGCGACTTTAACCAGGTTGCGTTGCCAGGCATTCAACCCTAACGCCGCCCTGCCGAGCAACGCCAGATAGAGGCCCTTGGTCAAAACGCTCAGCGAGCGCAACGCCGCAAATCCCGGATCGGCAATGTTCAGTATCTCTTTCCCCATGACATCCATAAAGGCGCCTAATTGGGCATGGGTGGCGACGATGCCGCCGCCGATTTGCACCATGGCGGGGACAACGTTCCTAAAGACCTGCTGTCCCGAGGCGCTGAACGTCGGACCGCTCAACGTACGGCCGATCCCGATTGCCCCCGCCCGGAACAGGCCCGACCCGGCCTTGATGCCGGTAAAGATCAACGGCATGCCCACCAGGGCGCCGTCCACCAGGCATTCAGCGAATGCGACCTGGTGCTGTCCGGCGTTAATGGCGCTGATACAGCCATAAAAAGGGACTATATAGTCGGCCGCCGTATCTAAAATACTTTCAAGAGAAGGCCCCGGCCCCTCGTAGCCCTGATCGTGGATTTTCAGGCGGTAGATCTGATAATGGGAATCCGCGTAGCGCTCGAGAAAAACGGATAAGGTTTCGTTTGATCGTTTCATCAGACCGGCATTGTCTAATGCCAAAAGAGTAAATTCATGCTGAGGTACCAATTTCGGCAGCGGCCAATCCGCCATAAACGGCCGCAGTGCGTTCAGGTATTCATCTTCAAGGGGGATTTTTCGCAGCACATATCCCTGCTCGGTGGTTTGCAGGGCAAATAGCCGTTGTTCGCTTCCTGCCTTGACCCGTAAAAAAAACGTATCGGGTTTGGCTAAATAATTCACCGGCACGTTGGAATAAAACATATCGTGGTGACTTCGGCGCCGGGACAGCCTCGGGGCAACCCATTCAATCTCCGCCCGTTGCATAAATTGCTCTTCCTCCGCCTGAAGATTATTATCCAGCACATCACTGGACATAAAGGCGGCCTCCAGCAGCGCCACATCCAGGGCCAGGATTTTTCTCGCAAACCGGTCCACTTCCTGACGATAATAGCCATTCACATCAGGAATCGGCTTACCTGACGACACGCATTGCTGGCCGATGGGAAATATCATTAATCGCCGGGCCGGATCTCCTGCATATGACGGGGGCAAAGGCTGCAAATTATCGTGGTCCGTGATGGGCGCCTGGACGCTCCCGCAATGCTCTTTGAGCAATTCCTCGGCCGCCGCCTTGCGCGAACGCCAGGTGAGCCGTTGGTAATTCACCTGGTAATAGGTAAAGCTGTCATACAGGCGCTGGGCAACAAGATGCCGCCGTTCCAGCGCCTCCTTGAACAGAGCGAACGCGGGGTCCAGTGTGCCGGATGCCAATAATTCATCGAGGCCCAGTTCCGGCCGGGCGCGCAGATAATACAGCACCAGTCCCAAATACAGCGTCGGCTCCACGCCCGTTGCCAGCAAACCTTGTTGGAACATGGCCACCAGGCCGAGACCCAATTCAATCAGAGACTGCGAGGACGTGGATTTCAATTTGTCCGGATCGTCCAATGCTATCGATCGGGCGCCGAATTGCATTAATGCCCAGGTCAGGCTGCCCACCAGGAGATTATCCAGATCGAAAACCGCGGTCTGGTTTTGTGCCATCAAATGCGATCCGTCCTGCACCTTGTAAAGGCTTCTCAGATACAGCGTGGGGATTTCCGGCGCTTCATAGCGCTCCTGCCACACTTTTTTTTCCCGCTCAAAACTCCCTGTGTACGGCCAGGATTGCACTATTGCGGCAAAGGCCCGCTGCGTGATATGGCGATGAGCGGCAAACAGTTTCACCACGCGCAGGGAGACATTGTCCTCCCGGTAAATCAGCTGGCACAGCATCTGTCCGATAAGGCCGTTTTGCTGCAGGGGACTCAGGGTCTCCCCCAGGCGTTCGCCGTAAAGCCGGCTGCCGGACAGGGTCAGCCGGGCAAGATCGGCTAAAAGCCGCGGCTGTTGTTCGAGGGTGGTAAGCAACCGGATAGCCAGTTGGCGGTCCTGAATGTATTCCGGATTAATGCCCGCCGCCGCGTTTTTGTTGAGGTAGACGGCAAGCCGATATTGACTATCTGTCCGGATATGCCGGGGAGACGGCAGGGCCTCGCGCTTAGACCTTTTCCTTACTTGCCCTGGCGCCGGCGGGTCACGATGCAAGCACCTTGTCGGCCAACGGTAAATGGCGCCGGAAATATTCAGCGTACGGGACGGTATTGATCCCTGAAGTGACTTCTTACAAGCGCCGTTACCATGATGCGGGGCTGGAGACGATGCTGCAAAAGCGCCCTGGTCATCAGCTATTTTCGCCCGGTATTGCCGCCCGCTGTTAAAACGCGAAACCAGAAGAAGACCATAAATAATTTTTTTCAAGATATTTTTGGGTGGTTTGAATGTCACCCCTATAGTGAAATCATCATTAACAACCTGTCCACGCTCCTTATTAAAATCGGTCGCCATATGATAAAGATCAAGGCCACTTAGGGATGCATTATTTTTTGGTAATTTATTTTTGGATGAATAGGCAGATTTAACATTATTTGAAAAATTATTGTTTTCTTTCTCATAAGAATGAAATTCCGACAACGGCCTGATTGATGTCACAATATGATTCATCCTGCCGCCTTTTTTTAATATTTAATAACGGTTATATTTTAATAAATTATAAAGATATAGCGTAGCCGTGATGGCAACCAATATACACATAATTACCCGTAGATGGATTCATAAATATCAAATATCATATTCACTACATAAAATGGCAATAGGCTATCCGTTTACAGCGACTTTATTTGAAGAATTCAGTATGGAATAGGCTTAAAAAAAAAATCCAAGAGCAGTTAAAAGAGTCAAATTCGATAGCATTTTTATTTTAAACATAATTCTGATTTTGTCACCCGGTTATTTGATCAACATCATTCCCCCCTGGCTTGTTTGGCTCTGATCGGAGCATATCCACCACGAAGTCGATAAATGCCCGCACCTTTGCCGGCGGTAAATGACGGGAAGGGTAAAGTGCATAGAGTTGAAAATGCTCTCCTGACCAGTCAGTGAGTAACGCCACCAGTCGTCCCTTTTCGATCAGGTCCTCAACCCCTCTGGCTTTAATCCGTGCAATACCCGCACCGGCCAGGCATGCCGCCAGTAGCGTGCCGGCCTCATTAACCAGCAGCCGGCTCACGATCTTCACCGGAAAAGCCTTGCCGTCAGAAGAGTATGCCCACTCCAAAGGCAATCCCGTCATGGAGCTTCGCATCTGGATACAGAAGTGGTGTATCAAGTCCGCCGGTGTGCGCGGGTAACCATGTTTCTGAATATAATCCGGAGAAGCCACGGTAACAGTATGTGTTTCAAGCAATTTACGGGCAATAAGGGAAGAGGACGGAGGTTCCCCGAAGCGCACGGCGATGTCGAATCCTTCGGAAACCAGATCCCCCAACTGATCGCGTACCGTCAGCTCAAGGGACAAGCCCGGATAACGCTCCAGAAAGGTGGTGAGGTGAGGGGCCAGCATTCGTCCGGAGAAAAAAGGATCGACGTTCACCCGAAGTCGTCCATTAACGGCGGAGGCTGCGCCGGAGGCGAGGCTGACGGCATCAGCGATGCCCGCCAGCAGCGGACTTATTTCTTCGTAAAGCCGTCTGCCCTCGTCGGTCAGGGTAACCGCCCGGGTGGTCCGGTCAAATAAACGCACGCCGATACCTGCTTCCAGGCGGCTTACCGCGCGGCTAACCCCCGATGGCGTCATGTTCATTGCTTCGGCGGCGCGAGCGAAACTGCCGCTGTGCACTATGGCGGCCAATACATTGATGTTGGAAAGCAGGCGTCCGTCAAAGCTCATGATTTACTCGTGACGTAAAGTCACTAAAGCTATGACCGTATAAGCATTCTGTCAAGGGACAACTCATTTTATACTTCGCTCACGCCAAATTTACCGGTCATGTTTTCATCTCTCCTTATCTGAATCTGAACAGGAACTCTCTTAATGTATGTTATTACAGGTATCACCGGAAAAGTCGGCGGCGCAACCGCGCGCGAATTGCTCAATAAGGGTCAACCCGTGCGCGCCGTTATGCGAGACGCCAACAAGGCGGCGTTTTGGCAGGCGCTAGGCTGTGAAATTGCCATCGCGAATATGGATAATGCCCCGCAGCTCATCGAAGCGTTTAAAGGCGCAACCGGGGTATTTATTCTTCCTCCCTCGGAATTTGATCCCGCGCCGGGCTTCCCGGAGGCGCGAAAGGTGATTGCCGCCGTTTCCAGCGCCATCAAGGCGACTCATCCGGAAAAGGTTGTTTGCCTCTCTACCATAGGTGCTCAAGCCGTTCAAACCAATCTGCTGACACAACGCACCCTGATTGAAAAGGATTTGGCCAAATTAAACCTGCCTGTGGCCTTTCTGCGGCCTGGCTGGTTTATGGAGAATGCGGCGATGGATATCGATGCGGCGCGCGACCATGGCGTCATCCAAAGCTATTTGCAGCCGCTGGATAAAGCCGTTCCGATGATCGCCACGGCCGATATCGGGCGAGTGGCGGCGATTCTTTTGCAACAGCATTGGTCAGGTCAGCGGGTGGTGGAGCTGGAAGGGCCGCGACCTGTATCACCGAACGATATCGCCGATACGTTTGCCGACATTCTTGGACACCCGGTTGTTGCAAAAGCCGTTCCACGCGCGAGCTGGGAGTCGATGTTTCGTGCACAGGGCACACAAAATCCCTTGCCACGTATACGGATGCTTGATGGATTCAATGAGGAATGGATCCGGTTTGAAGGAGAAAAAAAGGACAGAGTCATTGGTGAAGTTGAGCTTGCCAGGGTTTTGCGGGAAATGTTGTTAAAAAATAAATGATTGGCGGTGCCCTCTTGGGACAGCACTTGAATTCATCCGGTTGATTGCCTGAACCGTCAGGTTGGTTAATGCTATAGCGCTCACATATCGCGGGGAGGAGGTATACCGTGAATGGGCTGTTTACCAAATATTTACGATTTGCCAAGTAACCTATATTAAACAATCTATTGATTTTTATAGTAAAAAACTCTCATGATCGCAAACCTAATTTTACTATGGATTACCGTTTAGCCTGTGCTAGAATGTAACCATCATGGTTAGTTAAAGGAGAGTAAGAGGATGCGCAAGGATGGCCAATTTACCCTGTTACCCCTTGCGCGATATTTTTATCGCGGCAATGAATGATGACATTATTATGAGCAGAAAGGCGCAGAGAGACCTGAGAAATCTTGGATATGAACGTGATGATATGATCGATTGCATAAAATCACTCAAAACTTCAGAATTCAAGCTTTGCAGAATCTACCCGCCAAACCCATTTCCACATGACGTTTATGTGACTCGTTTCCATCGATCGCAGGAGGATGACCCTGATGATATTTACCTTAAATTCTATATGTCAAAAATTAATGTTGTCATAGAATTAATGTCATTTCATTTATCGGCCTAGCGAACGGGAGGATTGTATGACTGCATGCACTATATGCAATAGTGAAGATTTCTTAGTCCTTAACGAAATGGAAATCATTTCCTATAAAGATAAAGAGATTAACGTTTTTTCAGAATATACACAATGTCAGCATTGTGGGAACGAATTTATCAGCAAAGAGCAAGGACGCAGAAATGATTTAAACTTCAAGGATGCAAAGCGCAAAGCCGATGGATTGATGAATCCGGATGAAATAAAACGCGCACGAATTAAATTGGGGCTCACCCAAGCGGATGCCGCCAAATTTTTTGGTGGCGGATATAACGCATTTTCAAAATATGAACGGGGTGAAGTCACTCAAAGTGTGGCAATGGATAAATTAATCAGGTTATGCTTGGTTGATAAGAATAATTTGCAGTACTTACGTTCCAAAAGCGAAACGGGCGCACAAATCAATGATACTGACTTTCTTCTATCCACAAGAAACCCCAAGGGAGACTCTGGAAATTGGCTAAAAGTAAAATAGGCCATAATATTATTTACCTCGAATTATAATAACAACAAAGTCATTCCGGAATGAGTAAATTTTTGTTAGACGTACTAATCCAGTATCGATTGAAAATACACTCACCAAATCAGGAGGAATTCAATAATGCTTTTAACCATTGGTGTGCTTGCCGGGATGGGACCGCGATCCACTGCGCCTTTCATAGATATGTTAGTGAGTTCTTGTCAATCCTTGTACGGTGCAAAGGATGATATGGACTTTCCTAAAATGCATATCATTTCATTACCGACGCCCTTTTATCCCGGGCGGGACATAGATGATGTCAAAATGATATTGGCTCTGCAAAGTGGCATCGCTGATCTGGTTAAAGCGGAGGTGAATTTGATCGTGGTTCCGTGCAATCTTGCACATCGCTATTTTGCTGATATGGAAGAAGCCAGCGCTGGAATCCCTGTATTGCACATTGCAGATTACGCGGTTAAAAGCCTCCCTCCTGACGCAAAAAAAGTGGCGATCATTGCAACAGAGCCAACGATAGAGGACGGCTTTTA
Organism: Sodalis sp. dw_96; assembly: GCF_018449575.1. GTDB lineage: Bacteria > Pseudomonadota > Gammaproteobacteria > Enterobacterales > Enterobacteriaceae > Acerihabitans. Next base: position 36,156 of record NZ_JAAVUT010000013.1, on the reverse strand, counting down.
CCAACAGCGTCTCGTCGCGGCGGGCAAAGAGGCTATTTCTTCACCCGCTTTGCGCGCACATTCAACAGAGCTCATAAACTTAGTCAAGGAAAAAGGTTTTAAGGATGAAGACGTTATAGCTAGCTGGCGCTCCTTGTTGTTGGATGCCGCAGCGCTTGGGGCGGAGGCGGGACTCATTGCCTGCACAGATCTCAGCCCACTAATAGATGGCGGTCCAAAGCCCTTTGTAATGACAGATACCGCCGCCAGCTTGGCGGAAGCCGCAATTCAAAATTTATTAGCTTAAAAAATATACTTATAGACGTTTAACCAGCTTAATCATCGTAATGATCCTTCATAATCAAATGAGCAGGCCCCGAATTCATTTTGCTGCTTCTTGAGAGAAAATTTCCTTCGCGGCAAACAGTCCGTTGAGTGCCGCCGGAAAGCCCGCATAGACTGCCATCCGCATTATGATTTCGACAATTTCCTGCTGGGAACAACCCACATGCCTGGCACCGTGGATATTAACGAAAGCGGGGGCGGCATTTCTGCCGAAAGTCAGGGGGACGTTACTCAGGCCAAAAAGGCAATAGCAGTCGCCAGAGTAAGGCACGAAGCACTGCGAGCGGACAATTCCTCATAGGCTAAACTGCGGTGTTCCTTGCACTCGCGAGGTCTGAAACTCGTCATACGCCGGGTCCCCAAACCAGTCAGTGACAAATGCGACACCGAGCGTCCCTGAGCGGCTTCATTGATTCCTTTAGAATTTATGCCGGTAACAGTCCGGCTGCCCGATAGCTCTCCATCAACGCGTCAAAGAGCGCGATATCCGAGCGACTCCGTGCCATGAGCTGGGCGCCGGCGATGGCGGCGAAGATGGCGCGAGCCCGTCGTTCGCTCTCCTCGGCGCTGACCGCGGCCGCCGCGGTCAGGACCCGGCTCAGCCATGCCACATTGATATCGGCAAAGGTCTGCACCTCTTTTTTCACCACTTCCGGCAGATCGTCATATTCGGCGGACATGAAGCTGCAAAGGCACATACGGTTACCGTCCTCGAGAGACTTGCGAAATATATCGGGATAGTGGCGCAGGCAACTGACCGAATCCGAGGCTTCGGCCAGCATAGCTTCCAGGAAAGCCGCCGTATCCTCCCAGTAGCGCCTGGCAACCGCGGCACCGAGATCGGCCTTGCTGGGGAAATAGTAATAAATGCTCGCGCTCTTGATGCCCACCGTTTGCGCGAGATCGCGAAAATTCAGGCCGCTGTAGCCATGTGCCTGTGCGACGCTTTTGGCGGCCGCCAGGACGGCTTCCCGATAATTTGAACTCATTTTACCGCCTCGTTGTAGGGTTAGAGCCCCCGCATGTTAAGCGAAAAAAAGGGCTTGACCAATGCTCTTTTAGCTTATAACTTTGTCTACCAATCGGCAGACAGACAAGAGTCTATAATGATATCCGATAAAATCAATTTTGACCCAACCAAACTGGCTCTGATGAAGATTCACGATTGGCATACCGGCCCGTATCCGGCTCGCGTACGAATAGCCTTGGCGGAGAAAAACCTGCAATCACGCGTCCAATTTGTGTCGGTCAACCTCTATAAAGGCGAGCACAAGAAAGCCGCATTTCTCGCCAAGAACTACTCAGGCACGCTGCCGGTGCTCGAACTCGACGACGGGACTTTTATTGCCGAATGCACGGCCATTACCGAATACCTGGACGCCCTTGATGGCTCTACCATCCTCACCGGCAAGACTCCGCGGGAAAAAGGGGTAATCCACATGATGAGCAAGCGCGCCGAGCTGGAGTTGCTGGATGCCATTAGCGTTTATTTCCACCACGCCACGCCGGGGCTTGGGCCGGACGTCGAGATTTATCAGAACGCCGAGTGGGGGTTCCGCCAGCGCGACAAAGCCCTGAGGGGTATGCACTACTTCGATGCCGTTCTGCAAAAACAGCCGTTCATTGCCGGTGAGTTCTTCTCAATGGCCGACATCACGGTAATAGGCGGCTTGATCTTTGCGGAAATCGTAAAGCTGCCGGTGCCGGCGGAATGCCTGGCGCTTCTGGCCTGGTATGCAAGGATGGAGGAACGTCCCAGCGTAAAGAACCGGGTGACAATGTCAGAACCGAACCAGGCGTCCGTTTGAAATCGCTGTCTGTGAACGCCTTATCCTGACCGGCCGCAACTTAGCCCTGCCAGCCCAGCCCCAGGCTTTTTTGCAGCGCGACAAAGTCCAATGCCAGGTCGGTTTGCGCCTGGATACGGTTCTGCCCGGCGGTAAGCTCCGTGCGCTGGGTATCCAACAGGTCAATCAGGCTGGCGACGCCGGCGCCATAACGCTGGTTAACCAGTGTGCTATCGCGGCCTGCGGCATTTTCCACCTGCAGATAATTCACCAATGTCTGGCGCTGCTGGCCGTAGCGCGACAGCGAGCTGTTCGCGTCGCGCAGGGCATTCAGCACGGTTTTGCGCCATTGAGCTTCGGCTTCGTCCCGCTGTGCCTTGGCCACATTGATTTGCGAACGAACGCGGCCGAAATCCAGGATATTCCACTGCAGCATCGGGACGAGCATCCAGGATTCATTTTCCTGTCGGTATATTTGGCCGCTGTCTGAACTGCTGAAACCCAGCAGACCGCGCAGAGTGATCTTGGGGTAAAGATCCGCTACGTGCTCGCCCACGGTTGCCGTGCTGGCGGCCAGCTGGCGCTCGGCATTACGGACATCCGGCCGATGGCGTAACATGGACAGCGGGTCGCCGGCGTTGACCTGCCCGGGCAGCGGCGGGAGCCGGTCAGCGCCTGCCAGCAGCCTATCCAGCGCGCCAGGAGCCAGCCCCGAGAGGAAGGCCAACTGGTCCTGATAATCGTTAATGTCAGCCAGTAATGACGGGATCTCCGCCCGGCTGTTTTCCAACTGCGTTTCCAGCCGGTTGACATCGCTGTCATTCGCCGCGCCGTGCTCGCGCCGTTGACGGACAAGGTCCAGGGCTTTTTGCTGCAATTGCAGATTTTGATTGAGATTAACCAGCCGTTCCCGCGTACCGCACAACAGCAGGTAATTTCGCGCCACTTCAGCGGCGATGGAGACCTGCGTATCCGCCAGACTGGCCTCGCTGGCCTGCGCCTGCGCCCGACCGGCTTCCGCTGTGCGGCGCTCCTGGCCGAACAGATCCAATTCCCAACTGGCGTCAAAACTGCTGCTGTAGAGATTCATCGGGTTGTCGCCGCCCAAACCGATGCTGTCGGGTAGCTTGGCGCGCGCCGCCAGAGCGCTGGCATTAAGCTTAGGATATTGCTGCGCTTCATCGCCTGCCAACGTCGCCCGCGCTTCCTTCAGCCTGGCGGTGGCAATGGCCAGGTCGGGATTATGCCGCAGCGCGTTATCGATGAGTCCGTTCAGCCGTGGATCATTAAAAGCCAGCCACCAGCGCGCCTGCGCCGGCTGCGTACCGACGCCGATGGAAGGCATGCGCTCAAAATGGCTGACCGCGGGTCCGGCGGGCGGTCCCTGATAGTCCGGCCCCACGCTGCAGCTCGCCAGCAGCAGGGTCAGCGTGGCCTGTAACAACAGTCTACCGTAAACGTCAGTGGTCATTTTGATCTTCACTTATGGGTTAAACGCGGCGCGCGCAGCAGTAACGCCAGCGGAATGCAGCACATCAGGGCGATGCCAAGCAGGTAAAACGATTCGGAATAGGTCATGACCGCCGCCTGCCGGCTTATTTCGTTCGCCAATTGCGCCATGGCCTGCATCTTGGCGTGCAGCATGTCGCCATGCTCACTGGCGAACAGGGCGGTGTTGCCGGACAAACGACTGTCCGCCAGCGGCGAGTTGGCGGTCACGGACTCCCGGATAATGTCACTGTGTAATTTATTCTGGCGGTCAATAAAAATGCCCATCAGCGCCAGTCCCACCGAGCCGCCGAGGTTGCGCATCATGTTATACAGCCCGGCGGCATCCGCCGCCTCCTCATTGCTCACCGCCGCCATCGACGCCTGATTAAGCGGCATCATCGCCATGATTTGCCCGGCGCCGCGCAGCAGCTGCGAGTAGAAAAAATCATTGCCGGCGCTCTGCACGGTGAGCGAGGTGTCCAGAAAACAGCTCACCGCGAACAGGAGTATTCCGACAATAACCAGCAGCCGGGCATCCACAGTGCCCAGCAGACGCGGCAATATCGGCATCATCAGCAGGCTGGGAATGCCGGAAATCAACAGCACGTTACCGGACTGCAGGGCGTTATAACCGACAATCCCGCTCAGGAACTGCGGCAACAGGTAGAGCACGCAGTACAGGCCCATACCGACGACAAATACGATGACCAGCACGCTGGCAAAACGCGGGTTGGCGAGCAGGGAAAGGCGAATGACCGCTTTTTTGGCGGTAACCTGGGCTATGGCCAGGCATATGAACCCGATGACCATCACCACCGTCAGCCAAACGATCAGGTCCGACTCAAACCAGCGATCGCGTTGCCCCTCCTCCAGTATCACCGTCAGGCTGCTCAGGGCCGCGCTCAGGCCGAAAATACCCAGCCAGTCCGCTTTAAAAAAGTCGTCCCAAACCGGTTTTACCGGCGGCAGGCCCAGCAATAACAAAAGCACCAAGCCCGCGCTCACGGGAATATTGAGAAAGAAGCACCAATTCCAGCTTACGTTTTCAGCCAGCCAGCCGCCCACCACCGGCCCGAGTACCGGCCCGAGAATAACGATGACGCCGAACAGCGACATCCCCAACGGCAACTGGCTGCGCGGCAGGCGGGTACGGATAATCATCTGCGCGGTGGGGATCATTGCGCCGCCGGCAAAACCCTGGCCGATTCGGCCGATAATCATTTGCGCCAAACTGTCGGCGGTGCCGCACATAATGGAAAAAAACGTAAACAGCAGGGCGCAGCCCACCAGAAAATTACGCAGGCCCAGCAGGCGGCTGAGCCAGCCCGCCAGCGGGATCATGACGATTTCCGACATCAGGTAGCCGGTGGAAATCCAGGTGCCTTCCGTACCGGTTGCGCCGATTTCCCCCTGGATTTGAGGTAGCGCCGAATTGGTTATCGATATATCCAGCGTCGCCATCAACGCACCCAGCGCACCGGCCAACACGGCGATCCAGTCCGTAATATCGGCTTTTTTTTCTTGCGCCGGACTCATGGCTGTGTCCGCTGCCGGGACGGATGGGTATCCACATCCACAGACACGGACATGCCGGCCACCAGACGCTTCAATTCGTCGGAATGTTCGGTAATCCGGATACGCACCGGCACGCGCTGGACGATTTTGGTGAAGTTGCCCGTGGCGTTATCCGGCGGCAGCAGCGCAAACAATGAACCGGTACCGGGGGCGAAACTATCCACTTCGCCCTGAAAGTCATGATCCGGCAACGCGTCCACATGCAGGGTGGCCGGTTGGCCGGGGCGCATGTTGGTCAACTGCGTTTCCTTGAAGTTCGCCACCAGATAGATGTCATCATTCGGCACCACGGTTAACAGCCGGGTGCCCGGCTGGACATATTGACCGACGCGCACGGCGCGATCGCCCACATAACCGTCGATGGGGCTGCGGATCACCGTATCGTGCAGATCGATACCGGACTGCTGCCGGTTCGCCCGGGCGGATGACAATTGTGCCTTGGCTTGTTCAATCTGCGCCTGCATGGATCGGATCTGCGCCGCGGCCGATTTTACCGCCGCGACGTTGGCGTCGTAATCCGCCTGCGCCTGATCCCGGCTTCGGCCCAGATCGGTGAGCTTTTCCTGGTTCTCCGCGCCGCTGGCGGCCAGCGGCCGATAGCGCTGATATTCATGTTCCGCGTAATGCAGTTGCACCAGCGCCGACCGCTGACGCGCCTGCGCCTCTTCGATTTCCGCCTGCTGGCGGGTAATTTCCGCCGTGGCGCGGTCAATATCCGCCTGATTGGACAGTATATTGGCGTCCGCCTGGTCAAGGCGCGCCTGATATTGGTCGTCCTCCAGCCGCACCACCGGTTGCCCGGCGTCAATCCGCTGGTTATCTTTCACCAGCACCTCGCGCACATAACCGGTGACCTTCGGCGCCAACGTCACGCTGTCGGCCTGCAGGTAGGCATCATCGGTGGATTCGCTGTAACGGGCAATCAAAAACCAATAAAGCAGCCCCGCCGCCAGCACAACAGCGCCCGCCAGCACCAGATAAAGCAAGATGCGGCGTTTGCGGCGCGGACGGATCGGAACGGGGCTCTGGGAAGCGGGAGTGGATGAAGCCGTGATAGCCATGGATGAGGATAAGCCTTAAAGAAATATTCCGATTGGAACAACTATTCCATATGGAATAATTGTGTCAAGTGATATATTTCCCTTATCGACATTCCGGTGGTTATAATCGGACTGTTTTCGCACAGGACCTGAGACTATGCCAGCAAGCATGCAGCCGAAACGACTTCGCCATCCGTCCTCCGGAGGCTATCCGCGCGGGAGCGAAACGCGCCAGCGCATCATCGACAGCGCCATCGAACTGTTTGGCGAATTGGGATACGAGAGCGCGTCCACCCGGCAGATTGCCAGGAACGCGGGAGTCAATCCCCCTGCTTTGCAATATTACTTCGACAACAAAGAAGGTTTGTACATCGCCTGCACGGCGTTTCTGGTGGAAGAGAATCAGGCGTGGTTACAGCCTTTTCTGGCCCAGGCCGTGGCAAAGGACAGTGCCGATACGGACACCTGCATCGAGACACTCAGCCAAATGCTTGATGCTCTGCTTGAGCGGATTTTAAGCAAAAACGCCACCAGCGGCCAACGGCTGTTTTATGCGCGTATACGGCTGGGACAGGGACCGGGCAAGACCGCGGAAGAATTCAGCAATAAACTCTTCGGGCAGCTGTATGGTGTTGCGGTGAAGCTGGTGGCGCGCGTCTGCGGCAGCCCGGTGGAAGATGAAATGGTACAGTTGCGCACCCTGTCGCTGCTCGGCCAGGTCACCACCTTTCATGTCTTGCGCCACACCCTGTTTCCCACCCTTACCGAGTCCGGCAGCGTTACGCCGGAAAAAATTGCGATGATAAAAAAATGCATTCGCGAGCAAAGCCTGATTCTGATGCACAGCTGGCGTAATTCAGCAGGAAACTAACCGCGTTGCGGCCCGCCCTACCTGATCAAATTTAAGATGAGCCTGGATGACATGGCGTGGAGCCGCCGGCGGGTGTTGCCCCAGGCGGACTAGGCACGATCTTCTATACTTATGGTTTGCTCCTCAAAAAAGGTGAAAAACATGACTATTCATAAGAAAGGGTTGGCCCATTGGGAAGGCGATATCAAACGCGGCAAAGGTACCATCTCCACCGAGAGCGGGGCGCTGCAAAAGCAGCCTTATGGTTTCAATACCCGCTTTGAGGGCGCCGCGGGAACCAATCCGGAAGAGCTGATCGGCGCGGCACATGCCGCCTGTTTTTCCATGGCATTATCCCTGATGCTTGGCGATGAGGGATATACTCCGGAAAGCATTGATACCACCGCGGATGTCTCGCTGGATAAAGTCGAAGGCGGATTTGCCATCACTAAAATAGCGTTGAACAGCTCGGTGAAGCTGCCGGGTATTGATGATGCGATATTTGAAAAAATCATCCAAAAAGCGAAAGCCGGATGCCCGGTATCGCAGCTACTGAAAGCGGAAATAACGCTTCAGTATCAGCTTAATTAATTTATCCTCATCGCTGTCCCCAGAGCTATACTTGGAGACAGCGATGATGACCTCTATGTTGTGGCCTAGGCGATAGGGTGCCCAACGAAGCCGGATTCATCGGTCGCCATTAGAAGGTTATTTTTCTAATTCAGTTAGACAATATTATAAGCGAAGCAGCAAAAGAGATTCCGCTGAATACGACCTTGCACAGAGAAACACTTAAGATCGATACAATATGCTAACGTCATTTACCATCAGCCAGATAAATTTCCGATATGGCATAGGTTCCGTTGCCCTTGAGATCGGCACGAAATTCACCGATATCATGAAATACCAATAATTGGTCGAAGGCGTTATTAAATTTCATCACCATCTGCTTGGGTTTGAGATAATCCACACCTGACAAGACATATTTTCCATGAGGCAGATAGGCATGGCCTAATGAAAAAGCCTTATCTGCATGCTCCTCCTTTCTGATGCGGTAAATTTCGATATAGCCGTCGGCAAAACCTACCGCGACCAGTGCGTTCAGGGCAGAGAACGCAATACTCACCATTTTGCCTAATCCATAACCCTTATTCACCACGGGGTGGCTGCGGTGCAACAGCACCTGTTTATCGGAGGTAATATCAATGAGCAGGATATCTTGATCAACCATGTTATCGTCCCGCTTAACATAGCCTAGAAAACGCTGGTCAGGGGAAACAAAGTTCGGTTGGTATCCTTCAGGCGTATCCCAATGGGGATGATCTTCGTCCATAAAAGACCAGTGTTTTTCCCAAGGGGCGAATAAATCGCCCCGATTGTTGACCCACCATGCCCGTCCCGGAATAAAGGGACCGGTGAGTATGGCCTCTCCATAATGACTGATTTCTTCGCGCACCGCAGGGCTGCCCATATACGCCAAATGATAAAACAGAGCTCGTTGCCTGAGTGATGTGCGTTCAACCAGCATGACCACCGTGCCGCCATCGGGAGAAACGATGATATCATGCACAGGATGATGGCTATTTTGACGATACAGTCGGGTCTTCACCCCGTCCGGCGTCTGCGCCCACGTTTGATTGCTTGCATCCACCCAGAACATCGGCTGCTGTGTTTCCGACAGCAAGAATTTTGTCACCACCGTCGGTTGGATTTCTTCATAGGAAGGTAGCCAGCGGCGAAAACCGTCTTCGCTGACCAGCGGTACCGCCTCCACCCCATCGGGAAAAAGCTGTACCTCATACTCTTTTTCCGTGTGCATTCCCTGGGAGGCCGCCAGCTCCTTGTTAAGGATAAATATCCTGAGATCGGGCCCCTGGACAATGACCACCGGCGGTGGAAAAGGCCATGAACTGTTTTTGATCCACGCCAGCGTGCGGCTTGTCCACAGACCCTCTTTGTTCTGATGAACCAAACAGGCGGCCACCATTTTAACCAGCGTACTCCAGAGCGCCAGCGGCCGGAAGTTCGCCAACCAATCCTCCGGCAACGTGCTATTCATCTTGAAGGTGCGCAGCGCAACGCTTGAGGCATGTAAGAGTTCAGCTCGGCGCGACGGGTCAAGGCGCAGCAGCAGCGCTACCTGTCTCAGCCTGGCGCGCAGCGAGGGGCTTGCCGATGATATATCCAAGGCCGGATTCTCCGGACGGCAAAGCGCCGCCAGGGAGGGGTAAGCGCTTTTGCTAAACGTCCGTGCGGCAAGCTTTTCGAAGCGGGAAAGCGCCCCGGCGATGCCGGCATAGGTTGAGGTTGACATGACGGTAAGGCGCGCGTCGACAATATCAAAGCCGCCGGTGAACAATTCGTAGCGCAGCGTCCAGGATTTTCCGTTTTTATCACCCCCATCCATGGATAAAGTATGGTAAACCCCGTCAAACAGCGCGATATGCAAAAACCGTTCGCCGATTTTCAAGAACATCTTATTACCGTAGCTGAAGGCGCCGTTAACCAGCGGCGGCAGCAGAATGTCAATATGGGGTTCTTGCGTGGCCTGCGGATTATCGATAATCCTTTGACGCAATAGCTCGCCGATGTGATGGGCATTGGAGGGTTCAAGGGGAGAGGCAAAGACAAAATCACCGAGGCCGACTCGATAAGCTACCCTGAATGCCGGCGCAGCCGATTGTCTGGGATGGCTAAGCAAGAAGGTGCCGGCGTTCGTTTCAGGGCTAAGCAGATACCTGGCTTCGCCTATTTGCACGTTCAGGGTGGAGTCGTCATGAATGACGGCAGGGAAGCCGGAAACGTCCTCATCATCCAGTGTGTAATTGGCTAACTGCCGACCCCAGTCAAGCACCCGGGGCAGGACGGTTTCACGTTTCCGGCGATGATGCAACGGCGTCAGGCGCAGCCGGAACGACCTGTCATTCTCGCCGGATTCAATCATTGACGATAAACCAACGGCATGACCTGGCGATAGTTGCCAGTCCTCAATATTATCCGCCGGCATCAGCGTAGCGCTCTCCCGGGAAAAGGCCCAGCGCCGGCCGTTAATTTCAAACACCACCCATCGCCTGTCAGCGAAATCCAGCAGATGGAGCGGATGCACCACCGTCAGAAAGATAGGTGAACTCGTTTTGAAAACCCAGAAATAGTGGCTGTCGGCTGGCCGGGGAAATGTTGCATCCATTTCAATCTTAAAATCCGGATAGGTATAGCTGCTCAATTGGCATCGGGCGTCGCCGATACTCAGGCAATAATATTTTTTATAAATTCCGTACTGATATTGCAGATCCAACTGAGCAAACACCAGTTGTCCGTCAAGGGAGCGCTCGCCGGTTTCCACCGCCACTATGCTGCTGTTTTGTAGATTAAAAACTGGGTAAGCGACCCCTTTCACTTTCACGGTGAGCGGCATATATCCATCCGCGTCATAGGAAATCTGATAATTCAGGACATGGCTTGCCATCACGTACTTGGGAATATCAGAGGAGACTTTAGCCAGATTGCGTTGCCAGGCTATCAGCCGCAGTGTCGTCCTGCCAAGCAACGCCAAATAGAGCCCCTTGGTCAATATGCTCAATGAGCGCAATGCGGCAAACCCCGGGTCGAGGCTCTTGAAGGCCTCTTTTCCCATAACATCCATAAAGAGCCTTAGCTGGGATTGTGTGGCCGCTATACCACCGGCGATCTGTACCGTGGCGGGCACAACGTTCCTGAAAATTTCCTCCCCCGAGGCGCTGAACCTCGGCCCGCTTAAGGTCCGGCCGGCCCCGATTGACGCCGCCCGGAACAGGCCCGAGCCGGCCTTGATACCTGTAAACACCAGGGGAATCCCCACCAGGGCGCCGTCCACCAGACATTCAGTGAATGCCGGTGTATGCCGCCCGGCTTTAAGGGCACTGGCGCAGCCATAAAAGGGAATGATATAACCCGCCGCCTTATGCAAAATGTCGCCAAGGGAAGGTTCCATTTCTTCATACCCCAGCTCATAGATTTTCTGCCGGTAGGATTGATAATGGAAATCCGTATACCGCTCCAGAAAAAGGGACAAGGTTTCGTTTGTCTGCTTGTTGATAACAGTGTTGCCTGACGGCAGCAGCGTAAATTCATGTTGAGGCGTTAATGCCGAAATCGGCCAATCCGCCATAAACGGCCGCAGCGCGTTCAGATATTTATCCTCAAGGAGAATCTTACGCAGTAGATACCCCTGCCCCGTTATTTGCAGGGCAAACAGCCGGCGCTCGCCTGCCGATGCGGCTTGGAAAAAAGACGTATCGGGCTTAGCCAGATAATGCACCGGCATATTGGAATAAAACATGTCATGGATAGTGCGACGCTGGGACAGCCTGGGGATAACCCATTCAATCGCCGCCCTTTGCAAAAATTGTTCATCCTCCGGCTGGAGGTCGTCATCCAACATATCGCTGGGCATAAAAACGACCGACAATAACGCGCTATCAAGTGCCAGTATTTTTCCGGCAAACCGGTCCACTTCCTGGCGATAAAAGCCGTCCAGGGCAGGAATATGTACGCCGGATGCCACACATTGCTGGCCGCCGTCAGGCTGCATCAATAGTTGCCTGACCGGGTTGAGTTCCTGAGAGAGGGCTCTGAGCTTAATATTATTCAGGCTCATAATAGGAGCCTGGGCGCTTCCACAATGCTGTTTGAGCAATTCCTCCGCCGCCGCCTTACGTGAACGCCAGACCGGCCTTTGGTAATTGACCTGGTAATAGATAAAGCCGTCATAAAGCCCCTGGGCAACAAGATGTCGCCTTTCCAATTCGGCCTTGAACAGGTCAAATGCGGGTTCCAGCGTGTCGGACGCCAGGACTTCCTCGAGACTCAGCTCCGGCCGGACGCGCAGGTAATACAGCAGCAAACCCAGATACATCGTCGGCTCCACCCCGGTGGATAACAAGCCTTGCCTGAACATGCCCACCAGGCCGATACCTAATTCCATCAGTGCCTGTAACGAAGTGAATTCAAGCTTGCCTGCATCGTCCAGCGTGATGGACCGGGCGCCGAAGTGCATTAATGTCCAGGTGAGGCTGCCTATCCATAGGTTATCCAGGTCAAAAGCGACGGTCTGGTTTTGCGTTATCGATGCCGGCCCATCCTGGATCTTATAAAGGCTTTTCAGATAGAGCACGGGGATTTCCGGCGCTTCATAACGTTCCTGCCATAGCCATTTATCCCGCTCATAGGCGCTTGAATAAGGCCAGGATTGCACCAATGCCGCAAAGGCTTGCTGAGTGATATGGCGATTGCCGACAAAAATTTTCGCTACGCGCAGGGCGATATTGTCTTCATGATAAATCAGCTGGCACAGCGTCTGTCCGACCAGTCCATTCTGCTGTAAGGGACTCAGAGTCTCCCCCCGCCGTTCACCGTAAAGCTGACTACCATAGAGGGTTAACCGGGCAAGACCGGGCAGAAGGTCCGGCTGCTGTTCGATGCTATTGAGCATCCGGATGGCCAGCTGCTGATGGTTGATGGTGCCTGGATTGATGCCGGCCGCCGCGTTTTTGTTTAAATACACGGACATGCGGTAGAGAGGATCGGTCCGTATATGCCGGGGGGCCGGAACGGCCTCGCGTTTTGTCCTTTCTTTCCCTTTTACTTGCAATGATGCCCAGGCGCCGGGACGTCCCCTAACCGAAGACGAATCGGAAGACGATTTTACATCGATTCCATTAGGTTGATTTGGGGTTGGGGTGGTTGCCGAAAAAGCGCTGTCCGTATTGAGCACCCTTGCACGATATTGCCGCCCGTCATTAAAAGGCGAAACAAGAAGCAGGCCATAAATAAATCTGTCTATTGTTTTCTTTGGCGACTTAAGTCTTGTCTTTACCTTAAATATATCATTGATGAATTGGCTTTTTTCTTCATTATAAGCAGATGCTATAGCATAAAGATCGGGCCCGCTCAATGATACGTTAAATTTTGGTAACTCATTTTCAGTTGAGTATACAGAGATTAAATTATGATTAACCCTACTATTATATTCTTTTTCATGATGATGAAAATTAGGCACAGGCTTGACGGATTCCCCGATATTATTCACCCTACCCTCCCAGTCTTGATAGCGAAATAGCAACCATCAGGTCAATTCCATTAACAATCAGACGTAACATAATAAACAGTTCAATACCAAAAAGACACCGCGATTTAAATCACATATATCAAAAAACAAATTTACTTCAAAAAAATTCAATTTAAAAAAAATAAATAAAGATGTCATGTCAGCACAAATTATTCATGATTGAATATTTAAAATGATAAATTTCGCCCTGCATAAAATGCCAGATATGACCCTATCTATTTAGAGTGCATTCACTATCAGCCAACACGAATGACAACTTTTCCGAACGGTCCTCTTTCCAAATGTTTAAATGCTTCCCTGGCATCAGTGAAATCATATATCTTGTCGATGACGGGTTTGATGCCGTACTGATCCACTGCCCTATTCAGATCTTCAAAAGCGCGCCGGTGCCCCACGGTAATCCCTTGAATTATGGCTCTTTTTAGCATGATGGGCAGGGCGGGAAGAATAATGTCATCCCCTTTCAGAAAACCAATCTGGGCGATACGTCCTCCCGGCGCAAGCGCAGCGGCTGACTGGCGTATATTATCCCCGCCCATCAGCTCAAGGATATGGTTAAAACCTTGACCATCCGTCAGCTCAAGGGTTTTCTGCGACCATTCCGCCGTTACGCTGGTATCGATCAGGGCTGATGCGCCCAACGCCTTCGCTCGGCGGAGCTTGTCGGCACTGCGTGAGGTGACGACGACTTCAGCACCCATCGACCGGGCCAACTGAAGGCCCGCCAGCGCCACACCGCCGGTGCCCTGAATCAAAACCCGATCCCCTTTCCTGATTTTGCCCGTCTCCACCAGGGCAAACCAGGCGGTCAGTCCGGCAACAGGGAGGGTGGAGACCTCTTCATCGCTCAGTGAAACCGGAGCCGCTACCGCCACCTCTTCATGCAAAACAACGTACTCCGACAACACCCCCGGTAACGGACCTCCCATCGATTGCCCATGTCGCGCCATTTCCGCGGGGGCATCACCCTCCAGCCACTGTGTCCAGAAATTCCCAGTAACCCGGTCTCCGACATTAAAACGTGACACGCCGGGCCCGATTGCCACCACCTCACCCGCCATATCCGAAGCAGGCGTAAAGGGCATCCGGGGAAGATCCGGCAATAGCTTTCCGTCTATCACCAGCAGATCCCGGTAGTTAAGAGAAACGGCGGAAACCTTGATCAGCAATTCGTGGCTTGCCGGCTGAGGTATCGGCACCTCTGCCAATTGCAGGTTTTCGAGGCCAAAAGACATAAGCTGCCATCGCTTCATCAGATGATTCATGGTGATTTCTCCTGAAATGTGGGAAAAATCATTTTATTGACAATATCCAGTCTTGTATCGCGATATAAAGGAATATTATTTCCTCCTTAATGGATACAATTGGATGAGCTTTGTTCTTCACTCACAACTGCTGAACATGGCGGCTTTCGTGCACACCGTTGAAACCGGTAGCTTTACCCTGGCCGCCGCTCGGATGGGAGTCTCAAAATCCGCAACAGGTAAAAGCGTTGCCCGACTTGAGCAACGGCTGGGTGTCAGACTGCTTAACCGTACCACTCGCAGCGTAAGCCTGACGGAAGAAGGCAGCTTGTACTATCAGAGTTGCCTCAAGATAATGGACGAACTTAATGAAGCTGAATCCCTTTTGGCCTCCCGCAAACACGCGGTTTCAGGTTTACTGCGCGTCAGTCTCCCTATCTCCTATGGAAGGCTCTGTGTCATGCCGGTCCTCGCCGCCCTAAGCTTCGACTATCCGGAACTCAGTTTGAATGTTTCCTTTACCGACCGTCGCGTGGATCTCATAGAAGAAAACATTGATCTTGCGATACGGCTCGGCGATACAGGAAATTACGCCAGTCTTTCCGCACGTAGAATAGCTACCCAGCACTCCGTTATTTGCGCCTCGCCCTCATACCTTAACCGCCGCGGAATTCCGGGCAGTTCCGATGAGCTGGCTTCCCATGATTGCCTGGGCTTTGCCAGAGACGGGAGGGTTCTGCCGTGGAAAACAGTGGATGAAAAAGGTAACGCGAAGCTTATCGAGCCAACCATACGGCATATCGTCAGTCACGGCGAAGCCCTTCGCGACGCCGCCGTCAGTGGCATGGGCGTGGCCTTTCTGTCGACCTGGCTTGCTGGCCGGGAAATCCGCCAGGGAACTCTTGTGACAGTGCCTATACGCACGCCGGAAGATGATGCACCGGTTTCAGCGCTATGGCCGGTATCACGTAACCTCTCACCGCGAATCAGGGTGGTGGTTGACCGGCTGGTCGCAGCGTTCGGTTAAGTCAGCGCCAATAAGTTGGGCAGCCCCTGGAACGGGGCTTTCAACCTTGCTTTAGGCGGTATACGTTATTACCGGATAGAATCGCCAATACAGGCCGCAAGCCCCTCAAGGAGGTGAATATGAACATTGCCCACGTCGCACTCTGGACCCGGAATCTCAACGCTCAGGTTTCGTTCTGGCAACAGATTTTTGGCGGGATCAGTAATGAACGCTATGTCAGCAAAAACCGCGCCGGGTTTGAATCTCACTTCATTACGCTGTCCCAAGGCCCTACTATCGAACTGATGACCTTACCTAAGCTGTCTGCCGCGCCGGAACACTCGGAGTTTGTCGGCTGGGCGCATATTGCGGTGGATGTGGGAACCAAAGCAGATGTCGATCGTCTGGCCGACAATGCCCGACAAAGCGGCACATTATTAAGCCCTGCACGTATAACGGGTGACGGTTACTACGAAGCCGTGATTGCCGATCCGGACGGTAACCGGATAGAGCTGGTGGCCGAGCGGGACAAGAAATAGGCGGTAAAATTATGCAACTTTTGTGACCTTCAACCGGATTGTAAAGCGTGGCTGTGCGATGAGTGTCATGACCGCCGACATGAGGCTATTAGGAAACGTGATTACTTATCACTCATTCCGTTTGCAATACTGACGTGCCGCCATCTATGATTGCTATTAAAGTCCTGATTCATAAAAATTCAGTTCCCGGACAGCGTGCGCTACGCCGACAATATCAGCCAAGGCCAACGCTTGCTCGCGAAACTCGGGCGTGAAGTTATTCCGCGGCTTATTTTTAACAGCTGTGGATTTTTTCATGGATCACCCTCGTTAAAAAGTTTATTAGGTCTGAGGTAAAACCCTCAAGGCAACACGCGGGATTTTAGCCGCTCATCATTTGAAATGATGCCAGACAAAAATAATGACAACTGGAAGTTGTTTTCCACCAAAACAATTTACTTAATTAATCAAGCGACCAGTACCCGGCGTTTTAACGCCATATAGTTGGATATCGACTAACGATGAGGACGGCGGTAAAACCTCGAAAATTAAAGTTTTCCGGCTTTTTGTCGTTAAAGAATAAATAAAGTACCCAGTCCCTGAAAGAATCCGGCGGGTACAGAACGTCGAGTTGACTTAACACAAATTAATTGCACTAGTTCCTAAATTTGCTGTTTAAACTATGGAAGTTAATTATTAATGAAGAATATTTCAGTTCGACTTGCTCTGACCGGCGCAATTTCCATTTTTGTGCTGATGATTTTGGCTATTTCCTGTGCAGGTTTATTTGCGCTCACGCGCTCGAATGATACCACTGAGTTCGTTCACAAGGCAGATAGCCGGGTCATCCTGATTAATGATGTCTACAAAGATTCCGCACGTACCCGTGCGGGATTTGCCCTGGTCTATGCCAGCTTATTGAAAGAGGGCAAAGCCGAACCCTGGATTTACAAAAACATCGAGACGACCCACGGGCGCATGCTGGCCAATATCCAGCTATTCAAGGACCTTCCCGTCATGCTCAGCAGCGACGAAGCTATCAAGACTGAACTGGTGGAGTCGGCGAATGCCTTGAGCCAGCTTCTCGACAAAGCGGAGCATTTGTTGCAGGTGGGGGACGTGAAAGGCTACTACGATATCAACATTCAGGATATCGACAAAGCCGGAGGACGGTTTTCCACATCGCTGGAGAAGTATCAGAAAGACACCCGTGAAACGGTAAACACGCTGACGCAGATAAGAAACAGCGAGTACCGCCAATTGCTGTGGACGATGGCAATCTTATTGCTTATTGCCTTGGTGATAACCATTACCCTGTTGTCCATCTTAAGAAACATCATTCTGCGGCCGCTGAACTATGCCATCGAACAACTGGATGCGGTGGCAGAAGGCGATTTAACCGCCGACATACAGGTATCAAGCAAAAACGAAATCGGTAGATTGCTTTTCGCCATCAGGGGGATGCAACAAAATCTGATGCGTCTGGTCACGCAAGTCCGCTTTGGCGTTGAAGAGATAAACATCGGCTCCAGAGAAATTGCGGCAGGTAACACAGATCTCTCGTCCCGCACCGAAGCACAGGCATCTTCACTTGAAGAAACCGCCGCCTCGATGGAACAGCTCGCCTCCAACGTCAAGCAAAACGCCGACAACGCGCGCCAGACCAGCCAACTCGCCACCAACGCTTCGCAAATGGCCGAGTCCGGCAGCAAGGCCGTATCAGAAGTCGTCCAGACAATGAATGCGATCTCTTCCAGTTCCAGCAAAATTTCCGAAATTATATCGGTGATCGACAGCATCGCTTTCCAGACCAATATACTGGCGCTGAATGCGGCGGTGGAGGCTGCGCGCGCAGGAGAGCAAGGCAAAGGCTTCGCGGTGGTGGCAAGCGAAGTACGCACCCTGGCACAACGCACCGCCTCCGCGGCCAAGGAGATCAAATCGCTGATAGAAGACTCCGCAGACAAGGTCAACATCGGCGCCGGGCAGGTGGAGCGCGCCGGTGCAACCATGCATCAGATCGTTTCGTCAGTGAAGCACGTCACCGACACCGTGGCGGAAATCTCGGCGGCATCACAGGAGCAATCCACCGGTATCGATCAGGTCAACCTCGCGGTTTCGCAGATGGACGGGGTAACGCAGCAGAATGCCTCGCTGGTGGAACAGTCCTCAGCGGCCAGCGCCTCGCTGATGGAACAGGTACGCCTGCTGCTTGAAACTATTCATGTGTTCAAATTACATGAACCGGAAGGCAGGCCAGAGGAGGCCAAGCCAAACATGGCTAACGTATCGCCTCGTCCCGCCAATACGCCTTCTGAGAAACAAAACGATAATGCTGACTGGGAAACATTTTGATAGCGATCCGGATATCGCTATACCCTAGATGATTCGATTTGCTGGAAGGCGGCAACGCAGCGATCCCCGCGAGCTTTCTCAATAAAGTGATTGGGGTGAGCGAGGCAAGCCAACGCACCTGCAGCTTGAAGTATGACGGGTATACGGTTTTGCCGGACAATATTACCCCCGGAAACGGACTGACCGTATTCATTTTTGCGTGGCTGAATGCACAGCCTTGACCCATGACAAGGCGGCCGAGGGGAGACTCGATATAATCAGGGCCGTTTGTCTTCTCATTGGTGTAACAGCATGGCTTATCAACTTAACCTTAACTGGCCCGAATTTTTAGAAAAATACTGGCAAAAACGACCCGTCATTTTAAAGAATGCTCTCCCGGACTTTGTCGATCCCATTACGCCGGACGAGCTGGCGGGTTTGGCAATGGAAGCGGAAGTGGACAGCCGCCTGGTCAGCCATGCCAATGGGAAGTGGCAGGCCAGCTTCGGGCCGTTTGAGCATTTTGATAATTTGGGCGAAACCGGCTGGTCGCTGCTGGCCCAGGCCGTCAACCACTGGCATGCCCCGTCCGCCGAACTTGTACGTCCGTTTAGGGTGCTGCCGGACTGGCGTTTAGACGACCTGATGATCTCCTATTCCGTACCGGGCGGCGGCGTCGGACCGCATATCGATCAGTACGATGTCTTTATCATCCAGGGAATGGGCCGGCGCCGATGGCGCGTCGGCGACAAACTGCCCTTGAAGCAGTTTTGCCCGCATCCGGCGCTGCTGCACGTTGAGCCGTTCACGCCCATCATTGATGAAGACCTTGAGCCGGGGGATATTTTGTATATTCCGCCGGGCTTCCCCCACGACGGTTTCACCCACGAAACCGCCCTTAACTACTCGGTCGGTTTCCGCGGACCCAACGGCCGGGATTTAATCAGCAGTTTCGCCGACTATGCGCTGGAAAACGATCTCGGCGGCGAGCATTACAGCGATCCTGATTTAACCTGCCGCGAACATCCCGGCCGGGTTGAAGATCATGAGCTTAATCGCCTGCGCGGTATGATGATCGATATGATTAATCAGCCCGAGGATTTTAAACAATGGTTTGGCCGCTTCGCGACAACGCCGCGCCACGAGCTGGATATCGCTCCCGCAGAGCCACTTTACACACAAGATGAGATTATCGGCGCGCTGATGGAGGGGCAAGTCTTGAAACGACTGAGCGGGCTAAGGGTTCTGCAGGTCGGCGACGGTTTCTTCATCAACGGCGAACCACTGAAAACGGTCAATCCCGAAGCCGCCGACGCGCTATGCCAGTATACCCGTATCGGTAAAAATGAGCTGGTAGAGGCGCTGCATAACCCGGCTTTTGCGGCGGAGCTGACCGGGCTGGTGAATCAGGGCTATTGGTTCTTTGACGAATCATGATTGATCACATCAATTCACTATCAGGCTGCGCCGGCGCACAGTAATTACCCGGCAAACCGGCCATGAAGAACGCCTTGCCGTTCGGTCGCGTCGGTTGTGTGCATTCTATATTTTCCCTGTTATTCATCTCACGGCCAGCCCTTACGCGGAGGGCCGGGCGTAGCACCACCAACCAGGTTCCCGCAAGGGATCGCTTTACTTGCCTTTGGCGCCCTTGCCCGCCCTCGTCTGGCGCGGCTTCCTAGTCCTTAGCCGCTAAATAAAAAGAGGTCGCGTATTGATACTATAGCGAATAAGCTATATTCTACTTATAGTGAATAGGCTATGAGGCATGACATGTGGGACGTCATCACAACCAACCAATGGCAACCTATAAAGAATTACTGGCCCAGGAAAGTCCGGAAGTACAAAGCCGGGTCGCTGGAAAGGTCGAAGTACTGCGGCGAGAAATTGCTCTAAGCCAGCTCAGGGAAGAGATGAACCTTTCACAGACCGAAATGGCTGCGGCGTTGGGTATTAAGCAGCCAAGCGTTGCACGAATGGAGCAACCCGATAACGATCCGCGCCTGTCTACATTAAAACGATATGTTGTGGCGTTGGGCGGAGAACTAAGCATCGATGTTACGCTCCCAACGGGGAAAAGGATTGCTATCCAACTCTAATATGTATTAGCTCAGATCTGACTATTCCCGCTGAATAAACGGCCAATTGTTTCGCGACTGGCCAACAACCCATGGGATAAGCTATCAACCATTAGAATGTTTAAATAACTTTCAATTTCTACGCGGCTCGTGATCGTGCAAGTATGGCTGTGCGACTCTCCTTGCAGATCACCTCTAAATTTGGCTGTACTGAAGAGACGTCATCAAGTCAACGTGTCTGGATCATCCGGAGGTTAATACATTCAGTCATCGGTGGTTGTGAGCTCGGCTAGGAACAACGTGCCAATGTCAACGGCACGCGTTGCCGCATCTGCATCCACATCCACACTATGTGAAGCTTCGTTCATGACGCTCAACGCGCCAAGCATCTGCTCGGTGCTGGCGGGCATGGCTCCCTGCTGTCGCAGGTCTCGCAACATATCCATGATGCCAGTTGGCCGATCGAAGGCGATGCCCCTTTTCTCAGCGAATTTGCGAAGTGCGCGCTCGATTTCGATGCGAAGTTTGACCAGCGACATCAGCGGGAATTCGCGCGCGAATTCTGTGAGCGTCGGAAGATCCTCTTCAAACTGAGGTGGTAGGGCCTCAGAGATTTGATACTGAGCAACACCCATCGGCTTAGTAGAATCTCGTAAAGCATATTCGACTATGACTTCGTTGCGTCCCTTGCACAAGATGATGCCGATGGTCGGCTTGTCATCAAGGTGGCGTAGCTGATCATCCACGGCTGAAAGGTAGAAATTCATTTTCCCCGCGAACTCGGGCTTGAAGTCCTCTATCTTCAACTCGATCACCACGAAACAGCGCAAGCGCAAATGATAGAAGAGGAGATCGAGATAGTAATCCTGACCACCAATCTGGAGGTGATATTGACTGCCGACGAAGGCAAATCCCTTTCCGAGTTCCAGAATGAGCAACCGCAGATGCTCGATCAGACCGCGTTCGAGATCACGCTCCAGCATTTCAGGGCCAAGCGCAAGGAAATCAAATGTATAGGGGTCCTTAATGATTTGTTGGGCAAGCTCGGATTGGTCGGCCGGGAGGGTCCGCGAGAAGTTGGTCATCGCATTGCCTTGACGGACAAAAAGATTGCTGCCGATCTGGTGGGTGAGAACGTTGCGGCTCCAACCATGTTCGATCGCTTGCCGGGCATACCAAGCCCTCTCCTCAGACGGCTTGACGGCGTCGAGAAGGCGGACGTTATGGCCCCAGGGTAATTGTGCAACAACCTGTTGCACAAATTCGCCATCGGGCCAGGCTTGCGCAAATGCACGCATATATTTTAGATTGCGGGCGGACAGCCCCGTCATCTCGGGAAAAGCGCGCCCGAGATCGTCGGCCAAATGATCGATAACCTTGGCACCCCAACCCTCCCGCTTTTGCCGTGCCAAAATATCACTTCCGATAGTCCAGTAGAGCAGAATCAACTCTCGATTCACAGAAAGGCTGGCGCGGTGCCTGGCTTGGACAATCTTATTCTTAAGGTCGTTGACGAAGGCAAAATAGCTTTGTGCGTCGATCTCGACAGCCCGCCCCGTGTTCGTGGCACGAGGAGTGACAGACTTGGAGCGCCGAGTGCTCATGCAGACACCTTCAAGTGCATCGCTGTCACAAACTTGTCCCATTTGACCATGCCTGCACGTTTTAATATGGGCTTTGGAACGACAGCGGGCCAACCGATTACGCGTTTTTCGCCGTCGGTTAGGATTTCTTGCTTCCCGCTCAATTGCAAGCGCTTCTCCGCCTGCCGGATGGCAGTATCGATAAGGCTGGGCATAACAATTCTCCTAGTCCGCAATTAGGATAGGAAGAGAAAAGAATAGGTTCGGCGCATCAAAACTAAAAGCTGTTTTCTCACTCTTCGAATGGCTCCTAATTTGTCAGAACCGCCTTCCGTAGGCAAGAGGAAAAAATCATATTTTTCAATGTTATTTTGCATATTTATCCAATTATTAGGAAAGGTCCCTCCGCGGCTTATTTTTTTATAGCCATCGGTTTTGTCATGAATCACCCACGTTAATGAGTTTATTAGCCCAGAGGTGAAAACCGTAAGCCACACGCAGGATTTCCCACGCAATACTATTCGCGCACCCATGCGCTCAAATGACACCACTGAGTTTGTTCCCACGGCTGATAGCGGGGTAATCCCGATTAACTAAACAAATGTGATCTATGGACACTCCGGTCCTAGGCCGGTGCTGACCGCCGGTACACCAATCTGCGAGAATCAGCCCCTGCTTGCGGGACTTAAATGTCGGGGGTATACAGGAAGACATTTGTATTATCAATAAGTTATCGTTGATTTCCACTGCGACTTGTTATAGCCTATCCAATAGAGGACTCAAAACCTCGTCTAGCGCGGCCAGGACCAGCCCCGAAAGAGTTGGCCTTTTTTTGACCTCCGTCTATTTAGACGGAGGGTTCAAGCTGCCCGATTAACGTCGGGAGGGCGACTAATACAATACCCTTCGGGGAAATAAGTCCGCGGTTCGCTAGACCGTTTTGAGCCTCCCGGCACCATAATTTTTGGTGTTGTTGTTTTTAACTCAAAGAAACTAGCGAGATTTTTATGCCTACATTTACGTCATCTTCACGGCAGCGCACCGATGCGCTGCTTGCCATACCCTTCAGCGTTGAAACGGATTTCACCCTGCTGGCTGACTATAGCGAACAATTTGCCGAAACCCTGCTGGAGGTCGACGAACCCATGCAGCGGCAGGCGCTCTACGTCCGGCTGGCAGACTGCCTGGCAACGCTGCTGCCTACCATGAATGACCCCCTTCCGCCTCATGTGATGGAAAGCCTTACCGTTGATGAACTCCCATCGCCGAAGCTTGGTTTTGAACCCGATGCCGATCTGCTCTGCGAATATTGTCTGACGCTGGCGCGTCTTTTGACAAACCGGGTGGTAACGCCGGAAATGGAGCAAACCCTGATTGGGTTGATGTTCGAACTCGTTAGCTACTTCGCCAGCGAACTGAAAGCCCCTCGCTGGGTGCGTACCAGCAAAGGGGTGAAGCTGATTGCGGAAGTGGAAAAGGTAAAGAAAGACTGGGAATGGGTGCCTTGATGGCCCCCTGAGTGGTAGCGGGTGGCACTGTTCAGGGTGAGCGGTTTGATTTGCCCTTGTAAAAACAGATAGAACGATCAACCCAAAACCCCTTTCCCTTATCCATGATGAAATTGGCCCTCATACAAGGCATTTCATTGCAAACGCCTGGTTTTGCCTAAAGGGGATAATGAATCAAATAAACGGGGTAATTTTCTTGAATTTTACCCCCTTTAACAGAGCAGATTGCCCTCTTTAAAGATTACGATAGTAAAACACGTGCTCAAACTCATTATTTTATCTACTGTGCAGAAGATGGCAACGATTAATGATTGACGAAATGCAAGAGAAGAACTTATATCAATAGTGAAGAGTTACTCAAGTCAGCTAAAGAATCAGCAAAAAAATTAACTACTCAGGAAAGGTTTGACATGCTTGTTGATGCGAAGATTCTGACTAAAAAGGGCAATTTTAATTCCCGTTTTTTCAAAAAAGAAACCGTACAAAAAAGTAAAGTCTAATATTTACATTTGAAATATTATTTAACTTGGCAACACAGTGAATCCACTCAAACATAATATTGCCTGTAAAGTGATGCTGAATCTACCCAACTGTTGCTTAGTCAGATATCTCCCCGCACTAAATTGGAGAGTAATTTATCATAGAGATAAATATCAAAAAGCATATTTCTCTTTCCCCCAAGTCAAACATCCAATCTTTTCTTCATAAAGCGTTTCTTCAACCGAACTGTCCATTAATTCCAGGCAGTTTTTGCCTCTTACGCCAGATTTAATAAGATTTTCTTTTGCTTTTAGGTAATATCCAAAAAAGGATTTTCTATCATATTTTTCCGTATTGATCATATAGGCACAAACAGAGTCGGTACCGAGTTTATCTCTAACTGATGAATGGCCATATTTGATTATTTCCTTATCAATAGCATGAAGGGCAGTTAAACTTTCATTCGTAGAAAATAGAAGTGAGTGTATTAACGCATCTCTCAAACTATTACTTTGTTCCGCGCTTACATACCCCACAATATTTGGAACAACCATTAGCCATTCTTTATCTGCCTCATGCACACCTTCTATTAATTCAAGAAAATTTTGGCGATTTGATAATAATCTTTCAATTTGATCCCTATGTGCATATTTGAGGGACTCAGGGCACATGGCATGGGCGATGGACAAGAATAAGAAAAGAAAACTGAAAATAGAAATTTTCATCTTATCACTTCCAGAACTGTATCATTAGAATCAAGAATGCGTCGCCTTGTTCCCGGGCCAACAATGATACATCCCTCAGAAGCCCAACCCGGAACGCCTTGCACCCTTTCCCCATGAATGCGAAAAGCATTACGGCCAAATGTATCACCTGATACTTGCGAAAGTACGATTGTCATGGGACCTTTGGATCTCGTTTGTCCGGCTATGCAATATGTACCTCTGGGTAGAGGCCCCAATCCTTTTACCTGCTGTCGATCCGGGTTATTTTTATTCGTCATTCGCCCCGAGTAACCTTTTTCAATAAAGTTACCGTTATAAAAAAGCTCCCCAGTGCTTTGTTTGTACGTCCATGTCATATATTATATCTCCTTTTGACTAAGCGGCTGAACATTCATTTATGCTATCTGTATGCCTGATGTTTCCATCAACGCAAAGCCATGTTATTTTTTCATAGTCCAAATCAACACATTCGATATGATTTCTTTTTTCTCCATATGCATCATAAATATCATACATTAGGGATGTAGTAGATTCGACTTTTACGCCATCTAAAATCAAGGAGAAATAGTGTTCCTCATAACCAGCACCATTAATGCGATAATATTTGAACTCAGCGGATTTAAGCGTTCTTCCCTGTGTTAAAGCTTGATAAATGTAGGGAGATGAAGAATCTATTTCTTTATCAAAACTAACAGGCTGATGTATCCTTGTACCAGTAATATTTCCTGTATGTAGATCAGTGGGCAGTTCAATCATATGACGTAAAGCCACAACCTCAATGCTATGATTACGGCTTAGAACATTTACTGAACCCTTTATCTGATTTCCTATATTATCATAAAGCCATAAATAAATTGGTATAGCCATATTTTAAAAAGTCCCTTTTACATTCATCCGGTTATTATGCTGTTTTTTTATTTCGCCGTAAAGACAAATGAATATCATTCCAAGGGATTGGACTAAATTGGTGATAATATTAATTAGCAAAAAATGTTATATTGCTAAAATTAGTATGATTGATATGTGCAGAGGTTAAATTTTTAGCACTGTTATAAAGGTCGACTGCTGCAAATTTCAACGTAGGACATTGACTTTAAGCACCCTGCTAGCAGGGGGTAAGCCATTTTATTTAAGGATAACCGGCAATCGCATTAACCAGCCGTCTTTGGACCATCGCCGATCAAAACGTTGGACAATTAGCACCTTTTTTTGACCAAATACAGCCAGATCGGCACTGGCGACGGGAAATCCGAATGCACTGGCGATGCGAGAACATAACCATCCATTCTCTCAGCTTTCGCTCAGATTGATGTGGTTCTGCGCTATCATGCCAATAGGTAGCTTGAATATATGGCTGGTCGGCGTGCTGCCATGTGGCCTCTGCCAGCGGCCTTGATACCAAAGCAGAGCCGTTTTCTCCTGGGCTCCTGACAATGAAATCCGGAAATCATCTCCCCCCGTCATCCCTAATGGAGAGGTTTGATAACCGTCGAGCAGTGCTTCAATCTGGATATCATCCAGGTGCTCCGCAAGAGTATCCATGACCGAAGCAATATCAATTCCCTGGGGATAAAGCTGAACCGCCCCTACACAATCGCGCCCAACGCTTGCCAGCAAGTCAAAGGGGTATGCCGTTTTAACATGAAACCGGGCCTGCATCCTGGCGATAATTGCCTCAAAATCCGGCAGCAAATTACTGAAGAAATTCAATACTTCCTTCCCTTTGATCCTGCCATGCTGGAGAGGCTAGCACGCGAGCCAGGCTCAGACAGCCATTCAGGCGTGTATTGAAATAACATCGCACCGCTGCCATCCCGGTACAGCGTACCAACAACAACGCTATTCATCGCGACTGTCAGTGCCGATGTCCTCTTCTCTTACCACTCCCTATTCCAGACGATTTTTTCGTCCGGTGTTGCGCCACGCTTCACCACATGAAGCTCCAGATCCAAAGACGAAAGGATTTTGAACAATGTCTCCAGCTTGGTCGATTCCGGTTTATTTTCAAAATCAGATACTGTCGTTTGCTTGATCCCAACACGTTCAGCCGCTTTTACCTGGCTCAGCTTGTTAAGCTTACGTTGATCCCTGACCGTACTGGCCAGTGATGCCGGAGATGTCACCTTCATTATTACCCCCTATAGCGGATATTTTAATAATAACCTCTGTAGGGGATAAATTCAATATTAACCTCTATAGGGGTTAAACCAACTTTAACCCTTATAGGGGATAAATTGGAAAATGAATGAATAATCGGGCGAATATTCCTGACGACAATGTTAATTGGGAAACAAGAGCACCAATCACCTTGCGAGGCGTTTACCAAAGCCATTACAAAATTGAATTCAGTGTCGAACAAAGCCCTACTGAATGTGGGTTGACCGCTATTTCCCGCGTCTGAGCAAAATTCTTAAACCCGACTTATCATCCCAAATAAACAGTAGTGATCTGGGTACGCTCATGCCCGGTAAATAATTCTGAGTAACTGCCACCGTATTAAAGATGGTCGCTCAGGCAGCCACTCACTTTGCGCCAAGAAATGCTTGATGCCACCGCCGAGAACTTTGCCCGTGACGGCATGCAAAACGTACTCATCTGCTGATACTGACTATTTTATAAGCAACGCGTATTTACTACATAGCATCCACGTTACTGACCCAACTCACGCAGCAGCCTGGTGTTGATATACAGCTTTTCACGGCCAGCAGTCATTTCTTCCAGTACGCCAATAGTTACTAACTGTTTGAGGTATGTTGATGCCGTTTGGCGTTTGGCCACACCTCGTTCAACAAGGTTATCGATCCGGCAATACGGCTGCGCAAAAAGCGCCTGGATAAGTTCATGGGTGTAGATTTTCGGCAGTTGCTCGCGCACATATGCTGTGGTTTCTGCCATCAATTCTCTGACAACCGATATCTTATCAGTCGTCCACCGAGACGTGTTCCTCACTGCCTCTAACATAAATAAAATCCACGATTCCCAGTCACCCTCTTCTGTCACCCTGCGCAGGAAGGTGTAGTAATCATCACGCCTCTCCAGGATGAAGCGGGACAAATACAGTATAGGCAGCGAAAGCAATCCAGTCTGAATCAGGTACAGGATATTCAGGATACGACCCGTTCGCCCGTTCCCGTCCGGGAACGGGTGGATGCACTCAAACTGATAGTGTGCAATAGCCATTTTCACCAGCGGATCTAAATCATCATCACCGTGTATAAACCGCTCCCAGTTCGCCAGTAAGTTACGAATGGCGTCTTCACCCACCGGCGGCGTATATACCACGTTATTATTCTGATCACGCAATCCCGTACCCAGCGTTTTCCTGATATCGGTTTGCACTGCGCGTAATTTGGTGCAGATAGTTACCGCTGTGTTTGTGCAAAGTGGATAGTCCTTAAGGCGGGTATAACCATCATAAAGCGCTGTACGATAGCGCAGCGCTTCTTTGGTGGCCGGATCTGCGCCATCTGCGTGGTCAGCATACTGAAAGAGCCGATCGCTGGTAGTTACGATATTCTCAATGCGCGAAGAATCTTTCGCTTCCAGCATCGGAAGGATGCTTATCAGCAAGCCTTGATCGGGGATCAACTCACCGGCAGTTTTCAACTCTGCGATTGCTGCGCGCGCACTTATACACGCTTTGAGTACGCTGCGCGTTTCAACGCGCTCCAGTTCAGGCGGCAGTATCGGCAACTCGTTGTGAGGGGTTTCTGGATTCCAATTCATATGCTTATAAAAACCGTTTTCATCGACATATAGTCATAATATGTCGATGCTATAAACATGTCACGGCATCATGTTTAAAAAAACGCGTTTTATCGACACGTAGCCAGAACGTGTCGATACCATAAGCATATCCCGGCCACATGTTTAAAAAAGCACTTCATCGACACATGCCCGGGACATGCCGACATGAACCGCACCCCGGCATTTCCCTCACGGAAACCAGCATGAACAACAATTGCACGTTGTATGTCGGATTAGATGTCCACCAAGAATCGATTACTGTTGCTTATGCCATCAACTCGGAACCGGTTGAGCTGATGGGCAAAATCGGTACCACCCCGACGGACATTGAGCGCCTTTGCAAGCGGCTGACATCAAAAGCAGGACGAGTCCAGGTCGTTTATGAAGCTAGCCGCCAGATAAAACAGCTGGTGCAGTTGAGCTGATCCTTAAGCAGGCTGAAGTGGTTTCGTTCAGCTGGACGGTTTGAATTTCATTCCGGCAGTCAATACCGTTGGTTAATTAGCAAGCAAGTGGTGAACTCGCATTGTTAAAAGAATGCCACTCAATCATTCTTACCTTACCCAATATTACCGATGTATGGATCAACAAGGGGCTAATACAGAAAGCCTTGCGGAGACTGAATTTCAGGCATAAAAAAAGCCACCCTTGGGTGACCTGATTGTGTACTAATGGTGCGAAGGCCGGACTCGAACAACCAAATAATTATTTAATTTTAGTAAGTTAGTTAGAAAGCCTTTCTATCGAAGCCCCCAAAAAGGCCCCCAATTTATTAAGAAGGCGAAAAGCCAACCTGTTTCCATGCTGAATTTAGCACTGGTCAAACCAGATTGCGAGTTATTTTTCAACGCCATTTTAAAACTGATCGAGGTCAAACGAAGCCTATAGAACGCTCATTCCCACGCCTTGCGGATCTGACTCTCATAAAGAATTCCATCAGTGTTGCTATCAGCCCATAAGCCAAACGCATTATTATTACTACCGGCGCGATTATCCGCAAGATAGCCGGCCAAGGCTTGCCTGATTAACTCTGCCCGGGAGAGATGGCGAATAGCGGCCAGATTATCCCATTGCCGGAGATCTTCTTCAGGTAAATCGATCACGATGCGGGTCATCTGTACCCTCTCCCGGATGATTCTTCATGAACATCATTATCGATCACAATAGTGCTCCGATCCACTTATTTTATTAGCATCATAAACGGCTGACCGATGACATAAGTAGTACCTTTCATCATGAACTTATATAAATAAAATATAACACCTAAGGATCTAAACAGGCGAATTGATAGAATCTGAGTAAAATATCAAATTAAAGAGTGAAGTTACTACATAATTAGCTTCTGATTTTTAATTTACTAAAAAAGCTTATAAAATATAAAAAAAGAAAACTGTCTGGTTTAGCTGAGTTGAAAAACTCGGAACAGCCAACTATCAAAATATTTGACATTGAAATGAAGGTTGAATAGAAGCAGGCAAGTATCTAGAAAAAACAAGCCCCCGGGGGCATGCTTGCGCAGAGGTCGCACCGGGGGTCTACAAGAATGATATTAACCTTTCCCAGTTGTTTAGTCAACACAGCGGTATTGCATATAGAAGGAGCACAAATTGGCCAATAAAAGGCTTCCTGAATTGGGCGTAGATGGTTTGCAACAGATCATTTCTTGCTTTTCAAGACCTCGTTTAAGTAAATACCTTAAGGTAACAAATAATAGTGAATTAAAATCATTAAAATTATATGTAATTAATACGAAGATTAGTTCGGCATTATTTTCAGATATTCATTATATAGAAATTACTCTCCGAAATAAATTCGACAAAGAACTCGCAGCTGGATTTGGACCAGAATGGTTTAAAGAAAAACGGTTTTTAGCATTATTAAATCCGCTTTGTCAGAATATGTTGATCAAAGCGCAAAATATTGCTGTTAGGCAAAGTATAAAAGGAAGCGAACTACTTCCCGGAAAAGTGATTGCCGAGCTAACCTTTGGGTTCTGGTATTACTTAACCGTTTCTATGTTTGAGCATTCACTGTGGGTTCCCTATTTACATAAATCATTCCTGCCTCGAAAGGCGCCCAAACGTTCTGTATTTAACCAGCAAATCGATAAAATACGACAACTTCGCAATCGAATCGCTCACCATGAGCCTATATTCCATATGAACTTATTAGAACTTCAATTGAATATCCGTGAGGTCAGTAAACTACTCTGTCCCAACATTACAATCATTATGAAGAGAACCAGCACAACAAAACGAGAAATAATGGCCTTAAGCAATTATCTTCGCCGTTGTAATGCAAAGTAACCGATTGGCGAACTTGGACTGCCGCCAGGATCGTGGACACGCCTGTCTATAGCGCGCCCCTCTGATTTTAGTAGAATCGAGGATTGCTGCCGCAACACGCTGCGGACTAAAATCAATTCGCTCGCGGGGCGCGCGCTCATTCCAACTTAGGGCATCATGACGATAATGGACAAATACCAATGAAGCAGAGTCCAGCTAACCCTGAAATGCTGATGAAACTGACAACAAAGGAGACTGGCATCATGACCGCATGGCACAACGATTTATCCAAGCAGAATGTGTACGATAATCCCGATTTTTTCGAAGGATATAAGGCATTACGCCAGAATGACTCCGGCCTGAATGGCGCGTTAGAGCTGCCCGCGATCCGCGCCTTACTGCCGGAACTGAGCCACTTGAACGTGCTTGATCTTGGTAGCGGCTTTGGCGATTTTGCGCGTTACGCCCGGCCCAATGGTGCCGCCCATGTCACGGGGATTGAACTGTCAACGCGTATGCTGGCTGAGACACAACGCCTGACGGATGATCCGGGCATTACCTTTCAGCATATTTCGATGGAGGATTTTGCTGCTGATAACAATATCTATGATCTGGTGGTGTCGTCATTAGCCTTGCATTACGTCGAGGATTATTCGGGGATATGCCGCAAGGTTTATAATGCGCTAAAGCCCGGCGGGTATTTTATTTTCAGCGTTGAACATCCGGTTTGTACCGCCTGGCCGGTAGGATGGATCACCACTGAAACCGGCGAACATTGGCCGCTGGATAATTATCACGATCAGTCGATACGCCATACCACGTGGTTTATAAACGACGTCATTAAATACCATCGCACGACAGATAACTATGTGAATACCCTGCTGGGTTGTGGTTTTACCCTGCGCGCATTGTCTGAGCCGCAACCGACAGAAGAAGCCCTGGCGAAACGGCCCAAATTAGTGAAACACTGCCGCCGGCCGCCTTTTTTAATACTCAAAGCACAAAAGTAGCTGTCAGCACCGTAAGCGGCGGTCGGGCATCTTGGTTGAGGCTGAAAATGCTCAAGGTTTTGGGAAGTCTACTTCGCAGGCTGCTTTCGGCACGTTACCGAGCTCTTCGGCGAGATTCAATAAACCCACTTTGTGTTTAATGACAGGATTGTTAGAGAGAAGCATGAGAGTCACCTCGTGTTATGTAAAGGGATTCGACACCCTTACCAAAACCGGTAACTCTCAATCTTTCAAGCTGTTGTGTCAGATGTACTCATGACGAACACAGATTATGCGTATTTGGCCGACTTTACTTTCTTTCTCGGTCCCACAATATCCATTTCTTTCTCTTTCTGACCCACTTTGGCGAGTTTATTGCCGTCAATAGTTGCCCAGAAATCTAAGGAGCGTTTCGCAGCAGCCATCGCTTTGTCAGAATCGATTCTTTTAGTTTGCTTGATCATTACGCCTCCTTTTTTCTTACTATCATTGCATACAATTCTACATCAACTCTGTTCATTTAACAAACAGCCCCTGTTAGCCATAGAGGTAACTTCTTACTCATCAAGATCAACGCCATTCACCTTGATACGGATCATTTCCAGAATGTCCCGCACTTCAGCCGACATTTTATCGTGATCATTCCACACTTGAGCAAAGCCATACGACCTGTAACGTGGTTGGGCATCAGGAACTGGATCTTGAATAAAAACCTCTTCAAATTCAACAATATTGCAGAATGTTGTTGAGTATATTAGGGCAATAACCAGCGCATTGCCTGTCAGAGCTGTCTCTTCATCAGAGATAAAATTCTCCAACATGCAGATAGAGAACTGTTCACGCCGCTCATCATACTTGCAAAGAATGACCGCATGTAACGAGCCCGGGTCATCATGATCGATTACCTTGAGGGAGATGTCTAGGATGCCATCGTCGGCGTTGCCTCTGTAACGATTCATCGCCCACGGCCAGTTGAGGATGCTGTGGTCGATGCCCTCTTCCAGCCGTTCTTTATCTGCTTCGCTTAGCACGCCAACCGAGATGTTATCCCACCCAAAACCTTCAATGGCTTGTTGCGTGGTGCTTAGGCACCGTTCATGGATTTGCTGAATTGTTAAATCATCCACTTCGATCAGCCTTTCTAAGCTATTTCATCCTGCTTGGAATCATATAGCAGAAACGCTGATATGTTAATCAATACCTTATCCAGGTTAAGGGAATGTTTGCCCTTCCCCGTTGCATCAATTGATATCGATGTTGAACGAAGCCCATTGATCAGAAGTGAGTCATCAGCTCTCTCTCCCGGATGAATTTTAACAGACATCAATACGGGGCATTATGCTGAAATAAACGATTTTTTTACTTCATTTAGCATTAAATCGCCTGTTCTATCTATTGTGCGGCAAACCACTCCTACGAATTTAAGATTGCAAGGCACAATGCCTTAAGAAATATTGAGTTAGGTGTGTTTTCTTCAATTGATCGCATACCCACCAGGGGCGTAATATAAAACGCTCTCACTTTGTAACATATTACCCTAATATTTCAGCATCCCCTGAGACTGTCTGGGTCGTGGAATGCGCATGAATAAATCCAACTTCGATTTTTTGAAAGGCGTTAACGATTTTATTTACGCCATTGCTTGTGCCGCAGAAAACAACTACCCGGATGATCCCAATACCACACCTTCAAGATGCGGATGTTCGGTGAAGCCACGGCGAAACACCTCGGCGTATTGTTAAATATCCCTCCCTGCGAGAACCAAAACGACCTGCTGCGCGAACTGGGTAAAATTTCTTTCGTCGATGGCAGTATTCTTTCCGTATTCCATAAACTGCGTCGTACCGGCAACCTAGCGGTGCATGAGTATCATAACGACCTGAATGACGCCCAGACAGACTGAACAGGAACGTAAGGCATATCACACGCTGATGCGGGAATTGGGTGCAGGTGATGAAGCCGATGCTCAGCGCACATTGCTAAATGAAGCGTTTGGCGAGGAGAAGGCATGAGCGGGGGAAATTGCCTGAAGGGTGGTTAGATACACAATTAGGCAATATTGTCGATTATGGTAAGGCAACTAAACAAGGCTTGTCTGATGTTCAGCCTGATACCTGGGTTTTAGAGCTTGAAGATATTGAAAAGGATTCATCAAAGCTCCTTAATCAAGTTAGGGCAATGGACCGGCCTTTCAAAAGTACAAAAAACAGCTTTAAGAATGGTGACGTTTTATATGGGAAACTACGCCCTTACTTAAATAAAATTATCGTTGCCAAAGAAGATGGCGTATGTACGACTGAAATCACCCCTATCAATGCAGAACCTTTTTGCTCCAATAAATATATTTTTTATTGGTTAAAAAATTCTGTTTTTTTAAGTTATGTCGATGAGGTCAGTTATGGCGTGAATATGCCCCGTCTTGGTACAACAGATGGTTTGAATGCTCCATTTCGTCTAGCGCCACTTGCAGAACAAAAAATCATCGTTGAAGCACTCGATACGCTATTGGCGCAAGTAGACAGCGTTAAAGCACCTCTTAAGCAAATAGCTAGAATCCTTGAGTTTTTTCGTCAAACTGTATTTGGTGTTGCGGTCAGAGGGAGACTAACGGAGAAATGGTGAGCACAAAATAATATAAAGGAATGGAGCAATACAACTTGGGAGTCTATTTTGAATAATAATAAAGACTCTTTCAAAAGGGGGCCATTTGGAAGCTCATTGACAAAAGCAATGTTTGTTGAACACGGTTATAAGGTATATGAGCAGTATTGTCCAATCAATGACGATTGCTCCTATGCACGCTATTACGTAACTGAGATAAAATTTAACGAAATGAAAGCATTTCAAGTTATCGATGGGGATTTCTTAATTAGTTGTTCGGGAGTGAGCCTAGGAAGAATTACCCAAGTTCCAAAGGGAAGTGAAAAAGGCATAATAAACCAAGCTTTGCTAAGAGTACGGATTAATAATTTATTATATAATGATAAATTCTTCAAACTCCTCGTCAAATCCCCTCCTTTCCAAAAAAAAAAATTTGAGAATAGTACAGGTTCGGCCATACCAAATTTAAAAGGGGTAAAACAACTTAAAGCAATGCCGGTACCTTTGCTTTCTTTAGAAGAGCAACACGAAATCATCCGCCAAACCGAACAACTTTTCGCTTATGCCGATACTATTGAAAAAGAGGTCAGCAGCGCACTTACCCGCGTAAATAACCTCACCCAATCCATTTTGGCAAAAGCATTTCGCGGTGAACTGACGGCGCAATGGCGGATAGAAAACCCGGAGCTGATAAGTGGTGAAAACAGTGCGGCGGCATTACTGGATAGAATAAAAACCGAACGCGCCGCCAATAGTAGTAAAAAAACGTTGCACAAAAAAGCCTAAATACTAATTGAAGCGCACTACTATTGTGCGCTTAAAACATTTTCTGTTATCCACGCATTTCTTTAAGCAGAACATTTTTAATACTATATATAGTATAGTCGTGGAATCCATTAGAATCTAAAAGCAATATATACTTTTAGACCCTTCTTCGCTTACTAAATAACGCTTTAGAATCGATGGCATTATTAATATGCTAATATATTAAAAAAGTTAGCAGAACGTCTACATTCAATTTCGAATTGATCGCCCAGACTTATTAAGGCCTTAAATTTCTTTTCCACTGTTCTGAAGGTGACAACGTTTCATGATGCACATTGGGTTGGCTACTTCGGTTCAGTTGGGTAGGACCCATAGGAATGTTAGGCATCTGAACATTTAGAGGACAATGCCCTTTCGCTGCTTGTATTACATTCTGTACGGCTGCTAAACCCGCGCCCAATGGAACACCTGCGGGGCCAGAAGTTGCCAATCCAAATCCCGCGCCCCAAGCCATGTCATTCGCAAGCCCTCTTGCCATTTCTCTATTATTGGGTCCAATATTTGAATTATTCATTTATATTCCTTTTCTTAATAAATCCATATATCAGCAGGATGATTATAGTGATAATCATAGTAATGACCGACGATATGCAATAATGCAAAAAACCGTCTTTAGTTAAGATATCTGTTTTTATTTGTTCTAGCGAGCTTAATTTAGATAAATTCGACAAAAAAGCCAATAGAGCAATAAATAAAATTGTTTTAACGCTCATTTCTTTGAGTTTCTTGCTGAGGAATACTGCTATTAGTACAAACAATACTGGCTTAAATATATCAGTTTCCATGATATTAACTTCCCTTAGTAATTATAGTTAGAGACATACAGCAGGTTCTTTTTTATATCCTTACTTCAAACATCTACTATATTTTTATGAAGTTTATCAGTAATCTAATTATTGCCTAATTCAGGGCATTTTTGCTTCAGATGACTGATTTGATAAAATTTTCCTAGGTTTTTATTGGTGCGTTATGTGCCATGATACTCGACACTATGCCATCAGCCAAGTCCAGCGCTTCGTATTAAGCTGCCATATCTTATGTAAAACGGTGCGGGTAAGGA